>NZ_JBXAQS010000001.1:998032-1899235 GCF_058807475.1 Brevundimonas sp. GW821-FHT12C05
CGCCGGGCGTTTGAAGTGGCGCACGGCGCCCGCGCCGAGGTCGTCAATCCTGTCTGGCGACGAACCTTGCACGACCTCTACTATGACGTGGCCATGCTTCGGGAAACCTATGCATTGGCCAGAAAGCAGGGGCGGCTTTCAGACCGAAACGGCTATGTCGTCGTCGACGATCCGTCGGTCGGAGACTTCATGGATCGCAAGCGCGCAGACTGCGTGGCGTCGGCTCAAGGGCTCAGGATCGCGGCCGGGCTGCAGCCCTTCTGAAAGCCGGATCTAGCGAAAGGGCTCGCAGTCCGCTTCCCGGGCGATAGCCGTCCGGCCAGTGCAAGCTCACGCCGAAGACCCCTGCGGCGCGGGGGCGCCGACGATATGGGCCGCCCGCACCTTCGAAAAGTGAAGGGCGGACAGGAGGACCCCGCCGACGCAGATGACCGTCGTGGCGTAGGCGATCGCCGCGAAGAAGCTGACCCAGTCGAGATGCACGGCGCCGAAGTTGCGGAACAGGAGAAGGCCGACGGTTCCCGCGTAGCCGCTCGCGTCGGCGAGGTAGATCAGGAACCCGGCGGTGCCGACCTCGCGCGTAGTCGCGATGATCCGGTCGAAAAGCATGGCGTTGAACGGCGTATAGGCCATGTAGACGCCCGCACCGGTCAGGATGGTCCATGCGAGAGGGTCGAGCAGCCCGGCCTGGTAGGCGAGCGTCGAGGCGCCGATCAGAAGCGCGCCGCCAATGATCGCGCCGTGGACCAGCAAGAGGGCCCGCCGGTTGTCGCGCACGACCATCAAGGCGCCCAGGATGGCGAGCGAGGCGAGGGCGACGGGGATCTCGCTGGCCGTGAACAGGGCGGCGACGTTCTTGTAGCCGAGCTGCTGCCAGATCTCGGCGGCGAAATTATCCCGGAAGTCCCTGAAGGCCGTGAGCAGGACGTAGGCCGCGACCAGCGGGATGATCGCGCCCGCATGGCGGCGCAGGAAGGCGCTTCGCTGGTCGCGGTTCATCGGCGCGCGTTCGGTGCGTTCGGCGCGGTCGGCGGCATTGGGCGGCGGCAGCATCGACAGGCCGAGCACCGCGATCAACAGCATGGGAAAGAACAGCGCGCCGGCGGCGGCGGGCATCCAGAAGGCGCTGACGCCCATGTCATCGAGCAACCAACGGCCCGCGGATTTCACCACGCCGGACGACAGGATGAAGCTGGAACACAGGATCGCGCCGATCATCTCCGATGTTCGGCGTCCTTCCACATAGCTGAACACCAGCCCCCAGATCAGCCCGAGCGGAAGTCCGTTGAGAAACAGAGCCCCGACGTTCCAGGGCGCGGGCACGACCGCGAACAACACCAGCGCCAGCCAGGACAGGACGATCAGCCCCACGATCGAGGCCGCCCGGCGTGCATGCCCGAGCTCGGAGATCAGCTTGACCCCGATGATCTTCGACAGCGCATAGCCCAGGACCTGGGCGACGATCAGGGCGATCTTGTAATCGAGTGCGAAGCTCCAGTCCGCCACGTTCTCGAACGTCGCCGCGGCGAAGGGCTTTCGGAACGCATACATCGCGAAATAGGCCGAGAAGGACGCGAGCCCCGCGAAGGCGCAGAAGAGCGCGGGATGGGCGCGGTCCAGGCGTTGCGAAAACGTCATTGGCCGCCGCTCAGGCCGGGCAGCGCGATCGGGCTCAATGCCCGAAGCGGTCGGGCGACATCCATGACGGCGCGGATCAGTGAGGTGCGTCGCCGGTCCGCGAGGCAGACCAAGTAGCCCGAAAGGCCGTAGCCGTCGATGTTCCCCTCGATCGGTCGATAGACGATGCGCGGATCGGGCGGCGCCTCACAGGAGAAGAAGAAGCCCAGGCCCACGCCCAGGGCGATCGCTTCGCGGATGGCCTCGCGCGTATGCATCTCGATCACCGTAGCGGGCTCGATTTCGGCGCTCGCAATCAGGGACTGCGACACCACCCGGGTCCGTGAACTCTGCTCGCGGACCAGGAGCGTCTCACGGACCAGGGCCGGAAGCGGGAAGGCGTCCAGCTTGGCCAGTTCGTGCTGGGCCGGCAGCCCTATCGTCAGCCGATCCGCATAAAGAGGCTCGTAGGCGAACAGGGAATCGCCGGGCGGATCCGACGCGATCGCCACATCCGCCTCGGCCTTGCGCAACAGTTCCACGACCTCACGGGCGTTCCCGATCCGGACGCGGAGCTGCACCTTGGGATGGAGCTGGCGAAACGCGGCGACGAGATGGGCGGCGTAAGGGGGTGAATCCGATGCGATCCTGAGTGTCGCGCCGTCGACGCCGCTTGCTTCTCCCAGCATTTCGCCGATGTCGGCGCTGGCGGAGAAGAGTTTCTGGGTAAGCCGGAACAGGTCCTGCCCCGCCTCGGAAAGCTTCAGCGGCGACTTGCGGCTATGGAAGAGAACGACGCCGTGCCGTTCCTCCAGCGTCTTCAATTGTTGGGACAACGTCGGCTGTGAAACGTTCAGCCGTCGCGCGGCGGCGCTTACGCTCGCCTCGATGGCGATCGCATGGAACGCCCTGAGATGTTGGAAATTCACCGACATTCCGGTCCCGGCTGATGCGGCTGATGCGGCGTTGGGAGGTGGGAGCGTCATGGTCGACATGGGCGTCAGTTTGATGACGCCGGGGCCGTCGAACCAATAGGTGCTTCCTATGGGCGGCATAGGCGCAATGACTTTGCCGTAGCCGCGCTATCCGATCATTGGGCCTCTGCCGACGGCGGCGAACTGCTTCCGTCCATCGACCTCATGCGGGGAGCAGAGACGTGCAGCACACAACCAAACAGGGGCTGGCCACAAGCGTGGCGGTCGCGGCCATCATGCTTGCGGGGGGCGCCCACGCCCAGGATGCGGCGGCCAACGGGGAGCTGCAGGCCACCGTGATCGACGAAGTCATCGTCACCGCCGAGCGCGTCGCACGCGGCAACAACGTCGTCGACCAGCAGCAGATCGAGGCGCTCGCGGGCGGCGAGAACCTGGTCAATGCGATCCGGCTCGTGCCCGGCGTGCAGATCCGCGGATCGGACGCTTTCAACGGCGACCCCTGGAGCTACGGCATCAACATCCGCGGCTTCGAGGTGAACCTGCGTAATTCCAAGATCGGCCAGACCCTGGACGGCATCCCGCTGGGCAACGCGTCCTACTATCTCGGGGGTACGCCCGCGATGAAGTACCTGCTGTCCGAAAACGCCGACAGCATCCAGGTCAACCAGGGCACGGCCGATGTTGGGTCGCCATCATCGTCCGCGCTCGGCGGCACGATCGCCTATTCATCGCGCGAGCCGCGCCAGGACTTCGGCGGGCGCATCAGCAGCACGATCGCAAGCTACGACAGCTATCGCTTCTTCGCCGACATCGACACGGGCCTGATCCTGGGCAACACCCGCGCCTATCTGAGCGCGGCCAAGCTCGACACCCACCTGTGGCCGCACGGCGGCTCGACCCCGGCGGGACTGGAGCAGTTCCACGTCGAGGGCAAAAGCGTCACCGACCTGGGCGATCTCAGCATCACCCTGCGCGGCTCGTACGACGACAGCGACGACGATCCGGTGATCGAGTCGACGCGCGCGTTCATCGAACAGACGGGATACCGGGTCGACGGCTCGTCGTCGGTGTTCAACCCGAACAGCGCGGCGGCCAACGAGTACTGGGCCGACGAGTGGGCCGGCGTCCGGAAGAACACCCTCGGCTCGGTGACGTTCGACTGGGACGCGACCGATACGGTGAAGGTCAGCCTGGCGCCTTATTTCCATCACCAGGAAGGCGTCGGGGAATTCCTGCCGCCCTATCAGGAGCCCCGCTTCGTCAACACGGCCAACCCGGGCGCGTTGCAGCAGGTGCTGTATGCCGGTTCCCGCATCCGCACCACGCTGGCGGACAACCAGGGCCGGGCGGTGCTGCCTTTCGCGACCGGCGGCGTTGAGCGGATCTACACCAACCTGGCGGGCGAGACCGTGCGGTCCTCGACCTGCTTCAACCCCGACAACACGCCCAGAGCCGGCGCTGATTGCTCGTCGGCCCAGAGCTATCGCAACAGCACCTACAACCACGACCGCTATGGGGCCGTGTTCAATGTGAGCGCGGAGGTCGGCGACCACGTTCTGCGCGCCGGCGTCTGGTACGAGCACATGGACCGCGACTTCGGTCGTAAATGGTATCCCTACATCGACATCCGCAGGGGGCCCATCGCTTCGGGCGTCGTCTATCGCGAGGACTTCAAACAGAATTTCGAGACCGATCTGGTCAAGCTGCACATCGCCGACACCTGGACGCCGACGGACCGCCTGACGGTCGATCTCGGCCTGCAGCACTACTTTGTCGACATCTCCGGCGAGTCCGTCGAGGACCGCAACTTCAATGCCGCGGGCGTGCAGATCTCGACGACGGTTTCCGAGCTCAACAGCGACAGCGACATGCTGCTGCCGTCGATCGGCGCCGTCTACGACCTGACCGACGATCTCCAGATCTTCGGGGGCTACTCGCGTAACTTCGCGGCGATCGGCGACTGGGCGGTTGAGAAGACCGGCACCGACTTCTCCAACCTCAAGCCGGAAGTGGCCACGAACATCGACCTGGGCCTGCGCTACTCAAGACCGGGACTGCGCGCGGCGGCGACGGTCTATCACATCGAATACAACGACCCGATCGTCTTCCTGACCGATGACTTCGCGATCGGCCAGCCCGAGATCAACTATTCGGCAGGCACCGGCGGAACCTATTTCAACGTCGACGGCGGCGTGCGGTCCCGTGGCCTTGAGGCCAGCGTCGACTACGACGTGACCCGCAACATCGGCGCCTACGCCGCGGTGACGGTCACCGACGCGATCTATACGGACGGTTTCCGCGGGGCGAGCTACGGCGGCAACAAGGTCGAGGTGCCCAAGGGAGCCAATGTCGCGGGCACGCCCGACTACATTCTCGCCGGCGCGCTGACCTATCACGACGCCGACTTCAACGCCCAGGTCTCGGTTCGCCATATCGGCGAGGCGCCCGGCGACGCGGCGAACACCCCGGAGCTCGAGATCCCGGCCTATACCCTGGTCGATCTCTCGGCGACCTACAGGCTGCCCTTGAACGGCGATCGTTCGGTCGAGGCCAAGCTGGCGGTCAACAATCTGTTCGACGAGCGCTACATCGGCGGCATGCTCGATGATTTCACCCAGCGTTATACCGTGGGCGCGCCGCGCAGCGCCTCGCTTACGCTGTCGCTGGCCTTCTGATGGGGCGTCCTGTGTCGCGCGAATATGATCTCGCGGTGGTCGGCGCCGGCATACTGGGCCTGGCTCATGCTCTTGCCGCCGCGAAGCTGGGCAAGCGCGTCGTGGTCATCGACCGCGACGCGCAGGCCAACGGCGCCTCGATCCGCAACTTCGGCTTCGTGACGGTCACCGGCCAGGATCGCGGCCTGACCTGGCGGCGCGCCAAACGATCATGCGCCGTGTGGACCGAGGTCGCGGCCGAGGCCGGGATCGCCGTCGAACAGCGCGGCATGATGCTGACGGCGCAACGTCCCGAGGCCTTGGCCGTGATCGAAGCCTTCGCCGAGACCGAGATGGGGGAGGGCTGTCTGCTGCTCTCCCCGCAGGAGGCGCGATCGCGCTTTCCCCTGCGGTCCGACGGGGCGGTATCAGGAGCCCTGTGGAGCCCGCACGACCTGCGCGTTGAATCGCGCACCGCCATTCCCGCGCTCGCCCGATGGCTTGAAGAGCGCTGGGGGGTCGCCTTCATGCGCGGTACGACCGTTCACGAAATCTCCGCTCCCGACATTGTCACAAGCAACGGCGCGCTCCGCGCTGAAGCCGTGGTCGCATGTCCCGGCGATGACTTCACGGGCCTGTATGCCGATCGCATCGCGGCGCGCGGCCTGACACGATGCCGCTTGCAGATGCTCCGCCTGGCTGATCCGGGGGTGCGTCTGCCGGGCGCGCTGATGTCTGATCTGAGCATGATCCGCTATGCGGGGTACGCCGCCCTGCCCGAAGCCGAGACGCTGAAATCGCGGCTCGAGGCCGAACAATCCGGCCACGTCGCCAACGGCATCCATCTGATCGTCGTCCAGAGCGCCGATGGATCGCTCGTCGTCGGCGACAGCCATCACTATGCCGACACGCCGCCGCCCTTTGCGTCCGACGCGGTCGACCGGTTGATCCTGGACGAGTATGCGGCGCTTCTGGGCTTCGCGCCCGATATCACCGAGCGGTGGACCGGCACCTACGCCTCGGGACCGGACCAAAGCTTCATCGATGCGCCGGAGCCGGCGGTCCGGCTGGTGATGGTGACGAGCGGCTCGGGCGCCTCGACCGGTTTCGCCATCGCCGAGGACGTCGTCGGCCAACTCTACGGCGTGAAGATGGGAGTGGCGGCATGACCGGCGTGATCAAGGCGGTGGTGTTCGACTGGGCCGGGACAATGGTCGATTTCGGCTGCCGCGCGCCGGTCCGCGCGCTGCTGTCGGTGCTTGATGGGGCAGGCGTCGAGGCGACAGAGGCTGAGGTCCGCCAAGACATGGGACGGGCCAAGCGCGCCCATATCGCGGCCCTGCTCTCAATGCCCCGGCTTGCCGCGCAATGGCGCGCCGCGCACGGTCAGGCGCCTGAGGATGCCGATATCGACCGGCTTCACGATGCGGTGGAGCCGCTGATGATCGCCGCGGCCGCCGAGTGCGCCGAGTTGATCCCCGGCGCCGCCGATATCGTGACGGACCTCCGTCGAAGCGGAATCCGCATCGGTTCAAACACCGGCTATACGCGCCCAATGATGGAGGCGATCCTGCCGCGCGCCGCCCAGCAGGGCTATACGCCCGACGTGCTGGTCTGCGCAGGCGAAACCACCGAGGGCCGCCCATCGCCGCTGATGGTGTGGAAAGCGCTCGTCGAACTGGGCGTCTGGCCCGCGGGGGCCTGCATCAAGGTCGACGACGCGCCCGTCGGGATCGCGGAAGGCCGGAACGCCGGCTGTTGGACCGTAGGGGTCGCGGCCTCGGGCAATGGCGTGGGACTTGATCGGGCGGCGCTGTTTTCGCTGGCCCCCGCTGAACGCGAGCGTCGAATCCAGATCGCTCGGGCGGCGCTGCTCGACGCCGGCGCTCACATCGTCATCGATACGGTGGCGGACTTCTCTTCGGCGCTGGCCGCCGTGGAACGCCTTGCGTCCGGCGGGCGGGTCGAGCCCGTCCTGTCATCTCAAGAAATGGCCTGATCTCCTGTGATCCGCCGTTCACCGCGCTGGAGCCGCGCGAGGACTAGCGCGCCTTCAGCTGGGTGAGCAGATCGTAGGCGGCGTTGCGCTTCCGGGGCAGAAAGGCGTTGGACACGGTCACGATCGCCCGCTTCCGGGCCGGCGCGATCAGGGCCGCGGCGTGCCACAGGGTGTTGCTGCCTTCGTGACCGTAGCGCACGCCCTGCGCCCAGGGGTCGTCGGCGCGGACCCCCCATCCTTGGGCGTAGTCGCTCCCCGGCGGCGGGGTGAGCAGATGGGCGATGGTCTCCGGCTTCAGGAAGCCGCCGCCGTCGGTCAGGAACAACCGCAGGAATTTGGCGTAGTCGGTCAGGGACGCATGGACGCTGCCCGCCGGCCCCATGGCCGCGGGATTGTCCGCGCCCGAGGCCGGGTCCATCGGGATCAGGCCGAACAGGCCCAGAGGCAGGCGACGATGTCCCCAGGGTTGGTCGCCTCGAGGCGGGCCGAAGCCCGCGCCGGCCATCTGCAGGGGACCGAACAGCCGCAGCCGCATCGCCTCTTCCCAAGGCGCGCCGACCAGACGTTCGATGGCGGCTCCCGCCAGCACGAAGTTCATGTTGGCGTACTCGAAGACGCCAGGCCTGGCGTTCGGAGGCGCGGCCAGAGCCTTGCCGACCAGCGAGATGCGCTGGGCCT
The DNA here is from genome assembly GCF_058807475.1 of Brevundimonas sp. GW821-FHT12C05. Taxonomy (NCBI): domain Bacteria; kingdom Pseudomonadati; phylum Pseudomonadota; class Alphaproteobacteria; order Caulobacterales; family Caulobacteraceae; genus Brevundimonas; species Brevundimonas sp. GW821-FHT12C05. The sequence continues at coordinate 1,005,916 of NZ_JBXAQS010000001.1, forward strand.
CCAGCGGACGCTTGTCCGTCCGCGCTTCGGCCAGCCAAGGCCCATCGATCAGCCCGTTGTCGCTGAGCCCTGCCGTATGGCTCATCACCTGGTCGACGGTCGTCCGGGTCCAGGCCGGGTCAAGGTTCAGATCCGGGAACAGCTCGGGCAACGTCGCGCCCCAATGGGCCAGGCCGTCCTCGACCAGCTTGCCGTACAGCGCCGCAGTCATGGCCTTGGTGTTCGACCCGAGATGCCAGAGGTCATTCTGGGTCACGACGTCGGCCGCGCCGCGTCGGCGGACACCCGCAGCTTCGAGATAGCTCACCCCTTCGGGCGTCACGATCATGCCCGCCACGGCCGGGGCGCCAGTGGTGTCCAGCAGCCGCTGAAGCGAGCCTTCCGGCGCGGCGGCGCCGTCCTGGGAACATCCGGTCAGGCCCAACGCGGCCGCGGGAGCGACCGCCACCAAGAGACGTCGATCAATCATCACGGTGCCTCCGCTTCAAAGAATGGCGATAGCTGACGCCGCGCGGGCCCGGGGTTCAAGTGATCTTTCGGCAATATTGTGAGCAGGGGCGCGCTCCATGGGGCGTCGTCTTTCGCGTGCGCGCCCGGGCTGGGGATATGCATCGAGCGTTCCGATGGGCCCCTTGATCGTAGCTTCAAACATCGCGCCTCAGGCGAGTTCGCGAATGCAAGCTACGATAAGGCTTCATGTGCAATGAACTTTTCAGAGAAGCTTGGGAACATTTTCCATTCATCAGCGCTGAAGGTTTCAGGAGGCGGTATTTTCTTTCCTTGTGGGAATAGAAATGCTGATTTTTGAGGGCTGTGGTGGGGGTATGCGCGAATTCACCATTCGATTGCTGGGCTGACTCCGAGCGTGTTGTGAACGCTATCGGGTTTGTCTTGACACTGGTGATAGCCGAAATCTTGTGAATTGTAATTCGGTTGGGCTTTTGCTTGACCAATGTTTTTGTCATCGATGTTTGTGCGTTCCGATAGTGGTGATGAATGATGTTCGTAGATCTATAGAGTCGCCACATTCAGCGGAATCAGCGTTGCTGAGTTACTTTTGTATGTTGAGTTTGTTCTGGAAGTTGAATGACGTTCTTGTTCTGAAGTGATGATCAGCTTTTATGTTTGACGGGATGCTCTCGCCCCATCTTTCCGGACTGCGTGCTGCTCTTACGAGTGCACTTGTCGGCCTGACGATTCTTTCAGGGACCGGGGCGGCCCAAGCCCAGCAGCGATCCATCCTGAACACCGGCTTTGAGGCTCAGAACCCGAACGGCCCAGGGGCGCCTTCCTTCCAGCTGTTCAACAGCGGGGCGGTCACGGGCTGGAGAGCTGTCGCCAACTCGAACAACACGGCCACTCAGATCGAGCTCTGGGACAGCGGCTTCCAGGGCGTGGCCTCCTACGAGGGCTCCGTTCACGCCGAGATGAACGCCAATGTTCCCGGCGCCCTCTATCAGGAGGTCTGCTTCACCACGGGCGAGAGCATCGGCTGGTTCTTCGCCCACCGAGCCCGCGCCGGCGGCGCCAATCCGCAGATCGCCAATTTCGAGATCGCCAATTCCTCCGGGACCGTGCTGCAGACCCTGGCGTCGCAGAGCTCCCCGATCGACAACCTCTGGCACACCAATTCGGGGACCGGCGTCTACACTGGCGCGACCGGAATCCAGCGGATCCAGTTCCGCACGACCAATCCGGGCAGCGTCGGCAACTTCCTGGACGCGATCCAGATCGATCTGGCCGCCTATGCGGAGTTCTCGTCGGCGGCCACATCGGCGCTGGAAGGCGCCGTCGGCCCGACGGTTCCGTCGATCACCGTGACCGGAAAGGTCGACCAGGCGGTGACCATCCCGCTGACGATCACCGGCGGTACGGCGACCTCGGGCGTCGACTACACCCTGACGCCGCTGTCGATCACCATCCCCGCCGGCAACTATAGCGGCACGCTCTTCCCGGTCCCGCTGACGATCATCAACGACAGCACGATCGAGGCCGACGAGACGGTCATCATCCGCCTCGGCACGCCCAGCAACGCCGAAATCTTCCTGGCGAACACGGGCTGCAGCGGCAACCCGGCCCTGCAGGCGACCCACACGATCCTGAACGACGACGTCGATCTGCGCACCAACAAGACCCTGTCCTCGACCAACGCCTCGCCGGCCGAGGGCGATGCGGTCTCGTTCCAGATCGCGGTGACCAACCTGGGCGCGCGGACCGCGACCAGCGTCACCCTGACCGACCAACTGCCCGCGGGCATGACCTTCACCTCCGCGACCCCGAGCACGGGGAGCTACAACAACGCCAACGGCGTCTGGACGCTGGGCAACCTGGCCGCCGGCGCGACGGCGACCCTGACACTGACCGGGACCGTCAATACGGGGCAGGCGGGGAACACGCTCACCAACACGACGACAGCCGCGACAGGAACCAACGTCGATAACAGCCGCACCGCCGGAGACGATCTGACCGAGAGCGTGGTGGTGAATTCCACCTCGGGCCTCTCGGTGGCCAAGAGTGGGGTGCTGGATCGCGGACCTGACAACGTGGCCGGGGTCGGCGACGTGATCACCTACGCCTTCACGGTGCGGAACACAGGCACCAGCGCCTTGACCAACGTCACCCTGACCGACCGGCTGCCCGGGGCGATCCTGACCGGCGGTCCGATCGCGACACTGCCGCGCGGCGCGACGGACACCACGACCTTCAAGGCGACCTACACCCTGACCCAGGCCGATGTGGACCGGGGGAGGGTGGACAACACCGTCGATGGAACAGCCCGGGACGGGACGGGGACCACGCTCACGGCGACCGGCCAGACCACCACGCCGATCCCGCAGACTGTCGGCCTCGGCATCACCAAGACCCAGACCGGCGGGCCGACGACGGTCAACGCCGCCGGGCAGACGCTGACCTACACAGTGGTGCTGCGGAACACCGGCAACATCACCCAGACCAACGCCAGGGTGGTCGACACCCTGCCGAACGCCGTCGCCAGCACTCTCGGCGGGCAGACGGAATCGGTGCTGGCCGACGGCCTGTTGCAGCCGGGTGAGACCTGGACCTACACGGTCGCCTACGTGACCACCCAGGCTGACGTCGATGGCGGCGCGCCGCTGGTCAATTCGGCGCTGGGAAGCAGTGATCAGTCGTCGCCCGTATCGGCCACGGCGACGACGCTGGTGTCGCGCAATCCGGTGATGGTCGTCACCAAGCAGGTGGACCGCGCCAGCATCGGCCAGCCGGGCGTGCTGAACTACACCATCACGCTGCGCAACGCCGGAAACGTGACGCTGACCGGGATCTCGGTCGCCGACACCCTGCCGAGCGGCGCGGCCGGGGTGCTGTCCGGGCCGACCGGCGACGGCGGTGTGGCCGGAGCCATCGATGTCGGCGAGAGCTGGACCTATACGACGACCTACAATGTCAGCCAGGCCGAGATCGAGGCGGGGACCGCCCGGGTCAACTCGGTCACCGGGCGAACGGCTCAGATCAACTCTCCATTGACCGCCACGGCGACGACCACGATCACCCGCAATCCGGCGGTGGCCATCGACAAGACGGTGGATCGGGCCTCGATCTCGGCGCCGGGCGTGCTGAACTACACCGTCAGGGTCAGCAACACCGGCAATCTGGCGCTGACCGGCGTGGCGGTGAGCGACACGCTTCCGAACGGAGCCGTCGGAGCCCTGACCGGGCCGACGGGCGATGCCGGCGTGGTTGGAACGCTCGATCTTGGCGAGACCTGGACCTACACCACCACCTTCAATGTCGCCCAGGCGCAGATCGACGCCGGCACGACCCTGGTCAACACGGCCCGGGTGACCACCACCCAGACCCCGACCGCGGTGACCGACACGGCCGCCACCACGATCGCGGCCTCGCCGGGTCTGACGGTGCGCAAGACGGTGGACCGGCCGACGATCTCGGCGCCCGGCGTGCTGAACTATACGATCACGGTCGCCAACACCGGCAATGTCTCGCTGACGGGGGTGACGCCGACCGACACCCTGCCGAACGGATCGGCCGGAAGCCTGGCGGGCCCGACCGGCGATGCGGGCGTCGCGGGGACGCTCGATGTCGGCGAGACCTGGACCTACGCCACGACCTACAGCGTCACCCAGGCCGAGATCGACGCCGGAACGGACCGGACCAACACGGTCGGCGTCGTCACGACCCAGACGCCGACGCCGGCGACGAGTTCGGCGGTGACCCGGATCCAGAGGGCGCCGGCGATCACGATCGACAAGACGGTCAACGTGGCGTCGCTCTCCTCGCCGGTCACGCTGGTCTACACGATCGTCGTGCGGAACACCGGCAACGTCGCCCTGACCGGGGTGAACGTGACCGACACCCTGCCGGACGGCTCGCCCGGCGTCCTGTCCCCGCCGTCCGGGGACGGCGGCGTGATCGGCGTGCTCGATGTCGGCGAGGCCTGGACCTACGCGACGAGCTTCAACGGCGACCAGGCCCGGATCGACGCCGGCGTCACCCTGGTCAACCAGGCTTCCGTGACCACGACCCAGACGCCGACGCCGGCGACCGACACCGCGGTGACGACGATCGCGGCCTCGCCGGGTCTGACGGTGCGCAAGACGGTGGACCGGCCGACGATCTCGGCACCCGGCGTGCTGAACTACACGATCACGGTCGCCAACACCGGCAATGTCTCGCTGACGGGGGTGACGCCGACCGACACCCTGCCGAACGGATCGGCCGGAAGCCTGGCGGGGCCCGCCGGGGACGGCGGCGTGATCGGCGTGCTCGAGGCGGGCGAGACCTGGACCTACGCCACGACCTACAGCGTCACCCAGGCCGAGATCGACGCCGGAACGGACCGGACCAACACGGTCGGCGTCGTCACGACCCAGACGCCGACGCCGGCGACGAGTTCGGCGGTGACCCGGATTCAGAGGGCGCCGGCGATGGTGGTCGACAAGACCGTCGACCGAGCCTCGATCTCGGCGCCGGGCCCACTGAACTACACCGTGACCGTGCGCAACACCGGCAACGTCGCCCTGACCGGAGTGGCGGCGTCCGACACGCTTCCGGACGGAACGGCGGGAAGCCTGGCGGGTCCGGCCGGCGACGGCGGCGTGGCGGGCGTGCTGGATGTCGGCGAGACCTGGACCTACACGACGCTCTTCAACGTCACCCAGGCGCAGATCGACGCCGGGACCAATCTGACCAACCTGGCCTCTGTCGTCAGCACCCAGACGCCGACCCCGGCGACCGACACCGCGGTGACGACCGTGTCGCAGCGGGGCGCCTTCCGCATCGACAAGACCGTCGATCAGGCGGTGATCTCGGCGCCCGGGGTGCTGAACTACGCGATCCGGGTGATCAACACCGGCAACGTCTCGCTGACGGGGGTGACGCCGGTCGACACCCTGCCGGACGGATCGACCGCGGTCCTGTCGGGCCCGACGGGCGACGGCGGCGTGGCCGGCGTCATCGATGTCGGCGAGACCTGGACCTACGCCACGACCTACAGCGTCGGCCAGGCGCGCATCGAGGCCGGCGGAACCCTGATCAACGCCGTGTCGGTGACGACCGATCAGACCACCGCGCCCCAGGATGACGCGGCCACCTCGATCGCCCGTTACTATTCGCTGTCGATCGACAAGATCGTCGACCAGAGCAGCACCAGCACGGTCGGGACGGTGCTGAACTACATCGTGACGCTGCGGAACACCGGAAACGTTTCCCTGACCGGGCTGAACGTGACCGACACCCTGCCAAGCGGCGCGGCCGGCGTGCTGACCTTCACCGGCGGCGACACCGACGGCGACAATCAGCTGGATGTCAGCGAGCAGTGGACCTACGCCGGGACCTATACGGTCACCCAGACCGACATCGACAACGGCGCGACCCTGGTCAACACGGCGCGCGCCACCTCGACCGAGACGCCGGTGTCGGTCTCCGACACCGCCACCACGATCGTCAACCAGACCGCCGGCATCCTGGTCGAGAAGGATGTCGACAAGGACACGATCGCGGCCGCCGGGACGCTGACCTACATCATCCGGGCGACCAATATCGGCAACACCACGCTGAGCAACGTCACGCCGGTCGACACACTGCCGGACGGCTCGATCGCGACGCTGGTGGGCCCCAGCGGCGACGGCGGCCTGCCGGGCGAGATCGACGTCGGCGAGACCTGGACCTGGACCACCACCTATACGGTCAACCAGAACCAGCTGAACGCCGGCGTCGACCTGATAAACAACGTCACGGTCACCGCGACGGACCCGGGCGGCAATCGCACGGACTCGGATTCCGTCACGACGACCCTGGTCCGCGTTCCTGGCCTGGCGGTGACCAAGACCGTCGATCAGGGGGCCATCTCGGTTCCGGGAACGCTGAACTACACCCTGACGCTGTCGAACACCGGCAACGTTTCGCTGACCGGCGTGGCGCCGATCGACACCCTGCCGGACGGAACCACGGCGACCCTGGTCGGGCCGACGGGCGACGGCGGAACACTCGGCGTCCTCGATGTCGACGAGACGTGGACCTATACGACCGCCTTCGTCGTCGATCAGGCGCGGATCGATGCGGGGACCGCGCTGGTCAACACCCTGTCGGCGACCACGACCCAAACCCCGACGCCGGAGACGGCGTCCGCCACCACGACGATCACGAGCGCGCCGAGCCTGCGGGTGACCAAGATCGTGGACCGGAGCGCCATCTCCGCGCCGGGCCCGCTCAACTACACGATCACGGTGGCCAACACCGGCAACGTCTCCCTGACCGGCGTGACGCCGACCGACACCTTGCCGGACGGAACCGCCGGGGTGCTGAGCGCCCCCGCCGGCGACGGCGGCGCGCCCGGCGTGCTCGATGTCGGAGAGACGTGGACCTACACGACCAGCTTCAACGCGGCCCAGGCCCAGATCGACGCCGGGGGGACCCTGACCAACAGCGTGTCCGTGGTCTCGACGCAGACGCCGACGCCGGCGACGGCGACGGCCGCCACGACGGTGTCCGGCACGCCGGGGCTGGCGGTGACCAAGACCGTCGACCAGGTCTCGATCTCCGCGCCGGGCGTGCTGAACTACACCCTCACGCTGTCGAACACCGGCAATGTCTCGCTGACCGGGGTAGCGCCGACCGACACCTTGCCGGACGGATCGACGGCGGTTCTGTCAGGCCCGACCGGCGACGGCGGCGTGGCGGGCGTCATCGATGTCGGCGAGACGTGGACCTACACCACGACCTTCGCCGTCGATCAGGCGCGGGTCGACGCCGGCGCGACCCTGATCAACGCCTTGTCGGCGGTTACGACCCAGACTCCGACGCCGGAGACGGCGTCCGCCGCGACGACGATCACGAGCGCGCCGAGCCTGCGGGTGACCAAGGTCGTGGACCGCGCCGCCATCTCGGCGCCGGGCCCGCTCAACTACACGATCACGGTGGCCAACACCGGCAACGTCTCCCTGACCGGCGTGACGCCGACCGACACCTTGCCGGACGGAACCGCCGGGGTGCTGAGCGCCCCCGTCGGCGACGGCGGCGCGCCCGGCGTCCTCGATGTCGGCGAGACCTGGACCTACACGGCGGTCTTCAACGCGACCCAGACCCAGATCGACGCCGGCGCGACCCTGACCAACAGCGTCTCCGTGGTCTCGACGCAGACGCCGGCGCCGGCGTCGGCGACGGCCGCCACCACGGTCTCCGGCGCGCCCGGCCTGGCGGTCACCAAGACCGTCGACCAGGCCGCAATCTCGGCGCCCGGAACGCTGAACTACACCCTGACGCTGTCGAACACCGGCAATGTCTCCCTGACCGGCGTGGCGCCGATCGACACCTTGCCTGACGGAACGACGGCGACGCTGGCCGGTCCGATGGGCGATGGAGGCGCGCCTGGCGTGCTCGATGTCGGCGAGACCTGGACCTACACCACCACCTTCGCCGTCGATCAGGCGCGCATCGACGCGGGGACGGCCCTGGTCAACACCCTGTCGGCCACCACCACGCAGACCCCGGCCGCCCAAACCGCCTCGGCCACCACTACCGTCGCCGCCGCGCCCGACCTGACGGTGACCAAGACGGTCGACCGCACGGCGATCTCGGCGCCGGGCGTGCTGAACTATGTGATTCGGCTGAGGAACGCCGGCAATGTCTCCCTGACGGGCGTCGCGCCGGTTGACACCCTGCCTGACGGAACGACAGCGACCCTGGCCGGCCCGACGGGCGATGGCGGGACCCCGGGCGCGCTCGATGTCGGCGAGACCTGGACCTACACCACCACCTTCGCCGTCGATCAGGCGCGGATCGATGCGGGAACGGCCCTGGTCAACAGCCTGTCGGCCACGACGACCCAGACTCCGACCGCCCGCACCGCCTCGGCGACGACCATGGTCTCGAGCGCGCCGGCCGTGCTGATCACCAAGACAGTCGACCATGCGACGGTCAGCAGCCCGACTACGCTGACCTACACCATCCGTGCGCAGAACGCGGGCAACCGTTCGCTGAGCTCGGTGGCGCTGAACGACACCCTGTCCAACGGCGGCGCGGTCGCCGTCGGGGCGCCGTCCGAAAGCCTGTCGGGCGGGACCGCGGGCGTGCTCGACGTCGGCGAGACCTGGACCTGGACGGCGACCTACGCCCTGACCCAGGCCGACATCGACGCCGCCGCCACCCTGGTGAACACGGCCTCGGTGACCACCGACCTGACCGCGGCCCAGACCGCGACCGCCAGCACCATGGTCAGCGACATGTCCGAGCTGATCGTCGAGAAGGACGTGGACCTGCAGCAGATCAGCGCGCCGGGCGTGCTGACCTATGCCATCCGGGTCACCAACGGCGGCAACACCCGGCTGATGACCCCGGTGCTGACCGATACGCTTTCGAACGGGGGCGTGGTCGTCGTCGGGGCGCCGTCCGAAAGCCTGCCGGGCGGGACCGCGGGCGTGCTCGACGTCGGCGAAACCTGGACCTACGCCGCCACTCACACCGTCACCGCGGCCGAAATCGATGCCGGCGCCGACCTGGTGAACACGGCCGCCGCGACGGCTCAGCGGCCGGCCGGCGGGACCCTGGCGGCCGATGACACGGCGCTCACCCGGATCACCCAGCGGGTCGATCTGGAACTGGTCAAGACCGGGGTCCTGAACCTGGGTCCGGACGGCCGCATCGGCGCGGGCGACACCATCAGCTTCGCCTTCGCCGTCTCCAACACCGGCAATGTGACGATCAACACCCTCACCCTGACGGATGGCTTGCCGGGCGTCGTCGTTTCAGGCGGCCCCATCGCCAGCTTGGCGGCGGGGGCGACGGATACGACGACCTTCACCGCGACCTACGCCATCACCCAGGCCGACATCGACGCGGGCCGGATCACCAATCCGGCCACTGCGACCGGGACCACGCCCGGTGGCGCGACTGCGACCGCCTCGGACGAGGTGACCCTGGCGCTGACCGGCCTTCCGACCCTGACGCTGGACAAGACCGGCAGCCTGAACATGGGGGCCGACGGCCGGGCGGACGTGGGCGATCTGGTCACCTACGCCTTCGTCGTCACCAATATCGGCAACGTCACCGTCAACGGCGTCACGATCAGCGATGTCCTGCCGGGGATCGTGCTGAGCGGCGGCCCGATCGCCACCCTGGCGCCCGGAGCGTCGGACACCGGTTCGATCACCGCGACCTACGCCTTGACCCAGGCCGACATCGATGCGGGCCGGGTGATCAACACCGCCACCGCCAACGGACAGGATCCGAGCGGCAACCCGGTTTCGGCGAGCGACGGCCTGACGACGCCGATCGTGGGAACGCCGACCCTGACGCTGGACAAGACCGGCGCGCTCAACCTGGGCGCGGACGGCCGGGCGGATGTGGGCGATCTGATCACCTACGCCTTCACCGTGACCAACACGGGCAACCAGACCCTGACCAATGTCGGGATCACCGACGCCCTGGCCGGGGTGACGATGAGCGGCGGCCCGATCGCCAGCCTGGCGCCCGGAGCCTCGGACACCAGCTCGATCACCGCGACCTACGCCTTGACCCAGGCCGACATCGATGCGGGCCGGGTGATCAACACCGCCACCGCTTCGGGCGCAGCGCCGGGCGGCGGGCCCGTATCGGCGACCGACAGCCTGACCCTGCCGGTGACGGGAGCGCCGCTGCTGACGCTGGACAAGACCGGCGTGCTGGACCTGGGCGGAGACGGCCGCGCCGGCGTCGGCGACGTGATCACCTACGCCTTCACGGTCGCCAACGCGGGCAATGTGACCCTCAGCAATCTGGTCATCACCGACGCCCTGGCCGGGGTGACGGTGTCGGGTGGTCCGATCGCGACCCTGGCGCCGGGCTCCTCGGACGCTACGACGATCACCGCGACCTACGTCTTGACCCAGGCCGACGTCGACGCGGGGCGGGTGATCAACACCGCCACCGTCACCGGCCAGACGCCGTCCGGCGACCCGCTGACCGGGACGGACAGCGTGACGGTCGCCGTGGCGGCCGCGCCGGCCCTGACGCTGACCAAGACCGCGGCGCTGGACGACGGCGGCGACGGACGCGCGGATGCGGGCGACACGATCCGCTACGGCTTCCTTGTCGCCAACACAGGCAATGTGACCCTGAACAACGTGACGATCGCCGACGCCCTGGCCGGGGTGACGGTGTCGGGCGGCCCGATCGCCAGCCTGGCGCCGGGCGCTTCGGATGCGACCACGATCACGGCGACCTACCTCCTGACCCAGGCCGACATCGACGCGGGGCGGGTGGTCAACACGGCCACGGCGACAGGGCAGGGGCCTGGAGCGGTCTCGGTCTCCGACGCGGACACGGTCACCACGCCGATCCTGGGCGCGCCGGCGATCGTGGCGACCAAGTCGGCCGCGCTGACCACCGACCGGGCGACGCAAGGCGTGGGCAACGCCGGCGACGTGATCACCTACACGGTGACGGTCGCCAACACCGGCAATACGACGGTGGAGAACCTGGTCGTGGGCGACGCCTACGAAGGCGGGACCGAGACCTTGCTAAGCTGCGCGCCCACCACCCTGGCGCCGGGGGCGACGGCCAACTGCGCCGCCTACACCCACGTCATCACCCAGGCCGAGGCCAACGCCGGCGAACCGCTCGACAATGTCGTCTCGGCCAGGGCGCAGGTGCTGGGACGGCCGGCCGTGAGCGCGACCGCCGGGGCCGCTGCGACGATCACCGTTGAACCCGATCCGACCGATCTGCAGATCACCAAGTCGGCCGCGCCGCGCGATGTGAAGATCGGCGACCTGGTCCGTTACACGGTCACCATCGTCAACGTCGGGGCGGTGGACGCCGTCGACGTCACCATGACCGACACGCCGCCGGCGGGATTCACCTATGTCGACGGTTCACTGGCGGTCGACGACCTCGACGACGCCTTCCGCCTGGCCGGGGTCAATCCGATCCGGGTCGACCAGATCGACATCCCGATCGGCCAGCGGGCGACGGTGGTCTATCTGCTGCGTGTCGGCGCCGGCGTCCGGCCGGGCAGCCACGTGAACAGCGTCGTCGCCGAGGACGGGGCGAGGCGCTCCAACATCGCCACCGCCGAGGTGCGGCTCACCTCCGATCCGCTGCTGGACGAGAGCCTGATCGTCGGCACGGTCTTCGACGATCGCGACGGCGACGGCTGGCAGGACGACGGCGAGCCCGGCATTCCCGGCGTGCGCATCGCCTCGGTCGGGGGGCTGATCGTGGAGACCGACCAGTTCGGCCGCTACCACCTGGTCGGTGTCGACGGCGGACCCTGGGAGCGCGGACGCAACTTCATCCTGAAGGTCGATCCCGTGACCCTGCCGCCCGGCAGCCGGTTCAGCACCGACAATCCGTTGCTGCGGCGCGTGACGCCGGGGCTGCCCGTCCGCTTCGATTTCGGCGTGATCCTGCCTCAGGCGGCCGCGCCGGCGGGTCAGGAGGCCCGGCCGTGACCCTCAAGGAAATGCTGTGCTGTTGTTCGATCCTGGCGGGCGCTTCGGTGATGATCGTCGCGCCGGGGCGGGCCCGAGCCGAGGAACCCCAGGCCGCGCCGGCGCCCCAGGACCCGCAGCCGGCGGCGGTGGGGCGCTGGAGCATCGCGGTGCCCGGCGGCGGCGCCATCTGGGCGACCGAGGATCCGACGCTCGGCCAGCCGTCGCTGAACATCTCGGCGCCGTCCGAGATCGCCTTCTCGGAAGGGCGCATCGCCGAACCGGTGCGCTTCTACGCCTACAACAATTATTCCGCCTTCATCGAGCGGTCGGAGGTGCTGGTCTATCGCGCCATCGACGCCGACCTGGTCGCGCCGATCGCTGCGATCCCGCTGCCTTCAGGCGCGGTGACGGAGATGGAGTGGGACGGCGTCCTGCCGGCCGATCTGGCGCTGCGGGCGGGCGACGAGCTGATCTACATCGTCCGGGCCTATGGCGCGGGCGGCGTCTACGACGAAACCTTCCCGCGACGCCTGCAACTGGTGACGCCCGAGCAGGCCGAGCGCCGGTCGCGCCTGCTGCGCACCACGACCGAACGTCGGTTCGGTGAAGCCTTCAGCGTGGAGGAAGCCTTGCGCCGCAGCCAGCTGGACCAGGTGTTCGGCGAGAACGCCCTGCGGCTGCAGAACATCCCGGTGCACGGCTCGAAGGTCCGCATCCAGGGCCGAGGCCTGCCCGAGACCTTCTCGGTGAGGATCAACGGGCGCGACCATCCCATCGATCTTGAACGCAAATTCGTCGCGGAATACCTGGTCCCGGTCGGGCCGCACGATTTCACGCTGGAGATGTCGGGAGCCGACATGCCGCCCCGCAGCGAGACGCTGCACATCAACGTCAGCGGGCGCTACAACTTCCTGGTCGGCATCGCCGACCTGACGGTGTCGCAGAACAGCGTCTCGGGTTCGACCGGCCCGCTGGCGGCCGATGATCGGCTTGACGAGGATTTCCTGATCGAGGGCCGACTGGCCTTCTATCTGAAGTCCAAGCTGCGAGGCCGCTACCTGCTGACCGCCCAGGCCGACACCCAGGAACGCGAACTCGACCGGCTGTTTGACGGTTTCTTCGACGCCGATCCGAGGGACGTGTTCCGTCGCCTGGATCCCGACCTCTACTATCCGACCTACGGCGACGACTCGACGACCTATCGCGACGTGGACACCCAGGGGCGACTCTACGGCCGGCTCGACTGGGACAAGAACCAGCTGCTCTTCGGCAATTTCGAGACGGGCCTGGGCGGGACCGAGTACGGCCGCTATTCCCGCAGCCTGTACGGCGGGGCGGCCGACCTGCGCAGCCGGGAGGTGACCGCCCTGGGCGATCCCGTCAGCCAGTTGCGGGCCTTCGCCTCCAGCGCCCAGACCGCGCCGGGCCACTCCGAGTTCCTGGGCACCGGGGCCAGCCTGTATTTCCTGCGCCAGACCGACATCCTTCCAGGATCGGACCGCGTGGTCATTGAGGTGCGGGACCCCACGACGGGACGCGTGGAGCGACGCACGCCGCTGCTGCCCGGCGCCGACTACGAACTGGACGATCTGCAGGGCCGGATCCTGCTGACGCGGCCGCTGACCCCAACCACGCGCGAGGGCGTGCCCGGTCTGATCACCGACACGCCCCTGGCCGGTTTCCTGCAGGTGCTGGTGGTCGACTACGAATACGTGCCGACAGGCTTCGATCCGGACGCCACCGTGGCCGGCCTGCGCGCCAAGCAATGGTTCGGCGAGCATCTGGGCGTCGGCCTGACCTATGTCGACGAGGCCAGGGCCGGTGACGACTATTCACTGATGGGCGCCGACATCACCCTGCAGGCGGGGCGGGGGACCTATCTGAAGGTCGAGCACACCCGGACCGAGAACGCGGGCGTGCCGGTCTTCTACTCAGACAACGGCGGCCTGACCTTCACCCAGCCGAGCGCCAACCTGGGATCGCGCGAAGGTTCGGCGACCGCGGTCGAGGCGCGGGTCAACCTGAAGGACCTCGGCCTGACGCGCGACGCCTGGGCCGCGGGCGCCTGGTGGCGGGACGTCGACGGCGGCTTCTCCACCGCCCGGTCCGATATCGGCGAGCCGGTCCAGGAGTACGGCGCCGAGGTCACCGGCGAGCTTGGTCCGACGATCAGCCTGTACAGCCGCTACAGCCATGCCGAGCGCGGCGACGAGGCCCTGACCCAGGCCCAGGTCACCGGCGAATGGCGCTTCCGTGAGACGGCGTCGATCGGCGCCGAGATCCGACACGTGGACGAGCAACGCAGCGGCGGACGCGGGCGCGGCGCCCTGGCGGCCCTGCGCTACACCCAGCAGGTGACGCCCTCGCTGGAACTGTACGGCCAGGGACAGCTCACCCTGGACGACGACGGGGGCGCCTACGCCCGCAACGACGCGGTGACGGTCGGCGGCACCTATCTGTACGGCGACCAATCCAGCGTCGGCGCGGAACTGACCGCGGGCGACCGGGGCAACGCCGCGCGCCTTACGGCCGAGCACCGGTTGGATCCCGACCACACGGTCTACGCCAGCTACACGGCCTCGACCGACCGCACGGACTACGACCCCCTGTTCAGCACCCGAGCCGACGACGGCTGGGTGGTGGGCCAGCGCTGGCGGCTGACCGACCGCACCAGTCTGTTCAACGAGAGCCAGTATCTGAAGACGCCCTTCGAGGCGGGTCTGGCCCACACCTTCGGCCTGGACTTCTATCCGTCGCAGGGGTGGAACCTGGGCTTCACGGTGACCCACGCCGATCTGGAACGGCGCCTGGGCGGCGGCCTGTACGGCCTGGTCGAGCGCCAGGCGATCAGCGTCTCCGGCGGCCTGACGTCACGGAACACCCAGTGGCAGAGCAAGGTGGAGTGGCGCCAGGACGACGGTCTGGAGGACCGCACCCAGTGGGTGACCACCAACCGCATCGTGCACAGGGTCAGCGAAAGCCTGCGCCTGGCCGGGCGTCTGAACTATTCCGACACCGAGGACCGGCTGCAGCCCGAGGCCGGCGCCCGCTTCCTGGAAAGCAACATCGGCTTCGCCTACCGCCCCTGGAACAGCACCCGTTGGGCCCTGTTCGGCCGACATACCTATCTCTACGACGTCTCGGCCTTGTCGCAGACCGGCGACGGCATGGCGCTCTACGACCAGCGCACCCAGGTCGTGTCGCTGGAGGGGATCTACAATCCGGACACGACCTGGGAATTCGCGGGCAAGGTCGCGCGCCGGGAAGGGGAGGTCCGCTTCGGCCGGATGACGGGCCAGTGGGCGGATTCCGGGACGACCTTCCTGGCCGTTCAGACGCGTCTGGAGATCGGCGGGCGCTGGCACGCCCTGGCCGAGTACCGCTACCTGGGCGTGGACGACGGCGGAACTCGGCAAGGCGTGCTGATCGGCGTGGATCGGGACATCGGCGATTACCTGAGGATCGGCGTCGGCTACAATTTCACCGAGTTCAGCGACGACCTGACGGACTTCGACTACGACCACCGGGGTCTGTTCCTGAACGTGGTCGGGAAGTTCTAGGGCGATCGATTCTGGACCCGCGAAACGATGCGGCCCGCAGCCGATCAGCGCTCCGGCAATCCCGCTTGAACCATCACCCTGATGAGTCGCTCGGACCCCTGAACAAACGCCGGGCTGGCGTTTGCGTAGGGCGTAGCGATGTTGAGGGCGGTCGAGCCGGGCCGCAACCTCAGCCCTTCCTGCATGGCGGCCCTGGCTTCGTCGATGCGGCCGGTCTGCTGATAGGCCACGGCCAGCAGCATGTGAGACCGTCCGGACGCCGGCGTGATGGCGATGGATCGATGGAGCCACGGCAGCGCGGCTTCGGGTCTCCCCAGCATGAGATTGGCCCATCCGGCGCCGAGAAGCCACGTCCAGCGCGACACCTGGGGCGTGTCGATCCGGTCGGCCTGTTCGAACGTCGCCAGCGCATCATCGAAACGCCCGAGGTGAACCTGGCCGAGGCCGACATGATACAGGGCGAGGCCGTCCCAGGGGTCGAGGCTCAAGGTCCTGGAACACTCCACCAGGCTCTCGACGAAACGGTTGGTCGCGCTGAGAAAGCGGCAGTAGGTCTCGGCGACCGGGATGGAGTTGGGCTTCACACGCCGGGCGCGTTCAAGCGTCGCCTGGGTCTGGGCCTGGATGGCGGCGACCTCCTGAGGGGTGTACCAGGCCATCTGGACCCCGCGGAGCTGAAGCCCGGCCAGGGCGACCGCCAGGTCGATGTTGTCCGGCTCGGCGGCGAGCGCGTCCTGCAGCATCGACTCGGCGACGCCGAAACGTTCGCGAGACGTCTGATTGATGGAGGCGCTGGCCTGATCGATCACGAAGCGGGCGCCGCCGGCGGATGAATCCGGAGTGGTGGTCTGGTCGCCGCCGCCTTCCATCAGATCGTTGAGACGTTGCGCCAGCATATGTCCGGCCCCGGCCGTCAATCGCGATTGCTGAAGTTCGAGGTCGTGGCCGTCCCCATCGACCGAGGAACCGGCCACGGCCAGGACTTCGCCCGTGGCCGTCCGGATCATGCGCGCCTGCAAGGTCCATGATCGCCCCGTGCGCCGCAGCTCGCCCCGTACGACGAAATCCGTGTTCTCCGTGGGCAGGGATGCAGCCTGTTCCGGTTGCGCCATCACCACGCGGACGGTGTCGATCCGCGCGAGGCCGTCGATCAGGCGGGCGGTTATCGCCGCCGCCATTTCCGCCCCCTCCGGGTCGGCGCTCGCGTCGACGATGGGGATGACCACGATCGCCGGCGCCCGGCGCCCGAAGAGGGTGTCGCGGCCGAATATGGATGCGCCGACCGCCAGGCCGAGAACCACACATAGCCCGATCACCCCGAGGGCGATCAGTCGTCCGCGGCCACCGCGGGGGAAGGCCGTCGGCGCCTCCCTTCGGGGTGCGGCGGAGACGATCTCGGCCGGGGCGGAGGCGGCGTCTTCGGGGCGGACGGCGGGGGTGTCCGTCACATCGACGTTCAGGATGTAGCCGTGTCCGGGGACCAGCTTGAGCATCTCGCGCCGGTGATCGCCGAGGGCGACGCGGACTTCCCGCACACACTGGAACAGACCGTCTTCGCCCACGTGGACGTTCGGCCAGAGCGCGTCGATCACCTCCTGCTTGCCGACGACCCGTCCGGTGTTCTCCAGCAACAACACCAGGAGGGAGAAGGTTTTCGGCCGAAGCTTGATGGACTCGCCATCAGGCCCGCGCAGCTCGGCCCTGCGTTGATCCAGTTCGAAACCGGCGAAACGATACACCGCGCGCCCCCCAATGCCGACCGGACGATTGTCAGGCGTCATCCGTGGCGGCCAGCTCGCTCAGATATCAGAAAAATATCAGAACGCCAGCATCGGGCCGTCAGGACACCCGTCAAGCTTAATGGGATGCAGGGACAACGGCAAAGGGGATGCCGCCGAGGGGCGAACTGCGCCTTGGGACGACGGGGGAGATTTTCAACGACAATGGCGACTCAGATTCCGAATTCCGCGCGCAGCCGGATTGCGCGGCGCGGCGTCTCGCCCCGTTCGACCGCGGATGTCGCGACGGTTCTCGCCGTAGGGGCCCAGGGGAGGGCCAAGGGCAAGGCCTGGCGGGCCTGGGCGGCCGGCGCCGTCGGGGCGATCGCGCTGGGAGCGTCCGCCGGATCCGCGTCCGCGCAAGTCGGCCTGCCGGATCGCCAGACCCTCAATCCGTCGCAGTTGGCTCCGCTCGCGGCCGCGCCGCGAGGCGAAATGTTCGCCAACATCGAGGCGGGCCCCTGTCCGTTCAGGGACAGCGCCCTGAAATTCAGCCTGCAAAGCGTGGAGGTTCGACCGTCCGGCTCGGATCGCCTGGCGTTGTCCGAGGCCGAGTTGTCGACGGCGTGGTCAAATCACCTGGGTCAGGAGATTCCCGTCGCCAGGATCTGCGAGATCCGAGACCGCCTGGCGGCGCTCTACCTGAGACGCGGGATCCTGGCCGCCGTCACGATCCCGGAGCAGCGGATCAACACCGGGCGGCTGGTCCTCGAGGTCGTGGAGGCCCGCGTCACGTCCGTCACCTATAGCGGGGACGCCGGCCCGGCCCAGGCGCAGGTGGCCCGCTATCTGGATCAGTTGAAGGGCATGGCGCCGTTCGATCTGAACCTGGCGCAACGCTATCTGCTGCTCGCCTCCGACATTCCGGGCGTCCAGATCCGCACCACCATGCGCCCCGCCGGCGAACGCGGGGCCGTGGCGCTTGAGATCGTCGTTTCCCACGATCCGATCGATGCGTCGCTGCGGGCGCACAATTTCGGCTCGCGCACGGTGGGGCGCGAACTTGCTCTCGCCCGGCTCGACCTGAACAGCCTGACGCCGCTGGGCGAGCGGACGTCCCTGATCGCCTATGTTTCCGGCGACCTGGATGAGCAGCGGGTCATCCAACTGGTCGAACAGGTCAGGCTGGGCGGTAGCGGCCTGACCGCCGAGGTCTCGGGGGCGTGGGCCTGGACCCGGCCGGGCGAGGAACTGACGCCGCTGGAACTGGAAGGCGAGAGCTTCTCCGGCGTGGCGAAGCTGGCCTGGCCGATCGTGCGTCATCGCCGCCGGAACCTGAACCTGTCGACCGGGCTCGAGATCCTGGACCAGAAGGTCGAGTTCGGCGGCGGACTGGCGACCCTGACGGAGGATCACCTGCGGGTCTTCTTCGCGCGACTGGACGGTCACTGGGCGCCGGCGGCGCTGGCGGATCACTCGGGAGCCATGACCGGCTATGTGGAGGTGCGGCACGGGACGACGGCGCTGGGCGCCAGCGATTACGGAGACATCGAGGCGTCGCGCTATCTCGGCGTACCGGACGCCCTGGTCTACCGCGGGGAGCTGCAGATCGGCGCACGCCTCACGGGGCCGCTCGTCG
Organism: Brevundimonas sp. GW821-FHT12C05; assembly: GCF_058807475.1. Lineage (NCBI taxonomy): Bacteria > Pseudomonadati > Pseudomonadota > Alphaproteobacteria > Caulobacterales > Caulobacteraceae > Brevundimonas > Brevundimonas sp. GW821-FHT12C05. The sequence goes on from NZ_JBXAQS010000001.1 coordinate 1,024,739, forward strand.
GCAAGTTGACGCTGTCATGGCAGCACACGGATGACCCTCTGTTGTCCTACGAGGAGTTCTCGGCCGGCAACATGACCGTCGGTCGCGGCTATGATCCGTCGTCGGCCTCAGGGGATCGCGCCTTCGCGACGTCGCTGGAATTCACCACCACGCCGTTCACATCGCCCTGGGGCATGGCCTGGCGACCCTACGCCTTCTACGAGACGGCCAAGCTGACGAACCTGGCGCCCGACGCCGACAAGCTGGACCTGTCCTCGGGCGGGCTCGGCGTGCGTGTCCAGCTGACGCCGAGGATGGATATCGACGTGGGCTGGGCGCGTCCGTTCGACAGCCTCTACGGCCCGGGCGGCGATCGCCCCGCCTCGCGCCTGCTGATCTCGCTCTCGACCACACTGTTCTGAACTTCAGGCGTCACGCGCCGGAGAGACCGCCATGAAAAACCAGATCGCTTCCCGTAGGGCCCAACTTCTGGCGCGCTCGGCCCTGTGCGGCGTCCTCGCCGCCATGGCGATCGGCGCGAGTTCCGCCATGGCCCAGGTCACGGGCGTCGGCACGGTCACCTCGACCAACAGCAACGGCGGAGCCGTCGGCGTCGCCTCGGGCGGCGGCGTCACGAACATCACCACCAACGCCGGCCGCTCGATCGTCAACTGGAACAACCTGACCGTCACGCCGACGGAGGCCCTGAACTTCTATTTCAACAACCGCAGCGACATCGTGGTGAACCGCGTGGCGGGCGCGGCTTCGATCGACGGCATCCTGAACGGTTGCATGTCCACCTGCGCCACCAGCGGCGGCAACATCTGGGTTCTGTCGACCGGCGGCGTCCTGATCGGCGCCAACGCCCGGATCGACACCGGCGGTTTCCTGGCGTCGACCGGCAGCCTGACCGATAGCGACATCCTCGACGGCGATATGAATTTCGCCTTCACCGGAGCCCCGGCGAACAGCACGATCAGCGTCGCCGGCGGGGCTTCGCTGAACACCAACGGCGGATCGCTGGCGCTGATCGCGCCCATCGTCACGACCGCCGCGGGTTCGACCATCACCGCGACCAACGGCGGCGACGTGATCTACGGATCGGCCGAGAACTACAACGTCACCTTCGCGCCGACCGGCGCCGACGACCTTGATCTGATCACCTTCCAGGTTCCTTCGCAGAGCGACGGCTCCAGCGGGACGCCCGGCCTGACCCTGAACGGGACCACCACCGCCAACCAGGTGTTCGCGGCGATCGTGTCCAAGAGCGGCGTCGCCAGCAGCATCCTGCTGGGCGGAAGCATCACCGCGACAGCCGCGTCCGGCGAGAACGGCGACATCGTGTTGAGCGCCGGGTCGGGCTTCACCAACGGCGTGGCCGACACGCCGATGAGCTTCGACGGAAGCATCACCCAGGACACGACCTCGACCCTGACCGCCGACAACGTCACCATGCGGGCGTCCGCCGACATCGCTGTCGACGAGATCAACGCCACGGGACGGGTGTGGCTGAACTCGGAATGGGCCAGCATCAGCCAGACCGGCGCCATCACCGCCAACAGCCTGAGAGCGGAAGCCGGCGGGGACATCATCCTCACCAACGCCGACAACGACTTCAACTTCCTGAGCTATATCGAGGCCCAGGGCGTGAACGGTATCGACATCGTCGACGCCGACGGCTTCGTCATCAACGACTACATCTTCCATCTGGGGGGCGGGAGCCGCACGGCCAGCCTGACGGCCCTGACCGGCTCGATCAGCGCGACCGGCTCGGGCGTCATCCAGGTCGGCACGCTGAACGTCAGCGCGGCCAACGGCGGCATCGATCTCGGCAACGCCGCCAACAACACCGCCAACCTGGGCACGATCACCGCCGGCGCGGGCGACTTCAGCTACCGCTCCCTGCTCGACGTCAACCTGGCCGGCGCCATCACCGCCAACAATGTGAACCTGAGTTCGATCGCGGGGGCGATCACCCAGACCGGCGGCCTGATCAACACCAACCGGCTTTCCGCCCGCGCCGCGAACGGGATCAACCTGAACCGGGTCGGCAACCAGATCGACGAAATCTCCAGCCTGTCGAGCACGTCCGGCGACATCATCCTGATCAGCAACGGAAACCTGTCTCTCACCGGGGACGTCACCGGCAGCGGAGTGGTGTCGTTCAATATCTTCACCGGCGCGATCACCCAGAGCAGCGGCGTCATCACGGCCGCCACATTCGCGGCCACGGCCGACAACGGCCTTGATCTCGGCGGTGAGAACCAGGTCACCCAGCTGGGTCGTCTGGCGGTCAGTGGAACGGGCGACATCACCTTCCGTAACGCCGGCGCCCTCGTCCTGACCGGCGACATCATCGCGGCTGGCGCCAATGTGAACCTGTATTCCACCTCCGACGCCATCACCCAGAGCGGCGGCGCGATCACGGCCAACCGGCTGACGGCGAGCGCCGCGGGGGACATCCAGTTCAACACCTCCACCAACGACGTCGCGACGATCGGAGGCCTGGCGAGCACCAGCGGCTTCATCCTCTATCGTGACGCCAACAGCTTCGACATCCAGGGAAATATCACCACCGCCGTCGGCTCGGGCGCGGTGCTACGCACCGTCGGCGCCGGCGCCACGATCACCCAGACGTCCGGGATCATCGACGTCGACTTCTTCGGTGCGATTTCCAACGGCTCGATCACGATCAACGGCGCCAACAACCTGATCCGACGCCTCGTCGCGACCACCTCCGGCGCAGGCAGCGTTTCGATCAGCACCACCACGGATCTGGCGATCGGGCAGTCGGTTACGGCCGGCCAGACGCTGTCGCTGACGTCCGGCGGTCGAATCTACCAGGACAGCACCGGCCAGGTTGTCGCCAACACCCTGAACCTGAGCGCCGTCACCGGCATCAGCCTGCCGAACGCGGGGCCGATCTTCGTCAACAGCGTCCAGAACCTGGGGACGATCACCAACACGACGAGCGGCGGCATCGTTATCGCCAACTACAGCGGCTCGAATACCGGACTGACCGGCAACATCACGGCGGCGGGCCAGTCGGTGTCGATCACCGACGTCGCGGGGGGGCTCAGCCAGACCGGTGGGATCATCACGGCGGGCACGTTCACCGCTTCCGCGACCGGCAATATCGACCTGTACAACAGCAACGTGGTCGCCGGTCTCGGCGATCTTACCAGCAGTTCCGGCAACGTCAGCTTCCGCAACGTCGGCGACGTGAATCTGAGCGGATCCGTCGCCTCCGGCGCGGGCGGGGCGGTGAACCTCCGTTCGAACACCGGCGCGATCAATCTGAACGGCGGTCCGATCACCTCTGGCTGGATCACCCTCAATGCGGGGACCACGATCAGCCAGGCCGCGGGCGCCACGCTGACCGCCAACGCCCTGTCCCTGACCGCCGGCGGCAATGTGTCGTTGGGTGAAGCGAACAATTTCAACACGATCTACGACCTGAACGTGGCCGGCGACCTGACGCTGCGCAACCTCGGCACGATCGACATGAATCCCGTGATCAGCGGCGGCTACAGCTCCGGCGGCGCGCTGACCCTGATCTCCGACACCGGCAATATCCGCACGACCGGCGTCGGGGTCACGACCTCGCGCCTGACGGCGTCCGCGGCGGGCTTCATCGACCTGAACGGCACGATCGCCTCGCTCGGCGACATCACCGCCGGCGGCAACATCCTGCTCACCACCTACAACGGCGGCATGGACCTGACCGGAGACATCACCGGCGGGACGGTCAGCCTGTACGCGAACGCCGGCCTCACCCAGAGCGGCGGCAGGATCGATGCGAGCCGCCTCAACGTCATCACCAACGGCGCCATCAGCCTGACCGGGGCGAACGAGATCGATGTGATCGGTCGGCTTGAAACCGACCAGCTCTCCAGCGGGACCGGCGCCGACATCACGCTGCGCAATGTCGGCAATATCGTGCTGGACTATCTGATCGGAGCCGCCGGCGCGACCGTCACGCTGACGTCGGACACCGGCGCGATCAGCCAGACCGGATTCAGCGCGATGACCGCCAACCGGCTCGTCGCCAGCGCCGCCGGAGACATCACGCTCTACGACGGCGTCAACAACGTCACGACGATCGGTGGCCTGGCCAGCGCCGGCGGCGACATCGTCTATCGTGACGTCGACGGCTTCGACCTCCAGGGCGACATCACCGCCAACAGCGCGACCAGCCGCGGGGCCATGCTGGTCGCGGGCGGCGCGGGGGGCATCACCCAGACTTCCGGCGTCCTCGACGTCGGCTATTTCCGCGGGGTGACCGGCGGCTCGATCACGCTCGGCGGCGCCAACCAGATCCGGCGGCTGATCTCGACGCTCATCGGCAGCGGGACCCTCACCCTCAACACCACCACCGACCTGTCGGTGGACGGCACGGTCTCGGCCAACACCGTTTCGCTGACCTCGACCGGCGCGATCACCCAGGCGAACAACGCCCAGATCTGGACGAACACGCTGAACGCCAGCGCCGTCACCGGCGTCAACCTGACGGCCAGCGGCTTCGGCGCCAACAACATCGGCAATCTGGGCGTGATCAGCAACACGACCAGCGGCGGCGTCACCATCACCAGCGCCTATCCGACCATGAACCTGACCGGGAACGTCACGGCGGCGGGTCAGGCGGTGTCGATCAGCAACACCATGGGGGCGATCAACCAGACCGGCGGGGTCATCACGGCCGACACCCTGTCGCTATCGGCCGGCGCCGGGATCAGCGCGACCCGGAACAATGTCTTCGGCAGCCTCGGCACGGTGATCGCCGGCGGAAACGTCGCCATCACCAATGTCGGGGACCTGAACCTGACCGGTGACGTGAACACGGGCGGCGGGGATCTTACGCTGACCTCGAACACGGGCCGGATCGAGCAGATCGGCGGCGTGGTCACCGCCAATGTCGTCAACCTGCAGGCCGCCGGTCGCATCTGGCTGAACAACGCCAACGCCGTGACCAATTTCGGCACGGTGACCGCCGGCGGTCACATCCTCCTCAGGAACGACTCGTCCCTCGTCGTCGGCGGGGACATCACCGCCAACGGCTTCGATGTGACCCTGAGGTCGAACAACGGTTCGATCACCCAGACCGCCGGCAGCGACATCACCTCGAACTCCCTGCAGGTGATCGCCGCAGACGGCGTCACACTGACCAACGCCGGTAATGCGATCAACGATCTCGCCTGGGCGCAGATCACCAGCGGCGGCTTCGCGTTCAGCCAGACGAACGGCTTCCAGATCAGCGGCCCCGTCATCGCGGGCGGTCAGACCGTCAGCCTGACGTCGCTGAACGGCGCCATCACCCAGACCTCCGGCAGCATCAGCGCCGGGACGCTGAACGCCAGCGCCGCCGGGACCCTGACGCTGAACCAGGGCAACAACGTCGACAGCCTGGGCGTCATCAGCACCGGCGGCAGCTTCCTGTTCCGGGACGTCACCGGCTTCAACCTGACGGGCGACATCACCGCCGCCAGCCAGGTGGTGATGCTCGCCCAGGGTGGTTCAATCACCCAGACCGGCGGCATCATCACGGCCCAAGACATCAACGCCTACGCCAGCGTCGACCTGCTCCTGGGCGGCCTCAACCAGATCAACAGCATCAGCAGCCTCGGGGCCGCGAACAACATTCTCTACCGCCAGGTCGGCGACCTCTCCGTGCCGACGATCAACGCGGGCGGCACGGTCAGCCTGTATTCGACCACCGGCGACATCACCCAGACCGGGTCGATTACCGCCGACACCCTGACGCTCGGCGCCGGCGGCGACATCACGCTGGGCCAGAATTTCGTCTCCCGGCTGGGCCGGATCGAGGCCGGCGGGAATTTCACCGCCGCCCACGCCGGCGGCCTGTCCTCCGGCGCACTTGAGCTGACCGACGACATCACGGTCGGCGGGACGATGACGCTGGTGAACCCCGGCGCCATCACCCAGACCGGCGGCGCGATCACCGCCGCCAACCTGGCCCTCGACACCGCCGGCGCCCTGACGGCGACGGGCGCCAACAGCATCAGCGGCAATACCCGGCTGAGCGCGCTCGACGCCACCTTCAACGCGGACGGCGACCTGACCATCCAGGTCAATACGACGGGCGCCGCCACGATCACCTCGACCGGCGCGGTCGTCATCGACGGCGTCGGCGCCTCGACCGGCGACATGCTGAACATCCAGGCCGCCAACGGCATCTCGCAGGGCGCCCAAGGTCTCACGTTCACCCATTTCGGAAACCTGACCAACACCACCAGCGGCGGCATCAACCTGACCAACAGCGGCTGGGTGGAGTTGGACGGAAACATCACCGCGACGGGCCAGACGGTGACGCTGAACAGCACGACCGGCGGGATCATCCAGAACAGCGGTCTGATCACGGCGGGACGGTTCAACGCATCGACGGCGCAGACCCTGTACCTGAACTCGATCAATCGGATCGGCGCGTTGGGCGCGATCAACGTCACGAACGGGGGCTTCACCTTCCGGAACGACGGCGACGTCGTGTTCGACGGCGCGGTCAGCGCGTCGAGCACCGTGCTGGTCACCGCCGTCGGCGGCAGCGTCACCCAGACCGCCGGCAGCGACATCACGGCCGCCGGCCTCTATGTCGAAGCGCAGAACGGCATCACCCTGACCAACGCCGGAAACAATGTCGGCCGGCTCATGACCGTGATGAACCACGGCTCCGGCGGGATCGCCTATGGCCAGAGCAGCGGCTTCCAGATCGACGGTCTGATCCGGGCGCAGAACCAGACCATCAGCCTCACCTCGACGGCCGGCGGCATTTCCCAGACCGGAAACACCTTCGTCCAGATCGAGGGCGGCACGCTCAACCTTTCGGCGGCCGGCGCGATCATGCTCCATCGCGACAACGACATCGACAACCTCGGCGTCGTCACGGCGGGCGGCGGCTTCACCTTCAACGACGTCGACGGCTTCAACCTGACGGGCGACATCGACGCCGGGGCGGTGGTGCTGGACGCCGTGAACGGTTCGATCATCCAGACCGGCGGCGTCATCACCGCCTCGAGCATCGACGCGGCGGCTTCCGGGAACCTGGACCTGGGCAGCGCCAACGTCATCGGCGCCGTCACCGCGCTGAGCGCGGGGGGCGACATCCTCTACCGTCAGGTCGGCGACCTGTCCGTGCCGACGATCACCGCCAACGGGTCGCTGAGCCTCTATTCGACCACCGGCAGGATCACCCAGACGGGCGCCCTGAGCGCGGCGACCCTGAACCTCGGCGCGGTGACCGGCATCGCGCTCAACAACCTGAGCAACGACATCGGCGCCCTCGGCACGGTGAACAACACCACCAGCGGCCAGATTAGTTTCACCAACGCCGACGACTTCGACCTGACCGGCGCGATCACCGCCGGTGGAAGCCAGTTCGTGAGCCTGACCTCGATCAATGGCGGGATCACCCAGCGGGCCGGCGGGTCGATCACCGCCCAAGTCCTCTCGCTCAGCGCCTGGGGCGGCGCGACGCTGGGCGGCGACAACGACGTCGATGCGCTCGGAGTCGTCATCGCGGGCCCGTCCTTCGTCTTCAACGACATCGACGGTTTCGACATCAGCGGCATGCTCAACGCACAGGCGGCGGACCTGACCGCCGGCGGCGCGATCACGCAGAGCTCCGGCAATCTGAACGTCGGCACGCTGTCGCTGACGGCGACGTCCGTCACGCTGGACGGCGCGAACAGCATCAGCGCTCTCGGCGACGTCGACGTCACCGGGGACATGAGCCTTCGCGATACCGACGGTTTCAGCCTGACGGGCGCCATCGCCGTCGACGGGACGCTGTCGCTCGCCTCCGGCGGCACGATCGAGCAGACCGCGGGCGCGCTGACGGTCGGAACCCTGAACGCGACCTCGACCGCGGGCGATGTCTCGCTGCAGGAACTGGGCAACCGCTTCAGCAATCTCGGAACGTTGTCGGGCAGCACCGTCAGGATCAACAGCGGCGGCAGCTACAACCTGACCGGCGACGTCACCGCGGCCAATCTCTTCCTGTCGTCCAGCGGGGCCATCACCCAGAGCAGCGGCGCGATCATCGCCGGAAACCTCTGGGCCAGTGCGGTGGACGACCTCAGCCTGACCAGCAGCACCAACGACGTCGACACCATCTGGTCCCTCTCGCTCACCGGATCCGGGGACATCGCCTATGCCGATGCGGACGGGTTCAACCTGGGCGGCGTGATCACCGCATCGGGGGGCGTGTCGCTGACGGCCGGGGGGACAGGCTCGATCATCCAGGACGCCGGCGCCTTCATCTTCGCCGGCACGCTCTCCCTGGCAGCGGGCGGAAACATCGCCGCCACCGGAAACAACGACGTCGATACGATCAACCTGAGCGGCGCGAACGTCAGCTTCACCAATGGCGACTCCTTCGCCGCCAACGTGATCACGGCGACAGGCGCCGTCACCCTGAGGTCCAACACCGGCAGGATCACCCAGACGGCCCTGACCGGCCGGATTGTCGCCGACAGCCTGACCGCCTCGGCGGCCACGGGACTGGAGTTCTTCGGCGGGCAGAACGACATCCGCGTCCTGGCGGGCCTCAGCAGCACCGGCGGCGGGGTCACCTACCGCGACATGGGCGGCTTCGAGATCACCGGCGATATCAACGCCGCCGGCCAGACGGTTGAGCTGGTCTCGGACGGCACGGGCGCGGGCGGGAACGACATCACCCAGAGCGGCGGCGTGATCACCGCCAACCGTCTGCAGGGGACCGCGGCCGGCGACCTGCTGTTCAACAGCGCCAACGTGGTCGGCCAGCTCGGCTACCTCACCGCCGGCGGGGACATCCGCTACCGCGGCGCGGCCAGCTACACCCTGCAGGGCAACGTCAACGCCGGCGGCGGGTTGATACTGAACTCCGACACCGGGTCGATCCAGCAGTTCGGCGGCGCGATCGTCGCGACCACCTTCTCCGGAACCGCGGCGCAGGGCATCAGCCTGGCCCGCGTGAACGACATCGACACCCTCGGCGCCGTCGACTCGGGCGCGGGCGACTTCAACTTCCGCGACGGCGATTCCTTCGACATCGGGGGACTGATCACCTCGGGCAACGCCATCGTGCTTCAGGCGGGCGGCGACATCACCCAGAGCAGCGGTTCCGTGGTCACGGGCACGCTCAGCCTCTTCGCCGATGGCCGGATCGACCTCGGCGGACCTGGCAACGACATCGGCAGCCTAGCCGCCGGCTTCGCCGGAACCGACTTCCGCTTCGCCGACGTCAGCGACTTCAGCCTGGACGGCAACATCTTCTCGGGCGGCGTGATGACGCTCTCCGCCGGCGCGGGGAACATCAACCAGAACGCCGGCGTCATCACGGCCGGGACCCTCAACGCCAGCGCGGTGGGCGAGCTCAACTTCACCCGCGCCAATGTGGTGACGACGCTCGGAAACCTGTCGGCCGGCGACAGGATCTTCTTCAACAACGCCGACAGCTTCTCGATCGCCGGAAATCTCGTCAGCGATCAGATCGTGCTGGCGTCGCTCGACGGCGGCATCGACCAGATCTCCGGCGCCATCACCGCGGGATCGCTGGCCGTGGACGCGGAGCTTGATGTCTCCCTCGGGCAGGCCGGAAACGACGTCGACACGCTCAACCTCGTCACGGTCCGCTCCGGCGACTTCACCTATCGGGACGCCGACTCGGTCAGCATCAGCGGGCCGATGTCGATGAGCGGCGTTGCGACCCTGAATGTCGGCGGCGATCTGACCCAGTCGGGAACCGGCCTGATCAGCGCCAGCCGGGTCCAGGGCTCCGCCGGCGGGGCCTTCGCGCTCGGCGACCTGGCCAACAATGTTGGCCAGCTCGGCCCGATCACGGCGGACCGGATCGCCTTCGTCAGCAGCGGCGGCCTGAACCTCACCGGCGCACTGACCGCGACCAACGGCGTGGAGCTGAAGGCCGATACCGGAATCACCCAGTCGATCGGCGCCGTCATCACCGGGACCACCCTGCGGGCCCAGGCCAACGGCGACATCATCCTGGACCAGGACAACGACCTGGATTCAGTGACCCTGCTGTACTCGCAGTTCGGCGACATCACCTACAGCGACGTCGATGGCTTCTCGTTCGATCCCACGGTCTACGGCGATATCTGGACCACCGGGACCATGACCCTGCAGGCCGGCTCGACCGGCGGCATCAGCCAGACCGGCGCCGGGCTGCGCGCCGGGACCCTGATCGTCAGTGCAGGCGGGAACATCGTTTTGGGTGAGCAGAACCACATCGATGTGCTGGGCGCCTCGTCGTCCGGCGGTTCGGTGTTCACCGTCGTCAATGACGGCGACCTAGACATCGCGGGCGACATCTCGGTGACGGGCCCCTTGGGGGCGGTTTCGCTGACCTCCAACAACGGCGCCGTCGACCAGATCTCGGGTGAGATCGACGCCTATGTGGTGCAGGGTTCGGCGGCCGGCGACTTCACGCTGACCCGCTTCACCGGCGCCCTGGGCGATATCGTCAGCAGCGGCGGCGACATCGACATCAGCAACGTCGGCGACATCACCCTGTTCGGCCTGCTGCAGACAGCGCGCGCCAACAGCGTCAGCCTGCTCAGCAGCGGCGGCGGGATCTGGCACGGCATCGGCCGTATCGAGACCGGAACCCTGAACCTGAGCGCGGTGACCGGGATCGCGCTGGACGGCGCCCAGGGCAACGACATCGATCGTCTGGGCGTCGTCAGCACGGGCTCCAACTTCACCTTCGCCGACGACGACGATTTCGCCCTGACCGGCGACATCACCGTCGCCAGCATCGGCGGCCACGTCGGGCTGCGGTCGAACGGCGGGGCGATCACCCAGACCGGCGGCGTCATCACCGCCCATGATCTGAATCTTGAAGCCGTGACCGGCCTGGACCTCGCCGGCGCCAACCGGGTCGACAAGGTGACCATCGCCAATGGCGCGACCGGCGCGGTCGTCTTCTCCAACGCCCAGGCGCTGACCGTGCTGGACGCGACCAGCACGGGCGATGTCACCGTCAGCACCACCGCCGGGCTCCTGACCCTGAACGACATCACGACCGGCGGGCTGATCCGCCTGGCCGGCGCCGGCGGCGTCTTCGCCGGCGGCACGCTCAGCACGGACGGCGACGTCGATGTGTCCGCATCCGCGGGCGACATCGAGATCCGGAACATCATCGCGGGCGACGACGTCACGGTGACGGCCGCCGACGGCCAGGCGCAGCTCTGGAACCTGATCCTGACCGGCGCCAGCGACGGCGAAGGCACGGGGCAGAACGTCGTGATTTCGGCCTCGGGCGACGCCTTCCTGGGCGCCCGGAACGAGGCCGACATCGGCCTCTACGCCAGTGATCTGAGCCGCACCGGCGGCGCGGGAACCATCAGCGTTGTCTCGACCGGTGGGGACGCCGGGGCCTTCCTGACCTCCATCGGGGCCAAGATCGACACCCTCACGGCGGGCGGCGCGACCGGCACGGCCACGATCGTGACGGCCAACGGCGACCTCCGGGCCGGGACGGTCACCGGCTACAATGTGACGCTGAAGGCTGCCGACGGCGACGTGGACCCTGACGCCGTCAGCATCGGCGGCGGCGACTACACCTTGAGCGGTCGGGACATTCTGTCGGGCGCATTCGGGTTCACCGGCACGGCGCGCGATATCCTGATCACCGACACCGCCGGCGCGCTGACCTTCACCGCCGATGTGACGGCGCAACGCCACCTCACGATCAACGCCATCGGTGATGTTCTTGGCGGGAGGGCGCTGGTCGCCGGGGCGGACGCGGCGGGGCAGGGGAACCTGAGCATTCTCGCCACTGGCATCATCGCCAGCGTCATCGGCGCCGACGGCGACGTCACCCTGGACGCCGGGTTGGGCGATATCGACGTCGGCACGCTGGTCGTGATGAATGATTACCGGCTCAGCGGCGGTTCCTTCTCCGCCGGCGCGCTGAGCCCCATCGGCGCGATGGCCGGAGCCTGGACCCTCACCGCCACCGGCGGCTTCGATTTCACCGGCCTGACGCTGACCTACAACGGCGACATCGAACTCAACGCCGCGGACCTCATCACCGGCGGCAACGTGCAATCGATCCTGGGATCGGTGCGGATCGGCGGCCTCGCCGACATCGACATCGATGGCCTGTACGCGGCCCGTGACGTCACGGTCACGTCCGGGGGCGTCCTGACTCTGGGCTCCGCGACCGCCTATGACGGCGCCGTCGACCTGACCGGCGCTTCGGTGACCGTCGAAGGCTATGCCGAGGCGTCCGGCGATGTCCTGGTGACGGCGCTCAATGGCGCGGCCGACGTCGGCGCGGCCACGTCCGGCGGCGACATCACGGTGCTGGCGACGAACGGCGGAGCGCGCCTGGGAGCCGCGTCTCTCACCGGCCTGACGGGCGACCTGCTCGTCTCGGCGACCGGCGGCGACGCGATCCTGGGCGCCACCGACTATACGAACATCAGCACGGACAACGTCCTGACCCGTGTGGCCGGTGGCGCGGGATCGGTCACGGTCACCGCCGCGAATGGCGATGCGCGGGTCTATCTCGACACCACCAACGCCGCCCTGAACCTGCTCCAGGGCGACAACGTCGATGTCACCATCGCCTCGGGCAGTGCGACGTTCGACGCCCTCACCGCGCTGAACGGCGACGTCTATGTCGAGACCCTCGACGGGGGCCTCACGATCGGAGACGCCACCGCGGCTAACGGCGGCGTGGCGCTGTATGCGGCCGGCGGCGATCTGACCCTGACCGGCAGCATCTTCGGCGCCTCAGAGGTCATCGCGCAGACCGACGGTCTGCTGGACGGCAGTCAGGCCGTGTCGATCACGACGGGCGGCGACCTGAATCTGTCCGGCGGCGACGTGGTGCTGAACGCCATCTCGGCCGGCGGAGACATCACCGTGGCGGCCACGGACGGCGACGCCTATGTGGAGTTCGCGGACGCCGGCGGCCTGCTCCAGGTCGGCTCCATCGCGGGGAACGCCACCCTTCGCGGCGCGCAAGCCGTCGACGGCATCGGCGTGTTCGCGGCCCGGACCGCCACCTTCGGGGCCGACTCCAGGGCCCTGATCACCGGCTCCAACCGCGGCGTCATCGGCGCCTGCGGCTGCGGCGGGATCGTGGTCGCCTCCCTGTCCGGCGACGTCAACGTCAACCTCGACAGCGTGGTCGGCGATTTCGCGGCGATCAGCGCCATCACCGGCAACGTCAACGTCAATCTCCTGAACGGCAATCTGACCATCGGCGAGCTGTCGGGCCGCAACATCACCGTCGAGGTCTCCAACGGCTCCATCGAGACCGGCGCCGGCGGCTCGCCCATCGGCGCCAACGTCACCGGCGGCAGCTACAGCATCACGGCCCAGGCCTTCCTTGGCGATGTCCTCAACCCGCTTCTGCAGGACGAGTTCGGCGCGCCGTCGATCCTGCAGAACTACACCATCGTCGATACGCTCGGCGGACTGGACATGACCGGCGTCTCCGTCGCCGCCCAGGGTGATATCCGGATCGAGGTCCGCGGCGCCGGGGCGCTGACCGGTGACGCCCGGTTGGAGGCCGATGGCGACGTGACCGTCACCGCAGCGGCGATCCAGGCCGATGTCATCACGGCCGGCCGCGACGTCGATCTGAACGCGAGCGCGGGAGCGGTGAACATCGCGACCCGGGTCACGGTCGGCCGGAACTACACGCTTGTCGGCCGGGACTTCTCGATCGCCGCCCTGAGCCCCCTGGGCGCCAGGGCCGGCGATCTGAGCATCACCGACACGTTCGGCGACCTGGACTATTCCGGCGCGACCCTCCGCTACGGCGGCGACATCAATATCCAGTCGGCGGGGCTCGTGGTCGGCGGAGACATCACCAGCGACAACGGCGACATCTTTATCCAGGGCGGTACGGGTATCGACAGCGGCGCGCTGTCGGCCGCGAACGGCACGGTCGACGCCTATGGCTACGGCGCCGCCGGGGTCACGGTCGCCTCGGCCACGGCCAGGGATTCGATCTACATCTACAGTTCCAGCGGTGACGCCATCCTCGGCGCGGCTGCGCTGCTCGGCACGGGCGCCAACCAGCTCCGCGTGCACGTGGACGGCGGCGCGGGGAACGCCGTCCTCGGCAGCGTCCTGGCGAGCGACATCACGGCCGCGAACCGCTTCACCTCCGCCGGGTCGACCACCACGACCAACGTCTCCAGCACCGGCGGCGACGCCTTCGTCCACCTCGATAGGGCGGACGCTGTGACTTCGGTCTTCGGGGGCGGCAATGTCGGGGTCGTCGTCCGCAATGGCGACTTCACCGTCGGGTCGGTCAGGGCCGTCGGCGGCCAGGTCGATGTCGAAGGACCGACGGGCGAACTGACGATCGGCGACCTCAACGCCGCGACGGCCGCCCGGATTGTTGGAACCGACGTCACCCTCACGTCCGGCACGGTCGGCGACGACCTGATCATCAATGCGAGCGGCGACATCCGCTTCCTGGGAGCAGGGCGGATCGTCGCCGGCGGCGACGCGGCGCTGAGCGCCGGCGGGGGAATCTCGCAGGCCGGCGACGCCGGCTTCAGGGCCGCCAGCCTGACCGTCGACGCCGGCGACGCGGTCAGCCTGCTGGGCCTCAACGACATCGCGACGATCCGCGCGATCGACGTCGCGGCCGGCGGTTTCGCCTATCGCAGCGTCCGCGTGGGCGGGGTCGAGATCGCCGGAGCGATCAACGCCGCCGGCCAGACGGTGGATCTGCGCACGGAGAACGGCCCTCTCACCCAATCGGGCGCAGGCGTCATCGTCGCGCGGCGGTTGACCGGATTCTCCGACGGCGGGGCGACTCTGGGCGGGGCCAACCGGATCGATGAGTTGGGTGATTTCGCCACTATCGGTGGCGGCTTCTTCCTGAACGTCGACGGGGCGCTGAGCATTGTCGGCACGGTGGACAGCACCGGCTCGCTTCGGATTCAATCGGGGCCGATGACCATCGCCTCGACCGGCACGGTCCGTTCCGCCGGTTCGGGTGATGCGGTCACCCTGGCGGCGAACGGCGTCTTTACCAACGCCAGCGGCGCTGACGGGGTGCAGGCGGCGAACGGCCGCTGGCTGATCTACAGCCAGGCTGCGGGGAACCCCGGCGGATCCACGGCAGGCAACAGTTTCGGCGGCCTGGGCGGCAGGAGCTACTACGGCTCGGCCTACGACTTCGGATCCGGCGCCTTCAGCGCCGCACCCAACGCCGGCAACAGGTTCGTCTACGCCTATCAGCCCACGCTGGTGGTGACGCCGATCAGCCAACGGGTCACCTACAATGGTCAGATCCCGACGTTGGGCGCGCTCATCGCGGGCCTGATCAACGGCGATGCGGCGGCCGACGCCTGGTCCGGCGCGCCGACGCTCTCGGGCGCCACCAGCAGGAACGCCGGAACCTATGGTCTGTCCGCTTCGCTCGGGTCGTTGCTGTCGGACATGAACTACGCCTTCTCGTTCGGCTCCGGCACGCTGATCATCGACCCCCGGGCCCTGACCGGAAGGGTGGTCGCGGATAACAGGGTCTACGACGGCACCACGGCGGCCACCGGGTCGATCAATCTGACCGGCGTGGTCGAGGGCGACGACGTCGGCGCCGGCGGGACGCTTACGTTCGACAACCGCAACGCCGGCCTCGGCCGGATCGTGAACGCCACCAACACCACCCTGTCGGGCGCCGATGCGGGCAACTACACCCTGGCCGGCGTCGCCAGCGGGATCGCGGACATCCTGCGGCGAAGCCTGATCGGCGTGCTGACGGCGAACAACAAGACCTATGACGGGACGACGACCACCACCGGCTCCATCGATCTGACGGGAGTGGTGGCCGGCGACAATGTTTCCGCCACCGGGATCTTCAACTTCGCGGACAGGAACGCGGGTGTGGGCAAGGTGGTCACCGCCACCGGTCTGGTCCTGTCCGGGGCCGACGCGGGCAACTACGACCTTGGGCCGATATCGGGCGTGGCGGACATCCTGCGCCGGGCGATCGGTGGAACGGTCGTCGCGGACAACAGGGTCTATGACGGAACCACCGGGGCCAGCGGATCGATCAACCTGACCGGCGTCATCGCGGGCGATGACATCAGGGCCGGCGGGACGCTCACGTTCGACAACCGCAACGCCGGCGCCGGCCGGACCGTGACCGCCACCAACACCACCCTGTCGGGCGCCGATGCAGGCAACTACACCCTGACCAACGTCGGAAGCGGCATCGCCGACATCCTGCGCCGGGCCATCACCGTTACGGCGGACAACCAGTCCAGGCGGTTCGGCCAGCCGGATCCCAACCTGACCTATGTCGTCGGCGGGAATGGTCTCGTCCAGGGCGACGTCCTGACCGGCGGCCTGGTCCGCGTCGCCGGGGATACCGCCGGCTCCTACGCCATCCTGCAGGGAGACCTTGCGGCGTCGTCCAACTACATCCTCACGTTCACGCCGGGCGAGTTTGTGATCCAGATTCCGCCGGCGGGCGGGATCCAGAGCCTGCAGATGCTGCGCGCCTTGGGCGGAACACCGGACTTTGCGCTTGACCGGGACCCGTCACCGGATCTGATCGTGACCGATGCCGGGGAGGCGCAGGATCCGGAGCAGCGCCCGTCCCATTGAGAGTCCTTGCCTGATCCATGAGCTCAGGTTGTTCTCTGTTCCTCCGGCGGGCGCGAGCGGCGCCTCGCCGGAGGTCTGCAGGTCGTGACGGCGACGATCAGGCCTGGGCTTGGCGAGCGCACGTCGGACCCGCAACCTTGACCGGCGTCCGCGCCGCGATCCCTCCAAGGAGTAGATTCATGTCTTCCGAACCCCAGGCCCCAGGCGCGACCGCGCCTCTGTCCAGCCTCCCGCTCTTCTATCGTGCGCCAGAGCCGCTCTCGGCGGCCGTCCATGGCGCCTGGCGGCTGAAGGACGGCGATGTGTCGTTCGCCGCGGACGCCCCTTTCGTGCCGATCGTCGTCGGCGAACTGGCGGCCTGCGCGCGGTCCTATCCGATCGTCTTCGCCGCCGGCAACGCCCAGCCGATCGCGGTGCTGGGTCTGGAACGGGCCAATCTGTTCGTGACCGATGGGGCGTGGGCTCGGGACGCCTATCTTCCCGCCTATGTCCGTCGCTATCCGTTCGGTTTCATCACCACGGTCAATCCGAAGGGGTTTGCGCTGATGATCGACGCGGCCTCAGACCGGGTCGCGCGGACCGGGGAAGACGGCGTCGCTCTGTTCGACGGAGACCTCAAACCCAGCGCGATGACCGAGCAGGCCCTGGCGTTCTGCGAGGCCTTCCAGGCGGAAGCCGCAGCGACCACGGCGTTCACCGAGGCCTTGAAGGCGAATGACCTGCTGATCGATCGCCGCGCCGACGCGACGTTGCCGGATGGTCGCAAGCTGGGCCTCGAGGGCTTCCAGATCGTCGACGCCAAGAAATTCGCCGGGTTGGCGGATGATGTCGTGCTGGATTGGCACCGCAAGGGCTGGCTGGCGCTGGTGCATTTCCACCTGTCGTCGCTTGAACGCTTCTCCGCGCTCCTGACCCTCCAGGCCGCGCGGGCCGCCGCTCCGCCGCCGGCCAAGGCCTCGAAGAAGCCCGCCAAGGCGCGCGCCGAGCCTGTCCCGGCCGCCACCTAGGTTCAGCGCAGGCGCGCTGGTGAGTCGCTTACCCCGCCGGCGGGCGGTGGCCTTGCCATGCCCGCGACCCCTGCGGCTCAGCTCGCGAGCAATCGGCTCATGAGATCGGCGCGGACGCCCCAGCGGGGGTCTTCAAGGGCGGAGAACTCCAACCGGTCGGCGATGTCGGGATCCTGATCCAGCCGGGCGACGGTCGCCTCTACGTCGCCGACATAGACGTAATAGCGGACGCGGCCCGAGCCCGTTTCGACAAACACCAGCATTGGATCGGACGCCGCGCCGCCGCCGAAGGCGAAGGTCTCGAACGCGGCGATCTGGTCGTAGTCGGCATGGCTCGGAAGACCCACAGGCTCTCCGAGCGGGTACTGAAGATCGACGACGAGAAGGTCAGGGCGGCTGTCCATCGCCGCCGGCGGGACGGTCTTCAAGGCGCGGATGAGAAGCGGCCGGCCGTCCACCTGGGCCTCGGCGCCGAGCCACGCGTCCTGTTCCATCATTTCCCCCGAACACTGATGGCCATGTTCGTCCTATGCCACGGCGGCGCCCTGGGCCAGATCGTCGTGTTCAGGGGTGACGCGCAATCGGGCGTCGCCTAAGTCAGCGGGATGTCGGCCGGCCTTGAACAGGAGCTCGCATGTGCGTTCTAGCCTTCGCTTGGCGCGCCCATCCTCGCTGGCGCCTCGTCCTCGCCGGCAATCGCGATGAACTGCATACGCGCCCTGCCGATCCTCTGGCCCGGTGGCCGGACGCCGATCACGTCCTGGCGGGTCGTGACTGGCTTTCGGGCGGAACCTGGCTGGGCGTCTCCGAACAGGGCCGGCTTGCCGTGGTGACCAATCTGCGAGGCTTCGGCGGACCGAAGGCCGACGCTCCGTCCCGCGGTCTGCTGCTCAGCGACATGTTGCGGGGCGCGGGTGACTTCCTGGACCCGTCCGACGCCGCGTTGGAGACCTTCAGCCCGTTCAACCTGATCCGCGTCGAGAATGACGAGGCGGTCTTCTGGACCAATCAACCCGCTCCGGTCCGCCGCCCCCTGGCGTCCGGACTCTATGGCCTCTCCAACGGCGAACTGGATGAACCCTGGCCCAAGACCCTTCGCCTCAAGGCGACCCTGGCGGGCTGGCTGGAGGGGCCGGCGGACCACCCCGAGATATTGCTCGGTGGCCTTCAGGACGAACGATTGGGCGTGGACGGCGCCATCCCCGCGCAGCCGTCCGATGCTCCGTTCGAGCCGCGCAACTCGTCCGTTTTCATCCGGGGGCCGGTCTACGGCACCCGCTGCGGGACGGTGGTGGCGATCGACGCCGAGGGGCGGGGGCGCATCCTGGAACGCCGCTTCGACGCGGACGGCCAGAGCACGGGCGAGACCGATCTGGCCTTCGCCTGGCCACGACGCACATGACGCGATCACCTCGGTTTCCACCGAGGTGAGGCCTGCGCCCCTTCACACCTGGATCAGCGCAGCACCTCGTCGGAATCCACCAGGACGACGTCGTGCATCTGGTTCAGATAGGCCTCGTAGTAGCCCTTGTGCGAGCCGCCCACGAGGGTCAGCATCTTCACGCCCGGCCGCTGGCCCATGATGTCGCGCATGTTGGCGACCATGCGCAGGTTCCGGGTCTCCCAGTAGGTCAGGTACATCCGACCGAAACCCTCCGGCGAGGGGTCCTTCTGAGCTGCGCCGTAGTCGCTCTCATAGGCCAGGCGCTGCGCCTCGGCGCCGTTGTAGTGGCGATAGAGGTTCAGCAGGCCGTCCGGCTGCGACAGCCCGGCCATGAAGGGCTCCTCAATCGCCCGGCGCTCTTCGCCCGCCGGGTTGTTCCAGACCTGGCGGATCGCCCGGACGTAGCCCTTCACGTCGGCCGGATAACGGTCCGCCGAATGGTCGTCGACACTCCACACCCGCTCCAGTCCCAGCCGCGCGGCCAGGACGGCGGCGATGGAATCGCTCTCGTTGATGCTGTCGAGCTGCGTGTTCAGTTGGGCGACCAGCGTCGCATCGAGCCCTTCGCCTTCACGGCGCTCGGTGGGGGTCAGGCGCAGCCACTGGACGAAGGCCGAGGTCGGCTCGCCCGCCGCCAGGAAGACCGCGGCCAGACGCCGACGCTGCTCAGGCGCGGGCGCGGCCGGCCACTCCGCCAGCAACCGCTCAGCCTCGGCGTTGGCCGCCGGAACGTCCAGACCGGTCTGCTGGCCGGCGTGGCCGGCGTCCGGGCAATAGTCGTTGATCGACACGGCGTAGCGCTGCGGATAGCGGCGCATGGCGTCGCACTGCAGGCCCGAAACGTTCTCGATGGCGATCACCTCCGGCGCCCAGGCCGCCAGACGATCCAGCACCGGCGTCAGCATCTCCGCCCGGACCGTGTCGCCCATCTGGGCTAGGTGCGGCGAGCCGAGCACCAGCACTTCGTTGAGCCGCCCCGCCGGCGGTCCCTTGTGCTGGTCCGGATGGAAGGAGGGGCGGTAGGCTTGGGCGGCGGCGGCGGACGCCCCCGCAAGAGCCAGCGCGACGCCCAAGACCAGAAGGCGAGCGGAAGAACAACGACGAACGGTATGCACGGGATAGTCCTGAAGGATGGAAAGCGCCGCCGCCGGCGGCTCAAAAAGGGGGCTAGTTCGCGGCTTTCAGTTCCCGCACCCAAGCCTGGAGCGCTTGCTCGTCGGCCATGTTCCCGGCGTAGGCGTGCGCGGGGACTTGCGGTTCGTTGTTGCCTCGCGCCCGGCCGCGATAGACCTTCATCGGGACCCATACCCTGGCCAGGCCGCTGGGCAGGGCGGCTTCGCGCAGTTCCATGTAGACGGTGTCGGCGTTGGTTTCCCGCCCGATCTGAACGGCGCCCAGCGTCTTCCACAGATCGACGGCGTCCAGGCAGGCCGACCCGCAGCGGAAGTCGGTCAGGACGTAGACGGTCCCCTTCATCGGGTTTTCCGGCGGGACGGGGTAGGTGGGCGGAGTTTCCTGCGGGGTCTGCTCGCGCCACAAGGGCTCGCCGGCGGCCATCGCACCCTGCATGCCTTCAACGGCGTTGTTCGCCCAGGCGATCATCTGCGGGTCGCCGTTGGCGGCGGTCAGTTGATCGCGAAGGGTCTTGAGGCCCGCGGCATTGCCTTCGGACGCCCGCCAGTCGACGCTCTCGATCGGCGCCATGGGATGGGTCGTCGCCCAGTCTCCGCCCCAGAGGGTCAGCGCCAGACGCGCGCTCCAGTGCGAAGATCCGCCGCCGTTGTCGCGGACGTCCAGAACCACATAGGGGGCGGCGCGCAGACGGGCCTGGTTTTCCGTCGCCTCCGTCAGCAGGGCCGTGAGGGCCGCGTAGGCCTCGGATCCGGGATTGCCGTCGAACGACGGCATCGACAGCCACACGCCGCCGTCCTGCAGCGTCCTGATGCCGAAGCCGTGCGAAGTCCGTTGGATGAGGGCGGTGCGTCGGGCGCCGAGGTCCTGGGCTTCGATCGCGCGCCAGTTCAGGCGATAGGATCGCTCCACGCCCTGGGTCTCCAAGCGGCACTCCGACATCTCCGGGATCCACGGATTGCTCGGGCTCATGAAGACCCAGTCGCCGAACTGGACCTTCTGCGCTTCAAGGAACCAGCGTCCGCGGAAGGCGCCGACGCGACGCTCGGCCAGGGTCGCGGCGTCGACGCCGTCGCAGGCGATCAGCTTCGCGCCCAAGGGCGGGGCGTCGGTGTCGGCCTCGTCCCGGCTGGCGACGACCTGATCGGCGCCGTCATAGACGGTCAGGAAGCCCGGCCAACGCGTCGGGAAGCCGCCCTGATTGGTCAAGCCGATGTCCACATGGCCGTCGTCGAAGCCGGCGATCAGGCCGCGCATGGCCCACCACCAGCCGCCGGAATCCGTCGTCGTCTCTGCCCGTTGACGCGCCTCGGCCAGACCGGCCTCGACCCGCTCGCGGAAGGCCGGATTGCGGTCGTCGTACATGCCCGGGTGGGTGTCCTCGATGATGCGGCCCAGGGCGTCGACATCGCTCTTCAGCGTCGCGGACCAGTCGCGGGGGGATGTCATCCATTCCGGCGACGCCTGTTGCGCCCAAGCCTGCGGCGCCAGAAGCGCCGCAACCGCCGTACACAATCCCCACTGCCGCAGACTCATCGGATACCCCTCAAATTGCGCGCGGGAAGCTAGAATTCGCGCTGCAAAAAGCAACGATTGTTTGAGCGATCGGTGATCGCGCGGGCGACTGTGCGGAGAGGCGAGACTTGACGGCTGTGTTCGAGGTGTATTAGTGAGCTAGTACACCAGAGGCAGGCCCCTTGCCCTTCACGATCGATCCTTCAGACAGCCGACCGATCTACGTCCAGATCATGGACGAGATCCGGCGAGCCATCGTCGTCGGCGCCTTCGCGCCGGACGACCCGCTGCCGTCCGTCCGTCAGCTGGCCGGCGATCTGCGTGTCAATCCGAACACCGTGTCCCAGGCCTATCGCGAGATGGAGCGGGACGGCCTCGTCTACGTCCAGCGAGGGCAGGGGACGTTCGTCGGCTCGGCCCGGCCGCTCGAGGCTGACCGCCGCGCCCTGCTGGCCGAGGTCGCGCAGCGGGCCCTGATCGAAGCGCATCGTCACGGTCTGGGGGTGGACGAATTCATCGACGCGATCCGGGACGCCGCCGCGGGCGGCGCTCCGACGAGGACTTCAACAGAATGACAAGCCCCGACCTTATCCCGCCGCCTGATCTCGACGAGACCCCGCCTGAACCGGGCGGTGGGCTGTCGGTCACCACGCGACGGCTCTCGAAAAGCTACCGGCGCGAAGTCGCGCTCACGGATGTCGCCCTCGAGGCGCCGGCGGGCGCGGTCTACATGCTCGCGGGAGCGAACGGAGCCGGCAAGACGACCCTGTTGCGGCTTCTTCTGAACCTGGAACGCGCCGACAGCGGCGACATCCGCGTCGGAGGGCTGGACCCGCGACGCCAGGGTCCGGCCGTGCGCGCGCAACTCGGCTATGTTCCGGACCGCTTCGACACTGGTCCCGGCTGGATGAGCGCGGGCCTGTGGCTGGAGCAGCGTTCGGCCTATTATCCGGCCTGGGACGCCGACTATCTGGACACCCTGTGCCGGCGGCTGGAGATCGATCGCGGTCGGAAGCTGGGCCAGCTGTCCAAGGGGCAGGCCCGGCGCGTGCAGCTGGCGGCGGCGCTCGCTCATCGGCCCGCCCTGCTGGTGCTCGACGAGCCGATCGACGGACTGGATCCGGTGGCGAAGGACGTCTTCCTGGGCCTGGTGTCCGATCATCTGGCCGACACCGGCTGCACGGTCCTGGTCTCCTCGCACCAGATTCATGAGATCGACGGCCTGACCGACCATGTGGGCGTCCTGGCGGCGGGCCGCCTGATGTTCCAGGGCGCGCGCGAGACGTTGCACCGGACCTTGAAGGTCTATTCCGCGGCCGGGCCGGACGGCTGGGCCGGGCCGTCGGATCTGGCGGGCGTGCTCCACAAGGGGCGGTTCGGACGGGACATCCAATGGACCGTCCAGGGCGAGGAAGCCGACATCGTGGCCCGCATCGCCGCGTCCGGCGGACAGGTCCGCAATGTGGCGCCGCTCAATCTCCATGACGCCGTCGTCACCCTGATGCGTGGAAAGGATCCGGCATGACCGAGGCCCGGATAGCAGCGCCCCCCGGCGCGATCGCCATTCTGCGCGCCCAGGTGCGGTTTATCGGGCGCGCGCTGCGTCCCGAGTTCATCGCGCTGGCCGTGGTGCTCGGCGTCGTCACCTTCATGGGGCTCAGCTTTGTCGTTCTTCAGGGCGACGCCCTGGACTACCCGCATGAGCTGATGATGCTGGTTCCTCTGATCGCCTTCGTCCTGCCGCTCAGGCTCTGGTCGACGCAACGTCTGTTCAACCGCAGCGACCTCTGGACCCTGCCCGTCGAGCGACAGAAGCATGTGCTGATCCGGGTCACGGCGGGCGCTGTCTGGGTCCTGGGCCTGACCGGCCTGGTGGTGGCGTGGTTCAGCGTCCTGGCGGCGGTGTCGGGCGGACGGTTGGTCGGGTGGGGGGCGGGCGGGGCCTGGTTCTGTCTCGTGCCCTTCGGCGCCGCGCTGGTGGCACATCTGGCGGGATCGGTTTTCGTGGTCGGCCTTCGCTATCCGGTGCGTTGGTTCGTGGTCCTGGTGGTGGTCTTCTTCATCGGCGCCGACATGGGACCGGACCGCCTGGTCTCGGCCGTCGCGGAAGTGCTCGGAGAGGGGGCGCTGGGTTTGGACGCGGCCCTGACCGGCGGCGTCGGGATGTGGCGCGAACAGGTCGAAAGCGCCGGTCCGGCGATGGTGGTCAATCCGCCCGCCGCCGGCCGATGGGCGCTGGCCCTGCTGTTCTGGATCGGCCTGGGCCTGACCCTGCTGGGCCTGGCCTCCGCCCGGCACCGGGAGCGGAACTGATGGATGGTCTGGTCCAGGACGTCGCCGCCTTCATCGCGCGAAACGCCGCCTGGGCGGGGCCCTTGCTGGGGGTGCTGACCTTCGGCGAGTCTCTCGCGGTCGTGGGCGCCTTCGTACCGGCCACGGTCCTGATGCTGATGGCCGGAGGGTTGGTGGCGGCCGGGGTCCTTCCGCTTTGGGCCGTTCTGGCCTGGTGTGTCGCGGGCGCGGTCCTGGGCGAGGCGGCGTCGTACGGCCTCGGACGGCGGGCCGGGTGGTCGTTCGTTCGAGCGCCGGCCCTGCGTCGCCATCGCCGGTCGATCGCCCGGGCCCGCCTGTATTTCAGCCGCTACGGAGTCGTCGCCATCTTCGCCGGTCGGTTCATGGGGCCGATTCAGGCCTTCGTTCCTCTGGTCGCCGGCATCACCCGCATGACGCGCCTGCGGTTCCAGATCGCCAATGTCGCCTCCGCCATGATCTGGGTCCCGGTCATGCTGGCGCCCGGATATCTCGCCGGCGGCGGCCTGGCGGGGCTCTCGCCTGCATTGCTGCAGGTCCTGGCCGCCGTCGCCGCTCTGATGATCGGCGTCGTTCTCACCCTGGAGCCGCTTCTGAAGGATCGGCTTTCGGACCTCACGCTCAACACACGACGGCCGGCGTAACGCGCCCCTTCGTCGCCCCGACCTCAACGCCTGGAAATCATAGAGCATGTCACACCCCCTCAAGCTGACCCGCGCCTGCCTCATCCCGGCGATCGTCCTGATGGCGGCCACGCCGCTGGTCGCCCACGCGCAGCAGGACCGACCGACCGTGCAGGCCCGGAATGCGACCCGGACCTACAGCGCCGCGGAATTCTTCCAGACCACCAGTTTCGGCCTGGCCAGCGGGTCCGGGCTGGCCTTCTCGCCGGACGGCGCGTCGGTGCTGGTGTCCAGCGACGCCTCGGGCGTCTTCAACGCCTATGCCTTGCCCGTGGCCGGCGGGGCCGCCGTGCCCCTGACCGCCTCCACCACCAATGCGACCTATGCGGAAAGCTATTTTCCGAACGACGACCGGATCCTGGTCGCCGCGGACGGCGGCGGCGATGAACGCAGCCACGTCTATGTGCGTGAGCGCAACGGCGCGTTGCGGGACCTGACGCCCGGAGACGCCGTGAAGGCCAATCTGATCGGGTGGAAGGGCGACCGGTCGGAGATCTGGGTCGCCTCGAACGCTCGCGACCCGAAGGTGTTCGACATCGTCGCGATCGACCCCACCACCTATGACAGCCGGCTGCTGTTCGAGAACCCAGGCATGACGCTGGGGGCCATCTCCGCCGACGGGCATTGGGTCGTGCTGGAGGAGCAGCTCGGCAGCGGCGACGGAAATCTCTACCTTGTCGATCTGCGGGTCGGCGGAGAGCCGCGGCTGATCACGCCCCACACCGGATCGGTGAAGTATCGGGTATTCGATTTCACGCCGGATTCCCGGGCCCTGCTGTTCGGGAGCGACGCCGTCGGGGAGTTCGGTCGGGGGTATCGTCATGATCTGGCGAGCGGCGAGACGACCGACGATCTGAAGGGCGACTGGGATCTGACGGCGTTGAGCTATTCGCCCTCGGGTCGCTACCGGATCTCGGCCTTCAACGTCGATGCGCGGACCGAGCTGACCGTCCTGGACACCACCACCGGACGGGCCGTGGCGCTGGCCGGGGTTCCGGAGGGCGATATCGGCACGGTGCGGTTCAGCGACGACGAGCGGCGCATGGCCTTCACCGTCGCGTCCGACACCTCGCCCAACGACATCTTCGTCGCCGATCTGACCACGGGTCAGACCCGCCGGCTGACGACCGCCCTGAATCCGGCGATGCGGGAAGACGACCTGGTCGAGGCCACGGTCGTTCGATACCGGGGGGAGGGGGATGTGATGATCCCCGCCATCCTGTACCGCCCGCACGGCGCCTCCGCCGCGACCCCCGTTCCGGCGGTCGTCCTGGTGCACGGCGGTCCGGGCGGGCAGAGCCGGCGCGGCTATTCCGCCATGGTCCAGCATCTGGTGAACCATGGTTACGCCGTGCTGGCCGCCAACAACCGGGGCAGTTCGGGCTACGGCAAGACCTTCGTGCACATGGACGACCGGCGTCACGGCGAGGCGGACCTGCGCGACATCGTCGCCGGCGGCGACTGGCTGCGCGCGCAGGACTGGATCGCCGACGACCAGGTCGCGGTCATGGGCGGTTCCTATGGCGGCTATCTGACCGTCGCGGCCCTGGCCTTCCATCCCGAGGCCTTCGAAGCGGGCATCGACATCTTCGGCGTCACCAACTGGGTGCGGACACTGGAATCGGTCCCTGCCTGGTGGGGCGCGCAACGCGCGTCCCTGTTCGATGAGATGGGCGACCCGGCGACCGACGCCGAGCGCCACCGTCGCATTTCACCCCTCTTCCATGCGGAGGGCATCGTGCGGCCCCTGCTGGTCGTGCAGGGGGCCAACGACCCGCGCGTGCTTCAGGTCGAAAGCGATGAAATGGTCGCCGCGGTCCGCGCCAACAACGTGCCGGTCGAGTACATCGTCTTCCCGGACGAGGGGCATGGGTTCCGGAAGCGCGACAATCGGATCGCGGCCCAGGAAGCCTATCTGCGGTTCCTCGACACCCACGTGCGGCGCGGGCGATCCGCCGGTCGGGCGAGCGGTCAATGATTGTCTGACGCGCGGCTCGACACGGCTTCGACCGGCTAGCGCCCGGTCGAAGCCGCCGCCTGCTTGCGGGCCGCCGCGCGTTCGTCGCACATCGCCTTGATGCCGGCGGCCAGGGTGATGGGCAGACGCTCCGAGATCGCCCGGAGATCCTCGCTGCTGCACATGCCGCCCGACAGATTGTCGATCCGGCCGGTCTGCGCCAGCGAGAAGGTGAAGGCGCCGGTGAGGAAGTGGTACCCCCAGTAAAGGTCTTCGAGGTGCGCGTCCGGCAGGAGCCGTTTCATGTCCTCGATCAGCACCTCCGACACATGGTCGAAATTCTTGGACATCAGCCGGCGCAGGTCGGCGTGGGTCGCGTTCACGTACCCGATGATCATGCCGTAGTTTCGGTAGCCGCCGTCCTTCAGCATCATCTCGAACGCGGGGGCGGTGAAGGCCCGGATCACGCCCTCGAGTGAGAAGGACTCTCCGGCCGTCCGGCGGTACTCGTCCAGGGCCCGCATACGGGCTTCGTTGGCGAGCCCGGAACGGCGATCGACAACCGCCTCGAACAGGCTGCTCTTGTCGCCGAAATAGTAGCGGATCAGGCCGGTGTCGATGCCGGCCGAGCGGGCGACGTCGTTGATGGTGACGCCGTTGAAGCCCGATTCAGCGAACAGCGCCTCGGCATGATCGAGAATGGACTCCATCGAGTCCCGGCGTCGATCAGCCTGGGCCTTCCGGGGCGGCGCCGCTCTGGCGGGAATATCGTCTTTCAAATCACCAACGCCTCTTAACGTTGCGGCAGCTTTAGCGCCTCGCCCCGATCTTTGCCAATCATCTATTACTTCTTCGGGGAAGGAATAAGTTTGACAACGTCCGCAGGCTTAATAAGCTCCGCTCACAACAAGGATCGCCGGAACCCATACCGGCGCCGGTTCATAGGGTGGAAAATGAAAACCTGGCTCCTCGCCGGCGCAAGCCTGCTCGTCATTTCCGGCGCTTCCGGCGCCGCCGCGCAAGAGGCCCAGCCCGCGGCGTCCATCCCGGAGGACCAGACACCGGCTGACGCCCAGCCCACGGAGATCGGCGAGGTCGTCGTCACCGGTTCCCGGGCCATCCGCAACGGCGCCCAGGCGCCGACGCCGGTCACCGTCGTGTCGGCCGAGCAACTGCAACAGTCGCAGCCGGGCCTGATCGGCGAAGCGCTCAACACCCTGCCGGCGTTCCGCGGCTCGTCGCGCCCGACCACCGGCGGCACCAGCGCCTTGGCGCAGAACACCGGAAGCTTCCTCAACCTTCGCAACCTGGGTGCGCAGCGCACCCTGGTGCTGATCGACGGGCGCCGGGCGGCCCCGTCCGCGCGCGACGGCTCGGTCGATATCAATGCCCTGCCGTCCCAGCTGGTCCGACGGGTCGATGTGGTCACCGGCGGCGCCTCGGCGGCCTATGGGTCGGACGCCGTCGCCGGGGTCGTGAACTTCATCCTCGACACCAACTTCACGGGCCTGAAGTCGGAGATCCAGAGCGGGATCTCCAGCGAAAGCGACGCCGAGTCCTTGAAGTTCAGCCTGACCGGCGGGAGCGATTTCGCGGACGGCCGCGGCCATGTGGTCGCTAGCGGCCAATACTACGAAGTGGAAGGGATCCCGTCCCTGACCGAGCGGGACTGGGGCCGCTCATTCTATGGCTCGCTGAGCAATCCCGCGGTTCCGGGGCAGCTGATCTTCCGGCCGGACGTGCGCAGCGCGACGACCTCGCCCGGCGGTCTGATCATCAGCGGACCCCTGGTGTTCCAGCAGTTCCGGCCCGACGGCACCCTGGCGCCGTTCAATCGCGGCTCGGTGCAGTCGGGGCTGATCCAGGTCGGCGGGGATGGTTCGCAACTGTCCTCGAACATCTCGGCCGATGTGCGTACGCGCAGCCTGTTCGCGCACGTCGACTATGACCTGACGCCGGAGCTGAGTGTTTTCGCGCGGGTCAGCTATGCGGACACCGAGAACCACTACAATCAGGTCCAGGCCTTCAACGTCGGCGGCTTCAACGGCTTCACCATCTTTAGCGGCAACGCCTTCCTGCACCCGTCCGTGCAGACCATTCTCGACAATACAGGCACCGCCGCCTTCGGCATGGGGCGCATCAACACCGATTTCGGCGATCCGGCCAACGCCACGACCAAGAACCGCCTGATCGACACGACCGTCGGCTTCGAGTGGGACGGCCCGGCCGGCTGGACCGTCAACGGCTACTATGAGCACGGCGACAACCGGTCGGACACCCGGACCGACAACAACGTCATCCTCGAACACCTCTTCGCCGCGGCGGACGCCGTATTCGCTCCGGGCGGACAGATCGTCTGCCGCGTGACCCTGACCAATCCGGGACTCTATCCCGGATGCGTGCCCATCAACCTGTTCGGCGTCGGCGCGCCGTCGGCGGCGGCGATCGACTACGTCACCGGCTCTTCGGCGTTCCGGACCGTTCTCAACCAGGATGTGGTGGCCCTGGGCGCGCGCGGCGATCTGTTCTCGACCTGGGCG
The DNA here is from genome assembly GCF_058807475.1 of Brevundimonas sp. GW821-FHT12C05. Classification (NCBI taxonomy): domain Bacteria; kingdom Pseudomonadati; phylum Pseudomonadota; class Alphaproteobacteria; order Caulobacterales; family Caulobacteraceae; genus Brevundimonas; species Brevundimonas sp. GW821-FHT12C05. The sequence continues at coordinate 1,053,907 of NZ_JBXAQS010000001.1, forward strand.
GGGACGATCTCGGCGGCGGTCGGCGCCGAATACCGCCGCGAGGAAATCGAACAAACGACCGACGCGATCGGGCCGAGCATCAACGACGCGACGGGCATCCGGGGCTTCCCGGCGCCCTACCAGAACCAACCGGGCGGATGGCTGCTGACCAACGTCTTCCCCGTCGCCGGGTCGTACGATCTGTGGGAGGTGTTCGGCGAGGTAGTCGTTCCCCTGGCCCGCGACCTGCCCTGGGCCAAGTCGCTCGATTTCAACGGCGCCGTTCGCTACACGGACTACAGCACCAGCGGCGGCGTCACGACCTGGAAGGCGGGCCTGGTCTACGAGCCGGTCGATGGCGTTCGCCTGCGGGCCACCCAGTCTCGCGACATTCGCGCGCCGAACGTCCCAGAGCTGTTCGCCGGCATCACCCAGAACACCGGCTCCGTCATCGAGAACGGCACGACCATCGGCATCATCGCGGCGACCAGCGGCAACGCCCTGCTCAAGCCCGAGGAAGCCGACACCTTCACCGCGGGCATCGTGGTCCAGCCGAGCTGGCTTCCGGGCCTTACGGCGTCGGTCGACTACTACTCCATCGACATCGACGGCGTGATCGGTTCGCTGACCCCGCAGGTGACCCGGGATCAGTGCGCCGCCGGGGCGACCGCGCTCTGCGCGAACATCACACGCAACGGGGCGGGCGTGATCACCCGCATCGTTTCGCCGACGCTGAACCTGAACCGGCTGAAGACGGCGGGCGTCGATATCGAACTCGGCTACCGACCGGACTTCGAGACGTTCGGCGGTCAACTGAACCTGCGGGGCGTGGCGTCCTATCTCGGAGAGATCACGACCGAAGTGTTCGGCGGGGCGACCGTGGATCGCGCCGGAGAGGTGGGCGTGACGGCCAACCCGGAGTGGACGGTCACGGCCAGCGCCGAGTGGACGCGGGGTCCGTTCTCCCTGTTCGTCCAGGAGCGCTACATCTCGGAGGGAACCTTCGACGTCACGCGCGTGGAGCCGAGAACCATCGAGGACAACAGCGTCGGACAGGTCTTCTACACCGACCTGACCGCCAGCTACGCCGTGAACGATCGGGCGCGCGTGACGGTCACCGTGAACAACTTGTTCGACCGGGAGCCGGCGCTGGCCCCCAACGGCACGTTGGCGATCTTCACGCCGACGAACCCGCAGCTGTACGATCAGATCGGACGCTATTTCACCGCCCGTCTGAGCGTCCGCTACTAGGGGACGGGGTGATGACGTCTATGACGCGCCGTGCGACTCTGGCGGGAGGGGTAGGGGTCTCCCTGGCCTCTCTGGTGGGCGGCTGCATCGCACCGGCCCGGCCGGCCTTGCCAGAAGGCCTGCCGTTCGCGCCTGCGCAACTCGCGGACCGCCAGACGCTTTGGGCGTGGATCGAGCGGCTGAACAGCTTCGGTCCCCGCCTGACGGGCTACCCCGCGCACGAGGCGTCGCTGGACCTGATCTCTCAGGAACTGGAAGCTCTGGGCCTGATCGTCCAGAGCGATGTGCATGCGATGACGCGCTGGACGGCGCAGGGAACCAGCCTGTCCGTCTCCGGGGCGCCCGTTCCCGTGGCCTCCGCGTTCGCCTATTCCGGCCGGACGGGGCCGAAGGGCGTCACGGCGCCCCTGGTCTGGCTGGGCGAGAAGCCGAAGTCGCTCGAGGCCGCGGCGGGCAAGATCGCTGTCGTGCCGGTCAAGAACGCGTCGATCGGCTTCCTCGTCCGCGACCTGATGTTCACCCGCAAGACCTTCTACCCAAGCCGGGAGGAGGCGGATTTCTCGGGCACGGTCACGACGCCCCTGCTGTCGGGGCTGAGCCCGGGGATCGACCTGGCGGCGGCCCGGGCGGCGGGCGTGCTGGGCGTTGTCTGCGTCTTCCAGGACATGTCCGAGGACGCCGCGCGCGACCAGTACAATCCCTTCACGACGCCCTATCAGGATTGCCCCGCACTGTGGGTCGGTCCCGCCGTCGGCGCCCGGCTGAAAGCGGCCTGCGAGGCCGGTGAGCAGGCGACGCTGGTCCTGGAAGCGGAGCTTGCGCCGGACACCCCGACCCGGACGATCTTCGCCGTTCTGGAAGGATCGAACCCGGACGAGACGATCATCGTCAACACCCATACGGATGGGCCCAACGCCTGCGAGGAGAACGGCCCCGCCGCCCTGCTGGCGCTGGCGCAATACATGTCTCGCCTGCCGATCGCGCAACGCCGGCGCTCGATCGTGTTGGCCTTCGTGACCGGTCATTTCCAGATGCCGCAGATCAGCGGCCACGAGGGTCAGGCGACCTCGCGCTGGCTGCGTGATCATCCCGAGCTCTGGGACGGGAAGGCGGGGAATCGCAAGGCGGTGGCCGGGCTCACCATCGAGCACATCGGCTGCCGGGAGTGGAAGGATGTCGAGGACAAGAGTCGCTCGGCGCCGACGGGGAAGCTGGAGCGGGAGCTGGTCTATACGACCAACGACGTGATGGATCGGGTCTTCGCCGGAGCGGTCGCGGGGCGGACGAAGATCCGCGCCCTGACCGCCGAGCCGCGCAACGGCGTCCACCTCGGTGAAGGGCAGCCGCTGTTCGCCGCCGGCATTCCCGCCATCGCCATGTGTCCCGTGCCCGACTACCTGTGCGCCGTACGGTCCGGCGGGGACCTGGACCGCCTGGATCCCGAGTTCGCGCACCAGCAGGTTCAGACCTTCGCGCGCGCCCTGCTGCAGCTGGACGCCCTGCCGGCGGAGACGATCGGCTCGCCCAATCCTGCGAAGACCACCCTGGTCGGCAGGGGCGTGAAACTTGGACAGTGAACCCGTAAGGATGATTTCGATGACCCTTTCCCGCCGCGCCGCCCTGGGTTCTATCGCCGCCGTCGGCTTCACGGGACTGGCGGGAAGCCGGGCCGTCGCGCAGGCGTTCAACAGCGGCGCGCTGGGCCGGCCTCTGCCGGCTTCGGCCGCGGTGACGGTCGACCGCTCCCAGTTCCTGCCCAGCAGCCAGATGCGCCAGTGGCATGTCGACCTCGACGCCCTCGGCCTACGCGCCACGGGATCGGCGGCGCACGACGTCTACATCGAGTCCCTGCACGACCGGCTCGTCCAGGCGGGCGTCAAGAACGTCCGATACGAGGACGTCGAGATGCAGCGATGGACGCCGACGGCCTGGGGATTGGCGGTTGGGCCCGAGGGCGGCGCCCTGGAGCGGATCGAGGTGTCCGCCTATGTGCCCTATTCAGGCGTCACGCCCGAAGGCGGCGTGGTCGGCGAACTCGCCTATCTGACCGCGGCGCAGGTCAGCGTGATCGTCAACCACCGGCCCGGCTCCGAGGAACTGATCGCCGGGCTGGCGGGCAAGATCGTGGTGGCGGAGACGCCGGTCCTGCCCACCGTGGCGGGCATGTTCACCCAACTGGCCATCGATACCTACGATCACGGCCCGACACTGCTGCCGACCGAACCGTACCGGCGCTCCTGGATTTCGCTGGTCGCGCCATCGCTGCTGGCGACGCTGGAGGCCGTCGGGGGGCTCGGCCTGGTCGTGATCACCGCCGATTCCCTGCTGCCGAAATACCGCAAGATCTATGGCCCCTATGACGCCGTCCTGCGCGAGACGCCGGGGCTGTACGTCGACCAGCCCACCGGAGACAGGCTGCGGGCGGCGGCCGCCGCCGGGCAATCGGCGAGGCTGACGCTCGACGCGAAGATCGTGCCCACCAAGACCCGGAACGTGATCGGGGTGATCCCGGGACGGACAGACGAACTGGTCGTCCTGAACAGTCACACCGACGGGACGAACGGCCTTGAGGACAATGGTCCCGATGTGATCGTGGACATCGCGCAATACCTGGCCCGGTTGCCGACCGAATCCTTGCCCCGGAGCATCATGATCATGCTGTCCGCCGGCCATTTCGCCGGCGGGAACGCGATCAAGGCCTTCCTGCGTCGGCACGCCGATGATGGTGTGCTGGACCGGATTAACTGCGTGCTCACGATCGAACACCTGGGTCTGCAGGAGTGGGTGTTCAACGCCGAGGGCGAACTGGAGCCGACGGGCCGCAACGAACTGGCCGCGCTGTTCACGCCGGAGATTCCGCCGCTGGTCGAGGCGGCCAAGGCCTGGGCCGTGAACGCGGACGCCTCGCCGACCTATGTCATTCCGCCGACCAACCCCAACGGAGACGGCGACGCCAACGGCGCGATGTGGCCCGGCGAGGGGCAGTATTTCTGGGGCATCGGCGGCATCCCGACGATCAACTACATCACCGGTCCCGCCTGCCTGCTGAACTACGACATCGAGACGGTCGACTATGTCGACTTCGATCTGCTGCACCGGCAGACGATCGCCTGCACCCAGATGATCCTCGATCTGGGGCGGATCAGCCGGGCGCAGCTTCCGCGGAGAGTGCGCGGCTGACCTCGTGGCGGCGACGCGACCTCAGTCCTGGATGCCGAGGTCGCGCATCATCGTTTCGCGCATGACGAATTTCTGGATCTTGCCAGTGACGGTGAGGGGGAATTCACGAACGAACCGGATGTAGTGCGGCAGTTTCTGGTGAGCGATTTCACCGTGGCAGAAGGCCAGGAGTTCGGCCTCGTCCATGGTCTCGCCGTCGATCAGCATGACCCAGGCGCAGACCTGCTCGCCATAACGTTCGTCCGGGACGCCGAAGACCTGGACGTCCTGAATCTTGGGGTGGCGATAGAGGTATTCCTCGATCTCGCGGGGGTAGAGGTTCTCTCCGCCCCGGATGATCATGTCCTTCAGTCGCCCGACGATGCGGCAGTAGCCGGCCTCGTCGAAGGTCGCCAGATCGCCGCTGTGCATCCAGCCGTCGGCGTCCTTGGCGTCGGCGGTCTGCTCGGGTTCGTCCCAATAGCCGATCATCACGGAATAGCCCCGGGTGCAGAGCTCGCCCGGAACGCCCGACGGCACGACGGCGCCGTCGGCGTCGATGATCTTGCATTCGACGTGGGGATGGATGCGCCCGACCGTGGACACCCGCTGCTCCAGCGGATCGTCCAGGGCGCTCTGGAAGCTGAGCGGGCTGGTCTCGGTCATGCCATAGCCGATGGTGATGTCGCGCATATGCATGCGGTCGATCACCTTGCGCATGATCTCGATGGGGCAGGGCGATCCGGCCATGATGCCGGTGCGCAGCGACGACAGGTCGAACTCGGCGAAACGCGGGTGTTCCAGTTCGGCGATGAACATGGTCGGTACGCCGTAGAGCGCCGTGCAACGCTCGGCCGCGGCGGCCTCCAGTGTGACCAGGGGGTCGAAGCCCTCGCCGGGGAAGACCATGGCCGTGCCGTGCGCGACCCCGACCATCACGCCGAGCACCATGCCGAAGCAGTGGTACAGGGGCACGGGAATGCAGATTCGGTCGTCCGGCGTGACGGCCATGGTCATCCCGGCCATGTAGCCGTTGTTCAGGATGTTGCGGTGACTGAGGGTCACGCCCTTGGGCCGCCCGGTCGTGCCGCTGGTGAACTGGATGTTGATCGGATCGTCGCAGGACAGGCCGGCTTCGGCAGTGTGCAGGACGTCCGGTTTCGCCGCGCGCCCGGCGGCCTCTATGGCCGCGAAGCCGGCGGCGCCGGCCAGGGTCGGCGCATCCATCTGCACGACCAGCTTGAGATGGGGCAGGCGGGCCGCGTTCAGGTTTCCGACGGTCGCCTCGTCCAGCTCGGGCGCCAAGGCGCGGATCAGCGCCGGGTAGTCGCTGGTCTTGAAGGGCGGCGACAGGACCAGCGCCTTGCAACCGACCTTGTTCAGCGCGAACTCCAGTTCGTCGAGACGATAGGCCGGATTGATCGTGGTCAGGATCAGGCCGGCGCGAGCCGCGGCGAACTGGGTGATGATCCATTCGACCCGGTTCAACGACCAGATCCCGATCCGGTCGCCGGGCGCCAGGCCGTGCGCCAGCAGGCCGGCGGCGAAGTCGCCGGCCCGGCGGTGCAGCTCCGCCCAGGTCAGGCGGACGCCCTGCGCGGGGAAGACGACCGCCTCGCGCTCACCCCAGAGCCGCGCCGCCTGCGCCAGCGCCGCGCCGATGGTGTGGGTCAGCAGCGCCGGCTCGGTCGGGCCTTGAACGTGGCTGTCCATGGTCCGGCTCAGTCGTTCGCGCGCGGCGTCTGGACGACGCATTCGAAATTGGCCTCGTCGTTCGTCGCGCCTTCACCCTTCCAGCGCGCGACCTTGGGATAGGCGCAAAGGGGGCGGGTGCTTTGGGCCTGGCCGGCCGGCATGTTCAGCAGCTGGGCCAGGTCGTTGGCGTATTTGCTGGCCACGATCCGCTCCGGCGCCGGAGCGCCCTCCACCCAGGCGTCCAGTTCGCCCAGCATGTCGAAGGTGTTGGGGCCGGGGCCGCCGAAGCAGTGACCCATGGCAGGCACCATGAACAGGCGAGCGAAGCCGTCCACGGCCTCGGCGCCCATGGTGTCGCGCACAGCGTCGAAGTAGCGGATCGTGCCCTCGGCCGGCAGGGCCGCATCGCTCCAGCCGTGGTACATCAGCAGCTTGCCGCCCGACGCCCTGAAGGCCGACATGTCGGGATTGTCGGAATCGAGAATGCCCGCCATCTCGGCTTGGGCCCGGTCGAAATCCTTGTCGAAATCGAACTGGTCCAGCCGCCAGTCCGCGTCGTTGAAGACGAAGTTGGCGAAGAAGGAGCGGGCGAAGTCCGGCTGCTGCGCCGCCGCGTCGGTGATCCACAGGTCCCAGCCGTTGCGGACCGCCTCTCCGCCGGGCGAGAAGCCGGGGAACAGGGACGCGCCGGTCACGCCACGCCGGGGGCCGGCGTAGAGGGCCTTGAGAGCATCGAGTTGAGGCGCGGTCAGGCAGCCGTCCGTCGCATCGACATCGCAGCGGATCGTCGCCGGATCGAACCGGCAGACGCGCGGATCTTCGATGACCCCGTCCTTGACGCCGTCCAGATCATCGCAGGCGGCCAGGGCGGCCGCCTGGATGCGCGCCAAGTTGGGCGCCTTGAGCATGCTTTCCGGGGACTGGTGCGCGGCCTTCCAGGACCAGGCGAATGACGCCATCAGATGGGTCCAGGCATTGGCCGGAGCGCCGGCGACGATGCCGTCGAAATCGTCGGGATAGCGTTGCGCCGCCATCAGCGCCTCGCGGCCGCCGTCGGAGCACCCCTGGAAATAGGAACGGTCTGGGCGGCGACCGTAGTAGGCCTCGACCAGCGCCTTGGCGGCGACCGCCGTGACGTGGTTGGCGCGGTGTCCGAAGTCGATGATCCGCTCAGGCTGGTTCAGCGCCCAGCTGGCGTTCTTTCCGTCGGCTCCGGCTTCGGTGTGACCCATGTCGGTCCCGGCGACGGCGTAGCCGCGGCTCAGAGCCGGCCTCATGGACAGCCGGGGCGGCCCCAGGGCGCCGCCGAAGCCAGCGTTGCCCATCGCCGCGAACTTGCCGTTCCAGGCGGTGGGCGCTGGAAGCCAGACCTCGGAATGAATCTCCGAGCCGGGAGCCGGGGTCAGGGTCACCGAGACCCGGCAGTAGGCGGCGTTGGCGGTCAGCGACGGCAGGCCGAAGGCCTCGATCGGCTGGCGGTCGCCAGGTTTCACCGCGACGGCGGCGTCGATCCGGGTGTTGGCCAGGCGCAGCGTGGTCAGGCGGTCGCAGGCGGGATCGGCCGACTGGGCGTGGGCGCCGGACGCGGCGGCGAGCGCCCCGAAGGCGACGGCGGCGGCGAGGCTGGATCGAAGGATCATGCTGTCACTCAGCTGGCTTGGGGCGGGGAGGGGGCGGCGTCCGCGGCTCCGGTCCGGGCCGCGATCTCTTCGACCATCACGGCGTGGGTCCGCCGGTTGATCGGGTAGAAGCAGATCAGGGCTGCGGCCGCCAGGGTTCCGGCCAGCGGCGCCCAGAACATCAGGGCCTTGATGTCGGCCAGGGTCTGCGGCGACTGGGCGACATTGGGGACGTAGCCGAACTGGGTCAGGGCCACGCCGAGCGCCCCGGCGCCGAGCCCGAGGGCCACCTTCTGGCCGAGTACGGTCAGGCCGAACACCAGGGACTCGGTGCGCACGCCGCTGCGCCATTCGCCGTATTCGACGGTGTCCGGCAGCATGGACCAGAAGCAGACCACGCCGGCGGCGATGCCCACGCCTTGAAGAACCAGGGCGGCGAACAGGACGCCCAGGGTCTGGCCGTCGGCGAAATGCCACAGCGTCAGGCCCAGCACGCTGGGCACGGCGCCGACCAGCCAGGTGTTGCGCTTGCCGATCACCCGCAGCGCGATGGCCCAGAGGGGGGTGGTGACCACGACCGTCAGGGCGATGGCGCCCAGACCCAGGCTGCCCATGTCGGCGTCGCCGACGACATATTTGAAATAATACAGAAGGTTCTTGGAGAACATCGTGGTCGAGAATGAAGTGATCACGATGGCGCCCAGCAGCAGGTGCAGGGCCCGGTTCGACGCCAGGCTGCGCCAGACGGCGGCCGGCGCGCGACGCGGCTCCGCCGGCGCGTTGGGCGTATCCAGCCCACGACTGCCCCAGGCCGTCAGCATCAGACAGCCGGTGGCGATCGCGCCATAGACGGCGCCGATGATGATCCAGCCTTGGCGTCCGTCGCCTTCGCCGCCGAGCGCCGAGGCGAAGGGCAGGGTCAGGGCCGCGACGATGATGGCGGCCAGGGCGCCGAAGACCATGCGGAACCCGGCCAGGTCGCCGCGCTGGGCGCTGTCGCTGGTCACCCGGGCGAACAGGGAGGCGTAGGGAATGGCGACCAGGGCGTAGAGGGTGCGGAACAGCAGCTGGCTGATCAGGGCGAAGGCGACCGCTCCGGCGACATGGCTGCCCGGGCCGACGAACAGGACCACGAAGGCCGGGGCCAGCAGCGGCCCGCCGAGCACCAGATAGGGGCGATACCGGCCCCAGCGGCTGCGGGTGCGGTCGGCGATCAGGCCGACGATCGGGTCCATGGCCGCGTCCCAGATCAGGGCCGCCATGTAGATCAGGCCGGCGGTCGTCGCCGGAAGGCCGACCACGTCGGTGTAGAAGAACAGCAGATAGAGCTGGGTGGTCTGCCAATACAGATTGCACCCGAAGTCGCCCACGCCGATCGCCAGCTTGCGCAACGGCGATATGCGTCCGGACAAGGCCGCCTGGTCCTTAGCCACGTTCTCCGCCCCCATGTTTTTCCGGCTGGACTGGGCCCAGACCTATTCTTATTGTCCAACTGTATAACGAGTTTCGTGTGAGGTCGATAGGGCGAATGCAGCAACTGATGTTTGACATCGACGGGCCCCGGTTCGTCGATACGCAGGGGCGGCACGCCATTCTGAGGGGCGTCAATCTGGGGGGAGACAGCAAGATCCCGCTGTCCCACGCCGGTCCCGTTCCGCCGCGCGATTTCGCTGATCACCGCAGCGTCAGTTTCATCGGGCGGCCCTTCCCCCTGGAGGAGGCCGACGCGCATCTGGGCCGTATCCGGGACTGGGGTTTCAACGTCCTGCGGCTGCTGACCTGCTGGGAAGCGGTCGAGCACGCCGGACGCGGTCAGTACGACGCGGCCTATCTCGACTATCTCGCGGCGGTCTGCGCCAAGGCCGGTGATCACGGCCTGGCGGTGTTCATCGACTTCCACCAGGACGTCTGGAGTCGGATGAGCGGCGGCGACGGCGCGCCCGGATGGGTGTTCGAGGCGGTCGGGCTGAACCTGGCGGCGTTTGACGCCGCCGACGCCGTCCACGTGATGCAGCAACGCTACGACTACGCCTCCCCGCACGCGCGGCAGGAGGATCGCTATCCGATGATGAGCTGGCCGCGGAACTACCAGATGCCGGTCAACGGGATCATGTGGACCGCCTTCTTCGCCGGGGCGACCCTGACGCCCGACTGGAAGGTCGGCGGCGTCAATGTGCAGGACTTCCTTCAGGGCGCCTATCTGGGCGCCATGCGGGCGGTCGCGGACCGGGTGAAGTCCCTGAACAACGTCATCGGCTTCGACAGCCTGAACGAGCCGGGCCAGGGCTGGGTCGGACAGAAGGTGTCGCAGCGCCGGACCGGACCGGATGCCGACAACGCCACGCCGCTGTGGCCGGGACCGTCATGGACCCCGCTGGATAGCCTGAAGGCCGCCCGGGGACAGGCCGTTCTCCTGCCGGTGCTCGAGCGCCGCCAGGGGTTTGAGATGGCGGAGGTCGGCGAGGCGGTGGTCAATCCCGGTGGCGCATCGATCTGGCTGGACGACGGGCCAGACCCGTTCGAGACGGCTGGCGCATGGACACTTCAGGGCGACGCCGCGGTGGTCGTGGACGAGGACTTCTTCCGCGTGCGGGATGGCCAGAAGCTGGATCACGAGCGGGACTTCATGCGGCCGTTCTTCGGCAAGGTCGCTGCGGCGATCCGCGACGTCCGCCCGGACTGGCTGCTGTTCGGCGAGATGTGTCCGTATCTGATGCTGCAGGGAAAGACCTTCCCAAGCCCGATGCCGGCCCGGACGGTGAACGCCAGTCATTGGTATGATGTCGAGATCCTGGGTTCGAAACTGTTCGACCCGCAATCCGACCTGGACGCCCGCCGCCAGCGCTATGCGTTCCAACTGAGCTATATCAGGGCCATGGGGCTGACGATGAGGGAAGGGGGGGCGCCGACGCTGGTGGGCGAGTTCGGTATTCCCTACGACCTCAATCATGGCGAAGCCTTCGACCGCTGGGCGTCGGGCGAGCGCGGCGACGAGGTCTGGAGCGCCCACGCGACGGCGCTGGGCCTGATGTACGACACGCTGGACACGCTTCTGCTGTCCTCGACCCAGTGGAACTATACGGCGACCAACCGAAACGACCTGCGAGTCGGCGACGGCTGGAACCAGGAAGACCTGTCGATCTATTCGGTCGACCAGACGACCGTCGAAGACGATCCGGCGTCGGGCGCCCGGGGACTGGCGGGCTTCTCCCGACCCTATGCCCGCAGCGCGCAGGGCGTGATCACGGCCATGGCGTTCGAAGCTAAGGCGCACCGCTTCACGGTCACCGTCGAAGCCGATCTCGCCATTAGCGCCCCGACCGAGATCTTCGTGCCGACCTGGCGCTTCCCCGAGGGCGTCGACGCGGTCCTGTCCGGCGCGGACGCCGTCTGGGAGCATGACCGAACCGAACAGGTCGTCCGCGTCACGGCATCCGGGGCGGGGTCGCTGGAGATCGTGCTGACGCCCCGGCGGGGTTGAGTCGGGACGCCGCTCGAAGGCGCTAGGACCCTCGCACCGTGAAGGCCTGGGCAAGGCGGGAAGACAGGCGTTCCTGGGTCTTCAGATAGTTTTCGACATCCGTGGGTTCGGACATCTGGCGGGTCCAGAGAACTTCGCCGTCGTCGGCCGACAGCAGAGACAGGTTGGCGATCGTTCGATCGGGCATCTGACGAACCGCCAGGTCAAGCACATGGGTCGCGTCCCCCTCACGAAGGGGTGCGTCCCTGGAACCGACCTTGAGGAAGGCCACTCCCCCGGCGGATTCCGTCTGGAGGTCGGCGACCAGATTCTCGGTGAGCCCGTCGATGAACATCGGAAACAGGGTCGTGTCGCAAAGATTGCGGCCGGGAGGCACGGCGATGCGAACTTTCGCGACCTCTGCCGTCTCAGGGGACGGAGATGTCGCCCCCCACGGCGCGTTGGTGAAGAGCATGAGAGCCGCGACGGCGCAGGCGACTCCGCTGGAGGCCAGCAGAAGGGACGTCCGGCCGGCGCGCCTCGGCGCGCGTGATGCATCGAGGTCTCCGATGAAACGGTAGCCGACGCGGGACTGGGTCTCGATCAGATCCGAACCGCCCGCTTCGACCAGGGCCTTCCGAAGCCGTTTCACACAGGTGTTGAGGTTTTGATCGGCGCCGAGATGCTCCGTCGACCAGAAATGCGCGATCAACTCTTCCCGGGTCGCGACCCTGTCTCGGCAGCCGATCAGATAGTCGAGCAGTTCGAGGGATTGTCTCGGGACTTCGACGCGCCTTCCGGCGAACCACAGGCTCAACGGGCGGCGGCGCAGGAGGTAGCCGTTGAACTGCAGCCCGCCGTCGCGGACGGGCCGGATGGCTGGGCCGTTTGGAGTCATCGATCCGATCTCGCGGCGCTGGACGTCAGCAAATGTCCCATCATGTCATTTGCCGACCGCAGAGCCAGCCCCTTCCGTGACGCCGTTGCGGCCCGGCCGCGCCCTGATCGGACCCTGTTGAATATGATGCACTCAATGATACGGGCAGTCTTCTGTTCGCTCATCGCCCTTGGCGGGGTGACCCACGCGACGGCCGAGGAGACGCGTATCGACGTACGCGTCCTGGCCCGTGGCGCCAAGTTTCTGCCTGGCTACGGCTCTGTCCCCATAACCCTGCGGGACGCGGACACAGGCGAGATCCTGAGCCAAGGCTGGACCGCGGGGGGAACCGGCGACACGGCTCGCATCCTGAGCGCGGAGACCGGAGCGCCCCGGCAGGTCCCCGGAGACAACGCGGCGGTGTTTTCGGTGTCATTGGAGCTCAACCGGCCTCGTCTGGTGATGCTCGAGGTCGGAAGCCCGGAAGGGGCTTCACGGACCGGTCGCCAGGTCAGCGCGCAATGGGTGCTTCCCGGCAGGCATCTGACCAATGGTGACGGCTGGGTCGTCGAAATGCCCGGACTTGTCGTCGATGTCTCCACCCCGACGGTCCACGACTTCAAGGCCGTGGGTGAGGAAATCGACCTTCTCGCCGGCGTCACCATGATGTGCGGATGTGGTCTGGAACCCGGCGGGCCCTGGGACGCAAATGAGGTGAAGGTGGAAGCCTGGATCTACCGGGACGGGGACCAGGTCGCGGTTCTTCCGCTGAGCTACGCCGGGCGCGCCAGTCGGTTTGAAGGTCGCTACACGCCGACGCGCGTCGGCGTGTACGAGATCGAAATCCGGGCCTGGGCCCCACAATGGAACAATGCGGGCGTCGCCCGCACCTCGGTGTTCGTTCGATGAGACAGCCAGCTTTCCATATCCTTCGCATCATGGGTCTGGCCGCCATCGCAGGGTCAGTGATCCTTACTGGAACAGCCTGTTCGGCTGATCGGCGTGAGACCGGTCCGGCGGAGAAACCACAGGTCGCCCCGCCGGCAGCGGCCGATGCCGCCGTCATCGCGGCCGTTGATCAGGAGTTGCGGACCCTGATGGCCGATCCGGGCTATCGGGCGATGTCTGTCGTGGTTTACCGCCAGGGCCGGCTCTCAACCCTTCACCGGGGAGAACTGGCGTCAGGTAGCCCTCCAGACGGCCACACGCTCTATGAGATCGCTTCCATTACCAAGACTTACACGGGGCTCCTGCTCGCCCAGGCCGTGCGGGACGGTAAGGTGGAACTGGACGTACCGGTGTCCGGCTATCTCCCGGACATCGAGCCGGCGGTCCTCAGCCGGAATGGCAGGGCGATCACCCTGCGCCATCTCGCGACCCACATGTCCGGGCTGCCGGCGTTCCTGGCCTGTGACGACGAAACGTCGCCGATTCCGGAACGCCTAGCCTGCATGGAAACCCACGATACCGCGGACTTCTTCAAACGTCTGGCGACGGTGAGGCTCCGATCCGATCCGGGGACCGACTATCTCTATTCAAATGCCGGCGCGAGACTCATCGGCCTTGTTCTGGAACGACGTTACGGCGCGAGCTATCCGGAGCTCCTCCAACGCTTCGTCTTCGCACGGACAGGTGAGCAGGAGACCTATTGCCGCGTTCCGCCACAGGTTCGGCCTCGTCTCGCCGTGCAGGAGAATATCGGTGGGGCCTGTAACGGGGGGAGCGGGCTTACGTCGACGACGACGGACGTCGGGCGGTACATGGCCTTCTATCTGGCGGATGACCGCGACCTCGTCGCGCAGGCCACGACGCCCCTGATCCAGCAGGGTCAGTGGGGACGGGCATATCTCTGGAATACCTATCGTCCTGACACCGAGGGGATGCTCTATCACGGGGGCGGCGCCTTCGGGACGTCGTCCTGGGTTTCGATCTATCCGCGCGAGGGCCTCGGCGTATTCCTGGTTACGCCCCACGTCGCGGATGACGCCCAGGCGAGGTTGAACGAAACCGCCAACGCCATCGTGGAGCGGTTGCGCGCGATCGGGACCAATGACGGATCAGCTGCGGGGCGGCGTGACGAAGCCTCGGGAAGAGGGCGCTAGGGAACGGCCCGCGCGGCGTCGCGCAACCGTCCGAGGGCGTCGAGGCGGGCGGCTTCGGGTGGCGAGCCGACCGATACGCCGGTCTCGCCGACCAGCAACGTCCGGTCGCTGTCCGGGCTGTACCGGGGCCACTCGGGCTGACCCGCGGCGTCCGGTCGGCCGTCGCGCGCGAACGCCGCCCAGTAGTCGGCCATGGCGGTGGCGATGCGCTGGTCGGCTTCGGAATAGTCGCCCTTCAGCCGACCCAGGGTGTCGAAGCCGTAGCCGAGGTCCGAGGCGTGCGGCGCTCCCGACCATTCGCGGCGCTTGCTCTCAGCGACATAGCCGAAGCTGTAGAGCCAGACCGGATGGCCCGCGGCGGCGTCTAGCGCGGCCAGGCGGCGGGCCGGCTCGACGAAGGTGAGCTCGGACGGCATGGCCCGGTTGAAGGTGTCGGAGGTCCCGTAGATGGCCATCAGGTCCGGCTTGGAGACCTCGACGTCCTCCAGCGTGCGGTCGGCGACCATTCCGCGCAGGAAGGACGGGATCGAGCCCAACTCGAAATCGGTGGCGCCGATGATCAGGGGCACGGGCGCCTGTTCCCCGCGCGAGAAGGCGTCCAGGGTCTGGGTCGTGACCAGCCGCCCGTCGATAATCGGGCCTGTGAAGGTGTTCCGCTCGGGGTTCAGCAGGTCCAGCCGTCCCCGCACCCGCTCGACCGGAAGGGCCCGCAGGTCGGCCGCCGTGGCGTTCCGGAGATTGACGGACGCGGCGAAGGCCTCGCCGACGCTTTCGCCCGATCGTTGGCCGGCCGGCGCCGTCAGCGGCGGCAAGCGGTCGCGCCCGCCGCCGGACTGGACGACAGCGCCCCGGAACAGGCCCCGGGCTTCGGCCATGGTCATCAGTTGCAGGACCGAGCCGCCGCCCGCCGACTGGCCCATGATGGTGACCCGCTCAGGGTCGCCGCCCAGGGCGCTGATGTTGTCGTGCACCCAGCGCAGCGCCGCGACCTGGTCCATCAGGCCGTAGTTGGCCGTCGGGCCGTCTCCCGCCTCCGCCGTCAGGGCGGGGTGGGCGAAGAAGCCGAAGCGCCCGAGCCGGTAGTTGAACGTCACCACCACGACCCCGCGCGCGGCCAGCCGGGCGCCATCGAACAGGGGCTGGCTGCCCGAGCCCATGATGAAGCCGCCGCCGTGGATCCAGACGATGACGGGCAGGGGCTCCGCCGTCCGCGTCTCGGGCGCCCAGACGTTCAGGGTCAGGCAGTCCTCGCTGGTCGGCTGTTTCGACTGGGTGTCATCCCAGCCCGGACGGGGCTGGATGCAGTCGGCGCCGAAGGCCGAGGCGTCGCGCACGCCCGTCCAGGCGGCCGCGGGCCGCGGCGCCCGCCAGCGCAGGTCGCCGACCGGGGGGGCGGCGTAGGGGATGTTCTTGAATGACCGCACTTCGCCTTCGTCCACGCCCGCCAGCGCGCCTTGCGAGATCTGGGCGGTGACCGACGTTCCCGGTGTCGTGGGCGGCGGCGTCTGGGCGCAGGCCGCGCCGGCCGCCAGCGTCAGGCCCAGGCAGGCGGCGGTCCAGGCGGCGCGGCGCCCCCGCGAGCGACGTGTCTGATCCATCTGAGATTTCTCCCGGATCGGCCGACGGAGTACAGTTCCGCCCCTTAAGCCAGATCACTTGCACATCACGCTATGCAGATGCATAACGAATGTCGAGTGACCTTCGGCGGCGCGGATTTCGAACAGAGAGTCGGACGCTTCGCCCGCTAGGGATGTCACTCGGGAAACGAAGGAATTCGGGCGAGTTGTCTTGGAAACGCGGGTGAACCTCAGAGTCCAGCAAAGAGAGGCGACCCAGGCGAGCCTGCTTCAGGCGGCGCTGGAGGTCTTCTCCGAAAAGGGCTTCGACGGCGCCTCGACGCGCGAGATCGCGGCCTTGGCCGGCGCCCACAACGCCCTGATCAAATACCACTTCTCCAGCAAGGACGCCCTGTGGCGGGCCGCTGTCGCCTTCCTGTTCGAGCGGCAGGCCAAGGAGCTGGCGCTGCCGCGGCCCGACGATCCCGTCCATGCCGATTTCCGGGCCTACGCCAAGGCGGTGATCCGCGCCGTCGTCGTCTATTCGGCCAAGCATCCCGAACACGCGCGGCTGATGATGCAGGAGAGCATGCGCGACAGCGAGCGCCTGCACTGGGCCACCGACAGCTTCATCGCCGATATCAGCAAGGTCTCGGCCCGGTTCATCGAAATGTGCAAGCGTGAAGGCATACTGCCGAACGTTTCCACACCGGCGCTGGTCTACATCTTCGTCGGCGCCGCCCAGACCTTCTACACCCTGGCGCCCGAGGTCCGCCGCGTGTGGAACATCGATCCGTCCGACCCGGATGTCATCGAGGCCCATATCGACGCGCTGACCCAGGTTCTTGTCCGATAGTCCGGACGCTCACATGACCCACCACAGGAACACTCCCATGATCCGCCGCATCGCCCTTGTCGCCGCCCTGTCCCTCGTCGGAGCCGCCCCGGCCCTGGCCCAGACCGCCCCGGCTCCGGCTCCCGCCGCCGAAGCGCCGGCGAAACCGAAATTCTCGATCGACATGACCATGGCCGATCTGACCGCGGATCCGCAGGCGCGCGTCGTGGTCGGCGCCTTCTTCGAGCGCCGCCGGATCGCCGCCGGCGCGCCGCCGATGACGCCGGAGGAGACCGCCAGCATCAGCGAGATGATCGCCGGCCTGACGCCGCGCCAACTGGCCGAGTTCCCGCAAGCCAATCTGGACGACGCGGCCCTGGCCGAGCTGGACGCCGCGCTGGCGGCGATCCCGGCTGCGCCGCCGACCGAGTAAGCCAAAGCCGACCGAAGAGGCGGCCGGACCGTCGTCAGACTCCGCCCTTGATGGCGGCGAGGGAGAATTGCGCCATGTCGATGCTCAAGCTGGTCATGGCGGCCCTGGCCTGCCTTCTGTTGTCGGTCGCCTCGGTTCGCGCCGAGGATGAGCCGGCTGACCGGCCCGTCGCCTTGAGAACCAACGGGGCCGTCGATCCGATCGGCGTGGATACGCCCCGACCCCGGCTGTCATGGCGACCGCCGGTTCGCGGGCAGACCGCCTGGCAGGTGCGCGTCGCGGCGTCCGAACAGGCTCTGGGGCAAGGACGGCTGCTCTGGGACAGCGGACGGGTTGCGTCGCCGACGGCGGTCAGCGCGGCCTACGGCGGCCCCGCGCCCACCTCCCGGGAGCGACGCGTGTGGCAGGTTCGCCTGTGGGATGAGCGCGGCCGCGCCACGCCGTGGAGTACGCCGGCCTCCTGGGAGACCGGCTTGCTGGAGCCGGGAGATTGGCAAGGGCGCTGGATCCAGCGCAACGCCGCGGCGCCGACCGGCTGGTCCGATGCGGTCATCACCGTCGACTTCACGCTGCGGGGCCGCATGTTCGACGTGCTGTTCCGGGCGACGCCGGTCGGCAAGACCTATGGCGAGGCCTACGCCTGGCGCATCACCGAGGACGAGAGCGGCGCCGCCGTCCTGATCGCCCAGGTCCGCGACTATCCGGGCGGCAGCCGCTCGATGGTCAATCAGACTGCCCTGAAGACCGTGCCCCTGGGCCTGTCGGCGGAGGCGCTGCGCCAGGGACGCCATGTCCTGACCATCGAAGCTGTGGGCGATCGGATCGTCACTCGTCTGGACGGACGCCAGGTCGACGAAACCCGCGACGCCAGCCAGACGCAGGGAACGGTCGGCTTCCTGGCCTCGGCCACCGATGCGGCTGTCATTCACGGCGTCTCGGTCACGCCGGCCTCGGCGTCCGACGGCCCGGCCTTCGAGACTCGGTTCGAGCGCGGCGACAATCCCTTGAGCGGCGGGAGCATCGGCCCGGATGGCCTGATGTTGCCTTCGGGGGTGCCGACCAAAGATATCGTCGTGCCCCTGTCCAATCCCGCCCCCCTGCTGCGGCGGGACTTTGATCTGGAGGCGGGCGAGATCGCCTCCGCCCGGCTGTATGTCGCCGTCGGCGGCTGGGCCGACATGACCGTGAACGGCACGCCGCTGTCGGAACTACCGATGGCGCCGGGCTGGACCGACTACGATCATCGGGTTCTGTACCAGACCTATGATGTTGCGCCCTTGATGGCGCGAGGCCGGAACGTTCTGGCGGCCGAACTGGGCCGAGGCTGGTACGGCGTCACCGAACCCAACGAATGGTATTTCCATCAGGCGGCCTGGCATGCCGAACCCGCCCTGCGCGCGCAGCTGGAGATCACCTTCGCCGACGGACGCCGTCAGGTGATCGCCTCCGACCGGAGCTGGAAGACCGCGGACGGGCCGACCCGCCATGACTCCATCTACGCCGGTGAACGCTATGACGCCCGTCTGGAGCCGCGGGGCTGGCGCACCGCTGCGTTTGCCGCGAACGGCTGGACGCCGGCCATGGAAACGACTGGCCCGCGCGGCGCCCTGGTCGCCGCGGCGGCCGAACCGATCCGTCCGATCGAGGATGTGCGGCCGGTCTCGCGCACCGAGGTCCGTCCGGGCGTCTGGGTGTTCGATTTCGGGCGCATTCTCACCGGACGGCCGCGTCTGACGATGTCGGGTGAGACGGGGCGGACGGTCAGCCTGGTCCTGACTGAGAAGAAGGCCGAGGACGGAACCGCCCTGGTCGCCAGCGGCCTGATCGACGCCCAGCTGCAGACGTTGCGCTACACCTTCGCGGGCGAGGGGGCGGAGCACTGGGCCCCGCGCTTCAGCTATGCCGGGTTCCGCTACATCCAGGTCGAAGGCCTGGACGCGGCCCCGGCCGACGACTTCGTCGTCGCCGAAATCATCCACTCCGACGTGCCCAGGATCGGCGCCTTCGAAAGCGGAAATACGCTGCTGAACCGGATCCAGCAGGCGTCGCAGAACGCCCTGCTGAACAACATGCATGGGCTGATGACCGACACGCCCAGCCTGGAGAAGAACGGCTGGACCGGAGACGCCCAGGCGTCGTCGGCCGCCGCCGGCGTGAATTTCGGCATGGCGCGGGTCTGGACCAAATGGCTGGCCGACTTCCGCGACGCCCAGGCGGCGAGCGGGGAACTGCCGGAGATCGTGCCCTCGACCTCGTTCTATGGCTTCGAGCAGACGCCGGGCTGGTCCTTCATCTGGGGGCCGACGCCCGCATGGGACGCGGCGATGTTCGTGATCCCGGACGAACTGGTGCGCCACTACGGCGACGAGACCATCCTGGCGTCGATGTACGAGGCGCAGAAGCGGCTGGTCGACTACACCGGGACGCTCATCACCGCGCCCGACTTCACCTATGCCCGAGGCCTGGGCGACTATGCCGGGAAGGGGCCGTTCGGTCCGGTCGATGCGACCTCGTCGGCCTATTATTTCCACATGGTCTCGATGCTGGCGCGGAATGCGGCGGCGCTGGGCAGGGTGGACGAAGCGGCCCGCTATGGCGAACTCGCGGGCCGCATCCGTGAGGCCTACAATCGGAAATACTGGAATGCGGCGGCCCGGCGCTATCTGACGCCGCCGGTCGCGAATGGTCCGACGCCGCCGTTCAGCCAGACCCAGAACATCCTGCCGCTGGCGTTCGGCCTGGTTCCGGACGGCGAGGCGCAGGCGGTCGCCGACGCGGTCGCCGCCGATCTGGAAGCCAACGACCTGACCCTGACCATGGGGGTTTATCCGCTGCGCTACGCCATGACCCTGCTGACCGACCACGGCCATGCCGACACCGCCTATCGTGTGGCGACGCGGACGACGCAGCCGAGCTGGGGCTTCTGGCTGGAGAACGACATCAATTCCATGCTGGAAGGGTGGGGACTGAACGCCCGATCCTGGAACCACCACTATTTCGCGTCGATCAGCGACTGGTTCTACGAAGGGCTGGCCGGCATCCGCCCCGCCTCGCCGGGGTACGCCGATCTGGTCATTCGCCCGGCCCTGCCGGCCGGTCTGGACCATGCCGCCGCCACGGTCGATGCGCCGCGCGGACAGATACGGTCGGCCTGGCGCCGCGACGGGGCGCAAGCCGTGCTGGACGTGGTCGTCCCGGGGGCGACCCGGGCGGAAATCTGGCTGCCCAACGGCGGCGGCCGGCTGACCCGGTCGCCCCGCGGCGCGCGCTACCTTCGCGCCCAGGACGGACACGCGATCTATGCGGTCGGTCCGGGAGCCGCGACCTTCATCTTCACGCCGAACTGAGAAACGCCCGACATGTCGTCAGCCCCATCGTCGCTCTCCGGGGCCATCAAACATCACGCCGGAGAGGCGGGCGACCGCGCGGCGCTGACCGAGGGCGAGACGACCCTGAGCTACGTCGCCCTGAACCACTTGATGGACCGGGCCGCGGCCGCGCTTCAACGCGACGGCCTGTCGGTGGGGGATCGCGTGGTCCTGCTCGGGGAGCCCGGACTGGCCTACGCCGTCGCCTTTCTGGGCGCCGTCCGGGCCGGGATGACGCCCGTTCCGTTGGCGACAGGCGTCACGGACGAAACGCTCGCCGCCATGCTGGGCGACGCCCGGCCGGCGGCGATGTTTGTCGACGGCGCCCAATCCGGCCGGGTCGAGACAACAGCCAACGACCCTCTGGTCGTCACCCTCGACGGCGATGGCGGACAGTCCTGGCAGACCTGGCTGGCGCCGGCCGGTGCGGCGCCGACGACCGTCGAGATCGCGCCGGGCGCGGCGTTCAATCTGATCTACTCATCGGGCACGACCGGGGTCCCCAAAGGCATCATCCATTCCCACGCGATGCGCGAGCGGCAGATGGGCGGGCTGGGTGGTCTGTTCGGTCCCCAGGCCGTGACCCTGCTGACGACGCCGATGTATTCGAACACGACGCTGGTCACCCTTCTGCCGGCCCTGCTGACGGGCGGCGCGGTCGTTCTCATGCGCAAATTCGATGTCGGCGCCTTCCTGCGTCTGGCCGAACAGCACGCCGTGACCCACACCATGCTGGTCCCGGTCCAGTATCAGCGGCTGATGGCGAGCCCCCTGTTCGACGGCGCGGACCTGTCGGCGTTCCAGCTCAAGCTCTGCACCAGCGCGCCGTTCTCGGTCGAGCTGAAGTCCGAGGTGCTGCGGCGCTGGCCGGGCGGTCTTCTGGAGCTGTTCGGCATGACCGAAGGCGGCGGCGTCTGCCTGCTTCCTGCTCATCTGTTCCCGCACAAGCTCCACACCGTCGGCATGCCCGCGCCGGGCGCCGACATGCGGATCATTGACGAGACCGGCCTGGAACTGGCGGTCGGAGAGGTCGGCGAGATCGTCAGCTACTCCGAGCAAATGATGATGGCCGGCTATCACAATCGTCCCGAGGCGACCGCGGCCGGGCGCTGGGAGTCCGCGGACGGCCGAGCCTTCATCCGCACCGGCGATCTGGGGCGGTTCGACGAAGACGGTTTCCTGGAGATCGTCGGGCGCAAGAAGGACATGATTATCTCGGGCGGATTCAACATCTACCCGGTCGATCTTGAGAAGCAGCTGGATCAACATCCGGCGGTGACGGAGTCCGCCGTCGTGGGCGTCCCGGACGACAGATGGGGCGAAACCCCGGTGGGGTTCGTGGTCGGCGCGCCGGATATCGACGTAGAGGCCGTCCGGGCCTGGGCCAATGAGCGGTTGGGGCCGGTTCAGCGCCTGTCCGTGGTCATCCGCCTGGACGAACTGCCGCGCAACGCCCTGGGCAAGGTGCTGAAGACCGCGCTGGCCGAGATGGCGGCCCGTTAGGGCGCGGCGAAGCCCTGGACTTCCAGCCAGTTGAGCAGGTCACGGATCCAGAAGTCGCTGCTTGTCCCTTGATGGTTCATGCCGAAGCCGTGGCCGCCCTTGGCGTAGACGTGCAGTTCGGGCTGCCGGGCCCCCTGTGCGGCGGCCTGGTAGAAGCGGATGACCGTCGGCGCCGCCAGCTTGTCGTCGCCGGCGACGGCCAGGAACACCGGAGGCAGGTCGGTAGGCACGGGCGCGTCGTTGAAGGCCGCGCCGTAGATCAGGCCGGCGAAGGCGGGACGGGCCGCCGCGTCCTGGGCCAGAAGGGCGCCCGCGGTCACTCTCGCTCCGGCCGAGAAGCCGATCATGCCGACCTTGGCCGGATCGACGCCCCAGTCCGCCGCGCGGCTCCGCACCAGGGCCAGAGCCTGCAGACCGTCCGCGACGCCGAAGGTGGCGGCCTCGTCCAGGTTCAGTTCGCCGCCGCGCGCGCTCGCCTGGGCCATGAAGACGAAGAACTCGCGCCAAAGCTGGCGGTCGTCGACCGGCGTCTCAATGGTGCGATATTTCAGCAGGAAGACGGTGACGCCGTGAGCGGTCAGGGCGCGAGCGACGTCCACACCCTCGGCCTGCATGGTTAGAAAGCGAAAGCCTCCGCCGGGCGCGACGATGACCGCGGCGCCGGTCGCGGTCCCTGGCTCGGGCTGGAACACCTGCAGGGTCGGCCGCGTGACGTTGCGCACCACCTGGAAGGCGCCGGTGGGGAAGGGGCTGACGACCTCGACCTGAGTCGCGTGTTCCGATCCCGGGGCTGCGCCCGGCCAGACGTCGAACGCGGGAGACTGGGCCCGGGCGGGGAGGGCGAGGACCAGGAAGGCGGCGAGCGCCAGTCCGGCGCGGGTGACGGTGGACGGCATGGGAGAGCCTCCTGGGTGGCGATGGCGGCGATATTCTCGCCCTTGGGAGCGTCCGCATCCGGACGGTGGTGCGGAATAGCTAGCCTTGCGCTGTTTGGTTATGCAATCGCTCAAATAATTGTTGACGACACTTTTGAAATAACGGAACCTCCGCTCACAATCTGGGACGACAGATTTCAACTGTCGCTGGGAGTGATTAGTCGGCCCCCCGTTTCTCGGTCGCGCCGATGTCCGGAAACAACCGCTGAGGCGGACAGGCCATGGGGCCTGGGGGGATGACACATGCGAAATGCGACCTTGACCATGCGGCTGCTGGCGACGACCGCCCTCGTCGTTCTCGGCGTCAGTTCGGCCGGCGTGGCGGCGGCCCAGGACGCGCCCGCTCCGTCGGGCGCGCAGGATGAAGAAGCCACCAACCTGGAAGACGTCGTGGTGACCGGCACCCTGCTGCGCGGAGTCGCGCCGACGGGCACCAATGTGGTCAGCGTCGATCGCGAGGACATCACCCGGACCGGGGTGGCCTCCTCCAACGACCTGCTGGCGCGCATTCCGCAGATTTCGAACGCCTTCAACGGCGCGCCGCAGCCCGGCGGCACGATCGCGCTGCCGATCAACCGACCCAACATCCGCAACCTGGGCGCCTCGGGCGGATCGACCACGCTGGTCTTGTTGAACGGGAACCGCCTGGTCGGCGCCGGGGTGCTGCAGACCTCGCCGGACCCGAGCATCATCCCACCGGGCATGATCGAGCGCGTCGAGGTCATCCCCGACGGCGGGTCGTCCATCTATGGCTCCGACGCCATCGGCGGCGTGGTCAACTTCATCACGCGCAAGCGGTTTGACGGCGTAGAACTGACCGGCCGTTACGGCGTCGCCGACGGTTACGACCAGTCCGACCTGAACCTGACGGCGGGTCACGACTGGACCGGCGGTTCGGCCATCATCTCCTACGCCTACGCCCGGCACAGCAACATCATCGGCGCCGACCGGGACTATTTCACCCAGGATCTGCGCAGCAAGGGCGGCTCCGATTTCCGCTCGAATGCCTGTTCGCCGGGCACCATCACGACCCCCAATCCCTTCTCTCCGCTCCTGCCGGGCGTGAACTACACCCTGCCGGGTCGGACGCCGGGAACGAACCTGTGCGACGAAGCCGACGTCATCGACTTCTATCCGGAGGAAGAGCGCCACAGCCTGTTCGCCGCGGTCACGCATAACCTCAGCGACCGCCTGGTGTTCGAAGCGACCGGCTACTATTCCCAGCGCGACACCACTCGCCGGGGCATGTCCGCCACCGAAGGCACTGGCATCCGGGGCAGCGGCACGATCACGGCGCTGAATCCCTATTTCCAGTCCGTCGCCGGAGAACTGGGCCACTCGGTCGCCTTCAACTATTCGGCGGCCTGGGGCACGGGCGCGCCGGAGAACACCAGCCGCTTCACCTCCGCCGGCCTGACGCCGTCGCTGACCTATCAACTGAACGACGACTGGCGCCTGCGTGGCTCGCTGAACTGGGGCCGCAGCACCAACCTGGTGCGGACCTGGCAGATCAACACCGCCGCGGAAGCGGCGGCCCTGGCGGGAACGACGACCGCGACCGCGCTCAATCCCTATAATGTCGGGGCCACCAATCGGGCGGTGCTGGACGGGATCATCAACTTCCAGAGCTACGGCCACTCGGTCCAGGAAATCCGCGAAGTCCGCGCTGTCGCCGACGGCGTGCTGGGGAGCCTGCCTGCCGGAGACGTGAAGGTGGCCTTCGGCGCCGAGTATCACGAGGAGACGATCGACGCCGAGCAGGGGGCAGGTCCGCCGTCCGCCCTGGTTCTGGGTGAAGCCTCCGCCAAGCGGGACGTCAAATCGGTCTTCGGCGAAGTGCTGGTTCCGGTGTTCGACAGCGCCTCGCTGGGCTCGTTCGATCTGTCCGCCTCGGTGCGCTACGATTCCTATAGCGACGTCGGCGACACGACCAATCCCAAGATCGGCTTCAACTATCGGCCGACCTCCTCTCTGACCGTGCGTGGCAACTGGGGGACCTCGTTCCACGCGCCGAGCCTGGCGGACATGGGGCAGGCGGTTGATACGCGGGCCCAGGTCTTGAGCTTCAGCCCGTTCCTGCCGGCCGGCAGTCCCACGACTGACCTGTTCCGGCCCACCATCCTCCTGGCCGGGGGCAACCCCAACCTGAAGCCGGAGGAGGCCGACACATGGTCGCTCGGCTTCGACTGGAAGCCCGAGGGCGCACTGGACGGCCTGACCGCCAGCGTGACCTATTTCAACGTCGCCTTCACCGATGCGATCGGCCTGGCGCCGTTCCTGAGCGGCGCGCCCTTCTTCGCCAACCCCAGCTATGCGTCCTACTTCATCCGCAATCCGACCCAGGCTCAGGCGCTTGCGGCCACCTCGGGAATGCGGGTTGAAGGGGCGCCCAGCATCGCGGCCCTGTACGCCGGCTTCCTGACGCCGGCCGTCCTGATCGACGCGCGCCGCACCAATCTGGGCACGCTCGATGTCGACGGCATCGACTTCAATCTGCAGTATTTCCGACCCGCCGATTTCGGGGCCTGGCACGTCGGCCTGGCCGGGACCTACAACCTGACCCGCGACAGCCGTCCCGTCGCCGGCGGCCCGGTCACCGACGAGTTCAACAACGGGTCCAGCCCCTATTCGCTGGTCGGATCCGCGGGCGTGGCGATCGATGCGTTCAACGTCGAACTGACGGTCAATCACAGTGCCGCGGCGGATGTTCAGGGCATCGTCGGCCAGACCAAGATCGACAGCTTCACCACGGTCAATCTGTTCGGCGCCTATGACCTGTCGTTCGGCGGGGTCCTGAGCGACACGACGCTGACCGTCAACGTTGACAATCTGTTCGACGAAGAGCCGCCCTACTACAATGCGGCCGGCGGCACGGCCAACGGCGCCACCCTGGGACGGATGGTCTCGGTGGGCATTCGCAAGACGTTCTGATCCTGAGCCGGAGCGGCTCCCCCGGGGCCGCGCCGACTTGACTGGCCGACGTGGATCAGCCTCCGCGTCGGCCCATTTTTTTGGTGTGTGTCTGATGCGGTCGCGACTTCTCCAACGTCTACTTCTCAGCGCCGCGATCGTGAGCTGGAGCGGAACCGGCGTCCTGGCCCAGACAGGGCCGCAGCCGGCGACCGTCCCCCTGTCGGCGCCCGACGCCGCCGCGCCTCTCGCGTCCCCCGAGGCGCGGGCCGACGCCCTGATCGCCCGCATGACGCTGGAAGAGAAGGTGGGCCAGATCAGCCAGCAGTTCGTGCTGGGCAGCGCCGCGCCGGTCGAGGCGCGGGTGCGGTCGGGCGGGCTGGGATCCCTGTTGTTCGTTCGCGATCCCGTCGTCATCAACCGTCTGCAGCACATGGCGGTCGAGGAGACCCGCCTGGGGATCCCGCTGCTGTTCGGCTATGATGTCGTGCACGGTTTCCGCACGATCTTCCCGGTCCCGCTGGGCATGGCCGCGACCTGGGATCCTGACCTAGTCGAGCGGTCACAGGCGGTCGCCGCCGCCGAGGCGCGCGCGACGGGCATCCACTGGACCTTCGCCCCGATGCTGGACATCACCCGCGACCCGCGCTGGGGCCGCATCGTCGAAGGGCCGGGCGAGGATCCGCATCTCGGCTCGGTGCTGGCGCGCGCCCAGGTGCGGGGTTTCCAGGGCGAGACCATCGGAACGCCGGGCCGGGTCATCGCCGGTCCCAAGCATTTCATCGGCTATGGCGCGTCCGAAGGCGGGCGCGACTACGACAGCGTCAACCTGTCCGACAACCAACTGTACAACGTCTATCTGCCGCCCTTCGCGGCCGCCATCGAGGCGGGCGCGGGCAATGTCATGAGCGCCTACATGGAGCTGAATGACGTGCCGGCGGTGGCCAACGATTGGCTGCTGAACGACCTGCTGCGCGGTGAACTGGGCTTTGAGGGCTTCGTGGTCTCGGACGCCAACGCCGTACGCAGCCTGATCCCGCAGGACTTCTCCCTGGACCCGATGGACGCCGCCGTGCGGTCGGTCAGAGCCGGGAACGACATGGAGATGTCGCTGGGAACCGGCGCCTTCGGCCAACTGGTCGACGCGGTCCGGCAGGGGCGGCTGGAAGAGGCGGTCGTGGACCGCGCGGTGCGCCGGGTGCTGATCGCCAAGTTCAGGATGGGTCTGTTCGAACAGCCCTATACCGACCCGGCGCTGACGGAGGGCGTGCTGTCGGCGCCGGAGCATCGTGACCTGGCGCGGGTCGCGGCGGAACGGTCGATGGTCCTGCTGCAGAACACCGGCGGCCTGCTGCCGCTGCAGCGCGGCGCGCACCGGCGCGTCGCCGTGATCGGACCGATGGCCGACTCGCCCATCGACACCGTCGGCCCGTGGTCGTTCGCGGACAAACCGGCCGAGACGGTCACCCTCTACGCCGGCGTGAAGACCGAGCTGGCCGGCGCGGCCGAGGTCGAAACCGCGCCCGGCGTCCAGCTGCGCCGCGGGACGGCGTCGATGTTCGCCGCCCTGAGGCCGCCGCCCCGGCGCTGGACCGAAGCCCAGGCCGACGAGGAGTTCACGCGGGCGGTCGAATTGGCCGGCCGGTCGGATCTGATCGTGCT
The DNA here is from genome assembly GCF_058807475.1 of Brevundimonas sp. GW821-FHT12C05. Lineage (NCBI taxonomy): Bacteria > Pseudomonadati > Pseudomonadota > Alphaproteobacteria > Caulobacterales > Caulobacteraceae > Brevundimonas > Brevundimonas sp. GW821-FHT12C05. Next base: position 1,081,251 of record NZ_JBXAQS010000001.1, read on the forward strand.
GGTGGTCGGCGAGGACTTCTACATGAGCGGCGAGCAGGCCTCGCGCGTGTCCCTGTCCCTGCCGGGACGCCAGCAGGCGTTGATCGACGCTGTCGCCGCCTTGGGCAAGCCCGTGGTCATGGTGATGATGAACGGGCGGCCGCTCGACATCCGCGAGGCCCAGGCCAAGGTCCCCGCGATCCTGGAGGCGTGGCATCCCGGGTCCGAAGGCGGCGCGGCGGTGGCCAACGTCCTGTTCGGGGACGTGAACCCCGGCGGCAAGTTGCCCGTGACCTGGCCGCGCGAGGCGGGTCAGATCCCGCTCTACTACGCGCATAACGCGACCAAGGAGCCCGCGGGCGTCGCCACCCGATACTGGGATGAGGCGTCCACGCCGCTGTATCCGTTCGGCTACGGGCTCAGCTACACGACGTTCGGCTTCTCCGACATCGCCGTCGATCGGCCCGCCATGGCGCGGGACGGACGCATCACTGTTTCGGCGGTCGTGACCAATACCGGCGATCGTACGGGCGACGAGACCGCCCAGCTCTACATCCATCAGCAGGCGGGCCGGGCGACACGCCCCGTGCGTGAACTGAAGGGCTTCCAGCGCGTCACCCTGGCCCCCGGCGAAAGCCGCACCGTGACCTTCACCCTGGGGGAAGCCGAGCTTCGATACTGGAGCGCGGCGGAACGCGGCTGGGTGATCGATCCAGGCGCCTTCGACGTCTGGATCGGCGGGGATTCCCGGGCCGAACTGCACACCACCTTCGAGGTCCGCTGAGGCGAACCTCGAAGGCCGGCGGCAAGGGTCAGGCGGCGGTCGCCGCCCGTCCCAGTCCCGCGCCCTTCCAGCCGTACCAGGCCACCACGGCGAAGCAGGCCGCGGGCAGCAGGAAGGCGACGTTGGCGCCGTACAGGTCGGCGAGACGCCCCATCGGCCAGGGCAGCAGCACCCCGCCGCCGATAGCCATGACCATCAGCGATGACGCCTTCTTGGTCCCGCTTCCCAGGCCGGTCGTGCCCAGGGCGAAGATGGTGGCGAACATGGTCGACATGAAGAAGAACACCGCGATCAGGGCGATGGGCGAGACCCGCTCGATGCCGGCCGCGACCACCAAGGTCAGCGCCACATTGATCAGGCCGTAGGTGGTCAGCAGGGTGCGTGGCTTGACCCGCAGCAGCAGCGCCGTCGCGGCGAACCGTCCGACCAGATAGCCGATGGCGGCCAGCGACAGCATGAAGGCGCCTTGCTGCGACGTCAGGCCGGTCCAGTTGTGGGTGACCAGATTGATGAAATAGGCGCCGATGCCGACCTGGGCGCCGATGTAGAGGGCCTGGGTGACGACGCCGGCGATGAAGTGCGGCTGTTGCGCCAGGGAGCGGGCAGGGGCATCGCCCGCGACCGCCTCACCGTGATCCGACAGGCCCGTCTCGGGCAACCGGGCGCGCCAGACGGCGACGGCGAAGACCAGCACCGCCACGGCGATCAGGCCGTACACGGTCTGGATCGAACGGGTCGCGCCGCCCAGGGCTTGCGTGGTGCTGGGGCTGAAGAACACCGCCCCGCCGATCAGCGGCCCGAAGAAAACGCCCAGGGCGTTGAAGGACTGGGCCAAGTTGAGCCGCTGCGACGCCTTGGCCGGGTCGCCCAGCACATTGACGTAGGTGTCGGCCGAGGTTTCGAGGATGCACAGGCCGGCGGCCAGGACGAACATCGATCCGACGAAAGGCAGGAAGGCTCCGGCCGCCGCCGCCGGGATGAACAGCAGCGCGCCGAACGCGGTCACCACCAGGCCCGAGACGATGCCGAACTTGTAGCCCCGTGCGTGCAGCAGCATTCCGGCCGGGAAGCTGATCAGCAGATAGGCGCCGAAATAGGCGATCTGCAGCCAGGAGCTGTCGGCCTGGCTGATGCTCAGGGTTTCCTGGAAATGCTTGTTGAGGACGTCCAGCAGGCCGTAGGCCAGCCCCCAGATCAGGAAGCAGGCGATGGCGAAGGCCAGGGGGCCGCGCAGACTTCCCCCCGGCCGGTCCAGTCCGCCCGGCGTGTGGGCCGCGTCCGTTTCGATGACCATGAAATCCTCCCTCTCGGCCCCGTCTTTCGCGGCGGCTTGGCGTGTTTCAGATGCGGTAGATCGCCTCGGCGTTGGCGGCGAACAGCCGCTTCCGCTCGTCGTCGCTGAAGCCGGCGGTGATGGCGTCGAAGGCGGAAAGGACGGCGTCGAAACTGCCGTGGACCTTGTCGACCGGGAAGTCGCTGGCGAACATGGCGCGCCCGGCGCCGAAGGCCTCGATGCACTCCAGCACCACCGGCCGGATCGTCTCTGTCGTCCATGCGCGGTCGGTGATGCCCAAGCCGGAGATTTTGATCGAGACCTGTGGCCGGGCGGCGAGCCGATGCAGGCCGTCGCGCCAAGCGGCCATGCCCGCCGGGTCGCGATCGGTCGGCAGGCCGGCGTGATTGACGATGAGCGGGATGTCGGGATGGCGATCGGCCAGCGCCGCCGCCGCGGCCATCTGCGACGGATAAAGCTGCAGGTCGAACGACAGGTCGTGCCGCGCCAGCCGAGCGAAGCCGGCCTCCCACGCCGGATCCAGCAGCAGGTCGCGGGTGGTGTAGGTCTTGGACGGATCGGCGTGCCAGCAGACGATCTGACGGATGCCGCGCACATTCAGGCGGGCGGCGTGGCCTTCCAGCAGGGCGTCGAGATCGGGATCGGTCAGATCCGCGCCGGCGACGATCCCCTGCGGGAAGCCGCCGTCGTCGGCGAGGGATTGTAGCCAGTCGGTCTCCGCCAGTTGCGCCCCGCGCGGCAGGCCGCATTCGACATGGACAATCTTGTCGATCGTCCAGCCGGCGGTATCGGCGCGGTAGTCGGCCAGGCCGTAGTCGCGGTGAGCGATCGGGCTCATGTCGCCGGCCGGATTGTGGGGCAGCGGCTCGTCCTGAAGCCAGGCGTAACGCGCGCGCGACAGGTCCCAGAGGTGGACATGCGGATCGACAATGCGGATGTCCCTGCCCACCTGCATATGCCCCTAGTAGGTCGTCCGGCCGCCGGAGGTGTCGAAGGTCGAGGCCGTGGTGAAGCTGCACTCTTCCGACGCCATGAAACAGACCATGGCGGCGCTCTCATCGACCTCGCCCAGCCGTCCCATCGGAATCTTGGAGCGCATGTAATCGACCTGACTTTGGGGCATCTGGGCCAGGATCGGGCTCTCGAAGGTTGCGGGCGTCAGGCTGTTGACGATCACGCCCGAGGTGGCCAGCTCCTTGCCCAGCGACTTGGTCAGGCCGATCACGCCGGCCTTGGAGGCGGAGTAGGCCGAGGCGTTGGGGTTGCCCTCCTTGCCCGCGACGGAGGCCACGTTGACGATGCGCCCGTAGCCGTTCTCGAGCAGATAGGGCACGACCGCGCGGCAGCAGTAGAAGACGCCGTTCAGATTGATGTCGATGACCCGGCGCCAGCTGTCGATCGGGAAGTCCTTCACCGGCACGGTGGCGCCGGTGATGCCGGCCGAGGCGATCAGGATGTCGATCCCGCCTAGCGCGTCATGGGCGGCGAGCGCGGCGTCAGCCACCGCGTCGGCGTCGGAGACGTCCAGGGCGACCGTATGAGCCGCACCGATCTCGGCGGCTGCGGCGGACAGGGTCTCGGCGTTCAGGTCCCAGAGCGAGACCTGGCCGCCCTCGGCGACGATGCGGGCGGCGGCGGCCTTGCCCAGGCCCGAGGCGCCGCCAGTGACAATGGCGCGGCGACCGGAAAAGCGGCCTTCAAACACGGACATTCAGGCGGCCTCTTCGGTGGCGGCGCGCCAGGCGACGACGGTCTGTCGTTGCTGGCCCAGCTTCTCGATGCCCAGGGTCATGACGTCGCCGGGCTTCAGGTAGAAAGGTTCCGGCTTCTGACCCAGGCCTACGCCGGGCGGCGTGCCGGTGGTGATCAGGTCGCCGGGCTCCAGCGTCATGAACTGGCTGACGTAGGACACGATCTCGGCCACGCCGAAGATCATGGTGCGGGTGTTGCCGGTCTGCATGCGCTTGCCGTTCAGGTCCAGCCACATGTCCAGGTCCTGCGGATCGCCGACCTCGTCCGCGGTGACGATCCAGGGGCCGACGGGGCCGAAGGTGTCGCAGCCCTTGCCCTTGTCCCAGGTGCCGCCGCGTTCCGTCTGGAAGGCGCGCTCGGACACATCGTTGATCAGTACATAGCCGGCGACATGATCCAGGGCGTCGGCCTGCTCGACGTACGAAGCGGTCCTGCCGATGACGATGCCCAGCTCGACTTCCCAATCGGTCTTCTCAGAGCCGCGCGGGATCATGACTTCGTCGTTCGGCCCGGTCAGGCAGGTGATGGCCTTCATGAACACGACCGGCTCGGTCGGCTCGGGCAGGCCGGACTCGGCGGCGTGGTCGGCGAAATTCAGGCCGATGGCGATGAACTTGCGGCTGCCGTTCACGGGCGTGCCCAGGCGGGGCTCGCCCTCGACGAGCGGAAGGCTTTCAGGATCGACGGCTTTCAGCCGCGCCAAGCCTGCGCCATGCAGCAGGTCCGGCGTGATGTCGGGGACGAGGCCGGACAGGTCGCGGATGCGGCCTTCCCCATCCAGAAGGCCAGGTTTCTCAAGGCCTTTGGGGCCGTAACGCAACAGTTTCATCAGGACGCCTGGCGGGGGTAGGGGCGGTGAAGGGCGATGTCCCGGTTCAGCTCGACGCCGAAGCCGGGGAGATCGGGGACCTTGAGCTTGCCGTTCACGGGGACGGGCTCGCCGATCAGCTGCGGATGGAACATCGGCACGACCTCGTCGGCCTTGGGCGCCATCATCAGGAATTCGGCGAACGGGCTGTCATGGCGCGTCACCACGAAATGGTAGCTGTAGACCGATGACCCGTGCGGGATCGTCAGCACCTTCCGGGCGTCGGCCATGTCGGCGATCTTGATCAGCTCGGTCAGGCCGCCGCACCAGCCCACGTCCGGCTGGATGATGTCGCAACACTCCATCTCCAGCAGCATGCGGAAGCCCCAGCGCGTGGCCTCGTGCTCGCCCGTGGTGACCAGCATGCCGGGAGGGGCGGCCTTCTTCAGCGCCTGATAGCCCCAGTAGTCGTCGGGGCTCAGCGCTTCCTCGATCCACTTCAGGCCATGGTCGTTGGCGGCGTGGGCGAGGCGGGTCGCATAGTCCAGATCCAGCGCCATCCAGCAGTCGAACATCAGCCAGAAGTCCTCGCCGCAGCGCGAGCGCATCTCAGCCAGTTCGGCGATATTCTTGGCGAACCCCTCGTCGCCCTCGGCCGGACCGTGGTGCAGGGGCATCTTGCCGCCGATGAAGCCCATTTGCTTGGCCAGGTCGGGGCGGGCGCCGGTGGCGTAGAAGGTCAGTTCGTCGCGCACCGGTCCGCCCAACATGGCGAACACCGGCTCCTGACGCAGGCGGCCCAGCAGGTCCCACAACGCCAGATCGACGCCGGAGATGGCGTTCACCACCAAGCCCTTGCGGCCATAGTACTGGGTTGAGAGATACATCTGGTCCCAGATGGTCTCGACATCGGACGGGTCGCGCCCCTCGAGGAAACGGGCCAGGTGCTTCTCGACGATATAGGCGGCCGGCTCGCCGCCGGTCGTGACCGCAAAGCCGACGACGCCGTTCTCGGCCTCGATCTCGACCACCAGCGTACCCAGGACATTGATGCCGAAGCTGCGGCGGCTCTGCCGGTACTCAGGGTATTTCGACATCGGCGTGGCGATGTGGTCATCGATCCAGTGACCGTCCGACTGGTCGTGATAGTCCGCGCCGCCGCCCCGCACCACGAAGGCGCGCACAGCCTTGATCTTGGACAGCCGGCTCACGTGGTGCGATTCCGGTGATCGTTTCCCATATTCCGGGATGGCACTGGCGCTTCTCCGTGCTCCGCGTCAAACTGGCTTTCAATCGCCGCTTTGCTTGCGTGTTTTGCTACATTCTGAAACAGGTGCTTACGTGATGGGACAAACTGCGTCAATCGAGACGGGCGAACCCGAGGAAGCCGCCAAGGCTTCCGGCAGCCAGACGCTGTTGCGCGGTCTGGACGTCATCGACGCCCTGATCGACGGGCCGTTGTCGCTGGCCGAACTGTCGGAACACCTGCAACTGACGCGCAGCACGACCCATCGCCTGGCGTCGGCGCTGGTCGATCGCCGCCTGCTCTCGTTCCGCCCGCGCGAGGGCTACACCCTGGGGCCCAAGCTGCTGGAGCTCGGGCACGCGGCCAGCCAGCAGATGCATCTGCCGCGCATCGCCCGGCCATGGCTGGAGCAGCTGTCGGCGACCACCGAGGACACCGTGCATCTGGGCGTTCTGGACGGACGCCACGCCCTTTATCTGGACAAGGTCGGCGGGCGTCGACGGATCAACATCGGGTCGCGCCTGGGCGAGCGGCATCCGATCGCGTCCACGGGCCTGGGCAAGGCCCTGATCCTGGACAAGACCGAGACGGAGTGGGTGGATTTCTATTCGCCGGAAGGTCAGCCGTTCGATTCCGCGGCGCGCGCCGTCTGGCTGGAACGGATGCGAGGGTATGCGGCCAAGGGCTACGCCTTCGACCTCGAGGAGAACGAGGACCAGATCCGCTGCGTCGCCGCCCCCGTGCGCGGCGTGGACGGCCAGGTGATCGCCGCCATCAGCGTCTCCAGCGCCGCCCAGTACATGAGCGACGCCCGCATGGCCGAACTGACCGTGACGGTCATGGACGCCGCCAATGCCATCAGCCTCGATCTCGGCTGGTCGCCCAAACCCTGAACCTCGCCGGAGCCCGCATGCTGCTTGAAAACAAGGTGGTGCTGGTCACCGGAGCCTCGCGCGGGATCGGCCGGGCGACCGCAATCGAAGCGGCGCGGCAGGGCGCGGATGTCGCCATCAACACCTTCAACGACGCTGAAGAGGCCTCCGCCGTGGTCGCGGCGGTCGGGGCGCTCGGGCGCAGGGCGATCGCGGTGGACGGCGACGTGGCCCTGCCCGAGAGCGCGACGGTGTTCGTGGACGCGGCGGTTGAGGCGTTCGGGCGGGTGGACGTCTTCGTCTCCAACGCCGGGATCTGCCCGTTCCACGCCTTCCTGGAAATGCCGGTTGAGACCCTGCGCCGGACGATGGAGGTCAACCTGCACGGGGCCTATTTCATGGTTCGGGCCGCAGCCAACCAGATGGTCAAACAGGGCAGGGACGCCGAGGGGCGAGGCGGTTCCATCGTGGCCATCAGTTCGATCTCCGCTTTGGTGGGCGGCGAGATGCAGACCCACTACACCCCGACCAAGGCCGGGGTGCACAGCCTGATGCAGTCTTGCGCGGTCGCCCTGGGGCGGCACGGCATCCGGTGCAACTCCGTCCTGCCGGGAACGGTCGCGACCGACATCAACAAGGACGACCTCGCCGACCCGGACAAGCGTCGCTACATGGAGGGGCGCATCCCCCTGGGCCGGCTCGGCCGCCCCGAGGATATCGCCGGCGTCGTCGCCTTCCTGGCCTCGGACATGGCGTCCTACATGTCCGGCGCGGCCCTGCTGGTCGATGGCGGCGCCCTGGCGAACTTCCAGTAGGGCGCGGGACGATGAAGGCTGCATCCATCGGCGATTACCGCGAGCTCGCCCGGCGTCGCCTGCCGCGCTTCCTGTTCGAGTACATCGACGGCGGCTCCTATTCGGAGACGACCCTGCGTCGCAATGTGTCGGACCTGCAGGACATCGCGCTGCGCCAGCGCGTGCTGCGCGACGTGTCGAAGATCGACCTGTCGACCACGCTGTTCGGTCAGAAGAGCGCCCTGCCGGTCGCCTTGGCGCCGATCGGGCTGGCCGGGATGAACGCCCGACGCGGCGAGGTTCAGGCCGCCCGGGCGGCGGCGGCCTTCGGCGTGCCCTTTACCCTGTCGACGGTTTCGGCCTGTCCGATCGCGGAGGTGGCGAAAGGATCGCCGGCCCCGTTCTGGTTCCAGCTCTACATGATCCGCGACCGCGCCTTCATGAAGGACCTTCTGGCGCGGGCGGCCGAGGCAGGGTGTCCCGCCCTGGTCTTCACGGTCGACATGCCGGTGCCGGGCTCGCGCTATCGCGACCTCCGGTCCGGCCTGGCGGGCGCGCCGGGGTTCGCGGGCGACCTGAGGCGGATTTGGCAGGCGGTCCAGCGACCGGCCTGGGCGTGGGACGTGGGGGTCAACGGGCGCCCGCACGCCCTGGGCAATGTGGCTCCCGTATTGGGCGACGGCTCCGGCCTGGAGGATTTCTTCGCCTGGATGCGGGACAATTTCGATCCCTCCGTGACCTGGCGCGACCTGGAATGGGTGCGGGATCAGTGGAAGGGCCCGCTGATCATCAAGGGACTGCTCGACCCCGAGGACGCCCGGGCGGCGGTGGATCTGGGGGCCGATGGCCTGGTGGTGTCCAACCACGGCGGCCGCCAGCTGGACGGCGCCCTGTCATCGGCGCGCGCGCTGCCGGCGATCGCGGAGGCGGTTCAGGGGCGGGTCACGATCCTGGCGGACGGCGGCGTGCGCAGTGGTCTGGATGTCGTGCGGATGCTCGCGCTCGGCGCCGACGGCGTCTTGATCGGTCGGGCGTGGGCCTATGCGCTGGCGGCGCGGGGCGAGGCCGGCGTGACCCATGTCCTGGACCTTCTGGCCGCCGAAATGACCGTCGCCATGGCCCTGTCCGGGGTGACCTCGGTCGACGGGATCTCCGGGACCATGCTGGCGCACTGAAGGATCGCCTGACGGCTTCAGGCGGTGTCAGCGATGACGGATCGGAGCGCCGTCGATCCAGCTTTGTGCGACGGACAGGTCGTCGTTGAGGATCAGAAGGTCCGCGGCGAACCCTGGCGCAATGTGGCCGCGTTCGCGCTGCAGCCCCAGGAAGGTGGCTGGCGCGGCCGAGGCCATCATGACGGCGGTAGGCAGATCGAGGCCCAGCAGGTCGCGGGCGTTGCGTACGGCGGCGGCCATGTCCAGGTCGGAGCCGGCGAGCACGCCGCGCTCGTCCAGGCAGGCGCCGTCCTTCACCGAGATGCGGCGGCCCTGAAGATAGAAGTGATCGCTGCCCGCGTTGACGCTGGGCATGGCGTCGGTGACCAGCATGAAGCGGTCGGCGGGCCGGCAGCGCAGGGCCAGCTTCAATACGACCGGATCGACATGGTGGCCGTCGACGATGATCCCGCACCAGGCGGTAGTGTTTTCCAGCGCCGCCCCGACCACGCCCGGCTCGCGGCTGGTCAGCGGCGACATGGCGTTGAACAGATGGGTGAAGCCAGTCACGCCCGCGTCCAGAGCGGTTCTGGTCGTCGCATGGTCGGCGTCGGTATGGCCGGCGGCGACCACGGCGCCGCCCTCGACCAGGGCCGCGATCATGTCGGGCGAGGTCATTTCCGGGGCCAGGGTGATCAGGGTCCGGCCCGTCTTCATCCGGGTCAGCAGGCGCACGGCCTCGGCGTCCAGGGTGCGGAACTTGTTGGGATCGTGGATGCCCTTGCGAGCGACGTTCAGGAAGGGGCCTTCGATATGGATGCCCAGCACCCCGGGCACGCCGTCGGCCATGGCCTGTTCGACCGCGTCGATGGCCCGGTCGATGACCGACAGGTCGTCGCTGATCAGGGTCGGCAGGAAGCCGGTGGTGCCGAAGCGCCGGTGGGCGGCGCCGATGCGGGCGATAGTCTCGATCGTGGGCGCGTCGTTGAACAGGACGCCGCCGCCGCCGTTGACCTGGGTGTCGATGTAGCCGGGGACCAGTCGATCGCCGTTCAGGTCGTGATCCGCCGCTTCCGGGAAGGCGGCGCGTAGGGCGTCTTCCGGCCCGACGGCGGCGATTCGGTCGCCGTCGATGACCACGGCGAGGTCCTCGTGAAAGGCGTCCTCGGCCAGAATCCGCCCGTTGTACAGCAGGATGGGCATCAAACGGTCTCGGTCACCTTGTTGAGATAGGGCGGTCGGTCGGGATCGAAGCCGCGCGCCGTCGAGAGCGTCGCCGCCAGCCGGTAGAAGCTCTGGATCAGCAGGATCGGCTCAAGCCACGGATGGCAGGGCACGGTCGGCAGGGCGATGACGCCGGGCGCGGTCGTGGCTCCGGCGAAGAAGACCCGGGCGCCCCGACGGGCGAAGTCGGCGGCCAGATCCACGGCGTCGTCGCGTGTCGCGTCCGACTGGGGCAGCAGCAGGACGGGGAAGCCGGTCTTGACCAGGGCCATTGGACCGTGGCGCACCTCGGCGGTGCTGAACGCCTCGGCGTGCAGGCCGCAGGTCTCCTTCAGCTTCAGCGCCGCCTCGCGGGCCACGCCGAAGCCGACGCCGCGGCCGACAACATAGAGGCTGGTCGCGTCGGTCAGGGCGGGCAGGGCGGCGGACCAGTCCTGTTTCCAGGCGGCGTCCAGCTGTCGCGGCAGATCTTTCAGCCCCTCGGACAGATCGGCGTCGCCGCTCCATTCCGCGACCAGATGGGCGATGGCGCTGAGGCTGGCGATGAAGCTCTTGGTCGCGGCCACCGACAGTTCCGGACCGGCGCGCAGCGGAACGGTCAGGTCGGCCACGTCCGACAGGGGCGACCCCTCGACATTGACCAGGGCGATGACGAAGGCGCCGCCCGCCTTGGCGGCGGCGGCGGCGGCGACCAGATCCGGGCTCTTGCCCGACTGCGAGACGGCGAAGCAGACCCCGCCGGGAATGCGTGGCGTAAGCCCATAGACCGAACTGAGGGCCAGAGGCGTGGGACTGGTCAGGACGCCGGTTTCGGCCTCGATCAGATAGCGGGCGAAGACCCCGGCATTGTCCGAACTGCCGCGGCCGCAGATCAGGGCGGCGGTGGGCGGGTGCGCGCGCAGGTGGGCGGCGGCGCGGGCGACGATCCCGGCGTTGTCACGCAGCTGGGCGGCAACCACGGCCGAGGCCTCGGCGGCCTCGGCGAACATCTTCGTGTCTTCAGCGCGCATCAGGCGGGGCCGTCGTTCAGTTCGGCGACGAAGTCGTAGGCGTCGCCGCGATAATAGGACTGGGTGACCTCGACGGCCTGGCCGGCGTGGAAGGCCCGGCGCTCAATCAGCAGCCCGGCCGCCCCGGCGGTGGTGCCCAGAAGTTCGGCCTGCTCGGCGTTGAACAACACGGCGCGTAGGCGCTGAAGCGCGCGGTTTGGGCGATAGCCGGTGTCGGCCAGGGCGCGGTACAGGGAGGCGCCGACCGCGTCGAGGCCGGGCAGGCAGGCTGCGGGGATCGTCGAATACTCCAGCGCCATCGGCAGGCCGTCGGCGTAGCGGATGCGGCTGAAGCGATAGACCGGCGTGCCGGGGCTGAGGCCAAGCGTCAGCGATTCTTCCGGCGTCACGGCGCCTTCGCTGCGGTTCAGCCAGGAGCTGGTCGCCTTGCGGCCGCGCGCGGCCATGTCTTCCGAGAACGAGGTCAGCTTGGAGAAGCTCTTCTCCACTCGGGCGGCGACGAAGGTGCCGGCGCCCTGACGACGGGTCAGCAGGCCCTCGGCGACCAGCCCGTCGAACGCCTTTCGCACCGTGATGCGCGACACCGCTAGGCCCGAGGCGAGGTCGCGTTCGGGCGGCAGGGCCTCATCAGGTTTCAGGGCGTGACGCTCGATCGCCTCGCGCACCGCGTGCTGCAGCTGCTGGTACAGCGGCGCCGGACGCTGGGCGTCCAGCGGGCCTATGGCTTCGAGAAACGACATTACGCCCCGTCCAATTCAAACAGCCCGTTTGATGGGCCCATCTGAACGCAAGTCATGCGACCAATCAAGTACCAATATAATAAAAGAATAGGCCCAATTATCATTTTGGTCTTGCGCGTCGTGATTGTTTGATGAAAGTCTCGTGTCAACGGCGGCGCAATTCAGCATTCGCAGCCGGGGAATGGACCATATTGGTCTTAAATTGGGCTTTTCTGGACCTGCGGGGGTAGGTCCAATCAGGGGAGAATAGGCGTCATGAGTCTTCGTCATGCCTTGCTTGCCGGCACCGTCAGCGCACTGGCGCTGGTCGCCGGCTCCGCCGCCGCACAGGACGCAGGGGAACCCACCGTCATTGACGACGTGATCGTCACGGGCATCCGCGCCTCGCTGCAGCAATCGCTGGAGACCAAACGCAACGCGGACGCCATCATCGATGTCGTCACCGCCGAGGACGTGGGCAAATTCCCCAGCTCGAACGTGGCCGAAGCCATTACCATCATTCCGGGCGTCACCATCGACCGCGCCTTCGGTCAGGGTGAGAAGGTCTCGATCCTGGGCACCGACCCGGCGCTGAACCGCACCCTGCTGAACGGCCAGACGGTCGCTTCGGCGGACTGGTTCATCCTGGACCAGCCGGGACGGACCTTTAACTATGCCCTGCTGGCGCCGCAGATCGTCGGCCGGGTCGAGGTGTTCAAGTCGTCGGAAGCTCGCATCGACGAAGGCAGCATCGGCGGCACGGTCGATGTCCTGACCCGCCGTCCGCTGGACTTGAGCCGAGGCCTGACCCTCTCGGGCGCCGCGACCTGGCTGTACAATGACCGGTCGGAAGAATCCGATCCCCAGTATTCGCTGCTGGCCGGCTGGCGGAACGAGGACCGCAACTTCGGTGTCCTGGTCTCTTACCAGCACGCCAAGGACGGCCTGCGCCGTGACGGCCTGGAAGCCTACGGCACCATTCCGGCCAACTACTATGCCGGCGGCAATCCGGAAAACCCGGGCGCCAACTCCATCACCAACGGCAACTGCGCCGGGACCTGCGCCTCAACTCTGCTGGCCAACCCGAATGCACGCGGCCTGAACTCGTTCGGCACCCACTTCTTCGAACAGGACCGCGAACGCGACAGCTATACTGTCGCCCTGCAATGGCGCCCGGTCGAGCAACTGGACCTGAATTTCGACTGGCTGCACGTCGAGGCGACCTACAACAACACCAACCAGTCGCTGTTCGCCTTCCAGGGCAACACCTGGAACAGCCTGGGCGCCCTGACCGACATCCAGATCGAGGACGGCGTCATCAAGTACGCCGCCTTCAAGAATGCGCTGAGCGTGCTGGACGTCCAGTACCGCGAGGCCGCCCTGACGACCGACTCCTATCACCTGGACGGCAAGTGGCAGGGCGAGGGCTGGGATCTGTCCGGCGACATCGGTTACAGCAAGGCGGACGGCGGCACCCAGCGCCAGCTGTTCGGCGAGTTCCTGAACTGGGCCGACTACACCGTTGATTTCCGGGGCGCGCCCGGCTCGCCGGGTGTCCTGACCTATACCAATCCGGCCAACAACGACGTGCTGTCCAACGCCGCAAGGTTCTCGTTCGACGGCGGCTGGGGCGCGGGCGATCCGTCCGTCGGCCCGACGGGCTACAACGCCGGTTGGGGCGGCAACATCGTTTCCAAGCCGACCACGGACAAGGAGACCTACGGCCAGGTCGATTTCGGTCTTGATCGCGACGGCTTCTTCGACCGCCTTCAGTTCGGCTACAAATACCGCAAGCACGAGACCGACCAGCGCATGTCGGGCGTGACGGTCCAGATCTTCGGCGCGCCGGACAGCGCCTCGATGTTCAACCCGAGCCAGGTGCCGGGCAACTATCTAGACGGCTTCGACGGCGTGAACGGCCAGATGACCGGCCGCTTCCGCATCGACGGCGCCGCCCTGGCGGACTACATCCAGTCCGGAGGCTATCTGCGTCCGTGGCAGCCGGCGCCGACGCCGACCGTGTTCGGCAACGCCGAGTTCACGGCCCAGAACTGGAACGTCCAGGAGACAATCCACGCCGTCTACGGCCAGGCGAATTTCGAGAACGACTTCGTGCGCGGCAACATCGGCCTGCGTTACGTCCGGACGGAATCGGACAGCGGCGGCTATATCTGCGTGAACCAGACGGCCACCGGCTGCGGCACGACCGCCGCCGACTGGGCCTGGAACGTGACGACCAAGGAATACGACGACTTCCTGCCCAGCCTGAACCTGGTGTTCAACGCCTCGGACGATCTGCTCATCCGTGCGACGGCGTCCCGGGTCATCGCCCGTCCGAACTACGCCGACATGTCCAACTACTTCTGGCTGTCGGACCAGATCCTGAACGGCGGCGGCGGCAATCCGGACCTGGACCCGTATGAATCGACCAACCTGAACGTGGCGGCGGAATGGTATTTCGCCGAGAACGCCATCCTGTCGGGCGAGGTCTTCATCAAGGACATCTCGAACTACATCCTGCAGCAGACCGCGCCTGAGCAGCACTTCAACCAGGCCCAGAACGCCGTCACCACCTATCAGATCAGCCGTCCGACCAATGCGGGCTCGGCCGAACTGAAGGGGATCTCGCTCGCCTACCAGCAGAACTACGCCTACGGGTTCGGCCTGCTGGCCAACTACACCCTGGTCGACGGGGAGGCGGACAACGGCCAGGACCTGCCGTTCAACTCCAAGCACCAGGTCAATCTCAGCCCCTTCTATGAGAACGGCGCCTTCTCGGCCCGGGTGACCTATACGTGGCGGTCGCGGTACTTCACCGGCCTGGATCGCGGCGACGCCATGTATGTGCGCGACGTCGATACCCTGGACGCGACGGCGGGCTATGCCTTCAACGACCGCGTAAGCCTGACGGTGTCCGGCCAGAACCTGTTGGATAGCGAATACTACGCATACGCCAATACGGTGGACCTGCCGCGCGGCGTCTATCGTACGGGCCGCAAGCTGATGGCGACCCTGTCGGTCGAGTTCTAGGACGGGGTTTCTTTGCGAGGACGGCGTCCGTCGTCCTCGCAAAAGCCTGTCGCCAAGGTCTCCTCCTGAGGCCAGACTGGCGCGGGGCGTCCCACGTCCCGCGCGCCCTTTCTCCAGCTGCGAGACTGCGATGACCCTGTTCGCGCGATCGGCGACGGCGTTCGCCCTGATCTTCACCTTGGCGGCGGCCACGCCTGCGCTGGCGCAGGTGACAGCGGGCTCGATCATCCCTCGGCCACAGTCCGTGACGGCGACGTCCGGCGTGTTCCAGATCAATGCCGGGACCACGATCCTGACGCCGCGCGGCGACGCCGAAGCCGCCCGGGCGGCCGCTCATTTCGCGGAGTTGATGCAACGCACGCGGGGGCTGGGCCTGACGGTGCGTGAAGGCGAAGCCGCGCCGGGCGCCGTCGTCTTCCGCCACGAGGCCGGATCGGCCGCCGACGGCTATCGTCTGGATGTGACCCCGCGGGGCGCGGTCATCACCGCCGGCGACTTCGGCGGACTTCTGTATGGCGCGGTCAGCCTGTGGCAGCTGGCCACCGCCGAAGCGGGGCAGGGGGCCGTGACCATCCCCGCCGTGGCCATTCAGGACGCCCCCCGCTTCGGCTGGCGCGGCGTCATGCTGGATTCCGCCCGTCACTACCAGTCGCCGGAGTTCATCAAGGAATTCATCGACTGGATGGCGTTGCACAAGCTCAACGTCTTCCACTGGCACCTGACCGACGACCAGGCCTGGCGGCTGGAGATCAGACGCTATCCCCGGCTGACCGAGGTCGGCGGCTGGCGCGTCCATGCGGGCGCGGCGGCGCAAAAGGACATCGACCCGGCAACAGGCCGTCCGCGTCTCTACGGCGGCGTCTACACCCAGGATCAGGTGCGCGACATCGTCGCCTATGCGGCGGCCCGCAATATCGTCGTGGTGCCCGAGATCGACGTGCCCGGACACGCCAGCGCGGCGGTCGCCGCCTATCCCGAGCTGGGCGTGACTGACGTACCGGGCGGCGCCGTGCCGGCCGTGCCCGCCGACTGGGGCGTCTATCCGACCCTGTTCAACGTCGAGGAGCCGACCCTGGTCTTCCTCGAGAATGTGATGGACGAGGTCGTCGATCTGTTCCCCGGCGAATACGTCCACATCGGCGGCGACGAGGCGGTCAAGGATCAATGGAAGGCCTCGGCCCGCGTTCAGGAGCGGATGCGCGAACTGGGCCTCACGGACGAGGAGAAGCTGCAGAGCTGGTTCGTCGCCCGTCTGGAAAAGCGACTGAACGACCACGGCCGGCGCATGATCGGCTGGGACGAGATCCTCGAGGGCGGCATCAATCCGAACGCCAGCGTCATGTCCTGGCGCGGCGTCGAGGGCGCCATCGAGGCGGCGCGCCTGGGCCATGACACAGTGATGTCTCCGGCGCCGGTCCTCTATCTCGATAATCGCCAGAGCGCCGATGACGGGGCGCCGGGACGCGGCTTCACCTCGTCCCTGCGCGATGTCTATTCCTTTGATCCGACGCCGGACGAACTGACCCCGGAGCAGGCGCGCCGCGTCATCGGTGTGCAGGCCAATCTGTTCACCGAGCATATGCGCAGCGAGGAGCGGGTCGAATACCAGGCCTTCCCGCGGATATCGGCCCTGGCCGAAATGGCCTGGACCCCGCACGAGCGACTGGACTTCGCCGATTTCCGCGCGCGGCTGGATCCGCAGCTGGCGCGCTATCGCACCCTCGGCATCGACTATGCGACCAGCGGCCTGACCGAGGTCGCCGCGGTCCCGCCCGCCGACGGCCAGCGCCGCTACGACCATCAGATGAAGCTGTGCAGCGCGGCCTTGCCGCTGTCGCTGATCGACGACGCCCCGCTGGAGGGCGAACGCGCGGCCCTGCTGATGGACATCCTCAACCCCTGCTGGATTTACCAGTCGGCGGACCTTAGCCAGGGCATGCGCTTCGAGGCCGCCGTCGGCCAGGTCCCCTTCAACTTCCAGATCGGCGCCGACCGCGACAAGATCCGACTGGGGACCCCGCGCACGCCGGAAGGTGAGCTGGAAGTCCGCATCGACGGCTGCGAGGGCGAACCAGCGCTGATCATTCCTCTGGCCGAGGCCGCCGGGAACGACGGGATCACCACGCTTTCGGGACGCCTGCCTGTCCGCTCGGGCCGGCACGACCTGTGCCTGCGCTTCACACAGAAGGACCTGGATCCGATGTGGGGCGTCGACTGGGTGCGCCTGTCCGATCCGACCAAGCCCGAGGACGACTGATGACGCCCGAACTGATCGTCCACGCGCCGATCGACGGCTGGGTCTGTTCACTGGACGAGGTCCCGGACGCCGCCTTCGCCGCGCGCATGGTCGGCGAGGGACTGGCCATCGATCCGACCGGCCTGACGGTCCGGGCGCCTTTCGACGGCGTGGTCTCGAGCCTGGCCCGCACCGGCCACGCCGTCAGCGTCCGCTCGGATGATGGACCGGAGATCCTGATCCATCTGGGGTTGGAGACGGTCTCTCTGAACGGCGCGGGCTTCACCGCCCATGTCGCGGAGGGCGCGCGCGTGCGCACCGGCGATCTCCTGCTGGCGCTGGACATGGACGTCGTGGCGGGCGGCGCGAAGAGCCTGATCTCGCCGATCCTACTGGCCAATGAAGGCGAGGTCCGCCTGTTGCCCCTGAACCGTCTGGTCGTGGCGGGCGAGCCGATCATGGCGGTGCGTCCGGCCGCGGCCTCCGGCGCGGCGGCGAGCGATGGACAGACGGCGCTGGCCCGAACGGTGCGTGCGCCGCTGCCGCATGGCCTGCACGCCCGCCCGGCCTCGCGCATCGCCGCCGCCGCCAAGGGCTTCGATGCGCGGGTCCGTTTGATCCTGAGCGACCGCAGCGCCGACGCCGCCAGCCTGACGGCCATGATGACGCTGGGCCTCAAGGACGGCGACGACCTGATCCTCAGCGCCAGCGGTCCGCAGGCCGAGGCGGCGCTGGAGGCGATCGCCGCCCTGATCCTGTCTGGTCTGGGCGAGGGGGGCGAGAGCGCGCCCGTCGCCCACGCTGCCGAAGCGCCTGAAGCTCCCGCCGGTCCGGCGGCGGGCGAGGACGGCGAGCTGATCTTCTCGGGCGTCATGGCGGCGCCGGGTCTGGCGATCGGCCGCGCCGTTCGTCTGCGTCAGGCCGAGATCGAGACGCCCGAACAGGGGCGCGGCGTCGCGTTGGAGCAGGCCGCCTTGCAACAGGCCCTGAACGCGGTGCGCGGCCGCATCGAGGCTTCGGTGGCCGGGGGCGGCGCGCATCGTCGCGCCATCCTGGCGGCCCATCTGGCCTTCCTCGATGACCCAGGTTTGATCGCGACGGCGCAGGAGGCCATCGCGGCCGGCTGCGGCGCAGGCTTCGCCTGGCGCAAGGCGACGCAGGGCGGCGTGGCCCTGTTCCGCTCTCTGGGCGATGTCCGCACCGCCGAGCGCGCCGACGACCTGCTGGATCTGGAGCGTCAGGTCCTGATCGAGCTGTCGGGCGAGGCCGCGCCGGCGCCTGTGGTGCTGGGAACCGGATCGGTCATCCTGGCCGACGATCTGTTGCCGTCGCAACTGATCGCGCTGGACGCCGTCAAGGTGGCGGGGCTGTGCACCGCGCGGGGCGGACCGACCTCGCACGTCGCCATCCTGGCCGCGGCCATGGGCGTGCCCGCCCTCGTCGCCGTGGGGCCGGGTCTGGACCAGGTCGAGGACGGGGCTCTGGTGGTGCTGGACGCTGACGGGCGGCGGCTGGTCGCCAGCCCTTCCGCGGCTCGTCAGGCGCGCGCCCAGAGCGGCGCGGCCGCCCGCGACCGCCGCCGCGCCGAGGCTCGCGCCCTGGCCTCCGAAGACTGCCGCACCGCCGACGGCGTCCGCATCGAGGTCTTCGCCAATCTGGGCGCTGTGACCGAGGCCGCGCCCGCCGTGGCCGGGGGCGCCGAAGGTTGCGGCCTGCTGCGCACCGAATTCCTCTTCCTCGAACGCCAGAACGCACCGACGGAAGAGGAGCAGTTGGCCCAGTACCAGGCCATCGCCGACGCCCTGGACGGACGACCGCTGGTCGTCCGCACCCTCGACGCGGGCGGCGACAAGCCCTTGCCCTATCTGCCCATGCCGCAGGAGGACAATCCGGCCCTGGGCCTGCGCGGCGTCCGGGCGGGGCTGCATCGGCCCGATCTGCTGCTGACCCAGCTGCGCGCCATCTGTCGGGTGCGTTCGGCCGGGACGGTGGCCGTCATGCTGCCGATGATCGCCTCGGCGTCCGAGGTGCGCCAGGTTCGCGCCCTGCTGGATATCGCCGCGAGCGAGACCGGCGGTCAGACGCCC
Organism: Brevundimonas sp. GW821-FHT12C05; assembly: GCF_058807475.1. Lineage (NCBI taxonomy): Bacteria > Pseudomonadati > Pseudomonadota > Alphaproteobacteria > Caulobacterales > Caulobacteraceae > Brevundimonas > Brevundimonas sp. GW821-FHT12C05. Next base: position 1,100,240 of record NZ_JBXAQS010000001.1, read on the forward strand.
CTGCTGGGGGTTATGATCGAGACTCCGGCGGCGGCCATGACCGCCGACCTGCTGGCGCCCCACATCGATTTCGTTTCGATCGGCACCAATGACCTGACCCAGTACGCCCTGGCCATGGATCGCCAGAACGCCCATCTGGCGGCTCAGCTCGACAGCCTGCATCCGGCCGTCCTGCGCCTGATCGCGCAGACCGCTGCGGGGGCCACCGACACGCGCTGGATCGGCGTCTGCGGCGGTCTGGCCTCCGACCTTCTGGCCGCGCCCATTCTGATCGGGCTCGGCGTCACCGAGCTGTCGGCCACGCCGTCGATGGTGGCCGAGATCAAGGCCGTGGTGCGGTCCACGACCCTGGCCGAGTGTCGCGCACTGGCGGCCCAGGCCCTGACGCTGGACAACGCCGAGGCCGTGCGCGCCCTGGCCGATGAGCGTCTGGCGGCCCTGCTCAAATCCCATGTCGTCGGAGCGGTCGCATGAAGATCGGACTGTCCAGCCTGCAGCCGCTCGGCCGGGCCCTGATGCTGCCCATCGCGGTCCTGCCGGTCGCGGGCCTGTTGCTGCGTCTGGGCCAGCCGGACCTCATGGATATCGCCTTCATCTCGGCGGCGGGGCAGGCGATCTTCGCCAACCTCGGCTTGCTGTTCGCCGTCGGCGTGGCGGTGGGCCTGGCCAAGGACAACAACGGCGCCGCGGGCCTGGCGGGCGTGGTCTGTTTCCTGATCTCGGTGGAGGCGTCCAAGGTCCTGCTGAGCGTCCCGCCCGAGGTGGTCGCGGGGCTCAGCGGAGACGCCCTCGATGCGGCGTCAAAAGCCTTCAAGGACCAGGCTCTGTCGCGACTGGGCGTGCCCATCGGCATCGTCGCCGGCCTGATCGCCGGGGCCTGCTACAATCGCTTCTCGACGTTCAAATTGCCCGACTATCTGGGCTTCTTCGCCGGTCGCCGCTTCGTGCCCATCGTGGCGGGGGTCGCCGGTCTGGTCGTGGCCGCCGCCGTGGGACTGACGTTCGCCGGCATTGACCACGCCATCGACGTCTTCAGCCGCGCCGTGGTCGGGTCGGGCGAGATCGGCCTGTTCGTCTACGGCTTCCTGAACCGGCTGCTCATCGTCACCGGCCTGCACCACATCCTGAACAACGTCGCTTGGTTCATCGTCGGCGACTACAACGGCGCGACGGGCGACCTGAACCGCTTCTTCGCCGGCGACCCCAGCGCGGGCGTCTTCATGAGCGGCTTCTTCCCGGTCATGATGTTCGGTCTGCCTGCCGCCTGCCTGGCCATGTACCACGCCGCCCGTCCGGACCGGCGCAAGGAGGTCGGGGGCATGCTGTTTTCCCTGGCCCTGACGGCCTTCCTGACCGGGGTGACGGAGCCAATCGAGTTCACCTTCATGTTCCTGGCGCCGGTCCTATACGCCATCCATGCGGTGCTGACCGGAGTATCGATGGTGGCGATGGACCTGTTGGGATCGCGGCTGGGCTTCACCTTCTCGGCGGGCCTGTTCGACTATGTGCTGAACTACGGTCGCGCGACGCGGCCGTGGATGCTGTTGCCGGTCGGTCTGGTCTACGGGGGCCTCTATTACGGCCTGTTCCGGGGCGCCATTTCGATCTTCAATCTCAAGACGCCGGGGCGGGAGGACGAGCCCGTGGCCGCCGCGCCGATTTCGGATGTGGCGGGCAGCCGGGGCGAGGTGTTCGTCGCGGCGCTGGGCGGGGCGGGCAATCTGACCTCCGTCGCCGCCTGCACAACACGCCTGCGGCTGCATATCCGGTCGCGCGAGGCGGTGGATGAGGCGGCGCTGAAACGGCTGGGTGCGCGGGGCGTCATCGCGCCGGCCCCGGACCAGCTTCAGGTCGTGCTGGGACCGATCGCCGACGCCGTGGCGGACGAGATCAAGGCGGTCGTCGGCGCAGGCGACCTTTTGCCCCAAGGCCCGCGCGCCGTGCCCGCACAAGGGACGGCGGAGCTGGCTCCGGACGTCCTCGCGGCCTTGGGCGGCGCCGGCAATGTCGAGAGCGTCCAGCGCATGGCGGGGCGGCTTTGCGTTCGATTGAACAGGGCCGAGATCGATCCGGCGAAGCTGGCTGTCCTGCTGCCCCGCGGCTTCGTTCGCACTGGCTCGGATACGCTCCAGATCCTGCTCGCTCCCGATTGAGAGCGAGCGGATCAGCGACCGATTAGCGGTCCCACCAGCTGGAAGCCCGCGAGCACTAGGATCAGCACCCCGATCAGCCAGGCGAAGGGCCGAACCGGAAGAACGCGGGAGATGAGGGCGGCCAGGGGCGAGGCGATGACGCCGCCCACAATCAGGCCCGCGACCGAGGTCCCGTACTGCTTCAAACCGTCGACCTCCTCCCAATGTCCCGTGACCAGGGCGACGATGAAGGTGGTCGAAACGGCCGCGGCGACGACGGCCTCGGCGGCGTTGCCCGTGCCCACGGCCTGGCGGGGCGGTTCGCCGACGCTCACCAGGGTGGTCGTCACCGTCGGCCCCCATCCTCCGCCGCCCAGCGCATCCAGAAAGCCGCCCACCACGCCGAGCGGACCGGCGCCCTTGATCGGCGTGTGCCGAAGCCGGATTTCCCGGGTGGCGCGCACCAGGATGATCACCCCCATCAGCGCCAGCCACCCCAGCACCCAGGGCTTGATCAGCGCGCCGTCGACGGAGGTCAGGAAGACGCCGCCGACCACGCCGCCGATGACGCCGCCGACCGCAAGGGGCCAGAACAGCGACCAGCGGACGTTGCCGTGGGCGAGGTGGGACAGGCCGGACGCAGTTCCGGTGAACACCTTGGCCGCGTGGACGCTGGCCGAGGCGACGGCCGGCGGTGTGCCCAGGCTGAGCAGCAGGGTTGAAGAGATGACCCCGAAGGCCATGCCCAGCGCCCCGTCGACGATCTGGGCGGCGAAGCCGACGGCGGCGAACAGCAGGAACTCTTGCATCAGGCGGTCGCCTGAACGGACGTCAGCCAGTCCGGTGTGGGCAGACCGCGCGCCGACAGATACTCCACATTGAACAGCCGGGAGGCGTAACGGATTCCGGGGTCGCACAGCAGGGTCACGATGGTCTTGCCGGGGCCGAGCTCCCGGGCCAGCCGCGCGGCGCCGACCAGGTTGACGCCGCTCGATCCGCCAAGGGACAGGCCTTCTTCCTGAATCAGATCGAAGAGGATCGGCAGGAACTCCGCGTCCTCGACGCGGTAGGCGTGATCCGGCGCGAAGCCTTCAAGGTTCCCGGTGATCCGACCCACCCCGATGCCCTCGGTGATCGAGGAGCCTTCGGCCTTCATCTCGCCGCGGGTGAACCAGCTGTAGAGCGAGGCGCCGGCCGGGTCGGCGAGGGCGGTCTGTATCGCCGGATTACGTTCCTTCAGAAAGCTCCCGATCCCGGCCAGGGTGCCGCCGGATCCGACGACGCTGACGAAGCCGTCGATCCGGCCCTGGGTCTGCTCCCAGACCTCCGGTCCGGTCCCTTCGTAGTGGGACAGGCGGTTGGAGAGATTGTCGAACTGGTTGGCCCAGAAGGCCCCGTTGGGAAGGTCCGCATCGAGCTCGCGCGCCAGGCGGGCGGAGTGATGGACGAAGTGGCTGGGGCTCGAGAAGGGCGCGGCATCCACCTCGACCAGCCGGGCCCCGAGCGCCCGCAGCGCCAGCTTCTTCTCCTCCGACTGGGTGCGGGGCATGACGACCACGACCGGGTGGCCGAGAGCGGCCCCGACCAGGCTCAGGCCGATCCCGGTATTGCCGGCGGTGCCTTCGACGATGGTCCCGCCCGGACGCAGTTCGCCGGACGCCCGGGCGCGCTGAACAATCGACAGGGCGGCGCGGTCCTTGATCGACTGGCCGGGGTTCATGAACTCCGCCTTGCCCAGGATTTCGCACCCCGTCGCATCCGACAGGCGGTTCAGTCGAAGAAGGGGAGTCTGACCGATCAGGTCGATCACGGAACGTCGGAGCGTCAAGGCGATATCTCTGGAAACGGGAGAAGGCGGGAAAGTCAGCCGACCGGAAGCGCGCGGCGGCCTAGATGTATACCGCATTCGGTCTTTGCGGCTCCGGACCAGCGGCCGAGGCGACCGTCCTTGCCGGCCTCGACAGCCTGGGTGCAGGGCCAACAGCCGATCGAGCGGTAGCCATGGGCGCTGAGCGGATGCCTCGGCAGGTTTTCGCCGTCGAGCCAGGCCGCGAGCCGTTCCTCCGACCAGTCGTGCAGCGGATTGACCCGGATGCGGCCCTCGAACAGCTCGAAGGGACGCAGGCCCCGCCGGTCCGGGGTCTGAAACGCTTTGCGGCCGGTGATCAGGGTGTCGACGCCGGCCAGCGCCCGCTCGAGCGGGGCCACCTTGCGCAGGTCGCAGCAGGCGTCGGGATCGGCCCGCCACAGGTCGTCGCGGGGGTCGAGGTCGGCGCGCTGGTCGGCGTCAGGCGTCACCAGCCGCACGTCTGTCAGGCCCAGGTGTTCCGACAGGGCCTTTCGGTAGGCCAGGGTCTGGAGGAAATGCATGCCGGTATCGAGGAAGATCACCGGGGTCGATGGATTGATCCGCGCGACCAGCGACAGCAGCACACCGGCCTCGGCGCCGAACGACGACAGGACCGCGGGCTTCAACCCCAGAGACGGATCCAGCGCCGCCCGAAGAATCTGTTCGGCGCCGCCGCTGCGCGTTGCGCGGTCGAGTGTCCCGACAAGAGCCTCAAGGTCCCGCGGCGCGGGGTTCCGGCGCCGCCAGATCGGGATCGCGCTGTCTTCCACGGGCTGGTAGGTGGCGCTGAATGCAGCGTCCATCCGCTTCCAGGCGTTGATGTCGGCGCCGGCGCCGAGCACCACGCCGTCGAAGCCTGAGCGGCGCAGATGGCGGGCCTGGTCGGGAATGACCCGTCCCTCCGCGATCAGCCGTCCGCGATAGCCGCGCTCGCGCAGGACCGCCGCCAGGGAGAAGCCTCGACCATCGCGAAAGGCGTCGAATTCCAAAACGAGGACCTCGGCGTCCCGCGCCGCGGCCTCGACCTCTTCAAGCGGTGTCGTCACGGGCAGCCGCACGCCCTGGGGAGCTGTATCAAGCCACTGCATCGAGCGTTCCATAGATGGCGTCGCGGAACGGATCGGCGCCCAGGCGGCGAACGGCGTCCAGGAAGGTTTCGCCCTCGCGGCGGACCTCAAGATAGCGGTCCAGCGCCCGCTTGAGCGCCGGCGCGACGTCCTCGGCGGCCAGGCTGCGGCCGACGATTTCGCCCAGGGCGGCCTGTTCGTCCGCCGAGCCGCCAACGGTGATCTGGTAGTACTCCTCGCCCTTGCGATCGACGCCCAGCACGCCGATGTGGCCGACGTGGTGATGGCCGCAGGCGTTGATGCAGCCGCTCATATTGACCCGGACCGGCCCGAGCCGTTCCTGATAGTCGAGATCCGCGAGCTGCTCGGACAGGGCTTGGGCGACCGGGATCGACCGGGCGTTGGCCAGGCTGCAGTAATCCAGGCCGGGGCAGGCGATGATGTCCGTCACCAGATCCGCGTTCGGCGTCGCCAGGCCGGCGTCGGTCAACCGTCGCCAGATCTCCGGCGTGTCGTCCAGGCGGACATGGGGCAGGACCAGGTTCTGCTCATAGGCGGCCCGCACCTCATCGAAGGAGAAACGCTCGGCGAGGTCCGCGACCAGGTCCATCTGGTCGGCCGTGATGTCGCCGGGAACGCCGCCCTGCGGCTTCAGCGAGACGATGAGGGTCGCATAGCCCGGCTGGCGATGGCGCCGGATGTTGTTGCGCGCGAAACGGGCGAAGTCGGGATCGGCCAGGCTCGCCCGGTCGAAGGCCCCGCTGGTCCTCGGCAGGTCCGCGAACGGCGGCGGCGCGAAATAGGCGCGGATGCGGGCGACCTCTTCGTCGGGCACCCGTAGGTCCTCGCGCCGCAGGGTGGCGAAATGCCGGTCGACCTCTTCGCGGAAGGCGTCGATGCCGAGGGAGGCCACCAGGATCTTGATCCGTGCCTTGTGGATGTTGTCGCGGCGGCCCAGCAGGTTCCAGGCGCGGAGAATGGCGGTCAGATAGGCCAGCAGGTCGCGTCTCGGCACCGCCGGCGCGATCTCCTGCGCGATATGCGGAATCCGGCCCTGGCCACCGCCGACAAAGACCCGGAACGCCGCCTGTCCGTCCTCTCCCCGGATCAGCTGCAGGCCGACGTCATGGGTGCGCATGGCGGCTCTGTCCTTCGGAGCCGCGATGACCGCGATCTTGAATTTGCGCGGCAGGAAGGAGAATTCGGGATGGATGGTCGACCACTGGCGCAGGATCTCGCACCAAGGACGGGGATCCTCGATCTCGTCGTCCGCGCAGCCGGCGAAGACGTCGGTGGTCACGTTGCGGATGCAATTGCCCGAAGTCTGGATGGCGTGCATCTCGACCTCGGCGAGTTCCGACAGGATCGCGGGGACGTCACTGAGCGCCGGCCAGTTGTACTGGATGTTGGTGCGGGTCGTGAAATGGCCGTAGCCCTTGTCATAGACGCGCGCGATGTGGGCCAGGCGGCGCAGCTGGCGGCTGTTCATGGTCCCGTAGGGCACCGCGACGCGCAGCATGTAGGCGTGCAGCTGCAGATAGACGCCGTTCATCAGGCGCAGGGGCTTGAACTCGTCCTCGGTCAGGCTTCCCGAGACCCGGCGCGCGACCTGGTCCCGGAACTCCTCGATCCGCTCGCGGACCACGGCGGTGTCGAACTCGTCGTAGCGGTACATCAGAGCCGCTCCAGACTGTGGCCGACGGTGGGGCCCCTTGAGCGGATCAACTCCTTGAACCGGTCACGGCCCGAAGGACGGCCGTCGTCGACTTCGACGAGGTAGGGGTTGACGAAGGTTGCGGGTCTCAGCGCCGCCTGCGACAGGGCGAGCTCGGCGGCCTCGCCGTCGAACCGACCCGCTTGGTCAAGAGCGCCGACAGGCTCTCCCGCTGCGTCGGCGTAGATCACCCGTCCGTCGGAGAGCCGGTTGGCGGTCACGATCTTCATGCCGCGACCTCCTGCGCTGTCGCGCTTGACCGCGCCCAGGCCGCGACTTCGCCGACGATCAGGAGGGCCGGGCTGACGACCTTCTCGCGGGCCACCAGATGGGCGAGGTCGTCGAGCCGGCCTGTCACGACGCGCTGATCGGGGCGGGACCCGTTCTCGATCACGGCGACCGGCGTATCGGGCGACCGGCCGGCGTTGATCAGACCGGCCTGCACCGCCCCCGCGCCGGCGACGCCCATATAGACGGCGAGCGTATGGTTGGGGGCGGCGAGGGCGGTCCAGTCCGGCCCGGCGCCGCCCGCACGGGTCTCTGCGGTCACGAAGCTGACGGCCTGGGCCTGGTCGCGATGGGTCAGCGGAATGCCCGCGGCCGCCGCGCAGCCCAGGGCGGCGGTGATCCCCGGCACGACGATGACCTCGATCCCCGCGGCCCGCACGGCCTCCAGCTCCTCGCCGCCTCGTCCGAACACGAATGGATCGCCGCCTTTCAGGCGCACCACGCGATGCCCGGCCTTCGCCTCGGCGATCATCAGGGCCGCGATCTGCTCCTGCGGAACGGAGTGCTCGCCGCGCCTCTTGCCGACATAGATCCGGCGTGCGTCGCGGCGCGCGCGATCCAGAACAGCCGGCGGCGCCAGGCGGTCGTGGATGACGAGGTCGGCGTCCTGCAACGCGCGCAGCGCCTTGAGCGTCAGCAACTCGGGATCGCCGGGGCCGGCGCCGACCAGATGCACGACCCCCCGCGGTCGTTCGGGCGTGTTCAGCAGGCGGAGCATCTCACGACGCGCCTCCGCCGTCTGTCCGTCGAGAGCCAGGTCCCTGGGCGCGCCGCGGAAGGCGGTCTCCCAGAACCGACGTCGGGCCATGAAGTCGGGCAGGGTGGCCATGACCGTCTCGCGCAGGCCTTCGGCGAGGCGGGCGAGACGATCCAACCCCTGGGGCAGGGCCGCCTCGACACGCGAGCGGACCTCGCGGGCCAGGACCGGAGCCGCGCCGCCGGTGGCGATCCCGACCACCACCCCGTCCCGGTCGATCAGGGCCGGCGTGTGGAAGTCGCTCAATCCGGGCTGATCCACGACATTGACCTGGGCGCCCGCCGCCCGCGCCAGATCGGCGAAGGCCGCCGCCTGTTTCGGGTCGGGGAGGGCGATGAAGACCAGTCTGGCGCCGACCAGATCCGTCGCGTCGGGCCAACAGGCGATCCAGGCGTCGTTAGGCTCAGCAGTCGGCCCCGCGAACCAGCGCAGTCTCGCTCCGGATCCGTCGAACAGTCGCGCCTTGGCGGCGGCGGCGTCGCCCGCGCCAATCAGGACGATCGAGGTTCCCGGCAGGGGAATGGAGGCGAGGAATACGCGCATTGGATCATTTCACGGCGCTCTGACGGCCGAGCTTCCACCCCAGCCCTAGGTCCGGCGATGCTGCGCAACAAACGAGATTGTCTTTGTCGATCTATTAGGTTTTCTATCAGTGATGGCCCGAACCCTGTTACCCCTGAACGCCCTGCGCGTCTTCGAGAGCGCCGCGCGACACCTGAGCTTTTCGCGCGCGGCGGAGGAGCTGGCGGTCACGCCCGGCGCCGTCAGCCAGCAAATCCGCCAACTCGAGGAGATCATTCGCGCCCCGCTGTTCAAGCGCGAGGCCAAGGGGCTGCAGCTGACCGATCTGGGCCGCTCGTCGATGCCTCTGGTGGCCGAAGGGCTGGACCGATTGCGCGACGCCTCGGCCCTCATGCGCGAGCCGCCGCGTCGTCGCCAGGTCTCGATCAGCGTCGCGCCCTCGTTCGCCTCCAAATGGCTGATGCCCCGCATGGACGATTTCCACGCGCTTCATCCCGAGATCGAGGTCTGGGTGTCGGCCGACATGGAGCCGGTCGCCTTCGATCAGGGCCAGGTCGATCTGGCGATCCGCTACGGCCCCGGGGATTATCCGGGCCATGTGGCCGAACGGCTCTTGATCGAGAGCGTCCTTCCGGTCTGCGCGCCATCGCTGATGCAGCGGCCGAATGCGATCCGGACGCCGGCGGACCTGGCTCATCATGTGCTGCTGCACGACATGTCGGGCGACGGGGATCCCGGTCGACCGGACTGGCCGATGTGGCTGATGGCGCGCGGTGTTCGCCACGGCGACGCACGGCGAGGCTCCCGGTTCAACCAGTCCGCCATGCTGATCGAGGCGGCGGTCGCGGGGCGCGGCGTCGCCCTGGCCAAGCGCACCCTGGCCCAGGCGGACCTGGCGGCGGGCCGCCTGATCGCGCCCTTCCACGACGGCGGAGCGGTCGTCGGTTTCGCCTATCACGTCGTGCATCCGAAGGACCGGCCGCTGTCTCCGAGCGCCAAGGCCTTCACCGACTGGCTGAAGAAGCAGGCGGCGTTCCACGACACCGGCCTGGATCAACTCTAGGCGCTGGTCGCAGTTTTTCTGCCCCATGACGGCAGAAGAAGTCGTTCGCGCTTCGGCGATGCGGTCTCCTATGGGCGAGATCCTGCTCGAAGGATCGCCATGACCGAAACCCTCGCCCCCGCTCGTCCCGTCGCCGCGGCCTCCGCCTGGCATGAGCCCCGCATCCTGTGGACCCGCCGCTGGACGGACCGCTTGTTCAGTTTCGCGGTCGAACGGCCCGAGAGCTTCCGGTTCCGCTCCGGAGAGTTCGTCATGCTGGGGCTCCCGGCCGAAGACGGCGCGGGCAAGCCGACGCTCCGGGCCTATTCGATCGCCAGCCCTGGCTGGTCGGACGAGCTGGAGTTCTTCTCCATCCAGGTCCCGGACGGGCCCCTGACTTCAAGGCTCGGACGGCTGGCCGCCGGAGACAGAATCCTGCTGGGTCGAAAGCCCACGGGCACCCTGGTGCTGGACGCCTTGACCCCCGGCCGGCGACTGTTCCTGATCGCCGGCGGGACCGGCCTGGCGCCCTGGTTGAGTGTGCTGCGTGACCCGGAAACCTGGGCGCGGTTCGACCAGGTCGTCGTGACTCACACCGTCCGGCAGGTGCAGGATCTGGCCTATCGGACCTTCCTGACGCGCGATGTTTTCGACGATCCCCTGATCGGCGACCTCGCTCTGGGACGGCTGTTCTACTACCCCACCGTCACGCGCGAACCGTTTGACCGGCCGGGACGGATCACCCGCCGCATCGAGGACGGCGCGCTGTTCTCCGATCTGGCCCTCGGCGGCTTCGACCCCGCGACCGATCGCGCGATGCTGTGCGGATCCACGGCCATGATCCGCGATGTGGCGACCCTGCTGGAGCGGGCGGGTTTCACGGAGGGTTCGAACGCGGCCCCCGGGGACTATGTCCTGGAGCGGGCCTTCGTCGGGTGATGTGTAAGAAAGTCTATTGGCGCCGCCCAGATCAAATCGTTCGACCTGAGCCGCGTGGGTGGAGTTTGGGTAGAGCATCCACGAGGCTTCCATGACTCTTGCCGCACCACTCATCTGTCCCACCGACACGCCGACCGCGCCCTTGGCGCCGATCGGACGGCTGTCGCCTCACCTGCGGCGTCTGGAAGCTGAGGCCATCGAGATCTTCCGAGAGGTCGCCGCCACGGCGCGCAATCCGGTGATGCTGTATTCGATCGGCAAGGACTCCGGCGTGCTGCTGCACCTCGCGGCCAAGGCCTTCTATCCGGCTCCGCCGCCGTTCCCGCTGCTTCACGTCGACACGACCTGGAAGTTCCGCGACATGATCCGGCATCGGGATACGGTCGCCGAGACCTATGGCGTTCGCCTGCTGGTCCACGTCAACCAGGATGGGTTGGAACGCGGCGTCAGCCCCGTCGCCTCGGGCTCGTCGTTGCACACCCAGGTCATGAAGACCGACGCGCTCAAACAGGCGCTGGACCTGCACGGCTTCGACGTGGCCTTCGGCGGCGCCCGACGGGACGAGGAGAAAAGCCGGGCCAAGGAGCGGATCTTCTCGGTGCGCGGCCCCGGCCACACCTGGGATCCGCGCCGTCAGAAACCCGAACTGTGGAAGCTGTGGAACTCGGCCCTTCAGCCCGGCGAATCCCTGCGGGTCTTCCCGCTGTCGAACTGGACCGAGCTCGACGTCTGGGAATACACGCGGATTGAAGCGATCCCGGTCGTGCCCCTCTATTTCTCCGCCCCGCGGCCGGTCGTCGAGCGCGACGGGGCGCTGATCGTGCGCGACGACGAACGCCTGCCGTTGCGGGCCGGCGAGGTCCCGCACCTGCGCCGCGTGCGCTTCCGCTCACTCGGCTGCTACCCGCTCTCGGCCGCCGTCGAGTCGGACGCCGCGGACATCGATGACGTCATCGCGGAACTGCGGTCCAGCCGCGCCTCCGAGCGTCAGGGGCGGTTGATCGATGCCGACGAGACCGCCTCCATGGAGCGCAAGAAGCGCGAGGGGTATTTCTGATGGACGGTGAAGTCGTGCCTCTGTCTGGAACCATCCCCGACCCCGCGACGCGAGATCACCTGCGGTTCCTGACCTGCGGTTCGGTCGATGACGGCAAGTCCACCCTGATCGGCCGCCTGCTGCACGACACCGGCCAGGTCGCGGACGACCAGCTGGCCGCGCTCGCGCGCGACAGCCGCCGCTTCGGCACGGCAGGCGATGCTCTGGATTTCGCCTTGCTTCTAGACGGTCTCGAGGCCGAGCGGGAACAGGGCATCACCATCGACGTGGCGCATCGCTATTTCTCGACGGCCCGCCGCAACTTCATCGTCGCCGACACGCCCGGCCATGAGCAGTACACGCGCAACATGGCGACGGGAGCGTCCGGCTGCGACGCGGCCGTCATTCTGGTCGATGCGACCCGGGGCGTGACGGCCCAGACCGAACGTCACAGCCGCATCGTTTCCCTGTTCGGAATCCGGCACGTCATCCTGGCGGTGAACAAGATCGACCTGGTCGACTACGACCCCGCAGTCTTCGACGCCATCGCCACCGACTACGCCGCCTTCGCGGCGGGGTTGGCCTTCCGGTCCGTGACCGCCGTGCCGATCAGCGCGCGGCAGGGCGACAATGTCGTGCGGCGCTCGCCCGAGCTGTCGTGGTTCGAGGGGGCGACGCTGATCGAGGCGCTTGAAGGCCTGCCGGTCGAGGACAACCGCCGGTCGCGGCCGTTCCGTTTCCTGGTGCAGTACGTCAATCGCCCAGATCACGCGTTCCGAGGCTACGCCGGAACGGTGGCCTCCGGGCGGGTCCGCGCGGGCGACCAGATCGTCGTCAGTCCGTCGGGCAAGACGGCGACCGTCTCGCGCATCGTGACCTGGGAAGGCGACCGGACCTCGGCCGAGGCCGGTGATGCGGTGACGCTGGTGCTGAAGGAGGAGGTGGACGTGGCCCGGGGCGACGTCCTGGCCCTGCCTCATGCGCGGCCGACCTCGGTGGACCGGTTCTCGGCCAGCCTGCTGTGGATGGACGACCGGTCCTTCGCTCCCGACCGCGCCTACAGGATCCGCATCGGAGGCCGAACCTCGCCGGTCAAGGTCGTGCTGGCCGACGCTGAGGCGGGGGACGATGCGGGGCTGAACCTCAACGAGATCGCCACCGCCGAACTGGGTCTGCCTGCGCCGATCGCCTTCGATCCGTTCACGGACGATCCCGCCATGGGCGCCTTTGTCCTGATCGACCGAGAGACCGGCGCCGTCGCTGCGGCCGGGGTGGCCCGGGCCGCGCTGGGCCAGGCCGGACACATCTATCCGACCGCCGAGGCCGTCTCGCGGCGCGACCGGTCTCGCCTGAACGGCCACGAAGGCGGCGCCATCTGGCTGACCGGGCTGCCCGGCTCGGGCAAGTCGACCATCGCCACGGCCCTGGAGCGCAAGCTGCATGGGCGGGGTATACGGACGGTTCTGCTGGATGGCGACAATCTGCGTCACGGCCTGAACCGGGATCTGGGTTTCTCGCCGGAGGATCGGGCCGAGAATGTCCGCCGCGCAGGGGAGGTGGCGCGACTCTTCGCCGAGGGCGGCGTGATCAGTCTGTGCGCCTTCGTCTCGCCCAGCGTCACCGCGCGTCAGGCCGTCCGGGACCGGCTCCCCGCGAACGGTTTCCTCGAAATCTTCGTCGATGCGCCCCTGGACGCCTGCCGCGCACGCGATCCCAAGGGCCTGTACGCCCGCGCCGACGCCGGCGTCATTGTCGATCTGACCGGCGTCGGCTCGTCCTACGAACCGCCGTCCGATCCGGACCTGGTCGTCGATACGCTCGCGGTCATTCCAGAGACGGCCGCCGACAAGATCATCGCGTTGCTCGAAGATCGACGGTGGATTCCAACCGCCTGATCCTGCACCGTCAGTCCTCGCGCGGCAGAACCGTCAGCACCCGTTCGATGAAGGTGTGGAACTCGGCCATGTATTTCCTCAGGAAGGCCTCGGTCGAAGCCACCGTCACCTCGCCATCGTCGGTGATCAGGCCGGGCGTGAACTGGATATAGGCCTCGGGCGCATTCATCTGCGGGGCCTGCAGGAAGCCCAGCACGCTGCGCAGGCTCTGCTGGGCCACCGCCGTGCCGATGGCGCCGGGCGAGGTTCCGATCACCGCCGCGGGCTTTCGGGCGAAGGCGTTCGAGCCATAGGGGCGGCTGGCCCAGTCGATGGCGTTCTTCAGGCCGCCGGGGATGGAGCGATTGTACTCCGGCGTCACGAACAGGATCGCGTCCGAGCGCTTGATGGCGGCCTTGAAGGCGCGCGCCTCCGGCGGATAGTCGGCGTCGTAGTCGTAGCTGTAGATGGCCAGGTCGCGGAACGCGATCTCGTGGAATTCCAGGCTCTCCGGCGCCAGACGGATCAGCGCCCGGGCCAGTTTTCGGTTGATGGACTGGGCGGCGAGGCTGCCGATCAGATAACCGACCTTGTAGGTGGTCATGACTCCATCCTTCCCCTGAACCGTCGTCCGCCCGGTGCGCTCACCGATGTCTCAATGCGCGAGCGCCGGCTTGGGGTGCACGCCTTCCGTGACCGGGCTTCAGGGCTGCAGGCTGGTATGCACCGGCACGCCGTTCTTGATGGCCAGCGTCACCGGAGTGCGTTCGGCCACGTCGGCGAGGCGCGCACGCTGGGCGTCGTCCAGCGGGCCAGCGGGGATCAGAATTCGCTCGATGCGCGGCGGGGTCTCTGCGCCCAGGTATTCCAGATGGACGTCCAGTCCCTCCAGCGGCCAGCCCTTCTTTTCGGCGTACATGGTCAGGGTGATGGCGGTGCAGGCGCCGAGCGCCGAAACCAGCAGGTCGAACGGTGCGGGTCCCGCATCGGCCCCGCCCAGGCGTTCCGGCTCGTCGGCGGTCAGGGCGTGCTTCAACTCGCCGCCCGTCCTGATCGAGGTCAGGTAGTGGGCGGTTCCGATATGGGCGTGGGCGATGGCCATGGGACGGTTCCGATCAGGACATGGGGTTGGCGGGCGCCGCCGGTTCGGGCGGCAGGGGGATGAATTCCTGGTCGTCCATGTCAGGCAGCTTCATCCGTCCGGCGCGCCAGTCGGCCTTGGCCTGTTCGAGGCGGTCCTTAGATGAAGAGACGAAATTCCAGTCGATGAAGCGTTCGCCGACCGGCTCGCCGCCCAACACCATGACGGTCGAGGGCTCCAGTGCGCAGAGAACCGAGGCCACGCCCCTTTCCAGCACCGCCATCTGGCCGTGGCCGAGCGGGCGGCCGTCGTCCACCTCGATCAGGCCGGAGACGACATAGACCGCGCTTTCGGAATGATCGGTCGGGGTCTGGAAACGCGCGCCTGGCTCAAGCTCCAGATGCAGGTAGTGCAGGGGCGAGAAGGTGCTGACACCAGCCTTCATGCCCATGGTCTCGCCCGCCGCCAGTCGGCCCTTGACCCCGTCCTCGCGCCAGGTCGGCAGGTCCGCGGTGGGAACGTGCTGGAACGAGGGATCGACTTCTTCCTGGCCGTTGGGCAGGGCGACCCAGGCCTGGATGCCTTCCAGCAGAGCGCCTTCGCGACGGGCGCGCTCGAAGCGTTCGGAGTGGGTGACGCCGCTGCCGGCCGTCATCCAGTTGACCTCGGCCGGGCGGATGTCCTGCTGGACGCCCAGGCTGTCGCGGTGGGTGATCTCGCCGGAGAACAGATAGGTCAGGGTCGAGATGCCGATGTGGGGGTGGGGGCGCACGTCCACCGTCTTGGGAACGCCGGCGGGCATGTCGACCGGACCCATATGGTCGAAGAAGACGAACGGGCCGACTGCCCGGCGTTTCGCATAGGGTAGGACACGGCCCACCTCGAACCCGCCGAGGTCTTTGCGGCGCTGGTCGATTATCATCTCAATCATCGGAGACCCTTCTCTGTGGGACGGGAAACAAGGTGCGGCCCGGTCCGAAGACCGGGCCTTGGGGGAGGGATCAGGCAGCGGCGGGAATGGCCCCGAAGCGACCGCTGTTGAAGTCGGTGATCGCCTGACGAATTTCATCCTTGCTGTTCATCACGAACGGGCCGTAGCCGACGATGGGTTCGTCGATCGGCTCGCCAGTCAGCACCAGCAGAACGGCGTCCGCGTCGGCCTTTAAGGTGACGCTGTCGCCCTTTCGGTCCAGCAGCAGGGCCTCGGCGGCGCCGGCGGGCTGATCGCCGTTGACCGTGACATGGCCCGACAGGACCACCACGATGGCCGTGTGGCCTTCCGGCAGATCCAGCGTGGTCTCGGCGTCCCGGTTCAGCCGCACGTCCCATACGTTGATGGGGGTGAAGGTGCTGGCCGGGCCCTTGGTCGCGTCCATGGCGCCGGCGATGATCCGGGCCGTGCCGGCATTGTCGGGCAGGGCGACGGTCGGAATGTCGGCGTTGAGGATCGACTGATAGCCGGGCCGCGCCATCTTGTCCTTGGCCGGCAGGTTGACCCACAGCTGCACCATGCGGAAGGGGCCGCCCGTCCGCGCAAAGGCGGGCGAATGGAACTCCTCATGTAGGATGCCGCCGCCCGCCGTCATCCACTGCACGTCGCCGGGACCGATGACGCCGCCCTGGCCGGTGGAGTCGCGGTGCTCGACCTCGCCGTCATAGACGATCGTCACGGTCTCGAAGCCGCGATGGGGATGCTGGCCCACGCCGCGTCGCGCGGTCGTAGGCTCGAAATTGTGCGGACCAGCGTAGTCGAGCAGCAGGAAGGGCGTGACCTGCTTGCCGGCGGCGTCATAGGAGAACAGCGACCGCACAGGGAAGCCGTCGCCGACCCAGTGGCCGCGATCATTGCCGTAACGTCCCAGAACCTTCTTCATGACTTGATCTCCTTGCGGGCGATCGGACCTCGCCGATCGCGCTGAGATCCATATGATCCGGCAACGCTGATCGGGATAGATTGCGAAATCGCGCCGGAGCGTCCTATCAATAGAACGATGCGGGATCTCAACGACCTCTATTATTTCGTCCAGGTGGTGGACCACGGCGGCTTCGCTCCGGCCGCGCGGGCGCTGGGGATGCAGAAGTCCAAGCTGAGCCGGCGCATCGCCGCGCTGGAGGATCAGTTGGGCGCCCGGTTGATCCACCGCTCGTCACGCAAATTCTCGGTCACCGAGATCGGTCAGGCCTATTACCAGCACTGCCTGGCCATGCTGGTCGAGGCCGAGGCGGCCCAGGCGGTGATCGACAGCGTCACCGCCCAGCCGCGCGGGGTGGTCCGCGTGGCCTGCGTACCCGGGCTGCTGACCTATCAGATGGGCGCGCTGATCGCCGAGTTCATGGCCCTCTATCCCGAGGTCGAGGTGCATCTGCACAGCACCAGCCGCCGGGTCGACGTCATCGGCGAGGGCTTCGACCTGGCCATCCGCGTGCGCGAGCCGCCGCTGGAGCAGACCGACCTGGTCATGCGCAAGCTGGATGAGAGCGTGCACCGTCTGGTCGCCTCGCCTGAGTTGATGGCGCGGTTCACGACGCCGTCCGGTCCGGCGGATCTGGCGGATTGGCCCAGCCTGGACTTCGGTCCGGCGAACCGCGACCACGTGTGGGCCCTGAATCACAAGGATGGGATGACGGCCTCGGTCCGCCATGCGCCGCGTCTGGTGACGGACGACCTGCATATGCTGCACGAGGGCGCCCTGCACGGGGTGGGCGTGGTCCTGCTGCCGACCGTGACCGTGAGCCGGGACCTGGAGGAAGGGCGGTTGATCGATCTCTTCCCCGATTGGCGGCCCAAGCCCTGGATAGCGCATGCGGTCTTCCCGTCGCGGCGGGGACTGTTGCCGTCGGTGCGCCTGCTGCTGGACTTCCTGGTCGAGGGATGCGCGGCGCAGCGGGTCCACGACGACGTCCGTATTTAGCGCCGCCACACCTCGCGGCCTTCCTTGTAGGTGGTCTGCACCCTGATCTGGGCCAGCTTGTCGGGATCAACGGTCATGGGATTGTCGCCCAGCAGGGTCAGGTCGGCCAGCTTGCCGACGGCGAGCGACCCCTTCCTGTCGTCCTCATAGTGCTGCCAGGCCGCCCACAGGGTCATGGCCTTCAGGGCGATGTCGACCGGCACGCATTCGTCAGGGCCGAGGATGTCGCCCGAGCGGGTGCGGCGGGTGACGGTGGCGGACAGCACGCGCATCGAGTCGGGATTGGCCACGGGCGCGTCGTGGTGGGTGGTGAAGCGCATCCCGCGGCGCACCGCCGAATGGCAGGGCGAGATGGTCTCGGCCCGGCGCGGTCCCAGCACCGAGTCCCTATGGTAGTCGCCCCAGTAGAAGGTGTGCATGGGGAAGAGGGACGGGACGATGCCCAGCGCCTTCAGCTCATCCAGTTGATCCATCCGCGTGGTCTGGCCGTGGATCAGGACCGGGCGGCGGTCCTTGGCGCCGTGCCTGTTTGTCGCCTCACGCACCGCGCCGATCAGCAGGTCGATGGCGGCGTCGCCGTTGGCGTGGACCTCGATCTGCCAGTCGTTCCTGAAGGCCAGGTCGATGGCGTCCAGCGCCTGTTGCTCGGTCACGGCGGGATAGCCGCGATAGGAGGCGGGCTTGCCCTCGGGCGGGATGTAGTAGGGCTGGGACAACCAGGCCGTCTTGCCCTGAGGGGAGCCGTCGAGCGTCAGCTTGACCCCGCCGATGCGGTACTTGCCGACATAGGTCTTGCGATACAGCGGCGTCGCCATGACGTCGGTCGAGGTCAGGATGTCAGGGAAGGACAGGATGTCGATGGGCAGTTCGCCGCGCTCGGCCAGCATGGCGATCATGCGGCAGGTGTCGGTCGAGGAGCGTCCGTCCTGGGCTGTGGTGTAGCCGAAGCTGGAATAGAAGCGCGCGCCCTCGCGGATCATCTCGAGGTTGGCCTGAAGGTCCAGACGGGTGAACAGGGCGCCCATGACGGCGAACAGGGCGGTTTCCTCCATGACCCCGTTGGGCTGCTGCGAACCCTCTTCCCGGCGGAAGGCGCCGCCGTCGGGATCGGACGTCGAGGCGGTCACGCCCGCCGCCGACAGCGCAGCACTGTTGGCCACGCCCAGGTGACCGGACTGGTGCATGAACAGGATCGGCACGCTGTCGGAAATGGCGTCCAGCTCTCTGCCGGTCGGATGGCGACGCTCCTTCAACTGGGAATCGTCGTAGCCGAAGCCGATGACCAGCTGGGTGTCGCGGACGAGCTGTTCGTGGGCGTTCATCCAGTCGCGGGTGATGCGCTGGAGGGCGGGGATGTCGTCGCCCTGACCGTCGGGTGCGGGCAGCAGATTGGCGTAGCGCGCCTGCAGACCGACCATGGAGACATGGCCGTGCGGATCGAAGAAGCCGGGCAGCAGGGTGCGGCCGTCCAGATCCACCGTCCGGGCGCCTCGGCCCACCGCCGCATGCGCCGCGTCCAACGAGCCTACGGCGACAATGACGCCGTTGCGCACGGCCACCGCCTCGGCGGTCGGCGCGGCGTCCTCCATCGTCAGGATCGGCCCGCCGGTGAAGATCATGTCCGACGAGGACCGCGTGGTCCGAGCCACGGCGGCGCTGGGCCCCAACAATGCGGACCCCGCCAGGGCGCCCGCTCCGGCGAGCAGGCTGCGGCGGCTGGACGGGGGAAGGATCAGGGTCATGGACGCCTCGTTCCGCTCAGTCATTGGCGATCAGATTGATGTAGCCGCCGGTCCAGACAGGCGCGGCTTCCCCCCAGGTTGGTCCTGAAAACTGACGTGTTCTCCGAAGTGGTCTACGTCGCACTTGTAGTCTGAAGACTCCTGTCCGGACGGCGGTTCCGTTCGGCCTCACGCAACAACGGTGGCGGTTGCGGATTGTGTTGGCGAATATCGGGCGTGGCGGAGAGAGAGATGACCCAAGATCGTGTTGATCCGCGCCGGACGTCCGCTCGGCGGCCGGCTCTGACGGGCGCGCTGATGGCGGCGGTCCTGCTGTCGGGCTGCGGCGCCGTCACGCGGTTTGATCCCCTGCCGGTGCGGGCGCTGGATGCGTCGGTGTCGCGCACCGTTGATCCGCGCATCCGGCCCGGGGATCAGGTCCGGGTCAATGAACTCATCGCCCTGTTCACCCAGCGGCTGGCCACGCCGCATGCGACCGGAGCCGTGCTCGCCCTCTCCGGCGGCGGCGCCAACGGAGCCTTCGGCGCGGGCGTCCTGGTCGGCTGGAGCGAGACGGGAACCCGTCCGCAGTTCGATATCGTCACCGGCATCAGCACCGGCGCCCTGGCCGCGCCCTTCGCCTTCCTCGGCTCGGGATGGGACGACGAACTGCGCGACGCCTATACCGGCGGCGGGGCCGACGGCCTGCTGAGCCCGCGCGCCTTGGCAGGATTGACCGGGCCCAGCCTGTTCAGCGCCGCGCCCCTGCGGCGGCTGGTCGACCAGAACGTCACGCCGGAGTTGTTGCGCCAGATCGCCGCCGAGCACGCCAAGGGACGCCGGCTGCTGGTCGTGACGACCAATCTGGATACCCAGGAATCGATTGTCTGGGACATGGGGCAACTGGCGACGCAGGGGGACGAGCAGGCCCTGCTGCTGTTCCGCGAGGTGCTGATCGCGTCGGCCAGCATTCCGGGCGTCTTTCCGCCGGTGATGATCGCGGGCCTGCAGGGGGACCAGATCGTCGAGGAGATGCACGCCGACGGCGGCATCAACATGCCCTTCCTGGGCGTGCCCGAAACCCTGCTGGCCGGCGCCCAGCGGGTGCCGGGTTCGGAACGGGCCTCGATCTATGTGCTGATCAACGGCCAGACCGGACGCACGACCCAGGTGGTGCGCGGCCGTCTGTCGGCCATCCTGGCGCGCGCCTATGAGAGCATGAGCAAGGCGAGCACCCGCACCCACCTGGCCGCCAACGCGGCCTTCGCGGCCCGCAACGGGGTGACCTTCCGGGTGGCGTCGATCCCGGCCGATGCGGAGGCCTCCAGTCTGAAATTCGATCACGACGCCATGACCCGCACCTTCGAGCTGGGTCGGGCTCGCGCCGCGGCCGGAGAAGCTTGGGTCACGCCCGCGGCCGAGCTGACGGCCGAACCGGCGCCGGCGCCGACGGTCACCGTCCCGCCGGGCGGCTAGCCGTTCGCCGCGGCCTCCAGCGCGGCGATGTTCAGCTTCTGCATCTGCATCATGGCGGCGAAGACGCGCTGCCTCTGCTCGGGGTCGCCATCGCTGAAAAGTTCGTTCAGCCGGCGGGGCACGATCTGCCACGACAGGCCGTAGCGGTCCTTGACCCATCCGCATTGTTCGGCTTCCGGCACGGCGGACAGGGCGTCCCACAGGCGGTCGACCTCGGCCTGGTCCTCACATTCGATCTGCAGCGAGATGGCCTCGTTGAACCGGAACTCCGGCCCGCCGTTCAGCGCCGTGTAGCGCGATCCCGCCAGGGTGAACTCGACCAGCAGCACGTCGCCCGCCTGGCCGCTGGGATAGTCGCCGGGCGCGGTCTGGACCTCGTCGATGCGGGAGTCGGGCAGCAGGGAGACGTAGAACCGCGCCGCCTCCTCGGCCTGCTTTTCGAACCAGAGGCAGGGGATGATCTTCTGACGGGGGGCGGTCATGGGCGCTTCTCCGGATGTGCGGACGGGACCTTGCGAGCCGCGGCGGGGTGCGGCAGACCCGGCTGAAACGTTTGAGGCCAAACCATGATCCCGACGCTCTACGGCATTCCCAACTGCGACACGGTCAAGAAGGCCCGCGTCTGGCTGGATCAGCACGGCGTCGCCTACGCCTTCCACGACTACAAGAAGGCCGGGATCGACCGCGAGACGCTGGGCGGCTGGGTCGCGGCGCACGGCTGGGAGATCGTGCTGAACCGGGCCGGCACGACCTTCCGCGCCCTGCCGCTCGAGGACAAGGCGGACCTGAGCGCGGACAAGGCCGTCGGCCTGATGCTGGCCAATCCGTCGATGATCAAGCGTCCGGTGCTGGACGTGGACGGCCACACGACCGTGGGCTTCAAGCCCGAGATTTACGCGGCCGTATTCGCCTAAACGAGCGTGAGCTGCGCCGGCTCGCCCGATTGGGCGTCGGGCGCCAGCCAGACGTCGAACAGCCCCGGCTCCAGGGTCGGGCGCAGGTCCGCGCCGAGGAACGACAGGTCCGAAGTCGGCAGGGAGATCGAGACCTCCACGCTGCCGCCCGCCGGGACCGTGACCCGCTCGAAGGCCTTGAGCAGGCGCACCGGCTGGGTGATCGAGGCCACGCGGTCGCGGATGTAGAGCTGCACCACTTCCGAGGCGTCATGCTCGCCGCCGTTGGTCAGGGTGACCGAGGCGATGACCGACCCGTCCCGGGTCACGGTCGGCGACGACAGGCGCACGGGCGAATAGCCGACCGGCGAATAGCTGAGGCCATGGCCGAACGGATAGAGGGCCGCGTGCGGGACCTCGCGGAATTTCGAGGTGAATTCGCGGTCGGTCGGACGCGATGGGCGGCCGGTCGACTTGTGGGCGTAATAGAAGGGCGACTGGCCCGAGGCGAAGGGGAAGCTGACCGGTAGGCGGCCGACCGGGGCGTGGTCGCCGAACAGCACGTCGGCGACGGCGTGCCCGGTCTCCGAGCCCAGGAACCAGGTGACCAGGATCGCCTGCGCGTCGCGGATCGCGCCCGACAGCTCCATGCCGCGCCCATTGCGCAGCAGGACGACGACCGGCTTGCCCGTGGCGGCGACGGCTTCGGCCAGGGCGAGTTGGGCGGCGGGAATGCCGATGTCGACGCGCGACTTCGATTCCGCCGACATCTCGCTCGACTCGCCGACGGCCAGCAGGATCACATCGGCCTCGGACGCGACGGTGACCGCCGCCTCGATGCCGCCGGCGATGGGGGCCTCGACATCCGAGCCCTTCACCACCGTCAGGGTCGCGTCCTCGCCGAGCGCGGCCCGCACGCCGTCCTCCAGCGATACGGCCAACCGGGTATCCTTGAACACTGACCACGGACCGAAGATATCGGCCTTGTCCGCGCCGAACGGGCCGATCAGGGCGATGCGCTTGCCGGCCTTGGGCAGGGGCAGGACGCCGCCGTCGTTCTTCAGCATGACGATCGACTTGCGTCCGGCTTCGCGGGCGAGCGCCAGATGCTCCCGGCTGCCGGTGACGCGGCGCTCGGTGCGCACGTCCGTGCCGCGATAGGGATCGTCGAACAGGCCCAGGGCGGCCTTGGTCATCAGCACCCGGCGAACGGCCTGATCGACGCGTTCGATCGGCACGTCGCCCGCCTGGACCAGGCCGGGGATGTGTTTGACGAACAGGCCGCTCTTCATCGACATGTCGACGCCGGCCATCAGGGCCAGGCGCGCCGCGTCACGACCGTCAGCGGCGTAGCCGTGGGCGACCAGCTCCTGCTCGGAGGTGTAGTCGGAGACCACGAAACCCGCGAAGCCCCACTCGCCATGCAGGATGTCGGTCAGCAGCCATTTGTTGCCGCTGGTGGGCACGCCGTTCAGGTCGTTGAAGGCGCTCATCACCGACAGGGCGCCCGCGTCGAGCGAAGCCTTGAACGGCGGCAGATAGATGGAGCGCAGCGCCAGTTCGCTCATGTCGGTGGAGTTGTAGTCCATGCCCGCTTCGGCGGCGCCGTAGGCGGCGAAATGCTTGGGCGTGGCCAGCAACGAGGACCAGGCGGTCAGGTCGTCGCCCTGGAAGCCCTTGGTCCGCGCCACGGCGAACATGTTGTTCAGCAGCACGTCCTCGCCCGCGCCCTCGACGACCCGGCCCCAGCGCTGGTCGCGGGCCACGTCGACCATGGGAGCATACGTCTGGTGCACGCCCGCGGCGCCGCCCTCGACCGCCGCCGCGCGGGCGGTACGCTCGGCCAGGTCCATATCCCAGCTCGCGGCCTCGCCCAGCGGCACGGGGAAGGTTGTCTTCAGGCCGTGGATGATGTCGGCGGCGAACAGCAGGGGAATGCCCAGCCGGCTCTCGCGCACGGCCATGTCCTGCACATAGCGCGTGCTCGCGGCGCCGACGCCGTTGAACAGGGCGCCGATCCGCCCCGCGCGGATGTCCGCGGCCGTCTGGGACTGGTCCGTGTCCAGGGCGTCGCCGGGGTTCACCCCCTCCGGCCGCCAGCGGAACGGGTCGTTCATCAGGTTCAGTTGCCCGGCCTTCTCCTCGATCGTCATGCGAGCGATCAGGGCGTCGACACGGGAGAGATTTGCCTGCGCCTGCGCGGCAGCGATACGGGGAGCCATCATCATTCCAGCCATAAGAGCGCCTCCGGCGAGAAGCCATCGACGGGACGGTGCTGAGCCGAGTCGGTGATGCATGTAACCGGTTCCATCAAATTTGGCGCAGGACTAGCGGCCATGCTGGGCCGCGCCTACCCCGAAGCGATCACAACCGGTTGCGGCGGATCAGCCCTCGACGTCGGCGTCCGGACGGTCGTGGCCGTCCGCCCGTTCGGTGATCCAGCGTCCGTTGGTGTCTTCATACTCGATGAAGGCGTCCTCATCCGACACCTTTTGCTCGCGTGACACGGCCACGGCGGCGGCCCGGGCAGAGTCGTGATCGGGGTAGGTTTCGGAATAGGTGTCCCCGAGCTTGTAGGCCCAGCCTCCGTCGTGTTCGACGATGCGGTAGGTGATCTGGACCATGGCAGGACTCCGGGCCGGGGGAGGGATGTCTGGCGTCGCGACAGCCAACGCAGCGGCGGCGACACGGTTGCGGGAACGTACGCTGACGCACGCGGTTCGCCTACACCTTGACCGTGGATGCGCCGGTGTCGAGCCTCACGACTGTCGGCTGAAGTAATTTTAGGCTGTTGCATCCGCGGGAGGGATCAGCGCCGACTACGGAATGAAACGCGGGGGCGAGACCTCAGCCAAACGGGGATGACCACGATGGAAGATCTTTTCCGGCAATACTGGTGGCTGCTGCTGGTGGTCGGCTTCGGCCTGACGGGCGCCTACAACAGCTACCTCGGCTATCGCCGGCAGCGGGACGCGCTGAACCTGCTGCGCACCTATGCGGAAAAGGGGCAGGAGCCGCCTGAGGCGTTGCTGAAGGTCCTGCAGCGTCCGCTGGACGAAGAAGGCTGGGACGGCAGGTCTCCGGGCAACCGCCAGCCGACCAACTACTGGTCGCTGTTCGGCCTGTTCACGACCTTGGCGCTGGGCTTCTTCGGCGCGAGCCTGCTCACCGATATGGACGGCGACACGGGCGCTTTCACCGTGGTCGCCTTCACCATGGGCGCGGTGGCGATCTGGGCCCTGATCAGCGCCCTGACCTGTCGCCAGAATCGGTGAGGGACCGAGCCGGGGGGACGTTGAACCGTGCAGGGCGCCCTGACCGACGCCGAACTGGTGAGCCGCGCGCTCGCCGGTTCGGACGTGGCCTTTTCCCGGCTGGTCGAGCGGCACCAGGCGGCGGTGCGCGCCTTCCTGCGCCGCTTCCTGGGCAGTGGCTGGGCCGAAGCGGACGACGTGGCCCAGGAGGCCTTCGTCGCCGGCTGGGCGTCGTTGCGCAGCCTCAAGGATCCGACGGGCGTGCGGTCCTGGCTCTGTGGGATCGCCTGGCGCAAGGCGCAGGACCGGATCCGCAGCGCCCGGCGCGGCGCGGCGCGCGATTCGGGCTGGCTGGAAACGGTCGAGACCCCGGCGGGCGTATCGGCGGAGGAGAAGATCGCGCTTCAGGCGGCCATGGCCGAACTGCCGGCCGACGTGCGCGCCTGCGTGGCCTTGTGCCTGGGCGACGGCTGGTCGCACGGAGAGGCCTCGGAGGCGTTGGGCTTGCCTCTAGGCACGGTGAAGTCCCATGTTGCGCGCGGACGGGCGCGCCTGCTGAAAGCGCTCGGAGGTCCCGATGACGCCTGAACAGAAACTCGCCGCCCTGTTCGCCGCCGAAGCTCAGCCCCGGCGTGACTATGGGTTCGAGGTCGAAATCGCCGAGCGGATCGCGCGGCGCCGGGCTTGGCTGACGGTCGCCGCCCTGCTGCCGTGGCTGGTGGTGTCCGGCATCGTCCTGTGGGCCCTGCATCCAATGCTGGAGACCGTGTCGGGAGAGCTGGTGCCGCTGATCCAGCCCGTGGCCCTGATCCTCGCCGGCGCCGTGGTCGCCGGAGGCATGGGCCTGTGGCTGACCGGCGTGCTTCAGCGCACGGTGACGGTCGCCGCCACGCCGAAGTGATCGGACGGGTATTCCCCGTTCATCGGCGTATCGCCCAGCAGCGACCATGAACCCGGCGCGAAATGCGTGGCCTCGACGAAGATGTGGTCGATCACCCGGTTCGGATGGCCCTTGGCCGGATTGAGCGTGGTCGGGACGGAACCGCGGGGCAGGGCGCTGAAGAAGCGCTCGCCGGTCAATACATTCAGCCCCGCGTCCTCCTGCACGGCGTTGAAGTCGCCCATGACGATCAGCGGCGTCCCGTCGTGCGGCAGCCAGCCCAGCAGATCGCCGATCTGGCGCGCCCGGATCGCCTGGGCGTCCGCCTGCCAAGCCAGGTGGGTATCGACGATGTCGATGGCCTTGCCGTTCAGATCGACCCGCACCCGCAGGGCGGTGCGGTAGTCGTCCAGCGGTTCCAGCTTCCGCGAATCATGCGTGAGCACCGGCAGGCGGCTGAGGACGGCGTTGCCGTAGCGGCGCGGGGCGCCTTCCGCGTCGGTAGAGACGAAATGCATCTCGTAGCCGCCCAGGGCGTCGGCCAGCGTCCGCGCCTGGTTGGGCAGGCCGACGTTGGCGTCCTCCAACACCTCCTGCAGGGCGATGACGTCGGCGTCGGCGGCGCGGATGGCCTCGATCAGCAAGGGCTGGCGCGCGGCCCAGTCGCCCTGATTGTGCCAGATGTTGAACGTGACCAGCTTCAGCGGGCGCGACGCGCCAGGGGCGGGCAGGGCGGCGCAACCCGTGACGGCGGCCGCGGCCGGAACGGCGGCCATTCCGGCCAGCAGGGTGCGACGGTCGATCATGGCGAATCCTCTCCCTTTTGCGGCGTTGTAACCGGTTTCATCAGCCTTACGAAAGTTTCACCCGAAACTTCGCATCTGTAAGGACCTCCCGGCGCCTCTTGTTCTCAGAAGGCCGAAACGTCACGCTTCGGTCCACAAGGATAAAGGGGATATTCGATGGAAGACTTCATTCCGATCTTCGCGATCTTCGCCGTCTTCGGCTCGCTGACCGCCATCGTCGTGGGCCCGAACTGGCTCAGAAGCCGTGAGCGCCGCGAGATGCAGGAGACCCTGCGCCGTGCCATCGACAAGGGCCAGGACATGCCGCCCGAAGTCATCGAAGCGATGACCAAGGATGTCTCCAAGAACCTGCCGTCGCGCACCAAGGACATTCGCCGCGGCATCATCTGGCTGGCCGTCGGCATCGGCCTCGCCGCCTTTGGCGCGATCACCGGAGCCAGCTTCGGCGACGACTGGGACGGCAATCACTTCGATACGGGCATGCTGGGCATCTCCGCCATCCCGATCACCATCGGCCTAGCCTTCATCGCCCTGAGCTTCTTCAACAAGAACAAGGACTGAGTCGGCTCGGGACGGGGGAAAACACATGGCCCAGGCCCTAGTCGACCGACATGACGTCGAGCTCGCCGCCCTCGCGGCGGCGGGCGGACGTCAGGAGTTCGGCGAACTCGTTCGCCGGCACGGCTCCGCCGTCCGCGCCCTGCTGCGCCGGATGGGGGCCCAGCCCTCGCTGGCGGACGACGTGGCGCAGGACGCCTTCATTCAGGCCTTTGAGCGCTGCTCCGAGTTTCGCGGCGAAGGCACCTTCGCCGCCTGGGTAAAGCGGATCGCGGCGCGGCTCTATCTCAAGCGCGTCGCCAAGGAGGCCCGATATGTCGCTGAAATCGAAACGGAAGAGACTGTCGCCGCGCCAGATCCAGGCGGGCTGATGGATCTCGACGAAGCCCTCAAGACCCTGAGCGAGCCGGAACGGCTGTGCGTCTCCCTGTGCCACGGCGCGGGAATGGCTCATCCGGAGATCGCGACGGCCCTGAATTTGCCACTCGGTACGGTGAAGTCTCATGTCAAACGTGGTCTGGATAAACTCCGCGCGCGGCTCCAACCCGCTCAAACCCTGGGGAGAACACAGCATGTCGGCTGATGAGTTCGATCCCGCGATCGAGCGTCTGTTCGCCCGGACGCCGACGATGCCTGACGCCGCGCTGTTCACGGCCCAGGTGGAACAACGGATGCAGAAGGGCTCGCGCGTGCGGGTCCTGGTCCTGGGCCTGGCCGGCCTGGCCGGCGCCGTCGTCGCCGTTCGTGAGGTGGTCTCGGTCAACGTCAACCTGGGCGAAGGCGGCGGCTCGGCGGCGACAGGCATGCAGGGACTCGAGGCGGTCTCCTTCAACGCCCAGACGGCGATCCAATCCGGCCTCGACCAGGTCGGTCTCGGCAATATGGCGTTCGGCTCCATGAGCGGCATGCAGATGTTCTGGATCGCCGCCGGAGCTTTGATCGCCGCCGCCGCGGCGGGCGTGGTTCGTCTGTCGCAGGAAGTGTGACGTGACGGTGTGGCTTGGGGAGCCTATCTAGGGGGCTCCCCGAACCGGAGCCTCTCCCGATGTCCAGCCAGAAGCAGGAAACCGTCCGCCGTCTCGCCGCGCCGGACATCCGGGC
This sequence comes from Brevundimonas sp. GW821-FHT12C05, assembly GCF_058807475.1. Taxonomy (NCBI): domain Bacteria; kingdom Pseudomonadati; phylum Pseudomonadota; class Alphaproteobacteria; order Caulobacterales; family Caulobacteraceae; genus Brevundimonas; species Brevundimonas sp. GW821-FHT12C05. The sequence goes on from NZ_JBXAQS010000001.1 coordinate 1,128,142, forward strand.
CCGCAAGGGCGGCGAGCCGCTGGTCTGCCTGACCGCCTACGACGCGCCGACCGCTGAAATCCTCGACGCCCACTGCGACGTCCTGCTGGTCGGCGACAGCGTCGGCATGGTGGTGCACGGCATGCCCAACACCGTCGGCGTCACGCTCGAAATGATGATCCTGCACGGCCAGGCGGTCATGCGCGGCTCGAAGCGGGCCATGGTCGTCATCGACATGCCGTTCGGCAGCTACGAGGGCGCCAAGGAGCAGGCTTACGACAACTGCGCCCGCGTCATGAAGGAAACGGGCGCCCAGGGCGTGAAGCTGGAAAGCGGGCCGACGGTGGCGGAGACCATCGCCTATCTGGTCCAGCGCGGCATCCCGGTGATGGGCCACGTCGGCCTGCGGCCCCAGGCTGTGCTGACCGACGGCGCCTTCAAGGCCAAGGGCAAGACCGAGGAAGAGCGCCTGCGCGTGATCGCCGAGGCTGAAGCCACCGCCGACGCCGGCGCCTTCGCCGTGGTGATCGAGGGCGTCGCCGAGGGGCTGGCGCGCGACATCACCGAAGCCATCGACAAGCCCACCATCGGGATCGGCGCTTCGGCGGCCTGCGACGGCCAGATCCTGGTCGTCCCCGACATGCTGGGCCTGTTCGACTGGACCCCGAAATTCGTCCGCCGCTACGCCGATCTGCGCGGCGAGATCGACCGGGCCGTGGGAGCCTATGCGCAGGACGTCCGGACCCGCCGTTTTCCTGCCGAAGTCGAGACCTACTTCTCCAAAAAGCCGGTTTCGCAGTGAAGGCTGCGTTGCCGGGGGCGATCTGACCCTCTAGAGCCCGTTAGGCGGAAGTGGACTTCGGTTCCGCCGCCCGAACGGGCTCCAGATTAGTCTGGACCTTTTTTTGGATTCAGGTCGTTCCGACCTGAAGCAAAAATGGTCTAGGGTCCGGCCGGATTGAAATTCAACGGCTCTGATCGCCGTTTTCTGGGGGCGACTGTTCCGTGTCTGATGTCTTCGAGCAGGTCGAGGAGGAGCTTCGCTCCGAACGCTACAAGCGTCTCGCCCGCACCTGGCTGCCCGTCGTGGGCGGCATTCTTCTGGTCGCCCTGATCGCCGCCCTGTCCTGGTGGGGCTGGCAGTCGATGGAAACGTCCAAGGCCGACAAGGCCTCGGTCGCCTATGAGCGCGGCCTGGAAGCCATGCAGGCCAACAACCCGGTCGGCGCCGACGCCGCCTTCGCCCAGGCGGCGAAGGAGGGCAACGGAGCCTACAAGAGCCTGGCCCTGCAGCATCGCGCCGGCATCGCCCTGGACGCCGGCCGCGACGCCGAGGCCCTGACTCTCATGGACGAGGCCGCCAAGGCTTCGCGTGATCCGCTCATCGCCGACGCCGCCGCCTTCAAGGCGCTGCTGCTGGCCATGGACAGCGAAACGCTGGAACAGATCCAGGCCCGCGCCAAGGCGCTGACCGGCGAGAAGCGCCCGTTCCGCGCCTTCGCCCAGGAAGCCGAGGCCCTGGCTCTGCTGCAGCACGGCAAGGTCAATGAGGCCAAGGACGCGCTGGCGATCCTGAAGAACGACCTCGACACCCCTCAGGTGGTCAGCCGCCGCGCCCAGCTCGCCCTCGACGCGATCGAATCGGGTGGGGCCGCCAACATCCAGGCGATCGTCCGCCAGATGGCCACCGCCCAGGCCGCCGCGGCCGCCGCCGGTCCGGCTGCTGCGCAGGCTCCGGCCGCTGCGCAGGCTCCGACCGCCGCACAGGCTCCGGCCGCGCCGCAGCCTGCAACCCCACAGCCCGCCGCTCCGGCTCGCCCGTGATCCCGGCTTCCAGGACGTTCGCCATGAACCGTGTGCTTAAAGTCGCCCTGCTGTGCGGGCTCGCCCTGACCGTCGCCTCGTGCGGCACCGTGCGCCGTGCGCTGCCATTCGGCCTCGGCGGCAAGGAGGCTCCCGGCGCCACCGCCACGGAAGGCCAGCGCATCTCGGTGCTGGAGTACGAGCAACAGCTGGCGCCGTCGGCCGCGCTGTCGGGTCGCGACTTCTTCATTCCGGGGCCGCAGGCGGCGACCGCCTGGACCCAGCCGGGCGGATCGGCCGACAACTCGGTCGAACACGTGATCGGCGCCGTCGATTTCACCGTCGCCTGGCGCCGGGGCATCGGCGCGGGTTCCGGACGCACCCACCAGGTCATGGCGCCGATCGTGGCCGACAGCGGCCGCATCTTCGTCCTGGACGGCGAATCCACCGTGTCGGCGCTCGACGCCGCCACCGGCGCGGTCGCCTGGAAGGCCAACATCAAGCCTGACGAGCGCGAGGGCCGTCGCGGCTTCTTCGGCATCGGCGGGTCCTCGACCGGCGGCGGCTTCGGCGGCGGCGTCGCCGTGGGCGGCGGCAAGGTCTTCGTCGCCTCGGGCTATCGCACCATCACCGCGCTGGATCAGGCGTCGGGCGCGGTGCTGTGGACCACGCCGGTTGACGTGCCGATCCACGGCGCGCCGACGGTGGCGGGCAACCGCGTCTTCGTCGTCGATGTAGAAAACCAGATGCTGGCGTTCGACGCGGCCACGGGCCAGCAGAATTGGGCCTATCGCGGCATCCCCGAGCCGGCCCGCATCATGCGCGCCTCCAGCCCGGCGGTGACCGGCGATACGGTGATCGCGCCGTTCTCCTCGGGCGAAGTGAGCGCCCTGCGCGCGTCCACCGGCCAGTCGCTGTGGACCCAGACCCTGTCTCGCACCAGCCGCACCAGCGCCCTGTCGGAAATCCGCGACATCGCCGGTCGTCCCGTGATCAGCCGCGGCATCGTCTACGCCGTCGCCCACTCCGGCGTGCTGTCGGCCATGGACATCCGCTCGGGTCAGCCGAAGTGGCAGCTGCCGATCGCGGGGGTCAATGCGCCCCTGCCGGTCGGCGACGTGGTCTATATCGTGTCCAAGACCGGCGAACTGACCGTCGTCAACCGCGACAGCGGCCAGGTTTACTGGACCCGCAACCTCAACGAGGGCCGCATCCGCCAGGAAGGCGGCTTCCTCGGCTTCTGGGATCGCACCGTCACCCCGGCATGGTCGGGCCCGCTGCTGGCGTCCAACCGCCTGCTGCTGGTCAACTCCGACGGCGAGCTGGTCGCCCTGGACCCGAAGACGGGCCTCCAGACCGCGACGCTCAAGCTCGGTGGCCCCGCCTTCATCGCTCCGGCCGCCTACAACGGCTCGGTCTATGTGCTCACCGACCGGGGCGACGTCGTCAGCATTCGCTGACGGAAACCCCCAAACTGCGTTAGAAGGCCGACATGGCTCTCAAAGTCGCCATCGTCGGCCGCCCCAACGTGGGCAAGTCGACATTATTCAACCGCCTCGTCGGCAAGCGCCTGGCGCTGGTCGACGATCGCCCGGGCGTGACCCGAGACCGCCGCTATGCGGACGGCAACATCGGCGACATGGACCTGACGCTGATCGACACCGCCGGCTATGAGGACGTCACCGACGACAGCCTCGAAGCCCGGATGCGCGAGCAGACGGAAGCGGCCATCGAGGACGCCGAGCTGATCCTGTTCATGATGGACGCCCGCGAGGGCGTGACCTCTCTGGACCGCATCTTCGCCGACCGGCTGCGCAAGGTGCACAAGCCGATCATCCTGCTGGCCAACAAGGCCGAAAGCCGCGAGAGCGGCGGCGGGGTCGGCGAGGCCCACGCCCTGGGTTTCGGCGAGCCCGTGGCCATTTCCGCCGAGCACGGCGAGGGCATGGCGGATCTGTTCCAGGCTATTCTGGCCGCTTCGGCCGACATCTTCATCGAAGAGGTCGAAGAGGCTGACAAGCCGATCCGCATCGCCGTGATCGGCCGCCCGAACGCGGGTAAATCCACCCTCGTGAACCGCCTGCTGGGCGAGGATCGCCTGCTGGTCGGCCCGGAAGCCGGCATCACCCGCGACTCCATCTCGGTCGACTGGGAGTGGGAAGGCCGCCCGATCCGCTTCGTTGACACCGCCGGCATGCGCCGCAAGGCGCGGGTGCAGGAGAAGCTGGAGAAGCTGTCGGTCGCCGACACCATCCGGGCCATCACCTTCGCCGAGGTGGTCATCCTGATGATGGACAAGGACAACGCCTTCGACATCCAGGACCTGCAGCTGGCCGATCTGGTCGAGCGCGAGGGCCGGGCGCTGATCTATGTCGCGTCCAAATGGGACCTTGAGGAAGAGCCTCAGGCGCGCATGGCCAAGCTGAAGAGCATGGCCGAGGACAAGCTGCCCCAGTTGAAGGGCACGCCCTTCGTGGTCCTGTCGTCCCATTCGGGCCGCGGCGTCGAGCGCCTGATGCCCGCCGTGATCCAGGCCTATGACACCTGGTCGGTGAAGGTGAAGACCAAGGACCTGAACACCTGGCTGTCCATGGCGACCCAACGGCACCCGCCGCCCGCCGTCGACGGCAAGCGCATCAAGCCCAAATACATCGCCCAGACCAAGGCCCGTCCGCCAACCTTCGTGCTGATGGCCAGCCGCGCCGAGTCGATGCCGGAGCAGTACAAGCGCTACCTGGTCAACTCGATCCGCGAGAGCTTCGACCTGCCGGGCACGCCGATCCGACTGATCGTCAAGTCCAGCGGCGACAACCCCTATGCGGAGGGCGGCTCCAAGTCGGGACCCGAACGCTACAAGGGCGACGCCAAGACCGCGCCGCGCCGGGTCATCAAGAAGGCCGAGAAGGCCGAGATGCTGTCCAACCTGCCCGGCAAGGCGCTGGAGCAGAAGAAGACCCGCAAGCACCAGCCCAAGGTCGTCTCCGGCGTGAAGGCCAGTTCGTCGAAGAAGGCCGGCTCGTCCATCGCTGTCCAGAAGGGCGCGCGGGGCGGCGCCCGTCAGGTGTCGCGGTCGGGGCGGATCCGCACCGGGCAGAAGCACGCGCCGAAGAAGTAGGGCTCAGGCCTTGGGCTTGAGGTGCGGCCTGGCTTTCGGACGGCCCACGACGGTGTCGCCCGCCTGCTTCCAGCGTCCGCTGTCGATCAGCTCCGAGCGCACCACGCGCAGCTTGGAACAACCCGGCAGCTCCCGAAGGGTCGCTTTCACGCTGTCCGCGATCGGACGCGGCAGCCACGGATTGAGATAGACCGCATTGACCCATCGGATCGGCATGTGGATGCCGAGCGAGGGCCATTGGCGTTCCCGGGTCTCGGCGATGATCCGATACTCTTCCTCGGCCCTGAAGCCCTCGCGCTTCACGAACGGCAGGCGGTCCACGTCGGCGGCGGTCAGCCGTTCCACGTCCTGAAGCTTGAGGTAGTCGACTTCGCCGAAGCGAACGCCGTCGAGCGCCGACAGGGCTTCCTCCAACAGCGGCCTGTTCAGCTCCACGCAGGCGCCGTCCGAGGTGCCGGTGAACACCCGCCAGTGGTGATAGGTCTCCGAGCATTGCGCGGCGCACAGGCCGTAGAGCCCGCCCAGCCGGCGGGTCTCCTTGTACAGAGCCATGAAGTAACGGTCGTTCCGGTCGTCCCAGCTCTGGGGGTCGAGCAGTTGCAACTCCTGCTTTCGCAGCATGTGGACGACCGCCGAGATGGAGGTGTAGCGGCGGACGAACCCGGTCAGCTTCGTCATCCCTCGTCTCCTTTTCCGGCGTTCGGGTCAGCCTACACCAGCCCTTGCCGTCCGGGAGCCGTCTCCTCACTCGCGGAGCCGGTTTGTCCCAGTCGCGCCAAGAACCCGTCTCTGTAAGACCGGCTGACAATCAGTTCGGCGCCGCTGTCCAACCTGACCCGCCAGGCGCCGTCGGCCAGCGGCCGCAGGTCGCGGACCCTCGCGAGGTTGACCAGCGTCGACCGGTGGCTACGGGCGAAGCCGTGCGCGGCCAGACGCGTCTCCAGCACCTGCAGGGTCTCGCGCAGCAGGCCTTCGCGATCGCGCCAGCGGACGACGGCGTAGTTACCCGCCGAAGCGATCCATTCGATCTCCTGGACCGCGACCGGAACCCGGCCGCGGCCCACCCCGACCATCAGCCGCTCGGATGGCGGGGCGAGGGGATCGGACTGGGCCCGACGGGCCTCGGCCAGGGCCGCCGACAGCACCTCCATCTCGGCCCGCTGCCGGATCGCCCGGCGCCAATGCGCCGCCGCCAGGCCCGCCGCGCCGATAGCGGTGTAGAGCAGGATGGCGACCGGCAGCCGGTCGATGCTCCGGCCCATGACCTCGGCGGCGGACCAGCCCGCGCCGCGCATGGCTCCATCCGCGACGGTCATCGTCAGGGCCGCCGCGACGACCGCGGGCGGCATCAGGGCGATCAGCACGCCCATCGCCCGCCACTCGGCCCCGAACCGCCGTAGCACGGCCCAGACCAGCAGCCCCGTCGCGACGTTCGGCGCATACAGCAACCCCGCCCAAAGCAGCGATGTGGGCAGGTCCGCGCCGTGGTCCCGGCGCACGAACCACGCCGCCGACACCGTGGTCGCCGCATAGCTGTAGGCCGCGAACAGGCCCAGCCCGACGCCGAATGGGATGCGGCGCAAGTCGCGCATCAGGCGGCTGTGAGCCGACGTCGGCGCTGCAGGACCAGCCCGGCGATCCAGATCGCGGTCAGTGTCTGGAACAACAGCGTCGGCCAAAGGGCGCTCCACGGCGGAGGGACGAACCTCAGGAAATTGCCCGAGAAGGCGCTCAGCACCGCCGAGTATGCGCCGAGCATCTTCCACAGATGCTCATACCGCCACAACTCGGGACTGAAGGGCCAGTCGGCCGGACGCAGGAAGCGCCATACGTCCCAGCCGCCCATGCTGAGCGCCGCATAGACCAGGGCGATCGAGATCGCCGGCGGGCCGCTGCTTCGGCCTGTCAGGACCAGGGCCAGAATGATCAGCCCCACGCTCGCCAGCGCCAGGGTTACGATCCAGTCCAGCGCTGTCGCCCGGTCCGTGCGCCGCAGATCGGGGCGCTTGCGGCCCAGCACCCGCAGGCCCGAGAACAGGGTCAGGCTCGCCGAGGCCGACAGCGCCAGCAGATAGGTGTTCATCTTCAGGGCGGTCATCGCCCAGGCGCAGGCCAGCAGGACCGCCATCAGGACAGCGAAGATCCGCCCCGTCCGACGGTGGAGGCGCGAGCCCTTGCGCGTCAGGATCGGCGCGGCCCCGATCAGGACCGTGCCGAGCCCGGCGGCGATGTGGACGGCGAGGAGCGTGGGATAGATGGACATGCCGCCATCACGCCGCCCGGCCGTCCGCCCTTCAATCCCGCGGGGACGAACCGCGGCTCGCCGGGATCAAGCGCAGCCAAACTGTCAGTTCAGCGCCGCCAGGGCGTGGTTCGCGATGAGGGCGTCCGCGAGGCCGTGCGGATTGCGGACGTTGTAGTTGGTGGTGGTGACGACGACGACGGCGTTCAGTTCCGGCACGACCACGACCTTGTTGCCGCCGGTCCCGGCCATGGCGAAGGCCTTCATGGGACGTCCCGCGACCGTGTAGGTCGGCAGCCAGGTCAGATAGCCATAGTCGCCGCGTTGGGGGTCGACGCTGGCGTGAGGGGAGGTCATCGCCCCGACCCACGCCTCAGGCAGGACCTGCGTCCCGTTCCAGCGCCCTCCGTCCAGCAACAGCTGGCCTAGCTTGAGAAGATCGCGGCTGCGCAGGCTTAGGCCGCCGCCGCCCTGCGCCAGGCCCATGGGCGAGAACTGCCATTCCTCCCCCTCGATCTGCAGGGGGGCGAACAGGACATCGTGGGCGAAGGTCTGGAGCGGTTGTCCCGTCGCCGACTGGATCGCGGCGCCCAGCGCCGTCACCCCGGCGGTGCAATAGCTGAAGGCGCGCCCGTATGGCGACGCCTCGGGCCGCGGCGCCCAGGCAGGGAAGCCTCGAACCGGCAGGTCGAATGCGAATTTTACCCAATTCTCAATCAGATACATCCGTTCTTCGTTTCCGCGTGAGAACTGGTTGTCGTCGTCGCATTCCAGCAATGAGCTCATGGTCAGCAGGTCCTCGACCGTGATCCGGGCCTTGCGCGGGTCAGGATTATCGAACGGGCCCCAGGAGGCGATCAGCGGCTCGACCGGCGTCGAGACCGACAGGTCGCCCCGGGCGACGGCCGCACCCGCCAGCATGGCGGTCACGGTCTTGGTCGCGGATCGCGTGTTGCGCCGGGCTTCCGCGCCGCCGTCGTCGAAATAGGTCTCATGGATCAGGCGGCCGTTGCGGCTGATCAGGACACTGGTGATCTGCTGGAAGTCGCCGTTCCGCACGGCCGCGTCCATGGCGGTTAGGCCAGCGGCGGATGCGCTTTCAGCTGCGGGCGGCGCCGGCCTCCAGCCGTCAGTCTGCGCCTCGACGGGCGAAGCGATCAGCAGAAGGGCCGAGACGGCGAGGACGATGGCGCGCACGAAGAACTCCTTGGGTTGGAGACGTCGCATCCCACGGTCCGGCCGATCTGTCTTGAACAGATCAAACCTGTCCGGAGATCACGGCGCGAAACGCTCCCGGCGTAGTGCCGAAGATCCGCGAATACTCCCGGGTCATGTGGCTCTGGTCCGCATAGCCGGCCCCGGCCGCCGCCTCGGCCAGGTCCATGTTTCGGATCAGGCTCTGGGTCGCGTGATCGGCCCGCCGGTGGCGGATCGCGCTGGTGGGGGAGCGGCCGAGATGCCGTCGCCAGCTTCGGGCCAGATAGACCGGGTGAACCCCGACCGCGTCGGCGATCGTGCGGATCTCCAGGCCTGGCGCGCAGGCGAGGTCATCAACCATTTCCACGGCCCTGATGAGCCAGTCGGGCGCGTGGCGGGAGGCTTCGAGCGACAGGACCACGGCATCGGCCAGGGTGAGCGAAGCCTGCTCGACGGCGAGTTCATCGCCCGGCGCGGCGCGCAGGCTCAGGCCGACGAGCCGTCGCATGGCCGTCTCGGCTTCGCCACGGAGCAGGGCGGGGTGGGACAGGCCTGCCGGCAAGTCGGCCGGGGCGCTGACCGACAGGAAGAGGCCGCCGGCGACGTCGAAGCAATCGCGATGCACGACGCCGGGCGGATTGTAGATCGCGCTGCCGGCGTCGAAGAGCGTCCGGACCGGGGCCAGCGGATCGCGCGCGAGGCTGCGGTACCCGTCCGCCAGCGGCAGGATGAAATGCGCATTGTCGTGCGAGTGTTCGGTCACCGCCTCCGGAGGCAGGCTGGCCACCCGCAGATCGACGCTGAACCCGCCCGCCTGGACCGAGCGGTTCAGGTCTCCGAGGAATTGCCCGTGCGGGAGTGGGCCCATGCCTGGCCTCAGACCAGCGCCGACGCCCCCGGCGCCGCGTTCCATTCCTTGAAGCTGACGGTCAGCGGCGGGCTCAGGTCGCCGCGCGCCAGTTCGACCACCAGCGGACCGATGGCCGAGGGATGGATGTTCTGCTCCGGATCCTCGCCCGGATAGGCCTGGGCGCGCAGCTGGGTGCGCATCCGGCCCGGATCGACGATGGAGACGCGGATCGGCATGGACTCGATCTCGTCGGCCCAGCATTTCATCAGCGCCTCGGCCCCCGCCTTGGTCGCGGCGTAGGCGCCCCAGAAGGCGCGGGGCGCGGTCGCCACGCTGGTGGTCAGGTGGATCACGCGCCCGGCGTCGGACGCCCGCAGCAGCGGCTCCAGCGAACGGATCAGGCGATAGACGGCGGTGAAGTTGGTCTTCTCGATCTTGGCGAAGCCGCGCGGGTCGGCGTTCGACACCGGCGTCAGGCCTTCGGCGCCCATGGTGGCGGCGGCCTGCACCCAGATGTCCAGCTTGCCGAAACGCTCGTACAGGGCGCCGCCCATGCGGTCGATGCCGCCGCCGTCCACCAGGTCGAACGGGATCAGGGTCGCGTGCTGGCCGGTGGCCGCATAGATGGCGTCGTCGAGATCCTCCAGCCCGCCCACGGTGCGCGCGGTGGCGATCACATGCGCCCCGGCCTTGGCCAGCGCCAGCGCGCTCTCATAGCCGATGCCGCGCGAGGCCCCGACGACGAGGGCGATGCGGTCTTTCAGGGGAAGGTCGGTCATGGCGCGCCTGATAGCGCGGCCTCAGGCAGACCGGAAGCGAAACCGGCGTCAGAACCCGGCGGCGGGACGCCACAGGCTGAAGCTGACGCCCTGATCGTCGGACACCACCACGCTGCGGCCCGAGGCGCTGTCCGACGGGACCGCGGCCTTGCCGCCTAATTCCGTCACCCGCTTGCACAGGGCGTCCACGTCATCGACGCGAAAATACAGGTGGGCGAAGTCCCGGGCGCGCTCGACCTTGGTGAAGCCGAAGGCTGGGTCGCTGTCGGCCACATGGGCATAGGTCGGGCCGGAGGCGGCCTCGTCGAACCGCCAGCCGAACAGGGCACCGTAGAAGGCCCGGGCCTTTTCGATATCGAGAGTGTCGAGGGTGAAATAGCCGAGCTGGACCATAGGTCCTTAAGCGCTCACCAGCAGCGAAAGTTGCCGCGTGTTGTCCTCGCGGCCGCCTTCCTCGATCTCCCGGTCCAGCAGGCGGGTCGGATAGTCGCCGGTGAAGTAGTGGTCCGTGAACTGCGGGTTGCGATCGTCCCGTTTCCCGGCCTCCATGGCGCCGTACAGGCCGTCGACCGACAGGAAGCCCAGCGAGTCGACCTCGAGATAGGCCCGCATCTCTTCCAGCGTCTTGTTGGCGGCGATCAGCTGGTCCCGCTCCGGCATGTCGATGCCGTAGAAGTCCGGGTACAGGATCGGCGGCGAGGCCGAGCGCAGGTGAACCTCGGTGGCGCCCGCGGCGCGCACGGCGCGCACCAGCTTCACCGAGGTGGTGCCGCGCACGATGGAGTCGTCGATCAGCACGACCCGCTTGCCGGCGAGGACCGATTTGTTGGGGCTATGCTTCATGCGCACGCCCTTCTGCCGGGCGCCTTGGCTGGGCTGGATGAAGGTGCGGCCCAGATAGTGGCTGCGGATGATCCCCATCTCATAGGGAATGCCGCTTTCCTGCGCGTAGCCGAGCGCCGCCGGGACGCCGGAATCGGGCACGGGGACCACCACGTCGGCCTCGACCGCATGCTCACGCGCCAGGCCGCGACCCATGCGCTTGCGCACCTCATAGACCGACTTGCCGTTCACGACGCTGTCGGGGCGGGCGAAGTAGACGTACTCGAACAGGCAGGGACGCGCCGCCTTGGTCGGGAAGGGCTTCAGCGAGCGCAGGCCCTCGTGATCGATCACGATGACCTCGCCGTGCTCCACGTCGCGCTCGAAGGTCGCGCCGATGGTGTCCAGGGCGCAGGTCTCGGAGGCCAGCACCCAGGCGTCGCCCAGACGGCCCAGCACCAGCGGGCGGATGCCCAGCGGATCGCGCGCGCCGATCATCTTGGACCGGGTCTGGCAGACTAGGGCGTAGCCGCCCTCGATCCGGCCGATGGCGTCGATGAAGCGGTCGATGATCTTGGCCTTACGGCTGCGGGCGATCAGGTGAAGGATCACCTCGGAGTCCGACGTCGACTGGAAGATCGCGCCTTCCGAGACAAGTTGGCTATGCAGGTATTTGAAATTGGTCAGGTTGCCGTTGTGGGCCACGGCGATTCCGCCCTGGTCCAGGTCGGCGAACATCGGCTGGATGTTGCGCAGGAAGCTGCCGCCGGCGGTGGAGTAGCGCGTGTGGCCCACGGCCGCCGAACCCGGCATCCGCTCGGCCAGGTTGGTCCCGCCGAAGGCCTCGCCCACCAGACCCATGTGACGTTCGGTGTAGAAGCGCGCGTCGTGGACGCTGGCGATGCCGCAGGCTTCCTGGCCGCGATGCTGCAGGGCGTGCAGGCCCAGGGCGACGACGGCGGAGGCTTCGTCCTGCTCCGCGCCCCAGACCCCGCAGACCCCGCATTCCAGACGCGGACGGTCGTCGTCGGCGTCGCGATGGTGCTCCCGGTGGACAACCGGGGCGGCGATGGAATGGTCGAGGCGGCTCATCGTGGGGCTCCGATGAAGCAGGGGAACGCTAGCGGGCGGCGGACGGCGGCGAAGTATTGCTTGTTTGGGGCGAGGGCAAGGCTTCATCGTCCGAAAACCCTTTGCTCACGGACGAACTGACTACCGGCGTCAACGCGTCAGCGCCGCGTCCGATGCCGGGAAGAATGATCTGGATCAACCGCGCGGCGCCCGCCGTCGCCGGCCGCAGGGCGGCCTCGCTCAACCAGCGCGGCGTCTTCTCGCCCGGCATGGCCGCCACGATCACCAGATGGATCGCCCCCAGCAGCACCAGGGCGCGGGCCGAGCCGACGAAGACGCCCAGGAACCGGTCCACGCCGCCCAGCTGCGGATGGGCCTGCGCTCGCTTCGACAGGAAGGATCCGAAGATGCGGATGCCGAAATAGATCAGTAGGAAGGAGCCGACGGCGGACAGGATCGTCCCGGCCCAGTCCGGATCGACCAGGCTGCGCCCGATCGGCGCCGTCAGCGGCAGGGCGACCAGGGCGATGAAGGCCGCCAGCACGAAGCTGAGCAGGGTGATGATCTCGCGCGTCGCACCGCGCACCCAGCCGGCGCCGGCAGAGGCGAGGATGACCAGTATGGCGAAAACGTCGAAACCGGTCATGGGCGCTCGGGACTGGAGAGGCTCATCATAGCCGTTCCGCGAGATTCGTTCGATGCCCTCCGCGAGGCGCGCCGCCGGTCGGTCCGACGGCGCGCTCTTGGGATCAGGCTGCGGGCGCCGCGGCGGGCGGGGCCGGCGCGGGTTCGGTCTCGGCGATGGTCCAGGCGCCGCCGTACATGCTGGGCACGACATGCACCCAGATGTTCCGGTCCGCCCGGCGGATCACATAAGTCGTGGTCGCATCGTTGTAGATGTCGCCCAGCCCGTCGATCATGCCGACCTTCACATCGTTGCTCAGCGTATCGGACGCTGAGGTCGGGATCTGGCTTTCGGTGACCTTCACGCCGCCTGCGGCCAGGACCTGACGCTCGATGCCGCGCTGGAGTTCAAGCTTGGAGAAGGTCTTACCCTCGGCGGGCTGGATGCCGGCCTGATAGACCTTGCCCTCCACGAATTCGAACGCGGTTCCGGTCCAGAATGGGAAGCGGGCCAGATCCTGGGTCTTCCCGCCGCCGTCCACGTATCCGGCGGGCAGGGTGATGTAGGGGAAGGCCCCCAGCGCCGCGGTCGAAACCGGAATCTTGGTGATGTCGAACGCCGCGGCCGGGGCGGCGGCGGTCGGTGCGGCGGCCGCGGGAGCCGCGGCGTCGGCGGGGGCGCCGCTCTCGGCCTTGTCCGCGTTCTGGCCGCAACCGGCCAGCAGGATCACCGCCAGGGCGGGGATTGCGAAATGCTTGGATACCATTACGCCAGTCGCTCCATCAGGAAGGGTTGGAACTGTTCGACGGGCGCCGGACGCGGGGAGGGCGCCTATCGGGTCTCACCGTAGCGGTTTTGCGAGATTCTATCGACCGCTTCCGACAGGCGGCTGACTGAGGCGGCCTTCACGCCCCGGTCCTTGACCGTCAGCGGGGGCGACAGGGCCATGTCGAAGCCCAGTTTCCGGGCCTCGCGCAGGCGGGCCTCGGCCCGGCCCACGGCGCGCAGCTCGCCCGACAGGCTGATCTCGCCGAAGACGACACAACCCTGCGGCAGGGGCACGTCCATGGCCGAGCTGATCAGGGCCGCGGCGGCCGCCAGATCGGCCGCCGGCTCGTTGATGCGCAGCCCGCCCGCTACGTTCAGATAGACGTCCTGATCGCCGAAGCCGATGCCGCAGCGCGCCTCCAGGACGGCCAGCACCATGGCCAGACGCCCGGTGTCCCAACCGACCACGGCCCGGCGCGGCGTGCCGTAGGCGGACTTCGACACCAGCGCCTGCATCTCGACCAGCACGGGGCGCGAGCCCTCGATGCCGGCGAAGACCGCCACGCCGGGGGCGCGGTCCGTGCCCTCGCCGAGAAACAGGGCCGACGGATTGCTGACCTCGCGCAAGCCGCCGTCGCCCATCTCGAACACCCCGATCTCGTCGGTGGCGCCGAAGCGGTTCTTGCCCGCGCGCAGGATGCGGAAGGGATAGCCGCGCTCGCCCTCGAAGCTGAGGACGGCGTCGACCATATGCTCGACCACGCGCGGCCCGGCGACCTGGCCGTCCTTGGTCACGTGGCCGACCAGGATCACGGCGGGCCCGCCCGACTTGGCCAGCCGCACCATCTCGCTGGCGCAGGCGCGGACCTGAGTCACCGACCCCGGTCCCGCCTCATGGGCATCGGACCACAGGGTCTGGATGGAATCGACGATGACGATGTCGAATTTCTCGCGCTTCAGCGTCCCGAGAATCTCGCGCAGCGCCGTGGCCGAGGCCAGCTCGACCGGGGCCTTCTCCAGTCCCATGCGGCGGGCGCGTGAGCGGATTTGCTCCACCGCCTCCTCACCCGAGATATAGGCCACCCGCTTGCCCGCCAGCGCCGCGCGTCCGGCCACGTCCAGCAGCAGGGTGGACTTGCCGACGCCGGGGTCGCCGCTCAGCAGGATGGCGGAGCCCGGCACCACGCCGCCGCCGCAGACCCGGTCGAACTCGGCCACGCCGGTGACGATGCGCGGCGGTTCCGGGTTATCGGACTGCAGGGTCTCGAACGTCAGCCCCCGCGCCCGGCTGTTGGACGCGGGCTTCAGCGCGCCCGGCGGCGCCGCGCGGCTTTCCTCCACGATGGAGTTCCACTGCCCGCATGCGCTGCACTGGCCGGACCACTTGCCGTGGACCGCCCCGCAGGACTGACAAACATAGATCGCGCCGTCTCTCGCCATGCGGTTGGCTTACAGGAGTCGGTGGAGGCGGGGCAGGGGGCGTTCGCCCGCCTACGACCAATTCTGACGTACCCACCGATCGGCGCTACACGCGAGCCGCTAGCTTTGCCTTTGCATCGGTGTATCGTTGTTCTCTCGCAGGGAGGATCGGTCATGGACGCTTTCGGTAACCTGACGACGGACGACGAATTCCTCACCGGCCGGCGCATCCGCCTGATCTCCTACCTCGATCCCGACGTTGCCATGGGAGTGACGGGCGGCACCGATGTCGGCTGGTCGGGCGTCGGCGTGCACCGGTTGTCGAACGGCAGTCCGAACGAGACGATCTTCATCGCCGGGGTCGCGCAGGGCAGCAAATCCCGGATGTTCTACCTCGCCTGGGGCAGCGACCCGAACCAGGCTCTGTCCATGGAGGGGGATTCCACCGGCCGTCTGACGCTGGAGCCGATCTCCCCGTCGGACGACGGAGACCCCACCTACTATCCCGAGTTCCAGGCCCAGTGGCAGAACGGGCCCTGGTTCGTGCTCAGCGCTTTCGGCTCCAGCCAGGTCGTCGATATCAGCGGGTCCGGCACGGGCGAGAACAACCCGATCATCGCCTTCCAGGCCAACGGCGGCGGCAACCAGACCTGGCGGGCCCAGGACGTGGACTTCGTCCCACCGGCCGGCGGCGCGCTGGCGAACGCGGACACCCCGGCGGCGTCGGCGGCGCCGAATCCCGTCAAATCCGGCAAGCCCGGCTAAGGAGACCGTCATGGACGCCTACGGCAATCTGACCGACCTGTCGGAGTTCGCGAATGGCCGGCGTGTCCGGCTGATCTCCTACATGGACCCGGACATCGCGTTCGGACTCCACGCCGCGCGGCCGTCCGGCGGAAGCGGCTTCATGGGCGAGGTCGAAACCTTGGCCCTGGAATACTTCATCGGGGTGCGGCGAATGTCGCTGGGGGATGACGGCGCGACCGTCCTCGTCGCCGAGGCTGCGCCGGGCGGCACGTTCACGCTCGGCTGGGCCGCCGATCCCGGATGTCTTCTGGTCTGGGGAGACGGGGGCTTCAGGTTGTCGAACGACCGCGTTCCGATGGATGACATGTCGGGCGATCCCTCGACCCGTTTCACGATCGATTTCGTCGACGGCTGCTGGTTCGCGCTCAACAATCCGGATCACGACCAGGTCGCGGATATCGCGGGCGAACACACGGACGAGCGCACGGCGATCATCCCGTGGTCGTGGAACGGCGGCTCCAACCAGATCTGGCGCGCGGAAGCCGTCGCCTGAGGAGATCGATATGGACGCGGCCGGCAATCTCACCGAGATTTCGGAGTTCTCGAACAACCGGCGCATCCGGCTGATCTCCTACATGGATCCGGACATCGCCATGGGCGTCCATGCGACGATCAACCCGCCTCCGGTCGTCGAGAGTCCCATTCCGCTCGTTCGGCCGAAATTTCTCACCCAATTCGGCGTCCAGCGCCTGTCGTTGGGTGATCCGGAATCGACCATATTCGTCGCGGCGATGATGCCGGACACGCCTGAGCTCTTCAGCCTGGGCTGGGCGGGCGATCTGGATTGCGTCCTGGAATGGGGCGGCGGCGTATTGGGCATCCGCGACAACTACGCCCCGTTCATGGTCATGTCGGACGGCGGCCAGACCTGCCAGTTCACCGTCGATTTCGTCGACGGCTGCTGGTTCGCCCTCAACCTCCCGGATCGCAGCCAGGTCGTGGACATCTACGAGGAGCGGACCGAGGACCGGACGCCCATCATCCTCTATCCGTGGCATGGCGGCGCCAACCAGATCTGGCGCGCCGAGGCGGTCTAGCCGACGTAGAGGCGCGGCACGCGGGCGGTGATCGAGGTCAGCAGTTCGTAGCTGATCGTCCCCGCCGCCGTCGCCGCGTCGTCGATCATCCGGTTGGGGCCGTACAGCTCGACGCGGTCCCCGACGGCGACCTCCAGCCCGCTGACATCGACGGCGCAGACGTCCATCGAGACGCGGCCGAGGATCGAGCGCAATTCACCCCCGACAAAGACCTCGCCCTTGGGGCTGTAGCTGCGCAGCAGGCCGTCGGCGTAGCCCGCCGCGCAAGTGGCGATGCGCGTGGGGCGACCGGCGCGAAAGCCTTGCGAGTAGCCGACGCTTTCGCCCGCGGGCACGTCGCGCACCTGCAGCACCTCGGCCTCCACCGTCGCCACCGCGCGGATGCGGGGATCGGGGCGGCCTTCCGGCCCGCCGCCGTACAGGCAGATACCCGGGCGCAGGGCGTCAAAGGCGTAGTCGGGTCCCAGGAAGGCGCCGCCCGAATTGGCGAACGACCGCACCGTCCCCGGATAGCGCCGCGCCGCCGCCGCGAAGGCGTCGCGCTGGCGGGCGTTCATCGGCTCGTCCGGCGCGTCGGCGCAGGCCAGGTGGCTCAGCACCAGTGCCAGACCGTCGAACGGCTCGGGCGCATCCTCGACGCGGAAACCCAGCCGGTTCATGCCGGTGTCGATCTGCAGGCCGGACGGACCGCCGTTCGCGGCGCGCCATTCGGCCAGTTGCGCTGGAGTGTTCAGCACCGGCCGCAGGTCCGCCGCCGCCAGCCGCCCGGCGTGGCCGGTCAGGCAGCCGTCCAGCACATAGATCTCGGGACCGCCGCCCAGCGCCTTGCGCAGGGCCTCGCCCTCGGCGGTGCGGGAGACGAAGAAGGTGCGCGCGCCCTCGGCCGCCAGCCTGGTCGCGCAGGCCGCCGCGCCCAGGCCGTAGCTGTCGGCCTTGACCACGGGATGCACGGGGGCGCCGCCCACGGCCTGAAGGGTGTGGAAGTTCGCGGCGAGCGCGTTGAGGTCGATGGTCAGCGTGGCCGGAGAGGGCATCCCGCCATCTAGAAGCCTCCGCTTGTGCGATGCAACACGAGTGGTTGCGGCAAGCGTGGAAAAGGCGGCGTCCGGAGCAAGGACGGCGCCCCTTCCGGGGCGCCGCCGGTCAAATCAGGGGCACATGTAATAATAGGTCCAGACCTCGGAATCATAGGTCGTGGTGTTGCCCCAGGTCACAGGGTCGGTGTCGCAGTAGATCTGAGCGCCGCCCACGAGCTGACCGCCCGAGAGGTAGGCAACGCTGGCCCAGGGGCCCGAGGTCGCGGCAGGCGGCGGTGACGCGGTCGCGGTTCCGGAGGCGGCCGCCAAGGCGATGGCCGCGGCGAAGGCGAGTTTGGCGATGGTCTTCATCGGTAACCTCCCTGAGGGCGAAAGCGCCCACACCATAACCATCACAGATTGAGTGTTGTCTCAACCTGCAGCTGTTGTCGCAGGGGGGCTGAGCGGATCGTCAGGCGCGCGGGAAGGCGATCCCGCCGGTGTCGAACAGATGCGCCTGCTCCGCGGGAACCGCCAGCGCCAGGGCCTTGCCCGTCTGGGGCCGGACGTCGCCGGGCAGTTGCACCGTCAGGGCGGTCTCGCCATAGGTCGCATAGGCGTAGGTGGCGTGACCCAGGGTCTCGGCGAAGGTCACCTGCGCCAGGATCCCACCGGTCGGGCCGCCCAGGGCCAGATGTTCGGGCCGAATCCCGAGGGTCACCGTGTCGCCGACCTCGGCGTTGGAGGCGTCCACCGACACCTTCAGCGTGTCGCCCGCGGCCGTCGTCACGGTCGCGCCCTTCGCCGTCGCGGTGACGATCTCGGCGGGGATCAGGTTCATCTTCGGGCTGCCGATGAACTCGGCGACGAACAGGTTGCGGGGCCGCTCGTACAACTCCATCGGCGCGCCGACCTGTTCGATCACGCCCGCGTTCAGCACCACGATCCGGTCGGCCAGCGTCATGGCCTCGACCTGGTCGTGGGTGACGTAAATCATGGTCGTCTTCAGCCGCTCGTGCAGCCCGGCGAACTCGTAGCGCATGCGCACCCGCAGGGCGGCGTCGAGGTTGGACAGGGGCTCGTCGAACAGGAAGACCTGCGGCTCGCGCACGATGGCCCGACCGATGGCGACGCGCTGGCGCTGGCCCCCCGACAGGGCCTTGGGCTTGCGCTCCAGATAGTCGGTGATGTTCAGCGTCTCGGCGGCGGCGCGCACCCGGCGGTCGATCTCCGCCTTGTCCGCCTTCGCAAGTTTCAGCCCGAAGGCCATGTTTTCATAGACGCTCATGTGCGGATAGAGCGCGTAGGACTGGAACACCATGGCGATGCCCCGGTCCGACGGGGACAGGTCGTTGACCTTGCGTCCGCCGATGGCGATTTCGCCGCCCGAGGCCTCTTCCAGGCCCGCGATGGTGCGCAGCAGGGTGGACTTGCCGCAGCCCGAGGGGCCGACGAAGACCACGAACTCGCCGTCCTCGATCTCGAGATCGATTCCCTTCAGCACCTCGGTCGTCCCGAACCGCTTCGTCACGCCGGTCAGCCGGACGTCCGCCATGTTTCCTGCCCGTTTCTTGTCGCCCGACTCGCGGCGTTGGCCGCCGTTCGAGCCGATTTCGACGTCACCGTAAACGGTTACAGTCGCGGCGCAAGGCGACGCAGGGCGGCGTGGGCCCCGGAGTTACCGGGGACCCTTGGGCTTGAACGGCTTGCTCGCGGCCGGCTTGCCGCGCGCGTCCTTGGCCGCCCAGGGACGGTCGCCGCCCTTGGGCTTGCCCTTCCAAGGCTTGTCGCCGGCGGCGGCTGGAGCGGCTTCGGCGTCCGATCGCGGCGTCCAGGGCGTCTTGCCCTCGGCGGCCGGCTTCTTCACCCACGGCTTCTTGCCGGGAGGAGTCGGGCTGTCCGGCGTGCGCTTGACCCAGGGCTTCTTGCCCTCGGCGGCCGGGGCGGCGTCATGACGCTTGACCCAGGGCTTCTTGGGCGCGTCGCCCTGCGGACGATCTTCGCGGGCCTTCCAGGCCGGCTTGTCGCCGTCCTCGCGCTTGACCCAAGGCTTCTTGGCGCCCTCGGGACGGTCCTCGCGCGGCTTCCAGGCCGGCTTGTCGCCGCCCTCTTCGCGCGCCTTCCAGGGCTTCTTGTCGGGACGATCGCCGCCGCCGGCGGGCTTCTTGTCCCAACGGCTGACCGGCTTCTCGGACGGTCCCGGCTTGACTGCCGGCTCGATCTTCACGCCGTCTTCCAGACCCTGGGCGATGGCGGCCTCGAACTTGGCCTTCATCTCCTCGGTGATCTCGAACTTGGTCTCGCGGTCGAAGATCTTGATCGCGCCGATGTCGCGCTTGGTCACGTGACCCAGACGGCAGATGGTCGGCATCAGCCATTTCGGGTCGGCGTTCTTGTCGCGACCGATATTGATGCGGAACCAGGCCATGTCCCCGCCGCGGGCGAAGTCCGTATACGGGACGTCCGGCTGGCCCTTGTCGTTCTTGCCGCTCTCCTGCTGACGCTTCATCCGATCGTCGTCATAGACGTCTTCCGGCGCGGGCAGCTTCTGCTGATAGAGGCGGATCAGGGCGGCGGCGACCTGCTCGGGAGAGCTCTTCTCGAGCAGCTGACGGCCGAGAGCCAGGGTGTCTTCGTCGTCGATCGGCGCGGTCAGAACCGGATCGGCCAGCATGCGCTTGCGATCGTTCTCCTGGATCATCTCGGCAGAGGGCGGACCCGACCACTCGGCCTTGATCCCGGCCGAACCCAGCATCAGCTCGACTTTGCGGCGGCGCGTATAGCTGACCAGCAGGACCGAGACGCCCTTCTTGCCGGCGCGGCCGGTACGGCCCGAACGGTGCAGCAGGCCGGCCTTGTTGACCGGGATCTCGGCGTGGATGACCAGCCCCAGATCGGGCAGATCGAGGCCGCGGGCGGCCACGTCGGTGGCGACGCAGACGCGAGCGTGTCCGTCGCGCAGGGCCTGCAGGGCTTCCGACCGCTGGCTCTGGGTCAGTTCGCCGGACAGGCCGACGACCGAGAAGCCGCGCTCGCGCAGGGACGAGGTCAGGTGCTTCACCCGTTCGCGCGTGTTGGCGAACACCAGAGCGCCGGGCGCTTCGAAGTAGCGGAGCACGTTGACGACCGCGAGTTCGACCTCGTTCGGGGCGACGCGGATGGCCTTGTATTCGATGTCGGCGTGCGAGCCGGCGCCGGCGACCGTGTCGATCCGCAGCGCGTCCTTCTGATAGGTCTTGGCCAGTTGCACGATGTCGCGCGCCAGCGTCGCCGAGAACAGCAGGGTCCGGCGCTCGGCCGGGGCGGCGTCGAGGATGAAGGTCAGGTCTTCCTGGAAGCCCATGTCCAGCATTTCGTCGGCTTCATCCAGCACGACGGCCTGCAGCGTCGACAGGTCCAGCGCGCCGCGCTCGACGTGGTCGCGCAGGCGGCCGGGCGTGCCGACGACGATATGGCAGCCGCGATCCAGCTGACGGCGCTCGGTCTTGGGATCCATGCCGCCGACGCACGAGACGATTCGCGCGCCCGTCTGGGCGTACAGCCACTGCAGTTCGTTCGACACCTGCAGCGCCAGTTCGCGCGTCGGCGCGATCACCAGGGCGACGGGGGCGCCGAACTCGGCGAATTTCTCGGCCTCGCCCAGCAGGGTGGGGGCCAGGGCCAGGCCGAAGGCCACGGTCTTGCCCGAGCCGGTCTGGGCCGAGACCAGCAGGTCGCGGCCCTGCTCGGCCTCCAGCACGGCGGCCTGGACGGGGGTGGGCTCGGCATAGCCGCGTTCGGAAAGCGCGCGGTCAAGCGCGGGATGGCTGGCGGGGAAGGGCATGGGCAGGGTCCGTAGGGCGCCGACGCGGCGCGCGCCAGCCATTCCGGCAAGCGAAGGGCGGGGCATGTGCGCCGCAATCAAGGCGGAACCACGGCCCCGGGAGCGCCGTTCTGCCGAATCCTGACGCAGCAGGCGGTTCCCACTGACAAGAGGGACGCGGCAGGGCAAGCTGCGCCGACTGGGGGATTTCATGCTTCGAACCGTTCTCGCCGCCACGACCGTCCTGACCGTTCTGGCCGCGCCCGTCTTCGCCCAGGTCCGTCCGGGGCAGGACACGCCCGCCGTCGGAGCCTCGGGCACGCGGGTCACGCCGGACACTTCGCCCGTTCAGGCCCCGCCGCCCGCCCGGGGCGGGCCCAGCCTCACGGTCGGCGGAACCGTTCGCGATCGGCTGGAACGCGGCGACGCGACGCTGGACAGCGGCGAATACATCGACCGCTATACCGTGCCCCTGCGGCGCGGTCGGACCTATGAGGCGACCCTGTCGGGCAGCGGTTTCGACCCGTACCTGCTGGTGCGCGGCCCGGGCGGCCTCAACGAGGACAATGACGATGATCCCGCCGCGCGCGGTTCGCGCGACAGCCGGATCCGGTTCACCGTTCCGGCCGACGGCGACGTAACCATCGGCGCGACCAGCTACCAGGGGGGCGAGACGGGGACCTACACCCTGCGGCTGACCGCCGTGAGCGGCGGCGCGGACGCACCGGCCCGGGCCGCGCCCGGCGGCGCGATCCGCCTGGGCCAGCCGGTCTCGGGCGAACTACGAGCCGGCGACGCCACTTTGGACAGCGGCGAATACATCGACACCTGGGCCTTGGCCGGCCGTCGGGGCCAGCAGTTGGATATCCGCCTGACCTCCCCGGCTTTCGACCCCTATGTCGCCATCTCTGGTCCCGGGGGCTTCTCCGAGTTCAACGACGATGACGCCTCCGCCGAGGAGTCCCGCGACAGCCGCCTGCTGGTCACCCTGCCTGCTGACGGCGCCTACACCATCACCGCCACCAGCTACGCCTCCGGAGAGCGCGGGGCCTACCAGCTGTCGGTGCTCGAGGGAGCCGGCGCCGAGAAGCCGCCCGCGGTGGCGGTGCGACCGTCCGAACAGGCCTCGCCCGGCGGGGAAATCCAGATCGGCCAGGCCATCGGCGGAGCCTTGTCCAGCGGCGACGAAACCCTCGACAGCGGCGAGTATTTCGACCGCTACACCTTCAACGGCCGGCGCGGCGACCGGGTGGCGGTCGAGCTGACCTCTTCGGCCTTCGACGCCTACACCATCGTGCGCACGCCTTCGGGCGAACAGTTCGACAATGATGACGGCGAGGGCGGCACCGACAGCCGCCAGCAGATCACCCTACCGGAAGACGGTCGGTATGAGGTCCAGGTCACCTCCTACTCCCCGGGCGAGACGGGCTCATATCGCTTCACGGTCGAGGCCGGACGGGAGTCGCCACGTCAGGCGGCGGCGCCGGGCGGCGCGCGGGTCTTCGCGGTCATGGTCGGGGTCTCGGACTACGGCGGCGCCCAGAACGATCTGCCTTTCACCGACGAGGACGCCCGCAAACTGGCCGAGGCGCTGCAGCGCGAAGGCTCGCTGAACGACGCCAGCGTCGTCCTGACCAACGCCGAGGCCACGGTCGCGGGCGTGCGCTCGGCCTTTGAACGCGTCGCGGTCCAGGCTGGCCCGGATGACATGTTCCTGTTCTTCTTCTCCGGCCACGGCGATCAGAACGAGGTCGCGGTCAGCGGCGTCGAGCCGGACGGCAAGAGCGAGTCCATCGTCCTGCGCGACGGCGAGATCAGCGACGCCGAGATGGGCCGCCTGTTCGGGACCCTGCGCACCCGCCTTTCGCTGTTGGTGATCGACGCCTGCTACTCCGGGGGCTTCGCGCGCAACGTCGTCGACCGCCCCGGCGTCATGGGCCTGTTCAGCTCCGAAGAGGATCTGACTAGCGCCGTGGCCGACAAGTTCCGCGCTGGCGGTTACCTGTCCCACTTCCTGCGCGAGGGCCTGTCGGGTGAAGCGGACCGCGACGGCGATCGTCTGGTCACCGCCGGCGAACTGTCCACCTATCTGCGCCGCCAGTTCCGCACCGAGGTCGAGGACGTCGAATCAGAGACCCAGGACGGCCAGCGCAACTATCAGAACCTGGTCATCGACCGGGGCGGGGTGCAGGTGGACGACGTCATCGTTCGCCTGCCGCCCGCCGAATAGTGAGAGGATGAAGTGATGAAAGTATCGGGTTCGATCCTGGGGGGTGTTGTGATCCTGACAAGCCTTGCGGCGGCATGCGGGGTCGCCGCGCAGACCCAGGCTCCCGGTCAGGAACGCGCCCTGGTGGGAGCGACCTGGTCGGGCGGCGAAGAGCGGGGAATCGCCGGCTATGAAAACTACGGCGGCTCATTCGTGCGTGCGCCCGTTGCGATCGGGGTTCACCGCTCGCGTTCGAATCCGCGCGACTGGATCTTCGTCTCCAAGATCGAAATCGGCCGCGATGGAGATCAGGCCCGGTGGCGAGGCGTGGACACGGTCCGGGCGTCAGGACGCACCGCCGAAAGCTACGTCGCCTATGAATGCAAGCGTGCGAGCCGCGGCCTGAAGGATGCGACGCCGGAGCCGGGCGTCATCGGCCTGGTCGGCGCCGAGTATGCGGTCGACAACGGCGACTTTGGCCTGCTGCGCGCCGAAACGGCGTGGGAGGTGTCCGCTGACGGCGGATTGACCGCAATCCGCGAGCCGGTCGTCTGCATCGACGAAGGCTACGGAGTCTGACGGAGCTGGGAGGAAATGGTGGATGTGACAGGGATTGAACCTGTGACCCCCTCGGTGTGAACGAGGTGCTCTCCCGCTGAGCTACACATCCATCTCGGGCCCCGGATCAACGTGCCGACCGGGGAGGGCGCGGACATAGCCCGACCTCCCCAATGGCGCAAGCCTAGATGCCCGAAGCTTTCACGGCGTCCGGCGTTTCGGCCTCCGGGTCGCCCGGAAGCCAGGCCACGTGGCCGTTGTAGATGTCCTCGTTGAGGATCTTTTCCTCCTTGGCGACCAGCACCGGGACCAGCATCTGGCCGGTCACATTGGTGGCGGTGCGCATCATGTCGATGATCCGGTCGATGGCCACGATGTAGCCGATGCCCTCCAGCGGCAGGCCCGCCGTCGACAGGGTCAGGGTCAGCATGACGATCGAGGTGCCGGGCACGCCGGCGGTGCCCAGCGAGCCCAGCACGGCGGTCAGGCCGATCAGGATGTACTGGGTCAGCGACAGATCAATGTTGAAATACTGGGCGATGAAGATCGAGGCGATGGCCGGATAGATGGCGCCGCAGCCGTCCATCTTCACGCTGGCGCCCAGAGGCACGGCGAAGGCGGCGTAGGCCTGGGGCACGCCCAGCCGCTCGACCGTCTGGCGCAGGGTGATCGGCAAGGTGCCGAGCGACGAGGAGGTGGCGAAGGCGGTCTGCTGGGCCGCGAACGCCCCGCGGAAGAAGCTGCGGACCTTCAGCCCGTGCAGCTTCAGCAGGCCCGAATAGACGATCAGGATGTGGAACAGGCAGGCCGCGTAGATGGCGAAGATGAACTTGCCGAGCGGCAGCAGCGCCTCCCAACCGTAGCCGCCGACGACCGAGCCGATCAGGCCGAACACGCCGAAGGGGGTCAGTTGGATCACCCAGCGGGTGATGCGGAAGACGATGGCCGCGCCCTCGTCGACCAGCCGGCGCGCGGTCTGGGCGCGATCGCCCAGTGCGACCAGGGCGCCGCCGACCAGAGCCGAGAAGAAGATGATCTGCAGCACCTTGCCGTCGCTCAGGGCGGCGAAGGGGTTGGTCGGGACGATGCCGATCAGTACCTCCAGCGGCGTCGGGATCACCCGCTCGCGGACCTCGCCCAGCGGCAGGTTGCTCAGCCCCATGCCCGGATTGATCAGGTGGCCGAAGGCGAAGCCGACCAGCACGGCCAGCAGGGAGGTGATGGCGAACCAGACCAGGGTCCGCACCCCCAGCCGCACCGCTCCGGCGCCTTCGCCCAGCTTGGCGATCGAGCTGGCGATGGTGAACAGCACCAGCGGCGCCACCACCATGCGGATCAGGTTCAGATAGACGTCGCCGATCGGTTGCAGCCAGATCTCCGCCTTCTCCCGCAGGATCAGGCCGGCGAGGATGCCGAGGGCGAAGCCGGCGAACGTTCGAATCCACAGCGGGATCGCGAAGA
Organism: Brevundimonas sp. GW821-FHT12C05; assembly: GCF_058807475.1. Lineage (NCBI taxonomy): Bacteria > Pseudomonadati > Pseudomonadota > Alphaproteobacteria > Caulobacterales > Caulobacteraceae > Brevundimonas > Brevundimonas sp. GW821-FHT12C05. Next base: position 1,153,702 of record NZ_JBXAQS010000001.1, read on the forward strand.
AGCGACGGATCATGGGCGGGTCTCTCGATGCTCGACCCATCCAGATGTTAGCAGGTGCAGCAAACCGCAACCGCCTGAGGCGCGGTTTTTAGCCGATCAGCGCGTCAATCGCTGTTTCCAGCTGCGCAAAGGCGTCGATCAAGACGTCGCCGCCCAGTTCCGCGGGCGGAACGGGGGTGTAGCCGTAGGTGACGACGATGCAGGGCATGCCCGCATTCTTGGCCGCCCCGACGTCCGGCGGGGCGTCCCCGACCATGATCGCCTTCGCCGGATCGCCTCCCGCCATCCGCACCGCCTCGACCAGATGGGCGGCGGCAGGCTTGCGCGCGCTGACCCTGTCCGGGCCGACGATGACCGCGAAATGCCGGGTCAGGTCCAGTTTTTCGAGCAACAGCACGGACAGGTCCGTCCGCTTGTTGGTCGCCACGCACAGGATCGCCCCGCGGGCCGCCAGCCGCTCCAGCGTTCCAACCACGCCCGGATAGGGCCGCGAATGGTCGGCCAGATGCTGGACGTAGTCGGCCAGGAAAGCCTCGAACAGGGCCGGCGCATGGGCTTCTTCCCAGGTCGCGCCCGCCTGTTCGAAGCCGTGTTGCAGCATGGCCCGCGCCCCGCCGCCGATCAGGGATGCGGCGCTGTCCATCGGCGCCGGCGGCAGGCCGCGCGCGACCAGCATCCGGTTCAGCGTCCCGACCAGATCGACGTGGGTCTCCACCAGCGTCCCGTCCAGGTCGAAGGCGATGGTCCAGCCGTCCAGATCCTGCTGCGTCACCCGACTCTCCCGTCATCGGCCCCGATGGGCTAGACCGGACCGGTGACTATCCGCCGGACCGATTCATGACCACCCACGCTGAACCCAGATCTTCTGAAGCTAGGGCCGCCATCATCCTTGCCGCCGGGCAGGGGACGCGGATGAAATCGCCGCTGCCCAAGGTGCTGCACCCGGTCGGCGGCCGCGCCATGCTGGATCACGCCATCGACGCCGCCGAGGCCCTGGGCTGCGAGCGCATCGTGGTCGTCGTCGGCTCTCATTCTCCTGAAGTGCGCGCCCATGTGGTCGCGCGGCTGGGCGAGGACGCCATCGCCGTGCAGGACCCGCCGCTGGGCACCGGCCACGCCGTCCGCGCCGCCGAGGCGGTGCTGGGCGACTTCGTCGGCCAGGTGGTCATCACCTACGGCGACGTGCCCCTGCTGCGCGCCGCCGACATCGAGCCGGTCTTCGCCCAGACCGAGGGGGTTCGCGTCATCGGTTTCGAGGCCCGCGATCCCGGCGCCTACGGTCGTCTGGTCATGGACGGCGAGACCCTGACCGCCATCACGGAGGCCAAGGAGGCGTCGGCCGAGGTCCTGGCCATCACGACCTGCAACTCGGGCGTCATGGCCGCGCCGGTCGGCCTGCTGTTCGAACTCCTGGTCCAGGTGAAGAACGACAACGCCAAGGGCGAATACTATCTGACTGACGTGGTCGAGCTGGCGCGCGGGCGCGGCGCCCCGACCCGCGTCGTCATGGCCGACGAGGACGCCGTCATGGGCGTCAACGCCCAGGGCGAACTGGCCGTCGCCGAGGCCCTGTTCCAGAAGGTGCAGCGCGAAACCTTCCTCGCCGCCGGGGTCACCATGGCCGCGCCCGACACCGTCCACTTCGCGTGGGACACCGAGGTCGGCGGCGGTACGATGATCGAGCCCTATGTCGTCTTCGGCCCCGGTGCGAAGATCGCCCCGGGCGCCCGCATCCGCAGCTTCAGCCACATCGAGGGCGCGACGGTCGCCGGCGGCGCCGAGGTCGGTCCCTACGCCCGTCTGCGCCCCGGCGCGAAACTGGCCGAGGGTGTGAAGGTCGGCAATTTCGTCGAAGTGAAGAATGTCTCCATGGCCGCCGGGGCCAAGGCCAATCACCTGGCCTATCTCGGCGACGGAGAGGTGGGGGCCAAGGCCAACATCGGCGCCGGGACGATCTTCTGTAACTACGACGGCTTCTTCAAACACCGCACCACGATAGGCGAGGGCGCCTTCGTCGGCTCCAACACCTCGCTGGTGGCTCCGGTCACCATCGGCGCCGGCGCCATGGTCGGCTCGGGCTCGGTCATCACCGCCGATGTCGCGCCCGGCGACCTCGGTCTCGCTCGCGCGCCGCAAACCGCCAAGGCCGGCTGGGCGGCGCGGTTCATGGAGATGATGCGGGCGAAGAAGGCGGCGAAACGCTGACCGATCTTATTCAAGGTTCGTCGTGCACGCCGGAAGAACCGGATGGAACGACAGGTCGGCGGGCGCCTGGCCGGTCGAGACGTCCTTCACCTCGATGGCGCACGTGGTGGGCTTCACCCGTTGCATGATCGTATAGCGCCCGCCCGCGCGCGGCGTGAATGAAGCCATGTTTTTGCAGTTCAGGGTGGCGTAGGGGCCGCGGGTGCTGATCGTCAGCGTCACCAGATGGACTTGCGCGTCGCCGGGAAGTCGAATCTGCCGTTCGCCGATCTTGCCGAAATTGGACGTGATGGGGCTGAAACCGCCAAGCAGTTCGATATGGCTGCAGGTCGGTCCGTCAGAGATGACCAGGTTCTGCACCTCGCCGAAACCGGGAAGGTCCGGATCGCGCAGATAGGTCAGGTTGGCGACCGTGGGCGAGTCCGCCGGCTGAACATAGGTGGACACGCACGCGCCACACGCCAGCACGGCGGCCACGGACAGTAAACGTTTGAACATCCTGATTTCCCCGATAAACCCCGGGCCCAGTTAAGACCCACCCTGAAACTAGGAGCAAGCCAGTGGCGGCGGATGATCAGAAGCGGCGCGCGGGCGAGGCCGCTGCGGAACGCGTTGAGGCCGGCATGGTCGTCGGGCTCGGCACCGGCTCTACCGCCGCCTGGTTCGTCAAGGCGCTGGCGGCCCGCAACCTGACCGGCCTGCGTTGCGTCCCCACGTCGGAGGCCACCGCCGAACTGGCCCGCGAGCTAGGCCTGACGCTGTCGACGCTCGAGGATAGCCCGCGCATCGACCTGACCGTCGACGGCGCCGACGAGGTCGGGCCGGGACTGGCCCTGATCAAGGGCGGCGGCGCGGCCCTGTTGCGCGAGAAGCTGGTGTGGGAGGCCTCGACCCGCTGCATCTGCATCGCTGACGCGGCCAAGGTCGTGCCGGTGTTGGGCCAGTTCGCCCTGCCGATCGAGGTCGTCGCCTTCGGACACAAGACGACCGGCAACCGCATCGCCGACGTGCTGACCGACCACGACATCGCCATGCCCGCCCGCGTCCGCATGGCCGAGCGCGGTCTGGTCCGCACCGACGGGGGCAATCTGATCTACGACGCCGCCTGCGGCGCCATCCACGACCCGGCCCGCCTGGCCGACGACCTGAAGCTGATCACCGGCGTGGTCGAGCACGGCCTGTTCCTGGACCTAGCCGACGAGGCGATCATCGGCCGGGACGATGGGGTGGACGTCCTCCACCCCTGAGGCGTCAGTCGGCCGCTGTCTCGTCGGTCGAGGTTCGGCGCAGGTCCCGATGCGCCTGGCGGATCGAGGCGATCACCTCGCTGCGCGCGGCCCGCCGGTTGGCGGCGATGCGCTGGGCGTCGTACAGTCCGCCCAGATAGGCCTTGTCCCAGTCCGTCAGGCTCTGGTTGTCGGTCGGATCGTCGAACACATTCAGGATCGAGGCGTAGGCCCGAGTGTCCGCGTTCGGATCGATCTGGGCCAGCGAGATCATGGCGATATAGTCGGCCAGCTGCGTGATCGACACCTGTGAGACCGAGTCCACATCGACGGCCACGATGGTCCGGAACAGATTATCGACGATCTGGGTCCGCAGGCGCGTGGCTGAGCTGACCGAGATCACCGGCGCGTAATGCACCGACGACGAGCAGGGGTTCACGCATTCGCCGGGCAGGCGGACGGCGCGATCGCCGGTCTCGGAGTCGATCGGCAAGCTGAGCTGCCACCAGCGCACCGGTCGTTCGGTCTGCTGGAAGTCGCGCAGGGCGGCGCCGCCCCGATCCATGCCCGCTCCGCCCATGCGGAAGGCGCGGCCGTGTTCCTCGACCAGCTTGGTGGCCAGGCCGCCGCCGTCGTCCGTGGCGACCACCAGGATGTTGGGCGTGCAGCCCGGCGCGCCGGCGCGCAGCCCCAGGTCCTCCGCCACCGTCGATACCCGGTCGGCCAGGTATTGGGCCGCTTCGGCGCGAAGATTGACCACGCCGACGCAGACCGTGCCGGTCCACCGCGCCAGGCCCCGGTTGCGGTTGGGGGCGGCCACCTCGCCGACGAAGTCGGCGATCAGTCGCTCCAGCGAGCGTCCGGTCACCTCCACGTCCTCCAGCGCGACGGGCTCGTCCTGCGATTGCGGCGCCGTTTGGGCCGAGGTCGGATCCTGAGCGACGAGCGCCAGGGAGGCGAGGAGGGCGGCGATCATGATGCTATTCCCGGTTGGAACGTCGTTCTCTCACGCTAGTCCCGTGTATCGCGCCCGGTCAACGACACATCCGGTCGCGGCGGCGTCCGCAGGCGCGCGATCGAGGCCTTGTCGGTCACCGGTTGGGATTTGCGGCGCGAGACCCTAAATGGCTAAGCCCAAGCAAGGTGGACCATGACCGACTACGACTACGACCTCTTCGTCATCGGCGCCGGTTCCGGCGGGGTCCGCGCGGCGCGACTGACGGCGCTGGGCGGCAAGCGCGTCGCCATCGCGGAGGAGTTCCGGGTCGGCGGCACCTGCGTCATACGCGGCTGCGTGCCCAAGAAATTCATGGTCATGGCCTCGGACTTCGCCCACCAGTTCGAGACTGCGGAGGGCTACGGCTGGACCGTCGAGGCCAGCTTCGACTGGCCCAAATTCATCCAGGCCAAGGATGTCGAGATCGCCCGCCTGTCCGGCATCTACGCCGCCAACCTGGGCAAGGCCGGCGTCGACCTGGTGCATGGCCGCGCGATCCTGAAGGACAACCACACCGTCCAGATCCTCAAGAAGGACGGCTCCCTCGACCGTGAGATCACCGCCGACAAGATCCTGATCGCCACCGGCGGACGCCCGTGGTCGCCTGAAGACATGCCGGGGATCGAGCACACCATCACCTCGGAGGAGGCCTTCCACCTGCCCGAACTGCCCAAGCGCATCCTGATCGCGGGCGGCGGCTATATCGCGGTGGAGTTCGCGGGCATCTTCGCGGGCCTGGGCGTCGAGACCACCCTGATCTATCGCGGTCCCAACATCCTGCGCGGCTTCGACGACGACGTGCGCGCCCACCTGGCCGGCGAGATCGAGAAACGCGGCATCAAGGTCATCCTCGGCTGCCAGCACGAGTCCATCGAGAAGACCGAGACCGGCCTGGTGAACCGTCTCGCCAACGGCATGACCATCGAGAGCGACGTGGTCATGTTCGCTACCGGGCGCATGCCTTATGTGAAGGGTCTGGGTCTTGAGAAGGCGGGCGTCGAACTGACGGAGCAGGGGGCCATCAAGGTCGACGGCTTCTCCAGGACCACGGCGGACAACATCTGGGCCATCGGCGACGTCACGGACCGCATGAACCTGACCCCGGTCGCCATCCGGGAGGCGGTCGCCTTCCACCAGACTGTCTTCAGGGACAATCCGATGGCCTTCGATTATGAGGCCGTCGCCACCGCCGTGTTCAGCCAGCCGCCGGTCGGCGTGGTCGGCCTGAGCGAAAGCGAGGCGCGCCACTCCTGCCCGGGCGAGGTCGATGTCTACGTCACCCGCTTCCGCCCCATGAAATACGCCTTCACCGGTTCGGACGAGCGCGTCCTGATGAAGCTGGTCGTCGACGCCCAGAGCCAGAAGGTCGTCGGCGTCCACATCGTCGGCCCCGAGGCGCCGGAGATGATCCAGCTGGCCGCCATCGCCGTGAAGGCGGGCCTGACCAAGGCCCAGTGGGACGCCACCTGCGCCGTCCATCCGACCATGGCCGAGGAACTGGTCACGCTGCGTGAGAAGCAGCATGCGGGCAACATGTCGGCGGGCTGAGGAAGAACGCGACACCGCGTTCATTGTCCCCGACGCCTCACCGGCCTATCTTGGCGCCATGAATACGCGTTGGACGCCAGAGAGCTGGAGACAGAAACCCGTCGTGCAGATGCCGACGGACTATCCCGACATGGCTGCGCTGCACCGTGTCGAGGATGAATTGCGGGCCATGCCGCCCCTCGTCTTCGCGGGCGAGGCGCGTCGGCTGACGTCCAAGCTGGCCGAGGTCGAGGCGGGCAACGCCTTCCTTCTGCAGGGCGGCGACTGCGCCGAGAGCTTCAAGGAATTCTCGACCGACAACATCCGCGACACCTTCCGCCTGATCCTGCAGATGGCCGTGGTCCTGACCTTTGCGGGCCGCAAGCCCGTGGTGAAGGTCGGCCGCATCGCCGGCCAGTTCGCCAAGCCGCGCTCGTCGGGCGTGGAGATGATCGACGGCGTCGAGCTGCCCAGCTACCGCGGCGACATCATCAACGGCATGGCGTTCACGCCTGAGGAACGGGTCCCGGATCCCCAGCGCCTGCTCAAGGCCTACAACCAGTCCGCCTCGACGCTCAACCTGCTGCGCGCCTTCGCCGGCGGCGGTTACGCCGACCTCTACAACATCCATCGCTGGACGATGGGCTTCGCGGCCGACAGCGCCGCCGGCGCCCAGTACCGCGAGCTGGCTGACAAGATCACCGAGGCCCTGGCCTTCATGGAGGCCGTCGGCGTCACGCCCGAGACCCATCCGGACCTCAGCCGTGTCGAGGTCTTCACCTCGCACGAAGCCCTGCTGCTGAATGTTGAAAGCGCCCTGACCCGTCTGGACGGCGCGTCCGGCGAATGGTTCGACACCTCGGCCCACATGCTGTGGATCGGCGAGCGCACCCGCCAGCTGGACGGCGCCCACGTCGAGTTCATGCGCGGCGTGAAGAACCCCATCGGCGTGAAGTGCGGCCCGACCATGGAGCCGGACGATCTGCTCCCGCTGATCGACGCGCTCAATCCGGACAACACCCCCGGGCGGCTGACGCTGATCGGCCGCTTCGGCGTGGACAAGGTCGGCGACCGCCTGCCGCGCCTGATGCGGGCGGCCAAGGAGCACGGCAAACGGGTCATCTGGTCGATCGACCCGATGCACGGCAACACGCTGAAGGCCGGCAACGGCTACAAGACGCGTCCGTTCGAGCGCATCCTGGGCGAGGTTCGGGGCTTCATCGACGTGGCCGAGGCCGAGGGCGTCCACCCCGGCGGCGTGCACCTGGAGATGACCGGGCAGAATGTCACTGAATGTCTGGGCGGGGCGCAGGCCCTGACCGAGGACGACCTGTCCAGCCGCTACCACACGCACTGCGACCCGCGCCTCAACGCCGATCAGGCGCTGGAGCTGGCCTTCCTTGTCGCCGAACGGCTCAAGGCCGGCCGGCAGGCCCGCTCGAAAGCGGCCTAGATGCAGGGCGTCGGCCGACCGGACGGCGATACGACCGGCGGTCGCTGCGGCTATCAGGGGGCGCCCGGCGCCTTCAGCCACGAGGCCTGCGTCGACCTGCGTCCGTGGGACGAGCCTGTCGCCTTCGAAACCTTCGCCGAGGTCATTGACTCATTGAAGGCGGGCCGGATCGGCGCCGCCCTGATCCCGGTCGAGAACTCCACCATCGGCCGGGTGGAGCCCGCCGCGACCCTGGTCGAGCAGTCGGGCCTGACCATCGTCTCCGAGGTCTGGCGGCCGATCCGCTTGGCCCTGATGGCCCCGCATGGCGCCTCGCTGCGCACGGTGAAGACGGCCGAGAGCCACCCCATCGCCCTGCGCCAGTGTCCGGAGTCTCTGGGGGGGCTGGGCATCACGGCGGTCGAGGCCTTCGACACCGCCGGGGCCGCGCGCGATGTCGCCGAGGCCGGCGACCCCAGCCGCGCCGCCGTCGCCCCCGCGCGGGCGGCCGAGGTCTATGACCTGTCGATTCTGCGCAACGACATCCAGGATTCCAGCGACAACCGTACGCGGTTTGTCCTGTTGAGCGCCGGAATCGCTTGACCGCGCACGATCCTTGCGGCTTTTGAGGCCCATGGTCCGCTCGCAAGCCATCGCTGCGACTTTCTCCGCCCGCTTCGCCGCGGCCGCGGACCTGTATTTCTACGGCTTTCGATACGCCGGCTGAGGCGTCGGGCATCGCGTCCTGACGGCCTCGCCGGCGACCGCCCCGCTAGGGGCGGCGGCTCGCAAAAGCTCCATGCCGTATCGAAATCGAAAGTCTTGCCCCCGTGCCCCAATCCAACACCCTGCAGCAGGTCTGGCCGCATTCCATGACCAACCCCGCTGATCTCTCGCCCGAACACATGGCTCTGGCCGCGCTGCGCCATGAGATCGACCTGCTCGACGACGAGCTCCTGGCCCTGTTCGAGCGCCGCCTCGCCATCGCCGCCCGCGTCGGCCAGGCCAAGGACGCCCCCGCCGGCCCGCACGTGAAGCTGCGCCCCGACCGCGAGAAGGCGGTGCTGGACCGTCTGACCTCCCATGCCGCGCCCGACAACCGCGAGGCGGTCGAGTCCCTCTGGCGCCAGATCGTCGGCTGGGGGCTGGCTCGCCAGGGCCGGATGCAGGTGCAAGTCTGGTCGCCCATCGAACCGACCCGCGCCTTCGACGGCGCCCGCCTGCGCTTCGGCGCCGCCGCCGACATGCGCGCGGTCCGTGACCCGCAGGCGGCGCTGAAGTGGGCGGCCGAGGGCCACGGCGTCGCCGTTCTGGCCATCAACACCGAAGACGCCTGGTGGACGGGCCTGCGCCGCGAGTGGACGGGCCTGAGCGTCTTCGACGGCTTCGGCGGCGGCGCCATCCCGACCGCCCTGGCTGTCGGCAAGATCGATCCCGCCGCCCTGCCGAACGGTCGCCGCGTCATCGTCGACGTGGGCGGCGATGCGGGCGACGGCGGCGGCATCCGCCGCCAGGGCCTGGCCACCCACCACGGCTGGACCCTGTCGCTGACCGACGCCCCGCTCAACGTCGGCGGCGCCGAGGGCTGCGTCGGGGCGGTCGGCTAGATCGGGTCAGGATCCGCGGGCGGCCAGCGCCATCTCGGCCACCTGCAGGTTCACCTCGGCGTTTTCGTGATCCTCGTCCTCGAGGAACCAGACCGTCGAAAGCCCGCACCAGGCCACGATCCAGTCCAGCAGCCGCGTGCGCTCCAGTCCGGAGCGGGCCAGCACGACCTCCACCCGCCGGTCGAAGATGTCTTGTCGGACGGCTGTCGGCGGATCGCGATCCGACAGGTCCGGATCGCAGAACAGGGTGGTGTAGTCGAACGCCCGGTCCCCGATCAGCCGCTTGGGGTCGATCGCCAGCCAGCCGCGCGGACCGAAGTCCAGCACGTTCTCATGGTGCAGGTCCCCATGCAGCGGCCGCACTTCGCGCTGGTCGTCCAGCAGACGCCGCGCGGTCTCGGCCATGATGGGCGGGAACAGGCCCTCGGCCGCTGCGGGCCACAGGTCCCGGAACCATTCCTCAAGGGTCGCCAGACCTTGCGGCGCAGCCTTCCCGCGCGGGCGATGCAGTTCGGCGATGGCGTCGCACAGGATGGCCGTCGCGGCCGCGTCGTCGCCATGCCGCGCCATGTCCGCCAGGGGCGTTTTCGTCCCCGTCGCCCGTTCCATCAGCAGGCCGTCGCCCTGGATCGCCAGCACCCGCGCCGCGCCCTGGCCCTCCCACCAGTGCAGCAGGGTCCAGCCCAATCGTTCTTCAGGCTCCGTCGCGATCTTCAGCATGGCCGCTTCGCCGCCTTGCCGCACCGGCAGCAGCCGGCCCATCGGCGTCAGGATCGGCGCCCCGTCCGCCTCCAGCGCCCAATCGCTCATCCATGGTTCGAAGGCCGCGCGGTCGAGCATGGTCAGACCGCCATATTGTCGATGAGCCGGGTCCGTCCGATTTTCGCGGCCGCGAGGATGCGGGCGGGGCCGTCCAATGCGCCGTCGAACACCGACAGATCTTCCGCCCGGCGGATGGCGACATAGTCGACGCTGTCGAAGCCGGCGGCCTTCAGCGCCTCTTCGGCCCACTGTTCGGTCCGCGCGACCGGCTCACCCCGCGACGCCTTCGCCCCGGCCTCGGCCAGCACGCCGTTCAGCCTGCGCGCCGTCTCCAGTTCCGTCTCGGACAGGTAGGCGTTGCGCGACGACAGGGCCAAGCCATGGCCGTCGCGGGCCGTGGCCAGGCCGACGATCCGGACCGGCATGTCCAGGTCGCGCACCATCCGGCGCACCACCATCAACTGTTGCCAGTCCTTCTCGCCGAACACGGCCACGTCCGGCTGGACCTGGTGCAGCAGCTTGGACACCACCAGAGCCACCCCGCCGAACATCTGCGGACGGAAGGCGCCCTCCAGCCCCTCGGCGGGCGCGCCGACGTTGATCGTGGTGGTCACGCCGTCCGGATACATCTCGGCCACGGCGGGGGCGTACAGCAGGTCGCAGCCCGCGCCGGCCAGCAGTTCGGCGTCGCGCCCCTCCTGCCGGGGATAGGCGTCCAGGTCTTCGGTCGGCGCGAACTGGGTCGGATTGACGAAGACGCTGGCCACCACCTTGTCCGCCTGTCGCCTGGCTTCGCGCACCAGCGACAAGTGGCCGTCATGCAACGCGCCCATGGTCGGAACGAATCCGACGGTGAACCCCTGACGCCGCCAACCGCTTACGATCTCGCGCAGGTCCGCGATGGTGCGGACCACGGGCAGGGCGGGAGTGGCAAGGTCTGCGGCCATGGTGAATGGATTAACCTTTTGCGTTAGTCGTGCTTGTGCACCGTGCGGCAAAACCTGCCGGGGTAGGGGTGGCTTATGACGCCGAGCCTCCTGATCCGTCCAGTGCTGGCCCTCCTCCTGACCGCGGGCGTCAGCGCCTGCGGCATGGTCGAAAGCGACCCGCACCGCTTCGAGTCCCTCGCCGAGCGCATCGCCTCGGTGCCGCTGGACGGTTCCGAACCCGCGCCGCGTGAGCGGGCCGCCGTTCCGACCGCGCCCGCCGCCGCGCCCCTCCGGGTCGCCGAGCTGGGCCTGCGCCCGGCGCTGAAGGTCGAGGTCATGGAGCCGACCGCCCTCTGGGACGCCCGTTACGGGGTCATGGAAGACGCCGCCGGCAACGTCGCCAGGGCCGCCGCGCCCGTGGTGGTCGAGGCCGCCGTCGCTGAGACCCGCGCCCGCATCCAGCACACCGTCGAGCGTACGCCCCTGCGTCCCGCGCTGCCCGCGGACCGTCCCGCCGCCGCGCCCCGCGCGCCGGGCGGCCTGGTGCAGCTGGGCGCCTTCTCCAGCGAACAGTCCGCTCGCGCCGCCTGGTCCCGGCTCAAGACCGGCGCCGCCGGCTGGGCGCTGGAAGGGCTTTCGCCGACCTTCGAAGCGGTCTCGGTCAACGGCCGCGACCTCGTGCGCCTGAAGGTTCGCGCCCCCGCCGCCGGGGCCGCCGCCCTGTGCGCCGCCGCCGGGGTGGACGATCCCTGGTGCCGCCGGGCCGTATGAGACCCGAGCGCCGCACCGGCCTGACCTTCCTCTTCTGGGCCGCCTGCGCCGGCCTGATGGCGATCTATGCCGGCTGGGTGCTGATCATGGCGCTGGGGACCGGCCAGATCGAGGGCAAGCACCGGCATGTCTATGATCAGGTGGCCGACCCCGCCGGCTTCGGCGCGGTGTTCGGCATCCACCTCCTCATCTTCGTCTTCAGCACCGCGGCGGCCGTCTATGTGATGTGGGTTCGTCCGATGGCGATCCGGGGCGAAGCGACCCTGTCGCGCCGCCTTGCGGTTCGCGGCGATCTGGACAGCACCGTCCGCGCGCCGCTCGACCCGACCGGCCAGTCCACAGACAGCTGATACGCGTTCGTTGACGCGCCCGCCCGCGCCGGGGATTCTGACGCTCGAACAGGCCGCATGTGAGTCGGCGGCGCTGAGGATTGAATCCCCATGGCTGACCCTACGGTCATCGTCGTCGGCAACGAAAAGGGCGGGGCGGGCAAGTCCACGCTGGCCATCCATATCGTCACCGGCCTGCTTCACGCCGGCAAGCGCGTGGCCATCGTCGACCTGGACCTGCGCCAGCGCTCCATGGCCCGCTTCTTCGCCAACCGCGCCGCCTGGATGGTCGGCAACGGCCAGACGCTGCCCATGCCGATCGAACCCGACATGGGCGACGGCAAGGCCCTGGCGAAAGCCGACGAGGCCGAACAGCTGGCCCGGTTCGAGGCCGCCTTCGCCGAGGCCTGCACCCAGGCCGAGGTCATTCTGATCGACACGCCCGGCGGCGACACCCTGCTGTCGCGCACCGCTCACGGCCTGGCCGATCAGATCGTCACCCCCATGAACGACAGCTTCGTCGACTTCGACCTGCTGGGCACGGTCGATCCGGTGACGCTCGATCTGCTCAAGCCCTCGATCTATTCCGAGAGCGTCTGGGAAGCCCGCAAGCAGCGCGCGATCGCCCAGGGCCGCCACGCCCAGATCGACTGGATCGTGGTCACCAACCGCCTCGCCGTCGCCGAGGCCCGCAACCGCCGCCGTCTGGAAGAGCGGATGCAGAAGCTGGCCAAGCGTGTCGGCTTCCGCATGGGCCCGGGCCTGCGCGACCGGGTCATCTATCGCGAGCTCTTCCCGTTCGGCCTGACGGTCGCCGACCTGTCCAACGACGTGCGCCCCGTCGCCGTGTCGCTGGCCCACGTCGCCGCGCGGCAGGAACTGCGCAACCTGATGCAGTCGCTGGGTCTCGAGGGCGGTTCGCTCGACAACCCGCTCGACGCCGCGGCTTGAGCCCGCTCTGGCTGGTCCTGGCGGCGATCGCCGTCTGGGCCCTGGTTCGCCTCGGCCGCCAGGGCGAGCGGGCGGGGCGGGGACACTGGCGCATCACCGCCACCCTGTTCAGCGCCGTGATGATCGGCGGCGGCGTGCTGGCGGTCAGCCGGGGGTCATGGCTGTTCGGCGCCGGGCTGATCGGCGCGGGGCTGTGGCTGACCATCGCTTCACGCCAGCGCACCGTGGCGCCGCGCGCCGAGGGCATGACGGATAGCGAAGCCCGCTCGCTTCTCGGCGTCTCCGCCGACGCCACCAAGGCCGAGATCAACGCCGCCTGGAAGCGGCTGATGGCCCGCGCCCACCCCGATCAGGGCGGGACGCAGGGCCTGGCCACGCGCCTGAACGCGGCGCGGGATCATCTGCTGAAGCGCTAGGCGAGGCGGAGGATTACTCCTCCGCCGCCGCAGCAGCCTTCTTCTTGGCCGGAGCCTTCTTGGCGGCGGGCTTTTTCGCCGCCGCCTTCTTCGGCGCAGCCTTCTTGGCGGGCGCCTTCTTCGTCTTCGCCGCCGGAGCCTTGGCCGCGCGTTCGGCCAGCAGCGGGATCGCCGCCTCCAGCGTCATGTCCTCGGGCGCCGTGCCCTTCGGGATGGTGGCGTTGACCTTGCCCCACTTCACATAGGGGCCGAAGCGGCCGGCCATGACCTGCACGGGGGCCTTGTCCTCGGGGTGTTCGCCCAGTTCCTTCAGCGGCGCGACCGCCGAGCCGCGGCCCGGGCGACCGGCGCGCTTCTCGGCCAGCAGGGCCACGGCGCGGTTCAGACCGACTTCGAAAACCTCTTCGATGTCAGAGACATTGGCGTAAGTCCCCGCGTGAAGCACGAACGGTCCATAGCGGCCCAGACCGGCCGTGATCATCTTGCCGTCCTCGGGGTGGACGCCCACCTCGCGCGGGAGGGCCAGCAGGCGCAGGGCCTGTTCCAGCGTCAGAGACGCGGGGCTCCAGCCCTTGGGCAGGGACGAGCGTTTCGGCTTGTCCGCGTCCAGCGGCATGGTTTCCACATAGGGGCCGAAGCGGCCGATCTTCAGCTCGACCGGCTGGCCCGTGACCGGATCATTGCCGAGCGTGCGGTCGCCGCCGTCCGCCCCGCCGCCTTCGGCGTCAGGCGCCGCGACCGGGCGGGTGTATTTGCAGTCGGGGTAGCGCGAGCAGCCGACGAAGGCGCCGAAGCGGCTCGTCTTCAGGCTCAGCTGGCCCTGATGGCACAGCGGGCATTCACGCGGATCCGACCCGTCTTCCTTCTGCGGGAAGATGTGCGGCCCCAGCGACTCGTTCAGCGCGTCCAGGATGGCCGTGGTGCGCAGTTCGCCCGCGGCGCTCGTGGCGGCGTGGAAGTCGGTCCAGAAGTCGCGCAGCAGCACCTTCCAGTTCAACTCGCCCGCCGACACCTCGTCCAGGCGCGTCTCCAGCGCGGCGGTGAAGTCGTACTCCACCCATTTGCGGAAAAACTGCTCCAGGAAGGCCGTGACCAGCCGTCCCTTGTCCTCGGGATAGAAGCGGTTCTTGTCCATGCGGACGTATTCGCGGTCGCGCAGGGTCGTCAGGATCGAGGCATAGGTCGACGGCCGGCCGATGCCCAGCTCTTCCAGCTTCTTGACCAGCGTCGCTTCCGAGAAGCGCGGGGGCGGCTCGGTGAAGTGCTGTTCGGTGCGGATCGCCTCGACCTTGGCGGTCGAGCCTTCCTTCAGCGCGGGCAGGCGGGTGGTGTCGTCCTCGTCGTCCTCGGCGCCCTTCTGCTTCTCGTCGCGGCCCTCTTCATAGACGGCCATGAAGCCGTCGAAGGCGACCACCTGGCCGGTGGCGCGCAGGCCCGTCTGGCCGGTCGGCTCCTCGATCTCGACCGTGGTGCGGTCCAGTTTCGCGGACTCCATCTGGCTGGCGATGGTGCGCTTCCAGATCAGTTCGTAGAGGCGCTGCAGGTCGCTTTCGAGACGCAGGGTCTCGGGCGCGCGGGCCATGTTCGTCGGACGAATGGCTTCGTGCGCTTCCTGAGCGTTCTTGGCTTTCGTCTTGTAAAATCTGGGTTGTTCCGGAACGTAGGCGGGGCCGAACCGGGATGCGATGACCTCTCGCGCCTGGGCGATGCCCTCGGGGCTGACGAACAGGCCGTCGGTCCGCATATAGGTGATCAGGCCGCCCTGATCGTCGACGCCTTCGTACAATTTCTGCGCCGCCTGCATGGTCCGCTGCGCCGTGAAGCCCAGCTTGCGCGAGGCCTCCTGCTGCAGGGTCGAGGTCATGAAGGGCGGGCTGGGCGCGCGCTTGACCGGCTTCTTCTCGACCGAGTTGATCGTGAAGGTTCCGGCGTTGATGGCGTCGCGCGCGGCGCTGGCCATGGCTTCCGAGACGATGTCCAGGCGCTGGACCCGCTTGCCGGCGTGCTTGACCAGGCGGGCGATGAAGGGCGGGCTGTCGGCGGCCAGGTCGGCCTCGATCGACCAGTATTCCTGGGCCCGGAACTTCTCGATCTCCATCTCGCGATCGACGACGATGCGCAGGGCGACCGACTGCACCCGACCGGCCGAGCGGGCGCCCGGCAGCTTGCGCCACAGCACCGGCGACAGGGTGAAGCCCACCAGATAGTCGAGCGCGCGGCGGGCCAGATAGGCTTCGACCAACTCCATGTCCACGTCGCGCGGGGCCGCCATGGCCTCCAGCACGGCGGCCTTGGTGATGGCGTTGAAGGTGACCCGCTGGACGACCGTGTCCTTCAGCACCTTCTTCTTCTGCAGGATCTCCAGCACGTGCCAGCTGATCGCCTCACCCTCGCGATCCGGGTCGGTGGCCAGGATGACGCGGTCGGATTTCTTGGCGACCTCGGCGATCTCGCTCAGGCGTTTGGAGGCCTTGGCGTCGATCTCCCAGCTCATGGCGAAATCGTCGTCGGGCAGCACCGAGCCGTCCTTGGACGGCAGGTCGCGGACGTGGCCGTAGGAGGCCAGGACGGTGTAGTCCGGGCCGAGGTACTTATTGATGGTCTTGGCCTTCGCGGGGCTTTCGACGACGACGAGATTCATAAGGGGAGGGGCCTTTCGAAGGGGCGGGAACGTGGTTGGCCGGAGCCTCGCTGTCAATCGGCCAAGGAGTCTATGGTGTCAGAGCGACGCCATTCCGCCCGCAAGAAGCGTCGCGCGCCCGGCCAGGCTGAGCTCCAGAAGCGCCGCTGCCACCGCCCCGATCGGCGCCCCGGCGGCCCGCGCCAGTTCGTCGCGCGGCGTCGGGGTGGGCGAGAGCAGGGCGGCGATCCGCTCGATCAGGGCGCTGTCCACCTGGTCCGGCGCGCCGTCGAAGGGATTGTCGGGCGCCGGTTCGCGCACGGCCCTCAGCCGCCCGAACTCCCGCTCCACATCCTCCAGCCCTTCGCACAGGATGGCCCCTTGCCGCAGCAGTTCGTTCGGCCCCTTCGAGCGCGGGTCCAGCGGCGAGCCCGGCACGGCGAAGACATCCCGGCCCTGCTCATTGGCCAGCCGGGCGGTGATCAGGGAGCCGGACTTGATCTCCGCCTCCACCACGATCACTCCGCGAGACAGGCCCGAGATGATGCGGTTGCGGCGTGGGAAGTCCTTGGCCTGGGCCCGATGGCCGACCGGGCTTTCCGAAACGATGCAGCCCTGCTCGACGATCTGGCGATAGAGGTCGGCGTTGTCCGGCGGATAGATGTCGTCCACGCCGCCGCCCAGGACGGCCACCGTCCCGGTCGCCAGCGCCCCGGCATGGGCCGCGCCGTCGATGCCGCGGGCCAGGCCCGACACCACCACATGCCCGGCCTGCCCCAACTGCTGCGCCAGCCCGCGCGCGATCCGCTGCCCGCCCGCCGAGGCGATCCGCGCCCCGACCACGGCGATGCAGGGCTGGGCCATCAGCGCGACGTCGCCGAGGGTCCACAGCACCGGCGGTGGCGGGTCGACCGCGGCCAGCATGTCCGGATAGTCGGCGTCGCCCAGCACGATCAGTCGCGCCCCGATCCGGTCGCCGGCGGCGATCTCGTCCTCGATGCGGTCGATGGAGGGCAGGGCGTGACCCGCGCCGTTGTTGCGGATCAGGTCGGGCAGGGCCTCAACGGCGCGCTCGGCGGTCTTGAAGCGGTCCAGCAACTGCCGGAAGGTCACAGGGCCGATGCGTTCGGTGCGGGCGAGCCGCAGGCGGGCGAAACGCTCGGCCTGCGACAGGCTCACGCCTTCTTCGCGCCGATCCGGGGTTCGGCCCCCTTCAGCAGCCGGCCGATGTTCTCGGCATGGCGGATCCAGATCAGCACGGCGGTGAAGGCCGCCAGCAGCAGGATGGCGCCCGGCGCCGGCAGGCCGAACGCCGCCAGCGGCAGCAGGGCGTAGACGGGCGCCGCCGCCGAGGCGACCAGCGCCGACAGCGACGAGATGCGGAAGATCGCTGCGATCAGGATCCAGGTCGCGCCAGCCAGCAGGCCCAGCGGCCAGGCGGCGGCCAGCAGCAGGCCGAAGAAGGTGGCCACCCCCTTGCCGCCCTTGAAGCCCAGCCAGACCGGGAACAGGTGACCCAGGAAGGCCGCGCCGCCCGCGACGACGCCGGCGATCTCGCTGCCGAACAGGTGGCGGGCGATCAACAGGGCGGCCGCGCCCTTGCCCGCGTCAAGCAGCAGGGTGGCCAGGGCCAGGTCCTTGCGGCCGGTCCGCAGCACATTGGTCGCGCCGATATTGCCCGAGCCGATCTGGCGCACGTCGCCGGCGCCCGCGGCGCGGGTCAGGATCACGCCGAACGGAATGGAGCCCAGCAGGTAGCCGCCGACCGCCACGAGGGCGAGCGTCCCCAAAGCCGGGCCGACCAGATCCTGCAAGGTGATTCGCTCCCCTCAAACGTGCGCGGCGGACGATGCGTCCTTGCGAGGCCGACCACAAGACCAGACCCGGCCTTCTTCCCCGTCTTTTCTTTCAGCGGCTCCGCGACCCGTATCGCTCGCCCCAGGCGACCATGGCGTCCAGCAGCGGGCCCAGGGTGCGGCCGTGTTCGGTGAAGCTGTATTCGACATGCGGCGGGACCTGATCCAGCACCACGCGCCGGATCACGTCGTCGGCCTCAAGCGCGCGCAGTTGGAGCGTCAGCATCCGTTGGGTGATCTGCGGCATCAGGCGACGCAGCTCATTGAAGCGCCTCTGCCGGCCTTTCAGGTAGAACAGAATCGTTGGTTTCCACTTGCCGCCGATGATGTCGACCGTCGCCGCGACGGGGCACCACTCGCTGTCCAGGGCCATGGCGGACCTCCTCCCGGTATAAAATTAGTGCGTACTTACGACCTCTGAAGACCGGTGATACCCGGCGGTGAACCTTGGAGAAAGAGACGCCGCCATGACCGTTGAAACCCTGTCCGAAGGCCACCTGCGTGCGCTTCACGCGCTCGTCGTTCTGCTCGTCGTCGGTTGCGGCGCGGCCGGAGGCGTCTTCTTCGCCTTCTCGACCTTCGTGATGTCCGCCCTGGCCCGCCTGACGTCCCTGCAAGGGCTGACGGCGATGAACGCCATCAACGTCACGGCGGTGACGCCGCTGTTCATGCTGCTGCTGTTCGGCACGGCGGCGGGCTGCCTGGCCGTCATCCCGCTGAGCCTGAAGACGCTGCCCGGCCTGACGGGCCTGTGCCTGATCTCGGCCGCTCTTGTTTATGTGGTGGCCGTGCCGGGGGTGACCATGATGGCGAACGTGCCGCTCAACAACGCCCTGGCGGCCTTTGACGCGACCCGCCAGGACATCGATGTCGTCTGGCCCGCCTACCTGCGGGATTGGACGGTCTGGAACCACGTCCGCACGCTGGGCGGTCTGGCGTCCGCGGCCCTGTTCGCCGTGGCCCTGATGCGGCTGAAGGCATGAGGGCCCTCGGCTCCGCCCTGGCGTTGGCGCTGTCCGTGGCGCCGTCCGTCCAGGCCCAGACCGCACCGGGCGGCGGCGAGCGCCTGTTCCGCCGGCGTTGCGGCGGCTGCCATGCCCTGGACGTCAACCGGACCGGTCCGGCGCTGCGCGGGGTCCTAGGTCGGCCCGTCGCCTCGGCGCCCGGCTTTCGCTACAGCGCGGCCCTCCGCGCGCGAAGCTTCACCTGGGACGCGGCCTCGCTCGATTCGTGGCTGGCGGGACCGGGCCAGGTCGTGCGCGGAACCGCGATGACCGCGCGGGTCGCCGACCCCGGCGAGCGGGCGGAGATCATCGCCTTCCTGCGCGCCCGGTCGCCGGCGCGCTGAGGCCTCAGGCGGCGCGGAAGACGGTTCGGCCGCCGACCACAGTGCGCTGAACCTTGCCCTGCAGCCGCCGCCCGTCGAACGGCGAGTTCTTGGACTTCGAGTGCAGGCGCTCCGCATCGACGACGATCGGCGCGCCAGGATCGAACAGCACCAGATCGGCCGGGGCGCCGGCCTTCAGCACGCCCGCGTCCAGTCCCAGCAAGGCCGCCGGACCGGAGGTCAGCGGCCGCAGCACGTCCAGCAGGTCCAGCCCGTCCTCATGGTGCAGGGTCAGGGCGGCGGCCAACAAGGTCTCCAGACCGATCGCGCCCGGCGCGGCCTCGGCGAACGGACGGCGCTTGTCCTCGGCCGGAGCCGGGGCGTGGGCGCTGGTGATGGCGTCGATCAGGCCTTCGCGCACCGCCTCGATCAGCGCCTGCCGGTCGCTTTCGGCGCGCAGCGGCGGGTCCAGCCGGTAGAAGGTGCGGTAGTCGCCGATGTCGATCTCGTTGAAGCACAGGTGGTTGATCGACACCGAGGCGGCGACCTCCAGCCCCTTGCCCCGCGCCCGCGCCAGGGTCTCCAGCGCGCCCTCGGTCGAGATCTGGTCGACCAGGAACCGCGCGCCGGTCTGCTCCACCAGCGCCAGGTCGCGCTCCAGCTGGATGCGTTCGGCGATGGCCGGAACGGACGACAGGCCCAGCCGCGTCGCCAGCTCGCCGCTGGTCGCTACCGCGCCTTCGCTCAGCCACGGGTCGGCCGGACGGCAGGCGATCAGGGCGTTGAAGGCGGCGGCGTAGCTCATCACCCGCTGCAGGGTGCGGGTGTTGGCGATCACATGGTCGCCGTCGGTGAAATAAAGGGCGCCGGCCTCGTCCATCAGGCCGATCTCGGCCATGCGCTGACCGTCGCGCCCCTTGGTCGCCGCGCCCGCCGCGCGGACGTTGACCAGCTCCAGCGCCGCGCCGCGCCGCTGGATGTGGTCGATCATCGCCGGATCGTCGATGGCCGGATCGGTGTCGGGTTGGACCACGATCGTGGTCACCCCGCCCGCCGCCGCCGAGAGGCTTGCGGACTTCAGCGTCTCCTTGGGCTCGGCCCCCGGCTCGCCGGTCTTGACCCGGATGTCGATCAGGCCGGGCGCGAGGCACAGGCCGCCGGCGTCGATGACCTCGACCCCGTCCGGCGCCTGCGCATGGGCGCCGTGGATCACCTCGGTGATGACCCCGTCGACGATCAGCACCGCGCCGGGGCCGTCATAGTCGGTCGCCGGGTCCAGCAGGCGGGCGTTCAGAATGGCGAGAGCCGTCATGCCGAGGCTCCTTCGCGGCGCACGGACAGGGCGGCCAGCACGGCCATCCGCGCGGCGACGCCCATCTCGACCTGATCCTGGATCAGCGACACCGTCAGGTCGTCGGCGACGTCCGAGTCGATCTCCACGCCCCGGTTCATCGGCCCCGGGTGCATCACCTTCGCGCCCGGCCTGGCCCAGGACAACTTCTCGCGGTCCAGCCCCCAGAAGCGGAAATACTCGCGGGTCGAGGGCACCAGCGCGCCCTCCATCCGCTCCAGTTGCAGACGTAGCATCATCACGACATCAACGCCTTGCAGGCCGTCCTTCATGTCGTGGAAGACTTCACAGCCCCACCGGTCGGCGTCGCCGGGCACCAGGGTCGGCGGCCCGATTAGCCGCACGCGCGCGCCCATCATCGACAGCAGGGCGACATTGGAGCGCGCCACCCGGCTGTGGGCGATGTCGCCGCAGATGGCGACCGTCAGCCCGCCGACATCCCCGAAGGCGCGGCGTAGGCTCAGCAGGTCCAGCAGGGCCTGGGTCGGGTGCTCATGACGTCCGTCGCCGGCGTTCACCACCGCGCACTCGACCTTTTGCGACAGCAGGGCCGCAGCGCCCGAGGCCGAGTGGCGCACCACCAGCACGTCGGGCTTCATCGCGTTCAGCGTCGCCGCCGTGTCGATCAGGGTCTCACCCTTGGCGACCGAGGAGGTGCGGGGGCTCAGCGCCGTCACATCGGCGCCCAGCCGCTTGGCCGCGATCTCGAACGAGGCGCTGGTCCGCGTCGAGTTCTCGAAGAACAGGTTCATCACCGTCCGGCCGCGCATGATGTCCAGCGACTTGGCCGATTGGCGGTTGAAGTCGACGAAGGCGTCGGCCAGGTCCAGCAGGGGCGGGACGGTCGCGGCGTTCAGATCGCCTGCGGACAGGAAATGGTCGCGGGGAAACGGCGCCAGCCGTTCGTGAATCAGGTCGGTGACGTCAGGCTGGGTCATCGAGGCCCGCCTATAGGCGGTCATCAGGCCAAATGGAACAGCGCCAGAAGGATCGGAATGCTCAGCGCACTGCCGACTGTGGTCAAGGCCACGATCCCGGCCATCAGCGGCGCGTCGCCGCCCATCTGCCGCGCCAGGATGTAGCTGGCCGCCGCGCCGGGCGCCGCGCCGCACAGCAGGGCGATGCCCTGGGCCGTCTCGTCGCCGCCGTACAGGACGCACAGTCCCCACATCAGCGGCGGGGTGATCACCAGCTTCACGAACGACACGCCCCCGATGGTCAGCTTGCGCCGCGCCACCTCGGCGAAGCTCAGGCCCGCTCCGGCTACGATAAGACCCAGCGGCAGGGCCGCGCCGCCCAGCAGCTCCAGGGTGTCGGAAATCCCCGGCAGGCGCGGTACGCCGCCCAGGTTCAGCGCCAGCCCGATCAGGCAAGCCAGCAGAATGGGGTTGGACAGGATCGCCTTGGTCAGCGCCCAGGGCGACATCGACCGCTGGTCGGCGCCCCATTTCACCAGCACGATCACGCACAGGATGTTGGTCACCGGGATCATTGCCGCGATCACCACCGCCGCCAGCGCCAGCCCGTCGGGGCCGTAGACCGACAGGATGACCGGCAGGAAGACGAAGCTGTTCCACCGGATAGCGCCCTGGAAAACGCTTGTGTAGGCCGGGCCGTCGATCTTCATCAGCGGCTTCAGGGCCAGCGTCAGGGTCGCGATGATCAGCACGCTGGTCACCGAGGCCGCGCCCGCCGCTCCCGCGCCGCCGCCCGAGATGTCGGCGTTCCAGATCGCCGGGATCAGGAAGCCCGGATACAGGATATGGATCGACAGCTTCTCGATCGGCCGCCAGGCCGCGTCGGGCAGGAAGTCGGACTTGCGCAGCCCGTAGCCGATGGCGATCAGCACGAAGACGGGCAGGACCCCTGCCAGCAGCGCCGCCATCAGGGACGCAGCCGGTCCAGCGCGCCCTGCAGGATCCAGGCGGCGGCGGTGCGGTCCACCACATTGGCCCGGCGCTTGCGGTTCAGGTCCAGCTCCTCGATCAGGAAGCGCTCGACCGCGCTGGTCGACAGCCGCTCGTCCTGGAAGGCGCAGGGCACCTCTCGGATGCGCTGCAGATTGCGGGCGAAGGCGCGACAGGACTGGGCGCGCGGCCCCTCGCTGCCGTCCATGTTCAGCGGCAGGCCGATCACCAGCCCCGACGCCCGGCGTCCGTCCATCAGCTTCAGCACGGCGTTGGCGTCGTCGGTGAATTTGGTCTTGCGGATCAGCTGCAGCGGGCTGGCGATGATCCGGGTGGCGTCGGACGCGGCCACGCCAATGGTCTTCTCGCCCAGATCCAACCCCAGCCACGGCGTGCCCGGCGGGGTCTGTTCGGCCAGCTGTTCAAGGGTCAGGACTGTCACAGGGTCGCGGTAGGACTGGCGGTCGCCCGAGTCAAAGTGCAAACAGGCATACCGTCGATATGGGGAGTGTCCGATGAAGCATCCGATCCTGTTCCTGTCCGCCCTGGCCGTCCTCGCGGCCTGCGATTCCGGTACTGAAAGCCGCAAGGGCGCCGTCCCGACCGTCGAGGCCCCGCCGGCCGCCGCCGAGCAGGCTCCGGTCGCGCCGCTGGTCGCCGCCGGTCCGGCCGCCACGGTCCAGCCGTCCACCGACGTGAACATCCAGTACGCCGCCTCGGTCGTGCAACTGGATACGCTGGCGAAGCAGGGCGGGTCGACGGTCAAGCTGTTCGGCGCGTCGGGCGGCGACCCGGCAATGAACGGCCTCTACACCGACATCGCCTTCTTCCAGTCGTCGTCCGAAGGCTGGGCCGTCTTCCGGATCGGCGACTTCCTCGATTACCGCGTCCTGTCCGAGGCGCCGGGCCGCGTCGATCTGCAGATCGCGGAGAGCGTGATGGACGACGCGACCGGTCAGATCGGCCGTCGCGAGCGCCGTCTGATCGTCGCCTGGACCCCCGGCGCGGACGAGGCGCCGCCGGCGACGATCACCGTCACGCCGGCCCGGTGAGCGGATCCGACGAGCTGGCCCGCAACCGGGCGACGGTCGCGGGCTATGACGCCACGGCGCCGGAATATGCGGCCGAGACCGACCATGCGCCGACATCGGACCATGTCGAGGCCCTCGAGCGTCTGGTCGCCTGGGTCGGGCCGGGCGGTCGGGTGCTTGAGGTCGCGTCCGGCCCCGGCTGGGACGCTGACCGGCTCGAGGCCATGGGCGTACAGGTCCGGCGCACCGATCTGTCGGACGGCTTTATCGCCTTCCAGCGGGGTCGCGGGCGCGTCGTCGAGTCCCTGGACCTGATCACCGGCGACCTTGGCGGTCCATGGGACGGGATCGTCGCGCTCTACGTCATCCAGCACATTGGTCGAGACTTGGTCGACGGCGTGGTCGCCCGGATCGCGGCGGCGCTCCATCCGGGCGGAACGCTCCTGATGTCATTTCAGGCCGGTGACGGCGAGCGGCTCTCGCAAGCGCCGGAAGGCGTCTATCAGGTGGTCCAGTGGGCCGAGGCGACCATGACGGCGCTCCTGTCGCGTCATGGGCTCGTCATCGACCGGCGCTGGGTGTTCGAGGGCCGGGAAGCGCAGTGGATCACGGTGATTGCGCGCCGAACGGAGGACGTCCGCCCGATCGGCGACGGTTAAGCTCCGGCTAACGCCTCATCCGCCAAGGTAACGGCGGGACAAAACGTCCCGCGGCCGCGTCCCCGCGTCCGCTCCGGAAAACTGGACGTACGTCGATGTCGCTGTTCAGCGTCAATACGAACGTGGGCGCCATGATCGCCCTGCAGAGCCTCGCGGTGATCAACCGCGAGCTGCTGACGACCCAGAACCGCATTTCCACCGGCCTGAAGATCTCCAGCGCCAAGGACGACGGCGCCATCTGGGCGATCGCCCAGGGACAGCGCGCCGAGTCCAAAGCCTACAACGCCGTCATCGCCTCGCTTCAGCGGGGCCAGTCCGCCGTGGACGTGGGGCTCGCCGCGGGGGAGTCCGTCTCCGACCTGCTGTCGCAGATGCGCGAGAAGATGCTGGCCGTCACCGACAAGTCGCTGACGACCTCGGCCAGGAACGCGCTGAACGAGGACTACAAGGCGCTTCGGGACCAGATCGACCGGGTGGTCGGCGGCGCGGACTTCAACGGACTGAACCTCGTCGGTCCAGCCGCCACGGCTAGGGGCGTCAAAGCTCTGTCGGACACGAGGGGCGGCGCCAGCATCAACGTCGACGCCATCGATCTGTCGAGCGGCGGGGCGATCGTCGGCGGCGTCCTGGCCGACCTGACGACGGTGACGGCGGCGGATCTCACGGCCATGAGCAAGGCCATCGACGACGTCGGCTCCGCGCTCGGGCGGCTGGGGACGGGGTCGAAGAAGCTGGACACCCATCTGACCTTCGTCCGCAAGATGCAGGACACCATCGACGCGTCCGTCGGCCGCCTGGTCGACGCGGACATGGCCAAGGAAAGCGCTCGGCTGCAGAGCCTGCAGGTGCAGCAGCAACTGGCGATCAAGGCGCTGTCCATCGCCAGCCAGGCGCCGTCATTGCTGCTCCAGCTGTTCCGCAACTGATTGCGACTGTCGGAATCCTTGTGAAACCGGGCCCGGACCGCTAATCCCGCCCGCTCAGGTTTCGCATTTGGAGGGCCGCATGGCCGTCGACGTCGCGACCGTGCGCAAGGTGGCGCACCTCGCTCGCATCAAGACCCCCGAAGAGCGGCTGGAGCCGCTGGCCCAGGAGCTGAACGGCATCCTGGCGTGGATCGAACAGCTGAACGAGGTCGACGTCCAGGGCGTCGAACCCATGACCTCGAACGTGGCCCAGCCGCTGCGCCTGCGCGACGACGTCGTCACCGACGGCGCCAAGGTCGACGCGGTCCTGTCCAACGCTCCCAAGTCGGCCGACGGCTTCTTCGTCGTGCCCAAGGTGGTCGAATAGCCATGACCGACCTGACCAAACTGACCCTCAAGGCCGCGCTCGACGGCCTCAAGGCCCGCGACTTCTCGTCCGAGGAGATCACCAAGGCCTTCGTCGCCAATATCGACGCCGCCAATCCGAAGCTGAACGCCTACGTCGTGCAGACGACCGACAAGGCGCTGGACATGGCTCGCGCCTCGGACGCCCGTCTGGCGAAAGGCGAGGGCGGGGCGCTGGAAGGCGCGCCGCTGGGCATCAAGGACCTGTTCTGCACCGACGGCGTCCAGACGACCGCCGGCTCCAACATGCTGCGCGGCTTCGTGCCGCCCTATGAGTCGACCGTCACCGCCAACCTGTGGGCGGACGGCGCGGTCATGCTCGGCAAGCTGAACATGGACGAGTTCGCCATGGGCTCGTCCAACGAGACCTCGGCCTATGGTCCGGTCGTCAACCCGTGGAAGTCCTCGGCCTCGAACGCCGACCTGACCCCGGGCGGCTCGTCGGGTGGTTCGGCCTCGGCCGTCGCCGGCGACCTCTGCCTGGCCGCCACGGCGTCCGACACCGGCGGCTCGATCCGCCAGCCGGCCGCCTTCACCGGCACCGTCGGCATCAAGCCCACCTACGGTCGCGCCAGCCGCTTCGGCATGGTCGCCTTCGCCTCGTCGCTGGATCAGGCCGGGCCGATCACCAAGACGGTCGAGGACGCCGCCATCCTGCTGCGCTCGATGTGCTCGTTCGACGTCAAGGACTCCACCAGCCTGGACGTCGCGACGCCGGACTGGACCGCCTCGCTGGGCAAGGGCGTCAAGGGTCTGCGCATCGGCGTGCCCAAGGAGTATGTCGTCGATGGCATGCCCGCCGAAGTGCAACTGCTGTGGGATCAGGGCGTCCAGTGGCTGAAGGCCGCCGGCGCCGAGATCGTCGAGATCAGCCTGCCGCACACCAAATACGCGCTGCCGACCTACTATATCGTCGCCCCGGCGGAGGCCTCCTCGAACCTGGCCCGCTACGACGGCATGCGCTTCGGCCACCGCGCCGCCGAGGCGAAGTCGCTGACCGACCTCTACGAGACCTCGCGCGCCGAGGGCTTCGGCAAGGAGGTCCAGCGCCGCCTGACCATCGGGGCCTACGTCCTCTCGGCCGGCTTCTATGACGCCTACTATGTCCGCGCTTTGAAGGTCCGCCGCCGCATCGCTCAGGACTTCGACAACGTCTGGGGCCAGGTCGACGCCATCCTGACGCCGTCCACCCCGTCGGCCGCCTTCGCCCTCGGCGACAAGCAGATCGACCCGGTGACGATGTACCTGAACGACGTCTTCACGGTCACCGCCAACCTCGCCGGCCTGCCGGGCATCTCGGTGCCCGCGGGCGTCGATGCCGGCGGTCTGCCGCTGGGCCTCCAGGTCATCGGCAAGGCCCTGGACGAGGCGACCGTCTTCCAGGTCGCCGACGTGCTGGAACAGGCCGCCGGCTTCACGGCCCGGCCGACCAAGTGGTGGTGAGGACCTAGCGTCCTTCCGCATTCGGGAAGGGCAGGGTCCGCAGCCAGGGCTCGGCGTCGGTGAGCCGGCTCTCGTCCGCCAGGCCGTCCTGGAAGGCGCGCAGGTTGCGATAGCTCGCCAGGATGACGACGCGTCGGCCCGGGCTGCGCGCGATCGCCTCCCGGGCGCGGGCGATCATATAGCCGTCCCACGCCGCCTGGCCCTCGTCGTCGCCGGGTCCACCGAGCGCTCTTTCGCTCAGGGCCGTCGCCTGCATGAGGTCGCGCGTCAGCCCATCGTGCACGTCGGCGGGGCCTTGCCAGTGCTCCAGCAGCGCTAGGGTCAGGGAGCGGCGCAGGGCGTTCACTCGCGCGGCGGCGGCCGGTTGCTCGGTGTTGAAGCGGGCGTATTTCGCGCCGGCCGCCCCGGTCATCGCCGCGAAGACCTCGCCGCCCGGCTCCATGGCTTCGACCACGAGGGTCCGTCCTTCCAGCCACGGCCAGATCACCGCCGGATATTCTGGCCGACCGGGCGTTTCGGTACGGCCGGACAGCTCGTCAGGCCGGGTTTCGACCAGCAGGACGTCCGGATCGGCGGCGTCGAGGATCGTGCGCAGGTCGTTATAGGAGAAGCTGGGCTCCCGTTCGTGCAGGCCGTGCAGCGGCGCGAGGATGACCACGGCGTCGGGGCCGAGCCCGTCCGGAGTCTGTGCGGAGGCGGCGCCGGTCGTGGCGCAAAGCGCCAGGGCGAGGATGAGGCGGATCAGGGGGTTGGTCATGTCGCCGGAATGCACCCGCACCCGGCGCGCCGGCCACGGCGATGGGACAAGCGGGACCCGGGAGCGGGCCGGCGGGTCAGGCGACGGACACGGTCGCCAGATTCTTGCGGTATCGGCGGCTCATCCGGACGACATCGCCGGAGCGCAGCACCAGATCGGCGTCGCCGTGACCCCGGCTGCGGACTTCTCCGATGAGGTCCAGCCGGACGATGGCGGCCCGGTGCACTCGCGCGTACTGGCTCGCGGGCAGGCGCTTTTCCAGGTCAGCGAGCGGCTCGTCCACCAGCAGGGGCCCCTTGTCGGTCATGGCTTCGGCGTAGTTTCCGGCGGCGCGAAGCCACCGCACCGTCTCCAGCGGCAGGAAATGGATCACGCCCTTGCGGCGGACCTTGAGGACTGTGAGCGGCGTGGTCTCTGCGGGGGCGGGCTTACGCTGCCATCCAGCCGCGACAAGGCCGACGTAGAACAGCGCGTTCAGGCCGATGTTCCGCACCAGCATGTGCCGGCCCATGCCCCACAGCGTCTCATGCTGTCCCGCACCGTAAAGCGGCCAGTAGACCAGGCTGAACAGGGCCACATGCGTCACGCACGCGGCCGCGAACCCCAGCAGCAGGATGGCGAAGCGGCGTCGGAGGCCTCCACCCCAGCGGGCGCTTCTGACGGCGTCCAGGATGAACGGGGTCAGAACCGCCCAGACGGACACGATCGCCAGGCTGTAGCGGAACGAGGCCCCCCACGGCTGGGGCGATCCGCTGGAGAGACTGGTCAGGTAGCCTTGCAGGGCCAGAACCGCCGCCACGCCGATCCAGGCGACGACGATCACCAGCGCCGTCCGCAACGGCCTGGAAAACAGAAGGGCCACCACGCCCGAACGCTCCGGCGAGCTCCCCCGGTCACTGGCCACGCTCATCTATTTCCTCGTCCCGGACACGCCCATGCCCGACACGACTACCACCCCCGCCGCCAAAATCATCCCGGCAGGTTAGACCAGCCCGTCCAGCGTCGGCGCCTCCGCCGCGCTGCCGGGGAAGACCCGGCCGTCCAGCGCGGCGCGGTTTACCCCCAGATGGTCGCGCAGCAGGCCCTTGAACACCGCGCGGACATCGATGGTCGGCGCCAGGTCGCGGCCCTCAAACAGGCGGTTGTCGGCCAGCGTCGGCCAGTCGCCGATCAGGCCGCCGGGCTTCAGCGCGCCGCCCGCGACAAGCAGGGACGAGCCGGTGCCGTGGTCGGTGCCTTGGGTCCCGTTGGCCCGCGCCGTGCGGCCGAACTCGGTGGCCACCACCACGACCGTATTGGCCCACTGTTCGCCCAGTCCGTCGTGCAGCCCGCCGATCACCTGATCCAGTCCGGTCAGCCGGGTCTGAAGCTGGCCGTTCTGGCGCGCATGGGTGTCCCAGCCGTCGACGGACAGGGCGATCACGTCGGCTCCGTTGTCGCCGGTCATCAGCCGCGCCACCGCCTGTCCCAGCCCGTTCACGTCGTTGCGGCGCAGCGTGGTCCCGTCCCCCGCCGCCATCGCCATGGCCTCGGTCTCCAATCCGCGCGCCAGATTGCCCTGCAGCAGCGGGTCGTCGACATAGAGATCCTGCAACAGGGCGGCGATCCGGTCCTCGCCCTTCACCTGACCTCCGGGCGCCCAGCTGGAGGTTTCCGCCGCGCCCCTCAGGATCAACGGCGTCTGCGCCCCGACCGACAACCCCTTGAGGGACCCGCCGCCGACCGCCGCCAGCGCCCGGTTCAGCCAGCCGTCGTTCTGCTGCCTCAGGCCCTCGCCGCCGTTCTCCAGGACGTCCTGGGCGTCGAAGTGGGACCGCACCCGCACCGGGATCGCCGCCGCCGGGGCGAAGCGCAGCTGGCCCGCGTCATACATCGCCTTCAGGCCGGGCAGGGAGGGATGCAGGCCGAAACCGTCGCGCATCTCCAGCGCGCCTTCCACCGCCAGCCCGCCGCGCAGGGCCGCATAGTTCGGATCGCCGTACGGCACGGTGACCGACAGCCCGTCCATGGCGCCGCGCGCGATCACCACGACCATCTTCGGCCTCGGTCCGCGCGTCTGCGCGCCGGCCTGTCCGGCGAAGGCGAGGCCGATGCCGGCCATGGAGCCGCCCAGCAGCAGGCGGCGGTTCATCGTCAGATCGGTCATCGGCGCTGGAACTCCGGCGACATCAGGAACAGGGTGACGGCCTCGGCCCGGCTTTCGGCGCGGGCGATGAACTGGCGGCTGCGGTCGCTGAGCCGCGCGCCCAGCGCGGCCTGCGCCATCGCCACGGCGTCGCGCTCGGCGGCCAGATCGCCCGCCGCCTTGGCCCAGTTCAGCCGCTTGACCAGGGCGTCCGGCCCGGCCCAGTCCGCCGCCGTGTCCGGCCAGCCTTCGGGCGAGGGCGCGGCGAAGGCCGGCTGCCCCATCTGCACCAGCGCCTGCTGGAGCTGCGGGATCCGCTGCGGCCGCGTGCCCATGGCGCGGTGCGAGGAGACCACGAACTCATAGGGCGTCTTCACCTTGCGGGTCTCGGGCGCCCAACTCTCGGGCGCGGCGATCAGCGCCTTGGCCACGACCGCCAGATCGCCGGCGGACCCGGTCCAGGCCCGCTCCAGCGCGCTCACCAGCGCGGGCGGCGGTTCGTCGGCGACAAAATGGACGGCGATCCTGCGCGCCAGCCGCCGCGCCGTCTCGGGCCGGTTGGACAGGTCCTTCAGGATGGCGCGGCCCTGTTCGGCCCCGCCTGCGGGATAGCGGCGCCCCATCACCGTCCGCTCGCCCGGCTCATGCACCGCGGCGCGGAAGGTGAAGCCGTTCTCGCCCGGCTCCCCGGCCAGCATCGCCGCCCGGCGCCGACCCTGGCCCCGACCTTCCTCCTGCCTCCGCCGCGCCGCCGTCGACCATCCGGTCAGGGCGCGGGCGAACTCGGTCACGTCCGCCTGGCTATAGCCGCCGTCGGCCCCGACCGTGTGCAGCTCCAGGATTTCCCGCGCCAGGTTCTCGTTCAGCCCCGCCCGCCGCCGCTCGCCGGCCGGGCTGTTCGGCCCGACCGACTGGGCCTGATCCAGATACAGCAGCATGGCCGGATGGCTCTCGGCCGCCAGCGCCAGGTCTTCGAACTTGCCGAAGACGTGCGGGCGGATGGCCTCGCGCTCATACTGGCCCACGAAGACGGCGGACTGGAATTTGCTCGCCGAGGCGGTGAAGGCGTTGGCCCAGAACAGGGCCCAGCGCTCGGCGAATCCGGCCTCGGTCTCGGCCCCCAGTTGGGCCCGGGCCAGGAACTCCCGCGCCGTGTCCTGCACCAGGTTGCGGCGGCTGTCTCGGCGGGCGTCGTCGGCCGTCTGCGCCGCGGAGGGCGAAGCCTCAGCCGCCATCGCCCCGGCCGGGGCTTCCCGCGCCCGCCGGGCCTGCGCCGCATCCGCCAGATAGTCTTGATAGACCTCCAGCCGCCGTTCCGAGGTCTCGAACGCGCCCGCCGGAACCGGCGCGCCGCCGGGCCGCGCCTGCGCCTCCAGCCAGCCCCTAGGATCCGCCGCGACCGTCGCGATCTCGCCGGGGCGCGCCCCCATCCCGAAGCGGGTCAGGGCGACGACGGCGTCCAGCGGTCCGGTGCGGGTCATCAAGGCCTCGGGTCGGTGCGCGATAGGCAATGAACGTCCCGCGAACCGTGATCCGTCGCCGCGGCGATGGGAAGCCGATTTCCGCCTTCCGATTTCTTGACCCCGCCGGGCCGGTAGGCCATCTGGACCCCATGACCGACACCGTTTCGAACACCAAGACCATCCAGGGCCGCACCGGCCCGTGGGAACTCGTCATGGGGCTGGAAATCCACGCCCAGGTGGCGTCGAAGGCCAAGCTCTTCTCGGGCGCCGCCGTCGGCTTCGGCGCGGGTCCGAACGAGCAGGTGTCGCTGGTCGACGCGGGCTTCCCCGGCATGCTGCCGACCCTGAACCGGCACTGCGTCGAACAGGCGGTGAAATCGGGCCTCGGCCTGAAGGCCCAGATCAATCTGCGCAGCCAGTTCGACCGCAAGAACTACTTCTATCCCGACCTGCCCACCGGCTATCAGATCAGCCAGCTCTTCTATCCGATCGTCGGCGAGGGCGTGGTCGAGGTCGAGGCCGAGGACGGCTCCTTCTTCAACGTCGGCATCGAGCGCCTGCACCTGGAACAGGACGCGGGCAAGCTGATCCATGACCTGTCGCCGACCGAAAGCTTCGTCGATCTGAACCGGGCGGGCACGGCCCTGATGGAGATCGTCTCGCGCCCGGACATCCGCTCGCCGGACGAGGCGGTCGCCTACGTCAAGAAGATCCGCACCATCCTGATGTACCTGGGCACCTGCGACGGCGACATGGAGAAGGGCAACCTGCGCGCCGACGTCAACGTCTCGGTCTGCCGCCCCGGCCAGTACGAGAAGTTCAAGGCCACCGGCGATTTCAGCCACCTGGGCACGCGCTGCGAGATCAAGAACGTCAACTCGTTCCGCTTCATCTCCCAGGCCATCCAGTACGAGGCCCGCCGCCAGATCGAGATCCTCGAGGACGGCGGCAAGATCGATCAGGAGACCCGTCTCTACGATCCGACCGCCGGCGAGACCCGCTCCATGCGGTCCAAGGAAGAGGCGATGGACTATCGCTACTTCCCCGACCCCGACCTGCTGCCGCTCGAGCTGGAGCAGGCGTGGATCGACGAGATCAAGGCCGACCTGCCCGAATTGCCGGACGAGAAGCGCCGCCGCCTGATGAGCCAGTACGGCCTGTCGCAGTACGACGCCGTGGTCCTGATCTCGGATCAGGCCAAGGCCGACTATTTCGAGGAAGCCGCGAAAGGCCGCGACGCCAAGCTGGTGTCCAACTGGGTCACCAACGAGGTCTCGGCCCGCCTGGCCGCCGACGGCAAGGACTTCAGCGAGAACACCCTGCCGGCCGCCCATGTCGCCCAGCTGGTGGAGCTGATCGAGACGAACGTCATCTCCTCCAAGATCGCCAAGGAGGTCTTCGACCACGTCTGGAACGGCGAGGGCAGCCCCGCTGAGGTCGTCGAGAAACATGGCCTGAAGCAGGTCACCGACACCGGCGCCATCGAAAAGGCCGTCGACGACATCATCGCCGCCAACCCCGACAAGGCCGCCGCCGTCGCCGAGAAGCCCCAGGCCCTCGGCTGGTTCGTCGGCCAGGTCATGAAGGCCACCGGCGGCAAGGCCAACCCGGCCGCGGTCAACGATATCCTGAAAGCCAAGCTGGGGCTCTGACGCCCCTCTGATCAAAAGTCAGATGCTCAACAGAAAGCCCGCCCGGATCGCTCCGGGCGGGCTCTTTCGTTCTATCCGCCGTTCTAGTTCGACAGCAGCGAGATGATCACGCCGGTGGCGATGGCGGCCAGCACCACGTCGCCGGTGTCGGTGCGGTAGTAGCCGTAGCCGCGCGGGGGCTGACGGTAGCCGTAGCGGCTGTAGTCGCTCACGTACCAGCGGCTGCGATATTCGCGCGGAATGGACTGGCCGCGCGCCCAGCGGCGGTACTCGCGGCGCTGTTCCCGCTCCCAACGACGATCGTCGCGGCGGTCGTAGCGGTGATCACGGCGATCGTACCGGTCATGGCGGTCGTAGCGGCGCTCATAGCGGTCGTGACGATCGTGGTCGCGCCACGACTGGGCGGCGGCGGCCATCGGGGTGGCGACCATGGAAAGGGCCGCGAACCCGGCGATCAGGGCTGTCTTCGTTTTCATCATGCGTCTCCTTGCAGGTCGCCGCCGGCCCAAAGGACGACAGCGAATAACTCGACTGAGGAGAAGTTTCGGCCCCGCGCCATGAACCCGGGCTGAACGGGGGTGACAGGGTTAAGATGGGACGATGGCGGGCGAGAGAATGCCCGCGTTCAAACT
Source organism: Brevundimonas sp. GW821-FHT12C05 (assembly GCF_058807475.1). Lineage (NCBI taxonomy): Bacteria > Pseudomonadati > Pseudomonadota > Alphaproteobacteria > Caulobacterales > Caulobacteraceae > Brevundimonas > Brevundimonas sp. GW821-FHT12C05. Next base: position 1,187,008 of record NZ_JBXAQS010000001.1, read on the forward strand.
CGGCGCTCCGGCGGGCAGGGCTGACCACCTATGTCGGTTACCGGCGGGTGACCTGCGCTTTTGTTGTGTAACCAACGGACCTTAAACGCGTTATGGCACAGCTGACACGGACTCAAGGGCGACAATTGATGAAGCAGACCGAGACTAGGGACGCCGGCTTTGGCGTTGTCGGGATGGACGACATCCTTGCCGGAGGGCTTGAGCGGGAGCGGGTCTATTTGCTCGAGGGCGCGCCCGGCACGGGCAAGACCACGGCCGCGATGCGGTTTCTGCTCGAGGGTGTCCGCGCCGGCGAGGCCGGCCTCTACATCACCCTCTCCGAGACCGAGGAGGAATTGCGCGGGACGGCGAAATCGCACGAATGGTCTCTCGACGGCGTCAGCATTTTCGAACTGGTTCCCCCGGAAAGCCTGCTCGATGAGCAGCAGCAGCAAAGCCTGTTGTATTCTTCTGATCTGGAACTGGGCGAAACGACCCGGATGATCTTTGAGGCGGTCGAGGCCCACACGCCGCGCCGCGTGGTCATCGACAGCCTGTCCGAAATCCGGTTGCTGGCCCAAAGCTCACTGCGCTACCGCCGTCAGGTCCTGGCGCTGAAGCACTACTTCTCCAAGCACGGAGCGACCGTCCTGCTGCTCGACGACCTCACTACGGACGTGAATGACAAGACGGTCCATAGTGTTGCCCACGGCGTCATTCAGCTTCAGGAACTCGCGCCCGAGTACGGCGCCGAACGCCGGCGCATACGGGTTATCAAATATCGCGGCCGACGGTTCCGCGGCGGCTACCACGACTTCACCATCAAGACCGGCGGGCTTGAGGTCTATCCGCGCATCGTCGCCTCGGAGCACCACACTGCCTTCGCCCGCACCCCGATCTCAAGCGGTGTCATCGAACTCGACGCGCTGCTGGGCGGCGGCCTGGAGAGAGGCTCTAGCGCCCTTATCTTGGGCCCGGCGGGGACTGGCAAATCCCTCTTCGCCATTAATTTCGCCGTGGCGGCTGTGCAGCGCGGCGAGAAGGCGGCCCTGTTCATCTTCGATGAGGAGTTGGGTCTCCTCTACGACCGCATGATGAACCTCGGCATCGACCTGCGCTCCATGGAAGAGACGGGGTCGCTGATCATCGAACAGGTTGACGCCGCAGAGCTGTCGCCCGGCGAGTTCGCCTCCAGGGTCCGGACCTGCGTCACCACCCAGAAGATTCAAACCGTCGTGATAGACAGCTTGAATGGCTATCAGGCCGCCATGCCCCAGGAACAGTTCCTGATCCTGCACATCCACGAACTGCTGCAGTTCCTGAATCGTCAAGGCGCCTCGACCTTCCTGACAGTGGCCCAGCATGGTCTGGTGGGAGAGATGAAGGCGCCGGTTGATGTCACCTATCTGGCCGACACCGTCATCCTGCTCCGCTATTTCGAGGCGGTGGGCAATGTTCGTCGCGCAGTCTCGGTGATCAAGAAGCGGTCCGGTGTGCACGAGACCACCATTCGCGAGTTCAATATCGGCGACGGCGGCCTCTCTCTGGGCGAACCGCTCAGCCAGTTCCAGGGCGTCCTGCGCGGGGTGCCCAACTTTGTCGGTCCCGGCTCGGGGCTCATGGGCGATCCGACCGCATGACCGGTGGCGGGTCCCTTTCTGAGCGCGCCCTTGTCCTTACACCCTCCGGCCGTGACGGTGCGATCGCTAGGGCAATTCTCGGCGAAGCGGGTGTCGCGGCTGTGCTTTGCCGGGATATCGCCGACCTCGTCGAACACATGCGCGAGGGCGCCGGCCTGGCCGTTATCGTTGACGACGTCCTGCGCTCCGCCGACTTGGGCGAACTCTCAGACTGGATCGCCGATCAGCCGTCCTGGTCGGATTTTCCCTTCCTGATCTTGACCCAGCGCGGCGGCAGCGTGGAGCGAAACCCGCTGGCGCAGCGGCTGTCGTCTGCCTTGGGAAATGTCGGCTTTCTGGAACGCCCCTTCCATCCCACCACCTTGGTCAGCGCGGTTCGCACCGCCCTGCGCGGCCGCAGTCGACAGTATGAGGCGCGGGAACGGATCGAGGAGATTCGAAAGGCCGAAGCCCAACTCGAACGTCGCGTGTTCGAACGTACCGAGGAACTTGAGGCCGCCAATCGGCAACTGGCGACCCAGATCGCGGAGCGCGAAAAGGCCGAGACAGCCCTGCGCCAGGCCCAGAGGCTGGAGGCCGTGGGTCAGCTGACCTCCGGCGTCGCCCACGACTTCAACAATCTTCTGACGGTCATCCTCGGCAACGTCGAGCAGTTGCAGAAGCGGACCGAGGACCCGGGCGTCAAACGCCGGCTGTCGATGATGGGCGAGGCCTCCCGGCGCGGCGCCCAACTGACCGCCCAGATGCTGGCCTTCTCACGTCGGCAGAAGCTCGAACCCCGCGCCGTGGACCTCAACGACACGGTCCGCAGCATGCGGGATCTGCTGCAGAGCACGATCGGCGGCAGCGTCCACATTCTGGAGCCGGATCTGGCCGACGACCTCTGGCCCGCCATGATCGATCCCACCCAGATCGAACTGGTGATCCTGAACCTGGCGATCAATTCGCGCGACGCCATGGACGTGGGCGGCACGCTCAAGATCAGCACCGCTAACGTGATTGCGCTCGAACCCGAACGCCCCGAGCAGCCGCCAGCCGGCGAGCACATCGTCGTTTCCGTGCGCGACAATGGATCGGGCATGACCGACGCCGTTCTGGCGCGTGCGTTCGAACCGTTCTTCACCACCAAGGCGGTGGGCAAGGGCTCCGGTCTCGGCCTCAGCCAAGTGTTCGGCCTGGCCAAGCAATCGGGCGGTGGGGTCACCATCGACACCGTGGTGGGCGAGGGGACGACCATCCATGTTTACCTGCCCCGGGCCAGCGCCCATCCGGTTGCCGAACAGGAAGCGGGCCATTCCTCGCAGACCGCGCCGTCGGCCAATATGGTCGTGCTGATCGTGGACGATGACGACGCGGTGCGGGAAGTCACCGCCGGCATCCTGACCGATCTCGGCTATCTGATCATCGAGGCCGGCAGCGGCGGCGCTGCCCTGGACGTGTTCGAGAAACGGAAAGACATCTGCGCGGTCATCCTCGACTTCGCCATGCCGGGCATGAACGGCGCCGAGGTCGCGCGCGCCATGCAGCGCAGCCGGCCCGCGGTCCCGATCCTTTTCGCGACCGGTTATGCGGATGCAGAGGCCTTGGCGGCGGCCTCGGACGACCGTGTGGTGCACAAGCCCTTCAAGGTAGGCGAACTCGGGGAGAAGCTGGCCTTGGCGGTCGCCTAGACCTTGCGCGCCTGCGGGACGCCTGTGCCCGTCCCGTCTCAGTCGGAAGGATCTTCGCTCTCGCTCTCCTCCGCCCCCTCCAGCGCCTCGCGCGCCAGCGCCCGGGTCACCGGCCGGTGCAGGGCGTCCAGGCGCTCCACGACGGCTTCCGCCGCCGCCGCCGAGCGGTCGATGCGGCGCAGCAGATAGGGGATCACGTCCCGTGCCGGGCGGATGCCGCGCTCGGCGAAACGAGCCTCCAGCATGGCGGCCAGCACCGCGTCGTCGGGGGCGTCGACCGGCACGCTGATGACCGCGTCCAGCCGGGAGCGCAGGTCCGGCAATGCGACAACCCAGGCCGACGGGGCGGGGCGCGAGATCATCAGCATGGCCCCGCCGGGGGCCTGGGCCAGGTTGATCAGGTGGAACAGGGTCTCGTCGTCGGCGTCCATGGCCCGGTCCAGCAGGACGGGACGCCCCTCGATCTCCAGCGGGTCGATCAGGGCCGCCTCGGCGCCATGGAAGGCGACCGCGCCGACCCGTTCGGCCCAGATCTGGCCCAGACGGCTCTTGCCGCTGCCCGACGGGCCGCAGATGGCCATGACACCGCCGATCAGGCTGGGCCAGTCCGCCAGCGCCTCGACCGCCGCGCGATTACAGTCCGAGACCACGAAGCCGTCAGCTCCCTCGGGCAGGTCGCTCTGCAGGGGCAGGCGCATCTGGTCGGGCGGGGCGGGGCGGGCGGTCATCGCGTTCACCATAGCAGATGCGCCGCCTTCGCCATCCACAGGGGCGCTTCGTCCGTGGACGGAACGCCGCCGCCTGTGGACCGCCTGCGTCCGATCCTGACGTAGCGGACCGGTAGACTGGGGCATGGCGCGGATCGAGCGAACAGGGCGAGGGTCGGACGATCCGGACGCATCGGACGCATCGGACGGTGTTTTCCACCGTCCGGACGGTTCGCACTGTTCGCACTGTTCGCACCCTGTTTTTCGCCTGGTGCGACGCGGCCCGAAATCGCCGTCGGCCTTGACTTTCGTAGGGGATGATGCGCCCTTCCGGCCTCCCGAATTCCGCCCCTCGCGGGCCCGAATCCAAGACGAACCGACCATGCACGCCTACCGCTCCCACACCTGCGGCGCCCTCCGTTCGACCGATGCCGGCGCCAATGTCCGCCTGTCGGGCTGGGTGCACCGCAAGCGCGACCTCGGCGGCCTGCTGTTCGTCGATCTGCGCGACCACTACGGCATCACCCAGCTGGTGCTGCACCCGTCGACGCCGGGCTTCGACATCGTCGAGCGCCTGCGCGCCGAAAGCGTCATCCGCATCGACGGCGAAGCGGTCATGCGTGACCAGAGCACCGTGAACCCCGTCCTGCCGACCGGCGAGGTCGAGGTCCGGGTCCAGGGGCTCGAGGTCCTGTCGGAAGCCGCCGAACTGCCGATGCCGGTCTTCGGCGATCAGGAGTACCCGGAGGAAATCCGCCTCGCTAACCGCTTCCTGGATCTGCGTCGCGAGCGTCTGCACAAGAACATCGTCCTGCGCTCCAAGGTCATCTCCTCGATCCGCCAGCGCATGGTCGGTCAGGGCTTCCTCGAGTACCAGACCCCGATCCTGACGGCGTCCTCGCCGGAAGGCGCGCGCGACTTCCTGGTGCCGTCGCGCCTGCACCCGGGCAAGTTCTACGCCCTGCCGCAGGCCCCGCAGCAGTTCAAGCAACTGCTCATGGTCTCGGGCTTCGACCGCTACTTCCAGATCGCGCCCTGCTTCCGCGACGAAGACCTGCGCGCCGACCGCTCGCTGGAGTTCTACCAGCTCGACGTCGAGATGAGCTTCGTCACGCAAGAGGACGTCTTCGCCGCCATCGAGCCCGTCATGCACGGCGTGTTCGAGGAGTTCTCGGAGGGCCTGCCGGTTTCGCCGATCAACGGGACCCACACCTTCACCAACGACTTCGGCGAGCAGTTCGAGCACGGCGGCTTCCAGCGCCTGACCTACGCCCAGTCGATCGCCTGGTACGGCACCGACAAGCCGGACACCCGCAACCCGATCAAGATGCAGGACGTCTCGGACCACTTCCGCGATGGCGGTTTCGGCCTGTTCAACAAGATCCTCGGCGCCGACGACAAGAACGCCGTCTGGGCCGTCCCGGCCCCGACCGGCGGCTCGCGCGCCTTCTGCGACCGCATGAACTCCTGGGCCCAGGGCGAGGGCCAGCCGGGCCTCGGCTACATCTTCTGGTCGGACGACCAGAACGCCTGGGGCGGCCCGATCGCCAAGAACCTGGGTCAGGAGCCGACCGAGGCCCTGATGACCGCGCTCGGCCTCGGCAAGGGCGACGCCGCCTTCTTCGTCGCCGGAAACCCGGGCGTCTTCGCCAAATTCGCCGGCCTGGCCCGCACCCGCGTGGGCACTGAACTGAAACTGATCGATGAGGCCCAGTTCAAATTCTGCTGGATCGTCGACTTCCCGATGTTCGAATGGTCGGAAGAAGAGAAGAAGGTCGACTTCTCGCACAACCCGTTCTCGATGCCGCAGGGCGGTCTGGAAGCGCTTGAGACCCAGGACCCGCTGACCATCCGCGCCTACCAGTACGACATCGTCTGCAACGGCTATGAGCTGTGCTCGGGCGCGATCCGGAACCACAAGGCCGAGATCATGCTCAAGGCCTTCGGCATCGCCGGCTATGACGCCTCGGTCGTCGAGGACCAGTTCGGCGGCATGCTGAACGCCTTCCGCTACGGCGCGCCGCCGCACGGCGGCCTGGCCCCCGGCATCGACCGGATCGTCATGCTGCTGGCCGGCGAGACCGCCATCCGCGAGGTCATCGCCTTCCCGCTGAACCAGCAGGGCGAGGATCTGCTGATGAACGCCCCGACCGAGGCGGGCGAGCGTCAGCTCAAGGACGTGCACATCCGCACGGCCGTGCCGATCAAGGTCTGACGGGCCTGAGATAAAGGAAAAGGCCCTCGTCCAAGACGGGGGCCTTTTTTGTCAGCGGCCGCTCGCGACCACGAAATTCCTGACCCGGGGCGGGGTTGGGGGCGCCGGCGGGGCCGGAGGCGCGGGCGGCGCGATGCGGACGCCGGAGATGCCGCGGCAGGTCCGGGCGGTCAGCCGGCCCGGCAGGCGGGTGTTGGCGTCGCCGCAGGCCCGGCCGACCTGCTCCTGCGTCAGGCCGTGAGCCCCCGACAGGTCCGCGCCGCGGATGTCGGCCCGGTTCATCTCGGCGTCGTTGAAGTTGGCGCCGGCGAACTGGCCGCCCGTCAGCCGCGCGCCGTTCAGCTCGGCGCCCTGGAAGGAAACGCTGCGGAAGTCGCCGTTCGACAGGTTCGACATGCCGATCTCGGCGCCGGTGAAGTTGGCGTTGCGAGCGCTGACATTGGCCAGGGTCGCGGCGTTGATCTCGGCGCCGGTGAAGTTGGCGTTGGTCATGACCGCGCCGTTCATATTGGCGCCGTTCAGCTCGGCGCCGGTGGCGTCGGCCCGGTCCATGCGGACCCGAACCATGGTCGCGCCCATGGCCGAGACGCCGGTCATGTTGGCGTTGGAGAAGCTGGCGCCCGTGAAGTTGGCCCCGACCAGTTCGGCGCCGGACAGGTTGGCGCGGCTGAAGTCGCTGCCCGAGAAGTTGGAGCCGACCAGCTCGGCGCCGCGCAGATCGGCGCCCACGAGGGTGGCGTTGGTGAAGCTGGCGCCGGTGAAGGCCGCGCCCGCCAGGTCCCGGCCCGACAGCTCGCACCGATTGCAGGACCCGCCCAGCGAGACCATCCGGGCCACATCGCGATCCTGGAACTGCAGCTGGATCTCAGCCGTCGCCGGAGCCGCGGCGCACAGGGCGGCGGAGAAGGCCGCGCCGGAGACACCGGTGACCATGACGCGACGGAGGAAGGAGTCGGCAATCTGTTTCACGCCACCTTCATGCCGCCAAACCTCGAAGAACCCTACTTAAATCGCCGTAACGTCAGTGGCGGTTCAGCAGCGCGAAATGGACAGGCCGGCCGGCAGCCGCGTGGCCTCGTCTCCGCACGCCTGATTGAGCCGGGACTGGCTCAACCCCGTCGCCCGGACCAGCGAGGCGCCGGAGAAATTGGCTCCCGTCAGGGTCGCCCCGGTGAAGTTGGCGCCTTCCAGATAGGCGCCCACGAAGCTGGCGTTGGTCAGGTTGGCCCCCGAGAAGTTCGAGCTGGAGAAGACCCCGCCGTAGGCCTCCACATCGCGCAGGTCGGCGTTGGAGAAGCGGGTGCGGTTCATCACCGACAGGCTGAGATCCGCCTGGCGCAGGCGCGCGCCGGACAGGTTCAGGCCGTTGCGCTCCAGCCCCGACAGGGGCGCCTGGAACAGGTTGCAGCCGGAACAGCTGGCGCCGCCGCGCACGCTGGCGATCTGGCCGGCGTTCTGGGCTACGGCGGGCGAGGCGAGGGCGGCGACGAGGACCGCGGCGGTCAGGAACAGCTTCATCTCAGGCTCCGGCGCTCTGTTGAGCCTGGGCAGCCTCGCATGAAATCGTTGATTTAACCCTGCATCGAGGGCGCGGCCCCGCACGTGTCGCAGATCCAGCCCGCGCCGCGTTCCTGAAGGGCCAGGTCGCCGCAGGCGGGGCAGGCCGTCGCTTCGCCCGGGACAGGGGCGGCGGGCGTGGGCGCGACCTCCTTCTTCTGGCCGAAAGGCAGGACCACCAGGTTGTCAGGCGCCGCGCCGCGGGCGAAGCCCTTGGAGATGAAGCGGGCCGCCGGCACCGCTTCAGCGACCTCGCCGTCGCCGCCCCCCAGGCCGTCGCCCGGCCCGGCGTCCGCATTGGCCAGCGCCTGCCGGTCCAGATAGGACACGCCCAGCTCGCGGAAGATGTAGTCCAGGATCGAGGTCGCCGACTTGATCGAGTCGTTGCCCGTGACGCGGCCGGCCGGCTCGAACCGGGTGAAGACGAAGGCGTCCACGAATTCGTCCAGCGGCACGCCGTATTGCAGGCCAATCGAGATCGCGATGGCGAAATTGTTCATCAGCGAGCGAAAGGCGGCGCCTTCCTTGTGCATGTCGATGAAGATCTCGCCGAGCTCGCCGTCCTCGTACTCGCCGGTGTGGATGTAGACCTTGTGGCCGCCCACCGCCGCCTTCTGGATATAGCCCTTGCGGCGGTCGGGCAGCTTGCGGCGGGTGCGGTCGCGCTCGATGACCTTCTCGACCACGCGCTCGACGTTGCGGACCTCGGGCTCGCGGCGGCGCTCGCGGTCCTGACCGGCGCTGTCGGGCAGGTCCAGCAGCGGTCCGGCGGGCGGCGCGACGCGGCGCAGGCGGACGGCGCGGCGGCCGTCGCGGGCGGCGTCGGCCAGGACACGGGCCGCCTGGGCCGGAGTGGCGTTCCAGTCCAGCGCGACCGGCGCCAGGTCCGGCGCGCCGCTGAACGGCTCCAGCGCGGCCCGCAGGCCGGTCTCGAAGCCGGCGGGATCGGTCAGAACCGACGACAGGGCCTCGGGCGCGCCCGTCCAGCCCTCCAGGTCGCCGTGACCGAAGGCCCAGGCCCCGGCGGCGGCGATGTCTTCGTCGGTGAAGCCGAGGCGGGCCAGCAGATCGTCCTCGGCGGCGTCCTCGATCCCCAGCACGTCGCGCAGGAAGCCGGCGTCCAGCACCGGGGCCCGGAAGGCGTCCTGGAGCCGCTCGACCTGGGCCAGGGCCAGTTCGACGCCCTCCAGCTCCACATCGGTGAAGCCGTGGGCGCGCAGGGCCGCGTGATCGACGCCCGACGCGCCGGCCAGCGAGCGGCGGCCGAGCAGATGTCGTTCGGCGTCCTCGACCTCGCCGCCGTCGGCCTCGATCCGCCGGGCGAGGGCGGGCCTCAGGCGGGCGACGGTCTCGCCGTCGGCGGTCTCGAACCGGTCCAGCGCGGTCAGGGGCGAGGCGCCCAGACGCAACATCGCCTCGCGGTCGTCGATGAACAGGCCGGAGGCGCCGGCTTCGGCGACGATGGCGGCCAGCTCCGCGGCGCGGGCCAGCGGATCCGCCACGCCCTCGACCAGCACCAGGTCCGCCAGGTCCGCCAGTCCGACGCTCACCGGAACCGAACCGCCGTCCGACAGAGCCGTGGTCCACAGTCCGGACAGGTCGGCCAGCGCCGCCTCGAAGCCGTCGCCGGCGAGGCCGCGCAGGGCGGTCAGGGAGATCAGCGCCCCGGCGCCGCGGGCGGCCTCCGCGGCCAACTCCGCCGTCTCGGGGTCGAAGGTCAGGATCAGATCGCCGTCCAGCGCCCCTTCGGCGGCCAGAACGGCCTCCGGCGCGCCCGAGGCGATCAGGCCGCGATCCGCGACGGCGGTCCATGGCGCCACAGGGCGGGCGGGCAGGGGCGCGGCCTCGAATGATTCGCCCGCGACGGCCCGCAGGATGTCGGCGTCCGAGGCCCCGGCCCGGCGTGCGGTCATCGCGGCCCGGGCCAACGCCGGGTTGATGGCCGGATCGGCGCAGTCGCCGCGCGGTCCCTCGCAGCGGCTGACGGCCTCGCTGACGGCGGCCAGGGCGGCGGCCACGGCGTCGACGGCTCCGGCCGCGAGACGCAGGGCGCGGCGCCGCGCGGTTTCAGCGGTCAGCAGGCGCGCGGCGGCGGGATCGGACAGGGTCAGGGCGTCCCCGGCGGCCACCGCCTGCGGCCGGGCGGGCGTGGCCAGGCCGAGGCGCAGGGTGGCGGCCAGCTCGGCGGCGAGGGTCTCGTCGGGCGCCTGACGGGCGGCGAAGGCGTTCGCGGCCTCGACGATCAGGTCCTCGCCGTCCAGCGGCAGGCCTTCCGCCGCGGCCCAGTCCAGCCAGGCCTCGGCCCGGGCGTCGGACCAGTCCTCGGGGGCCAGGACATCGATCAGCCGCCCGCCACGCTCGATCTCGCGCACGGAGCGGCGAACGGCGGAGGCGAGGACGGCGAAGCGAGGCTGGGGACGCATGAAGGTCTCGAGGCGGCTTTTACCGATGCTAGCGGTTGAAACCGGTTCCTCGCAATAAATCTGGCGTGTCGCATCAAGGTTACCCCCAAGATGTTGAGTTTCGCCGCCGCCGCGTTCCGCTGGACGGAAGCCTTCGCGGTTTCTATGATCAGCGTCGCTGTCGCCGGGGTGTTCCGGGCGGCACGAGACGAGTGGAATTCCCGACGTGCTAGGCAGAATCTTCGGTTGGACCAGCGGCGCCACCATCGGCACCTTCTTCACCATCGCCAAGCGTGGCGAGAAGATCGGGACCGACGAATTCGGGAACACCTATTACCAGTCGCGCGACAACGTCAGCTATGACGGCCGCAAGCGCCGCTGGGTGATCTACAACGGCTATGCCGACGCCTCCAAGGTGCCGCCCGAGTGGCACGGCTGGATGCACTACACCTACGACGAGCCGCCGACCGTGGAGCCGCTGCCGCGCCGGTCGTGGGAAAAGGATCACCTGCCCAACCTGACCGGCACGCCGATGGCGTGGCGCCCGCAGGGCTCGCTGGCCGCCGAGGGCCAACGCCCGGCCGCGACCGGCGACTATGAGGCCTGGCGTCCGGAATGAAGCGTCGCGGGCTCATCCTCGCGGGCGTGACCGCCGCGGCGATCCTCGTCGCCGGCGTCGTCGTGGCGTCCGCGTTGAACGACCTGCCCCAGGACGCCCGTCCCGTGGATCCCACGGCCGAGTTGAATCGTCAGCCGACGCCGCAGACGACCCCGCCCGCCGAGCCGGCCCCCGAGGCCGCGCCGGCGCCCGCCGCACCGATCGCCATCACCCCGCCCGGACCGGTCGTCGTCGCCCCCGTCGCCGAAGAGACCGACGCCGAGAAGGCGGACGAGGAAAAGGCGGACGAGAAGGCCGAAGTCCGGGGCGAGCCCTCGACCACGCCGGGCCGCCGCCAGCGCCGCCGCGTCGCCATCGTCGAGGCCGTCGACAAGATCACCGCCGAACGCATGCGCTTCGAGGTCGAGGTGGGAGGGCGTCCCGTCCGCTTCCAGCGCACGCTGATCTTCACCGCCCGCGCCTGCGAGGTCTCGGCCTCGGATGAACAGGTCGGCGACTCCATCGCCTATCTGGAAGTCAGCCTCCAGCCGCGAGGCGTCGTTCAGACCGCCGCGCCGCGCCAAATCTTCCGCGGGTGGATGTTCGCGTCCGCGCCGGCCGTGAACGGCCTGCAGCACCCGATCTACGACGCCTGGGTCGTCGGCTGCAGGGCGTAGAAGACCGCTTCCGCCCCCGTCATCGGCTCGAACAGCGAACGGACCTCGGGCTGCACGCGCAGCGCCGCCTTCAACTGCCGCAGATAGGCCGCCTGCGGCGTCTCGACCGCTCCGAACTGGCTGAGGTGCTCGGTCAGGAACTGGGCGTCCAGCAGCCGCCAGCCGCCGCGCTTCAGCCGCCCCACCAGATGCACCAGCGCCACCTTTGAGGCGTCGCGCTCGCGGCTGAACATGCTCTCGCCGAAGAAGGCACCGCCCAGGGTCACGCCGTACAGGCCGCCGACCAGCCGCTCGTCGCGCCAGACCTCGACCGAATGGGCGTGCCCGCGGGCCTGAAGCGCGATGTAGAGCCGCCGGATGGGCGCGTTGATCCAGGTGTCCTCACGGCCGGGCATGGAGGCGGCGCAGGCGTCCAGCACGGCGCTGAAGGCGGTGTCGACCCGCACCTGGACCGGGGTGGAGCGCACGGTCTTTCGCAGCCGGGTGGGAATGTGGAAGCCGTCCAGCGGGATGACGCCGCGCTGGTCAGGTTCGACCAGGAAGACGCGCGGGTCGTCGCGCGCCTCGCCCATGGGGAAGACGCCGGTGGCGTAGCAGTTCAGCAGTTCGTCCGGCCCGAAGCCGCCGAAGGGGGATGAGGCGCTGAAGCCCGGTTCCTCCACCGGGGCTAGGCTTCGCCCTTCTGGCGCTTGGCCCAGTTCTCCAGCCAGTGGATGTCGTAGTCGCCGGACAGGATGTCGGGCTCCTGCAGCAGCTTCTGGAACAGGGGAATGGTGGTGTCGATGCCGCCCACGACCATCTCGCCCAGCGAACGCTTCAGGCGCGCGATGCACTCCTCGCGGTCGCGGCCGTGGACGATCAGCTTGCCGATCAGGCTGTCGTAATAGGGTGGGATCGAATAGCCGGCGTAGATGGCGCTATCCAGCCGCACGCCCAGGCCGCCGGGGGCGTGAAAGTCGGTGACCGTGCCCGGCGAGGGGGTGAAGGTCTCCGAGTTCTCGGCGTTGATGCGGCATTCGATGGCGTGGCCGTTGAAGGTCACATCCGACTGCTTGAAGCTGAGCGGCAGACCGGCGGCGATGCGGATCTGCTCGCGCACCAGGTCGACCCCGGTGATCATTTCCGTAACCGGATGCTCGACTTGCAGGCGGGTGTTCATCTCGATGAAGAAGAACTCGCCGTCCTCCCACAGGAACTCGATGGTGCCGACGCCCAGGTAGCCGATGGCGGCGATGGCCTTGTTGACCGTCTCGCCGATGGCGGTGCGTTCGGCCGACGACAGGGCGGGCGAGGGGGCCTCTTCCAGGATCTTCTGGTGGCGCCGTTGCAGCGAGCAGTCGCGCTCGCCCAGGTGGACGACGTTGCCGTGGCTGTCGGCGATGACCTGCAGCTCGATGTGGCGCGGCTTCTGGAGATAGCGCTCCATGTAGACGGCGCCGTTGCCGAAGGCGGCCAGGGCCTCGGACTGGGCGGTCTGGACCGCTTCGACCAGGTCATCGGCGGTCAGGGCCACCTTCATGCCGCGTCCGCCGCCGCCGGCCGAGGCCTTGACGATCAGGGGGAAGCCGATGGTCTTGGACGCCTCGATGGCGGCCTCGACGGTCTCGACCTCGCCCTTGGAGCCCGGAACGACGGGAATGCCCGCGTCCATCACGGTCTGCTTGGCGGTGATCTTGTCGCCCATGACCCGAATATGCTCGGGCTTGGGACCGATGAAGGTCATGCCGTGGGCTTCGACGATCTCGGCGAAGCGGGCGTTCTCGGACAGGAAGCCGTAGCCGGGGTGGATCGCCTGGGCGCCGGTGATTTCAGCCGCCGCGATGATCGACGGGATGTTCAGGTACGACTTGGCCGCCGGGGCCGGGCCGATGCAGACGCTCTCGTCGGCCAGCCGCACCCACATGGCGCCGCGGTCGGCCTCGGAGTGCACGGCGACGGTGGAGATACCCATCTCCTTGCACGCGCGGTGGATCCGCAGGGCGATTTCACCGCGGTTCGCGATCAGGACCTTCGTGAACATGGCTTACGCCTCGAGCAGGACGAGGGGTTCGCCGAACTCGACGGGCTGGGCGTCGCCGACCAGCACTTCCCTCACGACGCCGTCGCGGGGAGCCTGGATCGGATTCATCGTCTTCATGGCCTCGACGATGAGCAGGGTCTGGCCCTTCTTCACCTTGTCGCCCGGCTGGACGAAGGGCGGGGCTTCCGGCGAGGCCTGGAGGTAGGCGGTGCCGACCATCGGCGACTTCACCTCTTCGCCCGACCGGGCGACGATGGTGGCCGGATCGGACGGCATGGCGGCCGGAGCAACGGCGGCGGGCGCGGCGGCGACCGGGGCGGCCTGGGCCGGAGCGGCGGCGTATTGCATCACCGGGGCGGCTTCGCGCGCCACGCGGATGCGCAGCTCGCCACGCTCGACCTCGATCTCGGTCAGCGAGGTGTCATTCAGGATGTCGGCCAGCTGCCGCACCAGGGTGGTGTCGATCTCGGCTTCGTTCTTGAGCTTGGGGGCGGTCGTCTTCGGATCGGCCATGGGAGCCTCTTGTTGTCCTTTAAACCGAACGGTCAGCGGACCGGCGGCGTTCCTGCGCCAGTCCGAGGGCGGCCTTGACCGCCAGTTCGTAACTCATCGGGCCGAAACCCGAAACCACGCCGGCGGCGATCGCCGACACATAGGTGCGATGCCGGAAGCGCTCGCGCGCGGCCGGATTCGACAGATGACATTCGACGATCGGAACCGTCAGCGTTTTCAGGGCGTCCAGCAGGGCCACCGAGGTGTGCCCGTAGCCGGCGGGATTGATCACAAGGGCGTCAGCCTTCTCGCGGGCCTCTTGGACCCAGTCGATCAGTTCGCCCTCGTGATTGGTCTGGCGGAACACCACGGTCGCGCCCTGGGCGGTCCGTTCGCACAGCGCCTGAACGTCCGCGAGCGTCTCGCGCCCGTAGATTTCAGGCTCTCGGACCCCAAGCAGGTTGAGGTTCGGGCCGTTCAGGACGTAGAGGACAGGACTGTCGGGCATTCGCTCGCGAAGGTGACGTTCCGACCGGAATCGGACCGGCCTTTTAGCTCAGGCGTGGCCGCAAGCAAGCCGCGCGTCCCAAGAGAGTGACGCAAGGTCATGCAAATCCAGGTCAACGGCGAGCTTCGCGAGGTCCAAGCGGACACCATCCTGACCCTCGTGGAGGAGCTGGGGCTGGATATCCGCAAGGTCGCCGTGGAGCGCAATCTCGAGATCGTGCCCCGCTCGCGGCACGGCGTCACGGCCCTGGCCGCCGGCGACCGGATCGAGGTCGTCCAGTTCGTCGGCGGCGGCTGAGTCGGGCCTATTTCGGCGCGCAGACCCCGGCGTCATAGGGACCGACGGTGCGGATGACCTCGTTTTCCGTCGGTTCGATGCGGCGGCCCGAGATCTGGCTGTCCAGCACCCGACGCAGCAGGCTGTCCAGGCGGCTGACGACGTAGCATTTCACCTCGGGCGTCGCGTGCGGATTGCCCACGCCGCTGTCGTCGGTGAGGAACAGATAGCGGCTCTGGGTCGCGGCGGCGGCGGCGCGCAGGACGAATTCGGCCCGATGACCCACGCCGCTGGCGGCGACAGGCGTGATCTGGATGCGGCGCGCCCGGGCCTCCTGCACCTGCTCCCAGGTGGCGGCGATGCGGTCGTCGTGGGGCGGAGCGTCGGCGACCAGCACGACCGAGCGTACGGCGTTGTCGCGCCACGGATAGTCCAGCGCCCGCGTCAGGGCCTGGTCCATGGCCTCCGGATAGTCGCCGCCGCCGTCGGCCCTCTGGGCTTCCAGCTGGCGCACCAGTTCGTCGATGTTCCCGGTGAAGGGGAAGTCGCGGACCACATACTGGTCGCCGTTGTCGCGATAGACGATCAGGCCGATGCGGGTGTCGACGCGCGGGTGGCGCTCGGCCAGCGAGGCCATGATCGAGGCCAGCTCGCGCTTCAGATACTCCATCTCATCGCCCATGCTGCCGGTGGCGTCGATGACCAGCAGCAGGTCGAAGGCGCGCACCTGGGCGGCGCGGGCGGCGGTGCGAATCTCCAGCCGGCGATCCGGTCCGACGGTCAGCCGACGGGTCGCGCCGTCGACGGTGACGTTCGCCGTGCGGCCGAGCTGGTCCAGGCCGGGGAACAGGACCACGGTCCCGTCCGCCAGGGTGCGCAGGCGAAGGGGCTCGCCCTGCGGCCGCGACACCGAAACCTCCACGAAGGGCGCGGGACGGCCTTCGGCGTCGCTGACCGCGATGGTGATGGCCTGGCGAGTGTCGACCCATGGCAGGCTCACGCCGCCTTGGTCCTGCAGGTAGCGGCCGACATAGTCGGCGTACCAGGTGGGGTTCAGCAGATCGTCATAGTCGCCGGCGGTCAGAAGGCCGGCCTGCGGCGGACGCGGCTGAGCGGGACGGGTGCTGCGGTCGGGCGTGGCGACCGGCGTGGGCGCGGCGATCCGGGCGTCGTCGACGTACCCGACTCCGGCTTCCCCCTCGCGGCGGATGCGGCTGCCGGACACCACGACGTCGTCGACCGAGGTGGCCGCCTCGCCGACCACGGCGGGGCGTGACGGCGCGGGCGGAGAAGGCGGAGGAGGCGGGGGAGGCGGAGGGGCGATCGCGGGCGGCGGCGCCATGTCCGGTCCGCCGGCGGTGCTGCAGCCGATGACGGTGATCGCCGTGGAGGCCAGCAGGATCGCGACGGCGCTCCTGGCGACGAGGGACCTGATGCGCATGACGACACTCCTTCACAGAACAACACGTGATCCCAGTCACACATGCCGGCGGCGCGATGAAAACTGACGAAAGGCGCCGGGACCTGATGCGTGCGACGGAATGTGATCGGCGTCCATCCGGCGCGCACGGTTTTGTCCGGAACCGTACGGCGGGCGAGGTGTTGCGCTCCCGAATCCCTTGCCACGCTGGAGTGTTTTCATGTCCGTCGAGCGCAAACCGGGAGGCCTCGCCGGAGGCCTGATCACGGCCCTCGGGGTCATTTTCGCCCTCATCGGCCTGACCCTGACCATCGGCGGCGGCTGGCTGATCGGACTGGGCGGCTCCTGGTACTACCTGCTGGCGGGACTGGGGTTGCTGGCCAGCGGGGTCCTGCTGATCCGGCGCAGTCTGCTGGGAGCGTGGATCTACATCGGCGTCTTCGTGCTGACGGTGCTCTGGGCGCTGTGGGAGGTCGGAATCGACGGCTGGGGCCTGGTGCCGCGGGTGATCGCGCCCGCCGTGCTGCTGGCCCTCGTGCTGGCGGCGCTTCCGGCCCTGTGGCCAGGGCGCGGCAAGGTCTGGGCCGCCGGCGGCGCGGTCGGGCTGCTGGCCCTGCTGATGATCGGCGGCGTCGCCTCGGCCAATGCGGCCAAGATCCATGTGCAGTCTGAGCTTCCCGCCGCGCAGGCCGTCGCCTCCAGCGATCCGGACGCCATCCCGGTCGGCGCCGACTGGCCGGCCTTCGGCGGCAGCTACCACGCCCAGCGCTACTCGGCCCTGACCCAGATCACGCCCGAGAACGTGGGGCGGCTGGAGCGGGTGTGGAGCCTGCACACCGGCGACCTGCCCGGCGACCGGCCCGGCGCGCAGAACAAATACGCCTCCGAGAACACGCCGCTGAAGGTCGGGAACACCCTCTATATCTGCACCGGCAAGAACATGGTGTTGGCGGTGGACGCCGCGACCGGGCGCAACATCTGGAAGCATGACCCGCAGGTCAGCGACGACAACATCCCCTATACGGCGGCCTGCCGGGGCGTGAGCTATTATGTCGTGCCGAACGCGGCTCCGGCCGATCCCTGCGCTGCGCGGATCATCTGGGGCACGCTGGACGCCCGCCTGATCGCCGTGGACGCCCGCACCGGCCAACGCTGCGCCGGCTTCGGCCAGAACGGCCAGGTCGATACGTCCGAGCACATGGGCAAGCTGATCCCCGGCATGGTCTCGATCACCTCGGCCCCGACCATCGTGCGCGGCGTCGTCGTGACCGGGCACCAGATCCTGGACGGTCAGTACCGGCAGGCGCCCTCGGGCGTGATCAAGGGCTTCGACGCCGTCACCGGCCAGCTGCGCTGGGCCTGGGACATGATGCGTCCCGACATCAACACCACCCCGCCGGAAGGCCAGATCTACACCCTGGGCACGCCCAACATGTGGACCACGGCCTCGGGCGACGAGCGGTTGGGGCTGGTCTATCTGCCGCTGGGCTCGACCGCCGCCGACTATGTCAGCGCCGACCGCACCGGGCCCCAGCTGGACTACGCCACTTCGCTGGTGGCGCTGGACGTGACGACCGGCAAGCCGCGCTGGCATTTCCAGACCGTGCACCACGACGTCTGGGACTATGACCTCGGATCGCAGGCGACGCTGGTGGACTTCCCCACGGCGGCGGGCGCGGTCCCGGCGGTCGTGCTGCCGTCCAAGCAGGGCGACATCTATGTGCTGAACCGGGCCACCGGCCAGCCCATCACGCCCGTGGGCCAGCTCACCGCGCCGCGGGGCGGCGTCGAGCCGCAGATGCGCACCCCCACCCAGCCGGTCAGCCGCTATCACACCCTGCGCCGTGAGCACGACCTGAACGAGCGGCAGATGTGGGGCATGTCGCCGATCGACCAGATGATCTGCCGCATCCAGTTCCGCAGCGCCGCTTATGAGGGCTTCTACACCCCGCCGACGGCCGACCGGCGCTACATCCAGTATCCGGGCTACAACGGCGGTTCGGACTGGGGTGGCATCGCCATCGATCCGGCCCGCGGCGTGATCGTGGCCAACTACAACGACATGCCCAACTATAACCGGCTGGTGCCCCGCGCCGAGGCGGACCGGCGCGGCTGGGTCCCGCGCGGCGAACCCAACGCCCGCAAGGGCGGGGCCGAGGGCGCGGGCGACCCGCAGGCGGGCGCGCCCTATGCGATCAGCGTCAACGCCGGCTGGCGGATGCCCTTCACCGGCCTGCTGTGCAAGGAGCCCCCGTACGGCGGCATCCGCGCCATCGACCTGCGCACGGGCCGGACCATCTGGGACCGTCCGCTGGGCCAGGCGACCAAGAACGGGCCGTTCGGCATCCCGTCCATGCTGCCCATCGAGATCGGCACGCCCAACAACGGCGGCGCGGTCGTGACGGCGGGCGGCGTGATCTTCGTGGCGGCGGCGACGGACGACCTGATCCGCGCCATCGACCTGAAGACGGGCAAGACCCTGTGGTCGGACAAGCTGCCGGGCGGCGGCCAGGCCGGGCCGATGGTCTATGAGGTCGGCGGCCGCCAGTTCCTGGTCATCGCGCCGGGCGGGCACCACTTCATGGAGACGCCGGTGTCAGACGAAGTGATCGCCTACGCGCTGCCGAGGGGCGCGTAAGGGTTCAAACGACGCGCCCGAGGGCGTAGGGACGGGGACATGAACGCTCATGTCCCCGTTTCCGTCTCCGAAACCGCCGACAGCTGGACCGTCGCCGGCCGGACCTTCAACAGTCGCCTGATCGTCGGCACCGGCAAGTACAAGACCTATCAGGAGAACGCCGACGCGGCCGAGGCCGCGGGCGCCGAGATCGTCACCGTGGCGGTGCGCCGGGTGAACCTGACCGATCCGAACCAGCCGATGCTGGTCGACTATGTGAAGCCCGACCGCTTCACCTTCCTGCCCAACACCGCCGGCTGCTTTACCGGCGAGGACGCGGTGCGGACCCTGCGTCTGGCGCGCGAGGCGGGCGGCTGGGACCTGGTCAAGCTGGAGGTCCTGTCGGACACCGCCCACCTGTATCCGGACATGATCGAGACCCTGCGGGCGCTGGACCTGCTGGTGAAGGACGGCTTCCAGGTCATGGTCTACTGCACCGACGACGTGGTCATGGCCAGGCGGCTGGAGGAGGCGGGCGCCGCCGCCATCATGCCCGCCGCCGCCCCGATCGGCTCGGGCCTGGGCATCCAGAACCGGGTCAATGTCCGCCTGATCGTGGAGCAGGCCAAGGTGCCTGTGCTGG
This sequence comes from Brevundimonas sp. GW821-FHT12C05, assembly GCF_058807475.1. NCBI lineage: Bacteria > Pseudomonadati > Pseudomonadota > Alphaproteobacteria > Caulobacterales > Caulobacteraceae > Brevundimonas > Brevundimonas sp. GW821-FHT12C05. The sequence goes on from NZ_JBXAQS010000001.1 coordinate 1,206,429, forward strand.
TCGACGCGGGCGTCGGCACGCCCTCGGACGCCGTCCTGGCCATGGAGCTGGGCTGCGACGCCGTGCTGATGAACACGGCCATCGCCGGGGCCAACGATCCGATCCTGATGGCGTCGGCCATGAAGCACGCGGTCATCGCGGGGCGGCAGGGCTATCTGGCCGGACGCATGCCCCGGCGGATGTACGCCAGCGCCAGTTCGCCTCTGTCGGGACTGATCTAGCCGGACGGGTTGGCGGAATCCCCGCCGCCCGCTAGAGCATCGCTCTTCTCTCGAGAGCTAGAGCCATGCACGACATCCGCGCCATCCGTGACAATCCCGCCGCCTTCGTGAGCGGCTGGTCGTCGCGCGGGGTCGAGGAGGCCGACGGGCTGGTGGCCGACCTGTTGCGCCTCGACGGCGAACTGCGCGCGGCCCAGACGACCGCGCAGGAGGGGCTGACCAAGCGCAACGCCGCCTCCAAGCTGATCGGCGCCGCCATGGCGAAGAAGGACATGGCCGAGGCCGATCGGCTGAAGGCCGAGGTTGAAGCCCTGAAGGGCGACATCGCCGCCGCCGAGGTGGTCGAAGCCGAGGTCGGCAAGCAACTGCGCGACCTGTTGGCGGCCCAGAAGAACCTGGCCGCCGATGACGTCCCTGCGGGCGAAGATGAGGCCGGCAATGTCGAGGTCTCGCGCTGGGGCACGCCCCGCGAAGGCGGCCCCGCCAAGGATCACGCCGACCTCGGCGAGGCCCTGGGCCTGCTGGACTTCGAGGCCGCCGCCAAGATGAGCGGCTCGCGCTTCGCCGTGCTGAAGGGGCAGCTGGCGAGGCTGGAACGGGCCGTGGGCCAGTTCATGCTGGACACCCAGACGGACAAAAACGGCTATCTGGAAGTGAACCCGCCGTATCTTGTCAAGGACGATGCGATGTTCGGCACCGGTCAACTGCCGAAGTTCGAGGAAGACCTGTTTACGGCGATCTCGACCGACTGGGATGCCGTCAGTGATGATGCGGTCGCGACTGCTGCTCGACGCCGCGATGCCGACACGGCGGCATTCCGCGAAGCGGCGCTGGAACTCAAGGCGTTCCTCACGGACGAGGACGAGTTTCGTATCGCGCTGGAAGGTACTGCGGCCGAGATGGCGCGAGCGGCAAACGACCAGGAATTCCCAGAATTCTTGGCTCGTTTGAAGGGCGGGGCCTTCTCCGAAAAGCGTTACCTCATCCCCACCGCCGAGGTCTCCCTGACCAACCTCGTCCGCGAGCAGATCCTGCCCGAGGCCGAGCTGGCCACTCCCATCCGCATGACCGCCCTGACGCCCTGCTTCCGGGCCGAGGCGGGCTCGGCCGGACGCGACACCCGCGGCCTGATCCGCCAGCACCAGTTCCACAAGGTCGAGCTGGTCTCCATCACCCGGCCCGAGGACTCCGACGCCGAGCACGAGCGGATGGTGGGCTGCGCCGAGGCCATCCTGCAGGCGCTGGAGCTGCCGTACCGCAAGATGCTGCTGTGCAAGGGCGACATGGGCTTCTCGGCCCGCAAGACCTACGACCTCGAGGTCTGGCTGCCGTCGCAGGACACCTATCGCGAGATCAGCTCCTGCTCGAACTGCGGCGACTTCCAGGCCCGACGGATGGACGCCCGCTTCAAGCGCGACGGCGAGAAGAAGACCGAGTTCGTACACACCCTGAACGGCTCGGGCCTGGCGGTCGGCCGCACCCTGGTGGCGATCATGGAGAACTACCAGCAGGCCGACGGCTCGATCCGGGTGCCCGAGGTCCTGGTTGGATACATGGGCGGGCTGACGCAGGTCGGCGGCGCCTGATTATCCGGACGCTCCGGTAAGGCGGGGAGCCCCCGGCGGCGTCAGGCATTGCGCAGGGAACGGAGCGGCGGCGTCATCAGGGTGTCGTGCGGCTCCGGTCCATTGTCCGGTCTCCGGCCCTGGAGACGCGCCACAGGAACGAACCGATGCGAACCTTCTCCCTTCTGGCCCCCGCCGCCCTGGTCCTGGCCCCGATCCTGGCTTTGGGCGCCTGCGCCTCGATCCCCGCCGGCGTCACCCCGCCGCCCGCCGGTTTCGACGCCTCGGCCACCCAGTTCGAGGGCTGGGCCCGCGTCTCCGACGGTGAAATCCGGCTCTACGCCAAGGAACGCGACCTGACGCATGGCTTCCCGACGGACTGCGTCAGCGCCGCCCTGCCGCGCGACCTGCAGCGCGCCGCCGGGGATCTGAGCGGCTCCCGGGTCCGGCTGTTCGGCCGCGCCACGCCCTGGGCCGACCGCGCCGGCGCCCAGGCGCTGGACTGGCAGGGCTCGCGCATCGTCAACAACTGCCGCCGCGACACGGTCATCCAGGCCGACCGGGTGGAAGTCATCCAGTAGCGGGACGCCGCCGGATTTTTCGAGTGCGCCGGTCGGGTCTTCGCATTAGGTCAGACCGATCATGAGAATCCTGCTGACCAACGACGACGGGATCGAGGCCGAGGGCCTGGAATGCCTGGAACGGATCGCGCGGACCCTGTCCGACGACATCTGGGTCTGCGCGCCTGCCGTCGAGCAGTCGGGCAAGGGGCGGGGAATCACCCTGACCGAGCCGCTGCGGGTCAACCGGCTGGGCGGCAAGCGCTTCGCCGTCACCGGCACCCCGACCGATTGCGTCGTGCTGGCGGTCAACGACCTGATGCCCGAGAAGCCCGACCTGGTGCTGTCCGGCGTCAATCGCGGCCACAACGTCGGCGAGGACTGCTCTTATTCGGGCACGGTCGCCGGGGCGCTGCAGGGCATGGCCTTCGGCATCCGCTCCATCGCCTTGTCGCAGTCGCTGGAGCGCTTCCACGACGCGGTCACCGCCCATTGGGAGACGGCCGAGGCCTACGCCCCCGCCATTATCAGCCGCCTGCTGGCCCAGCCCTGGCAGGCCGGGGTGGTGATGAATCTGAACTTCCCGGCGCGCGCGCCCGAGGCGGTGACCGAGATCGAGGTCACCCGCCAGGGCTTCCGCGACATCGGCGAGATGCATGCGGTGCGGCGCACCGACCTGCGCGGCCGCGACTACTACTGGATGAGCTTCCGCGGCGCGAAGCAGGAGCACGCCGACGGCACCGACCTGAAGGCGATGGACGAGGGCAAGATCTCGGTCACCCCGCTGCACATCGACCTGACCCACATGGCCAGCGTGAATGACCTGAAGGGCATCCTGGGCGGCGTTCCGCCCAAGACGGTCGTGGCGGCCGAATGAACCTGCGGGACGACCGCGCCGGACGCCTGATCCTCGGTCTGCGGCAGCAGGGGGTGACGGAGCCGCGCGTGCTGCAGGCGATGGAATCCATCGACCGCGCCGTCTTCGTGCACGAGAAATTCCTCGATCAGGCCTGGGAGGACCAGGCCCTGCCGATCGACTGCGCCCAGACCATCAGCCAGCCCTTCATCGTCGGCCTGATGACCCAGGCGCTGGACGTGCAGCTGCGGCACCGGGTGCTGGAGATCGGCACCGGCAGCGGCTACCAGGCCGCGGTGCTGAGCCGGCTGGCGCGCTACGTCTATTCCGTCGAGCGCTACCGCAGCCTGCTGACCGAGGCCGAGACGCGACTGCGGACGCTGGACATCGACAACGTCATCACCCGTCACGGCGACGGCGGCCTGGGCTGGCCCGAACAGGCGCCCTTCGACCGGATCATGGTCACCGCCGCGGCTCCCGGCGAGCCGACCGAACTGCTCAAGCAGCTGAAGCCGGGCGGCATCCTGGTCTGCCCCGTGGGCCGCAGTTCGGTGCAGATGCTGCACCGCTATGTCGGCCAGCCCGACGGCAGCTTCCGTCGCGAAAGCCTGACCGAAGTGCGCTTCGTGCCCCTGGTCGAGGGGACGGCCAAGGAGGGGTAATCGCGGCCTCGGCAAGCTTTGGTTAACCTTCCCGCCCAACTTTGGCGCGGTTTTCCGGGTCTGGTCAGATGACAGGCTGGGCGCAGAAGCGGAGCGGGCGAATGAATCGAATGGGCGGCGGATTCCGCATCCTGATGGCGCTGGGGGCGATGAGCCTGCTGGCGGCCTGTTCCAGCTATCCCGCCGAACCGCGCTATTCGATCTACGCCGACCAGCCGAACGGCCCACCCCCGCCGACGGCGGCGGGGCCCGTCTATCCGACCCGGCCGGCGCCGACCGGGGAAGGGGTGCGCGGCCCGACCGATCCGGCCCGTGAGGCCCCGCCGCCGCGCGGCGCGCCCATCGAGATCATCGAGGGCGGCGCCCTGGACGCGCCGACGGCGACCGGCCCGCGTCCCTCCGATGCGCCCACCCGGCCCTATACCGAGGTCCCGGCATCGACGCCCGGCAACGGCTCGCGCCCCGCGGCCGGACCGGCTTCGGAGGGCTTCGCCAGCCCGCCGCCGCCCGCGAGGGGGGCGCCGACCGCCGGCGCCGCCTACGAAATCCAGCCCGGCGACACGATTTCCGGCATCGGCCGCCGCTTCCAGACGCCGGTGCAGTCGCTGATCGACCTGAACGGCTTGGGGCCGCGCGCCGCCATCACGCCGGGCCAGCGGGTCATCCTGCCCGCCGGAGCCGTGGACATCGGCGGCGATCCCTACGCCACGGGGCCGTCCCCTTACGGCGTGACCGTTCCGGACGAACGCGCGCCTCCACCGCCCCCGCCGCCCCCGTCCTCGACCCTGCCGCCGCCGCGCCAGCCCGCGGCGACCGCGCCCCCGACCGCTGCGCCGGCGGGCGGCGCAGCGGGCCTCGACTGGCCGGTGCGCGGCGACGTGCTGCGTCGTTTCGGCCCGGTGGGCATGGGCGAGCGCAATAACGGAGTGAACATCGGCGCCGCGGCGGGCGCCGAGGTCCGCGCTTCGGCCGCCGGACGGGTCGGCTATGTCGGCGACGATCTGGTCGGGCAGGGGCTGACGGTGCTGATCGTCCACCGCGACGGCTGGCGCACGGTCTATGGCCACCTGGGCTCGGCCGTGGTCCGAGACGGCGACGAGGTCACCGCCGGTCAGCAGATCGGCACGGTCGGCACGACCGCCGGCGACGGCCGTCCCTCCATCCATTTCGAGACCTGGCGGGTGCGCGGCGACCAGCCCACGGCGGTCGACCCGCTGACCGTGTTGCCGCGATAACGCATCACGCGCGGCGCGCCTGAACGCCGCGTTGCAAAGTGTGACGACGCGCCCTAGGTTCCGCGCCTCATTTTCAGGGGCGGCGCCGAGGGCGTGCTCCGCGCTTTTCGGAGATCAAAGTGCAGGAATTCCTGGCCGGCCCCGCCGGAACGTTCGTCTTCATCGTTCCGATGATCGTGCTGTTCTACTTCCTGATGATCCGCCCGCAGCAGCAGCAGATGAAGCGGCACAAGGCGATGATCGAGGCGGTCAAGCGCGGCGACACCGTCACCTTGTCGAACGGCATGATCGGCAAGGTCACCCGCGTCGAGAACGACGAAGCCATGGTCGAGATCGCCCAGGGCGTGAACGTCCGCGTGGTCAAGTCGATGATCGCCGACGTCCGCAACCGCACCGCGGTCGCCGCCAACGACGCCAAGGCCTGATCGGTCTCCTGAAAGGTTCGGGACAGCCCGCATGATCCATCTGTCGCGCTGGAAGGTCATCCTTCTCGCCCTGTCCGTCGCCTTCGGCCTGCTGTTCGCGGCGCCCAACATGCTGAGCCCCGCCCAGCGTGATGCGCTGCCGGGCTGGCTGCCGAAGAGCATCCTGAACCTGGGTCTCGACCTGCAGGGCGGGTCCTACCTGCTGCTGGAAGTCGACGTGCCGGCCATGCGCGAGAAGCGTTTGACCAACCTGGCCGAAGACGCCCGCACCGTGCTGGCCGAGGCCAGCGTCGGCGTCAGCACCATTTCCCGCCAGAGCGACGGCGTCATCGTCACCCTGGCGGACCCGTCGCAGATGGAGCAGGCGCAGACGGCCATGCGCGCCCTGGTCGTGAACAGCCCGACCGGCGCGGATCGCCTGGTCCAGCGGCAGGGCTCCGACCGTCTTCGCTACGCCTTCACCGAGACCACGATGAACTCCATGGCGTCCGACGCCGTGAGCCAGTCCATCGAAGTCGTCCGCCGCCGTCTGGACAACACCGGCACCAAGGAAATCTCCATCACCCGCCAGGGCGCGGACCGCATCGTGGTCCAGGCTCCTGGTCAGAGCGATCCGGCCGAGCTGGAACGCCTGATCGGCCAGACGGCCCAGCTGACCTTCCAGATGGTCGACGTCGAGAACTCGATCCAGGAGGCGCTGAACGGCTCCGTGCCGCCAGATTCCGAACTGCTGATCGATGAGGCCGGCAACCCCTATCTGGTCAAGCGCCGCATCCTGGTGTCGGGCGAGAACCTGACCAAGGCCGAAGTCACCCAGGACCAGAACCAGCGCACCGCCATCGGCTTCCGCTTCGACGGCGCCGGCGCCCGCCGCTTCGGCGAGGCGACCGCCGCCAACATCGGCAAGCCCTTTGCCATCATCCTGGACGGCAAGGTCATCTCGGCGCCGCGCATCAACGGCGCCATCACCGGCGGCTCGGGCATCATCGAGGGTCAGTTCTCGATCCAGGAAGCCTCCGAGATGGTCAACCTGCTGAACGGCGGCGCCCTGCCGGCCCCGTTGAAGGTCGAGGAGCGCCGGACCGTGTCGGCCGAGCTGGGCGAGGACGCCGTGTCGGCGGGCGCCCTGTCGACGGCCATCGGCTTCGGCATCATCGTCCTGTTCATGATCCTGGCCTACGGCCTGCTGTTCGGCGGCATCTCGGTCATCGGCCTGGTGCTGAACGGCCTGCTGATCGTGGCCTGTATGAGCCTTGTCGGCGCCGCCCTGACCCTGCCGGGCATCGCCGGCCTGATCCTGACCTTCGCGGTCGCGGTCGACGCCAACGTGCTGATCTATGAGCGGATGCGCGACGAGGCCCGGGCGGGCCGCAGCGTGATCGCCTCGATGGACGCCGGCTTCTCCAAGGCCATGGCCACCATCATCGACGCCAACGTGACCACCCTGGTGGCGGCGGCGATCATGTTCGTCTTCGGCGCCGGCCCCGTTCGCGGCTTCGCCTGGACGCTGGGCATCGGGGTGTTCACCTCGGTCCTGTCGTCCGTGCTGGTGGCCCAGGTGCTGCTGGCGTTCTGGCTGAAGACGGCCAAGCCCAAAAAACTGCCGATCGCGGAGTGATGGCGATGCGTGGATGGCCCCTCATCAAACTGCTGCCGCAGAAGACGAACTTCCATTTCGTGAAGTACGCCCGCTATGCGGCGTTCGTCTCCGTGATCCTGTGCGTCGCCTCGATCATCGCCTGCTTCGTTCCCGGCCTGAACATGGGCATCGACTTCCGGGGCGGCGCCTCGCTGGAAGTGTCCAAGCCGGCCGGCCAGGTGGTCAATCTGGAAGAAGTGCGCGGCGCGGTCAGCGGCCTGGACCTCGGTGACGTCGGCGTGCAGGGCATCGCCCGCCGCGACACCAACATCGACGACGGCTCCACCGCCATCGTGCGCTTCCAGGTGCCGGATGGCCGTGACCAGACCGCCGTGGTGAACCAGGTCGAGTCGGCCATCACCCAGGCGACCGGCGAGGTCACCTATTCGGGCGTCAGCGTCGTCGGCTCCAAGGTGTCGGGCGAACTGTTCCAGTCCGGCCTGCTGGCGCTGGGCTCGGCCATCCTGCTGATGTTCCTGTACATCTGGTTCCGCTTCGAGCCCCAGTTCGGCTTCGGCGCGGTCGCCGGCCTGCTGCACGACGTGATCCTGACCTTCGGCCTGATCGTGGTGTTCAAGCTGGAGTTCAGCCTGACCATGGTGGCCGCGATCCTGACCGTCATCGGCTATTCGATGAACGACACCGTCGTCGTGTTCGACCGCCTTCGCGAGAACCTGCGCAAGTACAAGACCATGCCGCTGCGCGACGTGATCGACCTGTCGCTGAACGAGACCCTGTCGCGGACGATCATCACCGGCGTGACCGCGGTCATGGTGCTGGCGGCCCTGGCCGTCTACGGCGGCGAAGCCCTGTTCGGCTTCTCCATCGCCCTGATGTTCGGGATCATCGTCGGCACCTATTCGTCGATCTACGTCGGCGCGCCGATCATCCTGCTCTGGGGCGTGAAGCGCGGCGGCGCGGCCGACGACGCCAAGCCGATCAAGTTGGGCATGGCCTCGCGTCCGTAGGCGGATGGAGGGGCTTGCCCCTCCAGGCCGAACGTCTTTGTTTCGTGTCGGAGAGGCGCGGCTGTATGGTCGCGCTTCAACGATTCTCGCCCGGGGAGGGGCGACGACATGGGCAAGCTGCTTTCCAACTTCCGCACCACCATCCTGCTGAGCCTCGCGCTCGCGGCGGTCATGATCTTCGCCTTCGGCCGCACCGCGCCGGGCGGTTTCGATCTGGGCTTCTGGCAGGCCACGTTCCGCTGGGCGCACCTGGCCTCGGGCATCCTGTGGATCGGCCTGCTGTACTATTTCAACTTCGTCCAGATCCGGGTCATGCCGTCGATCCCGGCCGAACTGAAGCCGGCCATCGGCAAGCATATCGCGCCCGAAGCCCTGTTCTGGTTCCGCTGGGCGGCGCTGTCGACGGTCGTCTTCGGCCTGGCGGTGATGTTCACCCGCGGCCACGCCTACGCCATGGAAGTGCTGAGCTTCGGCTTCGCCGGCGGCCTGACGGAAGACCAGAAGGGCTTCACCCTGATGGGGGTCGGCGTGTGGCTGGCGATCGTGATGTTCCTGAACGTCTGGGGCGTGATCTGGCCGAACCAGAAGCGCGCCCTGGGCATCGTCGTGGTCGACGACGCCGCCAAGGCCAAGGCCGCCCGCATCGCCATGCTGGGCAGCCGCACCAACCTGCTTCTGTCGCTGCCGATGCTGACGGCGATGGCCATGTACCAGACCCTGTTCGGCTGATCCGCCGAACCGATCGCGATGCGGGGCCGGGGAGGGCGACCTTCCCGGCCTTCCGCGTTATGGGGAGCCGATGACTGTCCTCGAAACCCAGGTCCGCGACGCCGACACCGACCGCTGGCTGTCCAGCCGGTTCGTGGCCGATGCGCAGGCCCGCGCGGACCTGATCGCGCTGTACGCCTTCGAAGCGGAGCTGATGGCCATCCCCACCCGGGTCACCCAGCCCCTGCTGGCCGAGATGCGCTACGCCTGGTGGCGCGAGCAGATGGACGGGGTCTTCGCCGGGACCGCCCGCAAGGGCCATCCGGTGCTGGAGGCCCTGACCGAGATCGTCGCCCGCCACGACCTGCCCCGCGCGCCGTTCGACGGTCTGATCGAGGCGCACATCGGCCGGGTGCACGGCGAACCCCACGATCTGGACGCCTTCTACCTCGGCCCGATGCAGCTGGCGGCGCGGATCCTGGCGGGGCCGGGTCTGGACGACGCCGTGGCGGACGCCGGCCGCGTGCGCGGCCTGAACCAGACCGGGCGCCGCGATGAGGCCCGGGCGCTGACGGGAGCCGCCAATCGGGCGCTGAAGGGCCTGCCTGTGGCCGCCTTTCCGGCGGTCGCTTCCGCCGCCCTGGCCGACCCCGAGGTGCCCGAGGCGGTGAAGCGGCTGCGGCTGGTCTGGGCCGCCCTGAGAGGCAGGATCTAGGGCGCGCAGTTGGCGGGGGCCTGCCCCCGGATCCGGGCGATCACCTCGGGGTCTCCCTCGCCGAAGAAGGCCTCGCGCGGCGCCGGCGGTGGCAGGACATCGCCGGTCCGCCAGTCCATGAACTGCGTCGGCCAGGTCGAGGCGGCGCGATCGTAGCCGCCGGCGCCGAAGGAACTGACCGCCCGGTGCATGACATTGCGCCGGACCACATCCACTCCCAGCTCGTCCAGCGCCTCGCGGAAGACGTCGTCCGCCTCGCCCCGGCGGCCCGGCTCGCCGATCGAATAGAGCCAGTCGTGGACGACCGCTGCGATGGCGTGCCGGCCGAACGGCGGGATCAGCCAGCGACCGACCAGCGGAATGGATGCGAAGTCGGTGACGTAGGTGGCCGGCACCCAGATGACCCGTTCCGATCCCGGCCGGCGATAGCCGAACGGCTGGATGACGACGACCGTGGTGCGGCCGTCGCGCTCGCGATCCTTGCCGTGGTTGATGGCGCAGACCAGCGGTCGCTCGGCGCCCTGGACGCCGTTGGCGGAGAGGACCTGGGATGCGGCGTCGGATTCGGTGGGCGCGGAACAGAAGGCCATGGCTACGCTTCTACGCGGGAGCCGTCGCCCGGGTTCCGCGCCCGGGCCGGGATCAGAACCAGGGCGCGCCCGCCGGGTGATGCAGGGTGGCGTTCAGGCGGTTGAAGAAGTTGGTCGTGGCGATCCACAGGACGATGCCCGCCAGCGCCGGCTCGTCGAAATGGGCCTTCGCCGCGTCCCAGATGTCGTCCGGCACGCCGACGGAATCGTCGGCCAGACGGGTGGCGGCTTCGGCCAGGGCCAGGGCCGCGCGCTCGGCGTCGGTGAAATAGGGGGTTTCGCGCCAGGCCGAGACGGTATCGAGCCGCTCGTCGGTCTCGCCGGCCTTGCGCATCTCCTTCGCCCCGGAGGCGACGCAGGCCGAGCAACCATTGATCTGGCTGGCGCGCAGATGGACCAGGTGCAGGACGGTAACCGGTGCGCCCGACTGGTGGGCCGAGGCGTAGAGGGTCTGCACGGCCTTCTGGGTGTCGGGCAGCATGGCGAGCAGGGTACGGGAAAGGCGCATGTCAGGCTCCATGAGGACGGCCGCCCGGCGCCCTCATGGCGTCAGATCCGTCCGTCATGGAGAGGACGAGACAGGTCGGCCGTATGTGACATCGGCCCCGCGAATTTCAGTAGGCGGTCACTTCGGCCGGGTGAACCCGGGTGTTGGGCGAGCCGCGGAAGGCCCAGCGGATGAAGCGGGCGGTGGACAGGGCGCTTGCACGGGTCAGGATCCGGGGCGGGCCGAACGGCCGCTCGTGCATGGCCTGGGCCCAGTCGGGCAGCAGGTCCAGGCCCGCCTGCATGATCACGCCCGCGGCGGCGTCGACGGCCAGGGAGCCGACCCGCTGGCGCATCACCATCCGGGCCACCTCCCGGGTGCGAGCGTCGGCGCGTAGCTGGGGTCGATAGCTGCGGATCAGACTTTCCGCCTCCGCCCGGCTGCGAGGAATAGGGTCGGCGTGCAGGGCCTCGGCGATCCGCGCGGTCTCCGCGAAATAGGCGTCCTGGTCCGACATCGGCATGTCCGGCTCGGCGTAGCGGATCCAGGCGTCCAGGAAGCTGATGGTCTCGGTGACATGGACCCAGGCCAGCAGGGCCGGATCCGAGACGCGATAGGGCGTGCCGTCGGGCAGGACGCCCGCCAGCTTGGCGTGGATGCGGTTGACCTTGTCGATGGCGGCCTGGCCCCTGTCGGCATGGTCATAGGTGGTGGTGGCGATAAATTTGGCCGTCCGCCTGAGCCGGCCGTGCATGTCGGCGCGGAAATCGGAATGGTCCCAGACGCCCGCCAGCACGGCCGGATGCAGCATCTGCAGGAGCAGGCCCGACACCCCGCCGATCATCATGGTGACCACGTCGCCGTTGACCCGGGCGGCGACGCAGTCCGGCGGGAACAGGGCGTCGGCCCGGCGCAACACCGGCCGCTCGCCCTTGTCGGCGTCATTGAAGACGTCGGTGATCTTCTGGCGGATGGCGCGCCGGGCGGAATCGAAGGGAGAGACAGAGGGCATGGCGAACCGTCAGGCCTGACCGGCGGCCGGTCCCAGCAGGGCGATCTTCTTGTCGAGGCGGGCGACCTCGTCCTCCAGCCGGGCCTGTTCGGACGCCATGTCGACGGGCGTGCCGTCCTCGTATTTCAGCGTGGCGCCCTGGGCGATCAGGTCGAGGCGATAGATCAGGGTCACCCGGCGGTCGGTCAGGCGTTCGAGCTCGGTCGGGTCCGCCATCAGCCCGCGTCCCGCCAGGCCTTGAGCGCCTCCAGTCCGCGGATGCTCATCAGCCGCTTCTTGGCCCGGCCGCGCTCCTTGGGATGGATGCGCTTGCCGTCCCCGTCGACCTTGGGCGCCTCGAGCGGCGGCAGCAGGCCGTAGTTGATATTCATCGGCTGGAACTTCGATCCCTCGAGATGGCCGCCGGTGATGTGCTCGACCAGTGCGCCCATGGCGGTTTCCGGCGGCGGGGCCGACAGGTCACGGCCCAGCGCCTGGGCGGCGGCCAGACGGCCGGTCAGCAGACCCATGGCGGCGCTTTCGACATAGCCCTCGACCCCGGTCACCTGACCGGCGAAGCGCAGGCGCGGCATGGATTTCAGGCGCAGTTGCTTGTCCAGCAGTTGCGGGCTGTTGAGATAGGTGTTGCGATGCAGCCCGCCCAGACGCGCGAACTGGGCGTTCTGCAGGCCCGGAATCATGCGGAAGGTCTCGGCCTGCGCGCCGTGCTTCAGCTTGGTCTGGAAGCCGACCATGTTGAACAGGGTGCCGAGCGCATTGTCCTGGCGCAGCTGGACGATGGCGTGAGCCTTGACCGTCGGGTTACGCGGATTAGTCAGGCCGACGGGTTTCATCGGACCGTGGCGCAGGGTCTCGCGGCCGCGCTCGGCCATGACCTCGATGGGCAGGCAGCCGTCGAAATAGGGGACGTTCTCCCACTCCTTGAACTCGGCCTTGGGCCCGTCCAGCAGAGCGTCGATGAAGGCGTCGTACTGAGCCTTGTCCATCGGGCAGTTGACGTAGGCGGCGGCGTCGCCGCCCGGGCCTTCCTTGTCATAGCGCGATTGGCGCCAGGCGATGTCGAAGTCGATGCTGTCGGCGTGGATGATCGGCGCGATGGCGTCGAAGAAGCTCAAGGATTCTTCGCCCGTCGCCTTCAAGATGGCCTCTGCCAAGGCGGGCGAGGTCAGGGGGCCGGTGGCGACGATGACATTGTCCCAGTCTTCCGGCGGCAGGCCGGCGATCTCCTCGCGCACGATGGTGACCAGCGGATGGGCCTCCAGCTTCGCGGTCACGGCCTGAGAAAAGCCGTCACGGTCGACGGCCAGGGCGCCGCCGGCGGGCACCTGATGGGCGTCGCCGCAGCTCATGATGATCGAATCCAGCGCCCGCATCTCGGCGTGCAGCAGGCCGACCGCGTTGTACTCCCAGTCGTCAGAGCGGAAGGAGTTGGAGCAGACCAGCTCGGCCAGGCCGTCAGTGTGGTGGGCGTCGGTCTTCACGCCGGGAACGCCGCGCATCTCATGCAGGATGACGGGCACGCCCGCGTTGGCGATCTGCCAGGCGGCTTCGGAACCGGCGAGGCCGCCGCCAATGACGTGGATGGGGGAAGGGGAGGTGGAGCTCATGGGCGGGGTTCTAGCCATAGCGGGCGCCCGCGTCAGCCTCCGATCGGTCGCCGGGTGGAATTCCGCTGACCCGGAAGCAGCCGTCCTCTAGAACGACACGATTCACGGAGGACACCATGCCGCTCGCCGCCACAGACGCCGCCTTCGAAGGCTTCCGCCTGGTCCGTCGTGAACCGCGCGTGCTCCTGGCGTGGACCCTGCTCTATCTGCTGGTCACGGTGGGCCAACTCGTCGCCATGGTGTTGAACCGTTCCGAAATCGCCGAGGGCCTCAAGACCCTTGAAGGCATGGGCGCCCGGGGGCCGCAATCCCAGGCGGAAATGGAGTTGATGGTCGAGGCCTATGGACAGATGACCCGCTACAGCTTCTGGATCCTGCCTCTCTCGATCGTGGTCGGATCCGTACTGAGCGCCGGAGTGGCGCGCGGCGTCCTGTTCCCGGAAGAGCAGAAGTTCGGTTACCTTCGGCTCGGCATGGATGAGGTTCGGGTCTTCGTCGTCGCCCTGGCGATCGCCTTGCTGAGCGGGGCGGCCGTGGGGCTGGCCTTCACCGCGGTTTCGGTTCTGGCGGCCATCGCCGCCACGGTCGCGCCGATCTTGTGGCTCGGAGTCGGCGCGGGCGTTCTCGCCACCATCGCCCTTGTCATCTGGCTGGCCGTCAGATGGTGCCTGGCCGTACCCATCACCCTGACGGAGAAGAAGATCGACGTCTTCGCCTCGTTCCGCGCCACCCGCGGGCATTTCTGGCCGCTGCTGGGCATGGCTGTGATCGCAATCGCGATGGGGATCGTGATCTGGTTCCTGTCGATGATCGTTGTGACGCCGCTCAGCCTGCTGTCGGGCATGTCGCCGATGGGCCTGGGCGGCACGTCGGCTGCTGTCATCGAGCAGATGTCGCTGGCCAATCCCGGCCTGCTGCTCGTCGCCTTGGCCAACGCCATCGTCTACGCGCTGTGCGTCGGCGTCACCTACGCCCCCTTCGCGGCGGCCTGGCAGGACCTGAAGCGCGGCTAGCCGGGAGCGCGGGCGCGGACCGTCAGGCCCGCGCCGTCACCCGGGCCGGCTTCTTCTCTGCCGACGCTGACAAGCCCGCCACGCGCGCCTTGCGGCGTTGCTCATGGCGGTCCAGCACCTCCTTGAGGTATTTGCCGGTCCAGCTGGCGGGATTGGCCGCGACCTCTTCCGGGGTGCCGACCGCGACGATCTCACCGCCGCCGTCGCCGCCCTCGGGACCGAAGTCCAGCAGGTAGTCGGCGACCTTGATGACATCCAGGTTGTGCTCGATCACGACGATGGTGTTGCCGTTCTCGACCAGTTCCTGAAGCACTTCCAGCAGCTTGCGGGTGTCCTCGAAATGCAGGCCCGTGGTGGGCTCGTCGAGGATGTAGAGGGTCTTGCCGGTGGCCCGCTTCGACAGCTCCTTGGACAGCTTGACCCGCTGGGCCTCGCCGCCCGACAGGGTGGTGGCCGACTGGCCGACCTTGACGTAGCCCAGGCCGACCCGCTCCAGCGTCAGCATCTTGTCCCGGATCGACGGCACGGCGGTGAAGAAGCGCGCGGCTTCCTCGACCGTCATGTCCAGCACGTCCGAGATGGACTTGCCCTTGAACACGATCTCCAGCGTCTCGCGGTTGTACCGTTTGCCGTGGCAGACGTCGCAGGTGACGTAGACGTCCGGCAGGAAGTGCATCTCGATCTTGATCAGGCCGTCGCCCTGACAGGCCTCGCAGCGCCCGCCCTTGACGTTGAACGAGAACCGCCCGGGCCCGTAACCGCGCGCCTTGGATTCCGGCAGCCCGGCGTACCAGTCGCGGATGGGCCCGAAGGCGCCGGTGTAGGTGGCCGGGTTCGAGCGCGGCGTGCGGCCGATGGGCGACTGGTCGATGTCGATGACCTTGTCGAACATCTCCAGCCCCTCGATGCGGTCGAAAGGGGCGGGGGCGTCGGACGCGTTGTGCAGACGGCGCGCGGCGGCCTTGTACAGGGTCTCGATTGTGAAGGTGGACTTGCCGCCGCCGGACACGCCGGTGACGCAGGTGAACAGGCCGCCGGGGATCTCGCCGGTGACGTTCTTCAGATTGTTGCCGGTCGCGCCGCTGATCTTCAGCATCTTCTTGCGGTTGACGGGGCGGCGGCCCTCGGGCGGCAGTTCGATCTCGCGCTCGCCGGTCAGGTATTTGCCGGTCAGGGAGTTCGGATTGGCCATCACCTCGGCGGGCGTGCCTTCGGCGCAGACCTGGCCGCCGTGGACGCCGGCGGCGGGGCCCATGTCGATGACATAGTCGGCGCTCAGGATCGCTTCCTCGTCATGCTCGACCACGAGCACGGAGTTGCCGAGGTCGCGCAGGCCCATCAGGCTTTCCAGCAGCCGGGTGTTGTCGCGCTGGTGCAGGCCGATCGACGGCTCATCGAGGACGTAGAGCACGCCCGTCAGGCCCGAGCCAATCTGCGACGCCAGACGGATGCGCTGGCTCTCGCCGCCGGACAGGGTGCCCGAGGAGCGGGACAGGCTGAGGTAGTCCAGGCCGACGTTGTTCAGGAACCGCAGGCGGTCCGAGATTTCCTTCAGGATGCGGCGGCCGATCTCCATCTGCTTTTCGGTCAGGTGGTCGGGCAGGGCGCTGACCCAGTCGTAGGCTCTCTTGATCGACAGCCACGACACCTCGGCGATGTCCTGGCCGCCGACCTTGACCGCCAGGGCCTCGGGCTTCAGCCGCTTGCCGCCACAGCTCTCGCACAGGGTCTCGGACTGGAAGCGGCCCAGCTCCTCGCGCACCCAGGCCGAGTCCGTCTCGCGCCAGCGGCGTTCGAGGTTGGGCAGGACACCTTCGAAGGCCTTGGAGGTCTCATATTTGCGGGCGTTGTCGTCATAGACGAACTTGATCTTCTCGCCGCCCGAGCCGTGCAGGATCACCGTCTGGGCCTTGCCCGGCAGGTCGCGCCACGGCTTGTCCATCGAGAAGCCGTAGTGCTGCGCCAGCGACTGCAGCGTCTGGGTGTAGAGCGGCGAGGGACCGCGTGACCACGGGGCGACCGCGCCGCCGTGCAGGGTCTTGTCCTTGTCCGGCACCACCATGTCGGCGTCGAAGGCCAGCTTGACCCCCAGGCCGTCACAGACCGGACAGGCGCCGAAGGGGTTGTTGAACGAGAACAGCCGCGGCTCGATCTCGCTGATGGTGAAGCCCGAGACCGGGCAGGCGAACTTCTCGGAGAAGGTGATGCGGCGCGGGCCGGTCTCGCCTTCCATGGTGTTGGCCCATTCGGCCACGGCGATGCCTTCGGCCAGACCCAGCGCGGTCTGCAGGCTGTCGGCGTAGCGGCCCTCGAGCCCCTGTTTGGTGACGATGCGGTCCACGACGATGTCGATGTCGTGCTTGAACTTCTTGTCCAGCGCCGGGGCGTCCTCGATGGCGTAGAACTCGCCGTCGATCTTCACGCGCTGGAACCCCGAGCGCTGCCACTCGGCCATCTCCTTCTTGTACTCGCCCTTGCGGCCGCGCACGACGGGGGCGAGCAGCAGGATGCGCTCGCCGTCGGCCAGGGCGGTCAGCTTGTCGACCATCATGGAGATGGTCTGGCTTTCGATCGGCAGGCCGGTGGCGGGTGAATAGGGCACCCCGACCCGCGCCCACAGCAGGCGCATGTAGTCGTGGATTTCGGTCACCGTGCCGACCGTCGAGCGCGGGTTCTTGGACGTCGTCTTCTGTTCGATCGAGATGGCCGGCGACAGACCCTCGATCAGGTCGACGTCGGGCTTGCCCATCAGCTCCAGGAACTGGCGGGCGTAGGCGCTCAGGCTCTCGACATAGCGGCGCTGGCCCTCGGCGTAGATGGTGTCGAACGCCAGCGAGCTTTTGCCCGAGCCCGACAGCCCGGTCATGACCACCAGCTTCTCGCGCGGAATGTCGAGGTCGACGCCCTTGAGATTATGTTCGCGTGCGCCGCGCACGCGGATGAAGTTGTGCTTTTCGGTCATGGAATCCGGGAACGCGGAGAGGGCCGGGCAGGGTCCGGCGCGACAGCGCTATATGGGGGATGTTTCGCTGAAATCAGCAAGAACATTATAGGAACTGTCAGCATCTGGCGCCAGACTGCTGACAGCAGTTGGCAGCAGGACGCCTATTCGGACGGCGACCATGCCTCCGCCTTGCGCAGATACCGCTCGCCCGGCCTCAACAGGGTGTTGGCGGCATGAGCCAGACTGAGTTCAAGGCTTTCGGCGATGCGGCGGGCGCGCTCCATGAAGTGGGCGGCGGCGACGGGCGGGCAGATTTCCTGGGTGGTCGCGTCGAACAGCTCAAGCCAGCGGTCGAAATGGGTGGCGTCGATCGGCAGGGGAAGGTGTTTCGGCATCGGCCGGCCCTGATAGACCCCCGTCGACAGCGCCACCGACGACCAGAACAGCTTCATCTGCGCCAGATGCGGGCCCCAGTCCTCGACTCGCGCGGCGAAGACCGGACCGATCAGGGCGTCATCGCGGACCTTGCCATAGAAGGTCTCCACCAGCCGGTCGATCATGGCCTCGTCGATGCCGGTCTCGGCGCGGATGCGGTCCGTCGCGGCCTTGCGGCGGGCGGCGAAGGCTTCGGCGGTGTCGGCATGGGTCATGGTGTTGATCTAGGCCGGGCGGGCAGGCCCCGCCAGACCGTGCGACCCCGCGTCAGTCGGCGATCAGGAAGTCACCCGCGTTGAACGTCAGGACGCAGCGCGGATCGCCGCCGGACGCGTCGACCGAGCAATAGTCGACTCCGATCAGGTTCTTCTGGACCCGTGCGGTCGAGCGGGCGCTGCGGCCGTCCTGGGTGAAACCCGTGCCCATGGCCGCGCTATGCGGTCCCAGCGCCTCATAGAAGCGCTGGGCGAGCGGACCGGTGCAGGTGAACAGCAACAGTTCCTCGCCGCCGTCGATCACCTGCCGGTAGGCGCCCGAGCCCGCGGCCTGCGCGATGCAGTCGGCGTAGAGACGGGCGTGGGGGCCGGTGGGCTGGCCGGCCAGCGGTGCATAGTCGGCCACGACTGGAGGCGCCTCAGGCGGCGTCCCATGAGCGCAGGCGCTGACCGAGAGCAGGGCCGCAACGACCGCGAGGCGGGCGAAAAGACGCATGGAAAATCCTCCAGACACCCAACCTTTCACGGTCTCGTCAGCGCCGCCAGAGCCGAAAGGGGTTGCGTGCAGGGCTTCGGGCGCCCATCCTCTTCGCTTCGAGTGAGTTCACTGGAGGCCCGACGATCATGATCAGCACGCTGGAAATCGGTTTCGCCCTTTCCGCTCCTCTGCTGCTCGTGCTCGCCTATGCCCTCGCTCCCAAGCCGAAACCCGTCCGCATCCGCACTCGTGACGCTCGATCGCGTCGCGGCCCGAACGCCTGACGGTTCCACCCTATTTTCTGATCTGAGCCTCGTCTTCGGGCGGGAGCGCACAGGACTTGTCGGCCGCAACGGCTCGGGCAAGACCACGCTTCTGCGCCTGATCGCCGGCCTGTCCGCCCCTGCCGAAGGCGCGATCAGCCGCGCCGGGACCGTCGCGTGGCTGGAACAGCGCGGCGAGCCGGCGTCCGGCGAGACGGCGGCGGGGACGCTCGGCGCCGCCGCCGCGCTGGCCGTGCTGACGCGCATCCTCGCGGGCGAGGGGACGGCGGAAGACCTGGACGCCGCCGACTGGACGCTGGAAAGCCGTATCGGCGAAGTCCTGGCCGAGGTCGGGCTGGAGGCGCTGGACCTGTCGCGCGAGACGGCTTCGCTGAGCGGCGGGGAACAGACCCGTCTGCGACTGGCCGCCCTGCTGATGGATCCGCCGGACCTGTTGCTGCTGGACGAGCCGACCAACCATCTGGACCGCGACGGCCGCGAACGCATCGCCGAGGTGCTGGCCCGCTGGCCCGGCGGGGTTCTGGCGGTGAGCCATGATCGGGCCCTGCTGCGCCGGATGGACCGCATCGTCGAGCTGTCGAGCCTCGGCGTCGCGGTCTACGGCGGCGGCTATGATCTCTATGCCGAACGCAAGGACGCCGAGCGCGCCGCGGCCGAGCGGGATCTGGACACGGCCGGGCGCGAGGCGGCCCGGGTCGCCCGCGAAGGGCAGAAGGCGGTCGAGAAGAAGGCCCGCCGTGATCGGGCCGGACGCGCCTTCGCGATGCGGAAGTCCGAGCCGAAGATCCTGCTGGGCGCCATGGCCGAGCGGGCGGAGAATTCCGGCGCGCGCGAGAACAAGCTGGCCGAACGCCGGGCCGAGGCGGCGGAGGCGGACCTGGCCGCCGCGCGCGAGAAGGTGGAGCGGGTGCGGGCGCTGGATATTCCCATGCCGCCGACAGGGTTGGCCCCGGGCCGGACGGTGCTCGAACTGGACGCCGTCGCCTGGGACGCGCCCGGCGGGCGGCGGATCGTGGGACCCGTGTCGCTGAAGCTGACCGGGCCCGAACGGGTAGCCGTGACCGGCGCGAACGGCGCGGGCAAGTCGACCCTGCTGAAGCTGATCGCCGGAGTGCTGGAGCCGACCTCGGGCCGGATCGCGCGACCGGTGACCGCGGCCCTGCTGGATCAGGCGGCGCTGCTGCTGCGGCCGGACGAGACCCTGGTGGAGGCCTACCGCCGCATCAATCCGGATGCGACGCCGAACGACGCCCATGCGGCGCTGGCGCGCTTCCTGTTCCGCAACACGGCGGCGCAGCGGACGGCGGGAACGCTGTCAGGGGGTGAACGACTGAGGGCGGCGCTGGCCTGCGTCACGGGCGGCGTCCGCCCGGCGCAACTGTTGATCCTCGACGAGCCGACCAATCACCTGGATCTCGATTCGGTCGCGGCGGTGGAAGCGGCCCTGCGCGGCTATGACGGTGCCCTGGTCGTGGTCAGCCATGACCCGGACTTCCTGGACGCCGTCGGCGTCGAGAGGACCGTGGCGCTTTAGCCCCAGCCGGCGATCTCGCCCTTACGGCGGGCGGCGCCCACGGGCGCGGCGACGACCGGGGTCTCGGTCGGACGGCCGAACAGCCAGCCCTGACCGAAGTCGACGCCGAGCGACGTCATCGCCGCGGCCTGCCCCTCGGTCTCGACCATCTCGGCCACGGTGGCGATCTTCAGGTCGCGGCAGAGGCCGACCAGGTGGGTGGCCAGGGTGCGGACCTTGGGATCGGTTTCGATCTCGCGCACGAAGCCGCCGTCCAGTTTCAGGATGTCGATCGAGAGCTTGCGCAGATAGGTCAGGGAGGCCGCGCCGACGCCGTAGTCGTCCAGGCAGACCTTGACGCCCGCCGCGCGCAACGCGGCCAGGCGATGGTTGGCGCCGTCCAGATCGACCACGTCGGCCGTCTCCGTGATCTCGACCATCAGCCGCTTGCGGATGTCCGGGGCGGCGGCGGTCATGCGCAGCAGCCCCTCGACATAGCGGCCGTCGGCCAGCGAAGCGCCCGAGACGTTGATCGCCGCCTTGACCAGGCCAAAGCCGGGACGGCGCAGCTGGGTCAGGGCCTTCTCGGCCACCGCCAGGTCGAAATCGTCGATCAGGCCCAGTTCCTCGGCCATGGCGATCGGGCCGGTCGGGGCGGAGGCCGCGCCGCCGAAGCGGCTCAGGGCCTCGAAATGGTGCACCGCGCGGCTGTCCAGCGCGACGATGGGCTGCCAGACGAGGCTGAAGTCACGGCTGCGCACGATGGCGCGGAACCGGTCGGCATCCTGCACCGTGCGTTGCAGGCGGGCGCTGAACCGGTCGCCGGCGGCCGCGCCGTCCTTCAGGCAGTCTTCCAGAGCGAAACGCAGGGTGCGTACGGCGACGGCGGCCTCGGCCCGACCGATCTCGGCCCGGGTGGCGACCGGCGACAGGTTCACCCCCTCGGCCAGACCCATGGCGCGGATCTCTTCGGCCAGGTCGACGATGTCGGCGGAGTCGCGCATCAGGGCGAAGCGGTCGGGGGCCAGGCGGGCCGCGCTGATCCCGCCGACGGAGGCCAGCTGCAGCCGCGCCTCGATCCGCGCGCCGGCCCTGCGATGCGGCTCGTCCAGCGCGCCGAGCCCGGGGATCTCAAGGAAGTCGACGGACAGCTCGGGGCCGGTGCCGCCGACGGCCAGCAGGGCGCCCAGCCGCTTCAGCAGGCCCCGCGCGTCCAGCACCGGTTCGGTCTTGGGTGCGACGGCCTGATAGGCCGCCCCCTGCCAGGCCATGGCGCAGGAAACGAAGGGGGCGAGATCGGGCAGCAGGAAGGCGCGCAGGACGGCGCGGCGGACCTGCCCCTCGCCGGCGATGACCTCGACCTCGATCGGCGCCGAGCGTACGCCCGGCTTCAGGGCGGCCATGGCGACGGCCACGCGATCAAGGCAGGATTTGCCGAGCAGGGCGCTCAGGCCCTGGCCGGTCCATGCGGCGGCCGGATCGACGCCCGCGACCGGTCCCACGCCGATGGCGAAGGTGACCTTGTCTCCGTCCAGCTCGAAGAGGACGTCGGAGGAGGCGAACGCCATGCCGAGAAGGCGCGATTTAATCGTCATTCCAGATGCTTACTGTCGCTGACGTTAAAGCCGCGTTTGCACGAACGTCTGGATCACGCCGTCCGGTTCAGCGCCACGGCGCGACCGTCGCCCGTGTTCGCCTGTCCCGATGCGCCGTAGGCGGAGGGGGAGCCGCGCTGGCTGGCGACCTCGGCGGCGATCGTCTTGACCAGGCCTTCGGAGATGACGCGGGCGGCCTCGACGGCGCGGGCGTGGCGCGACAGCACCGACTCGAACAGCTGGGTCGCCTTGATCAGGGCCGCGCGGAGCGGGACAGGCGCGGCGGCGATCGCGGCCGGGTTGGCCTTCAGCTGGGCCGATTCGCGGCGATAGACATTGGCCAGTTCCTGGGTGGCGGCGACGGTCGCCGCGGCGTCTTGCGGGCGGCGCGCCTCGAAGGCCTTGGATTCCTCGACCAGGCAGGCAGTCAGGCGCTCGGTCAGGTCGGTCATCCGCTGCACCCGGGCGGTGGCGTTCACGACTTGAGATTCAGTCATTGTCCCTGCTCCTGCATCTTCAGCATCTGCGCGACGACCTGATCGGCCAGGCCGATGCCGCCCGCCTTGACGGTCTGTTGGGCCATGGCGTCGATCATGAAGCTGCGCCATTGGCCCTCGGCCTCGCCGCCGCCGCCGATCCCGTCGGTCTTCAGGCCCTCGAACATCGGTTTGAGCATCTGCGACAGGAAGGACGCCTCGAACTGTTCGGCGGTCTCGCGCATCTTCCGGGTGACCTGCGGCGCCGCCGCGGCGGCCGCGGGCAGGGCGGAGGAGACGGTCAGATCGGTCATGCTCACATCACCTCGATGTCGGCTTGCAGCGCGCCCGCGGCCTTGATGGCCTGCAGGATGCTGATCATGTCGCGCGGGCTGACGCCCAGGGCGTTCAGGCCGTTGACCAGGCTGGAGAGCGAGGTCCCGCCGCCCAGCATGCGCATCTGCACGCCGCGCTCTTCCTCGACCGAGACGTCCGACTGGGGCACGACCACGGTCTGGCCGCCGCGGCTGAAGGGCTCGGGCTGGCTGACTTGCGGGTTCTCCTGCACCGAGACCGTCAGATTGCCCTGGGCGATGGCCACGGTGGAGACCCGCACGGCCTCGCCCATGACGATGACGCCGTTGACCTCGTCGATGATGACCTTGGCCGGGGCGTCGACCTGGACCGGCAGGTTCTCGACCCGGCTGATGAAGCCGGCCATGCCGAAGCCGGTCGGTGCGCGCAGGGCGACCACGGAACCGTTCTCGGCCAGGGCCGTGTTCGGATAGGACTGGTTGATCGCGGCGGCGACGCGCTGGGCCGTGGTGAAGTCCGGATTGCGCAGCGTCAGCCGCACCTCGTTCATATTGGCCAGTTCGAAGCCGGTCTCGCGCTCGACCGTGGCGCCCGAGGCGATGCGGCCGGCGGTCGGCACGCCGCGTGTGACCGACGAGCCCGAGGCGCCCGAGGCCGAGACCGAGCCGGTCTGGATCGAGCCCTGGGCCACCGCATAGACCTGACCGTCGGCGCCCTGCAGGCCGGTGACGATCAGCGCCCCGCCCAGCAGGCTCTTGGCGTCGCACATGGACGAGACGTTCACATCGATGCGCGCGCCGGGGGTGGAGAAGGCGGGCAGGTCGGCGGTGACCATGACCGCAGCCATGTTCTTGGTGTTGGCCGTCGAACCGCGGATGTTGTTGCCGAGACGCTCGCTCATCCCTTCCAGCGACTGGCGGGTGAAGGGGCAGTTGCGCAGCGAGTCGCCGGTGCCGGCCAGGCCGACCACCAGCCCGTAGCCGACCAGCTGGTTGGACCGCACGCCCTCGATGGCGGCGATGTCCTTGATCCGCGACTGGGCCATCGCCGGCGCGGCGAATCCGGCCAGGGCGGCGGCGGTCAGGAGGGAGGCGAGCAGTTTCTGCATCGGTCGGAGGTCCGCGAACAGTTGTACGTCCCGTGATGCCAGCGGCGTGCCAGATGAAAACATCAGCGAAATCAACAATCGATCACGCCAAGAACCCGGCGCCGACGGCAATTTCTGCCGGGCCGTTAACCAAACGGTGACCTGCGTCGCCTGATGGTCCGTCATGTTCTGGAGTCGCACCGCATGAAGGTCACCGGCGCCACCGGCCCCTCGGCTTCCCAGGGTTCGCGTCCCGCCAAGGCCGCGAGCGGCTTTTCGGTGTCCGGCGGTTCGTCCGCCGCCCCGGCCAGCGCCCCGGCGACCGCCGCTTCCGTCTCGGGCGTCGCCGGCATGAACGCCCTCATGGCCCTGCAGGGGGTCGAGGACGCCACCGAACGCCGCCGTCGGGCCGTTCGGCGGGGAAGCGGCCTTCTGGACCGGCTGGACGAACTGAAACTGGCCCTGCTGTCGGGCGAAGCCGGGGAGGGCGCGCTGGAGCGCCTGACCCGAACCCTTCGCGAAGACCGCCCCGAAGACGCCGATCCGGCCCTGACCAGCCTGCTGGATCAGATCGATCTGCGCGCCGCGGTTGAACTGGCGAAGGCCGATCTTCGCCGCAACGCAGCGTAAAACGGCATAATCGTCCCCAAAATCACCCGTCACGCGTGTCAGGTGATGAAGAAATGTCACGGTCCCGGTGATCGATGAACCTTCACGGGTCACGCCCTTGAGAGCGTTGTTGCCGCGACTCTTCGTCATCCCTATACGCAGCGGTGCGCCACAGGGGGGCGCTGCTTAGAGCGTGAGTGCGATGAACGCATTGGCGTCTGTGATCGAGCCGGCCGCCTATAGGCCGTCTGACGATGAGCCGTTCATGAATGAACGGCAGCTCGCCTATTTCAAGGGCAAGCTCATGGACTGGAAGGACGATATCCTTCGCGAGTCGAAGGGTACCGTGACCAATCTGAAGGCCGAGACGGAGAACCATCCGGATCTCGTCGACCGGGCGTCTTCCGAATCTGATCGTGCGCTGGAACTGCGCACGCGGGATCGTCAGCGCAAGCTGATCTCCAAGATCGACGAGGCCCTGCGCCGGATCGAGGACGGGTCGTACGGCTTCTGCGAGGAAACCGGCGAACCGATCAGCCTCGGCCGTCTCGAGGCCCGCCCGACGGCGACGCTGTCGGTGGAGGCCCAGGAGCGACACGAACGCCGCGAGCGGGTTCACCGCGACGACTGATTCCGACGGCCCGTCGGGCCGTCGGCCTTGACTTGAGGGGCTGCGGGCGCGACCTACCGCGCCTCGCGTTTCAAGGTCGTCTCAATGTCCGTCAAGGTCCGTTTCGCCCCGTCTCCGACGGGTAAGCTGCACGTCGGGAACGTGCGCACCGCCCTGGTGAACTGGATGTTCGCCAAAGGGCAGGGCGGCGGCTTCGTGCTGCGCATCGACGATACCGACCTGGCCCGCTCCACGCCCGAGTTCGAACAGGGCATCGAGGACGACCTGACCTGGCTGGGCATGCTCTGGGATGAGCGTCACAACCAGTCCAAGCGGTTCGACCGCTATGAGGAGGCCGCCGGCCGCCTGAAGGCCTCGGGCCGCCTCTACGCCTGCTATGAAACCTCCGAAGAGCTGGACCGCCGTCGCAAGGTGCAGCTGTCGCGGGGCCTGCCGCCCATCTACGACCGCGCCGCCCTGGACCTGACCGACGCCGAGAAGGCCGCCTATGAGGCCGAGGGCCGCCGTCCGCACTGGCGCTTCAAGCTGGAAGGCAAGCGCGTCGCCTGGGAAGACCTGGCCCGCGGCCACGCCGAGGTCGACACCGCCTCGATGTCGGACCCGGTGCTGATCCGCGAGGACGGCCTGTTCCTCTACACCCTGCCGTCCGTCGTCGACGACATCGACATGGCCATCACGCATGTGATCCGCGGCGAGGACCACGTCACCAACACCGGCGCCCAGATCGAGATCTTCGAGGCGCTGGGCGGTCCGGTTCCTGAGTTCGCCCACATGCCCCTGCTGGTCGGCGCCGACGGCGCGGCCCTGTCCAAGCGTCTGGGCTCGCTGTCGATCAGCGAGATGCGCGACCTCGGCTATGAGCCGATCGCCATCACCAGCCACCTGGGCCGTATCGGCACCTCGGACCCGCTGGAAGTCGGCGCCTCGGTTCAGGCGCTGGGCGACAGCTTCGCCTTCTCCAAGATGGGCCGCTCGCCCGCGCGCTACGACACCGCCGATCTGGACCGCCTGAACGCCCAGGCCCTGCACGCCATGGACTACGCCGTGGCCCAGCCGCGCCTGGCCGCGCTGGACGCCGATCTGGGCGAGGCCTTCTGGAACGCCGTGCGGCCGAACCTTCAGAAGTTCGCCGATGTCGTTGAAATGGCGGCTATCGTGCGCGGCCCGGTCACGCCGGTGATCGAGGACCCCGCCTTCGCCTCCGCCGCCCTGGCCGTGCTGCCCGAGGCGGTCGACGAGACCCTGTGGCCGACCTGGACCAATGCGGTGAAGGAGGCGACAGGCGCCAAGGGCAAGGCCCTGTTCATGCCGCTGCGCCTGATCCTGACCGGCCAGCCGCACGGTCCGGACATGGCGACCATCGCCCCGATGATCGGCCGCGAGCGCATCGTGCAGCGGCTGAAGGGCGAAACGGCCTGAGCCGGCCGGCTTTCCTGTGCCGGACAGCAAAAAGGCCGCCCCTCACAGGGCGGCCTTCTTCTTTTCAGCCGTGCGCGCCGATCAGGCGTTGCAGGCGGCGATCTCTTCGCTCGTCAGGGCCGTGCCCTTGTAGGTGAAGGCCGAGACGGCGCCGAAGCGGGCGGCGACGCGGCGGCAGGCGCGGGCGGCCGGCTGGTTGGCGCCGCCGGTGGCGGTGCAGGTCGCGCCTTCGCAACGCCAGTTGGCGCCGTCGATGATGGTGCGGCCGGCCGGGGCGCGGGCGGCGTCGGCCAGGACGGCGCTGGTGGCGGGGGCTTGGGCGAAGGCGGGGGCGGCGGCGAACAGGGCCGCGGCGACGATGAAGGCGCGCATGGGGAGGTCTCCGAATGGGGTCGGGTCTCGCAGTCGAGCCCGCCGCTTCAGTGTGCGTTGTTATTCAAAACTGTCAAGGGCGCGTTGCCAAACGAAACGCAGCGGCGCGCGATCTGATCGACGATTACTTAACGCCGATCATGTTGCAAGTGAGGCATATCGTCCGCCGCCTGCATCAGGGCGATCGCTTCCTCGACCGTATCGACCACGCTGTAGCCTTCGCGGAACGTCTCGGGCGTCATCTTCTCGGTGATGCCGTGCTCGATCGCGGCCAGCAGGGTGTCCCAAAAGCCGTTCAGGTTCAGGAAGATCACCGGTTTGTGGTGCAGGTCCAGCCGCTTCCACGACAGCACCTCGATGACCTCTTCCAGCGTGCCGACGCCGCCCGGGGCGACCACGAAGGCGTCCGACTGGTCGTACATGATGGTCTTGCGTTCGTGCATCGAGGTCACGACCAGGGTCTCGACCTCGTCGAACAGGCGCTCGCGGCTGCGCAGGAAGCCCGGCATGACGCCCAGCACCCGGCCGCCGGCCTCGTGGGCGGCCCGGGCCGAGGCGCCCATCAGGCCCACCCCGCCGCCGCCGTAGACCAGCCTCCAGCCCGCCTGGGCCGTCTGCTCGCCGAACTGGCGCGCCGCGACGGTATAGGCCGGATCGGACAGGTCGGAGGAGCCGCAGAACAGGCAGACGGACTTGCCGTCGAACGGCTGGATGGTGATGGTCATGGAGCCTCGATGATAGGGAGACAGCGGCGGCCTCGCCGCGCTATCCGGTGGGCCTACTTAACCGCCGGAGAGACGGGATGAAACGGGCCATCTGTGTCGCCGCGGCCGCCGCGGCCTTCGCCGCCCTCGCGGGCTGCATGCCCGAGCCGGAGCGGGCCGACCGCGACGCCGCCGGAAACGCCACGGGCTGGACCCAGCCGCCCCAGATCCTGGCCGTGCGCCGGGCCCAGGCCAGCCTGATCTTCTCCGGCCAGGCCGAGCCGGGCGCGCGAGTCGTGCTGCGCAATGACGAGGGCGCGGCCTATGCGGCGGCGGCGGATCCCGACGGGCGATTCGAGATTCGCATGGCCGCGCCTTCGGGCGTCCTGCTGCTGCGTCCCGAAACCCAGGTCGGCCAGGATGCGGCGGGCTCGCCCGACCGGCTCCTGATCATCGCCGGCGGTCGGGGGCCCATCGCGGTCTTGCGATCCGGCGGCCCGGCCCGGCGGCTGGACGCCGCCCCGGCGCTGGGTGCGATCGACAGCGACGGCCAGTCCCTGCTGGCCTCAGGCCGTACGGGAACGGCGGGCCAGGCCGTGGACGTCTCCGCCGGCAGGGACGCCCTGGAGGTCGAATCCGGCCAGGGCGGGCGCTGGAGCGTGCTGCTGGACGCGCTCGCCCCCGATAGCGTGGTCACGGTCGGCGGCCAGAGCTTTGTCTGGCCGGGCCCCGGCGCGGCCGGTCATGACCTGCAGGTCGAACGGGCCGGGGCGGGATGGCGCGTCGGCTGGACCGGCCCGCGCGGCGCCCGACAATGGACCTGGCTGCCGGACGCCGTCCCCGCGACATGATTTACTTGCGGTTAACCAATTCAGTCCCACGGAGGGATTGTCTTCTCTTCTTCGAGGACACCCACCATCACCGAACTTTCCAGCCCGGCGTCCGCGTCGGGCTTTTTTCTTGCGCCGCCCGGGCGCGCCGCTGGAGCCGCACGGCCTGCCGGACGCGCAGCAGTTCGAGGGCCCGGCCTTCGGGACTGTGGGCCTCCATCACATACTGTTGGGCGGCCTGCGCCATCGCGATCCGCGCCCGCGGATGCCGGATCATCCGGTCGATCGCGGCGGCGAGGGTCTGCGGCGTAATCTCGTCCAGGTAGACCGCATAGGGGCCGCTGGCCTCGCGCAGGCCGCCTCGTCCCGAGGAGATAAGCGCCGCTCCCGCCGCGTGCGCCTCGACGGCGGTCAGACCGAACGGCTCGGCCCAGAGCGAGGGCGTCAGGGCGATAGCCGCCGATTTCATCTGCTCGCGCACCTCCGGCAAGGGGGCCGACCGAAGCACGGTCACGCGCGCGCCGTATCGCTCCAGGGGCGCCACATGCGGCTGGGCCCAGCGTCCGTGCTGGTCCCAGTCGTTGAGCATCAGGACCGCGCGCCATGCCGGATGCCGGTCCAGCACCGTGGGCAAGGCGGCGCAGACCTCCGCCAGGCCCTTCTCGGCCATCGCCCGCGCCGCGAAGGCGATGACGGGCTCGCGATGTTCGGGCGGCGCCAGCCACGGGGTCGTGTCGATCGGATTGGGAACCGCCCAGGCCTTCTGCGCCAGATCGGGATAGTCCCGGGCGAAGAGGTCGCGCTCCGACACGCTGACGAAGACCAGTCCGTCCATCCGCCCGTATCGGGCGTTATAGCGCCAGGTGTCGATCCAGTGGCGGCCCGTCTTCAGGGCGTTGTGGCGATAGAGCAGGTGCGCCGCCTCGGGCATGGCTCTCGACACCTGGGTGGCCTGCTTGACCTGCTGATGATGCTCGATGACGTCCGGCTTGAAGGCGCGGAGCCCAGCCAGCAGCACCCTCAGGCGTTCCCGACCCGACGACGGCAGGGTTTCGACTTCCGGCGTCTCATGATCGTCCGCGCCCGCGCAGCAGAAGATTCGCACCTCCTGGTCGCTCAACGGCCCCGCCAGGGTCCGCACCACGGTTTCCATGGAGTTCGGCGCGCCGGCCGAGAATCGGCTTCCGGAGGGCAGCAGGATCGCCGTCCGGATCCGGGGGCGCAGTTCGATGACCGCAGGCGCCTCCCTTGGCCGCAGAATTTGCGGGCGGGCTGCCAGGCTGGACGAGATCATGGGGAGGATCCGGGATGACGCCGCTTGGCGGCTCTCGGATCGTGGACGCCGCGAGCGGCCCTTTGCCTTGCGTTGCGTCGAAAGAACGACGGATGACGCTAGGGGGCAGGGGTCCCGTTCAACCCCCAGGATGGGGGAAACAGGGGGCGATGGCTCCGCGGGTAGGATTCGAACCTACGACCAGCCGATTAACAGTCGGCTGCTCTACCACTGAGCTACCGCGGAAGAGGTATCGCTCGGGAAGGCGGGCGCTATAGCAGCGGGAATCTCATCTACGCAACGGGAAAAGTCGGAACTTGGAAATCATCCGCATCGAGAACCCTGAAGACCCCCGCATCGCGGGCTTCTGCGACATCCGCGAACGGGACCTGACAGGGCGTCAGGGCCTGTTCGTGGCGGAGGGGGAGGTGGTGCTGCGCGTCCTGACCTCGGTCCATGCCCTGTGCCGCCCCCGCGCGGTGCTGCTGGCCGAAAGCAGGGTCGGGGGGCTGGCCGACGCCCTGGCCGGCCTGGCGGATGGCGTGCCGGTCTATGCGGCCGGGCAGGGGGTTCTGGACGCCATCGCGGGCTTTCCTCTTCACCGGGGCATCCTGGCTCTCGGCGAGAAGCCGTCCGCGGCGCCGCTGGACGATCTGCTGGGCGCCATGGGATCGGACGCATTGGTCGTACTGGCCTCAGGCATCGGCAACCACGACAACATGGGTGGCATTTTCCGCAACGCCGCGGCCTTCGGCGCCGATGCGGTGCTGCTCGACGCCCGCTGTTGCGATCCCTTCTACCGCAAGGCCATCCGGGTCTCGGTCGGGGCGGTCCTGCGCACGCCCATGGCCACGGAGCTGGATCCCGCCTCGACGGTCGAGGCGCTGAAGGCCGCCGGCTTCCGCGTGCTGGCCATGACCCCCGCCGCGACGATGACGCTGGACGCCGCCCCGGTCGGCGGCCGGGTCGCGATCGTGCTGGGGCCGGAGGGGCCGGGGCTGGACGAGGGGGTGATCGCGCGCTGCGAGCCGATCGGGATCCGGATGTCGGGCGGCTTTGATTCG
Organism: Brevundimonas sp. GW821-FHT12C05; assembly: GCF_058807475.1. Classification (NCBI taxonomy): domain Bacteria; kingdom Pseudomonadati; phylum Pseudomonadota; class Alphaproteobacteria; order Caulobacterales; family Caulobacteraceae; genus Brevundimonas; species Brevundimonas sp. GW821-FHT12C05. The sequence continues at coordinate 1,236,936 of NZ_JBXAQS010000001.1, forward strand.
CTCAATGTCGCCGTCGCGGGGGGAATCGCCCTGCATCATTTCGCGCGACACACGTAAAACGATCACCAAATCGCGATTAACGCTTTGTACACCTTGATGAACCGCCGGAGCTGTGTCGCTGTAGCGGGGTCCGGGGGAGTTGAACAATGTTGGGCGGAATCTTCGTCTTCGTGCATCGCAATGCGCGTGTCGGCATCGTCGTCGCCATCGTCGCGGCCGCCGTGGGCGCGGCTACGGCCATCGGCTGGGTGACGGCGCCCGTCTAGAATCCCCGCAAAGCCATTCGACAGGCCCGCTTCCGACTCGGCTGCGGATGAACCACGCGGTCAGCGGCACGCGGCCTGCGCCGCGCGGACGTGGCGCGGGACGGCGTCGGAAAACTGAAAAACTCGCGATGGAGGCCTGAGCCGGAATCGAACCGGCGTACACGGATTTGCAGTCCGCTGCGTAACCACTCCGCCATCAGGCCGTTGAGCCTTGGTGACCAAGCCATCCATCGCGAGGCGGGTTCGCTATCAGATCGGATTGTCCGCCGCAACGCACAGACCTATAAGCGCGCCAGATTTCAGCAGGATTCCCCCAAGATGGATTTCGCCGCCGCACGCAAGGTCATGGTCGACAGCCAGGTCCGGGTGAACGATGTCACCGACCGCGCCCTGCAGGCGGCGCTCCAGGCCGTGCCGCGCGAGCGCTTCGTGCCGGCGGACCGCGCCTTCTCCGCCTATGCCGAAATCGAGCCTGAAATCGCGGGCGGCCGTCGCCTGATGCTGGCGCGGGACCTGTCCAAGCTGCTGATGGCCCTTGGCGCCAAGGAGGGCGAGCGCGCCCTGAGCGTCGCCGGTCCTTACGCCGCCGCCGTGTTGGCGCGGATGGGTCTGAACGCCACGGCCCAGGAATCGGACGCCGCCGTGTTCGACGTCGTCGGCGCGGCTCTGGCCGACGAGGGTGTCGCCGCCGTCGTCGCGCCCCTGTCGGCCCCGGCGGGCGAGGGCTACGACGTCATCATTTCCGAGGCCGCCGTGCCCGGTCGTCCCGAGGCCTGGCTGAAGGCCCTGTCCGTCGGCGGTCGTCTGGCCGTGGTCGAGCGCACGGGACCGGGCGGCAAGGCCGTGCTCTACATGCGTGGCGAACAGGGCATATCGCGACGGGAATTGTTCGATGCGGCGCCGCCGGTGCTTGCGGAATTGACGCCCGAACCCACCTTCGCGCTCTAGATCCTCTCCCTCCGACGGAGGGGCTGGGTTTTGCGCGTGAAAAAAACTTAACTGGCGCGGGACTAAACCGTCCCGCATCAGGCCTTGGGATACGAAGGGCGCGCATCCCCCGCGCCAGGCAGGAACCATCATGCTGAAACGTTCGCGTGCGCTCGCCTCGGTCGCCGTCATCGCTGTGATCACCGGCATGGGCGCTCCCGCCTGGGCCGAGACCCTGCAGGAAGCGATTGCACTGGCCTATCGCACCAATCCGCAGCTGCTGGCCCAGCGGGCCAACCAGCGCGCGCTCGACGAATCGATCGTCCAGGCCCGGGCCGGCCTGCGCCCGACCCTCGATGTGACCATCGGCGCCAACTATACCCGCGACTACGGCGACGGCCCCCTGGTCAATCCGGACAGCGACAGCGCCTCGGCCAGCATCGGCGTCGGCCAGACCCTGTGGAGCGCCGGCCGTATCGGTCACGGCATCACCGCCGCCGAGGCCAACATCCTGGCCGGTCGCGAAAACCTGCGCGACATCGAGCAGAACGTCCTGGCGCTGGTCATTCAGTCCTACGCCGACGTGATCCGCGACACCGATATCCTCGCCATCCGCGAAGCCAATCTGAACGTCCTCCAGCGCCAGCTGGAAGAAGCCAGCGCCCGCTTCGAGGTCGGTGAGATCACCCGCACCGACGTGGCCCAGTCCGAAGCCCGTCTGGCCCAGTCGGAAGCCGATCTGGCCAACGCCCGCGCCCAGCTGTCGGTGTCGCGCGCCGCCTACGCCGCCGTCGTCGGCCAGTCGCCGGGCGATCTGGCTCCCATGCCGGTCCTGCCGGGGGTTCCGACCGATTTCGACAGCGCCTTGAACGTGGCCCTGGTCGACAATCCGGGCATCCGCGCGGCCACCTATTCGCTGCGCGCCGCCGAGGCCAATGTCGCCGCCGCCAAGGCCGAATACCTGCCGTCGCTGCGCGCCACCGCCAGCTATGGCGGCGCGAACAGCGACTTCGACCGCTTCGGCGATATCGCCGACAACACCCGCCTGACCGCCGGCGCGACCCTGTCCGTGCCGCTGTTCACCGGCGGCCTGAACTCTTCGCGCGTCGCCCAGGCGCTGGAACGCGCCAACGCCGCACAGATCGCTGTCGAGGGCGAGGGCCGCAGCACCCTGCAATCGGTCAGCTCGGCCTACGCCCAGTCGATCTCGGCCCGCGCCACCCTGACCGCCGGTCAGGAAGCCGTCCGCGCCGCCACGGTGGCCGCCGAGGGCGTGCGTCAGGAGGCCCAGGTCGGCCTGCGCACCACCCTGGACGTGCTGAACCAAGAGCTGGAGCTGCGCAACGCCGAGGTCACCCTGGCCAGCTCGCGCCGCAACGAATACGTGGCCCAGGCCAATCTGCTGGCCGCCATGGGCCGTCTGGAAGGCCAGGACCTGGATCCGACCATCACGGTCTACGATCCCGCCGCCAACTATCAGCGCGTGCGCAACCGCGGCGCCCTGCCGTGGGACGCGGCGATCGAAAGCCTCGACCGTCTGGCCGCACCGGCGATCGTTCCGGCCACGGACGCCGAGGACGCGCCGATCGACGCCCAGCTGAAGTCCGAGGTCGTTCGGACCGCGCCGCGCAACTGATCCTGACGAGCTCGCGCCGCAGGGGAAAAACGCCCGTTGATTCCGACGGGCGTAGATGCGACGACAGCCGTGCGGAGGGGGGAACCGCTCCGCAGGCCCAGCCATTTCGATCAGTCCGCCCGCCTGAGTGGGCGTCCGGGATTTCGCCATGACCGACCAGACCGCCCAGGAACCGACGATGGAGGAAATCCTGGCGTCGATCCGCCGGATCATCTCCGAGGACGACGCGCCGGCTGAAACCGCGCCGGTCGCCGCCGCGCCGGAACCTGAGCCGGCCCCCGAGCCGGAGCCGGAACCCGCGCCGTCGCCCGCCTTGATGGACGAGACCCCGTCGGTGCAAGAGCCCGAGGCGTCGGACGAGGACGTTCTGGAGCTGACCGACACCTACGAAGCCCCGGCCGCCGAGAGCATCGGCGACCTGGATCTTTCGCCCGCCGAGCCCGAACCCTTCCCGGCCGAGCCGGTCAGCGAGTCGGTCTTCGCCCCGCCCGCCGAAGTTCACACGCCGGAGCAATCGTCCGTGCCGACCAACAACTACGACTCCCTCGTCGGCGACAGCGCCGCCGCCAGCGCCGCCTCGGCCTTCGCCGGCCTGGCCGCCAGCTTCCAGAAGCCGGCCGCCGCTCCGGCCGCCTCGGGCCCGGACCTGACCTTCGCCAGCGGCTCGACCGTCGAGGCCATGGTCGCCGAAATGCTGCGCCCGCTGCTCAAGGACTGGCTCGACGCCAACCTGCCGGCCATCGTCGAGGAACAGGTACGCAAGGAAGTCGAACGCATCGCCCGCTCGGCCGGCTAGCTTCACCTGCGCACCGATCTTTACTAGATCACGACAGGGCGGCTCCCGGCGGAGCCGCCCTTTTCCGTTTCCGCTCCGCCCTTGAATAGCGACACGCCGCGCGTGTCGCGGTAGGGCAAAAGAATGACCACCCCCATGCTCGACAAGACCTTCGATCCGAAATCCGCCGAACCCCGCCTGTATGCGATGTGGGAGGACAGCGGCCTGTTCGCGCCCCGCGCCGCGACGGCCACCGACGGCGCGGCCGACGCCTATTCGATCGTCATCCCGCCGCCGAACGTGACGGGCTCGCTGCACATCGGCCACGCGCTGAACAACACCCTGCAAGACATTCTGGCCCGCTATCACCGGATGCAGGGCAAGGCCGTCCTGTGGCTGCCCGGCACGGACCACGCGGGCATCGCCACCCAGATGGTGGTCGAGCGCCAGCTGGCCGCCGCCGGCAACATCGGGCGGCGCGACATGGGCCGCGAGGCCTTCGTCGACAAGGTCTGGGAATGGAAGGCCGAGTCCGGCGGGACCATCGTCGGCCAGCTGCGCCGCCTGGGCTCGTCCTGCGACTGGTCGCGCGAGCGCTTCACCCTCGACGAGGGCCTGAACGCCGCCGTCCGCAAGGTCTTCGTCCAGCTGCACAAGGACGGGCTGGTCTACCGCGACAAGCGGCTGGTGAACTGGGACCCGCACTTCCAGACCGCCATCTCCGACCTCGAGGTCGAGCAGAAAGAGGTCGACGGCGCCTACTGGCATTTTGCCTATCCGCTGGCCCCCGATGAAGACGGAAAGCCCGTCACCTATGAGCACCCCGTCGCCTTCGACGAGGACGGCAAGGCGACGGAGTACGAGACCCGCGACTACATCGTCGTCGCCACGACCCGGCCCGAGACCATGCTGGGCGACACCGGCGTCGCCGTGCACCCGAAGGACGAGCGCTACGCCGGTCTGGTCGGCAAGTTCGTGACCCTGCCTATCGTCGGCCGCCGCATCCCCATCGTCGCCGATGAGTACGCCGACCCGACCAAGGGCTCGGGCGCGGTGAAGATCACCCCGGCACACGACTTCAACGACTTCCAGGTCGGCAAGCGCGCCGGCCTGCCGTCGCTCAACATCCTGGACGCCTATGCCCGCGTCACCGCCGCCGACACCCCGGACGTGCCCGCCGAATACGAGGGCATGGACCGCTTCGCCGCGCGCAAGGCCATCGTCGCCCTGGCGGAAGAGGCCGGCTGGCTGAAGGAGATCGAGAAGACCAGGCACATGGTCCCGCACGGCGACCGCTCGGGCGTCGTCATCGAGCCGTGGCTGACGGACCAGTGGTACGTCGACGCCCACACGCTCGCCCAGCCGGCCATCAAGGCGGTGGAGCAGGGCGACACCGTCTTCGAACCGGCCAGCTACTCCAAGATCTACTTCGAATGGCTGCGCAACATCGAGCCGTGGTGCATCTCGCGCCAGCTCTGGTGGGGCCATCGCATCCCGGCCTGGTACGACGCTGATGGAAACATCTACGTCGCCGAAACCGAGGACGACGCCATCGCCCAGGCGCGCGGCAAGCCGCTGACGCAGGACGAGGATGTCCTGGACACCTGGTTCTCCTCGGCCCTGTGGCCGTTCTCGACCATGGGCTGGCCCGAGAAGACCGAGGACCTCGAGCGCTTCTATCCGACCAGCGACCTCGTCACCGCCGCGGATATCATTTTCTTCTGGGTCGCCCGGATGATGATGATGGGACTTCACTTCATGGATGAGGTTCCGTTCAAGCGGGTCATCATCAATGGCCTGGTCCGCGACGAGAAGGGCCAGAAGATGAGCAAGTCCAAGGGGAACGTCATCGACCCCCTCGGCATCATCGACGAGCTGGGCGCCGACCCGCTGCGCTTCACCATGGCCATCCTGTCGGGCACACGCGACATCAAGCTGTCGAAGCAACGCATTGAAGGATATCGCAACTTCGGCACCAAGTTGTGGAACGCCGCTCGCTTCGCCCAGATGAACGAGGCGCGTCGCGTCGCGGGCTTCGATCCGGCCAACGTCGAGCAGACCATCAACCTCTGGGTCCGGGACGAGCTGACCAAGGCCGAGCGTCAGATCTCCAGCGCCATCGAGGCCGGCCGTTTCGACGACGCCGCCTCGGCGCTGTATCGCTTCGTCTGGAATGTCTTCTGCGACTGGTATCTGGAACTGGCCAAGCCGGTCTTCCAGGGTTCGGACGAAGCCGCCAAGGCCGAGACCCGCGCCATGACCGCCTGGACCCTGGACCAGACCCTGAAGCTGATGCACCCGGTCACGCCCTTCATCACCGAAGAGCTGTGGGACAAGCTGGCCGAGGAAGGCGCGCCGCGCAGCGAACCGACCCTGATCGGCGCCGCCTGGCCAGTCTTGCCCGACAGCTATCTCGACATGGACGCCAGCGCCGACATCAGCTGGCTGATCCGTACCGTCTCGGAGATCCGCTCCAGCCGCGCCGAGATCGGCGTGCCGCCGGGGGCCAAGCTGACGCTGGCGCTCTACAACCCGACCGCCGACATCAAGGCGCTGTTCGACAAGCACGGCGAGTTGATCAAATCGCTGGCCCGCCTTGAGGCCATCGAACAGGTCAGCGAACAGCCGCCGGGATCGATCACGCTGCTGGTCGGCGGCGCCTCCGCCTTCATGCCCCTCAAGGGACTGGTGGATCTGGACGCCGAGCGCGCCCGCCTGACCAAGGAGATTGCGGCCTTCGAAAGCGACATCGGGCATGTGAACAAGAAGCTGGGCAACCCCAACTTCATCGCCCGCGCCGCGCCCGAAGTCGTCGAGGAACAGCGCGAGAAGCTGGCCGAGGCCGAGGCCGGTCGGGCCAAGCAGGCCGCCGCCCTGGCGCGCCTGGACGGAGTGGGATGAGCAAGGTCAGGCTCGACCAGCTCCTCGTCGCCCGCGGCCTGGCCGAAAGCCGGGCCAGGGCGAAGGCGGCCATCGAAGCCGGCGGCGTCACCATCGACGGCAAGCCCGCCCGGGCCGCCTCGCAGACGGCGCCGGAGGACGCCGTGATCACCTTCGTCGAGGCCCACCGATTCGTCGGCCGGGCCGCGCTGAAGCTGGATCACGCCCTGACCGTGTGGCCGGTGGCCGTCGAGGGACGGACGGTGCTGGATGTGGGCGCCTCCACCGGCGGCTTCACCGAAGTCTGCCTGGAGCGCGGCGCGGCGCGGGTCTACGCCATTGACGTCGGGCAGGGACAACTTCATCCGCGCCTCGCCGCCGATCCGCGCGTGATCAATCAGGAGAAGACAGACGCCCGCGACCTGACGCCGGATCTGATCCCCCATGCGCCCGGCCTGATCGTCTGCGACGCCAGCTTCATCGGTCTGGCCAAGGTTCTGCCTGTCGCCCTGGCCCTGGCCGCGCCGGACGCCGATCTGGTCACCCTGGTGAAGCCCCAGTTCGAAATGGACAGCCGCGCCGACATCGGCCGGGGCGGCGTCGTCAAGGATGCGGAGGCCCGTCAGGCCGCTCTTGAGCGCGTCTCCGCTTGGCTGAAGACCAGGGGATGGTCCGTTCAGGCCAGCGCCGAAAGCCCGATCACCGGCGGCGACGGCAACGTCGAGTATCTTCTTTGGGCGAAACGCCTCTAGCGAGGCGATTCGGGGCGCTATCGCTCACCGCGCGGCGGCTCGCTGCTTGAGCGCAAGCGTGCGCAAAGCGCCAGGCCGCGTCGGGTCGGGAGGTCCCGAAGGGCCGACGGTCCGCGGCCCTCCAGAATGGAAAAGCCCCCGATGGATTTCTCCACCGGGGGCCTCCGTCACATCGCCGATCGACAGGGGGGCTGATAATTAACCGGCGACGCGATCTCGTCAGTAACCGTTGCAGACCTCTTCGTACCGGGTCACCAGACGGCCGTTCCAATCGCGGCTCTGGGTCGACACGGTGCGGCAGCCGTAACGGTCGCTGCGGTAGTCCGACCGGTCGTCGTAGCGGTAGCGGTCGTCGTACCGGTCGTCATAGCGACGGTCGTCGTAGCGGCTGTCATAGCGGTTGTCGTTGTAGCGGCTGTCGTAGCGGCCGTAGCCGTCGTCGCCGTACGAATATCCGCGGGCGTCCTGGTACCGGTCGCAGTCACGCGCGGAGTCGTTGCCGATCGCGCCGCCGACGACGGCCCCGAGCACGCCGCCCAAGATGCTACCCTCGGTGCGGCGGCCTCGCGCGGCCAGTTGCGAACCGGCCACCGCGCCGACGCCGGCCCCGATGGTGGCGCCCGCGCCGCGGCGCTGGTTGCGGTCGCTGCGGCAGTATTCAGGACTGTCGTAGCGCGACGAATAGCGGTCCGACTGGCCGTAGTAGCTGTCGTTGTAGCGGTCGCCGTACTGCTGGCCGTAGCTGTTGTAGGAGCCGTAGCGGTCGGCGCCCTGGTAGCTGTAGGTCTGGGCCGACGCCGTGGCGGGGGCCAGCAGCAAGCCGGCGGTCGCTGCGATAACGGCGGCGGTCGCGGCCTTGCTGGTGAAAGATGCGAACATCGGCTTCATCCTGATTAGCAATTCAAACCCGACAGCCGAACGGCTCGGCTCGTTGTCTGTTGCATCCGTTATGAAGGTTCGAAGCTGAACGGCCTTTGATCGCGGCGTTCATCTTCGTTCATGTTTCGCTCGGGAGCCGTTCCCTCTAGAAGCGTCCGATGACGGAAACGCTGATTATCGCGCGCGTGGGCGGGCAGGGGGACGGGATCGCCGAGACGGCGGCCGGCCCCGTTTTCGCCCCCCTGACCCTGCCGGGCGAGACCGTGCGCGGCGTGGTCCGCGAGGGGCGGCTGGAAGAAGTCGAGATCGTCACCCCCAGCTCCGACCGGATCGCGCCGGTCTCGCCGCAGTACGGCGATTGCGGCGGCTGTTCGCTGCAGCACTGGGCGGCGGAGCCCTATCTGGACTGGAAGCGCGAACAGGTCCGGCTGGCCCTGGCCCGCGAGCGGATCGATATCGCGGTCGAGCCGACCGTCGCCATCGCCCCCGGCACGCGCCGCCGGCTGGCTCTGCACGCCCGGCGCGGGGCGGACGGCAAGGCCATTCTCGGCTTCAAGGCGCGCAAGAGCTGGCGGCTGGTCGAAATCGCCGCCTGTCCGGTGGCCGATCCGCGTCTGGTCGCGGCCCTGCCGGCCCTGGCCCGGGTCGCCGACGCCTTCCTCGAGCATCCCAAGTCCGCGCCGACCCTGCACGTCACCCTGACGCTGGACGGCCTGGATGTGGACGTGACGGGGGTCGAGCGCCGCTCAGGCGGCCTGTCGCGCGACGCCCAGATGCGGGCCATCGCGGCGTCGAACGCGGCCGATCTGGCCCGGCTGAGCCTGGCGGGCGAGACCCTGGTCATGGCGCGCCAGCCCCATGTCCAGTTCGGTCCCGCCACCGTGCCCGTGCCCGCCGGCGGCTTCCTGCAGGCCGCGCCGCCCGCCGAGGCCGCCATGGTCGAGCGCGCCGTCGCCGCCGTGAAGGGGGCCAGGAAGATCGCCGACCTGTTCTGCGGGGCCGGGACCTTCACCTTCCCGTTGGCCCGGGTCGCTCCCGTGCTGGCCGCCGACGGCTCCGCGCCCGGCATCGCCGCCCTCAAGGCCGGGTTCAAGACCGCCAAGGGCGTCAAGCCGATCGAGGCCCAGGCCCGCGACCTGTTCCGCCGCCCCATGGCCCCCTATGACCTGCGCGGCTGCGACGCCATCGTGCTGGACCCGCCGCGCGCCGGGGCGCTGGAACAGACCCAGCAGATCGCCCAGACCAAGGCGACGACCGTGGTCTACGTCTCGTGCAACCCGGTCACCTTCGCCCGCGACGCCCGCGTGCTGATCGACGCCGGCTTCGGGCTGGAGACGGTCACCCCGGTGGACCAGTTCCTGTGGTCGGCGCATGTGGAGCTGGTGGCGGTGTTCCGGCGCTAGCGCGCGTCGCGGCTCCCAGGATCAGGATCTCGCAGACCACCAGATTGGGCGCCCATGAGCTCCAGGCGGTGAAGACATAGGCGACGTCGAACGGGATGTCGGCCACGCCGGTCAGGACCAGCAACTGAAGCCGCAGGCTGACCCCGGCCAGGGTCAGGGCGTAGCTTCGCATCATCCAGGCCCGGTGCTCGGCCCTGTTCCCGCCGACCGCGGCCAGCACGCCCATCGCCGTGCACGACAGCCAGAACAGGGTCAGCAGCAGGAACCCCGCGACGCCCACCGGCCCGCCCAGGGCGAAGGGCAGGAGCAGGGCGGCGCCGGTCGCCGACAGGACGACGGCGATGACATAGACGCCGCCCAGAAGCCGGTGGAACAGGGGGCGAATCCGCCCGACCAGGCTGAACTGGAGCGCGCCCGCCAGCAGGGCGACCGCCGCCGCGCCGGCGTGCAGCAGGGTCGCCGCCAGCCGGCGCCGTTCCGGATCCCGCTCGCCGAAGAAGCCGTCATAGGCGTCCGGGCCGAGGAAATAGGCCACGGACGCCCCCGCCGTCAGCAGGAGCAGGCCGCCCGCCAGCGCGCGGACGCTCCACTTCAGCGATCCCCGAACGATCCCGCTCATCAGAAGCTGTAGCCGAAGCCGATCAGCGTCTGGACCTCGAAGTCGTCGCGCAGGCCGGGGTTCTCGCGCGCGGATTCGCCCAGATAGGCGCCGCCGACATAGGCGATGACGACGATGCGGTCGGTCACCGGCCACAGCATCGTCAGGTCGGCGCCGATGTTCAGCCCGCCCTCCCGAACCTCGAACACCGGAAGCGGCGTCGTGACGGCGTCCTCGATCATGTCACGGTGCTGCTCGGCGCTGACGCCGTACATGTGGTTGGCGGTGGCCCGGTCCTGCCAGGCGACCTGCACGGCTGGTGTCACCGTCACCGCACCGACCGGAACGGAGACCTCGTAGCGCGCGGTCGCCTCGCCGCCCTCGAACTCGCCGGTGATGTCCCGGCGGTAGTCGATGGAGACGGTCCCCGCGGATCCGGCCCAGGATGCGCGGACGCCGGCGTCGGCGGTCACCTGTTCGCGATTCTCGCCCGGCAGGGCGCGCGCGGCGACGAAGGCGTCGACCGAGAAGCCATGATCGCTGTCGGGCCCAAACCTCCAGGTCGCGCCCGCCTCCAGGCCGTCGACGTAGAAGACGCCGCGCCGGGCCACGAGGATCGGGATCGGGAAGACCGAGACGCCTTCCCCCTCGAACGGGGAGCGGTAGGCCAGGGCGCCGGCGCCGAGCACCAGCCGGTCCTCGTCGGAGGCGTGGGCGAGGGCGAGGGCTGGGGACAGGGTGAACGCCGCGACCAGGGCGGCGGCGGCAAGGCGGTGTACGCAAGGCATGGCGATCTCCTGAAACCCGCCCCGGTCATCGCGCCGGGCGTCTCGGTTCCGGTTCGGCCTTTGGGTGCGGGCCTCGCCACGGGACAACAGCGGTTTCGTGAAGACGGCCCGCCGCGTCGTGAAACCGCCGCCGACGCATTCACGCTTCGTGAAAGCGCCGTCCCTTCGCCTTGTCCGGCGCCCTGCACGGCGCTAACCCGGATCGGCGGGCCACGGAGGGGAGGGCGGATTGCCGGGACGGGAGCTGGACATCGTGGCCTTCTGGGCGGCCGATGACCGGCGGACGCTTGCGCGGATTCTCGCCTTCCTCGCCGCCCCCGTCCTGATCCTGACGCTGCTGGAGCCGTTCGACAGCGGCGGCCTGCCGTTCGCCCTTCGGCTGGCTTACTGGACCGTCCTGCTCGGTGCGCTCGGCCTCGCCTTTCCTTTGGCGGTCCGGCTGGTCCGGCGACAGGCGCGGGCGCACGGGGTTTCGGCGCTGGTCATCCTGGGCGCAGCCTGCGCCGTGGCGGCCCTTCCGCTATGGGCCCTGGTCGAAGGGCTGGACTGGGTTCTGGCCGCCGTCATCGCGCCCCTGTTCGGACGCCCGGTCGCGGCCGAGGCTCCCTTCGCGGGCGAGCCTCTCGCCCTGCTGGCCGCCTATGTCTCCGTCTGCCTGGTGACGGCGCTGATCGTCGGCGGGATCAGCCTGTTGCGGCTGGCCGCGAGCCGTCGGTCCGAGCCGGTGAAGGCGATCGCCCCACCCGGCGTGCGCTTCCTCTCGCGCCTGCCGGCCGGCGTCGCCGGCGACCTGGTCTGCATCCGCATGGAGGACCACTATCTGCGCGTCACCACGCGCAACGGCGAGGCCCTGATCCTGATGCGGATGCGCGATGCGCTGGGAGAGTTGAAGGACTATCCGGGGCTGCAGGTGCACCGCTCGTGGTGGGTCGCCGCCGATGCGGTGGTTCGCCTCGCGCGCAGCGGACGCCGGCTGGAGGTGGTTCTGAAGAACGGAACGCGGGCGCCCGTATCGTCCACCCATCGCGGGCAGGTGGAAGGATTCGTGTTCGGCTGAGGCGGACCGTCGTTCGGCGCCCCTTCAATCAGGCCGCGTCGAACAGGTCCCCCTGTTTGCGGGCGCTGGCGGGGACGCGGAAGCGGCTCTCGTCCAGAATCGGACGCGGGCCGTCCAGGCCATAGCGCTTGATCGCCGCGCGGAAGCGGGCCCCGATCAGCTCGGCCACCGGGCCTGAGCCCTTCATGCGCTGCGACCAGTCGGGGTCATAGTCCCGACCGCCCCGGGTCTGTCGGACCAGCGACATGACCCGCGCCGCGCGGTCCGGCCGGGCGTCGGCCAGCCATTCGCGGAACAGATCCTTGATCTCCAGCGGCAGACGCAGGGTCACATACATGGCGCTGGTCGCCCCGGCCTTGGCCGCCGCTTCCAGGACGGATTCAAGCTCATGGTCATTAAGGCCGGGAATCACCGGCGCGAAGCCGACGCCCACCGGCACGCCCGCGTCGGCGAGCCGCGAAACGGCCTCCAGCCGTTTGGCCGGGGTCGAGGCGCGGGGCTCCATGGCGCGCGCCAGCTTGCGGTCCAGGGTGGTGATCGAGACGAAGGCCGACGCCAGCCCGTCGCGTCCCATCGGCCCCAGAATGTCCACGTCGCGCGCGATCAGCACCGACTTGGTGATGATGCTGAACGGATGGTTGAACCGCTGCAGGACCTCCAGGATCGACCGCGTCGACCTCAACTCGCGCTCGACGGGTTGGTAGGGGTCGGTATTGCCGCCTACGTGGATGCGCCTGCAGACGTATCGCGGCTTGCAGAGCTCCTGTTCCAACAGGTCCGCTGCGCCGGGCTTGAAGAAGAGCCGGCTCTCGAAATCCAGGCCCGGGGATAGGCCCATCCAGGCATGGGACGGACGGGCGTAGCAGTAGATACAGCCATGTTCGCAGCCCTTGTAGGGGTTGATGGACCGGTCGAAACCGACGTCCGGACTGGTGTTCTTCGCGATGATCGTCCGGGCCGCCTCGGGCGTCAGGGTCGTGCGCAACGGCGCCGCCTCCGCGTCCTGATCGGTCCATCCGTCATCGAAGGCCTCGACCGTCTCCGGCTCGTAGCGCCCGGTCGCGTTCGACCTCGCACCTCGCCCCTTCGCAATCTCGACCATGCTGGGACGATACCGCGAAATGAGAACAAAGCAAGAACTCAATGCCCAATAAAAAGGCCCGCCAATCTAAGCGGGCCACTTTGGCCTCAAGCGGCGCGCGACCGCGTCGCAAGCGATAGGCCAAAAAAGGAATGGTGCGGATGAGAGGACTCGAACCTCCACGCCTCACGGCGCCAGAACCTAAATCTGGTGCGTCTACCAGTTCCGCCACATCCGCATAGGTAGGCTGAAGCCTCTAGGCGAGACCGCCGCAAAGGAAAAGGCCCGGGATCGCTCCCGGGCCTTCGTCTTGTCGTTTTCAGCCGGCGATCAGGTCGTGCCTGGCGGCGGCGGAATGTCCGCGTCCTGCTCGTGGACCTCGGTATGGCCCTTGCGCATGTGGCTCTTGCGGATGCCGTACAGGAAGTAGATCACCAGGCCGATGCCGCCCCAGATCGGCAGCACCATCTTGGCGTCGTGCGGCAGGTTCCAGAACAGGAAGGCGCAGCCGGCGGCCGAGATCGGAGCGATGATCCACACCAGCGGCGTCTTGAACGGACGGTGACGGTTCGGCTCCTTCACGCGCAGGATCAGCACCGCCAGAGACACCATGAAGAAGGCGAACAGGGTGCCCGAGTTCGAGATGTCCGCCAGCTGGCCGACCGGGAACAGGGCGCCGGCGATGGCGACCGCGATACCGGTGAACAGGGTGACGATGTAGGGCGTCTTCCACTTCGGGTGAACCTTGGCGAAGCTCTCTGGCAGCAGGCCGTCGCGGGCCATCACGAAGAAGATGCGGGTCTGGCCGTAGATCATCATCAGGATGACCGAGGGCAGGGCCAGCATGGCGGCGATGCCCAGGGCGTTGCCGACCGCCGGGAAGTTGATCTCGCGCAGGACGTGGGCCAGGGCCTCGTTCGAGCAGACCAGCTGGTTGGCGTTCTCGGCCAGGGCGCAGGCGGCGGTAAAGGCGGGCGAACCCGGCTGGACGGCGTGGCCGTCAGCGCCGAGCACCGGTTGCGCGCCGATGGCGCCGACCGCGCCGGCCGCGACCAGCAGGTAGAAGATGGTGCAGATGGCCAGCGAGCCGATCAGGCCGATGGGCACGTTGCGTTGCGGGTTCTTGGTCTCTTCGGCGGCGGTCGAGACCGCGTCGAAGCCGACGTAGGCGAAGAAGATCGACGCCGCGGCGCCGACGATGCCCATGCCCGTCGTGCCTTCCGGCCCGAACCAGCCGTTCGGCGCGAAGGGCTGGAAATTGCCGGACTTGATGACCGGCAGGGTCAGCACGATGAAGGCGGTCAGGGCGGCGACCTTGATCGCCACCAGGATGGCGTTGACGCGGGCGCTTTCCGTCGTGCCGATCATGAGCAGCAGGGTCACGGCCAGGGCGACGATGATCGCCGGCACGTTGATGATGCCCGCCGAGAAGTCGGGCGACGGGATGAAGCCGTTCAGCGTCCAGACCGGCCCGGCCTGCAATTTGTCAGGCCAGTCGAAGTGGAGCGCGTTCTCGATCAGCCCCAGCACATAGCCGGACCACCCGACCGACACGGCGGATGCGGCCACCGCGTATTCCAGGATCAGCGCCCAACCGACCGTCCAGGCCAGAAGTTCGCCCATAACGGCATAGGTATAGGTGTAGGCCGAGCCCGAAACCGGAGCCATCGCGGCCAGTTCCGAATAGCAGAGCGCGGCGACGGCGCAGACGGCGCCGGCGATGATGAAGCTGTACATCATGCCCGGGCCGGCCTTTTGCGAGGCGGCCGCGGTGAGTACGAAGATCCCGGTGCCGATGATCGCGCCGACCCCCAACAGGGTCAGTTGAACCGGGCCGAGCGACCGATGAAGCGACTTCTTCTCGGCCGTGGCCAGAATCGCGTCGAGCGATTTAACGCGCCACATAAGATTACCCCTCCGACTTATTTAGCAGCCCTCTCGCTGCTTTGGCGCGGACGCTAGCGGGGTGAAGGGCCAGTGGCAACGCGGTTTCCGAAGCGTGAACCTGTCGCGACGCTTTGATGACCCACCCCATTGCCGCTAGACCGCAGCTTTCTTGGCGCGGTCCTCGCGCATTGCGCTACTGAGCCGCATGACGACGCTCCCCATCCATGCCGTTCTCGAACCGCTGAAGGCCGCGCTGGCGCGGAGCAACGTCGCCGTGCTGGCCGCCCCGCCGGGCGCCGGCAAGACGACCGTCGTGCCTCTGGCCCTGCTGGATCAGCCCTGGCTGGACGAGCGGCGGGTGCTGGTGCTGGAGCCGCGACGCCTCGCCGCACGCGCCGCAGCCGACCGCATGGCGTCTTCGCTGGGCGAACAGGCGGGCGGAATCGTCGGCTATCGCACCCGTCTGCAAAGCCGGATCGGCCCGAAGACCCGGATCGAGGTGATCACCGAGGGCGTCTTCACCCGCATGATTCTGGACGACCCGGCGCTGGACGGCGTCGGCGCGGTGCTGTTCGACGAATTCCACGAACGCAGCCTGGACGCCGATCTCGGCCTGGCGTTGGCGCGAGAGGCGCAGGGTCTGCTGCGCGATGACCTGCGGCTGCTGGTCATGTCGGCGACGCTGGACATCGCCGGAGTGTCCCGCCTCCTGGACGGTGCAACGGTGATCGAGGCCGAGGGCCGGATGTTCCCGGTCGAGACCCGCTATCTGGGTCGCAACGCCGCCGAACGGTTCGAGGACGCCGTCGCCCGCGCCGTGCGGCAGGCGCTCGCCGACGAGACCGGCTCCATCCTCGTCTTCCTGCCGGGGCAGGGCGAGATCCACCGCGTCGCCCGGGCCCTAGGCGACCGCCTGCCCGCCAATGCCGATGTCGTCCCCCTGTACGGCGCCCTGGACAAGGGCGAGCAGGACCGAGCCATCGAGCCCGCCGCTCCCGGACGCCGCAAGATCGTGCTGGCCACCTCGGTCGCCGAGACCAGCCTGACCATCGAGGGCGTGCGCGTGGTCATCGACGGCGGCCTGTCCCGCGTGCCCCGATTCGAACCGTCCAGCGGCCTGACCCGGCTGGCGACCGTGAAGGTCAGCCGCTCCTCCGCCGAACAGCGCCGGGGCCGCGCGGGCCGGGTCGAGCCGGGCGTCTGCTACCGCCTGTGGGACGAGGAACAGACGCGGGGACTGGTGGCGCACCAGCGGCCTGAAATCCTCGAGGCCGACCTGACCGCCTTCGCGCTGGATCTGGCCCGCTGGGGCGCGCGCTCGCCGGACGGGCTGGCCCTGCTGGACCCGCCGCCCGCCGGCGCTTTCGCCGAGGCGCGCAAGGTGCTTCAGCGGCTGGACGCGCTCGACGCCGACGGCGGTCTGACCGACCACGGACGCCGCCTGACCCGAATCCCCCTGTCGCCCCGGCTGGCGCACATGGTCGCCGTGGCGAGTGATGAGGGCGACGCCGATCTGGGCGCGCGCATCGCCGCCGTGCTCAGCGAACCGGGCCTAGGCGGCAATGGCGTCGATCTGTCCGAGCGGCTGAAAGGGCTGGAGCGCGACCGCTCGCCCCGCGCCCGCGACGCCATGAAACTGACCGAGCGCTGGGCCAGGGCGGCGGGAGGAGGCCAGAATCGAAAGGGCGGTGGCGACGCCGATCCCGGCGCCCTGCTGGCCGAGGCCTTCCCCGAACGGGTGGCCAAGGCGCGGGGCAAGCCGGGCGAGTTCCTGTTGGCCTCGGGCCGCGGCGCCTTCCTGGAGCCCACCGACGTCATGGCCCGCGAGCCCTGGCTGGCGGTGGCCGAACTCGGAGGCGGAGACGCCCGCGACCGCATCCGCCTGGCCGCCCCGGTCGATCCCGCCGCGCTGGAACATCGTCTCGAGGTCGAGGACCGGCTGACCCGCGAACCCTCCGGCCGGATGGTGCTGAAGCGCATCCGTCGGATCGGGGCCATCGTGGTCGATGAGAAGCTGATGGGCGCGCCCGACCGCAAGGCCGTCACCGCCGCCCTGAAGACCGAGGCCGAGGCCGACGGGCTCAAGACGATCCGCTGGGGCGAGCGCGCCTCGGCCCTGCGCGCCCGTCTCGCCTTCTTGCGCACCTTCGACGACGGCTGGCCCGACGTGTCGGACGAAGGGCTGCATGCGCAGCGGGAGACCTGGCTCTGGCCTCTTTTGGAGAGCGTCCAGTCGCTGGCGGCCATCCCGGACGGCGCCCTGGCCGACGGCCTGCGCACCCTGATCCCCTGGGACCGGCAGCGCGCGTTGAACGAGCTCGCGCCCGAGCGGCTGGAGACGCCTCTGGGCTCGGCGTCCATCGACTACGCCGCCGAGGGCGGTCCGCGCGTCGACATCCGGGTGCAGGAACTGTTCGGGGTGAAGACCCATCCGACCGTCGGTCGCGGCGCGCCCCTGACCCTGGCCCTGCTGTCGCCCGCCCGCCGCCCGATCCAGATGACCAAGGACCTGCCGGGCTTCTGGACCGGATCGTGGAAGGATGTGCGCGCCGACATGCGCGGCCGCTATCCGCGCCACCCCTGGCCGGAAGACCCGTCCGCCGCCGCGCCGACCAATCGGGTCAAGCCGCGCGGGACGTGACGGCGGCCCGGAAGTGCTGCAGGGTGGCCGAAAGGGGCCCCTTATGAAATCGAGTCTTGCGACAATCGCCTGCCTGCTCCTTGCGGCCTGCGGGCAATCGACCGATGCGCCCGACGCTCCGCGCGCGCCGGCGCCATCGTCCGCCCCTCAGGCTCCCGCCTCGCCGACAGCGCCGCAAGTCTTGGCGGGCGCGGTCGTGCCCGTCGGCGATGACAACCCCCTCGGCATTCCGCCCGCCGTCTATCCGCCCCTGCCGTCCCGCTTCAGTGATCCGGCCGCCTTGGCGCCGGAGGGTTGGCGGATCGAACATCGCGCCGCGGGCGACCTGAACGGCGACGGCGTCGCGGACGTAGTCCTCGTCCTGAAGCAGCACATCCCGGCGAACCTGGTTCGGCACGACGGCTTCGGACAGGACCCGTTGGATTCCAATCCCCGCCTCCTGATCGTGGCCCTGGCCCGGGACGGCGGTTATGATCTGGTGGTGCGGAACCACACCTTCATCCCGCGGCGGCTCGAACCGGTGCTGGAAGACGTGCTGGAAAGCCCCCCCGAGATCCAGAACGGGACGCTGTCGATCCCGCTGCATTTCTTCCCGACCGCAGGCGGTTGGACCATGTGGAATTCAGTCTCGCGCTTCCGCTGGCGCGACGGCGCCCTGCGTCTGATCGGACACGACTACCACGAGGTGAGCCGCAACACCGGCGCCACCCTGGACCGCAGCGTCAACTTCCTGACGCGGCGCGTCAGCACGGTCAGGTCGACGATCGACGTGGACAAGGATCCGCCGGCCGTTTGGTCCACCCTGCCGGCGGGCCCGCTCCTGACCATCGATCAGGTCGGAAATGGCCTCGAATACTCTCCCGTCGAGGATGACGGCTAGGCCGAGGAACCGGCCCAGGCGGCCTTTCAGCATCCGTCCAACCGGGGCGAGCCGCGTGGGACCTGATGCGGCGAAACGCCGTTTTCCCGGATCGCGGTTCGGGCGTATCGTCGCCGCCGGAGCGGTGGAGATAGAACCATGGACAGACGCGCGTTCGGTCTCAGCCTGTTCGGCGGCGCGCTCGCCGTCTGCGCCTGCGGAAGCCGGTCCGCCGATGCCCGGACGGAGCGGCCGCAAGCCGGAGAGACGCAGGCTCGTCCCAACCTCTACGCCTGCGAAGGGTGCGAGGCCGTCGCTGAACGCGAGCCGTCCGGCCTGCCGTCAAGCCTTCGGTTGGCCGGCCCGGACGAACCCGGCGAACGGATGCGGCTGACCGGCCGGGTCCTGGCCGTCGATGGAGTCACCCCCGTCGAAGGCGTGGTCATCTACGCCCACCACACCAACGCCGCCGGCCTCTATGCCAATGGGACGCAGGAGACGACCTGGAGCCGACGGCACGGCCGCCTGCGCGGCTGGGTGCGGTCCGACGCCCAGGGACAGTACGCCTTCGACACCATCAAGCCCGCGCCCTATCCGGACATGACCATGCCCGCCCATGTGCACCTGTTCCTGCAGGAGCCTGGGCGCCGGCCCTATTACATCGACGACGTGGTCTTCGACGGCGAGTTCGGCGTCGACGCCGCCTATCGCGCCCGACAGGAGGGGCGGGGCGGATCGGGGATCGTCCGGCTGGGCCGGACGCCGGACGGAACCTGGACCGCCGTCCGCGACATCCGGCTGGAACGCCATCCCGGCTAAGATCAGAACAGCGGGGACGAAAGCGGCGCCCAGGCTTGCTATTTCAGGCCGTTCCGCCTAGAAGCCGCGCGCACTTCGCACGTGGGCGTGGCGCAGCCGGGGGAGACATCCCCGACCGCTCCATTCCGAGGGTCCGTCCGGATCTTTAAAGCGCCCACGCAACGTCTATCGGAAAAAGGAACACCCGATCATGGCTCTGCCTGAATTCTCCATGCGTTCGCTGCTCGAAGCCGGCGCTCACTTCGGTCACCAGACGCACCGCTGGAACCCGAAGATGGACCGCTACATCTTCGGCGCCCGCTCGAACATCCACATCATCGACCTGTCGCAGACCATGCCGCTGCTGCACCAGGCGCTGGTCGAAATCCGCAACGTCGCCGCCAAGGGCGGTCGCGTCCTGTTCGTCGGCACCAAGCGCCAGGCGTCGGACCCGGTGGCCGAAGCCGCCAAGCGTTGCGCCCAGTACTACATGAACAACCGTTGGCTCGGCGGCACGCTGACTAACTGGAAGACCGTTTCGGGTTCGATCGCCCGTCTGCGCGAGCTGGACTCCCTGCTGGAATCCGGCGGCGAAGGCCGCGTCAAGCGCGAGCTGCTGAGCCTGCAGCGCGAGCGTGACAAGCTGGACGCCTCGCTGGGCGGCATCAAGGACATGGGCGGCATCCCCGACATCATGTTCGTGATCGACACCAACAAGGAAGCGATCGCGATCCAGGAAGCCCGCAAGCTGAACATCCCGATCGTCGCCATCCTGGACACCAACTCGGATCCGGACGGCATCACCTATCCGGTCCCGGGCAACGACGACGCCGCCCGCGCCATCCAGACCTACTGCGACCTGGTCGCCGACGCCGTCCTGGACGGCCTGGCCGCCGGCCAGTCGGCCTCGGGCGTGGACCTGGGCGCCGCCGTGAACCCGGAAGAGCCGATGCTGCGCGAGGCCTCGGCCCCGGTCGCCGCTGAGGCCGCCCCGGCCGGCACGGAAGCCGTCGCCGCCGAGCTGGAAGCCGCCGCCGAACCGGCCGTCGCTGACGAAGCCGCCCAGGAAGCGACGACCGAAGCGCTCGACGCCGTCGAAACCGACAAGGCCGCGGTCTGAGGATCGCACCGGCCTTCGTATGAAGGCCGTACGTCTAACTGACATACGGCCGGGGTAACTCCCGGCCGTTACCGCATTCGAATACCCCAAGGAGCTATACAATGGCCGAGATCACCGCCGCCCTCGTCATGGAACTGCGCGCCAAGTCCGGCGTCGGCATGATGGACTGCAAGAAGGCGCTCCAGGAAACCGACGGCGACATCAACGCCGCGATCGACTGGCTGCGCGCCAAGGGCCTGTCCAAGGCCGCCAAGAAGGCCGACCGCGTCGCCGCCGAGGGCCTGGTGGCCGTCGCGTCGAAGGAAGACGGCAAGGGCGAAATCGGCGCCGCGATCGAGTTCAACTCGGAAACGGACTTCGTCGCCCGCAACGAGCTGTTCCAGAACGCCGCCAAGGCCTTCGCCCTGAAGGGCCTGGAGCACCACAGCGTCGAGGCCCTGCACGGCGCCGAGCTGGAAAACGGCAACACCGTCGAGGCCGAGGTCACCAACATGATCGCGACCATCGGCGAGAACATGCAGCTGCGTCGCGCCGCTCGCCTGTCGGTCGATGAAGGCGTCGTCGCCTCCTACGTCCACAACGCCGTGGCTCCGAACCTGGGCCGCATCGGCGTGCTGGTCGCCCTGCACGGCGGCGGCGACAAGGCCGCCCTGCGCGAACTGGGCCGCAAGATCGCCATGCACGTAGCCGCGACCGCCCCGCTGTCGCTGAACACCGACGATCTGGACCCGGCCGCGATCGAGAAGGAACGTCAGGTCCTGACCGAGAAGGCCAAGGAAGAAGGCCGTCCGGAAGCCATGATCGCCAAGATCGTGGAAGGCCAGATCAACAAGTTCCAGAAGGACGTGGTGCTGACCAAGCAGCCGTTCGTCATGAACCCCGACGTGACCATCGAGCAGCTGGTCGCCGACGCGGGCAAGGAACTGGGCGCCCCCGGCCTGCACCTGGCCGGCTTCGTCCGCCTGGCGCTGGGTGAAGGCGTCGAGAAGGTCGAAGGCCCGGACTTCGCGGCCGAAGTCGCCTCGATGATGGGCGGTAACTAAGCCGATCCATTCCACCTTCGGGTGGAGTTGATACAGTTGAGGGGTCGGCGGCTTCGGTCGCCGGCCCTTTTTCTTTGCGGCGCCGTCCCGGGGATCCATGCGTTTCGTCCCGGCGCGCGTCCGCGTGCGGGCTGGAGAGGGACGGATGCGCGGGATCGACTTCAGTTCGTGGGAGAGCATTCTGGCCACGCTCGGGGGCCTGGTCCTGGTCGCCCTCATCGGCGTCGGCATCCGACTGCTGATGATGATGACGCTCCAGCAGCGTCGCGAGCGGATGAATCGCCAGATCAACGAGCGTCTGAAAACCCTGATCGCCGCCTACAAGGTGCTGGGCGGGTCCTTCACCGGCGACCTGGCCGTCGATCCCACTCATCTGCGTGACCTTCGCCGGCAGGGCGCGGAGGGCGATACGACCGGCTCCGACCGGGCCCGCCGCATTCGCGACTCCGTCGAGGCGGCCCTGTCCGACATCATTCTGCTGGGAACCGAGGAGCACGTCCGCCTCGCCCGGCTCGCGGCGCTCGAACTGGTGGAGGGCCGTCCGGTCCAGACCCATGATCTGGTCGTATCGCTGCGAGACTTCATCCGGCATGCCCTGGACCTCGAGCCCGTGCCCGCGGGCCTCGACTTTCCCCGGCAGGGTCCGACGCGCCCGGCAGGCGCGGGCGGCGGCAAGGGCGACCGAGGCGGCGGTGCGGGCGGCGGCGGAATGGGCGGCGGCATGGGCGGCGGTGGAATGGGCGGGGGCGGGATGGGCGCCGGCGCCGCCGATCCGGACTCTTCAGACCCTCGCTGACGATGCGCCCTTGGGTCGGCGCCGTCTTTTCCCTATGTCGGCGCAAGACGCGCGGGACATGACGACATGAGTGACGACCAGATCGATTTCGGCGAGGACGGCGGCGGCTATGACGCCGACGACTGGACGCGCCTTGTCGCCTTCACGGGCCGGGTCGCGACCCTGGATGACGTGCAGGCCAAGAAGGCTGTGTTCGCCCTGGGCGACACCGAGGACCCGCGCATCATCGACATGGACCTGCCCCAACCGCTGATCTGGTGGGAGGCCGACGGCGAACAGGCGGCGGTCGCCGTCCAGGCCGAAAGCCACATCGGACCCGACGGCGACGAGATGGACGTTCTGGGCCTGATCCTGCCCGACGGCGGCGCCGCGGTGGCCCTGCTGGAGGACTGCGATCTCGTCGACGACACCGATCCGGTCTGGCGCCGGCTGGTCGCCGAGGCGGTCGATGAGGACGATGCGACGGACTGACACGCGAGCGACGTTCTTCCTTTGCACTACGGTCGCGCTTGGGGTCCTATCGCCGCCGTTCAGTGATTCAGGGGAGTTTCCATGCGTCTTGCCGCCTTGTTGTCCGCCACCGCCCTGGCGTTGACGGCCGTTCCGCTCGCCACGCCCGCCGCCGCCCAGGCGCCGGATCTGGTCGCCATCAACGGCGTCATCGACCAGGGGCTGAACCACAGCCAGGTCATGCAGACCGCCGCCTACCTGACCGACCGCATCGGCGGGCGGATGACCAATTCGCCGCAGATGCGCCAGGCCGAGACCTGGACCGCCCAACAGTTCCGCGACTGGGGCCTGACCAATGTCCGCGCCGATCCGTTCGACTTCGGCCGCGGCTGGTCGGTCGTCCGTTCCAGCGCCCGCATGACCGCGCCGCGTCCGCTCGACCTGCGCGCCATTCCGATCGCCTGGACGCCCGGCACCAACGGCGTGATCAGCGGCGACGTGGTCGTCGCGCCCATGAGCACCCCGGCCGACTTCGCCAAATGGCGCGGCAAGCTGGCGGGCAAGATCGTGCTGGTCTCGCGCCCCACCGCCGGGTCCGAGCCGACCGATCCGGCCTTCCGCCGCCTGACGGACGAGGATCTGGAGAACGCCGACACCTACAACATCCCCAACATCGCGGCGCCGTCGATCGAGAGCCTGCGCGGCCCCGATTTCGCCCGTCAGCTGGACGCCTTCCTGCAGGAAGAGGGCGCGCTGGCCTGGGTGCGCATGTCCGCCCGTGACGGCGGCCTGCTGCACGGCAACGGCTCGGGCTTCCGCATGGACGACCAGCGCAAGACGCCGGGCATGGAGCTGGCGGCCGAAGACTATCGCCGCCTGGCCCGCCTGGCTCTGACGGAGGACGCCAAGCCGCGTCTCGAACTGATGAGCGAGGTCCGCTTCCATGAGGAAGACACCAACGCCTACAACATCCTGGCCGACATTCCCGGCACGGGCCGTTCGGGCGAGTATGTGATGGCCGGCGCCCACCTGGACAGCTGGGCCGCCTCGGACGGCGCCGTCGACAACGCCGCCGGCAGCGCCGTGGTCATGGAGGCCGCGCGCATTCTGCGGGCCATGAACGTCCGTCCCAAGCGCACCATCCGCTTCGCCCTGTGGAGCGGGGAAGAGCAGGGGCTGTGGGGCTCGCTGGCCTATGTCGACAAATACGTCGCCACCCGCGCCCCGCTGGGCGACGCCCAGCTGGACGCCCTGCCCAACAACCGCACCTGGCGTCAGCGCTGGCCGATCCAGCCGCGCGCCGGCCACGGCGATCTGGTCGCCTACTTCAACCTGGACAACGGCTCGGGCAAGATCCGCGGCATCAACGCCGAGGGCAATGTCGCCGCCGCCCCGATCTTCCAGGAGTGGCTGCGCCCGTTCAACGCCATGGGCGCCACCACGGTGTCGATGCGCACCTCGGGCTCGACCGACCACGTCTACATGCAGACCGTCGGCGTCCCGGGCTTCCAGTTCATCCAGGATCCGCTCGACTACGGCGCGCGCCTGCACCACACCTCGATCGACAGCTATGACCACATGCGGGCCGAAGACCTGCGTCAGGCCGCCGTCATCCTGGCGACCTTCCTGCTGAACGCCGCCAACAGCGACGCGCCGCTGCCGCGCATGCCGGTCCCGACGCGGCCCACGCCGACGGACCCGTTCCCGCTGCAGCAATAGGATCGGACGGAGACCGAGAAGGAGGGCGTCGCGGCGAAGGCTGCGACGCCCTTTCTCTTTGAGCAGGCGCAGACACCCGCTAAAGCAGCCCGATGATCGGTAGACTGAACCACGTCGGCGTCGCCACGCCCTCCATCGAGGCCAGCGTCGCCCTGTATCGCGACCTGCTCGGCGCCACGAAGGCCCACGAGCCGTTCGACCTGCCCGCCCAGGGCGTCCGCGTCTGTTTCGTGGATCTGCCCAACAGCCAGATCGAGCTGATCGAGCCGCTGGGCGACGACAGCCCCATTCACGGCTTTCTGGCCAAAAATCCCAAGGGCGGCCAGCACCACGTCTGTTTCGAGGTCGAGGACATCCTCGCCGCCCGCGACGCCCTCCGGGCCAAGGGCGCGACCATCCTCGGCACGGGCGAGCCGCGCATCGGCGCCCACGGCACCCCGATCATCTTCGTCCATCCCAAGGACATGGGCGGCGTGCTGGTCGAACTGATGGAAACCTCGAAGGACGGAGCCCACTGATGCCTATCGGACCCTTCACCATCGTCGCCATCTACTTCGTCTGCTGGTGGACCGTGCTGTTCGCCGTCTTGCCGATCGGCATGAACCAGCAGGCCCAGGAGAAGCCGACCGACGGCAGCCAGTGGGGGGCGCCCGCCAATCCGCACCTGAAGAAGAAATTCATCACCACCACCTGGGTGGCGGCCATCGTCTGGCTGGTCATCCTGCTGCTGGTCTTCATCGGCTGGATGCCCCTGCCGAACCTCGCCCCGCCGGTCTAGGGCGCGATGACCGACCGCCTCTACCTGCTGAACCCCGGCTGGCATGACGACGCCGGGGGGCCCTGGTACTGCCCGGCGGGCGCAATCGTCGAGGGCGTGCTGTCCTTCTATCCGGCCCTGCGCGAGCAGCTCCTGGTGACCTACCTCGATCATCCGCGCCCGCGACCGGCCGTGATCGCCGAGGTCGGGGAGGATCACCAATCCTGCCCGCTGCTGGTGCTGGACGAGACCTTCGATTGGCCAGACGCGTCCACCAGCGCCGCCACCGGCCGCCGCTTCCTGCAGGACGAGGCCATCATCCCGTATCTGGCGGCGCGCTACGGCATCGGCCTGCCGCATCCTTGAGGCTGGATGACACGTTAGGCGCGGACCGCCTAGCTTTCGCCCCTCTGACCCGGCTAAAGCTCCTGTCCCACGCTCGTCTTGCCGGATTCTCTCCATGCGCCTGTCGCGCTACTTCCTGCCCACGCTGAAAGAGGCGCCTTCGGACGCCCAGATCGTCTCCCACCAGCTGATGCTGCGCGCCGGCCTGATCAAGCAGGAAGCGGCGGGCATCTACGCCTGGCTGCCGCTGGGCCTGCGGGTGCTGCGCAAGATCGAGCAGATCGTGCGCGAGGAGCAGGAGCGGGCAGGGGCCGTCGAACTGCTGATGCCGACGCTCCAGCTGGCCGACCTGTGGCGCGAGTCGGGCCGCTACGACGCCTACGGCCCGGAGATGCTGCGCATCACCGACCGGCACGAGCGCGAACTGCTGTACGGACCGACCAACGAGGAGATGGTCACCGACATCTTCCGCAGCTTCGTGAAGAGCTACAAGGCGCTGCCGCTGAACCTCTTCCACATCCAGTGGAAGTTCCGCGATGAGCGCCGTCCGCGCTTCGGCGTGATGCGCGGGCGCGAATTCCTGATGAAGGACGCCTATTCCTTCGATCTGGACGAAGCCTCGGCCCGCATCGCCTACAAGCGCATGTTCGCCGCCTATCTGAACACCTTCGCCCGCATGGGCCTGAAGGCCGTTCCCATGCGCGCCGACACCGGCCCCATCGGCGGCGACCTGAGCCATGAGTTCATCGTCCTGGCCGAGACGGGCGAGAGCGAGGTCTTCTGCGACCGCAAACTGGTCGAGATGGAAGCGCCGGGCCACAACCTCAGCGTCGAACAGCTGGAAGGCGTCTTCGACGCGCGCACGGCCCTCTACGCCGCGACCGAGGAAATGCACGACGCCGCCGCCTTCGAGGCCCAGACCGCCGAGGGCGACCGCCTGTCGGCGCGCGGCATCGAGGTCGGCCACATCTTCTACTTCGGCACCAAATATTCGGGCCCGATGAAGGCCAAGGTCGCCGGGCCCGACGGCCAGGACACCGAGGTCCACATGGGCAGCTACGGCGTCGGCGTTTCGCGCCTGCTGGGCGCCATCATCGAGGCCAGCCACGACGCGGGCGGCATCATCTGGCCGGACGCGGTCGCCCCGTTCGACGTGGTGGTCATCAACCTGCGCGCCAGCGACGAGGGGGTCTCGGTCGCCTGCGAGGAGGCCGTCACCCGACTTGAGAGCGCCGGCAAGGAGGTGCTCTACGACGACACCGACGAGCGTCCGGGCGGCAAGTTCGCCACCGCTGACCTGATCGGCGTGCCGTGGCAGCTGACCATCGGGCCCAAGGGTCTGGCCGACGGCGTGGTCGAGTTGAAGCGCCGCGCCACGGGCGAGAAACTGACCCTGCCGCTGGATGAAGCGATCTCGAGGCTCCTGGGATGACGAACGCCGCGCCGGCCGTGAAGCCGACGAAGCCCGCCGGTCCCTTCTCCGCCTGGGAGATCGGGCTGGCGCTGCGCTACCTGCGGGCCAAGCGCAAGGAGGGCGGCATCGCCCTGATCGCGATCATCTCCTACGTGGCCATCTCCCTGGCGGTCCTGGCCCTGATCGTGGTCATGAGCATCATGGCCGGTTTCCGCGCCGAGCTGCTGGACCGGATGCTGTCGTTCAACGGCCATATGTACGTCACCGGCGACATCTTGCAGTCGCCCGACCGCGACGCCGCGGTGGCCCGGCTCAAGGCCACCCCGGGCGTCACCTACGTCACCCCGATGACCAACGACCAGAGCATCGTCCGCGCCAGCGGGGCGACCACGGGCGCCATCGTCCGCGGCATCTCCCGCGCCGATCTGGCGTCGATGGAATACGTCAACTCCAGCCTTGACGACCGCGCCAAGCGGACCTTCGGCGTCGGCGCCTACGGCGGCGACAATGTCCTGATCGGCAAGGCCCTGGCCGAGGGGCTGGGCCTGCGGATCGGCGACCCCATCACCCTCTATTCCCCGACCGGCGCCTCGAGCGCATTCGGCAGCCTGGGCGGGCTGGAGAAGACCTATCGCGTCGGCGGCGTGTTCAGCTCGGGCACCGCCGACTTCGACCAGGCCTTCATCTTCATGCCGCTGGAACAGGCTCAGATCTTCTACGGCAAGGAAGGCCGCTGGGACGTCATTGAGCTCAAGATCGACCAGCCCGACCGGGTCGAGACCCTGCGCATGCCGGTGCAGCGCGCGGCCGGCCCCCGCGCCATGGTCACCGACTGGCGCGACCGCTTGGCCGCCTTTTGGGGCGCGCTGAAGGTCGAGCGGGTGGCCATGAGCATCATCCTGGGCCTCGTCGTCGCCATCGCCGCGCTGAACATCATCTCCGGCATCGTCATGCTGGTGAAGAACAAGACGCGCGACATCGCCATCCTGCGCACCGTGGGCGCCAGCCAGTCGTCCATGCTGCGGATCTTCTTCGTCGCCGGCGCCATGATCGGCGTGGCGGGCACCCTGACCGGCCTGCTGCTGGGCCTGCTGTTCTGCCTGAACATCGGCGCCATCCAGCATTTCCTGGAATGGGTGTTCCAGACCCAGTTGTTCAACGCCGACGTCTACATGCTGGACGCCGTGCCCGCCCTGGTCGATCCGGTCGACGTCTTCTGGGTCACCGTCTGGTCCTTCTTTATGAGCTGCGTGGCGGGTCTGATCCCGTCCTGGCAGGCCGCCAAGCTCGATCCGGTCGAGGCGCTTCGCTATGAGTAAGGCCGCAGCCCCCGTCCTTTCGGTGCGCGGCCTGACCCGCACGTATGACACCGCCACCGGCGGCCTGACCGTCCTGCGCGGCGTGGATCTGGACATCATGCCGGGCGAGATCGTCGGCCTGATCGGCCCGTCGGGCTCGGGCAAGTCCAGCCTGCTGCACGCCGCCGGTCTGCTGGAGCACCCGACCGAGGGCGAGGTCCGCATCGACGGAGAGGCCGTCGCCGACCTCAACGACCATGCCCGCACCCGTATCCGGCTGGAGCGGATCGGCTTCGTCTATCAGTTCCACCACCTGCTGCCTGAGTTCGACGCCCGCGACAATGTCGCCCTGCCGCTGCGCATCGCCGGGCACAAGCTGCCCGTCGCCCGCGCCCGAGCCGAAGAACTGCTGGTCGCCCTGGGCCTGTCCGAGCGCCTGACCCATCAGCCGTCCCAGCTGTCAGGCGGCGAGCGCCAGCGCGTCGCCGTGGCCCGCGCCCTGGCCAACCGTCCGCGTCTGCTGCTGGCCGACGAACCGACCGGCAACCTCGATCCCGCCACCAGCCAGACGGTGTTCGAGGCCCTGCACGACGTCGTCAAACAGACGGGCGTCGCCGCCCTGATCGCCACCCACAATATGGAGCTGGCCGGCCACATGGACCGCGTCTTCGCCATCAAGGACGGGCACCTGGAAGAGCGCCCGGCGGAGAGCCACGAGTACTGAGACTTCGCAGCCGTGCTAGGCTGCCGTTTCGCGGAGCCGTCCATGACCGAAGCGATCCAGGCCCTACTCACCGCCGCCCGCCTCGCCGAGACCGAAGGCCGTCGCGCCGACGCCCGCGACGGCTATGCGCGGGCCGCCGCCCTCGGCCGGGAGTCTTCGCTGCCCCTCCTGCAGGCCCACGCCCTGCGCCACCTGTCAGACATTGATCGCCAGGCCGGTCAGGCCGATCAGGCCCACGCCCACGCGGAACAGGCCGCCGCCCTCTACCGGGCGAACGGGCAAGACGGCTCCCTGGATCTGGCCAATACGACCCGGCTCAAGGCTTTGGCCCTGGACGACCTGCGGCGTCCGGCGGCGACGGCGGCGTGGATTGAGGCGAGGGACCTCTACGCCGCGCTCTCCGTCGCCGCGGGGGTCGCCGAATGCGAGGCGCGGCTGGCCCGACCGGCTACTTCTTCCCCGGCGGCTGGGTGAACGGCGAGGTCCCGACCGAGATCGCCGGCTTGGGCTTCTCGGCCTTGGGTTTGCGGACTTCCTTGTTGCTGCGTGCTTGACCCTTGGCCATGGCCGCTCTCCTGCGAGGCCTGCCGCCGAAAGGCGGATGACTGGCGGCGTCGCGAGGGAAGTCTACAGCCGTTCGGCGTCAATCACCCGCGCAATCGGGCCGGGGCCTCAGTTCAGGCGCAGGTCCGGGAATTCAGACTCCGCGCGCCACGCCAACTCCCCCTGG
Organism: Brevundimonas sp. GW821-FHT12C05; assembly: GCF_058807475.1. Taxonomy (NCBI): domain Bacteria; kingdom Pseudomonadati; phylum Pseudomonadota; class Alphaproteobacteria; order Caulobacterales; family Caulobacteraceae; genus Brevundimonas; species Brevundimonas sp. GW821-FHT12C05. The sequence continues at coordinate 1,266,559 of NZ_JBXAQS010000001.1, forward strand.
CAGGAGAAGGCCGTCTCGGCCTGCCGGAAGGCGGACCAACTGAGCAGGCCCCGCAGCCGCACGTGATCGGGGGTGGCGCGCGCCAGTTCCCGGTCGAGCCACTGTCCCTCCACCGGCATCAACCGCACGCGCGCGGCGGTCGGCCCTTCGAACTCCCGGGCGATGATGGAACGGCGCTCGATCACCCAGTGCTCGCCGGGCCTGTGACAACAGTCCAGCACCAGGAGCATGGCGTCGATGCAGGGCGTCGCCCCCTCGACCAGATGCACGCCCCAGGTCTCCGACGCGGCGGTCGTTCCGGTCAGGCTGAACAGCCGCGTCGCGTCGATCTTCAGGTCCAGCAGACGCTCGCCCTCGGCGTCTCGACGAATCCGCCACCTGTACATCAGTCGTTCAAGGGCGGACATTCAGCAGGATTTCCGACGTCTTCCGGTCCGACTCCGAACAGTCGGGCGATACAGACCCCCCCGTCAGCGAGCAATTGCGTGAGACTACGAGGTTACGGCAGCGGACACGGGCCTCTAGTCTGCGAGGCGGTCGACGAGCAGCGACCCCAGCCTCCCTTTTCGGGCAGCCAGTAGAAGGTACGACAGGATTCCCGATACTTTGTTTCCCGGCGGCAAACCTGGTCGCGGCGAGCCCGTCGGTTCCCCTGCCGCCAACAGGTCGCGCCAAGCGGACGCGGCGGTCACCAGGGAAATCCTGGTCATCGATGACGACCCCGCGATCCTGCAGACCCTTCTGCTCCTGTTCAGGGAGACGGGCTACGACCCGGTCGGCTTCTCCGACCCCCTGGACGCCCTAATGTGGGCGTCGGACGCCGATCCGACCTGTATCGTGGTGGACCTGAAGCTGCCGGGCGTCGAGGGCCTGGATCTGGTCGCCGCCTTCTGCGCTTTGGGCCGCCACGCCGTCGTGCTGATCAGCGCCTTCGTGGATGTGACGACCACGGTCGACGCCATGCGTCTGGGGGTCGACAACGTCATCCAGAAGCCGACCAATCCCGACGTCCTGATCGCGGCCGTGAATCGGGGCCTGGAAGTGCTGAAGACGGCGCCCCGGCAGGAACTGATGACCCTGACCCGACGGGAACGCCAGGTGGCGGAGCTGATCGTCGCCGGCCGCACCACCAAACAGATCGCCCAGACCCTGTCGCTGAGCCCCCGGACGGTCGAGTTCTTCCGCGGAAGCCTGCTGCGCAAGACCCAGTCCCCCAACTCGGCCGCCCTGGCCTCGACGCTGACGCTGCTCGGTTTCCATCCTCCAGGCTGACAGATGGCGTCGGGCTTGACGGGAACGCAACGAGAACATAGAACATATCCGGAACATCAATCCGGGAGGCCGTCATGGCGCGTTGGGTTCGGGAATCGTTGTCGCTGGCCTCATGCGCCGGCTTCGTCTGGATGGTCTGGCAGGTCGCGCTGATCATGCCGACCGCCTGAGTGTACAAAGTGCACTCTACGGTTTGAGTGTTTTCAAGGACTTGACCGCAATTTGTCCACGAATGTGCACTCGGTTTTTTTCGATCGCGAACCGGGCGTTCCATCGACTTTAGACCTGTCCACAAATGCTCCCCGGCGAGGCTTCGGCTTCGGTCGCTTTCCGGTGTTTCCGACGAGCGGGATGTGAGACTCGGTTCAGGATGACGACCTGTCTGAAGAGCGGAGCGAAGACGCGGTGAGCGAGGCGTTGAACAGCCAGGGCTTCGTCCACCTGCGGGTCCGATCGGCCTATTCGCTGCTGGAAGGCGCGATCAAGGCGGGCAAGGTCCCCAAGATGGCCGCCGACGCGGCCATGCCCGCCGTGGCCGTGGCCGACCGCGTCAACCTGTTCGGCGCTCTGGAGTTCAGTCAGGCAGCCAAGGACGCGGGCGTCCAGCCTATCGTCGCCTGCGCCCTGCCGGTCACGGGCATCGGCGGCCAGGTCAATGAGCGCTGGGCCAAGGTCCCGACCGTGGTCCTGATCGTCCAGAACGAGACCGGCTGGCTGAACCTGTGCCAGCTGTCGTCCTCGGCCTTCCTCGACGCCGGGTCGATGGATGACCCCGGCGTGCCGTGGAACACCGTGGTCGAGCATTCCGACGGCCTGCTTCTGCTGACCGGCGGCCCCGACGGCCCCGTCGATCCCCTGTTCGTCCAAGGCAAGGCGGGGGAGGGGAACGCCGCCCTCAACGAGATGTTGGCCACCTTCGGCGACCGCATGTACGTCGAGTTGCAACGTCACGGCCTCGCGAGCGAGGCGCAGGGCGAGCGCGGGCTGGTGGCCTGGGCCTATGAGAACGACGTGCCGCTGGTCGCCACCAACGACGTCCACTACGCCAAGGCCTCGCAGGCCAAGAGCCATGACGCCCTGCTGTGCATCGCCGACGGCGCCTTCACCGGTCAGGAGGACCGCCGCCGCATCACCGGCGAGCACTGGTTCAAGACCGCCGCCGCCATGCGCGAGCTGTTCGCCGACCTGCCCGAGGCCTGCGACAGCACCCTGGACATCGCCCGCCGCTGCGCCTTCCTGGTCACCACCCGGGCGCCGATCCTGCCCCGCTTCGACACCGGCGCGGGCCGCTCCGAGCCCGACGAACTGCTCCACCAGGCCCGCGAAGGGCTGAAGCAGCGCCTCACCGAGGTCACCCCGGCGGCGCCGGAGGAGGAGTACTGGAAGCGGCTGGAGTGGGAGGTCGGGATCATCACCCAGATGGGCTTCCCCGGCTACTTCCTGATCGTGGCGGACTTCATCAAATGGGCCAAGACCCACGGCATTCCCGTGGGTCCGGGCCGGGGTTCCGGCGCCGGTTCGCTGGTCGCCTGGGCCCTGACCATCACCGATCTGGACCCCCTGCGGTTCGGCCTGCTGTTCGAGCGCTTCCTCAATCCGGAACGCGTCTCCATGCCCGACTTCGACATCGACTTCTGTCAGGAGCGGCGCGAGGAGGTCATCACCTACGTCCAGGAGCACTACGGCAAGGACCGCGTCGCCCAGATCATCACCTTCGGCACCCTCCAGGCCCGCGCCGTGCTGCGCGACGTCGGCCGGGTGCTGCAGATGCCGTTGGGCCAGGTCGACCGCCTAGCCAAGATGGTGCCGGCCAACCCGGCCAATCCGGTCACCCTGGCCCAGGCCATCGAGCTGGAACCGCGCCTGAAGGAGGCCCGCGACAGCGAGCCTGCCGTGCGCACCCTGCTGGACACGGCGCTGGAGCTGGAGGGGCTGTACCGCAACGCCTCGACCCACGCCGCCGGCATCGTCATCGGCGACCGCCCCCTGACCGAGCTGGTGCCGCTGTACCAGGACCCGCGCTCGGACATCCCGGCCACCCAGTTCAACATGAAGTGGGTCGAGCCGGCCGGTCTGGTGAAGTTCGACTTCCTCGGCCTGAAGACCCTGACGGTTCTGGACCGCGCCCACGGCTATCTGAAGCGCCGCGGCGCCGCGCCCGAATGGAACCAGCTGCCGCTGGACGACAAGCCGACCTATGAGCTGATGGCCTCGGGCCAGACCGTCGGGGTGTTCCAGCTGGAATCCCAGGGCATGCGCGACACCCTGCGCAAGATGCGCTGCGGTTCGATCGAGGAGATCACCGCCCTGATCTCCCTCTATCGGCCGGGCCCGATGGAGATGATCGACACCTATATCGACCGGAAGTTCGGCCGCCAGGAAGTCGACTACCTGCACGCCTCGCTGCAGGAGACCCTGTCGGAGACCTACGGCGTCATCATCTACCAGGAACAGGTGATGAAGATCGCCCAGATCCTGGCCGGTTACTCCCTCGGCGAAGCCGACCTTCTGCGCCGCGCCATGGGCAAGAAGAAGAAGGAGGAGATGGATTTCCAGCGCGCCCGCTTCATCGAGGGCGCGTCCGGCAAGGGCGTCTCGGAGCAGCAGTCGGGCGGCATCTTCGATCTGGTGGCCAAGTTCGCGGGCTACGGCTTCAACAAGTCGCACGCCGCCGCCTATGCGCTGATCTCCTTCCAGACGGGCTGGCTGAAGGCCAACCATCCAGTCGAATTCATGGCCGCGTCTATGTCTCTCGATCTCAGCAATACCGACAAGCTTGCTGTTTTCTATCAAGATTGTCGCCGCTTCGAAGTGCCTGTGAAGGCCCCGGACGTGAACCGCTCCTCGGCCGACTTCGATGTCGAATGGAGCGAAGGGCAGGGGTCCGTCCTCTACGCCCTGGGCGCCATCCGCAACGTCGGCCTGGAGGCGATGAAGCATCTGGTCGAGGTGCGCGAGACCGGCGGCCGCTTCACCGACATCTTCGACTTCCTCGAACGGGTCGATCCGAAATTCGTCAACAAGCGCGCGCTGGAGAACCTGGCCCGCGCCGGCGCCTTCGACGGCTTCCACACCAACCGCCGCCAGCTGGTCGAACAGGCTGACAAGCTGATCGCCTACTGCCAGAGCGTGGCCGCCGAGCGCGCTTCGTCGCAGGTCTCGCTGTTCGGCGGCGATCAGGTCGCCGCGGGCCGTCCGCGCCTGACGCCCGTCGAGCCCTGGGTCGGACCCGAGAAGCTGGACCAGGAACTGGCCGCCGTCGGTTTCTACCTGTCCGGCCACCCGCTGGAGGACATGGCGCCGGCCCTGAAGCGCAAGCGCGTCACCTTCGTCGCCGAGGCCACCGCCCTGGCCGAGAGCGGCTACGAGGCCTTCATGATGGCCGGCGTGGTGCGTCGCCGTCAGGAACGAGCCAGCGCCCGAACGGGCGAGAAATTCGCCTTCGTCACCTTCTCGGACCCGACGGGCGAGTTCGAATGCCTGTTCCCGCCGGAACAGCTGCGCAAATGCCGCGAGGTGCTGGAGACCGGCGCCTCGGTCATGGTCAAGGTTCGCGCCAAATGCGCCGACGGCGAGGTGCGCTTCTTCGGCGACGACGCCAGCCGGCTGGATACGTTGATCGATGACGGTCAGCTGGGCCTGCGCATCCACGTCTCGGCCCGCGGCGCCGATCCCGAGGCTCTGCGCACCCGGTTGGAGCGCGCCGTCGCTGCGGGCGGCAAGGGCGGGGAGGTCTTCCTGGTCGCCGCCCTGGACGGCCGTCGCGAGGTCGAGATGAAACTGCCCGGCCGCTACCGCCTCGACGGCGCCCTGCGCGGCGCCCTGAAGTCGGCCCCGGGCGTCAGCTATCTGGAGGATGCGTGATGAGTGAACCTAAGACCCACCAGGGTTCCTGCCACTGCGGCGCCGTGGCCTATGAGGTCGACACCGACCTGCAGGGCCTGATCGAGTGCAACTGCTCGCACTGCTACCCCAAGGGGCTGGTCCTGACCTTCGTCAGCCCCGACGCCTTCCGCCTGAAGGCGGGCGAGGGAGCGTTGAGCACCCACACCTTCAACACCCACAACATCCAGCACCGCTTCTGCGACACCTGCGGGGTCCAGCCGTTCGCCGAGGGCAAGACGCCCAAGGGCGATCCCATGGTGGCGATCAACATCCGCACCCTGACCGACCTGGAACCCTTCAGCTGGACCGCCCAGCGCGTCGATGGGCGCAGCTTCTAGCGGCGACGCGGCTCGAAGGCTTCGCGCGGCGTCCCATTGACGGCGTAGAGCCGCTCCGCCGGGATCTTGATCGTCAGCCCGGAGTTCTCCAGCCGCAGGTCGTAGACGGCGCCCAGCAGGCCCGCCATCGGGCCGCCCTCGACCCGGACGCCCAGGGCGTCGAAGCCGATCGCCAGGCCTTCGCCCATGCTGCCGGTCCAGCGTCCGACGCGGACCGTGACCGGGCCGTCGTGATGCTTGCCGGAGCGAGGCAGGACCTGCTCGATCCACTGCCGCGGCACGCCGGTCTCCCGCTCCTCCGAGGGCAGGTTGTGGATCTGGTAGGACCGGGCCTCGGTCACGAACCAGCCCATCACCGCCCGGGCGACCGAGGTGTTGCCGCCGCTGGCGGTGTCGGTGAGATCGATCAGGACCGGCTGCCCGGGCCGTGCGCCGGCCATGGCGGCGTCGAAGGCCGCGATGGTGTCGCTGTTCCCCAGCGAGTCGTTGAACCGGATCACCCGCCGGCCGCCGGCCTCGCTGACCGTCAGGGGCGGCCGATCCGCAGCGGCCGCCGCATAGAGGTTGGGCAGGGTCAGCCGTTGGCCCGAGATCGTCAGGTCCCGTTCCCGGTCCCGCCGGCCCGCCGCCAGCACCCGGGCCGCGTAGCCGTCCCGATCGCCGCCGGGCTCCAGCCCCAGCTCGGCCCAGAAGGCGCGCACCGCTTCGCCGGTCTCCACGCCGCCTACCGCATCCAGCGCCTGCCCCGCGCGCACCCCCGCCGCCTCGGCCGGAGAGCCTTCGCGCACGGCGGTGATGCGCCAGACCGGGCCCTGCTTCTCGATCCACAGATCGGCGTAGCTGGGGACGAGCGCCCGACTGTCGCGGAAGGAACTGCCGGTGATCGCATGATGGTCCGCCAGCGCCGTGATCGCATGCTCGGCGTAGAGCAACAGGGACGACCGGTCATGCACCGCCGACGCCTCGGCCCGCAGGACGTCGCTCATCGGCAGGGCGCCGCCGGGAAAGCGGTCCAGATAGGCGTAATGACCGTTGATCAGCCCCTCGATCGACAGGGCGTCGGCCCGGTAGGCGTCGGGCGACAGGTCAGGCGTCTGGGCATGGACGGGGCCGGCGAAGGGGAGCAGGGCGGCGAGGATCAGCAGGATGCGCATGGCGGCGAAGCTGTGCCGCATGCCTCCGTCCGGCAAGTTAAACTCCGGACAGGCGCGGACCGTCAGGCCGCGTCGGTCACCGCATAGACCATCACGCCCGTGGCGATGGCCAGGTTCAGGCTGTCGGCCCGGCCGCGCATGGGAATCTTGACGTTGACGTCGCAGGCCGCCGCAAGGGTGTCGGTCAGCCCAGCCTGCTCATTGCCCATAAGGACCAGGGCCGGATGCTGGATGGCCGCGTCGCGATAGCCGTGCGTCGCGTCCAGCCGGGTGCCGATCACGCTGCCCGGCCAGGTCTGGCGCCAGGCGATGAACTCGGCCGAGCTTGCCCGGGCGATGGCCACGGCGAAGACCGAACCCATGGTCGCCCGCACCGCCTCGGTGGAATAGGGGTCGACGCAGTCGTCGATCAGGATCACCCCGCCGCAGCCCGCCGCGTCGGCGGTGCGGATGATGGTGCCCAGATTGCCCGGATCGCGCACCTGCTCCAGCGCCACCCAACAGGGGGCGCTCTTGGGATTGATCGCCGACAAGGGCGTATAGACCTGCTCGAACACCCCCAGGACGGTCTGCGGGTTATCGCGACGGCTGATCTTCTCGAGGATCGGATGGGTGACGATGACCACCTCGCCGCCGGCGGCGCGGGTCTCGGCCTTGGCGCGATCCAGCAGCGGATGCTCGCGCGCCTCCATCCCGACCAGCAGCAGCTTGGGCGTGCGGCCCTGGTCCAGCGCCTCGCCGATGAATTTCAGCCCCTCGGCCAGGAAGCGGCCCGTGCTCTCACGCTCCTTGCGCATGTTCAGCGCGCGGACGTTCTTGACCGTATCATTGGTCAGGGAGGTGATCAGGCGGTCGGTCATTGCCCGCTCCCCGCATCCTTGCTCCATCGGGCGAAGAAGCTCAGGCCGATGGCCCGGCCGTCCGACCCATGCTCAGCCAGGGCCAGCTCGCCCCAGTCGATGACGCCGCCGCGATCCGCCGTGGCTTCCGCCATCAGGTGGGCCAGCGACAGACCCGAGATGCGCGCCGCATAGGCGTTGAGCAGCAGGAAGGAGGCGTCGTCCGACAGCAGGGCGGCGCAGTCCTTCAGCAGGCCGGGCAGGTCCTCGAACAGCCGCCAGACCTCGCCCGTCGGCCCGCGCCCGTACTTCGGCGGGTCCAGGATGATGCCGTCGTACTTCACCCCGCGCCGGACCTCGCGGGCCACATATTTGCGGCAGTCCTCGACGATCCAGCGGATCGGCCGGTCGGCCAGCCCTGATTGCTCAGCGTTCTCGCGAGCGTAGGCGACGGACTTCTTGGAGGCGTCGACGTGCGTCACCTCGGCGCCCGCCGCCGAACAGGCCAGGCTGGCCACGCCGGTGTAGCCGAACAGGTTGAGGACCTTGGGACGCTTCAAGGTGCGCACTCGCGCATCCAGCCACTCCCAGTTCGCCGCCTGCTCCGGGAAGAAGGCCAGGTGGCGGAAGGGGGTGAAGCGGCCGGTGAAGCGCACGTCGCGCCAGGCCAGCGGGAAGGTCTCGACCGGGCGGCCGGAGAAGCGCCAGCGGCCGTCGTCGTCATCGTCCTGGGCCTGCGGATCGAACACGGCGTCAGCCTTGTCGAAGGCGGCGGGATCGTGCGGAGCCCAGAAACACTGGGGCTCGGGCCGCACGACGGTGAAGCGCCCATAGCGCTCCAGCTTGCGGCCATGGCCGCTGTCCAGCAGGGCGTAGTCTTCCCAGCCTCGGGTGAAGAGCGTTTCAGGCGACGGGTTCAGGCGTGGCGGCATGGGTCGCTGATAGGCGGTGCGACCCCGCCTCGTCCAGCGCGGCGTCCGTCGAAGCCGCCGGGATGTCGCGCCGATGCCGCGTCTTGTTCCAGGCGAAGGGCTCGAACGCCAACCGCCACAGGGCCTGGGTGAAGGCCAGGCTGAGCAGACTCCAGTAGGCGGGCGCGGCGATCATGTCCCGCGGCGAATAGGGGATGCCCGCCCGGCGGGCGCCCAGCGCGCACGACAGCCAGGCCGAGACCGCGCCCAGCACCAGCACGCTCAGGGCCAGTCGAGGCGTCTCAGGCGAAAGGCCCGACACCGTCGATACCAGCACCGCGGCCAGCACCCAGCACAGGGTCGGCCCATAGAGCGCCGCCGAGGCGAGGCCGACCCCCAGCGTCATGACCAGGGCGAACAGGCCACGGGGCCCCAAGGCGCCCAGGCTGCGAGTGTGCACGCCCCAGGTCTGCATATAGCCCTTCAGCCAACGGGTGCGCTGGGGCAGCCAGTCGTGCAGGAAGCCCGGCGGGCTTTCCCACGTGGGCCGGGCGATGACCCCGATCCGCCAGCCCCGACGCCACAGACGGAAGCCAAGATCCGCGTCCTCGGTCACGTTCCAGGAGTCCCAACCGCCGACGGCGCGCAGGACATCAACGCGGAAGTGGTTGCTGGTCCCGCCCAAGGGGAAGGGCAAACCCAGGCGGGTCAGACCGGGCAGGGTGATCTCGAACAGGCTGGCGTATTCCGCCGCAAACTGGCGGTCGAGGAAGGGCGTGGCCGAACCGGCTCGCGCGCGGATGCGCAACGGCGCCTGGAGGCAGGCCAACCGCCCCCCGGCGTCGTTCAGAAATCGGCCCGCGGCCTCCTTCAGCTGACCGGGATCGGGCTCGTCCTCGGCGTCATAGACGGTCAGCAGGTCTCCCGTGGCGTGGAGCAGGGCGCAATTCAGCGCGCGTGGCTTGGTGCCCGGACGCCCAGGCGGTGCGATGAAGATCTCCAGCCAGTCGGGCCGAGGCGACGCCAGCGCGGCGGCCAAGGTCGCGTCGTCGTGGGCCTCCAGCACCAGCATTCCTTGCAGCCGGTCCGGCGGATAGTCGATCGCCGCCAGGCGGCCGATCAGCTGATCCACCACCTCGGCTTCGTCGTACAGGGCGGCGAGAACAGTATAGCGCGGCCACAGGTCCGGGGGCGTCTCCGCGACGACCGGCGGGCGACTGGCGAGGATCAGCAGGCACCGCCACCCGGCCACGAACAGGAAGGCGGCGCCCGCCAGCACCTCCAGCCCGACAAGCGCGGCGGCCGGATCGCGCCCGACCAGCCAGGCCGCCCCCGCGAAGACAGCCAGGAGCATGACCCACTGCTCCGACGATAACCCCCTGCGAGCGGCGCTCTGGGCAGGGGGCAGCGCGGCGGACGGAATGATGTCCGGATTCCCGTTTTCGCTGTCTACTTTCGAGTGCACACGGAATGGTTAACGCAGGAACATCGCCCCTCGCAACCGCTTGGCGCTGCCGCCCGATTGCCGCTATTCAGGGGACAGACATTCGGAGCCGCGTGTGACCGCCATCCCCGTCAGTTCCCGATCCGCCCGCAAGCCCAAGGGCGAGGGCCACGAGCGACGCGCCGAAATCCTGGCCGCCGCCGAACGCATCTTCGTCGAGCACGGCTACGAAGGCGCCACGATCCGCAAGATCGCCGACGAGGTCGGCCTGTCCTCGACCGCCCTCTACATGCATTTCTCCGAGAAGGGCGAGATCCTGCAGGAGATCTGCCGGCAGGCCTTCGAAGCCCTGATGGAGGCCAACCAGGTCATCATCGCCGAGACGCGTTCGCCCGAACAGCGGATGCGCGAGATGATGCGCGCCTATGTCGATTTCGGCTTCGCCAATCCTAACGCCTACCGGCTGGTCTACATGACCCGCCCGATCGAGCTGCGGGAGGGCGCCCAGTCGGCGGCGCGCGAGATGGGAGTGGAGCTGTTCCGCACCTTCGAGGGGGTGATCGAGGAACTGGAGGCCGCCGGGCGGCTGCGCTACGACGCCAAGACCACGGCCCAGGCCGTCTGGGCCGGCGGGCACGGGGCCGTCTCGCTGATGATCTCCAAGCCCTATTTCGACTGGGTCGAGCGCGACAAGCTGGTGACGACCTTGCTGGAGGGGCTGTTCACAGGCCTGCTCAAGCCTTGAGGCGGCTGGCGGCCGTCGCCGCCGGGGGGCTGCTGATCCTTGGAGCCGGGACCGCGCAAGCCCGACCGACGCGGATTCTGTCGCTGGACCAGTGCGCCGACCAATATGTGCTGGCCCTGCGGCCTGACGCCGAACTGGCGCTGTCGCCGCGCGCCGACGATCCCGACGCCTGGCTGCGCGAGGCGGCCCAGGGCAGGGCGCGTGTCCGCCCGACACTGGAGGCCGCCGTCACCTTCCAGCCGGATGTCGTTGTCCGTTACTGGGGCGGGGAGCCCCGGCTGCTGGCCCGGCTGGAAGCCCGCGGCACGCCGACGGCGATCATAAACGACGCCACGGATTTCAACGGTATACGCGCCAACATTCGCAGTGTGGCGCAAGCCCTGGACGCCGGCCCCCGGGGCGAGGACCTGATCCGTCGCATGGACGCGCGGCTGGCCCAGGCCGCGCCGAAGACCGCCGCTCGGCCCACGGCGCTGTACCTGACGCCCGGCGGCTTCACGGCGGGCAAGGAGACGCTGGTCGATGCGATCTTCGCCGCCGCCGGCTTCCGCAACGCCGCCGACAAACCCTACTTCAACCCGGTCAGTGTCGAGCGCATCGCCCTGTTTCCGCCGGTCCGCTTCGTACTCGGCTTCTTCGACCAGGCGCGCGGCGACTGGCGCGGACCGGGGCGGCATCCGGTCGTGCGCAAGGCGGCGCAGAACCGGGTGGCCGCGAACCTGCCCGCCGCCGCCCTGACCTGTCCGGCCTGGTTCGCCGCCGACGCCGCTGCGATGCTGGCGGAGGATGGATCGTGAGCACACGCCTGATCCTTCTGCTGTCGCTGGCCATCGGCGCGGCTCTGGCCCTGGCCGTGCTCTTCGGCGAGAGCCCGCTGACCCCGGCCCAGTTCGGCGAGGCCTTCCGCGACCCGGCCTCAGGGCCCGGCGAGGTGCTGTGGGCCGTGCGAGCGCCGCGCGCCGTGACCGCCCTGATGGTCGGCGCCGCCCTCGGCCTGGCCGGAGCGGTCATGCAGGGCCTGCTGCGCAATCCGCTGGCCGATCCTGGGGTGCTGGGCGTGTCCGCCGTGGCGGCGCTGGGCGCGGCGAGCGCCATCGTGCTGGGCGCGGCGAGCGTGCCCGGGGCGGTCGAGGTCTCGGCGCTGGCGGGCGCTGGCGTCGCGGGCGGCCTGCTGGTCCTGTTCTCGGCCCGGGTGCGGGCGCCCGAGGCCCTGATCCTGTTCGGGGTGGCGGTGTCCAGCTTCGCCGGCGCGCTGACCGCCCTGATCTTCAACCTGTCGCCGTCGCCCATCGCCTCGGCCGAGGTGATGAGCTGGCTGCTCGGCTCGGTGCAGAACCGCAGCTGGATCGACGTGCTGTGGGTCACCCCCGCCGTCCTGCTGTCCGCCGGTCTGGCCGCCCTGGCCGCGCCGGGCCTGAAGATGCTGAGCCTGGGCGAAGAGACGGCCCGGACCTCGGGCCTGCCGATGGCCCGCCTACGCCTGCTGGCCCTGCTGGCGGCGGCGCTGGCGACCGGAGCGGCGGTGGCGGTGTCCGGCGTGATCGGCTTCGTCGGCCTTGCGGCGCCGCATCTGGTGCGGGCGGCGGTGCGGGGAGACCCGGCCCGGCTGCTGGCGCCGGCGGCGCTGGCGGGCGGACTGATGCTGGTCGGCGCCGACCTGCTGGCGCGGATCACGCCGACGGACCAGGAGCTGAAGCTGGGGGTGTTCACCGCCCTGGTCGGCGCGCCTCTGTTCGCCCTGATCGCCTGGCGCGCGGCGAAGGAGTGGCGGCTGTGAGCGCCCTGCAACTGATCGGCGCCACGGCGCGTCTGGGCGGCCGCGAGGTGCTGAAGGCTGTCGACCTAGCGGTGTCGGCGGGCGAACTGGTCGCCGTCGTCGGCCCCAACGGCGCGGGCAAGTCCAGCGCTATCCGGGCTCTGGCGGGCCTGTTGCCGCTGAGCGGCGGCGAGGCCCGGCTGGACGGGCAGGCCGTCACCGGACTGTCGGCGCGCGAGCGGGCGGCGCGGGTCGCCTACCTGCCGCAGGAACGCCGCATCGCCTGGAACCTACCCGCCGTGGAGATCGCGGCGCTGGGGGCGCCCTTCCTGGCGGGAGGCGAAGCCCTGGCCGCCGCCCAGGCCGCGCTGGACGAGGTCGAGGCCGGGCATCTGGCGGACCGGGGCGTGGCCGAGATGTCGGGCGGCGAACGGGCGCGGGTGCTGTTGGCGCGGGCGCTGGCCACGGGCGCGCGGGCGCTGCTGGCCGATGAGCCGGTGGCAGGGCTGGATCCGGACGCGCAGTTGCTGGTGCTGGAGCGGCTGAAGGCGCGGGCGAGGGCGGGGCAGGCGGTGCTGGTCAGCCTGCACGACCTGACGCTGGCCGCGCGCTACGCCGACCGGGTGGTGGTGCTGAACGAGGGACGGGTCGTCGCCGACGGCGCGCCGTTGGACGCCCTGACGCCCGAGATCATGGCGCGCGTCTTCGGCCTGTCCGCCCGCTGGATCGAGAGCCCGGACGGCCCGCTGCTGTCCGGCCTGCGTTACTCGCCCGGATCAGGCTCCGGCGTGCGCAGCGGCTCCTCGCCCGACACCGTCGCATAGGGCTGGGGTCCGCGCGGCACGCCGCGGCGGATGTCCTGCGACAGGGTCAGGGGCGCGGTCCCGCCGTTCAGCCGGGCCTTGTAGATCGACATGTTCTCCATGACCCGCATCATGTAGTTGCGCGTCTCGGTGAAGGGGGCGCACTCGATGAAGTCGATCGGGTCCACGGTCCCGGCGCGCGGATCGCCGCAACGGGCCACCCACTGCGGCGGACGGGCCGGACCGGCGTTGTAGGCCACCGTCGTCAGCAGCATCGAGCCGCCGAAATTGTTCATCAGGTCGCCGAGGTGGAAACTGCCCAGCGTCATGTTGAAGTCGGGATCGTAGAGACGCTCGTCCGAGAAGGGCATGCCCAACTGCCGAGCCACGCCACGGCCGGTGGCGGGCAGGAATTGCATCATGCCCCGGGCGTTGGCGTGCGAGCGGGCGCGCGGGTCGAAGCTGGATTCCTGACGCGTGATGGCCAGGGTGAACTCCAGCGGCGCGGCGCCCGGCACGCTCGGCGGCATGCGGATGGGGTACTGACGCTCGGGCAGCAGATAGCCACGCTGGCTGGCGGCGCGGCCGATCATCATGGCGGTGAACCCCTCGCCGTAGCCGCGCGACGTATCCATCATCAGGGCCAACTGCTCGACCGTCGGGACGTCGTCGTCCAGCTGGTAGGCGAAGACGCGGAACAGGCTGGCCTCGCCGGTCTCGCCCAGCACGCGCCACGCGCGCACGACCTCGTTGCGCTCGAAGGCGGCGCGATCGGCGTTGGACGGCTCGGGATCAGCGGGCAGGGTGATCGAGGTCTGTCCGGCCTTCTCGGCGGCCAGCTGGCCGTAGAAGGTCTGATAGTGGCGCGATCCGGCCTGATAGTAGTTCACGGCGGCCGGAACGCTGCCCTGCGCCTCGGCGGCGCGGCCCAGCCAGTAGAGGGCGCGGCCCTGGGTGATCGGGGTGGTGGAAGACTGGCGCAGGGTCTCGAAATGCTGCGTCGCGCGCGCCGGATCGTTCAGCTTCACCAGCGCGACCCAGCCGGCGAAGAACTCGGCGTCCACCTTGCGGTCGCCCGACGGGAAGCCGTGCCCGTTGAAGGCGTCATAGGCGGCCTGCCAGTTGCGGGCCTGCAGGGCGTCCAGGAAGTAGTTGCGGCGCTCGCTCCACAGGGTGCTTTGGGCGTCGGTCGAGGATGGCGCGGCGGGCAGGTAGCGCAGCAGGGGGAAGGCCTCCGACTGGCGGCTCTGCGAGCGCAGGATGCGCACCCGCTCCAGCACCACGGCGGGCTCGATGGCCTGCGACGGCGACAGGCCGGCCACGATGGCGTCGGGGCTGTAGGCGGTGCGCAGCGCGAGCACGGCGTTGGCCACGGCCTGCCGCTCGGGCGAGACCAGCGGCACCATGGCGCGTGTCGCCGGGCCGTGCGGCCCCAGCAGCAGCATGTTCAGCCGCGTCTCATGGTCGTCCCGCGTCAGGGCCGACCCCCAGCGGGTCAGGATGCGTGATTGCTGGTCCGCCTCGAAGCTGCGGGTCCGCCACCAGTCCTGGATCAGACGGCGCGCTTCGTCGCGGCGTCCGCGCTGCTCCAGGGCGTCGGCCAGGGCGATGGCGCCCTGCACCGTGGTCGGGGCGTCGCGCTCGAACAGGGCCAGGGCGGCGTCAGGACCGGCGTAGGAACGGTCCAGGGCGCGCTCGACCGCCTGGCGGCGGCTGTCGGCGCGGGGCCAGCCGGCGAAACGGGCCGGCGCATCGGCCAGCTCGCCCCATGACATCTGGTCGGCGGCGGTGTCCAGAAGGGCCCACTCGACCAGCTTGCGCGCGGCCGGATCGCCGATCTGGGCCATGGCGGAGCGGGCGCCGGTCAGGTCGCGGGCGCGGGCCGCGGCCAGACCCTGGCGGAAGAGGGCGGTGTCCTGGTCGCTCAGGGTGCGCGGCTGGTTGCTGACCGGACCGGCGGGGGCGGAGGCGTAGTAGGGGACTTCCTGCGGCAGGAGGCTCTCGGGCGCGGGGGCGAGAAGGGCCAGGGCGGCCGCGAGGCTGGTTCCGATCATTCCGTGTCCTATCCCCATTCGTCGTGGTTGCGGTCCGTGAACCGGCAACCTACCCTCCGGCGCTTCGCTTCCGGGCGAGTGTCGCCCAATTCCACGCAGGACCATCGTTTCAATGACCGCCCCCTTGTTCAAGGGCGTGATCACCGCCCTGATCACACCACTTCGTGACGGAAAGGTGGACGAAGCCGCCTTCACGCGGTTGCTCGAACGCCAGATCGCCGCCGGAGTTCACGGCGTCGTGCCGATGGGTACGACCGGAGAGAGCGCTTCCCTGCATCCGGAGGAGCATCAACGCGTCGTCGAGCTGTGCGTTCAGGTCGCCGCCGGGCGCGTGCGCGTCATCGCCGGCGCCGGATCGTCGTCCACCGACAAGGCCATTGAGCTGGTCCGCCACGCCAAGACCGTCGGCGCCGACGGGGCGCTGGTGGTCACGCCCTATTACAATCGTCCGTCGCAAGCCGGTCTGGCCGCCCACTTCGAGGCCATCGCCGAGGCCGTCCAGCTGCCGATCCTGCTCTACAACGTGCCGGGCCGGACGGGCGTGGACCTGGCCAATGAGACGGTCGCCCGGCTGGCGGCGCATCCGAACATCGTCGGCATCAAGGACGCCACCGGCGATCTGGCCCGCGTCAGCTGGATGCGCGCCAACATCGGCGGCCAGTTCGACCTGATCTCGGGCGACGACCCCAGCTACCTCGGCTACCACGCCCACGGCGGGGTCGGGGTGATCTCGGTCACCTCCAACGTCGCGCCCGAGGGCATGGTCGCCCTGCACGAGGCGGCCCAGGCCGGGGACTACGCCGCCGCGCGCGAGTGGCAGGACCGGTTGATCGGCCTGCACAAGGGCCTGTTCCTCGACAATTCGCCGTCGCCCACCAAATACGCCCTGTCGCGTCTGCAGTTCTGCACCGAGGAGGTCCGCCTCCCGCTCGCTCCGACCGCCGACGCCGTGAAGCCCGCGATTGATCGCGCGATGGCGGATGCAGGATTGGGTTGATGGCTTCTGACAAGCCGAAAATGAAGGTGCTGGCCGAGAACCGCCGGGCCAAGTTCGACTATTTCCTCGAGGACTACACCGAGGCGGGCATCGCCCTGCTCGGAACCGAGATCAAAGCCTTGAGAGACGGCCGGGCCAACATCGCCGAATCCTATGCGGCGGTGGAGGGGCGCGAGATCGTGCTCGTGAACGCCGACATCCCGCCCTACAAACAGGCCAACCGCTTCAATCACGAACCGCGTCGGCACCGGAAGCTGCTGCTGCAC
Organism: Brevundimonas sp. GW821-FHT12C05; assembly: GCF_058807475.1. Classification (NCBI taxonomy): domain Bacteria; kingdom Pseudomonadati; phylum Pseudomonadota; class Alphaproteobacteria; order Caulobacterales; family Caulobacteraceae; genus Brevundimonas; species Brevundimonas sp. GW821-FHT12C05. The sequence goes on from NZ_JBXAQS010000001.1 coordinate 1,283,023, forward strand.
CGCAAGCAGATCGACAAATTCATCGGCGCGGTCCAGCGCGACGGCCAGACCATCATCCCGGTCCGGCTCTATCTGAACGAGGCCGGCAAGGCGAAGATCGAGATCGCGCTCGCCAAGGGCAAGAAGCTGCACGACAAGCGCCAGGCCAGCGCTGACCGCGACTGGCAGCGCGACAAGGCGCGGCTGATGAAGGAGCGGGGGTAGGGGCGGCTCCAAGCCTCACATACCCACAACTATGGGCCGCAGGAATCAGCTAACCTCCCAATCGGAGGTAGATCATGAACCTGACAGTAGGCGTATCGACGACGGGCGTGCCGTATAGCGGGGTCTCCGACCCGCCGCCGTCAATGGATGCTAACAACGTCACGATCCCGGAGACATCAGACCCGGCAGACCCGGCGGTCCGGATCACGCTCTCGCCGGAGGCCGTCGCGGCGATGTCGCAGAGCGCTGGTGATCCCGTAACGACGTTGCCGGATGTCTTGGTCCAGGCGACGCGCCGCGACCAACAGACCTGGATCAATTTGCGAAGTTTCAAGCCATGGACGCCTGAAACACAGAGGCAGTTTGATCAGTATGTAAGCGGCACGCTCGCGCGCGCCAACCAAGCGTTCGATCTCGTGCAATCGGCCATTTCGACGGAGGGGCTGGACTTCAACAATCCCGATCACAAGGAGGTCTATGAAAAGGCGGTCGATAGCCTGATGGTGACCGCCTATCGCGCGCTGGAGAACGGCGACGCCTTCGTGGACGGACCGGGCACGCAAGACATGAAGGCGAGGGATTTCATCACGATGTTGAGGAACACGGATATCGTGTTCAAGGGAGGCAGCCATGCCTTTGCTGCAGAGTTCGATCCAGCCTCCGGCCGCTTAGAGATATATCCATCCGAGCTAGTAACTCGCACTGCTGCGTTTCCACGCGATGTGGCCATTAACTCAGTTCTGTTTCATGAGATCGGGCACGCTGTCGGAGCAGGGCGTTTGGATGCAAGTCAAACATGGGACAACTATCGAGCGCAGAATCCTAGTTTAAGCGGGTTGGCTTTAGAGACTGCATACGCCAATTCCACCCAACGCACCGAGTTGGAGGCGCGAGCTACAGCAAGAGGTTGGGGATTCTCAGAGATTGCTCGCCTCCCATTCAACCCCAACATTGATCTAGCGGGAAGCGCGCCCAGATGAATTCCCTGATTCTCGGTTTACTTGCGTCAATCCACTTGGGCGCTAATGGAGCGGAGCATAAGTCCGCGCAAGAAAGAGAAACTGATCCGAACGTAGCCGTCTACGGCGGAGTCGTTCTTGATCTGGGTGCGATGAAGGAACGTTCATCGCCTTGGAATAACCACGTCGAAGATTGTTCAACTCCGGATTATCAGTGCGTCGCCGGCGTTGTGTTTCGTCTGGCCGTGCCGAGGCGCTGTCGGTCGTTCGAACGGGGCCAAACCTTCGTTTCCGGCCCGGTCACGACAAATGTCCTGGCGGCTCACTCCGGCGCTGAAACGCAGACTTTCGGCCCGCCTTATGGAGGCATAGACACCGGAATCGGAATGGGACCGATGACCGTTCTCGGCAATCCAGACCAGCGCTGGGTGGTGTATATCTACAGCGCGAGCGCCCTGGCCGCGATCTACTATGATCCGAACAAGACTGCCGATTTGTATGGAGCCGCGACGGCCGATGGCATTCCCGGCCTCCGGGACTACGGCGGGGCGAACAATCGTTATCTCGGGCGGCTCGAGACGATCAGACCCGTTCTCGGGTGCGAGCGACCGTAGTCGGGCGCAGCCCCTCTCGCGCGAGCTGACCTCGACGCTTGATCAGCCGGCCAGCGGCGTCGCGTCCAGCACCCCCGGCGTCGGCGCCGAGAGGTAGGCGTCGGCTCCGCCCGGTCCCAGCGACGGCTTGATCAACGGCTGGATCGCCATTCCCCCGGCCGCGACCGCGACGGCGGCCAGTAGCGCGATCAGCGCCGTTCTACGTTCGCGCGGGGTGAACACCCCGTTTCTCCTGCCCATGACAGCCTCCAAAGCTGTCCGTGGAACGTCGCGAGGAGGGCGCTGTTCCCGGGCCGCGGACCACGGTTCTTCGTGGCGTGATTCGCGTTGCGCGGGAGCCACACCCGGTCGGCGGGGCAGGGCCTAGGCGCGGTCGTCCCGCAGCGGCGGACCGCCGTTGACGCGCGGCCGTCCGATCTCGGCCAGCAGGTCGTTGAGGTCGACGAACAGGTCGGCCTGGCGGCGCAGGTCGTCGGCGATCTGGGGCGGCTGGGTCTTCACGGTCGAGACCACGGTGACCTTCACCCCCTTGGCCTGGACGGCCTGCACCAGGCGACGGAAGTCGCCGTCGCCGGAGAACAGCACGATGTGGTCCAGCCGGGGCGCCAGCTCGAGCATGTCGACGGCGATCTCGATGTCCATATTGCCCTTGGTGCGGGTGTGGCCCTGGGCGTCGGTGAAGCGCTTGACCGGCTTGGTCACCACGGTGAAGCCGTTGTAGTCCAGCCAGTCCACCAGCGGCTTGATGGGGGAGAACTCCTCGCCCTCGACGACGGCGGTGTAATAGAGGGCGCGAACCAGATCGCCCCTGGCGCGATACATCTCCACCAGCTTGCGGAAATCGAGGTCGGTGTTCAGCGCCTTCGCGGCGGCGTACAGATTGGCCCCGTCGATGAACAAGGCAGTGCGATCCGTCGGATTGGGCGTCATGGAAAAGGTCTCCGCAGAAATGGGCGTCCAACCCTCCGTCGAAATAGACGGCGAGCCCGATCCGGACTCCGCCGTCATCGTCGCGCTGGGCTGCAATGACAAGGGGGCCTGGGCCGATTGCCGCGAGGCGCTGGAGGCGGCGCTGGCGCGGTTCCGGTGCGAGGGCGTCGACATCGTCGCCCGGTCGTCGTGGTGGAGATCTCAGGCCTGGCCGGACCCGACCGATCCGCCCTTCCTGAACGGCGTGGTGCTGGTCCGCACCGAACTGGAGCCGCACGCGCTGATGGCTGCGCTGGGGCGGATCGAGGACGCGTTCGGACGCCGCCGCCTGACCGCCAACGCCCGCCGGACCCTGGACCTGGACCTGATCGCCTATGGCCGGCTGAGCGGTGATCTGGACGGCCTGATCCTGCCACACCCTCGCGCGCATCAGCGCCTGTTCGTCATGGGCCCCTTGGCCGAGATCGCTCCGGACTGGCGGCACCCAGGCGGCGAGACCGCCGCCCGGCTGGCGCAGACGGCGTCCATTGGTCTGGACGCGGCGCCGGCCACGTAGTCGGCACAGGTTGACCTGGACGCGTGGCCCGGACGACTGTGGCCGCGGACATTCGAAAGGGACGCCATGATCATCTGGTCGGGCTGGGGCCTGCTGGTCCCGCTGTATGTCATCGTCGCCTTCGGCCTGAGCATCGTCGGCGTGACGGCGACAGGCGCTCCGGATCCGTGGGGACCCGCGATCGGCTTCGCCCTGACGGGCCTGCTGGCGGGCGCGGCGATCTTCTTCACGGCCCGCGCTCTGGACGGCCGCGAGGGCCGGGTGCTGCTGGATGAGAAGACGGGGCAGCGCGTCCTGCTCAAGCCCACGGCGGGCAGTTTCTTCTTCGTCCCGACCCGCTACTGGGCCTTTATCGTCCCCGTCGTCGGGATCGTCCTGGGCGGGCTGATGGCGACGACAGGCGGCTAGAGCCCTGTTTACGGGTCATGTGGCGTTGCACAATTGGGCTGGACGCTCTATTTTGTGCGGTTCTCCCTGCCGCCCGAGGAATTTCATGGCCCGCGTCACTGTCGAAGATTGCATTGAGAAGGTGCCGAACCGCTTTGGTCTGGTTCTGCTGGCCGGTCACCGCGCCCGCAACATCGCCAACGGCGCCGCCCTGACGATCGACCGCGACAACGACAAGAACCCGGTCGTCGCCCTGCGCGAACTGGCCGACGACACCGTCGTGCCAGCCGAGCTGCTGGAGAACATCATCGTCACGCTGCAACGCGTCGATGAGCGCACCGAAGCCGAGGACGAGGCCGAAGTCGTCGCCCTGCTGGCCGAACCGCAGCACATGAACATGGCCGAGGCCGAGCTGATCCGCGCGCTGCAAAGCGACCGTGACGGCGGGCAGGAGGAGCGGTACTGACGGCCGAACCCGCCAACGGTATCACCATCCTGCCGGCGCGGCAGTCCGCGCCGACCCCTGAAGCTGCCAATCTGAACGATCCCGCCGACAGCGCGGCTCCGGTCAAGGATCTGGAGCCGCCGCGCAGCAAGGTGCTGCGCCAGTTCGAGCTGGTCGAAGCGGTCCGGGCCTACGACCCGACCGCCGACGAGAACCTGCTCAATCGCGCCTACGTCTACGCGATGAAGATGCACGGCTCGCAGCTGCGAGCCTCGGGCGATCCCTATTTCGCCCACCCGATCCAGGTCGCCGGCATCCTGACCGACTACCGGCTCGACACCGCCACCATCGTCACCGCCCTGCTGCACGATGTGGTCGAGGACACCTCGGCCACCCGCGACGACATCGCCCGCATGTTCGGCGAGGAGATCGCCGTCCTGGTCGAAGGCGTGACCAAGCTGTCGCGGCTGGAACTGCAGGCCGAGCACACGCGCCAGGCCGAGAACCTGCGCAAATTCATCCTGGCCATCAGCCGCGACGTCCGCGTCCTGCTGGTCAAGCTGGCCGACCGCCTGCACAACATGCGGACGCTCCAGTATGTGAAGCCCGAGAAGCGCGAGCGCATCAGCCGCGAGACGCTGGAAGTCTATGCGCCGCTGGGCCGTTCGATCGGCATCCACTCGATCGCGTCCGAGCTGGAAGAGCTGGCCTTCACCTATCTGAACCCCACCGCCAAGACCGCCATCGAGCGCCGCCTGGAGGCGTTGAAGCTGGAACACGGCCGCGCCATCGGCGGGGTGTCCAGCGAGGTCGAGCGGGTGCTGCAGGAGGCTGGGGTCAGGGCCCGCGTCGCCGGCCGTCAGAAGACGCCGTACTCCATCTGGCGCAAGCTGCAGCGCAAGTCGGTCGGCTTCTCGTCCCTGTCCGACATCTACGGCTTCCGGGTCATCGTCGAGGCCGAAGACGACTGCTACCGCGCGCTGGGCGTCATCCATCGCGCCTGGCCGATGGTGCCCGAGCGGTTCAAGGACTTCATCTCGACACCCAAGTCGAACAACTACCGCTCGCTGCACACCACGGTCGTCGGCCCGTCCGGCCTGCGCATCGAGATGCAGATCCGCACCGAGGCCATGGATCGTGTGGCTGAGGACGGGGTGGCGGCGCACTGGTCCTACAAGAACAAGTCCTATGGCTTCGACAAGGAGGCCATGGAGAAGGACGGCGGGCGCGATCCGCTGCAGAACCTGCGCCACCTCGTGCAGGTCATCGAGCACGGCGAGGGCGGCGAAGACTGGGTCGAGCACGCCAAGCTCGAGATGTACCTGGACCAGGTCTTCGTCTTCACCCCCAAGGGCGCCCTGATCACCCTGCCGCGCGGCGGCATGCCGCTGGACTTCGCCTACGCCGTCCACACCGGGGTGGGCGACTCCGCCGTCGGGGTGAAGGTCAACGGCGAGTTGAAGCCGATGCGCACCCAGCTGCAGAACGGCGATGTGGTCGAGATCATCCGCGGGGCCAAGCGCGAAATCCCCGCCGACTGGCGCTCCCTGACCGTCACCGGGCGGGCGCGGTCGGCGATTCGCCGCCACATCCGCACCTCCGAGCGCGGCGAGTTCCAGAAGCTGGGCCGCGCCACCCTGGAACAGACCCTGGCCCGCGCCGGCAAGGCCTTGGAAGAGGTGTCGCTGAAACCCGCGCTGGAAACCCTGGCCGTCGAGACCGACGAGGATCTGTTCGAGGCCATCGGCCGGGGCCGGCTGTCGGCCGCCAAGGTCGGCGAGACGCTGTTCCCCGCGCTCAAGGGCCGCCTCAAGGCCGGGCCGGACCGCAAGCGCATCGCCGACGACCAGGCCCGACTGTTCGTGCGCGGCGGAGGTCTTACTCCCGGCGTCAGCGTCCACTTCGGCCACTGCTGCTCGCCCGTGCCCGGCGACCGCATCGTCGGCATTCTCGAGCCCGAGGCTGGCCTGACCGTCCACACCATCGACTGCCAGAAGCTGGCCGAGTTCGCCGACGACGATTCGGTCTGGCAGGACCTGCAGTGGACGCCGCAGGCCGAACAGGGCGCGGTCGCCGCCGCCCGTCTGCGCGCCACGATCAAGAATGCGCCGGGCGTGCTGGGCCAGGTCACGACCATCATCGGCGAGGCGGGCGGCAACATCATCAACCTGTCCATGAGCCACCGTCAGCAGGACTTCTTCGACGTGGACATCGACGTCGAGGTCGAGGACGCGCGCCACGCCACCATGATCATGGCCGCCCTGCGCGCCAATCCGTCGGTCGACACGGTCGAGCGCGCCCGGGGGTGAAGGACGAACGCCCCCTGAACGCGGCCCAGACGGGCTCCCCCTCCTACCGTCTGGCGGCGCTGGACCAGGACTTCCTGCTCAGCGACGGCATGCGGGGCGTTCGCTTCCTCATGGAATACGAGAAGACCGAGGAGGCGCTGAAGGCCTGGGGCGTGCGCTCCACCATCGTCGTCTTCGGCAGCGCCCGGGTGCGCGAGGGCGACGCCGGTCGGCGGGGCCACTGGTACGAGCAGGCGCGCCTGTTCGGCCGCATCGCCTCGGAGCGGGGCGGGGCCCTGCGCGGCACGGTGGGCCAGCCACGCGACAACGTCATCGCCACCGGCGGCGGTCCGGGCCTGATGGAGGCCGCCAACCGCGGCGCGGCCGACGCGGGCGCCCCGTCCATCGGCTTCAACATCACCCTGCCGCACGAGCAGCAGCCCAACGCCTGGTCGACGCCGGAGCTGACCTTCCGCTTCCACTACTTCGCCATGCGCAAGATGCATTTCGCCATGCGGGCCAATGCGCTGGTGGTCTTTCCCGGCGGCTTCGGCACCTTCGACGAGCTGTTCGAGATCCTGACCCTGCGCCAGACCGGCAAGGAGCGGGCCATTCCCATCGTGCTGGTCGACAAGGCCTACTGGACGTCGGTCGTCGGCTTCGGCGCCCTGGTGGAGCACGGCATGGTCACGCCCAAGGACCTGGAGCTGATCAGCTTCGCCGAGGACGCCGAAACGGTCTGGGCCGAGCTTCTGGCGCGCGGTCTGCGCCCGGGAGAGGAAAACGCGCCCGATCCGCAACAACCCGCCCTTCAAAGCGAGGCCGTGACGGGGTAGGGGACAGGCATGACCTCCGAAGACGTACTCAACGAATTCCGTGACGCCGGCGCCCTGCGCGAAGGCCATTTCGTCCTGTCGTCGGGCCTGCACAGCCCGACCTTCCTGCAAAAGAACCTGGTGTTCATGGACGCCGAGCGCTGCGGGCGGCTGTGCAAGGCGCTGGCCGAGAAGATCGTGGCCGCCGTCGGCCCGGTCGACGTGGCCATCTCTCCGGCGGTGGGCGGCATCATCCCCGGCTATGAGACCGCCCGCTGGCTCAAGGTCCCCTCGATGTACGTCGAGCGCGTGGACGGCGAGTTCAAGCTGCGTCGCGGCTTCCATGTCGATCCCGGCCAGAAGGTCGTGATGGTCGAGGACATCGTCACCACGGGCCTGAGCTCGCGCGAGTGCATCGCCGCCATCAACGCCGCCGGAGGCGAGGTGATCGCCGCAGCCTGCATCGTCGACCGCTCGGGCGGGCGCGCCGACGTCGGCGTGCCCCTGATCGCCCTGGCGACGCTGGACGTGCCCGCATACCCCGCCGATGCCTTGCCGCCCGAACTGGCCGCGATCCCGGTCGAGGATCCGGGCAGCCGCCGGCTGTCGAAGTAGGAGACGCGCCGATGGCCGGTTTCGTCAGGCTGGGCGTTAACATCGACCACGTCGCCACCGTGCGGAACGCCCGCGGCGGCGCGCACCCCGATCCGGTCCGCGCGGCCCGGGAGGCCCTGGCGGCCGGGGCCGACGGCATCACCGCCCACCTGCGCGAGGATCGCCGCCACATCACCGACGCCGACATCGACGCTCTGAGCGATCTCTGCGCCGTCGCCGGCAAGCCATTGAATTTCGAGATGGCCGTCACCGACGAGATGCTGGCTATCGCCCTGCGCCACCGGCCCCACGCCGCCTGCCTGGTGCCCGAGCGGCGCGAGGAGGTGACGACCGAGGGCGGCCTGGCCGTGGCCGGCCATGAGGGCCGCATCGCCCCTGTCGCCAAGGCGCTCTCGGACGCCGGAATCCGCGTCTCCCTCTTCATCGAACCCGCCCTCGAACAGGTCGAAGCCGCCCACGCGGTCGGCGCCCAGGTGGTCGAGTTCCACACCGGCCGCTACTGCCACCTGTCCGGCGACGACCGGGCGATCGAGTTTGAGCGGCTGCAGGCCGCCGCGACGCGGGCCGCCGACCTCGGGCTGGAGGTCCATGCGGGCCATGGCCTGGACTACGACACCGCCGCCGACATGCTGGCCATCCCCGAGGTGCGCGAACTGAACATCGGCCATTTCCTGATCGGCGAGGCGGTCTTCGTCGGGCTGGCGACGGCCATCCAGCGCATGCGCGCCGCCATGGACGCAAAATTATGATCCTGGGCGTCGGCGCGGACCTGTCGGATATCCGGCGCATCCAGACCTCGCTGGATCGCTTCGGCGACCGCTTCAAGATGCGCTGTTTCACCGAACTGGAGCGCACCCGCTCGGACCGCAAGCCGGACCCCGCCTGGAGCTACGCCAAGCGGTTCGCGGCCAAGGAGGCCTGCGCAAAGGCCCTCGGCACGGGCATGCGGGCCGATGTCTACTGGCGAGACATGGGGGTGGTGAATCTGCGGTCGGGTCAGCCGACCATGGCGCTGACCGGTCCGGCGGCGGAACGTCTGGCCCGCATGACACCCGCGGGACATGAAGTCCGTATACATCTCACCCTCAGCGACGAGCATCCGTACGCGCTCGCCTTCGTGGTGATCGAAGCCTTGCCCGTCGCTTAATCACGTTATACCGATTTCGCCGCTGAAAGACCGCGCACAGCGGCTGGGGGATAGAGTCATGAGCGACGAGAACAAGCCGCACGACGACCACGGCCATGGGCCGGACGCCGGTCACGGCCACGACGAGCCTGCCGCGCCCGCGCACGGCCATGACGATCACGCGCCGGCCGCCGCCCATGATGCGCCTGAAGCCGAGGCGCACGGGCACGAAGAGCCGGCCGCCGCGCACGATGACCACGCGCCCGCCGCTCATGACGAGCCTGCCGCCGCCGTCGATGCCGATCATGACGCGCACCCGGCGCCCGCCCACGACGATCACGCTCCCGCCGCCGAGGCCGAACACCACGCTCCGGCCGAAGCCGCTCACGACGATCACGCCGCGCCCGTAGAGGCCGCGCACGACGAGCCCGCCGCCGACCCCCATCCGACACCCGTGGAGGCCGCCGCGGTCGCCGCTGCGGCCGGCGCGGCTGTCGCCGCCGCTCAGCCCGAGAAGCGCCCGGTCTGGAGCGATGCCGGCGACGCCCCGTTCGAGGATGTCGACGCCACTCCGGTCTACGCCCGCACCAAGAAGAGCAAGAAGACCTCGGGCGGCAGCGCCAACGAGGGCTGGGAAGTCCTCAAGACGATCTTCTTCGCCCTGCTGATCGCGCTGGTCCTGCGCGTCCTGCTGTTCCAGCCCTTCACCATCCCGTCGGCCTCGATGGAGCCCAACCTCTACCAGGGCGACTACATCGTCGTGTCCAAGTGGTCGTACGGCTATTCCAAGCACTCGATCCCGTTCAGCCCGCCGATCTTCAACGGCCGTGTCTCCCTGCCAGTGGTCAGCCATGCGCCCCAACGGGGCGACATCGTCGTCTTCAAGCTGCCGCGCGACAACAAGACCGACTACATCAAGCGCCTGATCGGCCTGCCGGGCGACCGGATCCAGATGATCAACAACGTGCTGCACATCAACGGCGCGCCCGTGCGCGACGTGGTCGTGTCGGACGCCGACGTGACCAACATGTACGGCATGCCGATCGTCCAGGCGGACGAGACCTTCCCGGACGGCTCCAAGACCTTCCGCATCCAGGACTTCGGTCCGGGCAACGACCTGGACGACACCCCGGTGTTCGAGGTTCCGTCGGGCCACTACTTCATGATGGGCGACAACCGCGACAACTCGATCGATAGCCGTGTCGACCAGTCGCAGAACGGTGTCGGCCTGGTCCCGGCCGAGAACCTGATCGGCAAGGCCGAGATCATCCTGTTCTCGTGGAACGAGGGCGCCTCGCTGTGGAATCCGGTCAGCTGGTTCACCAAGGTTCGCCTGAGCCGCTGGTTCAACATTCTCGACTGATGGCGGATCGTCGGGCCGAGGCCATCCAGGCGCTGACGCGCAACCTCGGCCACGATTTCCGGGAAAGGGCCCTGCTTGAGCAGGCCCTGACCCATGCCAGCGTGGGGGAGGGGGCCGAGCGCGACGCGCGCGGACGACCGTTCCTCGACAACCAGCGGCTCGAGTTCCTGGGTGATCGCGTGCTGGGCCTGCTGGTCGCCGACACGCTGATGCGCGACTTCCCTGAGGCCGACGAGGGCGACATGTCCGCGCGCCTGCACGCCCTGGTCGACAAGGCCGCCTGCGCCCGCGTCGCCGACCGGCTTGAGGTCGGGCCGGCCATGCGCCTGTCGCCCGGCGAGGCCAAGCAGGGCGGCCGGCGCCGGGAGGGCGTTCTGGGCGACGCCATGGAGGCGATCCTGGCCGCGGTCTGGCTGGACGGCGGCATCGAGGCGGCTCGCAAGGTCTTCGACACGGCCTGGGCGCCGGAGTTCGCGGCCAATCCGAAAAAGGCGCTGACCAATCCGAAATCGGCCCTGCAGGAGTGGGCGCTGGGGCAGGGACGGGCGCTTCCGACCTACCGGATCGTGGAGCGAACCGGCTCGGATCACGCCCCGACATTCACCGTTGAAGCAAGCGTAGCCGGATATCCGCCCTTGACCGCGCAGGGGCGATCACGTCAGGACGCGGAGAAAGCGGCCGCAACGGCCCTTCTTCAACGTGAAGGCGTGATTTGACCGAACCTCAAAACCAGCGTGCCGGCTTCGCCGCCATCATCGGCGCTCCCAACGCGGGCAAGTCCACGCTGGTCAACCGGCTGACCGGGACGAAGGTCTCGATCGTCACCCAGAAGGTGCAGACCACCCGCTTCCCCGTGCGCGGCATCGCCATCTACGGCGACGCCCAGATCGTGCTGGTCGACACCCCCGGCATCTTCAGCCCGCGTCGTCGTCTGGACCGCGCCATGGTCGCCTCGGCCTGGGGCGGAGCGGATGACGCCGACATCGTCGTGCATCTGATCGACGCCGCCTCGCACATCGCCGCCGAGGGCAAGGAAGGCCAGGCCGCCGACCGCCGCTCGGCCGAGGACACCGAGACCATCATCGCCGCGCTGAAGGCGGCCGGCAAACAGGTCATCCTGGCGCTGAACAAGATCGACGGCATGCGCCGCGACACCCTCCTGGCGCTGTCGCACGCGCTGTTCGAGACGGGCGTCTACAGCGAGGTCTTCATGATCTCGGCCCTCAGCGGCGACGGCGTCGACGATCTGGGCCAGCGCCTGGCCGACGCCATGCCCGCCGGTCCCTGGCTCTATCCGGAAGACCAGTCCGCCGACGTGCCGATGCGCGTTCTGGCCGCCGAGATCACGCGCGAGAAGGTCTATCTGCGCGTCCACGAGGAACTGCCCTATTCGGCGGCGGTGGAGACCACCTCGTTCGAGGATCGCGCCGACGGCTCGGTCCGCATCGAACAGACCATCTATGTCGAGCGCGAGAGCCAACGCCCGATCGTACTGGGCAAGGGCGGCCAGACCCTGAAATGGATCGGCCAGAAATCGCGTGAGGAGCTGACCGAGTTGCTGGACCGCCAGGTTCACCTCTTCCTGACGGTCAAGGTCGATCCGAAGTGGCAGGACAGCCGCGCCCTCTACGCCCAGTTCGGGCTGGATTACGACGTCTAAGAGTTCGCGTTCCGTGTTTCATGTTCCCCGTCGCGCCGGAAACCATCCCCGGCTGACCTTCGGCCTGCTGGTCGTTCTCGTCATCGCCGCCGCCGGGCTGATCGCCTGGGGCACGGTCCACAGGCCGACCGTGCGCGTGACGCCTGATCCCCTGCCGCCGCGCCCGCCGCTCGAGGTGGTCGAGACCCTGCCGGACCTCAAGGCCCAGATGGACCGCTGGAGCGCCTCGGGCCAGTTCACGGGCGGGGTGCTGGTCGCCAAGGGCGATCGGGTCCTGTACCGCCAGGTCCACGGCTGGGCCGACCGCAGCACCGGCCGGCCGCTGGCGCTGAACTCCCGCTTCCGCCTGGCCTCGGTCAGCAAGCAGTTCACCGCCGCCGCCATCCTGCGCCTGCAGGACGAGGGCAAGCTCTCGGTCTGGGACCCGGTCTGCAAATACATCCAGCCGTGCCCCGCCGCCTGGGCGCCGATCCGGCTTCATCACCTGCTGTCGCACACCTCTGGCATTCCCGACCTGATGGCCCGCCCAGGCTGGGGCCTGCGTCGCGTCACGCCCGCGACGCCAGAAGAGCTCACTTCTGATTCAATGCGTTATGGACTTCAGTTCCCACCCGGAACAAAGGTCAGCTACGACAACGCCGGCTACAATCTGTTGGGCGCCGTGGTCGAGAAAGTCAGCGGCATGGGCCTGCACGCCTATCTGCGGACGGCCTTCTTCAAGCCGCTGGGCATGGCCGACACCGGCTATGACGACGGCGCCTCGGACGTGGTCATGGGCTACGCCAACCTGGCCGGCGGCCTGACGCCCCAGCCGGACGCCAACGTCAGCATCATCTTCGGCGCGGGGGCCCTGTACTCGACCCTGGACGACCTGCTGGTCTGGCAACGAGCCCTGCACCGCGGTCACGTCCTGTCGCCGCACAGCTACGCCCAGATGATCGCCGACCATGCGCCGGACGGCACGCCGGACGAACGGGGCAAGCCGCGCCGCCTGTGGGGCTATGGCGTCTATGACAAGGAATTGGGCCGTCAGGTCCGGCCCGACTTCACCGACAACCAGATCTTCCACACCGGAAGCTGGTCCGGCTTCCGCAACCTGGTCACCTACCAGCCGGACGCGGACGTGACGGTGATCGTGCTGTCGAACAACTATCACCAGCGTGATGCGGTCTTCCTGTTGTCCCAGCAGGGCATGGCCGAGGCGCTCGGCCGCGGCTTCCCCACCAGCGTGGCGCGCTAGCCTTCCCTGGCCCAGCGCTGCCTGCGCTCCAGCTCCGCCGCGGTAGGCGTTTCGTCGCCGAAGCTGCCGGTGCGGACTTCTCCCGCCTTGTGGTAGGTGCTGACGACCACCCCGGTCGGGGAGGCTTGGGACCGCCGCAGCGCCCAGGCGTTCGGATGAGCGTTCGTATCGAACAGACGTTTTCCCTCGCCCAGCATCACCGGGAAGGTGAGGGTGGTCACTTCGTCGATCAGCCCGGCGGCGAGCAGGGTATGCGCCACCTCGCTGGACCCCTGGATCAGCAGGTCGCGTCCTTCGGTCGTCTTCAGGGTGCGAACGGCGGCGGCGAGATCGCCCTCCAGCCGGTGGCTGTGGGCCCAGTCCAGCGGCGTTCCGGGCCCGGCGGCGACGTATTTGTTCACCGCGTTGAAGGTGCGCCCGATCGCGTCGTCCTTGGACGGCCAGTAGGCGGCGAAGATCTCATAGGTCCGGCGGCCCAGGAGCAGGTCGTAGTCCTGCCCCATGGCCTCATCCATCAGTCCGCCCGCCATCTCGTCGAAATAGGGCCAGACCCAGCCGCCGAAGGCGAAGCGGCTGGAGGGATCCTCCTCGGGGCCGCCCGGCGCCTGCATCACGCCGTCCAGGGAGATGAAGCTGGCCAGTCTGATCTTGCGCATGGTCGGTCTCCTGTGGGGGCAGGGTTAAACGCCCGTCGGGTCAGACGGTCTTCTTCGCTGCCTTGGTGGGGTCGCCAAATTCGGCGTTGAGGGCGATCGCCGTCCGGGTCAGGCGAACGACGACCGCCGGATCGATGGTCTCGCCCTCGGTGAAACCGATACTGGCCATCTCGAACTGTCCGCCGGACTTCAGACGGGGCTCGATGTCCTGCAGCCGCTGCCCCCGCCAATAGCCCAGCAGCACCCGCTGGCCCTCGGCCCGGATCAGCAAGGCCGGACCGTTCGAAACGTAGACGAGGTGGCCCCATTTGATCACCTCGTCCAGGCCGCCGGCCGACAGGACCGCCGCGCGCAGGCGGGTCACCAGATCCCGCTGCCAGCCGCCCATGCCGTCGACGTAGGCGTCCGGAGACGCGGGAGGGGGAAGCTTCTGCATCTCAGACCTCTCCGAGCGCGCGGATGTGGCGTTCCAGCTTGTTCAGGCTCTGGGTCCAACCGGCCTCCATGCCGCTCAGCGGACCGATCGCATCGGCCTTCGCCTCCAGCACGACGGCGTCGAACCGCATCCGCGTCCGGTCGCCGTCTTCCTCGAAGCGAACGGTCTGTTCGACCTCGAACCAGGGGCCGCCGCCGGCGTCATTCACCCAGGTCCGCATCACCAGCCGCTCAGGTTCGTCGAGTGAGATGAAGCGGCCATCGAATGGATAGTCGGCTCCATCCGGCGCCCGCATGACCATGTGGATCGCGCCGCCGGGCCGGACGTCCATCTTCACCACCGGCGTGGTGAAGTGTTCAGGCGCCCACCAGACGGCCACGTGGGCCGGGTCGGTCCACATCTTCCACACCAGGGCGCGGGGCGCGTCGAAGGTGCGCACGATGTTGAGGCGGGTCAGGGCTTCGGGAATGGTCGCAGCGACGGGCATCGGGCTCTCCTCAGGCGGCGCGGCGGAAGGGGAAGAGGGCGCGCAGGGAGGCGTCGCGCAGCCACAGCCCGCCCCACATGACCAGGCCCAGATAGAGGCTGAACAGCTGATGGCTGAAGAGCGGGGCGCCGGCGCGGATCTGCGTCGCCATGGCTCCGCCCAGCAGCCCCATGAACAGCACCGCCCCCAGCACGCTGGTGCGCGGGATCAGATACAGGACCAGGCAGGCCAGCTCGACCAGGCCGATAGCGAAGGCATAGCCGTGCGGCCAGCCCAGCTGGGCCATGGTCTCCTCGGCCACCGGCATGCCGCTGAGCTTGGGGAAGACCGAGGCGCCGAGGATGAACAGGGCGAACAGTCCGGTCAGCACGCGACCGGTCCAGACCATGGGGGTGGCCTTCATGGGAATCTCCGAAAATGGGGGAGGGGGCGGCGCTGTACGGCCGCCCCCAAAGTCATCAGCCCTGGGCGGGCTTCCAGTCAGGCGACGGAATGGTGTTGACCATCCACGGCACGCCGAACTTGTCGATGAAGTTGCCGTAGCCCGGCGACCAGAAGGTCTCGGAAAAGTCCATGATCACATTGCCGCCTTCGGACAGGGCGTCGAACCAACGACGGGCCTCAGCCCCGTCCTGGGTGTGCAAGGTGACGTCGAAGCCGTTCTTGGGCTTGTCGATATTGGGCGCCCAGTCGACGTCCATGTCCGCGCCCATGATCGCCTGATCGCCCACCTGCAGCCAGGCGTGCATCAGCCAATCCTTGTACTGCGGGCCGACGGGCATGTCGGGCGGGCCTTCGCCGTAGGGGAAGGCGGCGGTGATCTCGCCGCCTAGGACCTTGGCGTAGAATTCGAACGCTTCCTTGCATTGGCCCCGGAAGCTGAGGCTGGTCACGATCTGCATGGTCGTCTCCTCGGTTTTGTGGACCCTTCAGGTCTTGTTGGCGGCCAGCCAGCCCTCCAGCCGGTCCGCGGTGCTGTTCCAGCCGTACTTGTGACCGGTCAGGCTCTGTTCGGACTTCAGTCCCTCATGGGTGAAATCCATACGCGTCTGGCCGTCTTCGGTTTCGGTCAGGACCAGGGTCACCAGCGTCTCCACCGGCGGACCGTCCTCGTGGGACTCGTCCCATTTGAAGGTGAAGACCAGCCGCTCGGGCGGGACGATCTCGCGATAGACCCCGCCCTGCCAAAGATCCTGGCCGGTGTCGGGCGAGCGCAGGCAGGCGCGCCATTCGCCGCCGACTCGCAGGTCCTGCTTGACGCTGACCGCCGGCCATTCGACCGGCCCCAGCCACATGACCATCGCCTCGGGATTGGTCCACGCCCGCCAGACCAGGGGCCGCGGCGCGTCGAAGACACGCTGCATGTTAAGGGTCGGGCGTTGGACGAGGTCTTCAGCGAGGGTCATGCGGGGCGCTCGGCGAGGCGAATCAGTGGGTCTTCAGCAGTTCGGCCAGCTGGTCGGCGCAGGTCCCCCAGCCTTCATGGAAGCCCATGGCCTCATGCTGCTTCATGGTCTCGGCGTTCCAGTGACGGGCCGTGGCCACGTATTCCGTCTTGCCGTCCGCCGTCGGCGTCAGCTCGACGGTGGCCACCATGAACGGCTGGCCGGCCGGTTTCCAGTCCGGCGTCAGGGCGTCGGTCGTGATCCAGCGCTTGCCCGGCTCGACGTGCAGGAAGATGCCGCTGTTGGGCATGGTCTCGCCGTCGGGGCCGTGCATGACGAAGTTGAACACGCCGCCGGGACGCGGATCGATCTGGACGTCCGACAGGGTCCATGGGCGTGGCACGAACCACTGCTGCAGGATTTCCGGGGTCATCCACGCCTTCCAGATCTGCTCGGGCGTCGCATCGATGGTCCGGCGCAGGGTCAGCGAGTGTTCGTGCGCCACGCCGTCGGTGTTGCAGGGATTGATGTCAGTTTCTTGGGCCATTGGTGGGGTCTCCTTTCTGGATTTTCTTCAGGTAGGCATCGAGGCGGTTGAAGCTGGCGTCCCAGTACCGGCGGTAATGTTCCAGCCAGTCTGCGACGCTCTTCAGCGCCATGGGTTCGAGGCGGGCAGGGCGCCATTGCGCCTCCTTGCCCCGACTGATCAGCCCGGCCTTCTCCAGCACCTTCAGGTGTTTCGACACCGCCGGAAGGCTCATGTCGAACGGCTCGGCCAGTTGGTTGACGCTGGCTTCGCCCTCGGTCAGCCGCGCCAGGATGGCCCGACGGGTCGGGTCGGCCAGGGCGGCGAACTTGGCGGAGAGGGGATCGGTTTCCATCGGGGCGCTTCGTATCTAACTGATAGGTTAAATGCTCCTCAGTGGGATCGTTGTCAACCATTCGGTTAAATTAAAAATCCGACCTACCAATGGGAACCCGCACGGAGCCCGCCATGACGCCCTTGATCGCCGCCCTGATGCTCGTCGCCGCGCCGCCGCAAGCCGCCCCCTCGCCGGCGCCGTCCGCGGAAGCCGAGATCGGGCATGTGCTGGACCGGCTGAACGTCGCCTCGACCGCGGCGGATACGGCCGTCTATTTCGACCTGTTCACCCCGGACGCCCGCTTCATCGGCACCGATGCGACCGAACGCTGGTCGCTGCCGGAGTTCCGCGCCTATGTGGAGCCCTACTTCGCCCGAGGTCAGGGCTGGACTTACACGCCGCGGAGTCGCGTCATCACCATCGCCCCCATCGACTGCCGCTGCGTCGCCTGGTTCGACGAGGTGCTGGACAACGACAGCTATGGCGTGACGCACGGCTCGGGCGTGTTGCGCCTGACCGACGACGGCTGGAAGATCGAGCAGTACGTCCTCAGCTTCACCGTGCCGAACGATCGCGCGCGCGCCGTGGTCGAGGCGGTTCGAGCCACCGACTGACGGCGCTTGTTCCCCAGACGTTCTCCGGGCTAGGTGGGGCATGGACTCCACCGAAGACGCCTTCGTCCTCTCCGCCCGCGCCCATGGCGACACCGGGGTGGTGGTCGACCTGCTGACCGAGGGGCAGGGGCGGCGCGCCGCCTATGTCGCCGGCGGAGCCTCGCGGCGGATGAAGCCCTTCCTGCAGCCGGGCGCCCGGGTCGTCGCGGAGCTGCGCGCCCGGACCTCGGATCATCTGGGCTCGGCGCGGCTGGAGCCGGTGGGCGAGGGACCCAGCGCCCTGTTCGACGACCCGCTGGCATTGACGGGCCTGGCCGCCGCCGCTGCGGTGGCGCAAGGCGCGCTGCCGGAACGCGAGCCGCACCCCGGCGCCTTCCTCGCCTTCGAGGCCCTGATGTCGGCCTTCGCCATCCCCGACGTCTGGCCGGCGATCTTCGTGCGCTTCGAGGCGGGGCTGCTTGAGGATCTGGGCTTTGGCCTCGACCTCAGCCGCTGCGCCGTGACCGGCGGCATGGACGACCTGATCTGGGTCAGCCCACGCACCGGCCGCGCCGTCAGCCGCGAGGCGGGCGCGCCCTACGCCGACAAGCTGCTGAAACTGCCGCCCTTCATGCTGGGAGCCCAAGCCGGACTGGGCGAAGGCGATATCGGGGCCGGCTTCGATCTGACCGGCCATTTCCTCGAACAGTTCGTTTTCCACCCCATGGACCGGCCCCTGCCGCCCGCGCGGGTGTGGATGATCGACAAGCTGCGCGAGGCGGGGCGGCTCTAGCGGCCGAGACCCG
Organism: Brevundimonas sp. GW821-FHT12C05; assembly: GCF_058807475.1. Taxonomy (NCBI): domain Bacteria; kingdom Pseudomonadati; phylum Pseudomonadota; class Alphaproteobacteria; order Caulobacterales; family Caulobacteraceae; genus Brevundimonas; species Brevundimonas sp. GW821-FHT12C05. Next base: position 1,301,451 of record NZ_JBXAQS010000001.1, read on the forward strand.
CGATCGCCGCCTCGAGTTCTGTAGCCAGGATCTGCAGCAACTCGCCGGCAGGCATCGAACGGCTCATCGGCGCGCCCTGACCCGCCCAGTTGGGCATATAGCCTGTGTCGCCTGCCGCCGTGGCGGCGGCGTTCAGCGCCTTGCCGATGTCATAGGCGAACGGATAGGGCGCGACCGCGCTTTCGTCGGCCCGGCGCATGAAGGCGTTCTCCAGCCCGCGCGCCGGCCGGCCGGAGATGACTGCGCTGACCTGGGTACGTTCCGCATCCGGCCCCGCCAACGCCGCGCGATAGGCAGGCCCGGCCGCGCTTTCCGGACAGGCGACGAAGGCGGTGCCCAGCTGAGCCCCCGCCGCGCCGAGCGCCAAGGCCGCCGCGACGCCCGCGCCGTCCATGATCCCGCCCGCGGCGATGACAGGAACGGCGAGCTGCGTCGCCAGCAGGCGGGTCAGCGGCAGGGCGGCATGGCGGGGATCATCCGACGGATCGAAGACGCCGCGATGGCCGCCGGCCTCGACGCCCTGTGCCACCACCATGTCGATGCCCGCCGCGGCGGCCCGGCGGCCCTCCTCCGGCGAGGTGGCGGTGGCCAGCAGCACCGCACCGGCGGCCTTCAGCGCGGCGATGCGCGCGCCGTCCGGCAGGCCGAAGTGGAAGCTGACCACCGCGGGCCGCTCCTCCAGCAGCATGGCCAGCATGGCGTCGTCGACGCGGAAGCTACGGTAGATGTTCCGGAGGCCGGCAGGCGGAACAGCGCCGAAATCCGCGAACAGCGGCCGCAGGCTATCGATCCAGGCGGCGTTGCGCGCCTCATCCGCCGGCGCAGGATCGTGGCAGAACAGATTGACGTTGAACGCACCGTCGGTGAGCGCCCGCACAGCCCCGATCTGCCGCCGCGCCTCGTCGGCGTCGATGGAGCCCAGCGCGATCGAGCCCAGCCCTCCGGCGTTGGACACCGCGGCCGCCATCTCCGGCGTCGAGGTCCCGGCCATGGGCGCCTGGATGATCGGACGGCGCAGGTTCAGGCGGCGGGTGAGGGCGGTCTGCACAGTGAAACTCCCTTTGATCCCCAGATAGGCCGTCTGATCCCGCCCGCCAGCCCACGGCTGCGCTAGACTTATGGGTTCAGATTGCCGATTCGGACCCCATGACCGTTCACACCCCGCCGCCGGAAGGCGGTCGCATCGTCGATGAGCCGATGAGCGAGGCGCTGTCCAAGCGCTATCTCGCCTACGCCCTGTCGACCATCACCAACCGGGCCCTCCCGGACGTTCGCGACGGCTTCAAGCCGGTGCACCGGCGCATCATGTACGCCATGCACCAGATGCGCCTGAACCCGCAGGCGGCGGCGCGGAAGTGCGCCAAGGTCGTCGGCGAGGTGATGGGCACCTATCACCCGCACGGCGACGCCTCGATCTATGACGCCCTGGTGCGCCTGGCCCAGGACTTCGCCCAGCGCTATCCGCTGGTCGACGGCCAGGGCAATTTCGGCAACATCGACGGCGATAACGCCGCGGCCATGCGCTACACCGAGTGCAAGCTGACCGCCGCCGCCGTGCTGCTGATGGAGGGCATCGACCAGGACTCGGTCGACTTCCGCCCCACCTACGACGACCAGGACGAAGAGCCGGTCGTCCTGCCCGCCGGCTTCCCCAACCTGCTGGCCAACGGCTCGTCGGGCATCGCCGTCGGCATGGCCACCTCGATCCCGCCGCACAACGTCGGCGAACTGATCGACGCCTGCCACCTGCTGCTGGAGCGGCCGGACGCGACGACCGAGGAACTGGTGCAGATCGTGCCCGGGCCCGACTTCCCGACCGGCGGCGTGGCGGTCGAAGGCCACGCCTCCATCCTGGACGCCTATGAGACCGGGCGAGGCGGCGTTCGCCTGCGCGCCCGCTGGGAGACCGAGGATCTGGGCCGCGGCGTCTGGCGCATCGTCGTCACCGAGATGCCCTATCAGGTGCAGAAGTCCAAGCTGATCGCCGACCTCGCCGACCTGATCGAGAACAAGAAGGCCCCGCTGCTGGCCGATGTGCGCGACGAGTCGGCGGAGGACATTCGCCTCATCATCGAGCCGAAGTCCCGGACAGTAGAGCCTGAAGTTCTTATGGAAAGCCTGTTCAAGCTTTCCGATTTGGAGGTTCGCTTCCCGATCAACATGAACGTGCTGGACGCCACCAACACCCCGCGCGTGATGGGTCTGAAAGCCTGCCTGCAGGCCTTCCTGGATCACCGCCGCGAAGTGCTGGTCCGCCGCGCCCAATGGCGCATCGAGCGCGTCGAGAAGCGACTACACCTGTTGGAAGGCCTGAGGATCGTCTTCCTCAACCTCGACGAGGTCATCCGCATCGTCCGCGAGGAGGAGCAACCCAAGGCCGTCCTGATCGCGCGCTTCGGCCTGTCCGAGATGCAGGCCGACTACATCCTCGACACCCGCCTGCGCCAGCTGGCGCGGATCGAGGAAATGGCGATCGAGAATGAATACAAGGAACTGGCGGACGAACTTGCCAACCTGCAGTCGCTGTCGTCTTCGCCGGCGAAGCAGTGGAAGCAGGTCGGCAAGGACCTGGAGGCCGTGCGCAAGGCGCTGATCTCACCGCGCCGCACCACCATCGCCGAAGCCGTCGACAGCTCGGCCTTCGCGCCGGTCGAGGCCTTCATTCCGCGCGAGGCGATCACCGTCATCCTGTCGGAACGCGGCTGGATCCGCGCCGCCAAGGGCAAGGTGGATGATCCGTCGGAGCTGAAGTTCAAGGAGGGCGACAGCCTCGCCTTCCTGGTGCCGTCGTACACGACCGACAAGCTGCTGGTCGCCGCCTCGGACGGCCGCATCTTCACGGTCGGCGCCGACAAGCTGGCGTCAGGGCGCGGCCATGGCGAGCCGCTGCGCCTGATGATCGAACTGGATGAGAAAGCCGAGATCATCAACCTGCTGGCCCACCAGCCGGGCGGCAAGCTGCTGATCGCGTCCAAGGCCGGCTACGGCTTCGTGGCCCCCGAGGACGAACTGCTGGCCCAGAAGCGCGGCGGCAAGCAGGTGCTGAACGGCGACCTGCTGGCGGCCCTGCGCGTCACCGGCGACCACGTCGCCACCATCGGCGAGAACATCAAGGCCCTGATCTTCCCCGTCGCCGAACTGCCCGAGATGGGCCGCGGCAAGGGGGTGAAGCTGCAAAGCTTCAAGCAGGGCGGCCTTGTGGACGTCACCACCTTCAACGCCGAACAGGGACCGGAATGGGCCGACGGCGGCGGCCGCCGCCGCAACTGGCCCGACTGGAAGGACTGGCTGGGCAAGCGCGCCCAGGCGGGCCGTCAGGGGCCGCGGGGCATGCGCAAGTTCCGGTGACGATCGGGGCGCCGGTCCAGCGGGAGACCCCCGCCCATCGCGCCCTGGCCCTCGAGGCCGCCCGCCAGGCCGATTCCGTGCTCGCCCTGTTCGAGCGCGAACATCCCGATGATCGGCGCCCCAGGGCGGCCCTCGAAGCGATCCGCGCCTGGGCCGAAGGGCGTCAGGCGCTGGACCTGGCCGAGGTCCGCCGTCTGTCGCTGGCCTCCCACGCCGCCGCCCGTTCCGCCTCGACCGATGTCGCCCGGTTCGCGGCCCGTGCCGCGGGGCAGGCGGTCGCGACCTGGCACGTCCCGGCCCATGCGGACGCCGTGCCCGGCTATGTCGCCAAGGCCCTCGCCGCGGCGGATGCGACGAAGGCGTGAGCCGATGACGCCGATTTCACTATTCGGCCCTCGGCCTCGGCCTCATACTGTCTGGAAGGGGCCGGAGACCTGGCCCGGTTGGAGAATGCAATGATCACCTGGATCATCATCGGCGTCGTCGTTCTGGTGCTGCTGTTCGTCGTCGTCGGCGGCTACAACAAGCTGGTCGCCCTGGATCAGCGCGCGGACCAGTCGTTCGCCGATATCGACGTGCAATTGAAGCAGCGTCAGGACCTGATCCCGAACCTGGTCGAGACCGTCAAAGGCTACGCCACCCACGAGCGCGGCACCCTGGACGCCGTGACCCAGGCGCGCGCCGCCGCCGCCGGAGCCACCTCGGTCAACGACAAGGTGCAGGCCGAGAACATGCTGACCGGCGCCCTGGGCCGCCTGTTCGCCGTGTCCGAGGCCTATCCGGACCTCAAGGCCAACACCAACTTCCAGCAGCTGTCGGCTGAACTGTCGGACATCGAGAACAAGCTGGCGGCCGCCCGTCGCTTCTTCAACAACGCGGTCAGCGAGTTCAACGCCGTGCGCCGCCAGTTCCCGACCGTCCTGTTCGCCGGCCTGTTCGGCTTCGCTTCGGACAAGCCCTTCTTCGACGTGGGCGAGGGCGACCGCGCCGCCATGAACGCCGCCCCGCCGCAGGTGAAGTTCTAAGAACCGATCATGGGCGCCGTCGGGCTCCAGACCCACATCTGGGCGAACAATACGCGGTCGGTCATCCTGCTGGTGACCTTCCCCATCCTGCTGATCGGCATCATCTACGGCATCCAGCTCATCCTCATGGGGCTGGGTGTCCTGCCGGGCTCCGGCAAGGCGCTGGGCGACGACATGGCCCTGGCCGCCTCCTGGCTGGGGGCGACCATTCCGCTCGCCCTCGTCGTCGCCGCCGTCTGGTTCGCCATTGCCTATTTCGGCAGCCAGACCATGGTCGACATGCTGACCGGCGCGCGAAAGGTCGAACGCAGGACTGAGCCGGAACTCTATAATCTGCTTGAGAATCTGGCGATCTCGCGCGGCCTGCGCACGCCCACGCTGCGGGTCATCGACAACGACAGCCTGAACGCCTTCGCCACCGGCCTGCACGAGGGGCAGTACAGCATCACCGTCACGCGCGGACTGGTGCAGAGCCTGACCCGCGACGAGCTGGAGGCCGTGCTGGCTCACGAGCTGACCCACGTCATCAACAAGGACGTGCGGACCATGGTGATCGCCTCGATCTTCGCGGGGATCATCAGCGTGCTGGCCGAACTGGTCTTCCGGGCCTTGCTCTATTCGGGCGGCGGACGGCGGCGGGAGGACAACAAGAACGCCATGCCGCTGATCCTGATCGGCATCGCCTTCGCCGTGGTGGGCTTCGTCCTGGCCATCGTCATCCGCATGATGTTGTCGCGGACCCGCGAATATGTGGCCGACGCCGGCGCGGTCGAGTTGACCAAGAACCCTGACGCCATGATCTCGGCCCTGCGCAAGGTCGAGGGCCGCTCCAGCCTGAAAGGGCCGGACGAGTTGCAGCAGCTCTTCCTGGACAACCAGCCGGACGGCGTCGGGCTGGAGGGCATGTTCGCCAGCCACCCGCCGATCCAGAAACGCATCGACGCTCTGATCCGGTTCGGAGGAGGGCGCGATCCCGGCCCCTGGGCGGATGAGGAGGCCTATGGCTCATCCTTCTCCGCAAGCACCTCGGTCCCCATCACCTGAACTGGAGCCGTCGATGGCGAAGAGGAAGATCGAGGTCGAGAATTTCACCAGCCCCGGCTCGGTCCAGTCTGTCGACGCCGACAAGTATGAGGCGATGCGGACCGCCTATTTGAAGGTCGTGCCCGCAAGCGAGCCCGGCGCGACGCCGGCGGAGATCCTTTCCGCAATCAAGGGCGACCTGCCGCAGGATCTCTTCCCCGGCGGCGCCACGGCGGGCTGGTGGGCGAAATGCGTCCAGCTGGATCTGGAGGCCAAGGGCGTCATCAGGCGGGGCGATCGTTCCCCGGTTCGCCTGCGGAAGGTTTGACGGCCTCGTCGGTCAGCCGTTCCCAGCCCAGCCGGGTCAGCTGTTCCATCGGCCGGAAGCCGGCCTTGTAGTCCATCTTCTGCGATCCGCGGACCCAGTAGCCGAGGTAGACGTACGGCAGCCTTACGGACGCCGCCTGCCGGATGTGATCCAGGATGGCGAACCGGCCCGGACTGCGGTCCTCCAGCGTCGGATCGAAGAAGCTGTAGACCATCGACAGACCGTCGGAGAGCAGGTCGGTCAGGCAGACCCCTACCAGATCGCCCGGCCCGCCGTCGGAGGAGGGCGTCCGGTATTCGATGACATGGGTGCGCACGGCCGTGTCCTCGACCATGGCCACATAGTCGGCCCAGCCCATGCCGTTCATGCCGCCCTCGGCATGGCGGGCGGCGAGATAGCGGCGCAGCAGGTCGAACTGTTCAGCCGTCGCCTCGGCCTCGACGAGGTCGCGCGACAGGGTCTCATTACGTTTCAGCACCCGACGCTGCGAGCGCGAGAAGGCGAACTCGGCCACCGGCACGCGTACGGAGACACAGGCGTCACAGGTCTCGCAGGCGGGACGGTAGGCGATGTTCTGGCTGCGGCGGAAACCGGCCTGGGTCAGCTCGTCATTGACGTGAGCGCCCTCGCTGAACGGCAGGTTGGCGAACACCTTCCGCTCGGTCTGGCCCGGCAGATAGGGGCACGGCGCGACCGAGGTCATGTAGAAGCGAAGCTGGCGCTGGGGAACGAACCGGGTCACGCGTCTAGGTCCGCATCCAATCCGGTCCGAATTCGGGCGACCTGTCCATAACGGGATTTGGCCCCGTGTTGCAGCGCAGCGCAAGCCCGTTCGCCCGTCACCCGAACCGGTCGTGACGGGCGGGCGGTCACAGGCTGGTGTCCGTGGGCAGGACCGGCGCCTCGCGCAGCAGCACGATGGCGATCCGGCGATTGCCCGCCAAGGTCGGATCGTCGGGGTAGAGCGGATCCGAACCCGCCTTGCCCGAGACCTGGTAGACCCGATCCGGATCGACGCCCGCCGCCTGCAACACCAGCCGCGAGGCGTTGGCCCGCTCGGCCGACAGGGTCCAGTCGTTCGGACCGGTCGCCCGGTTGGACCCCGGCGCGGCCGAGGTGTGGCCGGTGATCGAGATGCGATTGGGCAACTGGTTGATGACCCGGGCGATGGCGCGCAGCAGGACCTGAGCGCGGGCGTTCGGGCGCGAGGAGTTCTGCTCGAACATCGAGCGGCCTTCCTGGTCGACCAGCTGGATACGCAGGCCCTCCGGCGTCTGGTCGATGATCAGCTGTTTCGACAGCTCCGCCAGTTCCGGCATCGACTGCATGGCCTGACGCAGGGATTCGGCGGCCGAGGCGAAGTCGGCGGCCTCGCGGCGGGCGATCTCCTCGCGCAGCTGCGCCTCGCTGGCCCCGGTCAGGTCCGAGCTCTGGCCGGCCTGCTCGGCCTGATCCTGCGGCGCTTCCGGCGCCAGCTGGGTGATGACCGAGTTGGAGCCCGACGATTTGGCCCCGTCATCGCCCAGCGACGTTCCGCCCAGAATGCCGCCCGAGCCCGAGGTCGTCGCCGACACGCTGGCGGGGGCGAAGTACTCGGCGATGCCGCGCTTCTGCTCGGGATCGGTCGTGTTGATCAGCCACATCAGCAGGAAGAAGGCCATCATCGCGGTCACGAAGTCGGCGTAGGCGACTTTCCACGCGCCGCCGTGGTGGCCGCCGTGGCCACCCTTCTTGATCTTCTTGATGAGGATCGGACGATCGCTCATGGACATGGAATACGGGCCTCAACCGGCGAAACTGATCGAGGTTTGAAGCAACAGGGTTAAGGCGACGTTTCCCATACGGCGCCTTGCCCAGACGGCGCTTGTTTTGCCGGGCGCGGCCCCCTAGGTCGGGGGCGTGACGCTTGAACCGCCTCCGGAACACCCGACCGACGAAACCCTGGCCTATCGCCGGGCGCTGGGCGCGTTCGCCACCGGCGTCTGCGTGGTCACCGCCGACAGCCCGCAGGGACCGCTGGGCCTGACCATCAACTCGTTCACCTCGGTGTCGCTGGAGCCGCGCCTGCTGTTGTGGTGCATCGATGAGCGTTCGGAACGCTGGCCGGTGTTCGCCGCCGCCGAGCGATTCGCCGTCCACGTCCTGCCCGCCACCGACCGGGAGACAGCCGCGCGCTTCGCCCGGGGCGTCGCCCTGCTGGAACCCGGCGAGTTCGAGCGCCGCCCGGACGGTCCGCCATGCCTGCCGGAGGCGCTGGCCCGGTTCGAATGCACCGTGCATGACCGCATCCAGATGGGCGACCACATGGTCGTCATCGGCCGGGTCGAGGCCTTTTCCGCCTCGGACGGCGACGCCCTGACGTTCTGGCGCGGCCGCTACGGATCCCTTGGAGCAGACGAATGAAGACCGGTTTCGCAGGCCTGGGCGTCATGGGCGGGCCGATGGCGCGCCATCTGGTCGCCGCGGGGCACACGGTGGCCGGCTACAACCGCTCACCCGACAAGGCGCGGATCTGGGCGGACGCCCACGGCGGGACCTTCGCCGCCACGGTGGCCGAAGCCGCAGCGGGCGCCGAACTGTTCGTGCTGTGCGTCGGCAATGACGACGACGTGCGGCAGGTGGTGACCGAGGCCCTGCCGCATCTGGCCAGAGGCGCGGTCATCGTCGACCACACCACGACTTCGGCCAAGGTGGCCCGCGAGATGTCGGATCTTGCGGCGGGGCAGGGGGCCTTCTTCATCGACGCCCCCGTGTCCGGCGGCCAGGCCGGCGCCGAGAACGGCCAGCTCAGCGTCATGGCCGGCGGTGACTCCGGGGCGCTGTCGCGCGTCGAGCCGGCGCTGATGGCCTATTCGAAGGCGATCAAGCACATGGGGCCGTCCGGCGCGGGCCAGCTGACCAAGATGGTCAACCAGATCTGCATCGCCGGCGTCGTCCAGGGTCTGGCCGAGGCCGTCCATTTCGCCGAGCGCGCGGGCCTGGACACCGACGCCGTCTATGACGCCGTGTCCAAGGGCGCGGCCCAGTCCTGGCAGATGGACAACCGCTGGAAGACCATGGCCAAAGGCGAGTTCGAGTTCGGCTTCGCCGTCGACTGGATGCGCAAGGATCTGGGCCTGGTCCTGGACGAAGCCCGCGCCAACGGCAGCCATCTGGCGCTCACGGCCTTGGTCGATCAATTCTATTCCGAAGTGCAGGCCCTGGGCGGCGCGCGCTGGGACACCTCAAGTCTCGCGGCCCGCCTGCAGGATCGCTCGGGGCGATCGGGCTAGGCGTAAAGAGCGGGGCTCGCGTCGACCGTCGCCGTGCCGTCCGCGAGGCGGATTTCGGAGACGTGCCGCCGCCCGTTCACACGAGCCAGCTGAACGTAGACGTCCACGGTCGAGCGCACATAGTACAGGATATCCTCACGCCTGAGCCGGGCGCCGCCCTGAAGGACGAGCAGCGCGAGCTGTTCGATGGCGCGCTCGGGCGTATCCGCGTGGACCGTGGTCATGGAGCCCGGGTGGCCGGTGTTGACCGCGCGCAGGAAGGTGAAGGCTTCCGGACCGCGAAGCTCGCCCAGCAGAATGCGGTCAGGCCGCATGCGCAGGGAGGCGTTGAGCAGGTCCTCGGCCGTGACCGACGCCTCGCCCAGCGCGCTGCGCGAGGCGATAAGGCCGACCGCGTTGGCATGGCTCATCTGCAGCTCGGGGGTGTCCTCGATGAAGATCAGCCGTTCGTCTTCCGGAATCTCCCGGATGAGGGCGTTGAGGAAGGTCGTCTTGCCGGTCGAGGTGCCGCCGGAGATCAGGATGTTCCGGCGGCTTTTCACGGCGTCCGACAGCAGGCCGGCATGGTCCCCCGCCTCCAGATGCATCTTCAGCCGCGCGTTGATCTCGGCGTCCCGGGATGTCTGGCCGCTGGCGACGGCGTCGAAGGCGCCGGCGGCGGCGTAGTCGGCCAGGCCGAGATCGGCGCTGACGTTGCGGCGGATGGCCAAGGCCACGCCGGCGCGCGCGGCGGGTGGGATCACGATCTGGATCCGCTCGCCGCCCGGCAGGCTGGCGGACAGGATCGGATGCTCGCGATTGACGCCCTGGTGGGAGATCGCGGCGATCTGGCGGGCCAGCCGATCCAGGACCGCATCGGTCAGGCTGGCGGCCCAGTGCTGCTCCAGGCGTCCGCCGAGAGTTTCCGCCCAGATCTCGCCGGGCCGGTTCACGTAGATGTCCGTGACATCCGGGCGGGCGAGCAGCGGCGCCAGGGGCGCGAGATAGCTCGACAGATAAACGCCGGCGGCGGGTCCCGTCATCGCGACCGCGCCGGCGGCAGTTCCAGGTCCTGAGCGATGAAGACCGAGACCCGCTGACCCGGCGGCACATGCAGGGTTGGGCGGATGTCCCGCGACGCGGTCGAGCTGGTCCCGCCCGTGCTGGAGCCGGGCAAGGCCACCACGACGGGACTATCCCCGATGGAGCGGCCGATGGCGGCGCCGCCGACGTTGAGGGTGGTCTGCACCAGCGCCGAGGCGAAGCGTTCGAAGAAATGGTTGTCGACACGGCCCGGGATGCCCGCCCGGCCTTGAGCGTCGGCGGCGGGGGAGGCCAGAGACACGGTGACCCCATCGGGACGGACCAGTCGGGTCCACATGACGAAGGCCCTGTTCTGCCCCGGAGCGAGGTCGGCCTGGTACTCGCCGAACAGCCGGGATCCACGCGGGATCAGGACCGTGCGTCCATCAAACCCGGTCACGTCATTCGAGACGATCGCCCGCACCAGGCCGGGGCGCGTGGAATCCAGCGCCGTCTCCAGCACGGCGGGCACGAGCGTGCCCTGGGCGAGGGTGGAGCCGCGGCGCGACAGCCGACTCGCCGAACCAGGGGCGCCGGCCTCCGGTTGGGCCGGATCGCGGGCGCCGGCGGGGCGGCCGCCGTCAATGACCAGGGCCGCCCCGCCGCCGCGCGACTGCGCCGGGGCGAAGGCCGGCTGCGGGGCGTAGGCGGGCTGCGGCGCATAGGTCATCGGCGGCGGGGGCGGCGGTCGTGGCGTGTAGACCCCCTCGCGCGGCCCGGGGGCTGGCGGCGGAGCTGGGGGCGGCGGGGGCGGGGGCGCGGGCGTAGGCGCGGGCGGCGCCGGCACGAGACTGGGCGGCGCGGGGGCCGGCGGCGGGGGTCCGGGGATGAAAAGCGGGGGCAGGGGCGGCAGGGCGGCTGAAGAGGAGACGCCGGCGGCGCCGAGCGGCGCGGCGGGCGCGCTGGCGGCGCGCCTCTGATCGTCGAGTGCGAGAAACAGCACGACGCCGCCCAGAGCCACGCCGCCGAACAGCAGCGCCAGCGGCAGCTGCCCCCCGGACCGGGCTACGATCGGGCGCATGTCATCGGGGACCGCGTCGGGCCGTTGGGGCTCGCGCGGCGTCATCGGCGGGACCTGTCCAGCCGACGGTCAGCCCGAGCGGTCTGCCCGTCGAGCCGGAACAGAAGCTTGCCGGGGACGGCATGGAGCACGGAGGCGCCGTCCCGAACCTGGACGTCGAGCAGGGTCTCGCGGCCCCGGTCGTCGACGCTGAAGATGGCGGGAATGGCTTGGTCGGGGCGCCATTCGAGATAGGTGCGGCGGCCATCATCGCGGACAGCCGCCGGACGGACGGCGCTGGCGCCGCCGATCCGCCAGCGGCCAGGCGGCGCCGGAGGCGGCGCACCCGCGTCGTCCGGATACTGGAAGCGGATGACGAATGGCGTATCCGGCATCGGCGCGCCCGTCGTCGTGAGCAGGAAGGTATAGACGCGCGCGTCCGTGAGGATCGTCATATTGGTGGGACCGCCGGCGCGAAGCGGCTTGAGGACCAGGGCGTCGCCTCTCTGGTTCAGGGTCGCTTCCCAGCCGTCGCTGTCGCCGATGGCCACGGTATCGACGCCTTCACCGGGGGCGAAGACGACGGTGACCTGGTGGTTCAGGGCGGCGCGCAACGGCACGACCCGGGACGGGTCGTAGGGGATGACCGGCAAGCGGGGATCGGCGGGCTCGGCCGCGGTCGCCGGGACCGGCGGGCGGACGGCGGTCTGCGCTGAGGCCGGTGCAGCGACAGCCAGCATCGGGACGATCAGGGCGATCAGGAGATGGACTGACGGCGGGAGGGCGGAGCGCATCATTGGGGGGCGTCTTCCGCGGCGGAACCGGCGTCCAGCGGAGCGGCCTCGATGGGCGCCGACTCCGCGGAAAGCGCGGGCTCCGGTGCCTCGGCGTCCCGGCGATAGGAGATCACCTGGAAACCCAAGGGATTGAGGTAGCGGTCCTCGACCGCCATCGGCTCTCCGGAGAAACGATACCGGACGACCGTGACCCACGGCATCGGCGGCTGCGCGGTCCCGCCGGAGTCCCGGCGCACGGTCTCGAAGCGCACCAGGGCGGATTGTCCATCGAGCGGAGAGACGCTCTTGACTCGGGTCTGGATCACCGTGGCGTCCGGATAGCGCGTCAGCGGGCTGTCCAGGTTGGAGGGCTGCATGAGGGCGAGGTAGTCCGCGCGCGCCTGCTCGGCCGACCACAGGCCCACCCGGCGATAGTCCGTCTGGAGGGTGGCGCGGTCATACCCCTCGCGCGCGAGCACATACTGGGCCAGCATCGACTGAATCAGGGCCTGGTCCGGCGTGATCTGGTCGGCGGCCAGCGGCGCGAGAGCCTCGACGTAGCCCGTCGTGCGGTCGACGAGGAGGGTATAGGGCTCCACCGTCTTCAGGGGCGTCAGCGCGAGCAGGGCCAGGCCTTCGACCACGGCGACGGTCGCGGCGGCGCCGGCGACGATCCAGGCGGTGCGTCGGGACTTGCGAAGCTGGGCGGACTGATCGGCGGCCCAGCTGCCGGCTTCCCGGTAGTAGGCGGTCAGGGCCTCTCGACTGGGCTTCTTCATGAGCGGCTATCCCGATAGGCGGCGGCGAGCGATTGTCTGGGTTTGGCCCGGCGGACGCCAGCGCCCGCTGGAGCGACCGCCGAGGTTTCCGTTGATCGGTCGCCGCGCGGCGGCGGCGCGGCGGCGTCCGCCCGCGCGGGACCGGCCTCCCGTCGCTGCGCGGCCATCAAGCTGTCGGCGATAGCGGCCGCGCGCGGGGCCGGTCGCTCGGCGCCCCGCGGAGTTGCAGTCGGCGAAGCAGCGGCGGCGGGTGGGACATCGGGCGCGCGGTGCGGCCCGTGAAAAACGTCGGACGTCGTGTCCGGCATCCGCACAGCCGGCCAGGCCGGCAGGTGCACGGTGAAAGCGAGCCAGAGCAGAATGAACAGGCTGCCGAACAGGCACAGGCTGAAAGCCCCGCACAGCACGAGCAGCTCCACGGGGGCGGAGGCGGCCAGGGCGCCGCTCGACCGGAGCTGCAGGACCTGGGCCAGCCAGGGCTCGAGCAAGGCGAGCTCGACGCCCAGAATGACGGCGGTGATCACCGAGCCGAGAACGCAGAAAGCCAGGGTTCTGGCCCAGCCCGCGACAAGGGCGCGCGCCGGAGGCAACAGCAGAAGGCCCGCGAACAGCGGGGTGAGCGCCAGGAGGGTTCCCGCGGTGAGGCGGACGATGGAGACGGCGGAGATGATCCCCCCCAGGAAGATCACCCGCGCCCAGCCAAAGGCCGGATCGTCACTGACCGGAAACCGGCGCGGCGCGCCGCCCGGTTCGCTCGCGGGCAGGGCGGCGTTCGGCTCCCGGCCGGTGCCGAGGTCGGTGAGGCGAACAATGGCCGCATCGACACGCTGCAGGCGGGCCACGAGATCGCCCTGGGCGCCGGGAAGTCCGACCGGAGCGGCGATGGCCTGGGTCAGTTCCGCCGGACCATCGATCACGACGTCATAAACGAGGGTGCGATAGGCGGACCAGCTCGTCGCCAGCGCCAGCACGACGCCGATGCGAACGACGGCCATGACCAGGCCCGCGCGGGTCGGCGGCCGGCCGAGGGCCATACGCAGACCGATCAGCGCCACGAAGAGAGTCAGCAGGCCGGTGAGAACAACGGCCAGGCCCGAGCCCGGGTCCGACAGCGCCTGATAGCCGGCCGCGCCAAGGCCGCGCGCCTGACAGTCGATATGGCCGAGGAGACTGCCGAGGAAGGCGTCGCCGGAGGCGAGGGCAGGGCAAGCGGCCATGGTCAGGCGCGCTCCAGCAATGGGGCCATCCAGTCCGCCGGATCATCCCCTCGGTCGGCGCGAATCTCGTCGAGCAGGCGGACGGTGCGCTCGCGACCTGACAGGATGGTCAGAAGGTCGGTCTCACCCGTCAGATCCAGCCGGGCCACGACGCTTTCACCGCCGCGCTTGATCAGGAAGCAGTGCGAGCTGTCGGGCAGTACACGGATGAGGTCCAGCTCATGCGCCGTCAGACCGAACCCGTCGATATAATCCTCGGCCCGAGCCTTGGGATTGATCATGAAGATCTGGGTCGCGGCCTGTTCGACGATGGCGCTGGCGATCCGGCTTTCCAGCGCGTCCTGGGCGCTCTGGGTGGCGAATCCGACGATGCCGTTGCGCTTACGGATGGTCTTTTCCCAGTCCTTGATGCGGCGGACGAAGACCTCGTCGTCGAGGGCCTTCCAGCCCTCGTCGACCACGATGATCGCCGGCGTGCCGTCAAGGCGCTCTTCCACCCGGTGGAACAGGTACATCATGGCCGGGGTGCGCAGCGTGGGGTCGTCGAGCAGAACGGTCATGTCGAAGCCGACCGTGCGGGCGGAGATGTCCGTCAGGTCTACGGGATTATCGAACAGCCAGGCCTGCTCGCCCTCGCCCCACCAGGGCCTGAGGCGCGACCAGAGATCGCCGGCCCGAGGGCGCTGAGCGCCTCGGAACAGTTCGACGAGGTGGCGCAGACGCCGGTGTTCGGGCGGCTGCTCGAAATTGGCGGCGACCGCGTCCCGCAGCCGTTCGAGGTCGGCCAGGTCGGCCGTGCCGGCCAGGCGCGCCAGCCAGTCGATGAGGAAGGCGCGGTTGGCCGCCGTGTCGTCGATCTGCAGCGGGTTGAGGCCGGACGGCTCGCCGGGCCGGAGCACGCTGTACTGGCCGCCGATGGCGCGGATGAACAGTTCGGCGCCGCGGTCCTTGTCGAAAAAGATGATCCGCGGCGCCAGCCGTCGGGCCTGGGCGAGAAGGAAGTTCAGGACAACCGTCTTGCCGGAGCCGGAGGGTCCGATCACGGTGAAATTGCCCAGGTCGCCCTGATGGAAATTGAAGAAATAGGGGCCCGCGGCGGTCGTCTCCAGCAGGGTGATGGCCTCGCCCCAGTGCACGCCTGACCGGGCGCCGACCGGGAAGTTGTGGCCGCTGGCCAGGCCCGCGTAGTTGCCGGACGAGACCAGCCCGCGCCGGGCGATATATTTGAAGTTGGCGGGGAACTGCGCCCAGAAGGCGGGCTCCAGCGCGATCTCCTCGCGGACCGCCACGATGCCCATGTCCGCCAGGGTCGCCGTCACCTCGGCGACGCCCGCGTCGACCGCCTCCAGGCTGGCGCCGTGGACGGCGACCGTCATGTGATGTTCGCCATAGCTCGCCCGGCCCGCGGCGACGTCATCCTTGGCCTGGGCCAGCTCGCCGCGAAGGGACAGGGCCTCGTCGTCCGCCGCCCGCATGCGGCGCAGGGCCAGGTTCATCCTCTCAAGGGCCTGCTGGCGTTCGACGAAGGCGAACGACTGGGTCACGGTCAGATCGGCGGGAAGGCGCAGCAGGTTGTCGAACATGCCCGGCGCGCTGTGGGCCGGGTAGTCCTTGATCGACACCAGGGCCGAAAAGCGGCGCGGCACATGGCCGGCCTCCGAGAGCTCCACGGCCGTCTGGCCGAAGCTGACCCTTCGATAGGGCAGATAGGCGCCGATGTCCTGGTAGGGGAGGCGAACCGCACGCTGTTCGCCGTTGTAGAGGGTGGAAAGAAACTCCAGGGCCTCCGAGCACGGGCCCTCGGCCGTGTCATAGACGCCCAGCAGCCTGGGCTCGTAGTCGCCCAACGCGGCCATCATCGCCTCGCGGGCGGCGTCCAGCTGTTCGAGTTCACGCGCATGGTCCGCCGCGCCCAGGGCGCCGGCGCCGGTGAAGAGGTCCCTCAGCCGATCCGCGAACCCGAGGCGCCCCTTGAGCGGCCGGCGCACAAGCGTGAGGTAGAGGTCGTTGACGTAGAGCTGTTTCGCGCCGAGCCGATCCGCCCAGCGATCGCCGAGCGTCTGGGAGAAGGCGTCGGGATAGACGGCCTCCAGGTCCATCGAGACGCGCCGCCGGATGACGTGGTGGTAGAGGGCGAAGCGCGAACTGCCCACCGCCCGCAACATCGCGTCCCTCAACATCTTGCGATAGTTGAGCTCTCCGGTGTCCGCGGTTTCGAACAGCAGCCCGCGCAGGGCGATGATCTGCAGGAGCTGGCCATCCCGGGTCTCCAGCGTGTGGTCATCGACATGGCGGGCATAGGGCAGGTGAGTCCCCGCCGGAACTTCCCGCTCGACGACCCGCGAATCCCGGCTCAGGGACGGTAGGAGTTGCATCGCCAGAGCCTGTGATTACGCACCCGGGGACACTGGCTCACCCGAACCAGCCAGAGGTCGACGAAGCGGGGCTCGCGCAGACTGAGCAGCACCCCGATGACGTGAATGCCGAGCGCGACGACCAGCACCCAGAGAGAGCGGAACACCAGGAACAATTCCGCCGCGATGACGGCGTTGATCACGAAATAGTTGTAGGTGACGCCGGCGAACATCTGGGGGCGAGTCAGCGCCGTGAACAACGGCGTGCGTTCAAGATCATCCACGGGTCAGCCGATGACCGAGGCCGACGCGCGGATGCCGGCGACAATGCTGGCGGCCCCGAACAGGATAAAGCAGCCGACGATCACCACGGCGCCATGACGCCAGTTGATCCGGCCGGTCAGCATCAGCAGGCCCACGCAGGCCACGGCGATTACGGCGATGACGGTGGCCACAGTGCCGAGCAGGGTGCCTTGCAGCCACTGCACAGCGCCGACGATCGGGCCCGATCCGCGGGGATCACCCAGCGCGGACTGGGCGGCGGCGGCGGTGGCGTGCACCGTTGCGAACGCCGCAACCGCGCCGCCGCTCAATGTCGAAACAAGCTTGCTCATGATACTCCCCCGATACGCGAACATATTGCCGAGTTTTGGCGGGGCGCCAAGGGCGACGGACCACCCCCGATTGTTCATGCTGCGGGCGATCGACGTCACGGACGACGTGGCGGCCGCGCGGTGGGGCGCGTGGACGGATTCCGGCCTCAGGATTCAGGAGCGGACTTGAGGAAGGTTTGGGCGCGGGTTGAAGGCTCAGGAACCTGGGCGCTGACGCACCTGCTAGGAGCACTCCTGGATCGCCAGCCTCCAAGTGATTGTTTCTTATAGATTCTGTGGTTCCTAGTGGCGCGGCAAGAAAAAAGCCGGGCGCAGAACGCCCGGCTAGGTTGAATCGGAAACGCTGGGAGGACTCGCTAGAGCCAAAACCCCAGCCGAGTTGGGCTATGTCCAACTCAAACCGAGTTGGCTCTAGGGGACGACGTCGAACGGCCCGGTCGTGCCCGACTTCGGAGTCACCGAGAGAGGCCCATCCACGGCGCAGGGAACGCTCGCGCCTGTAGCGTAGACGATGCCTGGCGCCTTCGCTCCGACCGGGAAGGTGATGGTGTTCGGCGACAGACTGGACACGTAGGGATCCGGGTCAGCAGCCGACGCGGATAGATTTCCGCTGCATTCGCCATTCACTGCAAACACATAGAGATTCTGGATCTCGAACGTGTTGGTGGTGGCGTTGATGGCTTGAAGGGGCCAGGGGAAGCCGCTCGGGGCGATGGGGTTGCCGCAGAACGAAATTCCGGGCGAGAACGTACCGCCCGTGATGGCGGCCGCGCCGGAAGAGTAAACTTCGATATCAAAAGTCGCCGTACACACGACGCCAGGGATAGTTTGATACAAATTAAGCGATCCCGTTGCCGTATATTGCCCAGCATTTGCAAACTGCTGTGCATTGGCCGAAGACACACCAATAATGGACATAAGAGCCGCCGAAGCCACTGCTGCTACGATCTTCTTCATGGTCATTTCCTTTGTATGCTTTATGATTTGCTGTAATTTTAGATCAGTTTACCGTCAGATTTATCTAACTCCTTTCCCATTTCGATCATGTGATGGATGAAATTTTCAAAACGTCTTCGCGATTGAGATGCCGATCAATCTCGGATCCAGCGTGAAAACATTGGTGGACAGCATCGTGTCGTCGCTGTTGGTGAAGGCATCCACGATCGGGGCGTTGTCGAACGCGTTCTTCACATAGGCGCTGATCGTCAAGCCACGGTCCGGATTTTCCATGGACAGAGACAAGTTGACATTGTCCCATGACTTCAGCCTGTCGTACTCCGTATTGTACATACGGAAGTAGCTCTTGGCTTGGCGATAGTAATCGCCTCTGGCAACGACCTCAAAGCCACGGATTCGCCATGTATATTGAGCACCAACGCTCGCCGTCCAGCGTGGCGAGTTCGGCAGTTCATTGCCGCTCAGATCAGCCCCGAAGCCTCGCCCGCCATTGGGGGCATCCACCAAGGGGTTGTATGTAAAGCCATACGTCCGCCACCAAGCCCGTCCCGGGAACGCGGGATCGAAGGACCCAAAGCGAGACGATCCACCGCAAAGGACCTGCAACGCCGTTGTCGTATCCGGCCGATTGGCCCGAAGGATGGTCTCGACGTACCGGGTCGGCGCGATACAGCTTGACGGAATTTGCAGCCACGGCCGGACAATCATCCAGTCGTCGTTGCCCTGGGTTCGATTCATGACGTCGATGGAGCTCTCGCCGTCGTCAATCCGGGTTTTCAGGTACCCAAAGTTGGCGTCGACGCGGAAATCCGGCGTCACGCGATAGGCCATCTCCAGTTCAAGGCCCATGCTCGTCGCATCGATGTTCTCGTTCAGGGAGATGCGATCAACAATCTGGGAAACCTGATAGTCCGTGTAGTCGTAGTAGAAGGCCGTAAGATTCAATCGCATCCGTTCGTCGAACAAATTGGACTTAAATCCAAGTTCGAACGCATCCACATACTCAGGTTCGAAGGTGGTCGGCAGCGGTTGATACTGAACGAGCCTCGGATTCAGATCGGCACGCGGCGGGTTGGCGCCTCCGCCCTTGTAGCCTCGCGCGTAAGAGGCGTAGGCCATCACATTGTCCGACGGCTTCCAGTCCAGAACAAAGCGGCCCGTCACCGCCTGCCAGTTCTGAACAATGTCCGGATCGGGTCGGAAGCCACGCACCAGGCTCCCCCCGGTGCTGGCGCCAAAGCCGGCGGTGGTCGAGCCGAGCAGAAGCTGACTCGGATATGGAGTGGCCGTCTTTTCGTCGTCTGTGTAACGAAGCCCCGCCGTTACGCTAAACGTATCTGTGAGATCAAGATAGGCTTCGCCAAAAACGCCCCACGACCTTGTGGAGACTTCGTTTTTGCTGCGGAAATAGTTGTGACCGTCTCCGGCGAGATTATCTAAAGAAGACATGTCAACGTAGACACATTCTTCCACGGCGGATGTCGCTTCGGTGCAATTGTTGGTGTATCTAACACCATCTCTTATTTGAGCATTATAGAAATATTGAGCAATCATCGTAAACATGTTGCTGAATACGTAGTAGTCATCTTTCGATTTGAAATCGAGGTAGTTCGCTCCGACGTTGAAGTTGAACCGCCCGTCGAAATCAGACTGCAATCTGAATTCCTGGAAGAATTGTCGGTTGTCTGATTTGCTCAGATCGACCGTCAACATTCGCCGCGACGGTCCGAGCTGCGGATCGTTGAATACGCCGCCAGGCGTTATGGGCGAATTTCCAATTCTCTGCCTGGACACAATGTCATACAGCTCTACACTGCTGTCATTGAATATCTCATTGGACGGATATCTGGAGTAATCTTGAGTAGACCAAAAATCATCTTTGGAATACGCAGTTTGCGATACAAATTTCAGGCTGTCAGTAAGATCAATCTCGAAATTTAACTGGTAGACGTCATTCGTAGCGATGAATCTTGGGTCATAGCTGGTGGCTATTTCTCGCAGGTCTCTGGATTGAACAACGCCGAGGTAAGGGTCTGTTCCGAAATTAACCGCCGTATAGGTTACCGCTCCCGGACCCGGAACTCGCGTGCCCAAGCCGATCTGTGAGGCGACTTCCATCTGAGCCATGCTGATGCCGTTCGGCGTGCCGTACGCGGCCTCGTCGTACAGTGAGCCGGGCAGGCACCCCTGGCTCAGCCGTCCCCTCAGGTAGGTATTGGTGAGGGTGAATGCGCCCACCTGTGACGGCCCAGGATCACGCGTACATAGCTGCTTGCCGGTGCGTGACCGGTTGTCGTCTTCGCGGAAATGCTCCCAGATCAGGCTGGCGCGAAAGCGTTCGCTAGGCTCCCAGGCCGCCGAAAGGCGGGTTGTCCAAAGATCACGGCCATTGACCTGGGTGTCGTTGAAACTGTTGTAGTCAAATCCGTCTCTCTGGGTGAAGGAGCCGGCGGCCCGGACCCAGAAGGTGTCGCTCAGGGGAATGTTGATCATGCCCTGACCGCGTATCGCGCCATAGTTGCCCAGCTCGGCCTTATACAGCGCCTCGAACCCGGGCTCCGGCAGGTTGGGGAACATGTTGACGACGCCGGCGGTGGCGTTGCGGCCGTAGAGGGTCCCCTGGGGGCCGCGCAGCACCTCCACGCGGTTGACGTCGAGATACTCCTGCTCGAACAGGCGGTTTCGGATGAGCGGCGTGTTGTTGAAGCTGACCGCCACAGCCGGATCCGACGATGCGGAAATGGCTTTTGTCCCGATCCCGCGGATCGAGAAATTGTACATGCTGAAGTTGGCTTTCGAGAAGCTGACGTTCGGCACCGCGCGCAGCAGTTCAGATCCGCCCTCGATGCGATAGGCGGTCAACGCCTCGGCGTTCAGGGCCGTTACGGCGATCGGCACATCCTGGATGGACTGCTCACGCTTCTGAGCCGTGACGATGATTTCATCGAGGTTGACCGGGGCAGCGTCCAGATCGGGCTGCGAACTGGGTGCGGCGGTGTCCTGTCTCACCCGCACGACGCGCACCGTGGTCGGGTTGGTGAACTCCGCCCGAAGTCCGGTGCCGGCCAACAAACGATCCAGCGCCACGCCCACGGGCATGTCGCCGGTCACAGCGCGGCCGCGCAAACCGGCGGTAAGGGATTGATCCGCAGCGATGGATATTTCGGCTTGTCGTCCTAACTCCAGCAACCCCTGCGAAAGCGGCAAAGAGGGAACATCAAAAGACGCAACCGCCGATTGAGCCACTGCGCCAGTCGGAACCGCCGCCGCCAGGACGAGGGCGGCCAAACCCGCTCCGGCCAGGACACGCAGGCGCGAAAGACGAACGCACGAAGACGGCAAGACCATCGGCATCTCCCTCCCAAGAGATTATTGTTTTGGGAGTAGACGCTGGTGGGACCGAACCCCCTACCCGGCAGGGGCGAAATTTCCGCGTGGCTCGTCAGGTCCCGGCGCGCAGAGTATCCGCCCGGCCGCCGGCGCTGACGTCGGCATTCAGCAAATCCGCCAGTCGTTTCACAGTCACCGACCGGTCCTCCATCACCAACCTGACGGTCACGCGACGTCGGGCCATGGCCGGATCGACAACGACCGGACGGTCGTAGAAGCGATTGAACTCCTCCACGACCTGACTGACGGCGACGTTTTCAAACGTCAAAACCCTGTCGCGCCACTCATCGACGGCGACGGGATCAATGTCCGTAACCTTCCACCGGGCAACTGCCGCCAGGCGGGTGTCATTGATTTGGAATCTCTGGCCCGCTCGCAAGGTCACCGACTGGCTTTGGCCCGACCGGCGAACCTCGACAACGCCTTCCTTGACCGCGACATCAAGGCTGTGACCGCGGTTGCGGACGTTGAAGACCGTACCCACGGCTCTGATATCAAAACCCGCCGCCCGAACCAGGAACGGACGAGCGGGATCCTTGTGAACCAGGAACGTCGCCTCTCCATCGTTCAGATAGACGAGGCGCGCGCGATCGTTGATGTCGTAACGCGCTCGGGTCATGACATTCAGGGCGACCACGCTGCCGTCGCCCAACTCTTGGCTGCGCTGTTCGCCGATATCGGTCTGATCCGTTTGGCGGTCCAAACTCCACCAAGCGCCGCCGCTCACACTGATCACCACGCCCAGGACCAGCGCCGCGGCTATGGCTGCTCGATTATGTCGCGCTTCACGTCGCCTTGGCCTGACTCCCATCTCGGACACCATCGAGACTTCGCCCCAAACCTCGTGCATGCGATTGAGCGCGGCCTGATGTTCTGGGTCTGTGCGCCAGGCGTCAAAAGTCTGCCGCTCGTCCAGCGACATGGCTCCCCTGCGCTGGGCAGCGAACCATTGGGCGGCCTCTTGCTCAATATTCTTGTCTGCGATCATTGAAACGGGGCCATAGACGGCGAGATAACATGGAAGATCGCACTTGTAGACGAACGAGCCGGCGTTCGCCCTAGTCTTCAAATCCTCGAACTCGCATTCCTCGGGTCAGATCCAGCATCGCCGAGGAAATATGCTTCTCGACACCCTTGACGCTGATGCCCATGCGCTGAGCGATCCGCCGGTAGCTCAGGCCGTCGATCCGGTGAAGCAAGAACGCCTCGCGACGCCTGTCCGGCATGCGCTCGATGACCTCCAGGGCCAGCCCCAAACGTTCGTTGGCCAGAAGAATCCTCTCGGGATCGGGAGAAGGGGAGGGGTGTTGATCATCTCGATCCCCCGGCTCCCTAAACAACAGGGCGGCCCGCGCCCGGCCGCGCATACGATCAATCACAAGATTTCGCGCAATGCGGAAAAGCAAATTGACCGGCGCGGCGACGGGCTCTCGCCGCGCCGTCTCAACCAGCCGAAGACAAGCTTCTTGGGCTAGATCCGCCTCGTCATCTCGAACCTTCCGGGTGATCGCAGCCAAACCGTCAGCATGCAATCGATAGACCGTTTCCAGGCTATCCGGAGCCGCGTTCCGCACAGATTGCTTGCGCATGCCCCCCCCCGAACATCGTTCATCACACCTTTTTCCCTCGGTTCGCTCCCTGTCAAGCACGCGGGTTCCGGGCCGAGACCCGCTGCTCTAGCCGCATGACTATCCGGTTTTCTCAAAAGCGACGGTGCAAGACCAAGCGGATCGTTCGTCCGAACGGATCCTGAATATTGCGACCAAATCCGGGGGTGGGCGAGCCATCACCCAAATGGGTTGAGGGCCGCTCATCGAATAGATTGTCGACCTCCAGGGCCAACTGCAGCGCAGATGCGCCACGGCCTGCTTCAGCTTCCCCACCGCCGGCGCGCTCGGCAGAAGACGTCATCTGGAAACTGACTTTCAGGTCGACGGCGGTCAACGGCTCGGTGACGAGATCCCCTGCAGAGTCGCGCCCCCTGTTACGTCTGGTGCGAAATCCATCCTGCCATCGTGCGGAAGCGTTGACGCCCCACCTGCCTCGCCTGGCGTCGAGCAGGATCCTGATGTCTTGGCTGGAGATTCCTCCACCATCACCGCTTAAGCGATCCAGCTCAGACTGCCCCTCCAGAAGCGCGACCGTACTGCGCAAACGACGATTGTAGTTGAGCGACATCCGCATGATCGTGGCTTCATTCGCCGCAGGTCCGACCGGACGTGGAAGATTGAAGTTCAGGCCCAGGTTCAGATTTTCGGTCAAACTGGAGCCCAGATTGATCGGACGAAAATCAACGGTGACCAGGCGGCCGTCGGCGTCACGCTGGAACCGATCCGGGAACGTCGCCTCTACGTCTTCTGTAATGCCGGGCAACGGGCTGACGCCGTCGGTCAACGCCATGCGCTGGTAGCCAAGATTTCCCGACAATCCCCAGCGCGTAAAGGGCCCCACGCTGGCTGCGACAGACATTCGTTCGGAACGCGGTGGTCGAAGGTCCGGGCTCCCGCCGAGGAGCGGAACGATTTCGACACCTTGCCCGGTGCGAAAATCGAACACCACTCTGGGAGCTCCGTAATAAAGCGGCTCAAATCGCAGAGCGTCCGGAACGCTATCGGTGGATGTGACCCAGGTCCCATTCAGCCTTATGTTTCTGACCGGGTTCCAAGTGAGCGCTCCATTCCACTCACTTCCGCCCCCGGCGCTCGAATCTCGGCGGCTGGTCCCCACGGTCAGCAGCAAGCTGCCCAGGGCCCCCATCCAACCATCGCCGTTCGCCTGCGACAGAGGGACGGTGAGCGCGCCCCTGACGTCGCGGGCATTGAAGGTCGCGGTGGTGCGCCCCTGATCTCTGTCCACGACGGACCGGTTTTCCGACAGACTGGCGCCCAGGTTGGCGATGAGCGGGCCTGTCGGCAGGTTGATCAAGGTCCGGTTGGCCGCCCCCATGAAATTCAGGGACTGGTTCTCGGCGCGGGTATCAATGATGCCTTCTTCGCGAGAGCGTAACATCTGACCATTCAGATTGGCCTGCACCGACCAGCCCGCCACAGAGCCCGTTAGGCCGGCCGTTCCCCTTAGGCTTTCCATATTCTGGCGGCCCTCGACGATCGTTTGGCCGAAGAGTGAAGTCGAACGGCGTTCCGACGTCTGGCCGCTCAAGCTGAACACCCCTGACCAGTCGCCCAGCGAACGCGTGAGGTTTGCTTCGGCCGAAAAGGCGTCGACTGAGGGACGCAGAGTAACCGCTCCAGCGCCGGCCGCTTCATCATCGTCGTGTCGACGGTCTTCGGCGCGCAATGCGGCTTCATGGGATACACGCGCGCCCAGCTGATGCGTGTTCTCATCCGTGATCGACGATTGGCGCAAATCGGCCGATGCGGCATATGTTCCGCCCTGGGTCGGCGCCGCACCCGCTATGCGGCCATCATAGGTCGAGAAGCGCCGCTGCAAGACCAGATTGACAACTCTCTGGCCGGGCTCGGCGCCGTAGATGGCGGTGGCTTCAGGGGGCAGGACCTCAACACGGACCAGAGCTTCCGGCGGGAAGCCGGAGAAGACCTCCGAGTTCGGCATCCGCTTGCCGTTGATGATGACCAGCGGCGCTTCTCCAGCGCCGTAGATCTCGGTCAGCCGCTGCAGCGCTTCGCCGATATCCCACGCGCGCAGAGCGTCGATGTCGGCGCTGTCCAGTTCGAACTCCGGCGGTACGCGCGCGGCCCCTCGCCGGAGACCATGGACAACGATGTCTTCCAACTGCACAGGAACGCCAGGATCCTGATAATGTCCGATCGTTACAGGACTATGCGTGGGTGACGGCTCGACTGATCCTGCTAGAACAACGATAGTAAATGGCAGCCACCCCATTCCGCCTCCCGTTAAATATTCTTGCTCGCCAAGGGCTAACCTAGATCAACCCCTGGTGGATGCCCAGCCCGAGGAACGGACTTGCCGCCCGGCGCGACAAAAGAGGTGGCGACGGCGGGAAGACGCGAAGGGCAGGGAGCACGACTTCGCCCGCGGCGATGACTATGAGCTGCGAATGTGTTTCGTGACCCTCGCGGAGTCCGAGGCGGAAAGGTTGACGTCGAGCTGGCCGGCGCGATGACCGACCTCCCGTCGGGGCGACCGTTGAGGAATTCGTCGCGCATCCCGAGTTCGAGCCGGCACCCGCCAAGGGCGTCGCCTTCCGCGACGCGATATCAGGGGCGCTGATCGATACATGCGCGACGAAGCGCATGAGACAAGTCGACTGCGTGAGCGGCGGGCTTGCCTCGACCTGGCGAGAGCAAGACGGTCCTGAAGGTCTGCCGCAGAATACCAGATGGAAGAACTCCAACTTAGGCCCAGCGTCAGAGTCGAACACGGAATCATTTCGCATAATATATCTTAGGCGCTAAGCAGCTGGAGCCCTTACTTCGAGAGCAAGGCATTGGAGCCATTTGATCGATCAATCCCGCATCCAACGGCAACTTGCGGCAGCGCTCGGCACTAACGTCGATCTCATCGAGCGGGATTATCTCCGACCGCGGGTCTCTAATCGTGCGCAACGCGACATGATCCAGATATTCTAAGGCCCCTACCCGCCCAATGTCCGCTTGCGCCAAGAGCAGACATTCAGCCCTCCCGGTCCACTTGGGAGACCACCTAAACACGCTCATCCCCGGCCTGACTGCGAGAATGAGCCAGCTCAAAATAGTCCGAAGTTAGCCCTGCTCAGGCTCCGCATCCTCTCGCAAGAGCGCTAAAAACTCCGACGACAGGCGAATGCGGACGGTGTCGAGGGCGCTCAGGAGCACCTGGGCAACCCCCGCGCGCCCCGTCACAGTCTTCAGGGCTCGGCGGAGCGGTGGAACGGTGGACATCGGGGTCTGCAACAGGACAGTCCGGGTTTCGACTATCTGGAGCCAGTCCGCCTGAACCCGGCGACTGAAGGTTGGCCATAGGGCGTCGGCGTGATCCAGTCGGCGCGTGTTCTCCCAGAACCGGAGATGAAGGAGATAGACTTCCTGCACATCCAAAGTTTCGCCAGCCTCGATGCGCCGCAGGCCGGTGAACAGATCCGTCAGGTCGTCGGCCAAGGGCGCGCTGCCAGCCCATTCCGGCACTAGACAAATTCCGAGCCGAGCCTGGAGATCCGCCGCCAAGTCAGCGAGCCGCGGTCCCCGCCCCTGGAATAGCTGGGCCGCAGCAAACACCAGGATCGTTAGCCGCACATAACGGCGCAAACTGCCTCGGTTTTCAACATTCAGATCCAGCGGAGGGATCCCGTCACGCCGCAGGTTCACCAGATCCAGAGATCGTCCGGCGTTCTGGGCCTCAACCATCATCTGTCGGCCGGCGGCGGCGACCACCAAGGCGTCGATAAAGGCTGTCTCATCGCCTTCCAGGATGGCGTGGTCGACGAGATCGGCCTGGAACAGAGCTTCGAGCGCCCCGACGCGCCGCATCTCCACAAGGCCCTTCCAAGAGAAAATTTCCGCTTTGGGCAAGCCCAGCCTCAGCCCGAGCCGGGCCATCAGCATCCATCCCGTAGCGAGGTCCGGCAGTGGTCGTTCCAAGATCAGCTTGTTAGGAGACGGATTGCTCGCGGCACCGGGAACATAGATCGCAGGCTCCCCGTCGATCAGGATCTTTCCCTCCAACTGCGCCAGGATCCACATCACCACATGCCGGGCGATGTGATGGACATAGTAAGTCTTCAGATCAGCAGCCGGGTCCAACTGGACCAAGGTCTCTAGGACCGGAACCATAGCGCGGATCGCGCCCGCCCTATCGCCGTTCAAGAAGCGCGCCGCCACTGCGTCTACGGCCAGGCCGACGCTGAAGGCCGTCTCGGTCCGTAGTGTCCCGGTCAGGACCGCTTCCCGGGCCCGCTCGAACAACGACAGAGCTTCCGACCAACGGTCGAGTTCCCCCGCGCTGGCGGCGGCCTCACGCAGGGCGAAAGCCGTGTCGAACGGGTCCGCCTCAACCAGACGATCGGTCAAGGCGGTCAACTGGTCGAAGGCGACTTGGTAGTCTCGGGCCCGCCAGGCGATCTTGGCCCGCTCGCGCTTGAGATCAAGACTGTCAGGAAGGATTCGATCTGCAGCGTCCAGGACCGCCAAGGCGCCTGGGCGGTCAGAGAGGTATTCGTCTAGGATCACTGCTTGAGCGCGAAAACAGCGAGCGGCGAGCTTTGAGTGCGGCCAGCCGGCGGCATTAAGCGCCAAAACACCGAGGGCGTCGGCGGCCTCCTGCGCTGAGAATTCCTCGGCCTCGCTTGCCTTTACCCAAGCATTGTCAACGAGCATTCCGCGCCAGGCCACATGGCCCTCAAGAGCGCCGATCCAGCGGTCGCGGGCGTGGGGCGACAGCCTCCCTAGGTCGTCGAACAGTCTGGCCAGCGCCGCCAAGCCCGGAAGCTGGATGGCATGGGCGACGAAGAGGAACTCGACCATGGACTCGCCATAGGGGCCGACCCGGGCCGAACCCAGCAACTCTAACTCGTCGTCTTGTGGATCCAAGCTGTCGAGAGCCTGGACGATGTCGAACCAATCAGGGATTCTTCCGAAGGCGAACTGGTCCATTAGGACCATCACATGGACCATGGCTGCCAACCGAGCGCGGGTGGCTTCGTCAGGTAGCAGGCGCCACTGGTCAATCACTTGCGCGGCGGAGACGGCTACCTCGTCGGCGCCCGCCAACGCAGTTCCGAGCCGATGCTGGGCCAAGACCAAAAAAAGGCCAGCGTAGGGCTGATCCTTGAGCAACGCTTCGATCGCCTTTGCCGAGGTCCGGAAGGTCGACATCTGCGAGGCCAGCACCGGCCGGTGTTCGTTGGAGGTCGTCAAGATCAGCCGGGCGATATGGACCAGCACCCCCGCCTCTTCAGCCAGGAGGGCATGGGCGAAGGCGGTGTCGATGATGCTTGGCGCCCCCTCGCTGCGTTTGAGGATGTGGACGGCGATATGCCTATCTAGAGCCTTGAGCTCAGCCTTGCTTAGCCATTTGACCGCCAGATCGGCCACTAGGGGCGAAGCGCGAAGCTGGCCGAGGGGGAGCGACTCCACCCAGTGACCGGTCAATCGATCAAGAGCCTGGCCGGCCGCGGGCACGACGATCTCGAGGTCGCCCAGAGCGACCGCTAGCTCGCGATCGAACCAGCCCATGACCCGCGTAGTTCGGGCCAGCAATCGACAATCCGCTTCCTCCATCTCGTCGAGCAGTCGCCGGCGCGCGGTCTCCCGCTCGGCCTCAACGTCGTCGCTTTGCAGGCCCTCGCTCTTCCAGCGCTCCATCTCCTCGACGGGCCAATCCCGGGCCGCCAAGCCAGAGGCCATGACGTCGACTAACTGAGGATGGCCGGCGCCGCAGATGGCCCAGACGAAGCCGGACCAGACCGCCGGATCGCCACCAAGGGCCGCGATCAGATCGGCGATCTCGGAAGGCGTCAGAGACGGAACCGAAGCGACCCCATCAGGTCCCAAGCGAAGGGCCCGCCCTAGCCGGACGCCCGGAAGATTATAGCTAGTTACAACGCAGAAGGCGTCGCGGCGATCTAGGGCCGCCCGCAGTTCGGCGAGGGGCGCTTCCAGGTGAGCCGCTTGGGCCGGGGTCACATCGTCGAGGATCACTCCGACAAGGTCGGGAACGCTCGCGACAAGCCGGCGGGCGGCGGCGATCCGCTCCACGGCGAGCTCGGCCAACGCATTGCGTAGGTCGAGCACGAACCAGGTACCCGTCATTCGGCGGGCGAGCAGGTCTGCCAAGGTCGATTTGCCCATCCCCGTCGCGCCGTGAAGCCAGATCGCACCATCCCGCGACAGACGCTCCAAGAGGCCGGTCACGGTCTGGGCGCGGGGCGCGAGTGGTGCCGTCGCCGATCGCACCCGCCGCCACAGACCGGCTCCCGACAGATCCAGTCCAGCTGCCTGGACAGGCTCCATCCGCCCCAAGGCTTGGTGAGCCGGCACCGAGACGGTGCCTGCCTTGTGTACGATCTCGATCAGATCGCCTTGTCTAAGCCGGCGCGAACCGAGGGCCGTCTTCAAGACATGGACCAATAGGCCATCCAGTCCCCGTTCGGCAAAGTCCGGCGTGATCCGCATTGTATGCGCCAGGGTGATCACCCGCGCCCGGTTGTCGGCGTGCAAAGCCGTCAGATCCGGCTCGCCGCAAGTCCAGGTCACCGGACGCAACAGGAGTTCTCTAAGGGCCGCGTCGTCGCTGCTTCTGAGAAACTCGCCGAGCACGCCGTCAGATAAGCGGGTGGCTAGGGCGGCACGAATATCCGAACAGTCACCGGCGCGGGCGGCCCGCCGCCAGAGCTCCAGCCCCTTACCACCCCGAAGCGGCGCCTTGCGTTCCCGGCCGATCTCGGAGGTGGTCAGGAAGGTCATCTGCACCGGTCGTCCGGGATTGGCCTCCCTAAGTTTCCAGAAGTTCCGGATCGCGTCCAAGACGTCGGAAGAGTTCAAAGTAACAGCGCCGGATTCGCGGGTGTCCTTGACCTGCGTAGCCTTCAGCACTGACTCACGCGATGCGGGATCACGCGCGATCTCCGCATAGTCCTCGGCGACCTCCAGAAGCAGCTCGCTGTCGTCCGGTAGCCGTAGCCAGCGATCTAGGCTCGCCTCAAGCTGATAGACGTAGCCCCGGAGCGGGGCGATCGCTTGGCGCGCGCTCTCGCCTTCTGGCAAATTCCAGGTCGTCAGACCGCTGTCGAAGACCGAGTTGAATTGGCCCACAGTTCTCAAGCCGTCCGTCGTGATTCCCTACAACCTTATGTCGAAGCGTCGTCGCGGCCCAGCCTCGACCGAACCGACCGGTTCGACGTCATTGCTCAGTGCCGATTCCGAGCGCTCCTCATTGGTGGGCGACACACTCGGAGCTCGGATTTCGCGAAACCAATTGGCAGACCGCTGATCATTTTCTCTCGTGCTTTTCCCCTAGCAGCGGTGCGAGTCGCATGAATTGAATTCAGCGACACCCCGAGACAACGACAAACGCGCTCGCACTGCCCCGCCGGGCTCGAGAGCGAGCCATTCGTAGGTGAGCCGCGCACAAAGGTGAACTTGGCTGGACCGATCGGAAACGCGCGTTGAGCTGACATTGATCAACGCCAGAAAACGGACGCCCCAAAGTCGCCGAAGCGCCAGAAGCGGACTTTGGCCTCTTCCGCCGTTTGACAAACTCATATCCATCCAGTTATGAGTGACTCATAACCAATGAGTTATGTGTTTTGCCCGAAGCTCACGACGCCCTGTTCCGAACCCTCGCCGATCCGACGCGGCGCGCCATCTTTGAGCGGCTGTGCCGCGACGGAGAACAGACGGTCGCGGCCCTGACCGCGCGCGCCGGCGTGTCCCAACCCGCCGTGTCCAAACACCTGGGTCTGCTGAAGCAGGCCGGGCTGGTGCGCGACCGGCCAGAGGGCCGCCAGACCCACTACAGCGCTCAGCTGGAGGCCCTGGCGCCGCTGGCTGACTGGACCAGCCGAATGAACGGCTTCTGGGAAAGCCGCTTCGACCACCTCGAAAACCTGCTCACAAGGATGGATCAATGACCCCGACCGAAACCCGCTCCGTCATCGTCGAGCGCGAGTTCGCCTTCCCACCCGAAAAACTGTGGCGCGCCCTGACGCAGCGGCACCTGATGGAGGAATGGCTGATGAAGACCGATTTCGAGCCCGTCGTGGGCCGCAAATTCAACCTGCGCGGCGAATGGGGCGGCGTGCTGGACGGCGAGGTCCTGACCGTCGAGCCCAACCGCACCCTGGTCTATACTTGGGACTTCAACCACGAGGACCCGGCGTACAACCTGGCCAGCGTGGTGACCTTCACCCTGACCCCGACGGCGGACGGAACGCACCTTCGCATGGAGCAGGCCGGCTTCCGGCCCGATCAGCCGCAGGCCTTCGGCGGCGCCAGCCAAGGCTGGCGGCAGTTCCTCGACAATCTGGATCAGCTGCTGGCGCGAGGCGCGGAGTGACCGGAAAGCCCGTCCTGCTGTCCGGCGACAATCCCCAGATCGCCAAGGGCCACGGCGACGCCCCCGTCCAGGCCTGGATCGACGCCATTCCCGGCTGGAAGAGCCCCCTCGCCCGCCGCCTCGACGCCCTGATCGTCGAGGCGGTCCCCGGCGTGCGCAAGGCCGTGAAGTGGAACTCGCCGCTCTATGGCGTCGAGGACGGCCACTGGTTCCTCGGGATGCACGGCTTCACCGGCTACGTGAAGATCAGTTTCTTCAGGGGAGCCGAGCTGGAACCGCCGCCGCCCGGGCCGTCCAAACAGAAGCTGGTGCGTTACCTCGATATCCATGAGGCCGACACGCTCGACGAGGCCCAGTTCATCGATTGGGTGAAGCAGGCCAGCCGGTTGCCCGGCGAAAAGATGTGAAAGGCGCGACGACCATGACGATGACCTCCACCGTGTCCGACGACGTCGGGCCCTCCGCCTCCGCCCTGATCGACGACCGGATCGCGGCGCTGAACGACTGGCGCGGCCAGACCCTGGCCCGTGTCCGCGCCCTGATCCACGAAGCCGATCCCGAGGTGGTCGAGACGTGGAAATGGCGCGGCGTGCCGGTGTGGGAGCACGCGGGCATTCTGTGCACCGGCGAGACCTACAAGGCCGCGGTGAAGCTGACCTTCGCCAAGGGCGCCGCCCTGCCCGACCCGTCCGGCCTGTTCAACGCCGGCCTGGACGGCGGGACCCGCCGCGCCATCGACCTTCCCGAGGGCGCGGCGCTCGACCCTGCGGCCTTCAAGGCCCTGATCCGGGCGGCCATCGAACTGAATAGCCGAAAGAAAACAAAGGCCCGCTGACCGCCGCG
The DNA here is from genome assembly GCF_058807475.1 of Brevundimonas sp. GW821-FHT12C05. Classification (NCBI taxonomy): domain Bacteria; kingdom Pseudomonadati; phylum Pseudomonadota; class Alphaproteobacteria; order Caulobacterales; family Caulobacteraceae; genus Brevundimonas; species Brevundimonas sp. GW821-FHT12C05. The sequence goes on from NZ_JBXAQS010000001.1 coordinate 1,333,411, forward strand.
ACGAATTTCCCGGCGCCCATGTCACCTTCCGCATCCGCGCTTCGTCCTTGCTGGCATGAGCCCGGCCACACGGCCGGCGCAGCAGGGAGAAGCAGGATGAAGATCGTCGTCATCGGAGGCACCGGCCTGATCGGCTCGCGGGTCGTGGAGGGGCTGCGCCGGCATGGCCATGAGGCGCTGGCCGCCTCCCCCAACACCGGCGTCAACACCCTCACCGGCGAAGGCCTGGCCGAGGCGCTCACGGGCGCCCAAGTCGTGGTCGACGTAGCCAATTCGCCGTCGTTCACGGACGAGGCGGCTATGGACTTCTTCCGCACCGCGGGAACCAACCTCTTGGCGGCCGAAGCCGCCGCGGGGGTCAGCCACCACATCGCCCTGTCCGTCGTCGGGACCGAGCGGCTGCAGGCCAGCGGCTATTTCCGCGCCAAGCTGGTGCAGGAGGAGCTGATCCGGGCGTCAGCGACGCCCTGGACCATCCTGCGCTCGACCCAGTTCTTCCCCTTCATCACCGGCATCATCCAGTCCGGCGCCGTGGGCGATGAGGTGCATCTGCCCGCCGCCCTGATCCAGCCGGTCTCGGCCGACGACGTGGCGGCCGCGCTGGTGGACCTAGCCCTGGCCGCGCCGGTCAACGGCACGGTCGAGATCGCGGGACCCGAAGCCATCCGCCTGACCGACTTCGCCGAGGAATACCTGAGCACGGTGGAGGATCGGCGCCCGGTCGTCGCTGACCCGACCACCCTGTATTTCGGCGCCGCCCTGCGGGACGACACCCTGACGCCGGGACCGAACCCGCTGCTGGGCAAGGACACGCTCCAGGACTGGCTACGCCAGTCGATCAGCGCGGACTGAGGGGCCCCATCATGAAACTCTACTACTCCCCCCTCGCCTGCAGCCTCGCGGACCACATCGCCCTGCGCGAAGCCGGGTTTGTCTTCGATCTGGAACGGGTCGATCTGCGCACTCATCGCACTGAGACCGGCGTGGATTTCCATACCGTCAGCGCCAAGGGCTATGTCCCGGCCCTGATCCTCGACGACGGCGAGATGATCACCGAGAATGTCGCCCTGCTGGACTGGATCGCCAGCCAGTCCCCTGCCCTGACCCACCCCGGTCCGCTGGGTCGGACGCGGGTGCTGGAGGCCCTGACCTACATCACAACTGAGATCCACCGGGCCTTCAAGCCGATGTGGCACGCGGGAACCCCGGCGGAGAAGGCGGCGGCTGCGGCCTCCGTACAGAGGCTGATGGCGCCGCTGGAGGCCTCCCTGACGGACGACTTCCTGTTCGGAGACACGCCGTCGGTGGCGGACTTCTATCTGTTCGTCATGCTGCTCTGGGCCGAGCGGTTCGGGGTGGAGACGCCCGACCGGCTCACCGCGTTGCGCGGCCGGCTTCGCGCCCGTCCGGCGGTGCGGGCGGCCATGACCGCCGAGGGCTTGCCTTGAGGCCGGCGGCGGGCGCGAATGGGCGCATGACCGGGGATCAAAGCACCGCCGTCTTCGAGGCGAACCGGACCCGTCTGGTCCGCATCGCCTACCGCATGCTCGGCTCCTTCGCGGAAGCCGAGGATGTGGTGCAGGAGGCGTGGATCCGCTGGCAGGCCGTGGACCTGAACGAGGTGCGCCAGCCGACGGCCTTTCTGGTGCGCACCGTCACGCGCCTGTCCCTCGACGTCATGAAGTCCGCCCGCGCCCGCCGCGAGGCCTATGTCGGCAACTGGCTGCCCGAGCCGGTGTTCGAGCCGGAGGAGGAAACCCCGGCCGAGGACGAACTGACCCTGACGCTGATGATGGCGCTGGAGCGGTTGTCGCCGCTCGAGCGGGCGGCCTTCCTGCTGCACGACGTCTTCTCGGCGCCCATGGATGAGATCGCCGCCGCCCTGGGCCGCGACCCGGCGGCCGTGCGCCAGCTCGCCGTTCGCGCCCGGAAACACGTCCAGGACGCCCGCCCCCGCTACCCGGTGGCGCCGGAAGAAGGCGAGCGGATCGCCAAGGCCTTCTTCCACGCCACCAACAACGGCGACGTGTCGAGCCTGCGCGCCCTGTTGGCTGACAGCGTCATCCTGACCTCCGACGGCGGCGGCAAGGCCAACGCCTGGCTGCGACCGATCATCGGCCTGGACCGGATCGTGCGCCTGTTCGACGGCCTGCACCGCAAGCTGACCCTGCCGGCGATCCTCGTGCGCTGGACCCGCATCGACGGCCTGCCCGGCTACATCAGCTACGAACGCGACGGCACGCTGCAGACCACGGCCTTGGAGATCGAGGACGGCCGGATCGTCGCCGTCTACATCACCCGCAATCCCGACAAGCTGGCCAGGCTGGGCCTGCCGGGATCGAGCACGGAGCTTCACTGAACGCCCGCATCGGCGTAGGCCTGTCCGCTCACGAGAGGTGCGAACATGGCGGGTCTGAAGGACAAGCGCGGCTTTATCGACAAGGACCGGCTGGACCTGTCCGAGCGGCAGGCCGTCGAATACTGGATGAAGCGCTGGGGCGTGACCCGCGATCAGATCACGGCCGCCCACCGCAAGGTCGGCCGCATGACCAAGGACATCGCGGCGGAGTTGGGGAAGAAGCGCTAACCGCGCTCAGCGCGGCTTGTCCGCCCGGCGCCACGGCCACCGACCTTCGATCTCCGTCTCCAGGGCGAAGCTCAGGAAGGTGCGGATGACGACGATGGCGGCCAGCAGGCCGACGCTCTCGAACGTCAACTCGGACGTCACCGTCGAGATGATATCGGCCGCGACGAGAAGCTCGAGCCCCAGCAGGATCGCCCGCCCCAGGTTCGCGCGATACTCGGCATACACCGCATCCAGGCCGCCGCCTCTCAGTCGCGACGCCATGCGTATCGTGGCGGCCAAGAGTCCCAGCAGCATGACGCCGACGCCCACAAACTCCAGCCCGCGCGCCGCCACCTCGGCCCAGGCATGAAGGCTTCCGGCGCCGGAAGTCATCCTACAGGTGCAGCACGCGCCCGTAGGCGTCGAGCTGGGCCTCGTGCATGGCCTCCGACATGGTCGGGTGCGGATAGACGATGCCGAACATGTCCTCTTCCGTCGCTTCCATGGTCATGGCGGTGACGTAGCCCTGGATCATCTCGGTGACCTCGTGGCCGATCATATGGGCCCCGATCAGGGCGCCGGTCTTGGCGTCGAAGATGGTCTTCACGAATCCCTCGGTCTCGCCGGCGGCCACGGCCTTGCCGTTCACCCGGAACGGGAAGCGGCCGACCTTGACCTCGCGCTTCTCGGCCTTGGCGGCCTGTTCGGTGATCCCGACCGAGGCGACCTGCGGCTGGGTGTAGGTACAGCCGGCGATCGGCGAGACGACGTTGGGGGTCTTGAAGCCGGCGATGAACTCGGCGGCGTGGATGCCCTCGTGCGAGGCCTTGTGCGCCAGCCAGGGCGCGCCGGCGCAATCGCCGATGGCGAACAGCCCCTTCACATTGGTCTGGCAGTGGCTGTCGATCTTGATGTGGCCGCGGTCCAGCTCGACGCCCAACGCCTCCAGGCCGATGCCGTCGGTGTTGGCGGTGATGCCCACCGCCGAGATGCAGACTTCGGCTTCGAGGGCCTCGGCCTTGCCGCCGACCTCGATATCCACCTTCACGCCCGCGGCGGTCTTGGACACCTTGGTTACCTTGGCGCCGACGCGGAATTTGATGCCGCGCTTCTCGAACGCCTTCTGGGCGGCCTTGGAGACCTCTTCATCCTCGACCGGCATGATGCGATCGACCGCTTCCACCACGGTAACTTCCGCGCCCAAGGCCCGGTAGAAGCTGGCGAATTCCAGACCGATCGCGCCCGAACCGATGACAACGAAGGTCTTGGGCAGCTTTTTCGGCGCCAGGGCCTCGCGATATGCCCAGATCTTGTCGCCGTCGGCTTCCAGGCCGATCTGCGGCAGGGCGCGGGCGCGAGCGCCGACGGCCAGCATGACCGCCTTGGCCTCGACCGAACGGCTGCCGCCGGCCTTCAGGGCCACGACGACCTTGGGCGTTCCGGTAGCCTTCTCCAGCTTGGCGTCGCCCTCGATCACCTCGACCTTGTGCTTCTTCATCAGGAAGGCGACGCCCTTGTTCATCGTCGACGCCACCCCGCGCGAGCGCTGGATGATGGCGTCGAAGTCGAACGACGCGCCGGTCGCCGACAGACCGTAGTCCTTCAGATGCGACAGGCTCTCGAACTTCTCGCCCGACTTGAGCAGGGCCTTGGTCGGGATACAGCCCCAGTTCAGGCAGATGCCGCCCAGCGCCTCGCGCTCCACGATGGCGACCTTCTGGCCCAGTTGCGAGGCGCGAATGGCGGCGACATAGCCGCCCGGGCCCGAACCGATGATGATGAGGTCGAATTCAGCGGCCATGTCAGATCAGCTTCTCGATATCGGCCTTGATGGCCTTGGGTTCGACCTGGGGCGCGTAGCGGGCGACCACCCTGCCCTCCCGGTCGGTCAGGAATTTGGTGAAGTTCCACTTCACGTCGCGGCTGCCCAGGAACCCCTTCTTCTGGCTGGTCAGCCAGTCATAGAGCGGATGCCGCCGGGGACCGTTGACCTCGACCTTGTCGAACATGGGGAAGTCGACGCCGTAGGTGGTGGAGCAGAAGCTGGCGATCTCGTCCGCCTTGCCCGGCTCCTGCGCTCCGAACTGGTTGCAGGGGAAGCCCAGCACCTCGAACGGCTGGTCGGCCAACTCGCGATGCAACGCCTCCAGCCCCTCGTACTGGGGCGTGAAGCCGCAGCGCGAGGCGACGTTGACGATCAGCAGGGCCTTCCCCTCGAACCGGGACAGCGGGACTTCGGTCCCGTCGATGCCGGTGGCGGTGAAGTCATAGACCGAGGTCATGCCCTGCCCTTTCGCTTACGCCAGCATCGTCACGGGATCTTCGATCAGCGGCTTGAACGCCTGCAGGAAGCGGGCGCCCGTCGCGCCGTCGACGACGCGGTGGTCGCAGGTCATCGTCACGGTCATGACGGTGGCGACGGCCAGCTGGCCGTTCTTGACGACGGGGCGTTGCTCGCCCGCGCCGACGCTCATGATCGCGCCCTGCGGCTCGTTGATGATCGAGCTGAATTGCTTGATTCCGAACATGCCCAGGTTGGACACCGAGAAGGTGCCGCCCTGGAACTCTTCCGGCTTCAGCTTGCGGTCGCGGGCGCGCTTGGCCAGGTCCTTGGACTCGGTGGCGATCTGCGACAGGGACTTCAGCTCGGCCTTGCGGATGATCGGGGTGATCAGGCCGCCGTCGATCGCCACCGCCATCGCCACGTCGGCGTTGTGGTGCATGGCGATGCCTTCGGGCGTGTAGCTGGCGTTGGCTTCCGGCACGGCCTTCAGGGCCATGGCGGCGGCCTTGATGACGAAGTCGTTGACCGAGACCTTCACGCCGCTCTTCTCGAGCAAGGCGTTGACCTTGGCGCGGGCGGCCAACAGGGCGTCGATCTCGACATCGATGAACAGCGGGAAGTGCGGCACCTGCTGGACCGCCTCGACCATGCGCCGGGCGATGGCCTTCTTCATGCCGTCCAGCGGGATCAGGTCATAGCTGCCGTCGGGGATGCCCATCTGGGCCAGCGACTGCACGGGACGCGAGGCGATCCCCGAAGCGGCGGCGGCCGGAGCCGGCTTGGCGCCGCCCTTGCCGGCGGCGTCGATATCGCGCTTGACGATGCGGCCGTGCGGGCCGGTGCCCTTGATCGCCGAAAGATCGACCCCAGCTTGGGCCGCCAGGCGGCGCGCCAGCGGCGAGGCGAACAGGCGTCCGCCGTCGGCGGTCTTCGCCGGGGCGGCCTTCGGCGCTTCAGCGGTCGGTGCGGCGGTCTTCTCAGGCTCGGCCTTGGCGGCTTCGGCCTTGGGAGTCTCGGCGGCCTTGGGCGCGTCAGCCTTGGGGGCCGCAGCGGCCGCGCCGCCCTCGTCCTTCAGGCGGGCGATCGGCGTATTGACCTTCACGCCCTCGGTCCCTTCGGCCACCAGGATCTCGGTGATCTCGCCCTCGTCGACGGCCTCGACCTCCATCGTGGCCTTGTCGGTCTCGATCTCGGCGATCACGTCGCCGGCCTTGACCACGTCGCCCGCCTTGACGTGCCACTTGGTCAGAACGCCCTCCTCCATCGTCGGAGACAGGGCGGGCATCAGGATGTCGGTCATTGCACGCTCCCGGAGGGCGCGGTCGGCTCCGCGATCGTCACGACGTTGTCGGCCTTGATCGCTTCGCTCAGCCCCTGAAGGATGCGGTTGTACGCCTCCTTCTCATTGTGGCCGTGGCGCACGGCATAGCCATAGGCCATGTGGCGCGCGGCGATGGCCAGCATCTGACCGAACTGGGCCGGATTGTTGAAAGCGGGCTTCACCGACATCACCGGCTCGTTCTTCGACCACCACATGCGGATGACCTCGATGGCTTCCGGATCGGCGGCGATGCTGTCCGGAACCGTCAGCAGGAACTCTTCGTGTTCGCTCATGCCATCACCTGCTTCACGGCCTTGATGATCTTGTCCACGCCCGGCAGCGACAGGGCTTCCAGGTTGGCGGCGTAGGGCAGCGGCACGTCCTCCTGGTGCACCCGCAGCGGCGGCGCATCCAGATAGTCGAAGGCGTGCTCGATGACCCGGGCCACGACCTCGGCGCCGACACCCATCGGACCCCAGCCTTCCTCGGCCGAGACCAGACGGCTGGTCTTCTTGACGCTCTCGACGATGGTCTCGTGATCCAGCGGACGCAGGGTGCGCAGGTCGATCACCTCGACGCTGATGCCTTCGCCGGCCAGCTGTTCGGCGGCCTGCAGGGCGAAGCCGACCATGCGGCTGTGCGCCGTGATGGTGACGTCCGTGCCTTCGCGGCGGACCTTGGCCTTGCCGATCGGCACGACCCAGTCCTCGATCTCCGGCACGTCGAATTCCAGCCCGTACATCATCTCGTGCTCGAGGAAGACGACGGGGTTGGGATCGCGGATCGCCGCCTTCATCAGGCCCTTGGCGTCAGCGGCGTCATAAGGCGCCACCACCTTCAGGCCCGGGATCTGGGCGTACCAGGCCGAATAGTCCTGGCTGTGCTGGGCGCCGACGCGGCTGGCGGCGCCGTTCGGGCCGCGGAACACGATGGGCGCCCGGATCTGGCCGCCCGACATGTACAGGGTCTTGGCGGCCGAGTTGATGATGTGGTCGATCGCCTGCATGGCGAAGTTGAACGTCATGAACTCGACGATCGGCTTCAGGCCCGCCATGGCGGCGCCGACGCCCAGGCCGGCGAAGCCGTGCTCGGTGATCGGGGTGTCGACCACGCGGCGGTCGCCGAACTCCTGCAGCAGCTCGCGGCTGACCTTGTAGGCGCCCTGGTACTGGGCGACTTCCTCGCCGATCAGGAAGACGCGGTCGTCACGACGCATTTCCTCGGCCATCGCGTCGCGCAGGGCGTCGCGGATGGTCGTCTTCACCAGCTTGGCGTCGGCCGGGATTTCCGGATCCTTCAGCTCGACCGCCGGGGTCGCGCTGACCGCGGCCGGAGCCTTCTCTTCCTCGCCGGACGAGGCCGCCGGGGCGGCTTCAGCCTTGGGCGCGTCAGCCTTCGGCGCCGGAGCGGCCGCGCCGTCCTCGCCCGCCAGGCGGGCGATCGGCGTGTTCACCTTCACGTTCTCCGAACCTTCGGGAACGAGGATTTCCAGCACTTCACCTTCATCGACGGCTTCGACTTCCATCGTGGCCTTGTCGGTTTCGATCTCGGCGATCACCTGGCCCGCGGACACGACGTCCCCGGCCTTGATGTGCCATTTGGTCAGCGTGCCCTCTTCCATCGTGGGGGACAGCGCCGGCATCAGAATGTCCGTCACAGGTCAGGCCTCCACGTAGACGTCGGTATAGAGCTCGGACGGATCGGGTTCCGGGCTCTCCTGGGCGAATTGAACGGCCTCGGCGACGATGGCCTTGATCTCGTTGTCGATGGTCTTGAGCTCGTCCTCGGTGGCCTTGGCCTCCGCCAGCAGAACCTTGATGTGGTCGATCGGGTCGCGGGTCTTCTTGACCTCGTCGACCTCTTCCTTGGACCGGTATTTGGCCGGATCCGACATGGAGTGACCGCGATAGCGGTAGGTCTTCACTTCCAGGATGTAGGGACCGCCGCCTTCGCGGGCGCGCTTCACGGCCCGGGCCGTGGCGTCGCGGACCGCAAGCACGTCCATGCCGTCGACCTGCTCGCCCGGGATGCCGAAGCTGGCGCCGCGCATGTAGAGCTCGGTCGTGGACGACGAGCGTTCGATGCTCGTGCCCATGGCGTACTGGTTGTTCTCGATGATGTAGATGGCCGGCAGCTTCCACAGCTGCGCCATGTTGAAGCTCTCGTAGACCTGACCCTGGTTCGAGGCGCCGTCGCCGAAGTAGACGAAGGCCACCGAGTCATCGCCGCGGTACTTGCCCGCGAAGGCCAGGCCGGTGCCCAGCGCCACCTGGGCGCCGACGATGCCGTGACCGCCGTAGAAGCCGGTCGGCACGTCGAACATGTGCATCGAGCCGCCCTTGCCCTTGGACGAGCCGCCGATGCGGCCGGTCAGTTCGGCCATCACCTCTTTCGGGTCCATGCCCGCGGCCAGCATGTGACCGTGGTCACGGTAGCCGGTGATGATCTTGTCGTGGCCCTGCTTGACGCTCTCCTGAACGCCCACCGCCACGGCCTCCTGGCCGATGTACAGGTGGCAGAAGCCGCCGATCAGGCCCATGCCGTACAGCTGGCCCGCGCGCTCCTCGAAACGGCGGATCAGCACCATCTCGCGGTAGAATCGCAGCAGGTCCTCCTTGGAGGCCGTCGGCGTATTGGGAATCTTCTTTGAATCAGTCTTGGCGGCGGGGGCTTTCGCCATCCGTCATCTCCCGGTTGGACCCCACTCTGCAGGGTCTCTTGTCGTTACGGAAAGGGGCTTTAGCAGCCTTCGTTCCCGAAACGCAAAGCGCCCCGGCCAAGCTGTAACTAAAGTTCACGAACGGCGCGGCGCGGCGCCCTGTTCGACGGGGTGCGCGACCCGGATCACATAGTCGCGAGGGTCGGCGAAACCCAGCACAGCGCGCGCCCGCTCTTCCAGCAGATCGCGCGACAGGCTGTCAGTCCGGAGATAGCGCACGCGCACTTCCAGATCTTGTTTTTGTTCAAGAATATCAGCCAGCTGGCTCTCACGCCGCTGCAGAAGCGCGTCCCGTTCCCCGCCGCTCAGCAATCCCCGTTCACCCGTCAGGGCCTGGACGCCCAGGTAGGCGATCAGCAGCAGAAGGACGCAAGAGGGGACGTAAGGCTTCATACGATCGGGCACTCGGACGCTCCTTCTGAGCGTGGACTCGTGATTGACGATCCATGACCGAAAAGCCCTAACGAACCGTAGCTTGGCCTTAAAAGTAGTCGGCCAGCACAAGAGTATGTTCGGCGCCGTCAGCGAGGGTTATCCGCACCGAGGATCCGGCGGGAGCCGAGTTCCAGTTCAACGGCCTTCCCTTTGGAAAGTCCGCCACCGCCCGACCGTCGATCGCAACGATGCGGTCGCCCTTGTTCAATCCCAGCGCGGCCGCCGGGCCCTCGGGCGCGATCAGGAGGATTTCCAGCCCGCCCTCACGCGGCGCCAGGCTGAGCCCCGCGCGATTCTTGAGGAACGGCGGCAGGTTCTCGCGCGGTCCTAGCCATAGCTGACCGCGAGCGAAGTCGGTCGTCACCCGGAAACGCTGAATGGCGTCGATCCCCAGATTGGCCGGCGGGCCGCCTCGCGCGTCGTAGCTCCACTCGCTGGCGATGGAGGCCGGGACCTCCGTCATGGAGAAGCCGCCGATCTCCAGGTCGCGGATCGTGGTCAACCGCGCTTCACGCCAGCCCTCCACGCCGTAGCTCAGCGTCGCGGCTGTGGCGCGCCCGCTCAGCGAAGGATGCTCCGCCACATATCGGGGCGACAGCGACAGGGCATTGCCCGCTCCGAGGTCGAAGGCCGCCACCACCGGCGGCGCGCCTTCGATCTGCACCTGAATGGTGCGGATGTTGAGCACTTCACGCACAGGAATTGCGCGCAGCCCGGCGGGGTCCGGAGCGCGGCGGGGGTCGTGAAAGGCCAGCTGACGGCCCTCAAAATCCAGATCGACCATCACCTGGTCGAACAGATCGCGGCCGAGCACGATCTGTAGCGGCCGCTCCAGCAAAGCTGCGAAAGGCGCCATATCCATGATGGCGATGTGGTTGGTGCGAACGACCAGGCCGCCCAGGTCGATGGCGACTGGGCCGTTGGAGAAGTCGCCCTCGCTCTGCCCGCTGAGGCCGTGCGCCAGGAACCGGGCGTCGCGCTGCAGTCCCAGCTGAGCGGCCAGGGCCCGATCGACGACCAGACCCGTCACTCCACTGTCCAGCATGGCCTCGGCCTGGGCGCCGTTGGCCTTCACCGAGACGAAGATGCGATCTTCCTGCCAGAACTCGAAGGGCCGCCAGCCGGTGCTGGCCGCGCTTCGGTCGAAGACATAGGACCGGCGCAGCGGCTGCACGTCCGCCTTGACCGCGGTCGCGGCGAAAGCCCCCAGAACCCCCAGAAGCGCTGATCGGCGATCCGGCAACATCGTCATGGGGGCCCTCCGAGGTCGCCTATTTCAGCAGCATGCCGTCGCCATAGTACATGCCCTGGTCGCCGAGCAGCTCCTCGATGCGCAGCAGCTGGTTGTACTTGGCCGTACGGTCCGAGCGGGCCAAGGAGCCCGTCTTGATCTGACCGCAGTTGGTGGCGACCGCCAGGTCGGCGATGGTTGAGTCCTCGGTCTCGCCCGAGCGGTGGCTCATCACGGCCGTGTAGCCGGCGCGGTGAGCCATATCGACCGCATCCAGCGTCTCCGACAGGGTGCCGATCTGGTTGACCTTGATCAGGATCGAGTTGGCCAGGCCTTCGCCGATGCCGGCGGCCAGACGGGCCGGGTTGGTCACGAACAGGTCGTCGCCGACGATCTGGACGCGGTCGCCCAGGCGCTCGGTCAGCAGACGCCAGCCGTCGAAGTCATCCTCGGCGCAACCGTCTTCGATCGACACGATGGGGAAGCGTTCGCACAGATCGGCCAGGTAGCCGACCATGCCGTCGGCGTCGAAGGTCTTGCCCTCGCCGGCCATCACATACTTGCCGTCCTTGAAGAACTCGGTGGCGGCGACGTCGAGACCCAGGTGGAAGTCCTCGCCCGCCAGGTAGCCGGCGGCCTGACCGGCCTTGGTGATGAATTCCAGCGCGGCTTCAGCCGACAGCAGGTTGGGGGCGAAGCCGCCCTCGTCGCCGACGTTGGTGTTGTGGCCCGCGTCCTTCAGGGCCTTCTTCAGCGAGTGGAAGATCTCGGCGCCCATGCGCAGGCCTTCCGAGAAGGTCTCCGCGCCGGTCGGCAGGATCATGAACTCCTGGATGTCGATCGGATTGTCGGCGTGGGCGCCGCCGTTGATGATGTTCATCATCGGGGTCGGCAGCACGCGGGCCGAGACGCCGCCCAGGTAGCGGTACAGCGGCAGGTTCGAGCTGACGGCGCTGGCCTTGGCGCAGGCCAGGGACACACCGAGGATGGCGTTGGCGCCCAGACGGCCCTTGTTGGCCGTGCCGTCCAGACCGATCAGCGACTCGTCGATGCGGCGCTGATCCTCGGCGTCCATGCCGGACAGGGCGTCGAAGATCTCGCCGTTGACGGCGTCGACGGCCTTCTGAACGCCCTTGCCGCCCCACAGGTCCTTGTCGCCGTCGCGCAGTTCGACGGCTTCGTGCGCCCCGGTCGAGGCGCCCGAGGGCACGGCGGCGCGACCGAACGAGCCGTCGTCCAGGATCACATCCACCTCCACCGTCGGATTGCCCCGGCTGTCGAGGATCTGGCGGGCGACGATTTCGGCGATGTCAGTCATGGGAGGACTCTGCTGTGCGAGGCGATCAGACGCCGCGTTTAGCCCGCCCTGCCCCGGCACGGCAAGGAATCCGACACAACCGACGTCGCTGCCGGTTAGGCGCAGCCCTCGACGTAACCGATCGAAGGTCCGCCGCCGGCGATGGACTGCACGTTGCCGTCCGGCCCGATCTCGTACTTGATCCCGCGCGCGGCGGCGCTGGTGTGGTCCGCGCCGGACCAGACGGTGACGTATTCCGCCGGGGCCGCCACATACTTGTGCGGAACGATCTCGGCTGCGGCGCCGTAGGCGGCCTTAACGGCGGCGGCGCTGTCGCCGGTCTTGAAGCCGCGGTCCGTGGTCGCGGTCGAGGCGCGAAGCAGCCAGACGCTGGTCAGCACCCCGTTCTCGACCATGACCTGCAGGCCTTCGGGCGCGCGGACGGGATGGAAGATGTCGCACGACGCGGGATCATGGCCGCCGACGGCGCCCGGATTGGCGTCGGCGCCGAAGGCGGCCTCGACCTCGGCGCGGGTCATGCCGATTCGCAGCGGGCCGAAGCCGTTCGCGGTCAGAGCGTTCGAGAGGTCGGCCGGGGGCGTCGGCGCGGGGGCCGAGGCGGGCTCGGCAGGCGTGGCGGGCTCCGGCGCGTTACAGGCGGCGACCGATGCGGCGGCGAGGACGGCGGAGGTCAGCAGAAGACGGCGGATCATGGGAATGCTCCAGATGGGTCCGCCGCCATAAACGCACGAAAACGGCGCGCGAGGTTATCGCGCGCCGTTAAAATCTTTCGTCCCGGCCGAAGCCGGAGCCTTCAGAAGACTAGTCTTCCTTCGGGGTCAGAACCTGGCGACCGCGATAGGTGCCGGTCTTCAGGTCGATGTGGTGCGGGCGCTTCAGCTCGCCCGTGTCCTTGTCCTCGACGTAGGCGTTGGTGCCCAGCGAGTCGTGAGCGCGGCGCATGTTGCGACGCGAGGGCGATACTTTGCGCTTCGGAACGGCCATTTCCGTCTCAATCTTCTGGTCGGGCGCCGGTAAGGGCGCGAAAACAACAGCGGCGGCCCGAACGAGCCGCCAGCGAGCGCGGGCTTATGCATGAACCCGCCGGCGATTTCAAGGCAGTTGCGGCGACAGACCTAACCGATCGCCTTTTCCATGACGATGAAGCTCAGATCGTCCCGCAGCGGCAGGCCGAAACGCTCGTCGTCATAAGGAAACGGCTGGGTTTCGCCGGTGGCCGCATAGCCCAGCCGTTCGTACCAGGCGATCAGGGTTTCACGCTGGGGAAAGACCCAGATGGACACCCGCCGGGCGCCGAATCGGTCAGCCAGGGCCGCCTCGGCCGCGCCGACGAGCGTTCGCCCCAGGCCGCCGCCCTGGCTCGTGGGATTGACGGACAGCATGCCGAAATAGCCGACACCCTCGCTGCGTCTGGCGATCAGGATGCTGCCGATCAGGTCGCCGCCGCGCCATGCGGTCAACAGACCCTGCTCCGGATCGGCCAGGATGGAGACCAACTCCTCCACGTCGGTCCGCTGGCCCTCCAGCAGATCCGCTTCCGTGGTCCAGCCCGCGCGCGACGCCTCGCCGCGATAGGCGCTTTCGACAAGGGCGTGCAGGGCGGGAATGTCGGTCGGGGTCGCGTCCCGGATCGTCAGGTCAGTCATGCGCCAACATGTCGGCGACCCGTTCGCCGATGGCAAGGGAGCTGGTCAGGCCGGGGCTCTCGATGCCGAACAGGGCCACCAGCCCGTCCAGCCCGTGATCGGAGCGGTCCCGTAGCTGGAAATCCGGCTGCGGCTCACCCGGGCCGTGCAGCTTGGGCCGGATCCCGGCGTAGTCGGGGGTCAGCGCGCCCTCCGGCAGGCCGGGCCAGAAGCGGCGGATGTAGCGCTCGAACTCCGCAGCCTTGGCCGGATCGACCGAATAGTCCTCAGTCTCCACATAGACGAGGTCCGGGCCGAACACGCCCTGCCCGCCCAGGTCCTTGCGGTAATGGGTGCCCAGCGCGCCCGGGATCGGCGGCGGATAGATCAGCCGCTCGAACGGCGCCTTACCGGTCAGACGGAAGTAGACGCCCTTGCCCAGATGTCCTTGGGGGATGCGGTCGGCCGGATAGTCCTCGATCCGTGCAGCGACATCCTGCGCCTGCAGGCCCGGCGCGGTGACCAGCAGCCGGGTCGTCAGAACGGCGCCGCCCTCCCCGCCCGCCGTGATCTTGAAGCCGCCGTCGGCCAAGGGTTCGGCGCGCTCGAACGGGGTGGAGACGACGACGGAACCGCCCGCGTCCTCGATCTCGCCCTGCAGGGCCAGCATGTAGTCGTGGCTGGCGAACAGGCCGCTCTCGGGCGACAGGATGGCCGCGTGGGCGTTCAGACCTGGCTCCAGGGCCCGCGCCTGCGCCCCGGTCAGATGCTCCAGCCCCTCGACGCCATTGGCCGTGGCCTGGTCGAAGATGGCCTCGATCCGCTCGACCTCGGCTTCTTCGGTCGCAACGACCAGCTTGCCGCATTTGCGGTAGTCGACCTTGTGGCTGTCGAGGAAATCATAGAGCCGGCGCCGCCCCTCGACGCAGAACCGCGCCTTCAGTGAACCGGTTGGATAGTAGAGGCCGCCGTGGATGACCTCGCTGTTGCGCGAGGAGACGCCCTGGCCGATGTGCGGCGCCGCCTCCAGCACCAGCACCGTCAGCCCGCGCTTCGCCAGCGCCCGGCCACAAGCCAGCCCGACCGCGCCGGCGCCCACCACCGTCGCGTCGAAATCGAAGCTCATGCTTTCGGCCCGTAGCGCCGCGCCGCCTCGGCCTCGAAGCTGGACATCAGGGCAGAGACGGCCCGATCGAAATTGGCCTGCAACATCCCGTTCAGCAGCGGCGATCGGAAGGCGAAGTCGATCATGAATTCCACCCGCGTTCCCTTGGGATCGGGAAAGAACTCCCAGCGGTTCTTCAGGTGCCGGAACGGCCCACGCAGCAGGCCGACCTCGACCATCGGCCGGTTCCGATCATGCCGCACCCAGGTCGAGAACCGCTCGGTCAGGAAGGAGAAGCCGACCGAGGCCTCTGCGTCCTCGACACAGACGCCCGGACGCTCCTCGCGCCGGTTCCAGGTCCGCATGCCCGTCACCCACTTCACGAACTGGGGATAGGCGTTCACGTCCGCCACCAGCTCGGCCAGCTGATCCGGTTGATAAGGCAGGATTTTCGTAACGCGGTGGACGGCCAAGCGCGGCTCAGCGTCCGGACTGCGCCAGACGCGCCGCCCTCAGCCGCGCGAAGTCGTCGCCGGCGTGGTGCGAGCTGCGGGTCAGCGGGCTGGCCGACACCATCAGGAAGCCCTTGGCCCGGGCGATCGCCTCATAGGCCTTGAACTCCTCCGGGGTCACGAAGCGCTCGATGGCCGCGTGCTTGCGGGTCGGCTGCAGATATTGGCCGATGGTGATGAAATCGACGCCGGCGGAGCGCATGTCGTCCATCACCTGCATGACCTCTTCCTTGGTCTCGCCCAAGCCGACCATGATGCCGGACTTGGTGAACTGGTTGGGGTCGCGCTCCTTGACCATCTGCAGCAGGCGCAGGCTGTGGAAGTAGCGGGCGCCGGGCCGAATCTTCAGATAGAGGCGCGGAACGGTCTCGAGGTTGTGATTGAAGACGTCGGGCGTGGCGTCGATCATCACCTCGGCCGCGCCGTCCTTGCGCAGGAAGTCGGGCGTCAGAATCTCGATGGTCGTGTTCGGCGCCTGAAGGCGGATCTGGCGCACCACCTCGGCGAAGTGGGCGGCGCCGCCGTCGGAGACGTCATCGCGGTCCACCGAGGTGATCACGACGTGGTTCAGGCCCAGTTGCTGAACGGCGAGGCCGACCTTGGCGGGTTCTTCCGGATCCAGCGGCTGGGGCAACCCCGTCTTGACGTTGCAGAAGGCGCAGGCCCGCGTGCAGGTGTCGCCCATGATCATCAGGGTGGCGTGCTTCTGGCTCCAGCACTCGCCGATGTTCGGACAGCCGGCCTCTTCGCAGACGGTGACCAGCCCCTTGGAGCGGACGATCTCCTTGGTGGCGTTGTACTGGCCCGATCCGGGCGCCTTGACGCGCAGCCAGTCCGGCTTTTTCAGCACCGCGGTCTCCGGGCGGTTCTGCTTTTCCGGGTGACGCAGTTCGGACGGCGTCTTCTTCAACGTGTCGATCAGGGTGACCAAGGCGGGCTCGGGCTCCGGAGGCTTGAAGGCGGTATGTCGTCTTTCCCTGCGGCGAAGGCAAGGCGCGGTGGAACCTCACGCAAGGTAACGCATCTTTTCAAGGTGAACGCCGCGCACTAGTTTCCCCGCTCTAAAGCACGGGCGCGGGACAACGCGCCGACGGAGGATGAGTTTTGCGCGTACCGCTGGAAGCCAAGGTCGGCGAAGAAACCATATTCGACGCCCTCATCGCCGCGCGTGAGACCTATGGCGACAAGGAGATTCTGGAGGACCAGGATCGCAAGCCCCTGACCTACACCGGCCTGATCCGCGCCGCCTTCGTCCTGGGCCGCAAGATCGCCGCGGTGACCGAGCCGGAAGAGCGTGTCGGCATCCTGCTGCCGTCCAGCATGGGCGTGGTGGTGACCTTCTACGGGCTGCACGCCCACGGCCGCGTGCCGGTGATGATCAACTTCACGGCCGGCGAGCGGAACATCAAGGCGGCGCTGGCCGCCGCGGGCGTGAAGAAGGTCCTGACCGCCCGCCGCTTCATCCAGCAGGCCAAGCTGGAAGAGCTGATCGCCGATATCGAGACCGTGGCCGAGATCGTCTGGCTGGACGACGTGCGCGCCTCCATCGGCCTGCAGGACAAGCTGTACGGCCTGATGGCCGGCATGATGCCCAAGCGCTTCGCCGTGAAGGCCGACCCGTCGTCGCCGGGCGTGGTGCTGTTCACCTCGGGCAGCTTCGGCGCGCCCAAGGGCGTGGTGCTCAGCCAGTGGAACCTGGTCGCCAACTGCCGCCAGGTCGCCCAGCACATCCACCTGAAGCCGGAGTGGGTGATGTTCAACCCGCTGCCGACCTTCCACTGCTTCGGCCTGACCGGCGGCGTGCTGCTGCCTCTCCTGCAGGGCATGAAGGCCTTCCAGTATCCCTCCCCCCTGCACGCCAAGCAGATCGTGGAGTTGCTGCCGCAGGTGAAGGCGTCGATCCTCTTCGCGACCGACACCTTCCTGAACCAGTACGCCCGCGTCGCGGGACCGGACGACTTCAGCACCCTCGAGTTCGTGGTCGCCGGCGCCGAGCGGGTGCGCGACGAGACCCACCATCTGTTCAATACCCGCTTCCACGGCCTGAAGTTGCTGGAAGGCTACGGCGCCACGGAAGCGGCGCCTGTGGTGGCCGTGAACCATCCGGACCGCAACCGTCCCGGCTCGGTCGGCCAGATCCTGCCCGGCATGGACTGGAAGCTGGAAGAGGTGCCGGGCATCGCCGAGGGCGGCCGCCTGTACCTGCGCGGCCCCAACGTGATGGAAGGCTATCTGTCCACCGAGGACCCGCGCGCCATCGAGCCGCTCAAGGACGGCTGGCACGACACCGGCGACATCGTGGCCATCGACGACGAGGGCTATATCGAGATCCTCGGCCGGGTGAAGCGCTTCGCCAAGATCGGCGGCGAGATGGTCTCCCTGACCGCCGTCGAGGGCCTGGCCGGCGCCGTCTGGCCGGAGAACCGCCACGCGGTGGTCTCCATCCCCGACAGCCGCAAGGGCGAAAAGCTGGTGCTGGTCACCGACCGCAAGGACGCCGACGTCGCCCGCCTGGCCGAATGGGCCCGCGAGCACGGCGCCCCTGAACTGGCCGTGCCCAAGAAGATCATGCGCGTCGGCGAGGTGCCGGTCCTGGGCACGGGCAAGACCGACTACGTCGCGATCCAACAGATGGTGGAGCTGGACAAGGCGGCCTGATCGGCCGCCGGAGGCCCGACTTGTGCGCCGCCCGACTCGGCGCAGAGTATCGTTCTCTGAAACGAGAGAGGGAGGGTTCCATGTTCAACAAGTTCTCCGCCTACCAGCCGCAGCTGCTCAGCGTGCTGCGGATCGTCACGGGTCTTCTGTTCATCAGCCACGGCACGGCCAAGGTGCTGGGCTTCCCGGCCGTCGACGGCGTGCCGCCTCCAGGCCTCAGCCTCGCCGGCCTGTCGGGGCCGCTGGAACTGGTGCTGGGCGCCCTGTTCCTGATCGGCCTGTTCACCCGGCCAGTCGCCTTCCTGGCCTCGGGCTTCTGCGCCGTCGGCTATTGGATGGTCCACGCCAAGATGGGCACGTTCCCGATCGTCAACGGCGGCGAGACCATCGCCCTGTACTGCTTCGTCTTCCTGTATTTCGTCGCCGCAGGCCCCGGCCCGTGGTCGGTCGACAGCGCCATGAAGAAGGACGGCTGATCAGCCGATCCTGACGCCCGTCATCGAGATCGATCCGCCCTCGATGACGTCATTGAAGAAGCTCACGTCGTCGCCCGGCGCCCGCTGGGCGGCGACGTAGAGCAACGGCAGATAGTGCTCGTCGGTCGGCACGCTCAGCTGGGCGTCCTCGGCCAGGCCGACCCAGTCCACCAGGGCGTCGTCGTCGCCACGCAGGAAGGCGGACTTCACCGCCTCGTTGAAATGCACCGCCCAGTCATAGGGCTCGCCGCCCGCGCGCTTCCAGGCGCGCAGGTTGTGCACGAAATCGCCCGAGCCGGCGATGACGATCCCCTCGTCCCGCAGCGGCGCCAAGCGCTTGGCCAGCTCATAGTGACCGCGCGCATCCAGCTGGCGGTTCAGCGACAGCTGGACGACCGGCACATCGGCCTCGGGCCAGACGTGGGCCAGCACCGACCAGGTCCCATGGTCCAGGCCCCACTGTTCCGTCTGGACGGCGCCCGTCAGTTCGGACACCCGCGCGGCCAGCTCCGGCGACCCAGGCGCGGGATATTGCATCGCATGCAGTTCAGCCGGGAAACCACCGAAATCATGGATGGTTTCCGGATGCGCCTGCGCCGTCACGCCCAGCCCGCCGGTTTCCCAGTGGGCCGAGACCATGACCACGCCCTTCGGCTTGCCCACAGCCTCGCCGAGCGCGCGCCAAGCGTCCGCGAACGGACCGCCCAGCGCGTTCATCGGGGACCCGTGGCCGAAGAAGATCGCCGGTTGTCGCATGATCAGCCGAACAGCTTCTTCGCCGTCTCGGCGACATAGCGGCCCTGCCAGCGGGCGCCGTCCAGCTCGTTGTCGCTGGGCATGCGCGCGCCGGTCCCGCCGGTGATGGTGGTCGCGCCATAGGGCGAACCGCCGGTGATCTCATCCATGGTCTGCTGGCCGCTCCAGGCGTAGGGCAGGCCCGCGACCAGCATGCCATGGTGCAGCAGGGTCTGGATCAGGCCGATCAGGGTCGTTTCCTGCCCGCCATGCTGGGTCGCGGTGGAGGTGAAGGCCGAACCGACCTTGCCGACCAATGCGCCCTTCATCCAGACGCCGCCGGTCTGGTCCCAGAAATTGCGCATCTGCGAAGCGGCGGTGCCGTAGCGGGTGCCGGCGCCGACGATGACGGCGTCATAGTTCTCAAGGTCCGCCGCGGTCGCGATCGGCGCGCCCTGGTCCAGCTTGTAGCCGCTCTGCCTGGCCAGCTCTTCTGGCACCAGTTCCGGCACGCGCTTGATATCGACGGTCGCACCCTCGACCGAGCGCGCGCCCTCGGCGACCGCCTCGGCCATGGCTTCGATGTGGCCGTAGGTGGAATGATAGAGAACGAGAACACGAGCCATCGGGCATCTCCTGAAGGTTTATATGTAACAGCCTCAGTGCCCATTTGAGCAGCCCATCGTCGGGACGCAAGAGCCTGGCTCAGGAATGTTGCGAAGACGGCTTCGGTTTCCCACGTCCTCTGACATCAGGCTGCGAGGAGCCCCCAATGTTCGACCATCTGTCCGTCGGTGTCCGCGATCTCGAGGCGGCTCGCCGCTTCTACGCCGCCTTCTTCTCCCCGCTTGGCCATGGCGAGGCCGCCGCGTCGCAATCCGAACTCGCTTTCGGCCCGGGCGGGCTGGTGCGCCAGTTCTTCGTCTATCCGGTGTCAGGCGATCGCATCGCCGGCCTGGGCAGCCACATCGCCTTCTCGGCCCCCGGCCGCGCCGCCGTGCACGAGGCCTTCGAGGCCGCCGTGGCGCTCGGCGCGACCGTCGTCCGCCCGGCCGGCGCCCACCCCGACATCGCTCCGGACTACTACGGCGCCGTGCTGCTGGATCCGGACGGCAACAAGCTGGAGATCGTCGCCGGCCCGATGAATTAGGTTCGGTTGATCGGACACACCCGGTCGTAGAACGCCTTGTCCGCGGGGACAGTCATTCCGCGCGACAGCCGGAAACGATGCTCCACCACCATCGCCTGCTGCTCGATGTTCAGGCGGTCCCAGTCGCAGTCGGCGGCCAGCGGATAGGCGTAGCTGGCCAGGCTGTCCCCGGCCCTCAGCTTGCCGGTCAGCAGGTTCATACCCTGCTGCGCCTGCCAGACGTGGGTCAGTTCATGGATGAAGGTCGACTGCCGCCCCAGCGGCGCGGCCGACAGGTCATCCGGCAGCGACCTTGCGGGCCAGACGATCCAGTCCAGCCCGAACCAGCGCCCCGGCACGAAGGCGCGGTCGAACGGCCACGGAGCCGGCAGGAAGCGGATGGTCTCGTACTCCAGGCTCTCGCCGAAGGCCTCACGGGCCAGCTCGGTCTCGCCCGGCGTCAGCGGACGCATCAGGGCGGCGGGGGCGCGCCGACGTAGCCGCCGGTCGGGCTGACCCACTCCCAGTGCCAGGGTTCATAGACATAGGGGACGAAGCCGAACCGGCCCGCGTTCTGGACCAGCCAGCGGTAGGTCGGGCCGCGCGTCATGTGCAGGCGGCTGACCGACGAGGTGTTGTCCACCCCAAGCCCGGCGATCTGGCCCACGTAGAGATCCACCGCCGTCCCCGTCCTGTGCGGCGAGCAGGCGGCGCGGCGCAGGCCGTCGCAATTGCCCTGCTGGGCGCAGCGGGCGGCGTCGGCCTCGGGATCGCGGAAGCCGGAGAAGATCTGCAGCAGCTCTGGATCGTTGGCGACCTCAGGCACCTCAGCGCGGGCGGCGGCGACCAGCGCGCGATAGGCGTCCAGCACATCGCGGCGCAGCAGCCGGGTCAGGCGGTCGGCATGCTCCTCGGACTCGACCAGATAGCCGAGCTGGTACAGCGGCGGCGGATCGGGACAGGGTTGCTGGTTCACCCGGGCCATGATGAAGGGCCGCCGTTCCTGCCAGACGCCGCGGAAGACCGCGAAGGTGGCGGCGTCGAACCAGCCGGTCGGCGGCAGGCCATGGCTGTACTGGAACTCGGCCAGCGCCCGGGCGAAGCGCGACGAGGCGGGCGCGCAGTCCGTGCCGATCTCCTTCTGGATCAGCGGCAGATAGGTTTCCCAGCCGAACTCGGTCGCGCTGAAGGGCGCCCATTCCATGCGCTGGAACGAAACGGCGTTGGCGAAGGCCGGGCCGCCCCACTCGACCGGATCGGCCTCGCAGCCGCCGCGCCCCTCCCCACGCCCTTGGGCCGAGGCGGCGCCGGCCAGGCACAGGCCCGCCAGCAGGGCCGCGCTGGCCGCAAGTCTCGACAGGAGGGCGCCCCGGATCATGGAGGGATGGTGGCCCGGACATGATGTCGGCGGCAAGGCCCTTCGCGACCCTCGCGCGCGGACGGCAAAGGCGGCATGGTGGCGTGGACGGGCGACTCGGGACCGTCGCACCGGACCAGTCCATGACCGACGCCGCTCCGCCCGCCCCGGCTCGCCGCTCCAACGCCGTGCTCGCCGCCTTCTCGACCGTCTGCCTGCCGCTGGCGGCCTTCGGCGTGGCCTTGCCGGTCACCCTGCCGGAGTTCTACGCCACCTTCGTCGGCCTGGAGCTGGGCGTCGTGGCGACGGTGTTCATGGCCGTGCGCCTGATCGACATCACCTTCGATCCCTTCATCGGCTGGGCCATGGACCGGACCAAGACCCGGTTCGGCCGCTACCGCCCGTGGATGGTGGCCTCGACCCCCGTCCTTATGCTGTCGGCCCTGATGATGTTCGTGCTGGTTCAGCCGGGCGCGGGGGCGGCCTATCTCTTCGCCTGGCTGCTGGTGCTCTACCTCGGCTTCTCGATCGCCACCCTGGGCCAGCTGGGCTGGGCCTCGGTGCTGGCGCCGGAATACGATCAGCGCAGCCGCGTCTACGGCTGGTGGCAGGTGTTCAACATCATCGGGGTCATCCTGATCCTGATCCTGCCGACCGTGGTCATCAAGCTGGGCATCGGCACCTATGCCGACGGCGTGCGCATCATGGGCTGGGCCATCCTGATCGCCCTGCCCGTCACCATCGGCCTGACCCTGTTCGTGGTGCCCGAGCCGGTCAACGCCGGCGCCGCGCCGCATGGCGGTCCAAAGGCCTATCTCGCCCTGTTCAAGCGCAAGGCGGTCAGGAAGCTGCTGTTCGCGGACGTGCTGCTGGGCGTTGCGCCCGGCATCACCGGCTCGCTGCTGTTCTTCTTCTTCGGCCAGATCAAGGGCTACGGGCATACCGAGGCCTCGCTGTTCATGCTGCTGTACTTCGTCGCCGGACTGGTGGGCGCGCCCTTCTGGGCCTGGCTGGCCACGCGGGTGGGCAAGGACAAGGCCCTGGCCATCGCCAGCCTGGCCTTTGCGGGCCTCTATATCGGCGCGACCCTGGTGCCCGGCGGGAACTTCGCCCTGACGGCGGCGGTCATGTTCCTGGCCGGCCTGCCCTATGCGGCGGGCCTGTTCCTGCTGCGGGCCATGATGGCTGACGTGGGCGACGAGGTCCGGCTGGAGACCGGAGTGGACCGCACCGGCCTGATGTTCTCCATCCTGTCGGCCACGACCAAGATCGGCCATGTGGTCGCCCTGATCCCCTACCTGATCCTGCAGTGGGTGGGCTTCAAGGCCATCGCGCCGGCGGGGGGCAACAGCGAGATGTCGCTGCTGACCCTGCAGATCCTCTTCATCCTGCTGCCCGGCCTGCTGCTGGCGGCGGCGGCGCTGGTGCTGAGGAACTATCCGCTGACGCCCGCCCGGCACGACGAGATCCGCCTGGCGCTTGAGGCCCGCGACGCTGCATGACGCCTATCGACCGCCTGAACGCCATCATGGCCCAACTCCGCGCCCCCGTGGGCGGCTGTCCGTGGGACGTGGAGCAGACCTTCGAGACCATCGCCCCCTATACGCTGGAGGAGGCCTATGAGGTCGCTGACGCCATCGAGCGCGGCGACATGGACGACCTGAAGTCCGAGCTGGGCGACCTGCTGTTCCAGGTCGTCTTCCACGCCCGCATGGCCGAGGAGCAGGGTCTGTTCGTCTTCGACGATGTGGCCAACGCCATCTCCGACAAGCTGGAGCGGCGCCATCCGCATGTCTTCGGCGACGCCGCCGCCCTGGGCTCGGCCGGCGAGGTCAAGATGCGTTGGGAGGACATCAAGGCCGAGGAACGCAAGGCCAAGGCGCAGCACGGCGTGCTGGACGATGTGCCCGTAGGCCTGCCCGCCCTGGCCCGCGCCGCCAAGCTGACCAAGCGCGCCGCCCGCGTCGGCTTCGACTGGCCCTCGACGGATGAGGTCTTCGACAAGCTGGATGAAGAGGTCGCCGAGCTCCGCGCCGAGATCGCCGCGGGGGACCTGGACAAGGCCAAGGGCGAGGTCGGCGACCTCTTGTTCGTCGTCGCCAACCTGGCCCGCAAGCTGGGCGTCGAGCCGGAGGACGCGCTGCGCGGCTGCAACGCCAAGTTCGTGCGGCGCTTCGGCTTCATCGAGGCTGAGTTGGCGAAGGCGGGCAAGACGCCCGCGCAGTCCGACCTCGCCGAGATGGACGGCCTGTGGAACGCGGCCAAGGCGGCCGAGCGGGCATGAGCGCGGATCTGCACGATCCGGGCGGCAAGGTCCGACTGGCGCTGATGCCGGGCGTCAACGGCGACGCGACCTTCAGTGCGGACGGGCGCTATCGCCAGCTGATGCGGCGCTGGCTGGGGCCGACCTTCCCCGAGCGCTACATCCTGTTCATCGGCATGAACCCGTCAACGGCCGACGCCAGCATCAACGACCCGACCTGCGCCCGGGAATGGACCTTCAGCCGCCGCGAGGGGTTCGAGGCCATGGTCAAGGCCAACGTCGGCGACTACCGCGCCACCGACCCGAAGATGCTGCTGGCGCCCGGCGTCGAGGCCTCGTCGCCCGACAACCTGCCGGCCATCCGCAAGGCCGCCGCCGGAGCCGGTCTGGTCGTCCTGTGTCACGGCAAGCTGAACAAGGCGCTGGCCCCGGCCGGCAAGGCCCTGATCGCTGCGCTGCGGGAAGACGGGGTCGCGCTGTGGTGCTTCGGGACCAACGGCGACGGCAGCCCGAAACACCCACTCTATCTGCGCGCCGACACGCCGTTGAAGCGGTTCGAAGCCTAAGACGGCGCCGGCCTCGATCGGCAGGATAACGTTGATCGTCCATAGGGCGATCGCTACCGTCGGCTTTCGCGCTGGTTGCGGAGCCTCCATGCTGAACCTGATCCTCGTTCTGGGCCTGCTGGCCCAGGATCCCCCCGCGACGGCTCCAGGCGTCAGCTCGCTGGAAGAGGTCGTCGTCACGCGGTCCCTCGAACCCTTGGCTCCCTATGATGTCGTCCCCGACTTCATCACCTATTGCTGGGACCCCAACCGTCTACGCAGGCCTGCGCCGAACCCGGACAGCGGGGGACTGTGGGTGGAGTTGACCGACGCGGAGGCCGCCGCCCTCAATGTGTCGCCGGAAGGCCAAGCCTGGATGCTGGACTCGGAGCGGATCAAGCTTGTCCTCATGATCGAAGAGAGCCCCGGCCCCAGCGGTCGCCGTCAGCATCGCTGCTCGCTCACGGCGGTCGGGCGGCACGATCCGGCGAAGCTGGAGGCCGACCTGTCCCGGCTCATGGGGCGCGGCGGGACCTCGAGCCATACCCGTTACGACGATCTCTTCCCGACGTTCGAAGGGTGGAGGCAGATCGCCTGGAGCGCCATTCCCGACAGGGGCAGCACCGACTGGCGCCCCTTCGGCGACCATCCGGAATCCTTCGTCATCGCCGTCCAGCCCGGGTTCTACAGGCGGGCCAGCTGGGTCATCACCGAGCTGCGGACGCGTACGAACGCGGGAACGCCGACCAGCACCATCGTCCTTACACACCTGTTCAAGCCCTGAGGCCGCCCCGCCGGGGCGCATGTCAGTTGTACCGCAGCTCCTGCAGGTCGATCTCCCGCATCAGCCGCCTCGCCGAGGTCTCGTCGATCAGCTTCAACCGCTCCAGCCGGCCGACTTCGTTGCGTTCGGCGGCGAGCCCCACCAGACGCAGCTGACGTTCGACGACGTCGGCCTGGCGGGCCGCCTCAAGGTCATCCTCGTCGGTGCGGGTGCGGCTTTCGATGCGGCGACGATAGATCTCCATCAGGCGGCTGGCGATGTCGGAGTAGAGGTCCGGATTGGGTCGCCCCTCAGCCAGGGTGTGGGAGGCGTCCTCGATGGCGCGCAGGGCGGCGGTCGCCGCCGCGACCCGACCGTGATCCTCTTCCCGCTGGTGCGAGGGTTCGGGCGGAAGCTCGACGCCCTTCAACAGCTTGGGCAGGGCGAAGGTGGCGACCAGCAGGGACACGATGATCACCGCCGCGGCCAGGAAGATGGCCATGGTCCGCGACGGCATGGGCGAGCCGTCGTCGAGGGTGAAGGGCACGGTCAGGATGCCCGCCAGGGTGATGGCCCCGCGCACGCCCGCCAGTGACATGACGGCGGTCAGGCGCAGGCCGACCTTGGGCGGCGGGCCCTTCTGCCGTCTGCGGAACAGGGTCAGGCGCAGGGAGGTCCACACCCAGATGAAGCGCAGGGTCGCCAGCGCGGCGAAGGTGGCGAAGACATAGATCGCCAGCCACCAGATCTCGGGCCGGGACGTACCCGCCACGACCTCGGCGGCGCGCGACAGGATGGACGGCATCTGCTCGCCCAGGATGACGAAGATGATGCCGTTGGCGACGAACTGGACCGTGTCCCAGACGGCGCCGCGACGGATGCGGGTGACGGCCAGCGCCTGCCCCTTGGCCCCGCCCCGCTCGGTGAAGCTCATGGTCACGCCCGCCGCGACGGCGGCGAGGATGCCGGAGGCGTGCACCTTCTCGGCGACCAGATAGGCGGCGAAGGGGATCAGCAGGCTGATCAGGATCTGGGCGCCGACATCCTCACCCCACCGGCGGCTGACCCAGGCCTTGGCGGCGCTGATCAACAGGGTGACGCCGACCCCCGTGGCGACGCCCGCCAGCGCCAGCCAGGCGAAGCTGGCCACCGCGTGGCCCAGGACAAAGGTCCCGGTCGAGGCCGCGACGATAGCCAGCCGCATGCAGGTCAGGCCGGTGGCGTCGTTGAGCAGCGACTCTCCCTCAAGGATATGCATCAGCCGCTTGGGGATCGGAGCGCGGGCGGCGATGGCCTGAACCGCGATGGGATCGGTCGGCGACAGGATGGCCGCCAGGGCGAAGGCCACGGCGAGCGGCATCTCGGGGATCATCCACCAGAGCAGGAAGCCGAGACCGACGACGGTGAAGACCACCAGCCCCAGGGCCAGTTCCAGGATCACCGCCCGGTCACGGATCAGGGCCTCGTTGGGAATGCGCCAGCCGTCGAGGAACAGCAGCGGCGGCAGGAAGAGCAGGAAGAAGATGTCCGGCTCAAGATCCACCGCCTCGCCGGTGACCAGCACGACGCCCGCCCCCAGGGCGATCTGGACCAGAGGCAGGGCGATGCGGGTGATGCGGGCGACCGAGCCCGACACCACCACGGCCAGGAGAAGCAGCAGGGTGGTCTCGATCAGGTGCATCGGCGCACTTTTCGAACGACGGAAAAAACAGGGTGCGAACAGTGCGAAACCTGCCCGTAAGTCCCTGTTATGTCACGAGTCGAGAATCGCACTGTCCGTCCGGTTCCGCCGCCTGAATCACCCAGAACCGCAGTATGGCACGGCCATGCGGCGAAAACGGACGCAAGCGGCGCCGCGGACGAAACCGTTAGCCGGGGCCGGCGCGCTTCAGGACAGGACGTGCACCCGACCGACCGGTTGAGGGGCGAGACCGATGCGATTCCCATCCGGGTTTTCCCAATCGGCTTCGACGGACATGACCTTGTAGGCGAGTCCATTGCCCAACCGGATGAGATCGTCGAGGCCAGGCCCGCCTTCGTCGAACTCGCCCCAGCCGGCGTCCGTTCCGTCCCTGTGCGTCACCCTGAATCGCATGTACTCGCCTCCTCCGCGTCATTCAGGATGACCACGAGTTGCAGGCCTTGAACAGGGCTTGCCCGCTGAGTCCGGTCAGTCGCGCGCGAACTGACGCTCGAACCGGCCCAGCGCCGCCGGATGCAGGCGCACGGTGACGTGGGTGCGGCCCTCGTCGTCGGTCTCGCGTCCCGTGACCCGGCCGTTCTCATAGAGCCAGGCCAGGGCCTCGCCCTGATGCGGAGCCAGCACCAGCGCGCTCTCGGGGTCGTCGTCGATCAGGGACGCGATGGTCTCGCGCAGGGGATCGATCCCCTCCCCGGTCCAGGCGGAGACGGCCACGGCCTGGCCCTGGGCGCGCAGGCGTTCGGCCTGGCCGAGCACGGCCTCGCGAGTCTCGGCGTCGAGCAGGTCGATCTTGTTCCAGACCTCGAGGATGCGCCGCGGCTTGGGTTCGCCGTTCGCGCCCTCGACCATGGGGATCTGTTTGAGCACCGCCTCGACGTCCTTGGCCTGGGCTTCGCTGTCGGCCGAGGCGATGTCGCGGACGTGCAGGATCAGGTCGGCCTCGCCCACCTCTTCCAGGGTGGCGCGGAAGCTCTCGACCAGTTCGTGCGGCAGGTCGGAGATGAAGCCGACGGTGTCGGCCACAATAGCCGGGCGGCCCTGCGGCAGACGGATGGTGCGCTGGGTGGTGTCCAGGGTGGCGAACAGCAGGTCCTTGGCGAAGACCTCCGACCCCGTCAGCCGGTTGAACAGGGTCGACTTGCCGGCGTTGGTGTAGCCGACCAGCGCCACCGTGGGGAACGGGACCTTCTGGCGGGCCTTGCGGTGCAGGCCGCGGGTGCGGCGCACCTCTTCCAGCTCGGCCTTCAGCTTGACGATGCGGTCGGCGATCAGGCGGCGGTCGAGCTCGATCTGGGTTTCGCCGGGACCACCCGTGCTCCCTGTGCCGCCACGCTGGCGCTCCAGGTGGGTCCAGGTGCGGACCAGGCGCGAGCGCTCATAGTCCAGCCGGGCCAGCTCAACCTGCAGCCGGCCTTCCTTGGTCCGCGCGCGACGGCCGAAGATCTCGAGGATCAGGCCGGTCCGGTCGATGACCTTGCACTCCCAGGCCTTTTCCAGATTGCGCTGCTGCACCGGCGACAGGTCGTCGTCGACAACCACGGCCTCGGCTTCGGCGGCGCGGACCAGGGCGGCCAGTTCGTCGACCTTGCCGGAGCCGAACAGGGTGGCGGGCGTGACCTTGCGCACGCGCACGATCTCTTCGGCGCGCACGTCCAGATCCAGCGCGCGGGCCAGACCCACGGCTTCCTCAAGGCGTTCCTCGGCGAGACGGGAGCTTTCCGAACGTCCGTCGGGGTGGATGACGACCGCCCGGATCAGGGGGACGGAATGGTCGATATGCTTGGTGGTCAGAAGAAGGGTTCTCTCAATGGCGTCATCCCCGGGGCGCGTGACCCGGGGATCGGAGGCTGTGGTGCAGGCCTCTAGATAGGAAGTCGACATCCCTCGGACCATCCCCCGCACGCCCGCGCACGTTCTCCGCCCCTCGGATCAGGTTCGAAGGGGGCGATGACGATGAAGGGCGAAGCGGGCCTCAGTCCTCGTCGGCGTCCGGCTCGTACAGCTGGACGGGCGCGGAGGGCATGATGGTCGAGATGGCGTGCTTGTAGACGAGCTGGGACTGGCCGTCCCGGCGCAGCAGCACACAGAAGTTGTCGAACCAGGTCACGATGCCCTGCAGCTTGACCCCGTTGACCAGGAAGATGGTCAGCGGCGTCTTGGTCTTGCGGACCGAGTTGAGGAAGGTGTCCTGAAGGTTCTGACGCTTGTCTTGAGACATGGCAGGTTATCCCTGGTCTTGTTGTTCTCCGGCCGGGGAGCGGCGCGGGACCGGTCGATGCCGGTCCGGCCACCTTAGACAGCCGAGCAAGACGACCGCAACCACACAATCCCGCAGGTCGTGGATTCCGTTCGGCTGAAACCCTAGATCGCGTCGCGGGTCCCGCGTTCGATGTAAAGCTCGCGCAGGCGGGTCGCGACCGGACCGGGCTTGCCGTTGCCGATCTTCACCCCGTCGATGGAGACGGCGGGCATGACGAAGGCGCCGGCGGCGGTGAAGAAGGCCTCCTTCGCGCGCTGGGCCTCTTCCACGGTGAAGGCGCGTTCCTCCAGCTCGATGCCCTCTTCCTTGAGGATGTCGAGCAGGGTCGTGCGGGTGCAGCCCTTGAGGATGTTGGCCTGGGTGTCGCGCGTGCGCAGCTTGCCGTGCTCGTCGATGATCCAGGCGTTGGTCGAAGAGCCCTCGGTCACCAGGCCCATGTCATCGACCATCCAGCATTCGTAGGCGCCGCGGTCGCGGGCGTGCTGCTTGGCCAGCACATTGGCCAACAGGCCGACCGTCTTGATGTCGCAGCGGCCCCAGCGGATGTCCGGCGTGGTGACCACGGCCACGCCCTTGGCGGCGGTGGCGTCGGACTTCATCGGGCTAATGGATTTGGAGGTCACCACCACGCTGGGCGGCGTGCCCTCGGGCGGGAACGGGTGGTCGCGGCGCGCCGTGCCGCGGGTGACCTGCAGATAGACGATGCCGTTGCGGACCCGGTTGCGGCGGATGGTTTCCTTGAGCACCTGGGTCAGGCTTTCGCGCGACATCGGGATGTCGATGCGGAGCTCGTTCAAGCTGCGGTGCAGGCGGGTCATGTGGCCGTCGAAATCGGCCATGCGGCCGTCGAAGACCGACCAGACCTCATAGACGCCGTCGGCGAACTGGAAGCCCCGGTCCTCGACATGGACGGTGGCGCGGTTGTGCGGGACGTACTGGCCGTTGACGTAGGCGACGCGGCTCATTCCTCGACGGGTCCTTCTTCCTCTTCCTCGCCGCCCCGGGACGGCGAGACGCCCAGCGACTTGAGCTTTCTGTGCAGCGCGGACCGCTCCATGCCGATGAAGGCGGCGGTGCGCGAGATATTGCCGCCGAAACGCATGATCTGGGCGGCCAGGTATTCGCGCTCGAACACCTCGCGGGCCTCGCGCAGCGGCAGGGCGATGATGCGTTCGGCGCCGAGGGTGCCGGTCGAGTTGGCGTTGGTCGCCTCGGACGGCAGGGCGTCGGCGCCGATCGGGTCGTTGATGTCGCCGGTGGCGAGGATCAGCAGCCGCTCGACGTTGTTGCGCAGCTGGCGGACGTTGCCGGGCCACGGATGGACCTGCAGCACGGCGATGGCGTCGTCGCCCAGCCGGCGGCGCGGCAGCCCCTGCGAGGTGGCCAGGCTTTCGATGAAGTAGTCGACCAGCTCCTGGATATCCTCGCGCCGCTCGGACAGGGCGGGCACGCGGATCGGCACCACGTTCAGGCGGTGGAACAGGTCCTCGCGGAAGCGCCCCTCGGCGATCTCGGTCTTGAGATCGCGCGAGGTGGAGGTGACGACGCGCACATCGACCTGCACGTCCTGCTCGCCGCCGACGCGGCGGAAGCGCTGCTCGACCAGCACGCGCAGGACGCGGCTCTGGCTCTCGCGCGGCATGTCGCCGACGTCGTCCAGATAGAGGGTGCCGTTATGGGCGCGCTCGAAGACGCCGATCTTGCGCGGACGGCCGTCGTGGCCCTCTTCGCCGAACAGCTCCAGGTCGAGGCGTTCGGGGGTCATGCCGGCGGCGGCGATGGCCACGAACTCGCCGCGGGCGCGGGCGCTGGCCTCGTGGATCTGGCGCGCGACCAGCTCCTTGCCCGAGCCGGGCGGGCCCGAGATCAGCACGCGGCTGTTGGCCGGGGCGACCTTGGCGATGGTCGAGCGCAGGGTCTGGGCGGCGGCCGACTTGCCGATCAGGCCGGTCGGGGCGGCGACCTGGGCGCGCAGGCGGCGGTTCTCGCGCTTCAGCTGCGAGGCCTCCAGCGCGCGCTGGACCACGACCACCAGGCGGTCGGACTTGAACGGCTTCTCGATGAAGTCATAGGCCCCGCGCTGAAGCGCGCTGACGGCGGTTTCGATATTGCCGTGGCCCGAGATCATGACGACCGGCAGGTCCGGATCCAGTTCCTTGATCAGGTCCAGCAGTTCGAGGCCGTCGAGGCCGCCGCCCTGCATCCAGATGTCGAGCAGGGCCAGCGAGGGGCGGCGCGCGCGGATGGCGGCCAGGGCCTCGTCGGAATTCGAGGCGACGCGCACGGCGTGGCCTTCGTCCTCGAGCAGGCCCGAGACCAGTTCGCGAATGTCGGCCTCGTCGTCGACGACCAGGATATCGGCTCCGGTGGAACGCATATCGCCTCGCTTAATGGGCCGCCGGGACGGCGCCGCCGGACGCTTTCGCGTCCTTGGACCCGGCCGGAGCCTTCACTGGGGATTTGAGGGGGAAGATCAGGCACACGCGCGCGCCGGACAGGGTCTCGGCGTCGGCCAGCTTCAGCTCGCCGCCGTGCTCCTCGCAGATGCGCTTGACGATGGCCAGGCCGAGGCCCGTGCCTTTCTCGCGCGTGGTCACATAGGGTTCGGTCAGGCGGTCGCGGTCCTTGGCCGGCAGGCCGGGGCCGTCGTCCTCGATGACGAAGGTGGCGACACCGTCCTCGACCGTGAGCCGGGCCGAGATGCCGGGCGTCGCGTCGTCGCCCGGACGCGGCTGGGCCTCGCGGCGGGCCGCCACCGCCTCGCCCGCGTTCTTGAGGATGTTGGTCAGGGCCTGGCCGACCATCTGGCGGTCGGCGTGGAAGGTGACCTTGGGCAGGGGTTCGATCAGGTCCACGCCGATGTCGGGCGCGGCCACCCGCTGGGCGAACACGGCCTCGCGCAGAAGCTCATCCGGCTTCTCGGCGGTGAAGCGGGGCGCGGGCATGCGGGCGAAGGACGAGAACTCGTCGACCATTCGGCCGATGTCGCCGACCTGGCGGATGATGGTCTCGGTGCAGCGGTCGAAGACCTCGACGTCGTCCTCGACGCGCGACCGGTAACGGCGGCGCAGGCGCTCGGCCGAGAGCTGGATCGGGGTCAGGGGATTCTTGATTTCGTGGGCGATGCGGCGGGCCACGTCGCGCCAGGCGGCGTTGCGCTGGGCGGTGACCAGACGGGTGATGTCGTCGAAGGTCAGCACCATCTCGCCGCCGACCCCGCCCTCGATACGGACGCGCAGGCGGCGGGTCTCGGCCTCGCCGCCGACGTCGATCTCTTCCTCGATATGGGCCTCGGCGCGGCCGGCCAGTTCGCTGAGTTCGGGCGAGACGTCGCCCAGCGGGCGGCCGATGATGTCGTCCTCCGAAATGCCCAGCAGTTCGACGGCGCTGTCGTTGATGGCCGAGACGCGGCGCTGGCGGTCGACGCCGATGACGCCGGCGGAGACGCCGGACAGCACGGTCTCGATGAAGCGGGAGCGGCCCGTGGCCTCCTCGCTGGCGGTCCTGAGCGCCGCCTGCTGGGCCTCAAGGTCGCCGGTCATGCGGTTGAAGGCGGCCGACAGGGTCTTGATCTCGCCGGGGCCGTCGTTGGCGTCCACGCGGGCCGACAGGTCGCCGCCCGCCACGGCGTCCGCCGCCACGACCAGACGACCGATCGGTGCGGAGATGGAGTTGGCCGCCGACATGCCCAGCCAGACGGCGCCGACCAGCACAAGAAGCGCGGTTTCGACATAGCTGAGGGCGAAGACGGCCTGGATGCGCGCCCGGCTGGCCTCGGCTTCCTTGTAGGCGACGATGGACTCGCGCGCCGAGGCGACCTGTCCGATCAGGCCCGGCTGCAGGGGCCGGACGAGGTAGAGGTAGGCGTCGCCATAGGCCGGGAAGGCGCGCAGGCCGCGAATGGCGTCCGGTCCCTCCGTGAGCTGTTGCACGGACGGCTGTTCCTGGGTCTGCGCCTCCTCCAGCGCCTCCCGGGACGGAGCGACATAGGGCGGAGCGTTGGGCCCTTCGCCGCTGGCCAGCACCTCGCCGTTCTCGTCCAGGAGATAGACGGCCGGATAGCCGAACAGCTGGCCGACCTGACTGAGGGCGTCCGAAAACTGGATCCGGTTGTCGAACAGCGGGCGAATGCCCTCCAGCTGCTCGCCGATGACGGTGATGTCGGAGTCGATCTCGGTCGACACGTCGCTGGTGTAGGCCAGGCCGATGGCGGCGCCGTTGTCGACGGCGGCCTGGACATTGTCGCTGAACCACTGATCCACGCCGCGGTTGACCAGAACCCCGAAGACCAGCGCGATCAGGACCGCGGGCACCAGGGCCACAGACGAGAACAGGATCACGAAGCGCAGGTGAAGGCGCGCGCCCGCGTCGCCCCGACGGCGGCGAACCAGGCCGAAGGCGCGACGGGCGACGGTCGCGGCGAGCCCGCCGATCAGCAGCAGGTTGGCGATCAGGATCAGCAGCATCGTCTGGCTGACCGAGGCGCGCGCGCCCTCGCCGCCAAGGCCCGGCGCCACGGCGACCAGCCAGATGGCCGCGATATTGGTGATCAGGGCGAGGGCGAAGGCGATGAGGAAGACATTGCGCCGGCGTGTCTCCGACCAGCCGGCGAACCAGCGCGCCGGACCGCGAGGCGCGGTCGGTGCGGGATCGACGTCGGCGGCGGGTGTGTCCGTCATGCCGCGCCAGCTTCAACCAGCTGTGGCGCAATATCAACAGCCGAGTTGCCGGAATGCGTCACCGGAGACCATAGTTCGGTCAAGGCCGCCTCGACCTCGGCCGGACTGTCGAGACGGCACAGCCGGCTCTTGGCCGCGCGCCGGTCCAGCGGATCGGCGGGCCAGGGCGCCTGTTCGACGTACCAGCCCAGATGCTTGCGGAACATCTTCAGCCCGAGCGGCAGGCCGTAGAAGGCCGCGGAGGCCCGCAGATGTTCGGTGACGATGGCCAGCCGTTCCGCCCGGTCCGGCTCCTCCAGCACGGTTCCATCGGCCAGCGCCCGCTCCAGATGGGCGGCCAGCCACGGACGGCCATAGACGCCCCGCCCCAGCATCAGGGCGTCGGCGCCCGACTGCGCCAGAGCGTTGCGCGCATCCTCGGCGGTCAGGATGTCGCCGTTGACGATCACCGGAATGGAGACGGCGGCCTTCACCTCGGCCACGGCGGTCCAGTCGGCCTTGCCGGTGTAGAACTGCTGGCGCGTCCGGCCATGGACGGTGACGGCCTTCACGCCGATCTCTTCGGCGCGGCGCGCGATCTCGGCGGCGTTGCGGCTGGCGTCGTCCCAACCGAGGCGCATCTTGACCGTCACGGGGCGTGCGGTGGCGTTCACCGCCGCCTCGATCAGGCGACAGGCCAGATCCGGCGTACGCATGAGGGCCGAGCCGCAGACGGCCCCGGTGACCTCCTTGGCCGGGCAGCCGAAATTCAGATCGACGATGTCAGCCCCGGCCTTCTCGGCCATGCGCGCGCCTTCGGCCATGGCGACGGGATCGCGGCCGACCAGCTGGATCACCGTCAGGGGTAGGCCCTCGCCCACCGCCGCGCGGCGGACCACGTCGGGCCGGGCGCGGGCCAGCTCGGCGGCGGCGACCATCTCGGTCGCGACATAGGCGGCGCCCAGCCGTGAGGCGAGCACGCGGAAAGGAAGATCGGTGATCCCGGTCATGGGGGCGGTCAGCACCCGCCCGGGCACCCATACGTCGCCGATCTGTAGGCCTGCGGTCATCGGCTCCTTACCGCCGTTCAATGCGCTCTCGTCAAGCATGACGGCGGCCATTAGAAGGCCGGACATGACCTCGCCCCTCCCCGCCTTCGCCGCCGTCGTCGTCGCCGCCGGCTCCGGATCGCGCGCGGGAGGCGCCAAGCAGTGGCGTCCGCTGGGCGGAAAGCCCGTGGTCCGCTGGTCGGTCGAAGCCCTGCTGAAGGCGGGCGCCGAGGACCTGGTGGTGGTGGTTTCGCCCGGTTCGGAGGCCGAGGCCGCCGAGGCGCTGGCGGGCCTGACCGGCTGGCGCGCGGTGGTCGGCGGCGCCGCGCGGACCGACTCGGTGCGGGCCGGACTGGCGGCGCTGGGCGGAGCCGACGCCCGTCCGGTGCTGGTCCATGACGCCGCCCGCCCCTTCCTGTCCGCGGCGGTCATCGCCCGATGCGTCCAGGCGCTGGATGAGGCCGACGGCGCCTTGCCCGCCCTGCCCGTCGCCGACAGCCTGCGCCGCGCCGTGGAAGGCGTCGTGTCCGGCGCGGTGGAGCGCGAGGCCCTGTGGCGCGCCCAGACCCCGCAGGCCTTCCGCCTGAGGACCCTGACCGACGCCTTCGCCGCCTGGCCCGAGAACGAGACGGCCACGGACGAGGCGACCGTGGTCGAACGCGCCGGCGGCCGCGTCCGCATCGTCGAGGGCGACGCCCGCCTGATGAAACTGACCTTCCCCGAGGATTTCGCCATGGCCGAGGCCCTGATCCCCCGCACCGTCCGCGTCGGCCAGGGCTATGACGTCCACCGCTGGGGCCCGGGATCGTCGGTCTGGCTGTGTGGGCTGGAAGTGCCGCACGACCAGACCCTGATCGGCCATTCGGACGCCGACGCGGGCCTGCACGCCCTGACCGACGCCATCCTGGGCGCGCTGGGCGAAGGCGACATCGGCGACCATTTCCCGCCCACCGATCCACAGTGGAAGGGCGCGTCGTCGGACCTGTTCCTGAAGCATGCGGCCGAGCTGGTCCGGGCGCGCGGCGGACGACTGTCGAACGTGGACGTGACCCTGATCTGCGAGCGGCCCAAGGTGAAGCCGCATCGGCAGGCCATGCGCGAGCGGCTGGCCGAAATCCTCGACCTGCCGCTGGACGCCGTCAGCGTGAAGGCGACAACGACCGAGGGCCTGGGCTTCACCGGCCGCGGCGAAGGCCTGGCCGCCCAGGCCGTGGCGACGCTGGAACTACCGTCTGCCTAAAGCGGACGCTCCGGCGGCGGGAAGCGGCTGCGCCACAGCGCCCCGAACAGGTTGACGTAGTCGTCCGTCCACGGTCGTACCGAGGTCTGGCCCGGCGTCGTCCAGCGCGGGTCGCGGCTGAAGTCAGCCAACCCCTGCGCGGTCGGCGACAGGATCAGGGCCTCGGTGGAGGCTTCCGACATGTCGGGCGACTGATCCCCCTCGTAGTAGATCTGGTGCAGGCTCGGCACGCCCAGCCGCTGGGCCGCGGCGATCGCCGGCAGGGTGATCTCGAGGTTGCGGTTCGACAGGTGCAGCAGCACCACGCCGTTCGGCTTCAGAAGGCGCAGATACCCCTGGATCGCCTCGGCGGTCAGCAGGTGGGTCGGCACCGCGTCCGACGAGAAGGCGTCGATGATCAGCAGGTCGTAGCTGCCCGCGGGCTGATGGTTCAGCGTCAGGCGCGCATCGCCCAGCACGGTGTCGATCGGGCCCTCGGCGCATTTCGAGATGTAGGTGAACCACTTCGGATCGCGGGACAGCCGGTCGACCGCCGGATCGATCTCGAAGAAGGTCATGCGGTCGACCGGGCGCTTGTAGGCCGCCATGGCGCCCGAGCCCTGCCCCACCACGCCGATGCGGGCCGGCCCGCGCTGCTGCACCATCAGGGCGGACTGACCGATGGGGGTGGCGACGTTGTAGTAGAGGGTCGGCGCGCACTCGTTATGCCCATGCCGCGCCTGCGCCCCGTGCAGGGTGGTGCCGTGCATCAGCACATGGACGTCGCCGCCCAGCCGGGGGTCCTGCACATTGGCCACCCGCATGACGCCGAAGAAGCTGCGCTCCGAGAAGGTCCAGTCGTAGCCGCGCGCGATCCACTGCGACGACAGGGCGATCATCACCAGGATGACGGTGTAGACGGGCGCGCGGTCGCGGACCAGGAAGGCGCAGATCGCCGCCGGGATCAGCATGAACATGGCCAGCTGACCCATGCCGAGCGGGAAGAACTGGTAGAAGGCCCGACGCGCGTCGTCGTTGGAATCCAGCCACAGCGAGAGCAGGACCGGCGCGGCGGCCACCGCGGCCGCGGCGACCAGGGCGCCCAGGACCTGGCCGGTGAGCCCGCCCTTGCCCCACGGACGGGCCAGGCCGACCAGCACCAGGACCAGCGGGTACTCCCAGACCATGTTGAAAATGACGGGGGCCAGCAGGGCCGTGAAGGCGCCGCCCACCACGCCGCCCAGCGACATCAGCAGGTAGAACTCGGTCAGCCGGTCCGGCGCGGGCCGACGCTTGGCCAACAGCTGGTGGCACATCAGGGCGGCGAAGAAGAAGGCGACGATGTTGATGCCGAACGCCAGGCCCCAGTTGGCCGAGCGGAAGGCGACCAGCAGCACGCAGACCGCCCCGATCGCGCCCTGGATGATCAGGGTGACGGGCAGCGGGATCCACGGCTTGTTCTGGAAGGCGATGACGAAGGTCAGCAGGTAGAGCGCCAGCGGTATGACCCACAGGAAGGGCGCCGAGGCCACGTCCGTGGACAGGTGGGCGGTGACGCCCAGCATCAGGCTGGACGGCGCCGCGGCCAGCAGGACCAGTATGCCCTTCTCGCGCCACGGGATCGGCGCGCTCTTCTCCAGCGGCGCGGGCTCGGCTTCGCGGTCGACCCGGCGGCTCCAGACCACGAAGGCCAGCAGCGCGATCAGAATCATGAAGACGGCGTAGCCGCCGCTCCAGCCGAGGCGCTGGCCGGACAGGGTCGACAGCGGCTCGATCAGGACCGGATAGGACAGCAGCGCCAGGAAGCTGCCGAGGTTGGAGGCGGCGTACAGGACATAGGGGTTCTTGCCGTCCGCATGGCCGGCGCGGACCCGGGCGAACCAGGCCTGAAGCAGGGGCGCGGTGGCCGAAAGGATGGCGAAGGGGGCGCCGACCGACAGGGCCAAGGTGCCCAGCAGCCAACCGATCGGCGCCGACGGGTCGGGATCGCCCAGCCAGCCGTTGATGTGCAGGGGCAGGAAGAGGGCCGAGCAGGTCAGCAGCACCAGATGGACGGTCACCTGCAGCTTGATCGAGCCGATCCTCTGCACGGCGTGGGCGTAGCCGTAGCCGACCAGCAGCGCCGCCTGGAAGAAGACCATGGCGGTGTTCCACACCGACGGCGATCCGCCCAGCATGGGCAGCACCAGCTTGGTCACCATGGGCTGGACCACGAAGACCAGCGAGGCCGAGGTGAAGATGGCCACGGCGAACAGCAGGGGCGTCAACCGGTCGGCGGGCGGCGTGGCCGTGTCGATGGTGGTGTCGCTCATGCCCGCCCCGTATGCTGTCGCCCGTATGACGCCGGGTGACCCTAGCCCGACTCGCCGCCGCTTCGGAAAGCCCTGATGTTCCCCGACGATATCGCCGCCCTTGCTCAACAGGTGATTACCGAGGCCGCCGCCAAAGCGCTGATGGTCGCCACGGCCGAGAGCTGCACGGGCGGCCTGGTCGCCGGGGCGCTGACGGCGATCGCCGGATCGTCGGCGGTCGTGGATCGGGGCTTCGTGACCTACAGCAATGAGGCCAAGAGCGATCTCGTCGCCGTGCCCGCCGCCCTGATCGAGGCCCATGGCGCGGTGTCCGAGCCGGTCGCCCGGTCCATGGCCGCCGGCGCCGTGGCGCGGTCACGGGCGCAGGTTTCGGTGGCGGTCACCGGCAT
Organism: Brevundimonas sp. GW821-FHT12C05; assembly: GCF_058807475.1. NCBI lineage: Bacteria > Pseudomonadati > Pseudomonadota > Alphaproteobacteria > Caulobacterales > Caulobacteraceae > Brevundimonas > Brevundimonas sp. GW821-FHT12C05. The sequence goes on from NZ_JBXAQS010000001.1 coordinate 1,372,042, forward strand.
CGCCGGGCCGGGCGGCGGATCGGACGACAAGCCGGTCGGTCTGGTGCATTTCGCCGCCGCCGGGCCGGCGGGCGTGATCCATGTCGAGCGCCGCTTCGGCGACATCGGGCGCGAGGCGGTGCGGCTGGAGAGCGTGCGCGTGGCGCTGGGCCTGCTGCGGGACCGGATCAGCGCATGACCATCGTCGACGCGCGGGGCCACCGCTGCCCGACCCCCAGCCTGAAGCTTCAGAAGGCGATCCACGCGGCGGAGCCCGGGACCCTGCTCACCCTGCTGGCCACCGATCCGATGGCGCGCATCGACGTGCCCTTCCTGATGCGGGACCTCGGCGGGCGGGTGGTGTCGATCGAGGAGGCGGACGGCGTCCTGACTATCGCGGTCGAGACGCCCGGCGCTCCGACAGACTGACCACGGTCTCGGAGGTCTCGTCCTCCGGCTCCAGGTCCGGCGCGCCCATGGAGCGGGCGGCGATTTCCATCTCGGTCGTGAAGGCGCCGCCGTAGAAGATGGCGTTGACGTTCCAGGACAGCCAGATCAGCAGCACCACGACGGCGCCGACCGAACCGTAGGTCGCGCCCAGCGGTGCGATCTGCTCGACATAGATGGCGCACAGCCAGGACGAGATGGTCGACATCACCGTCGCCACCAGCCCGCCCGCGATCGACGGCGCCCAGGCCACCGGGGTCCGGTGCGACATGGCGTAGCGGTAGAGCATGGTCAGGCCGATCGCGAGACCGACGGCGGGCCACAATCCATCAAGCGACAGGCCGGCGGCCCCGCCGACCGGCGGCGCGCCCGGTCCGGTATGCTCCAGCAGGCGCGAGGTCACGACCGCGCCGGACACGACGGTGAACAGGGCGAAGGCGAACAGGGCCACGAAGAAGGCCAGCAGGTTGAATTTGAAGAAGCCGTGCGGCTCGGTCTCGTCGTGGATCAGGTTGAGCCCCGCCAGCAGGGCCTTGAAGCCGCGGTGGGCGGCGTATCCGCCGATGACCAGGGCGAAGAAGCTCTGGGCCGAGACGGTGCGGGCCGAGGCGCTGGCCAGCCGCTCGATCTCCTGCTGGAAGATGGCGCGGGCCGCGTGGGGCATGACGTCGGCCAGGGCCGCGGCCTGCTCGCTGACCTGACCGATCGACAGCACGACCTTGTAGAAGCCGATGAGGATGGCGATGGCGGGGAAGACGGCCAGCAGGGCGAAGAAGGACACCCCGCCCGTGTAGAGCATGACGTCGCGGCCCCAGCTGCGGGTGAAGGCCCGGACCGCGAGCCGCCCCCACAGCATCGGCGTCGCCCAACGCACCGCCGCGTCCATTTCAGATTTCGCCTGCAAACCCGTACCTGTAGCCGCCCAAGGGACGACGTTTACCGCAATTCGGCCACATGTGAACGGGGCGAACGGGCGCGGGGAGAATCCTCAGCGTCGCCCGTTGCTTCCCGACGCGGGTCGTCGCTATGGTCCCCGCCAATGAGATCGTCCCGGGGGTTGGAGGCGGTCCGGAGAGTCCATCCGTTGGCATCTGATCCGCGCATTCTGGTCGTCGCACCCGACGACGGCCTGGTCGGCCCCCTGTGTCAGGGGCTGGACGCCCTCGGCTGGCGCACCGTCACCGCCCGCTCGCTGGCCGGCGCCGTGCAGGTGCTGATCGACTGGCCGCTGGAGGCCGTCATCCTGGACGCCTCGCTGGCCGACGCCCAGGAAGGCGTCCGGGCCATGCGCCAGACCGTCTCGCCGCGGCGCCTGCCGGTGATGGCCATCGGCGCGGCCACCGCCGACTGGGAGCCGGGCCTGTCCGACATCTCCATGTCGCACGCGCCGCATGCGGCCCAGGCGGCCCTGCGGCTGGAAAACCTGGTGCGCACCGCCATCGCCGAGGAAGAGGTCAGCCTGCGCGAAGCCACCTTCGCCGCGCGCGGCGAGCCGCTGGCCCTGGCTGAGGTCGAGGCCACGCCCCTGCGCGTGCTGGCCGCGGGCAAGCCGGACCGGTATTTCCTGGCCCTGTCCAACGCCCTGACCGCGCTGGGTTGCGACGTCGTGGCCGCGCCGACGCCCTATACCGCCTTCGACTATCTGCATGAGCGCCCGTTCGACGCCGCCGTGCTGTGGGGCGCCGAGGACCACGCCCCGGCCCTGTCCATCGCCTCAGGCATGAAGCGCAACACCCGCCTCTATCACGTGCCCGCGGTCCTCTATCTGCGCGGCGCCGGCGAGATCAACCTGGCCGAGCTGTACAATCGGGGCTTCGCCGACGTGGCCGCCGCCGATACGCCCGAGGAGGAGACGGCCAGCCGCATCGTGGCCCTGGCGCGGGCGCACCGCCGCCATGTCGCCATCCGCCGGGCGCTGGAGAGCGCGCGCGGCTCGGGCCTGACCGATCCCTCGACCGGCCTGTTCACCCGCGAACTGTTCGCCAGCCATCTGGCGCGGGTGGCCGAGGGCGCGCGCATGCGCCGCCGCCCCCTGTCCGTCGCCGTCCTGCGGGTGGCCGAGACCGAAGCCGTGGTCAGCGCTCGCGAGGGCGGCTGGCTGGACCGCGCCCTGCCCCAGATCGGGGCCATGGTGTCGCGCCTGATCCGCACCGAGGACACCGCCGCGCGCCTGTCGCCCGACGTCTTCGCCCTGGCCCTGCCCGCCACCCGGGGCCCGGCCGCCCGCATCGCCGCCGACCGCATCGCGGCGGTGATCAGTTGCACCGCCTTCGACGCCGGTCCCGACCGCTCGCCCTTCGTGGTCGAGTTCGAGGTCGGGGTGGCCGAGGTCATGCCCGGCGAATCCCCCGCCGTGGTGCTGGAGCGCGCCTCGGCCGACGTCGGCGTCTCCCAGCGGTAATTGACAACTTTATTTGTCTAATGCAGGTTCGGGGCATGACGCCCCGGCCTTCCTCCCTGCTCGACGACCTGGACGCCGCCCATCTGGCGCTGGCGCCGATCCGTCGACGGATCCTGGCGTCGCTGGTCGAGCCCGCCTCGGCCGCTGGGCTGGCGGAGCGGCTGGACATGCCGCGCCAGAAGATCGGCTACCACCTGAAGGCGCTGGAGGATGCGGGCCTGATCCGGCTGGCGGGCGAGCGCAAGAAGCGCGGCTTCACCGAACGGCTGTTCGTCGCCGCCGAGAACTATGTGCTGGACCCCGCCCTGCTGCAGACCCTGCCCGACCCGGACGCGATCGAGGCGCAGGACCGCCACGCCGCCGGCCACCTGATCAACACGGCCTCGGCCATGGTCCGCGACGTGGCCCGGATGCGCGAGGCGGCCGACGCGGAAGGGTCGCGCCTGCTGACCCTGACGGTCGAGGCGGACATGAGCTTCGCCACCCCCGCCGATTTCGACGCCTTCTCCCGCGACGTCGCCGACGCCGTGGCCGGGCTCGCCCGCCAGTATGCGGCCCCTGCGGGCCGCCGTTACCGCCTGACCGCCGCGGCCCATCCGGCCGTCGTCAAACCCGCCCTCACAAGGAACTGACCGCCATGACCGAACAGCCCATGGAAGACCGCGTTCTGGTCGAAGTCACCGTGCCCGCGCCCGCCGACGCCGTCTGGGCGGCCCTGCGCGACCGCGATCAGCTGATGCAGTGGTTCGGCTGGGACACCGACAGCCTGGGGGCCGAGGTCGACTGGATCTTCTTCGACCACGCCAACCCCGACGACGCGAACCAGGTGCTGCACTTCGGCGGCATGCCCGACCGCTATGAGGTCGTGGCGCAGGGCGACCAGACGATCATCCGCGTGGTGCGCAGCGCGCCCGTAACCGAGGGCGACTGGAACGCCGTCTACGAGGACATGACCGAGGGCTGGATCTCCTTCACCCAGCAACTGGCCTTCCTGCTGGCCCGCCACATCGGCCAGCCGCGCCGCACGATCTATCTGTCGGGCGAGCCCGTGACCGATGGCGCGCTGAACGGCTTCCCGGCGCTGGGCGTGGACGACATCCCCGCCGCCGGCGAGCCGTGGGCCGGGCCGGTCGGACCCGACGCGGCGCTGAGCGGCGAGGTCTGGCACCTGGGACGGCACCAGGCCGGGCTGACGGTCAGGGAATGGGGCGACGGCCTGCTGATCGCCCACACCCGCGCGCCCAATGACCGTTGGGCCAAGGGCTGGACCAGCGTGACCCTGACCACCTACGGCCTCGACGCCGCCGCCTTCGCCGCGCTGGAAGGCCGCTGGACCGACTGGTGGGCCGGCCACTTCAAGAGCCGTCCGCCCGAGGGCGCGCCGGACAGCGCGGACGGGTGCGGCTGACCCCGATGCACCTCGAGACCGAACGTACCCTCCTGCGCCCCTGGGAGGACCGGGACCGCGCGCCCTTCGCGGCGATCAACGCCGATCCGGAGGTCCGGCGCTACTATTTTCCGGCCGTTCTGGACCGGGCGGAGAGCGACGCCGTGATCGATCAGGTGATCGCCGACCTGGCGCGCGACGGCTTCGGCTTCATGGCCGTCGAGCGCAAGGCGGACGGCGTCCTGATCGGCGGCGCGGGCCTGTCCCGGCCCGAGCCCGCCGCCCTGCAGGCCTGGCCGTTGGAGATCGGCTGGATCCTGGACCGCGCCGTCTGGGGCCAGGGCTATGCGGGGGAAATCTCGAAGGCCTGCTTCGACCACGCCTGGACGGTGCTCGGCGCGACCGCGGTGATCGGCTACACCTCGGCCGTCAACACGCCGTCCCGCCGCGCCATGGTGAAGTCGGGCATGACCGAGATCACCGACGCCGCCTTTGAGGACGACACGGTTCCCGTCGGCCATCCGCTGCGCCCGCACGTCCTGTACCGCATCGACCGACCGGACTGACCGGCGGTCAGAGCCGCCGGTGCATGACGTGCAGGCCGACCAGGCCTTCCGTCGGATGATCGAACGCTTCGGGGATGGTGACGAGGATTTCGAACCCGAGCGCCCGCCACAGGCGGACCGCGCCGTGGTTCGCCTCGACGACGGCGTTGAACTGCATGGCGCGGAATCCCTCGCGGCTCGCATGCGCGATCACCGCCTCGCCGAGCGCGCGGCCGACGCCCCGTCCCCGGGCCTCGGGCGCGGTCATGAAACTGGCCGTCGCCACGTGCGCGCCGGGCCCCATCTGGTTCGGCCCAGTCTTGGCCGTTCCCAGGATGCGGCCGTCATCGTCCAGCGCCACCAGCGTCACACCCGGCGGCGCCTGCATCCAGATCGCCTTGCCGCCGGCCTCGCTCAGGTCGCGCGGATAGGTGTAGGTCTCGCCCGCGCGCGTCACGGCCTGGACGATCGGCCAGATCGCCGGCCAGTCCGCGTCCGTCGCCTCACGCACCCGCACGGTCACGCCGCGCTCGCGACCCGCGCCAGATCGGCGGTGATGCGCTCGGCGACCTTCAGCCGGTCCTCGGCCGTGTCCCAATCGCCCTTCACGACGATCTTCTGGTCAGGCCGGATCTTCCAGAAGGCGTGATTCTTCTGGATCAGGCCGACCAGACCCATGGGGTTCGGGAAGGTGTTGTTGCGCAGGGTCAGGACGGCGCCCTTGGGTCCCACATCGATGCGTTCGACATGGGCGATCTTGCAGTTCGCCTTGATGCCGACGATGCGCAGCAGCTGTTTCGCCTCATCCGGCAGCGGGCCGAAGCGGTCGATCAGTTCAGCGGCCAGGGCCTCACGGCCCTCGGTGTTTTCGGCGTCCGACAGACGACGATACAGGCTCAAGCGAACATTGAGGTCCGGGACGTAATCCTCTGGAATCAAAACAGCCGCACCGACGTTGATGGCCGGGGACCACCCACGGTCGACCACCTCTTCGCCCGCCTCGCGCAGGGAGGCGACGGCGTCTTCCAGCATCTGCTGATACAGCTCCACCCCGACCTCGCGGATGTGGCCCGACTGTTCGTCGCCCAATAGATTGCCGCCGCCGCGCTGGTCCAGGTCGTGGCTGGCCAGCTGGAAGCCGGCGCCGAGGTTGTCCAGCGACTGCAGCACCTGCAGACGGCGCTCCGACGACAGGGACAGCGGCTTCTTGGCGTCCGTGGTCAGATAGGCGAAGGCGCGCGCCTTGGCCCGGCCGATGCGCCCGCGAATCTGGTGCAGCTGGGCCAGGCCGAACATGTCGGCCCTGTGCACGATCAATGTGTTGGCGGTCGGAACATCAAGTCCGGACTCAACGATCGTGGTCGACAGCAGCAGGTCGTAGGTGCCGTCGTAGAAGGCGCTCATCACCTCCTCCAGCTGGGTCGGCGACATCTGGCCGTGGCCGACCACGAACTTGATCTCGGGCACCTGCTCGCGCAGGAATTTCTCGATGTCCGGCAGGTCGTTGAGACGCGGCACGACATAATAGGCCTGACCGCCGCGGTATTTCTCGCGCAGCAGGGCCTCGCGGACCAGCACCGGATCCCACGGGGTGACGTAGGTGCGCACGGCCAGGCGGTCCACGGGCGGGGTGGCGATGATCGACATCTCGCGGATGCCCGACAGGGCCATCTGCAGGGTGCGCGGGATCGGCGTGGCGGTCAGGGTGAGCAGGTGGACGTCGGCGCGCAGGGACTTGAGCTTCTCCTTGTGCTTGACGCCGAAGTGCTGCTCCTCGTCGACGATCACCAGGCCCAGGTCCTTGAACCCGACCTGTTCGCTGAGCACCGCATGGGTGCCGACAACGATCTCGAACGTGCCGTCCTTGAGGCCCGCGCGGGCCTCGGCGGCGTCCTTGGCGGTGACCATGCGCGACAGGTGGCGTACGGTGATCGGCCAGCCGGCGAACCGCTCCGAGAAGGTCTTGAAGTGCTGGCGCGCCAGCAGGGTCGTGGGGCAGACCACCGCGACCTGCTGGCCGCTCATGGCCACCACGAAGGCGGCGCGCAGGGCCACCTCGGTCTTGCCGAAGCCGACATCGCCGCAGATCAGGCGATCCATCGGCGTGCCCTTGCCCAGGTCCTCCAGCACGTCGCCGATGGCGTTGAGCTGGTCGTCCGTCTCCTCGTACGGGAAGCGGGCGCAGAACTCGTCGAACAGGCCCTGCGGCGGGGTGATGGCCTCGGAGGTGCGCAGGGCGCGCTTGGCCGCCAGGGCGATGAGCCCTTCGGCCATGTCACGCAGGCGTTGCTTGGCCTTGGCCTTGCGCGCCTGCCAGCCCGCGCCGCCCAGCCGGTCCAGCTGGGCGCCGTCGGTGTCCGAACCGTAGCGAGTCAGAAGGTCGATGTTCTCGACCGGCAGGTAGAGCTTGCTCTCGCCCGCGTACATCAGCTCCAGGCAGTCGTGCGGGGCGTCCTGGATCTCCAGCGTCTTCAGCCCCTCGTAGCGGCCGATGCCGTGGTCGAGGTGGACGACGAGGTCGCCGGTGGTCAGGGCCGACGCCTCGGCCAGGAAGTTGGAGGCCCGCCGCTTCTTGCGCGGCCGCGCCAGACGGTCGCCCAGGATGTCGGTCTCGGAGATGACGGCGATGGCGTCTGTCTCGAAGCCGTGTTCGACCGGCAAGACGCCCCGCAGGTAGAGGCCGTCCGGCGCTTTTTGGACGTCGGCCCAGTCGCGCACAGCGACGACATGCTCCAGCCCGTGATCGGCCAGCATGGAGGCCAGGCGTTCGGACGAGCCCTCGGTCCAGGACGCGAAGAGGACGCGCTTGCCGCCGTCCTTCAGGGCCTGGGCGTGGCGGGCGACGGCCTCGAACAGGTTGACGCTGTCCTGTGAGCGCTCGGCCGCGAAGCTGCGGCCCAGACGGCCGCCCGCATCCTCGCCGCCGCCGGCGAAGGGCGACAGGCGGCGCACGGTGCGGCCCGCCAGCGCGCTGTTCCAGTCGACGTCCGGCAGATAGAGGCGCTCGGGCGGCAGGGCCCGATTGGCGGCTCCGCCCTTGCTGCGCGAGGCGTCGCGACGCGCTTCCCAAGCGTCGGCGGTCAAGGTCCAGCGTTCGGCCCGCGCGGCCTCGGCCTGGTTGTCGAGGAAGACCGGCGCGTCGTCCGGCAGATAGTCGAACAGCGTCTCCAGCCGCTCGTAGAACAGGGGCAGCCAGTGCTCCATGCCCTGACGCCGCGCGCCCTCGCTGACCGCCACATAGAGGGGATCGTCGCCGCCGGCGCCGAACAGGTTCAGATAGCCGGTGCGGAAGCGCGAGATGGCTTCCGGCGTCAGCAGGGCCTCGGACACCGGGGCCAGCGAGACGTGGCGCATCTGGCCGGTCGAACGCTGGGTGGCCGGATCGAAGGTGCGGATCGATTCCAGCTCGGAGCCGAACATGTCCAGGCGCACCGGCTCCTCGAAGCCCGGCGGATAGACGTCGACCACGCCGCCGCGCACGGCGAACTCGCCTCGTTCGGACACGGTGGAGGCGCGCAGGTAGCCGTTGGCCGCGAAATAGCGCTCCAGCGCCGCCGTATCGAGATCCAGGCCGACGGTGGCCTCAAAGCCCGCGCCGCAGGTGATCTCGCGCGGCGGAGTGCGCTGGGTGACGCCGCCGACGGTGGTGACCACCAGGGTCGGACGGCTGTCGCCGGCCGCGCGACCGGCCAGCTTGGTCAGGGCGGCCATGCGCTCAGCCGAAACCGAGGAGGTCGGGCTGAGCCGGTCATAAGGCAGGCAGTCCCAGGCGGGGAACTCGACCACCTCGATATCGCCGGCGAAGAAGCGGAAGGCCTGAACGAACTCGCCCATGCGGGCATAGTCGCGGGCCACGAACAGGCCGACGCCGCCGTCGGCGCGCAGGCGTTCGGCCACCGTCAGGGCGTCGAGGCCCTCGGGGGCGCCGCCCAGTTCCTGATCGCTGCGTTTTGGGATCACAGCGTCCATCAGCCGGCGCCCTTGGCGACTTCGGCGGCGACATGCGCGGCCATGAAGGCGCGGATCTTCGTCATCAGGCTTCCGTCATATTTTTCAGGCGTGGGCGCGGTCTGGATGATCCAGGCGTAGAGGGCGTGGTCGTCGTCCTCGAGCAGCAGGGCCTCGAACAAATCCAGCTCGGCCTCGGTCAGCGTCGGCCCCACCTGGTCGGCGAACGGGCCCAGCACCAGGTCGGCCTCGCGGAAGCCGCGCCGCCACGCGCGGAAGGCGATGCGGCCCAGCCGGGTCCGTTGGGCTTCAGTCAGACGCGCGTTCGTATCGGCCACAAGATTCCTTGCCCGGTCCATATCTTCAAACAGGAGGTGGGAGATAGCGTTCCAGAGGCGGTTTCGCCAGCTATGCTTGGGACCATGCGGCCGCAGATTCTCTTTCCCCTGTTCGCCGGGGTCGATGGCCTGAAGGGCGTCGGCCCCAAGGTGCTGCCGCTTGTCCAGAAACTGGCCGGGCCGCTGGTGCGCGACCTGCTGTTCCTGCCGCCGTCAGGGGTGGTGGTGCGCCGCCCGATGACGGCGATCGACGCGGTCGAGGGACAGGTGGGGATCTTCGAGGTCACGGTCGACCGGCTGATCCTGCCCGGCAAGCCCGGCGTGCCCATCAAGGTGCGCGCCATCGACGCGACCGGCTTCGTCCACCTGATCTGGTTCGGCGGCTCGGGCCAGCACATCGACCGGCTGCTGCCGCGCGGCGAGACCCGGCTGGTCTCGGGCAAGGTCGAGCGGTTCAACAACGAGGTCCAGATCGTCCATCCGGACGTGTTCAAGCCGGAAGAGGCCGGCGAGATCGCCGCGGTCGAGCCGGTCTATCCGGCGACGCAGGGCCTGACCTCGCGCGTGGTGCGCAAGCTGGTGCAGGCGGCGATGGCCTCGGCGCCGGAGCTGCCGGAGTGGCAGGACCCGGCCTGGCTGGCCAAGCGGCGCTGGGTCGGCTGGCGCGAGGCGATCGGACGACTGCACGCCCCCACCGGCGAAGCGGACCTGGATCCGGGCGCCCCGGTCCGCGAACGGCTGGCCTATGACGAGCTGTTCGCGCACCAGCTGGCCCTGGCCCGGCGCCGGCGGGCGCGGCAGATCACGCCCGCGCCCGTCATTGCGCCGGGCGAGGCGTCGGAACGGCTGCTGGCCGCCCTGCCCTTCACCCTGACGGGCGCGCAGACCCAGGCGGTGGCCGAGATCCGCCACGACTTGGCCTCGGGCGAGCAGATGGGCCGGCTGCTGCAGGGGGACGTGGGCTCGGGCAAGACGGCGGTGGCGGCGCTGGCGCTGACCGATGCGGCCGCGTCCGGCTTCCAGGCCGCGCTGATGGCGCCGACCGAGATCCTGGCCCGCCAGCACTACCAGCGGCTGGCTCCGATGCTGGAGGCCGCCGGCGTCCCGACGGTGCTGCTGACCGGGCGCGACACCGCCGCCGAGCGCCGCCCGCGCCTGGCCGCGCTGGCCTCGGGCGAGGCGAAGGTGGCCATCGGCACCCACGCCCTGTTCCAGGACGCCGTGCGCTTCGACCGGCTGGCGCTGGCGGTGATCGACGAGCAGCACCGGTTCGGGGTGAACGAGCGCCAGCGGCTTCAGGCCAAGGGCGATCCGCGCACCGGCGGCGTCCACCTGCTGACCATGTCGGCCACGCCGATCCCGCGCACCCTGGAGCTGACCCAGTACGGCGAACTGGACGTGTCGCGCCTGACCGAAAAGCCGCCGGGCCGCACGCCGGTGACGACCGCCGTCCTGCCGCTGGCCCGGATCGGCGAGGTGGCCAAGCGACTGAAGGCGGCGCTGGATTCGGGGGCGCAGGCCTACTGGATCTGTCCGCTGGTGGCCGAGAGCGAGGCCAGCGACCTGGCCGCCGCCGAGGCCCGCGCCGCCGACCTGCGCCGCATCCTGCAGGTCGAGGTGGGCCTGGCCCACGGCCAGATGCCGGGAGCGGAGCGCGAGGCGGTGATGGCCGACTTCGCCGACGGGCGCACGCCCCTGCTGGTCGCGACCACGGTGGTCGAGGTCGGGGTCGACGTGCCCAACGCCTCGATCATGGTCATCGAACACGCCGACCGCTTCGGCCTGGCCCAGCTGCACCAGCTTCGGGGTCGGGTCGGGCGCGGCTCCAAGGCCTCGACCTGCCTGCTGCTCTATGGCGGCGGGGACGACGGTCTCGGAGAGACCGCCAAGACCCGGCTGGAGACCCTGCGTCGCACCGAAGACGGGTTCGAGATCGCCGAGGAGGATTTCCGGCTGCGCGGCGGCGGCGATCCGCTGGGGCTCAGGCAGAGCGGCTTTCCGGCCTATCGCTTCGCCGATCCGATCCGGCATCGTTCGCTCATGCTGGCGGCGGCGGACGACGCGCGTCTGGTGTTGGGGCGCGACCCGGATCTGTTGTCGCCGCGCGGCGAGGCGGTGAAGGTGCTGGAGGCCCTGTTCGACTGGCGCAACGACCGGTCCGGGCTGGACTAGCTCGCCCGCTGGGCCATCTGCCAGACGGCCAGCCGCGTCAGAACATCCGCCTCAACATCGCCGTAGAAGAGATTGTACGGACGGGACTTTCTGCGGTCCGCCCAGCTTCCGGTCAACTTGAGAGACTCCAGCTTGGGCTCGGTATGGCGCAGCAGGCCCTCGCGGCACTGGGCGGCCACTTCGCGCGCCATCAGAGCCGGGCGGGCGCCCCATTCCAGCCCGGTGGCGTTGGTCACGCCGCGCTGGGCCCGGGCGGCTACGGGCGCGAGGTCGGTCGAGCCCGTGATCGGGTTCACGCACAAGGCCGGGCGACCTTCGAGCGTGACCAGGCGGCCGCGCGCATCCCAGACCAGGGCCCGGTTTAGGCGGCGACGGGCCGCGCCGTCGTTGTTCTCTCCGACAGGCGACCAGCCGACGATGCATCCGACCTGATCCCGGCGCGCGCAAGCGGGCACGGCCGGCGACAGGTCGTCCGCAGCGGCGATCACATCCATCAGATAGACGGCGACGACACGCGAACGCAGCGCGGCGTCCCCGGCCACGCGCTCGCGCACCAGCCGTTCGACCAGTTCGCCGCCCTGCTCGGTCCCGGCCAGCACCAGCGGCCCCGTCGGATGATGCGCCAGCCAGGCCTCGAACGCCGCCTCCACGTCGACATAGGCGAAGGCCCGGGCCTCGCGGGCGTCCTCGCGCAGGGTCAGACGGGTGTAGAGGCTGCCCTGCCGGTAGCGCGGCGCGCTGACGGCCCCGGCGCGCGCGAACGGCCCGGCGTAGTTGGGCAGGACCACCTCCTTCAGCCAGCGCTCGCCACGCGGCTCGCCGATCGGACCGTTCCAGTCTCGGCCGCCGTCATAGGTGGTGGAATGGACGAAGAAGACCGCCGCGGGTCCGGATTCCGGCGCGCGCGCCTCCAGCAAGGCCCAGGCGGAGGGCGTGCGATAGTCGGGCGCGGGCGGCGGCGTATAGGTCTGGAACGGCACCTTGGGGTCCAGCCCCGCCTTCAGGATATCGCCCCGGAAGACGACGAGGGCGATCACGATGAGGATGACGAAGCCGATGCCGAGATAGCCGACACACTGGCGCACTGTCAGCCCGCGGCGGCTCACCGGTAGGCGTCCGGCTGCATCAGGAAGTCCTGAACATAGCGGCGGACCCCCTCCTCCAGCGGCGTCGACTGGCCGCTGTAGCCGGCGGCGCGGACGCGCTCCATCCGGGCCTCGGTGAAGTACTGGTACTTGTCGCGGATCGACAGCGGGGTGTCGACGTATTCGACCGTCGGCGTCTTGCCCGCCGCCGCGAAGGTGGCGTTGGCCAGATCGAGGAAGGACCGCGCCTGGCCCGAACCGGCGTTGAACACGCCCGAGACGTGGGGCGTCTCCAGCAGCCAGTCGATGATGTCGACCACGTCGTCCACGAAGACGAAGTCGCGCAGCTGGCCGCCGTCGGCGTAGTTGGGGTTATGCGAGCGGAACAGGGTGACCGGCTCTCCGGCCTGCACCTTGGGCCAGATCTGGGCCACAACCGATTTCATGCCGCCCTTGTGGTACTCGTTCGGGCCATAGACGTTGAAGAATTTCAGCCCTGCCCACTGGCTCGGCGACTGCCCCCGATCCGACTGCCGCGCCGCATATTGGTCGAACAGCATTTTCGAGTAGCCGTAGGCATTTAGCGGCCTGAGTGAAGACAGACCTTCAAGGCTGTCGTTGTCCTCGAACCCGCCCTCGCCGTCGCCGTAGGTGGCCGCCGAGGAGGCGTAGATCAGACGCGCGTCGCGCAGGGTGCACCAGTCCCACAGATCGCGGGACAGGGTGAAGTTGGTGCGCATGATCAGGTCGGCGTCGGCCTCGGTCGTCGAGGAAATGGCGCCCATGTGGACCACGGCCTCGACCGCCTCGGCATGGCGCTCCAGCTGCTCGAACAACTCCTCGGGCTGCCAGAAGTCGGCGATCCCGTGCTTGGCCAGGTTCTTCCACTTGCCCAGCGCCGCCTCTTCCATGCGGTCGCAGACGACGATGTCGCGGCGGTCGTCGGCGCACAGGCGCGCGACGATGTTGGAGCCGATGAAGCCCGCGCCGCCGGTCACCACGATCATCCGACGCGCCATCAGTCAGCCTTCATCTTTTCAATCGTGCGGGTGGTGGAATAGCCGTCCTCGAAGGTGGCCAGCTTGACCTCGCCGCCCCAGCTCTCGACCAGATCGCCGCCGACCACCCCTTCCCTGGTGTAGTCCGCGCCCTTGATCAGAACATCGGGACGCAGGCGCTCGATCAGGGCCAGCGGGGTCGACTCGTCGAAGCTGGTGACGCGGTCCACGGACTGCAGACCGCCGATGACCACGGCGCGGCTGTCCAGATCGTTGATCGGCCGCCCCTCGCCCTTGAGCGCGCGCACCGAGGCGTCGGTGTTCAGCGCCACCACCAGCCGATCACACCACGACCGGGCCTGCGCCAGATAGGCGACGTGGCCGCGGTGCAGGATGTCGAAACAGCCGTTGGTGAAGCCGACCCGCAGACCCTGGCGCTTCCAGCCCTCGACCACATGCGCCAGTTCCTCCAGCGGCATGACCTTGGCATGGGCGCCCGAGGCGTGCTGGCTCATCTCGGCGTCGATCAGCTCGGCCGGGCTGACCACGGCGGTGCCCGCCTTGCCGACCACCACGCCCGAGGCGAGGATCGCGAACTCGACCGCCGTCTCCAGCGACGCGCCAGCGCCCAGGGCGAGACCCAGCGCCGCCAGGCCGGTGTCGCCGGCGCCCGAGACATCGAACACCTCGCGCGCCCGGCCGGGGAAATGCTTCGCCGCGCCGCCGCGCCGCATCAGGCTCATGCCCTTGCCGGCGCGGGTGACGACGATGGCCTTGGCCGTGGTGGCGTCCAGCAGGGCCTTCAACGCCGCCTCGACCTCGGCGTCGGTATCGACCGGCAGGCCGGTGGCGCCGGCCAGTTCGCTGGCGTTGGGCTTGATCAGGTCAACCGCGCCGTAACGGGCGAAGTCGCGGCCCTTGGGGTCCACGATCACCGGCGCGCCGCTGTCACGCGCCGCCGACAGGGCCTGGGCGATCAGCCGATCGCTCACCGCACCCTTGGCATAATCCGACAACAGATAGACAAATGCATCTGTAAAGGCTTCGCTTTCTGTCGCCATCAACGGGGCAGCCTCCTCGTCCAACCGCAGCAGCTGCTGGCCGGCGGCGACGAAGCGCGTCTTGACGATGGTTGCGGCTCCAGCGCGGCGCTCGATCGCGTCCTCGATGCCCTCTTCCGCCGCGATCAACTGGGCCAGCTCGTCGCCGGCGGCGTCCTGCCCGGCCACGGCGCCGAGGCGGGCGACCCCGCCCAGCGCGGCGACGTTGCGGGCGACATTGCCCACTCCGCCCGGCATGGCGATGCGCCGTTTGGTCTTGAGCACCGGAATGGGCGCCTCGGGCGAGATGCGACTGACCTCGCCGTAGACGTAGCGGTCCAGCATCAGGTCGCCGACGCAGGCGACCTTCAGCCCGCGCACGCGCTCCAGGAGCGCGTGCAGTTCCCCGAGATCGAGCGTGCGTTCAGCCATGCGACCGAACTATCGGATTCACGCGGCCTTCGCCATCCGCGCCTTCGACAGGTCGTCGTAGGCGATCAGGTCGGCGGCCAGGGCTTCGAACTCGTTCAGCGGCACCATGTTCGGGCCGTCCGAGGGGGCGTTGTCCGGATCCTGGTGGGTTTCCATGAAGACGGCGTCCACGCCCACGGCCACGGCCGCGCGCGCCAGGACCGGCACGAACTCGCGCTGGCCGCCCGAGGAGGTGCCCTGCCCGCCCGGCTGCTGGACGCTGTGAGTGGCGTCGAAGACGACCGGGCAGCCGATGTCGCGCAGGATCGGCAGGGCGCGCATGTCGCTGACCAGGGTGTTGTAGCCGAAGCTGGCGCCGCGCTCGCAGGCCATGACGTTCGGATTGCCCGCGCCGACGACCTTGGCGATGACGTTCTTCATGTCCCACGGGGCCAGGAATTGGCCCTTCTTGATGTTGATCACCTTGCCGGTGGCGGCGGCGGCCAGCAGCAGGTCAGTCTGGCGGCTGAGGAAGGCCGGGATCTGCAGCACGTCGACGACCTCGGCGGCGATGCGGCAGTGCTCCTCGGTGTGGACATCGGTCAGGACCGGCAGGCCGACGCTCTCACGGATTTCCGCGAAGATCGGCAGCGAGCCCTCCAGGCCGAAGCCGCGCGCGGCGGTGGCGCTGGTGCGGTTCGCCTTGTCGAAGCTGGTCTTGTAGATGATGCCGACGTTCAGGCGCTCGCCGATCTCCTTGAGCGCATGGGCCATCTCCAGGGCGTGGTCGCGGCTTTCCAGCTGGCACGGGCCGGCGATGAAGACGATACGCTGATTGCCGCCGATGCTGACGGGACGGGCGACGCCCTTGATGTCGATGACGGCGTTGGGCTTGGACACGGCGGATTCCCGAAACTGCGATTTGGTGACGCGCGGCCCTTGCCGCACCTATGAGGCGTTCAGGTGGCGTCTGACCGGAAGGATCGCAACCTATCACGCCTCGCGCCCGCGTGACCACCGAGCCGAACCCTCCGGACCGATCGTCGGCAAACCGCGTTTCGACCTGCATCCGGCCAGGGAGTCTCATCGTAATTCAAGGTCTTGAATCCGATCACCTCAAGGGAAGGAAGACCAATGCATGGCGCAACCTCAGACGCCCCCGGCGGCGCTATGACCATCACGAGCATTGACGGGCCGCCATCGGCTACCCAACATTGTCGTATGACATCGGTCACTGCCGATCTGCATCAGATCACCGCCCGCACCCCGCGCGGGTTCGCGCTGTTTCTGCGCCTTCTGAGCGCCAACTGGACCTTCGGACGGCTGACGGTCCTGCTGCCCAACGGTGAGACGCACCGGCTGGAAGGCGAACAGCCCGGCCCCGCCGCCGTTCTCGACATTCGCGACTACCGCTTCGCCCGCCGGGTTCTGGCGAGCGGGGATATCGGTTTCGCCGAGGGCTATATGGCCGCCGAGTGGGAGACGCCCCACCTGGCGCCCCTGCTGGAGGTGCTGGCCCAAAACTACGACAATATCCGCCGCCTGTTCGACGGCCACCCGGTGACCAAGGCGATCAACTGGATGTCGCACCGGATGAACCGCAACAGCCGTTCGGGGTCGCGCAAGAACATCCACGCCCACTACGACCTGGGCAACGCCTTCTACGCCGAGTGGCTGGACCCCTCGATGACCTATTCGTCGGCCCGGTTCACGGCGCCTGACATGGCGCTGGAGGCGGCGCAGCGCGAGAAATACGCCGCCCTGGCCCGGCTGATGGACCTGCGATCCGGCCAGAGCGTGCTGGAGATCGGCTGCGGCTGGGGCGGCTTCGCCGAGTTCGCCGCGCGTGAGATCGGGGCCAGCGTCACGGGCATCACCATCTCGCAGCAGCAGTATGACTTCGCCAAAAAGCGGCTGTTCGACGCCGGCCTGTCGGAGCGGGCCGATATCCAGCTGATCGACTATCGCGACGTGCGCGGGCAGTTCGACCGCGTCGCCTCCATCGAAATGTTCGAGGCCGTGGGACAGGAATACTGGCCCACCTATTTCGGCAAGATCCATGAGGTGCTGACGCCCGGCGGACGGGCGGGCCTACAGATCATCACCATCGACGACGCCCTGTTCGGCGGCTACGCCAAGCGGACGGACTTCATCCAGAAATACGTCTTCCCCGGCGGCATGCTGCCCTCCGAAGCCAGTCTGAAGCCGGTGATCGAGCAGGCGGGGCTGGGCTGGCAGGCGATCGAACGCTTCGGCCTGGACTACGCCGAGACCCTCAAGCTGTGGGACGAGCGCTTCCAGGCGGCCTGGAGCGAGGTCAGCCGCATGGCCGGGTTCGATGAACGTTTCCGCCGCCTGTGGCGCTTCTACCTGGCCTATTGCGAGGCCGGCTTCCGCTCGCGCCGGACCGACGTGGTCCAGCTGGTGCTGGCGAAGGGCTGACCTCGGGCGCATATCGGGCCCATGACGTCATCTCCACTGATCTCCGCGACCGACCTCGCCGCCCGGCTGGACGATCCGAACCTGCGCATCGTGGACGCCAGCTGGCACCTGGACGGCCGGGACGCCCGCGCGGACTTCGCGCAGGCGCACATTCCGGGCGCGGTCTTCCTGGATCTGGATGCGGTGTCCGACCCAGACAGTCCCCTGCCCCACACCCTGCCCGCGCCTGCGGCCTTCGCGGCCTCGGCGGGCGTGCTGGGCCTGTCGGACCGGAACAGCATCGTCGTCTACGACACGGCGGGCCTGTTCTCGGCGGCGCGCGTCTGGTGGATGCTGAAGGTCATGGGCGCGCGCGACGTGCGGGTGCTGGATGGCGGCCTGCCCGCCTGGCGGGCCCTGGACCTGCCGGTTGATGACGGCCTGCCGCCCCGGCCGGACTTCGCCGTATTCAGCCCGGATTTCGAAGCCGCCGCCGTCGCCGCGCTGGAGGATGTGCGGGCCGCCCTGAACGACGGGACCCAGGTGGTCGATGCGCGGGGCGCCGCCCGCTTCCGGGGCGAGGCGCCCGAGCCCCGGCCCGGCGTGCGACCCGGCCACATGCCCGGCGCGCTGAACCTGCCCTATGGCGCGCTGCTGAACCCGGACGGAACCATGAAGCGCGGCGACGCGCTGGCGGCGGCTTTCCGTGAGGCGGGCGTGGACATCGATCGTCCGGTCGTCACCACCTGCGGCTCGGGCGTCACCGCCGCCATCCTGACGCTGGGCCTGACCGAGCTGGGCCGCTCGGCGCGCCTCTACGACGGCAGCTGGAGCGAATGGGGCGCGCCCGAAGGCGGCCCCGTCGTCACGGGGCCCTAGGCGCCCGGAGCCACGGGCTCAGGCGCGTCTTCGGGGACCACCTCGTCGGTCTCGCCGCGCGACACCACCGTGGCCAGCACCAGGTCGCCGGTGACGTTCAGCGTGGTGCGGCACATGTCGAGGAAGCGGTCGACGCCGAGGATCAGGCCGATCCCCTCCACCGGCACATGGACCATGGCCAGGATCATGGCGACCACCGGCAGCGAGCCAGCCGGCACCCCCGCGGTGCCGACACCGCCCAGGATGCAGACCAGCATGACGACGATCTGCTGGGTCAACGACAGCTCGACGCCGAAGAATTGGGCCAGGAACAGGACCGTCACCCCCTCGAACAGGGCGGTGCCGTTCTGGTTGGCGGTGGCGCCGACGGTCAGGACGAAGCGGGCGATCTTGCGCGGCAGGCCCAGCTGCTCCTCGGCGGCGCGCAGCGACACCGGCAGGGAGGCGTTCGACGAGGCGGTCGAGAAGGCGACCACCATCGGCTCGCGGATGCCGCGAAAGAATTTCAGCGGATTCATGCCGCCGCCGATCCAGACGACCAGCGGGTAGACCACGAACATGTGGATCGCCATCGCGCCCACGGCCACGCCGACATAGGCGGCCAGACGGACCAGCAGATCCCAGCCGAACACCGCCGCCAGCTTGAACATCAGACAGGCGATGGCGATGGGAGCCAGTTTGATGAAGAGGTTGATCAGCTTCATCGTGACCTCCAGCAGGCCCTCGACGGTCCGCTGCAGGTTGTCGGTCTGGGGCGATTTGGCCATCACCAGCCCGATCCCGAAGAACAGGGCGAAGATCATCACCGGCAGGATTTGGTTCTCGGCCGCCGCCGTGACGACGTTGGACGGGATCAGATCGAGGAAGAACTGATCGAACTGGACGCCGCCCTGGGCCTTCTCGACGATCTCGCTGGCCCCCTGCGCGCCCTGCATCAGCAGTTGCTTCGCCAGATCAGCCGGAACGCCGTCACCTGGACGGAAGTAGTTCACCATGCCCAGGCCGATCACGACCGCGATGCCCGAGACGATGATGGTCAGCAGCAGGGTCTTGATCCCCGCGCGCCCCAGCGACTTCAGGTCGCCCATCTCCGCCACCCCGATCACCAGGGCCGAGAAGAGCAGAGGGATGACCATCATGAAGAGCAGCTTCAGGAAGATCTGGCCGATGGTCCCGGCGACCACGACGGGCCACCAGTCCGCCGCGGGCTGGAGCGTGAAATTGGCCCACAGGCCGCCCGCCAGACCGATCGCAAAGCCGGCCAGCATCAGCCAGTGAAGAGCGATCCCGCCCTTTTTGGTCGTTTCCATGAAGAGTTTCCCCCGGCTTTAGAGCCGCGTCGTTATCGGATCGGCAGACCGTAGATCAAGCCGGCGGGCCGCTGGTTCCATTGTGCATTGAGCCCGCGGGCGAGGTCGAGCGAAGAATCCGAGCCCACATTGCGGGCGAAGATTTCTCCGTAGTTGCCTTCAGCCACAAGCGCATCCTTCATCCACGACTTCGACAGCCCCAGCATGGGACCGAAGTCGCCCTCCGCGCCCAGCAGGCGGCGGATGCGCGGATCGCGCGAGTCGTCGGCCATGGCCGCCGCGTTCTGGCGGGTCACGCCCAGTTCCTCGGCCAGGATCAGCCCGTTCAGGGTCCAGCGCACCACCGAGGTCCAGGCCTCGTCGCCACGCTTCACCGCCGGGCCAAGCGGCTCCTTGGAGATGACGTCGGGCAGGATGGCGTGCTGCTCGGGATTGGGCAACAGGGTGCGGGCCGCGGCCAGGGCCGAGATGTCGGCGCTGAAGGCGTCGCAGTCCTCACGCGCATAGGCCTCGCGCGCCTCTTCCTCATTGGCGGTGACCACGGGCCGGTACTCGATGCCGCGAGCGCGGAACCAGTCGGCGACGTTCAGTTCGCTGGTCGAGGCCCGCTGCACGCAGACCCGGGCGCCGTTCAGCTCGGTCGCGCTGGCCAGGGTCAGCGAGCGCCGCACCAGGAAGCCCTGGCCGTCGTAATAGTTGATCCCGGCGAACCGCACCCCCTCCTGCGCCTCGCGCGACAGGGTCCAGGAGGTGGTGCGCCACAGCACGTCGACACGGCCGCTGCGCAGGGCCTCGAACCGCTGGCTGGTGGTCAGGGGCACGAAGCGCACGGCCTCCGCGTCGCCCAGCACCGCCGCCGCCAGGGCGCGGCAGAAGTCGGCGTCGAAGCCACGCCACTGGCCGCGATTGTCGGTGTAGGCGAAGCCGACCAGCCCCTCGTGCACGCCGCAGTTCAGGCGGCCGCGCCGCTTGATCGCCTGCAGGGTCGGGCTGTTGAAGGCCGGGGCTGCGGTCGGCGGATGGGCGGCGGCCTCTTCCGGCGTCTCGTCCCTGGGCGCGCCCTGACCGCAGGCGGCGACCGCCAGCGTCAGCAGGAGCGCCAGCGCCGCGTTCCGTACCCCTGTCCTGCCTGCTCGCATCCCGCGCCTCGTCAGTGCCTGTCAGACTTGCGCCCCGGTGCGTTTAGAGGCCTTTGAGGCCTGAACCGCAACCCCGCGAGCCGCCGATGACCGACCGTTCCGACCGTACGCGCCTGATCGCGGGCGCCACGCGCCGCACGCCGGGCCCTGCGTCCGGACGCCGACCGGTGTCGCCGCCGATCGAGCGCGCCTCGACCCTGCTCAACGATTCGCCCGCGGCCATGCGCGACGGCGCCCTGGGCCCCACCTACGGCATCGAGGACCTGGCCGCCGGCCGCGAACTGCGCGCCGCCCTGGCCGAGCTGGAAGGCGCGTCGGACGTCTGGCTGGTTCCCTCTGGGCTGGCCGCCGTCACCGTGCCTCTGACCGCCTTGCTGAGGCCCGGCGACCAGGTCGTGACCACGGACGCCCTGTACGGCCCCAGCCGCCGCTTCCTGCACCGCCACCTGAGGTCGCGCGGGATCGACAGCGCCTTCCACGCCGCCGACGCCTCCACGGACCAGATCCTGTCCGCCCTGACCGATCGCACCCGGGTGCTGCTGATCGAATCGCCAGGCTCCCTGACCTTCGACATGGCCGATGTCCCGGCGCTCGCCGCCGCCTGCCGGGCGCGGGGCGTCCTGACCATCATGGACAACACCTGGGGCGCCGGGCTGGCCTTCAAGCCGCTGGCCCACGGCGTCGACGTCAGTGTCCAGGCCCTGACCAAATACGCCGGCGGCCACTCGGACCTGCTGATGGGCTCCATCGCCGTGAAGACCGACGCCGTCGGCAAGCCCATCTTCGAGACGCTCGAGGACAACGGCTGGCGGGTCACCTCCGACGACGCCTGGCTGGCGTTGAGGGGCCTGCGCACCCTGCCCCTGCGCTATGCCGAACAGGCCCGCTCGGCGCGCATCGTGGCCGACTGGCTCCTGGCCCGGCCCGAGGTCGCCGACGTGCTCTGGCCCGCCCTGCCCGGCTCGGCCGCCCATGCCCTGTGGAGCCGCGACTACGCCGGCGCCGCCTCCCTGTTCGGCGTGGTGATGAAGGGCGGAACAGAGACCGCCGCCCACGCCCTGATGTCGGCTCTTAGCCTGTTCGGTCTCGGTTATTCCTGGGGCGGGTTCGAAAGCCTGATCACTCATGAGACCGGCCAGCTGTCGATGCGCGCCACGCCGCCGACGCTGGCGGGCCAGCTGCTGCGCCTGCATGTCGGGCTGGAGGACCCGGCCGACCTGATCGCCGATCTGGACGTCGGACTGAAGGCCTGGAATGCCGCCCTCTAGACCATGAACGCGGCCACGGCCCTTTTGCCGCCGCAGCCGTTCTTCCCGCCGGCGCGCCCTGCGTCGCCGTGCCGCCGAACGGACGAGGAGGAAAAAGCTGATCTACTGAGGCCGCGCCGTCTGAAATCGGCGCGCGCGCCGGCTCCGCGTCAGGACCGGGTTGAGCTGTCAATTCGAGCGAGGAGCCGTCGAGCAAAATCGACTTGGCCAATCCATCCGGCGCCCTCGAGAATTCGCACAGCGTTCAGGAGATCATCGCGGCTGGCTTGCAGTCGAGCGAGAGCTTCACGCCCTTCGCTTCTCTCCGCAATGATCTCAAGTGAGGCGGACAAATTCACTTGGGTCCTGGCCCACTCCGGCGCATCCCGCCTGCGGGCATGCTCCTGCAAGGAGGCCTCGTAGGCGGCGACCGCCTGCTCCAGTCGCGCTGTCCCGCGCTCGAGCTCTCCAAGCGACTGAAGCGCCGTACCGAGGTTGTTCATGGCCATGGCCCAATGCCGAGGGAACCGTTCACGGGTCAATTCCACTAGCGCCGCCTGATAGGCCGAGATTGCTTGCTCCAGTGATGTCGTGTCGCTTCCGCGCCTTCCCAGCGCTTCCAGCGCATTACCGAGGTTGGCTTGAGTCATGGCCCACTGCAGCGGAAGCCGTTCACGGGTATTCACTTCAAGTGAAGCCCGGTACGCGGCGACAGCTCTTTGAAGATCTGCCGTTCCACTCCCGATCAGCCCCAAGCTCCAGTATGCATTGCCCAGGTTGTTTTGGGTCTTGGCCCATTGCAGCGGATCTTGTGCGCGGGTTCGTATCTCAAGAGCCGCGTGATAGGCCGTGATCGCCTGGTCTATTCGTGCAGTCCCGCTCTCGGACGCGGCAAGAGCCATGTACACATTGCCCAGATTATCCTGGATCGCGGCCCAGCTCGTCGGGTTCCGCTCTCGGGTGTTTTCCTCCAGTGCCGCTTCGTAGGCCGCGATAGCCGCGTCCAGGTGCGCCGTTCCGCCCTCGCGTTGACCGATTCTCCAATACGCCTGCCCCAGGTTGTTCTGGATCATGGCCCATTGCTGCGGGCTGGCCGCGCGCGTGTATATTGGAAGCGCAGCCTCAAAGGCTTGGACGGCCATCGTCAGTCGTTCCGTCCCGCTCTCGCGCTCTCCCAGCGTCACCAGGACATAGCCCAGCCTGTTCTGGGTGGCGGCCCAATCGTCAGCATCTTCGACGCGATCAAGAAGGGACAGACATTCAGAATACAGACGAATGGCCTGCTCCAACGCCGCACTATCGCCCAACCACTCTCCTTTGAGAGAAGCCGTAAGGGCCCTGTCAGAGCGGAAAGTAAAACGATCTCGTCGCGCCTCCCGGTCAGAAATGCGCTCAGCTTCAAGGGGAATTGCGTCGGCCCGTTCGAAGTTCCCCTGTTGACGGGCCAAGCCGGAACGCATCAGGACGGAGGCGCGCCAAAGCTGTTTGGCTTCGGTCTGCGCTGACCTGCGCAGCGTTTCCAACTGAGCTAGCGTCCGATCAGCGTCTTCTAGACGACCGTCCTCAAATTCGGTCTGTGCTTCACTGAGATAGTGTTCGGCGGCGTCCCTGACCTCGCCGCTCTCGATCCGCTCCACGATCACACCGAGACGGACCAGTTCTTCCCGGTTCTCCTGATCCTGTTCGGCCCAGCGCTGCAACTGCGCGGCGATGTCTGCGGTGGGCGTACCGTCCGGGAATCCGAATATCTGCGCCACACGGCGCAAATCTGCACGGGCGGTCACGGCGCTGCGGCGTTCTATGGCGATGCTGTTCAGAGCCACATCACGCTGAACGCGAGTTCTGCCGAGCTGGCTTCGGGCATCGCCAAGCTGAGCACGCAGTTCACGCACCTCGGCAGGACTGAGTGTCCGCGCATCCTTGGCCTGCGCGACCGCGAGTGTCGGCAAGGTGATGACCAACCCTGGGGCCGTGAGCGCCAGCGCCAACACCATCACGGTCCAGGGCTTCATTTGGGTGCTCCGCAGGCTTCCAGCCTTGTCGGCCCGGCACTGGATCGATCCTCATTCAGCCAATCCAGGCGCTTCACGGCTCCGTCCTCCGTGTAGGTGAAGACCAGAGCCTGACCATGCTCCTCGTCAGGCGCTGTCGATGTCCGCAGAGTGGCATTCAATACATCACCTCCACCATTCGGAGCGATGCTGGCCACCATATTATAGTCACTCATGTTCGGCTCTTTCCGAACCAGAGTTACGACCAGGCCGTGATCTCGACGCTCGAACCGATAGACGACCTGGCAATCGCGTTGTTGTTCGCCCCAGTAGCCGGTGATGCTGTCGAAGGCGCGCCAAGGTTTTGGGTTGGTATTGAGAACAACTTCGTCCAACTTTCGATTGGTCTCGTCCTGCCGGACCTTAACGGCGCCGATATCGCTCCGGATCAGGTCAAAATCCGTCGGTGCGATGAACTGCTGCACGAACAGACCTGCCCCAAGACCGAAGAAAACCGACATGCCCAACCGGGCGAGCCAGTTGGGATTCCTCAGACGCGCCCAGCCTCTGACTTCACCCTTGCTGTCGCGGGTGAACCAATCCGCCAGCGTCGCCGCCACGACCACCAGGAAGGTCACGATCAGCCATCCAAAAGCGGTCTTTCGCCCTATCAGCGATCCCACCACCAGCCAGCTGAGAATACCGATGACCAGGGCGACCGCCGCAACAATCGGCACCCAACTCCAAGCCTTCAAGCTCTTCATCGTATCCCCCATCGCCGAGACTACCATGACGGGAGCGTCGAGGCCTTGTCCAGCCGGGAACACCGCGAAGTTGGTCTGTCACCACACCCGCGATATCCGCTTTGAGGAATGGCGCGCCCAGCAGGACTCGAACCTGCAACATCCCGCTTAGAAGGCGGGTGCTCTATCCGGTTGAGCTATGGGCGCCCGAGGGGTGGAACGCAGACTGCGCCAGATCGCACGAAATAGCCGATAAGCGACAGGCGCGAAAAGCCACTCAAGAAACGCTGGCCGCCTCTGGCGGTCAGTGCGTCCAGGACTGCTTGCGGTAGGTGGCGAAATTGTCGGCGTAGGCCTTGAGGATCACCGGCGGCTCCTGCGGTTCGTGCAGGCGGAAGGCGATGCCGTGGCGTTCGGCGTAGGCGACGGCCTCTTCCTTCGAATCGAAGGTCAGGCGGACCTGGCCGTTCATGTCCGACGACGAGGTCCAGCCCATCAGCGGGTCGATCGTCCGCGCCGAGGCCGGCTCGAATTCCAGCCGCCAGTCTCTCGACTTGGCCTTGCCGGATTGCATGGCGGTCTTGGCGGGGCGGTAGATGCGGGCGATGGCCATGGCGGTCTCTCGAACGGTTGCCGCCGTAATACAACGCATTCGCCGTCGCTCAAGCGCCAAACCGCGCGCTTCGCGGCCGCCCGCCGCCGGCCTTGCTTGGAAAATCCTTGAAATCTCCACATGCCTCCGCGCGGCGAGCGGCGCATGAAGGGTCATCACTTTCACGGCGAGGCCGAAATGACGGGCATGACGAACACCGACGGCGGACAACGGTTTCCGCTGTGGCGCGTGGCGATGTGGGGCGGGATCGCGGCCCTGCTGCTGCTGCCCGCCGTGGCGATGCAGTTCACCCACGAGGTCGCCTGGGGGGCCGAGGACTTCACCTTCGCCGGCGTCCTGCTGATCGGCGCGGGCGCGCTGTACGAATTGGCGGCGTGGAAGTTCCGCAGCCTGACCGGCCGGCTGATCTCAGCCGCCGTCATCCTGGGCGTTGTTCTGCTGATCTGGGCCGACGCCGCCGTGGGCGTCTTCTAGACCCGAAGGGGTCGATGGTCGGAGTGAGAGGATTCGAACCTCCGACCCTCTGGTCCCAAACCAGATGCGCTACCAGGCTGCGCTACACTCCGGCGGCGGGATTTGACACACTCCCCGCCGCACCGCAACGCGTCAGGCCCGCTTATTCGGCAAAGAAGGGATGAGTGACCTTGTCGCCCGGCTTGGCGCCGATCTCGTCCGATCGGCCGGCGCGCAGTTCCAGCACCCCCATGGCCGGTCCGTTCGATGGCAGGACCCGGTCGTTGTTGGGCGCCGCGTTCTTGGCGATCGAAACGATACGGCCGTGCGGGTCGATGTAGATGATGTCCAGCGGGCTGGGCGTGTTGTGCATCCAGAAGCCGCGCTCGGCGACATCGGGGAACTGGAACAGCATGCCGCGGTCGTCGGCGAGCGGCGGGCGCTCCATCAGGCCGCGCTGGCGCTCGGCGTCATCGTCAGCGATCTCGACCATGAATTTGTGGACGCCGCTCGAGGTGGTGATGGTCAGCGGCTCCATCGGCTGGCCGTCCGGCCCCTTGGGCGTCCCGAGGGCGCAGCCGGCCAGCAGCATCACGCCGGCGACAAGCGCCAGAATTCCACGACGATGAATCATTCGCATCCGCCCTTTGCATAGGGAGCGGATGTCCTACCCGCCCATCCTGATTTCAGCGACCACCAGCCCCTTGGGGCCATCGGCGAACCGCACCGAAACAGACTCTCCGGGCAGAAGATCGTCCAGCCCGCAGCGCCGAAGCGTTTCGACATGGACGAAGATATCTCCGGGTTGGCCGTCGCGCACCACGAATCCGTAGCCCTTGGTGCGGTTGAACCATTTCACCACCGCCGGCTCGAGCGGACCGCCCGCGACGGGCGGCGCCGCCTCGCTGGATTGGCGCAGGCCTTCATAGCCCGTCGGGCGGCGCGGCGGCTGGACGGCCAGGGCGGGATCGCCCTCGCCCAGATCGACGATCTCGATCACCTGCCAGCCCTTGGGGCGGCGCACGCAGTCGCAGGAAATGGGTGCGCCCTCGGCGGCGGTCTCGTGTCCGCTGTCGCGCAGGCTGGAGATGTGCAGAAGCACGTCCTTGAGGTCGGTCATGCCCGGGTCGTCGGGTACGATGAACCCGTAGCCCTTGCCGGGGTCGAACCACTTGACCCGTCCGGCGATCCGCACCGCGGTCGCCGTTTCCCCACCCTCGTAGTCAGACACAACTTTCCCCCTGCCCGGGATCTGTACGGGCACGGCTTATTTAACACGGTTCTTTGAACACCTGAAAAGCGAAAAACACCCATTTTCGTCGGTTGTGCTGTCGAATTCGTTCAACCGTTGCCAGATCGCCCTGAGCATGGACGTTCCAACCCGCGCGACAAGTCGGTGGGACGATAGGGCTTTCCGATCAAGGGGAAGACCCCGCGCCTGCCTGCTTGCCGGACCGCACGGTCGCCCTGACCCGTGGCCGGGGGCATGGCGCGTCCGGCAGAATCTCACCTGCAGCGGCTTATCCAGGGTTCCGGGCCTGACCCCGTCGATAGCCAGCAAATCGATCCGTACGCCCACACGGATTGGCGCCGAGGCCGCGTGCGCCGCGACGCTCAACGCCAAGGCGGCGCGCGCCGAAAGGCTCGCGCGGGACTGACGATTTCAGGATGAGGAGGAATGCCCCGCGTGGCAGTCCCTAGGGGAGTCGAACCCCTCTTTTCAGGTTGAAAACCTGACGTCCTAACCGATAGACGAAGGGACCGCTGCGCGGGGAAGCGGCGATATAGCCGCCGACTCCTCAGGCTGCAACGCCTTTTCGCAGAAAAATTCAGATCACCGTTCCGCTCACGCCATGCGCGGATCGGCGATGTCCTCGATCTCGAATTGAACGCCGCGACGACCGTTCCAGTCATCCGCCTTCAATCGCCCCGTGACGCTCAATCCCCCCTGCCCCGCCAGCAGGGCCTTGCCGGTCGGCAGGTCGGCGCAGCGCCAGGCGATGGCCTTCACCGAGGCCCCGTCGGCCCCGACCAGCCGGCAGCGCACATGGCCGCCGTTCATGGCCACGGGTTCGCGCACCGAGACATGCTCCATGGCGAACAGGGGCTCGGGATTGGCCGGGCCGAAGGGGGCCAGGGCGTCGAACTGTTCGAACAGGGCGCGGGTGGCCGCCACCGGCTCGATCAGGGCGTCGATCTCCACCCCGTCCAGCGCCTCGGCCGCCGCCTGTTCGCCGGCCATGCGGTTATTGAGGAAGTCGCGCAGCTCGCCGATGCGGTCCGCCTTGACCGTCAGGCCCGCCGCCATGGCGTGACCGCCGCCGGCGAGCAGGACGCCGGCTTCCCAGGCGGCCTGCACGGCCTTGCCCAGGTTCATGCCCGGCTGCGACCGGCCCGAGCCCTTGCCCAGCCCGTTCACGGCGTCGACGCCGATGACCACCACGGGCTTGCGCCAGCGCTCGCGCAGCCGCCCGGCCACGATGCCGACCACGCCCGGGTGCCAGTCGTCGCCCTCGATGACCACCACCGCCGAGCCGTCGGCGTGGGCGCCCGTGGCCTCGACCCGGCGCATGGCCTGATCGGTGACCTGTTTCTCGACCTCGCGGCGGGCGATGTTCAGGGCGTCCAGCTCCTGCGCCAGCGCCCTGGCCTCCTCGGGATCGTCGGTGGACAGCAGGCGCGCACCCAGGTCGGACTTGCCGATCCGGCCGCCCGCATTGATGCGCGGCCCCAGGATGAAGCCGGCGTGATTGACCTTGGCCGGACCTTCTTCGGCGCCGGCGGCCGCCAGCAGGGCCTTCAGCCCAGGATTGCTCCAGCTGGACATCACGCCTAGTCCGAGACTCGTCAGGGCCCGGTTGAAGCCGGTCAGGCCGGTCACGTCGCAGATGGCGCCCATGGCGGCCAGATCCAGCCACTGGCGGATGTCCGGCTGGTCGCGCCCCTCGAACAGCCCCCGGCCCCGCGCCTCGCGGTTCAGGGCGGCCAGCAGGACGAAGACCACCCCGGCGGCGGCCAGGTTGCCCTGCCCCGAGTTGCAGCCGGGCCGGTTCGGATTGACGACGGCCAGGCATTGCGGCGGCTGCTCGCGCATCATGTGGTGGTCGATGACCACGACCTTCAGGCCGATCGCGGCCGCATGGGCCACCGCCTCATTGGCCGCCGCGCCGCAGTCGACGGTGACGACCAGATCGGCGCCCGAGGCCTTCAGGGTGTCAAACGCCTTCGCGCTGGGGCCATAGCCCTCGGTGATGCGGTCCGGGACGTAAATGGGCAGGTCGGCGCCCATGGCCCGGAACCAGCGCACCAGCAGGGCGGCGCTGGAGGCGCCGTCCACATCATAGTCGGCGAAGACGTGCACCGACGATCCGGCCTGCAGGGCGTCGACGATGGCCGTCGCCGCCGCGTCCATGTCGGTGAAGCTGGAGGGGTCCGGGAACAGGGCCTTCAGCGTCGGGGTCAGGAAGTCCTGCCCCTGGTCGGCGCGCACGCCCCGCGCCGCCAGCGCCCGGGCCAGCGGCTCGTCCAGCCCCAGCACCTGCATATGGGCGCGGATGACGCCGGGCTCGGCGGGCCTTTGCCGCCAGACGCGGCCGGAGAGCGAGCGGGAGACGCCCAGAAAGGCCGGAGCGCTCCCGCCGTCCGCCATCAGGCGACCGGACGCGTGGTGCGGATGCGCTGCACGGTGCGGGTCGAGGAATCCATCACCAGCGTGTGGGTGGTGACGAAGCCGTCGCGGAAGTGGACGCCGTCCAGCATGGCGCCCTTGGTCACGCCGGTGGCGGCGAAGATGGCGTCCTTGGAGACCAGCTCGTGCAGATCGTATTTGCGGTCGAAATCGGTCACGCCGGTGCGGCGGGCGCGCTCGCGCTCGTCGTCGTTGCGGAAGATCAGGCGGCCCTGGAAGAAGCCGCCGACGCATTTCAACGCCGAGGCCGCCAGCACGCCTTCCGGCGCGCCGCCCGAGCCCAGGTACATGTCGATGCCGGTTTCCGGCTCGGCCGTGTGGATCACGCCGGCCACGTCGCCGTCGGTGATCAGCACGACCTTGGCGCCGACCTCGCGCAGCGCCGCGATGAGCTCGGCGTGGCGCGGACGGTCCATGACGCAGACGGTGATTTCCGACGGCGCCACGCCCTTGGCCTTGGCCAGATTGCGGACATTGTCCTGCGGGCTGTTGTCCAGGTCGACCGTGCCGGCCGGATAGCCCGGGCCGACCGCGATCTTGTCCATATAGGTGTCGGGCGCGTGCAGCATGCCGCCGCCGGGCGACATCGACAGCACGCACAGGGCGTTGGCCATGGCCTTGGCCGTCAGGGTGGTGCCTTCCAGCGGGTCCAGGGCGATGTCGATCGCCGGGCCTTTGCCGGTGCCGACCTTCTCGCCGATGTAGAGCATCGGGGCTTCATCGCGCTCGCCTTCGCCGATGACGATCTTGCCGTCGATATCCAGGGCGTTCAGCGCCGTGCGCATGGCGTCCACGGCCAGCTGGTCGGCGGCCTTCTCGTCGCCGCGGCCGATCTGGGCGTAGGAGGCGATGGCGGCCAGCTCGGTCACGCGCGCGGCGTCGGCGGCCAGGGTAGAGGCGTAAGGGGCCGAAGCGGCCATGGGCGTTCTCCGTGAGGCGATGATCCCCGGATTCTGTCGCCCGGGCGATTCTGAAAGGGATTAGCGGCGGTCGACCGGCGGCGGGGCGCGTCCGCGTTCGCGGGCGGCGCGCAGGCGGGCGTCGATCTCGGCCTGGGTTTCGGCCGAAGCGGGTGCGATCGGAGTGGCGGCGATGCGGGCCCGAACGGCTTCGGTGAAGGCCACAGCGTCGCCGGGGGTCTGCCAGTCGATTCGCGAGGTCTCGCCCGCCAGCGCCCCGGCGCTGACCCGCAGGGTGTTCACCTGGGCGGCGATCTGGGCGGGTTCGGGCGCGGACGTCGCCTTGGGGAAGTCCTCCCAGCCGGGATAGCGGCGGTTGGCTTCCACCAGCGCCTGCACCTGCGGGGCGACGGGCGAGGCCGTGTCGGTGTGGGGCGAGAAGGCTCCGGCGCAGGCCGAAAGCACGCCCGTCCCTGTCAGGACGACGCACAGCGCAGCAATTTTCCGGATCGGCGCGTTCATTTCATTGGCGGTCTACGCCATGATCGTGACAGGCGGAAGGGCGGCGCGAGTCCTTTACGTCCAATAATGACGCGCAGCAGGAACCGCCGCATGGCCAGACGCCCGACCGTCCCGCCGCCCGAGCCCCCCGTCGCCGGGGCCGTGAAGGCGCCGCGCCGCGCCGGTCGCCCGACCTCGGCCAAACCGCCCCGCCCCCGCGCCGCCAAGGCCGCGACCGCCGCGCCTGAGCCGGAACCCGCGCCCCAATCCCAGCCCCGGCCCGAGGCCGCCGCGCCCGAATCGGGGCCCGCCGCCCCCTTCGGCGCCGAGCAGCGCGAGATGCTGGAGACCCTGTCGCTGAACCTGGCCAAGGCCGCCATGACGGCCCAGACGGCCATCGCCGAGGCCGCGCTCAGCCAGGCGGACCGGCCCGCCGCCCTGTCGCCCGATCCGTTCAATGTCGGCCCGGCCATGACCTCGGTGATGTCCAGCCTGGCCTCGCGCCCCGACCGGCTGTTCAGCGCCCAGGCCGACCTGTTCAACCGCTACATGGACCTGTGGGCCTCTTCGGCCCGACGGGCCGCGGGCGAGGAGCCCGCCGCCGCCCCCTCGAAGGACAAGCGTTTCAAGGACCCGGCCTGGTCCGAGAACCCGATGTTCGACGTCATGCGCCAGTCCTATCTGGTCACCGCCGACTGGATGAACGGGCTGGTGTCCTCGGTCGAGGACGTCGATCCGCGCACCAAGCGCCGAGCCGAGTTCTTCACCAAGCTGCTGACGGACGCCTTCTCGCCGTCCAACTTCCTGGCCTCCAACCCCGCCGCCCTGAAGGCCCTGGCCGAGAGCAACGGCGAGTCGCTGGTGAAGGGGATGCAGAATTTCGCCGCCGACCTGGAGCGCGGCCAGGGCAAGCTGAAGATCAGCCAGGCCGACTACGGCAAGTTCGAGGTCGGGGTGAACGTCGCCACCGCCCCCGGCCAGGTGGTCTGGCGCGACGACCTGTTCGAACTGCTGCAGTACGACCCGGCGACCAAGACCCAGCACGAGATCCCGCTGCTGATCTTCCCGCCCTGGATCAACAAATTCTACATCCTGGACCTGCAGCCCGAGAACTCGATGATCCGCTGGCTGTCGGCCCAGGGGTTCACCGTCTTCGTCTGCTCCTGGGTCAATCCGGACCAGGACAAGGCCGGCTACGGCTTCGACGACTATCTGCAGAAGGGCGTCTATCGCGCGGTCGAGAAGGTGCTGGAGCAATCGGGCGCCAAGTCGGTCAACACGGTCGGCTACTGCATCGGCGGCACCCTGATGGGCGCGGCCCTGGCCCATATGGCGGCCAACAAGGATGCGCGCGTCTCGGCCAACACCTTCTTCGCGGCCCAGCACGACTTCGCCGAGGCGGGCGACCTGCTGCTGTTCACCGACGACCACTGGCTGAACGAGATCGAGCAGCAGATGGACGCCGCCGGCGGGGTCCTGCCCGGCGCGGCCATGGCCGAGACCTTCAACGCGCTGCGCGCCAACGACCTGATCTGGTCGTTCTTCGTCAGCAACTACCTGATGGGCAAGGCGCCGGCCGCCTTCGACCTGCTGTTCTGGAACGCCGACCAGACACGCATGCCCAAGGCCCTGCACATGGACTATCTGCGCTCCATGTACGGCCGCAACGCCCTGACCCAGGGCGATTTCAGCATTGGCGGCCAGGTCATCGACCTGTCGAAGGTGACCATCCCGCTCTATTTCCAGGCCAGCCGCGAGGACCACATCGCGCCGATGAACTCGGTCTACCGCTCGGCCCGGGCCTTCCCCAACGCCGACGTGACCCTGACGCTGGCGGGGTCGGGCCATATCGCCGGGGTGGTCAATCCGCCTTCGGCCAACAAGTACCAGCACTGGATCAACGCCGCCCTGCCCGCGACCCTGGCCGAATGGCAGGCGCAGGCCGAGGAACACCCCGGAAGCTGGTGGAACCACTGGGCGGCGTGGCTGCATGAGCGGTCCGGCGCCCAGGTCCCCGCCCGCGATCCGAAGACGGGCCCGCTGACGCCGGTCGAACCGGCCCCCGGGGCCTATGTGAAAGTGAAGTCTTGAAGCGTTTCGAACCCAATCTGCTGCTCGCCGTCTCCACCGGCCTGAGCCTGCTGCTCGTCCTGATCACCACCAGCCTGACCGAGCCCCAGCCGATCCAGTTGCGCAACGTCCTGATGGCGGTGATCTGCGCCGGCGGCTTCGTGCTGCTGAGCCCGCGTCTGGCGAAGATGACGGGTCAGCCGCCACGCCCGCCGATGATCCATCCGGACAGTCCCGGCACGGCCGTCTGGGCCGCCCTCTTCCCGGCCATCGTGACGGTGATCGCTGTGCTGCCCGTGCTCTTCCCCGGCCCCGACTACGGACTGGCGGTCATCATCGCCGCGGTGATCTTCGGCGTGACGGCGGAGTCGGCGATCAGGGTGCGGCGGGCGGGCTGACGCAGCGGCGCCCGCCCTGCTAAGCTGGCGCATGAACCGTCTCGCAGCCTGCCTCGCCGCCGCCGTCCTGCTGACCGGCGCCCTGCCCGCCTCGGCCCAACAGCCGACGCCCGAGACCAACCCCGCCGGGGTGCTGTTCTGGGCGCCCGCGGACCGCGAGCGGGCCTTCCGCGCCATGGACACCATCATGCCGCATGCGCCCGTCCGGCGCGGCGACACGCCCGTGCGCGCCCTACCCCCGGGAACGCCGATCACGCTCGACCCGACGGCCTACATGGAGGCCGAGAAGGTCGCCGGGGTGCTGGTCATCCAGGATGGCCGCATCCGGCTGGAGCAGTACGGCCTCGGCATCGGACCGGAGAACCACTGGGTCTCCTTCTCCATGACCAAGAGCCTGACCTCGACCCTGGTCGGGACGGCGCTGAAGAGCGGCGCCATCGGCTCGCTGGAGGATCCCGTCACCCGCTACCTGCCGGGTCTGGCGGGCGGCGGCTACGACGGCGTGACCGTGCGACAGCTGCTGACCATGACTTCGGGCGTGGCCTGGGACGAGGACTATTCCGACCCGAACTCCGACGTCGCCCGCTTCCTTCAGGAGCCGGCGTTCGACGGTCGCGATCCGGTCGTCACCTACATGGCCCGCCTGCCCCGCGCCCACGCGCCGGGCACGCATTGGAACTACTCCACCGGCGAGACCAATCTGATCGGAACCCTGGTCGCCGCCGCCGAGCGCCGACCACTGGCTGAACTCCTCTCCGAGCGGATCTGGTCGCGCGCGGGCATGGAGGCGGACGCCTTCTGGGCGCTGGACCAGGGCGGGCGCGAGATGGGCGGCTGCTGCGTCTCGGCCACCCTGCGCGACTGGGGCCGCATCGGCCTGATGGCGATGGACGGCGGCGTGCTGGGCGGCGAACGCATCGTTCCCGACGACTGGTTCGCCCAGGCCGTGGTCAAGCAGGCCGAGACCGGCGATCCCGGCGAAGGCTACGGCTTCCAGTGGTGGACCCAGGACGACGGGATCTTCGCCGCCTACGGCATCTTCGGCCAGACCATCCGCGTCGATCCCGAGCGCCGTCTGGTCATCGTCCTGCTGTCGGCCTGGCCGCAGGCCACGGGCCGGGCCCACAGCGCCGCCCGCCGCGCCTTCATCCGCCAGGTGGTCGAGGCGGTCGACGCCGCCCCGCAGAATTAGGCTGGCTGGAAGATCAGCGACACGCCGTTGTTGCAGTAGCGCTTGCCGGTCGGCGCCGGGCCGTCGTCGAACACATGGCCCTGATGCCCCAGGCAGCGGGCGCAGTGGTATTCGGTGCGCGGGATGCCCAGGGCGAAGTCGCGCTTGATCCCCACATTGGCGGCCATCACCCGGGTGAAGCTGGGCCAGCCGGTGCCGCTGTCGAACTTCCATTCCGAGCGGAACAGCGGCAGTTCGCAGCCCCGGCAGACGAAAGTCCCGCGCCGGTGCTCCTCGTTCAGCGGACTGGTCCCCGGCCGTTCGGTGCCCTCATGGCGCAGCACCTGATAGCTCAGCGCCGGCAACCGCGCCCGCCACTGGGCGTCGGTGATCCGCCGGAAGGGCGAGTTGGCGTACTGGGCCTCCGACGCATCGGCGACTTCCGGCGCGCACGCGCTCAGCGCCGCCGCGCCGGCGGTCAGGAACAGGGCTCTGCGGGTCTGGGTCATATCTGAGATACGTCGGGTATCCCGACGGAGATGCAACCCCTCCGCCGTCGTCAGCTCAGGCCGGCGGCCTCGTCCAGCCCCAGCATCAGGTTCAGGTTCTGCACCGCCGCGCCGGACGCCCCCTTGCCGAGATTGTCCAGCAGGGCCACCAGCCGCGCCTGCTCCCCGCCCCGATCCCCGAACACATGCAGGCGCATGCGGTTGGTGCCGTTCAGGCCCTCGGGGTCGATCCCGGTCATGGCCTCGGTCTCTTCCAGCGAAGCGACCTCGACGAAGCGCTGCCCCGCATAGGCTTCCACCAGCGCCCCGTGCACCACCTCGACCGAGGGCGAGCCCGGCAGGGCCGACAGGTGCAGCGGAACCTCGACCAGCATCCCCTGCCGGTACGACCCGACGGCGGGCGCGAACAGCACCTTGCGCTCCAGCCCGGTGTGTTTGGTCATCTCCGGCACATGCTTGTGCTTCAGCGTCAGGCCGTAGGCGCGGTAGGCCTCGGCCCCGCCGCCTTCGAACTCGGCGATCATGGCCTTGCCGCCGCCGGAATAGCCGCTGACCGCATTGACCGTCACCGGCCAGCCCGCCGGCACGATCCCCGCCGACACCAGCGGGCGCACCAGGCCGATCAGGCCGGTCGGATAGCAGCCCGGGTTCGACACCCGCGTCGAGGCGGCGATGGCCTCGCGCTGGCCCGGCGCCATTTCGGCGAAGCCGTAGGTCCAGTCGGGATCGACCCGGTAGGCGGTCGAGGCGTCGATGACCCGCACCTTGGGGTTCTCGATCATCGACACCGCTTCGATGGCGGCGTCGTCCGGCAGGCACAGGATCACCGCGTCGGCGCCGTTCAGCGCCTCGCGCCGCGCCTCGACGTCCCGGCGGCGGTCGCCCAGCAGGATCAGCTCCAGGTCCGGACGCGCCTCCAGCCGCTCGCGGATCTCCAGACCCGTGGTGCCGGCTTCGCCGTCGATGAAGATGGTGTGGGTCATAGGCGCGAGATAACTCTCTCAATCTGACTATAGGCAGCCGGCGAGTGGCGATCGGCCACATGCACCATCAATCCCAACATGGCGAGTGCGATCAGCATTGCCAGAAGCAGCACTCCCGCCAGAAGGGGGACTTGTTTCAACCCCTTGCCCCTCGCCTGCATCGTAAGTCGCTTCAAATCGAAAGCGATCTCATCGGTAGCGGTGAATTCGCTTGCTTGTTCCTCAACCGACATGGCGCTCCTCGTCGATGACCTGTCGCCATCGTTGAGCGATAGTTCCGACGGCAACGCGGTCCGGTAAGGGTGCACCAGTGCACCCTTGACCTCCCAGAACTCGCGCTGCTTCGGGGCGCGATCCATCGCTCGACCAGCGATCATTGACCGTCGTGTGCGTGGTTCGTTTTGAGATTTTTTAGGCACGGGGCACATCTCCGCATTAGCGAATCAGATGTGCAATCCCTTCGGGTATTGGGGGTGAAAACCCGATTGTCCGTCAAGGGGCGCATGCCTCATTAGCGATGCAAATCGATTTGGGCCCGCTGATTCCGAGGTGCTCTCACGAAGCAACATGAGACGGCATGGGACGACGAGAGACCGCATTGGTCAAAGTCTCACGGCTCCGCTCCCCAGATTCACGTTCTCGTGAATCGACGTTCCAAAGAAAAAGGGCGCTCCGGTTTCCCGAAGCGCCCTGATCCAGACCGTAATGAAACGGCTTAGCGCTTCGAGAACTGGAACGAACGGCGAGCCTTGGCGCGGCCGTACTTCTTACGCTCGACGACGCGGCTGTCGCGGGTCAGGAAGCCGTGCGGCTTCAGAACCTTGCGCAGTTCCGGCTCGTAGTGCGTCAGGGCGTGCGACAGGCCGTGGCGGATGGCGCCGGCCTGGCCCGACAGGCCCGAACCTTCAACGGTGCAGACCACGTCGAACTGGGTTTCACGCTCGGTGACGACCAGCGGCTGGGCGATCATCATGCGCAGCACGGGACGAGCGAAGTACTGCTCCTGGTCCTTGCCGTTGATGGTGAACTTGCCGGTGCCGGGCTTCACCCAGACGCGGGCGATCGCGTTCTTGCGCTTGCCGGTCGAGTAGGCGCGGCCCTGGGCGTCCAGCTTCTGGACGTAGACGGGGTGCTCTTCGCCCACGCCCGGAGTGCCGAGGCCCTTCAGGGCGTCGAAGCCGGTGGCGGTGTCGTTGGTGACGTCGGTCATGCTCAGACGC
Organism: Brevundimonas sp. GW821-FHT12C05; assembly: GCF_058807475.1. Classification (NCBI taxonomy): domain Bacteria; kingdom Pseudomonadati; phylum Pseudomonadota; class Alphaproteobacteria; order Caulobacterales; family Caulobacteraceae; genus Brevundimonas; species Brevundimonas sp. GW821-FHT12C05. Next base: position 1,409,028 of record NZ_JBXAQS010000001.1, read on the forward strand.
TCCGGGTGTTCTTGGGAGAGGCCGACGCGAAGTCGATCGTCTCGGGCGACTGGGCTTCGTGGCTGTGCGCGGCGCCGGCGAACAGACGCAGGTGCGTCATCTGCTTGCGGGCCAGCGGGCTTTCCTTCGGCAGCATGCGCTCGACGGCCTTCTCGAGCACGCGCTCGGGGAAGCGGCCGCCCAGAACCTTCTCCGGGGTCGTCGACTTGACGCCGCCCGGGTGACCGGTGTGGCGGTAGTAGATCTTGTCGGTGTTCTTCTTGCCGGTGAAGACGACCTTGTCGACGTTGGTCACGATGACATAGTCGCCGCAATCGACGTGCGGGGTGTAGTCGCCGCGGTGCTTGCCGCGCAGACGGTTGGCGATGAAGGTCGCGAGACGGCCCACCACGACGCCTTCAGCGTCGATGTGGATCCATTTCTTCGTGACCTCGGCCGGCTTCAGCGAAGCCGTAGTGCTCTTCAGCATAACGAGGAGTCCTTGGGAGACGGGCGAAACGGGTGTTCTCCGGCGGGACCGGTGAACGGAAGGCGCGCTGATAGAGGAAGCCCGGGTCGCGGTCAATGCCGGTTTACGCACCCAGATTGCCCTACCGTGTTGTAAAATAATGGAAAAACTTAAACGGTATTAAAATACCGCACAGATGCGCGACTTTCACCGCCGTTTATCGCCCCGGCGAACGCCGGGACGATCCGCCGCGCTCGCTGTCACAGAACCCTGACCGACGCCCGGCATAAGCGCGGCAGTTCCAGCCACCGGAGTGCCGGCCCCATGCGTATCGACCGTCGCGGCGTCCTGACCACGGGCGCCGCCGCCCTCGCCTTCACCGGCCTGGCCCGTCAGGCCTCGGCCCAGGCGGCGGCCGCCGAGACCTATGTCAACGAGGTCCAGGGCTATGGTCCGCTGCGGCCCGATCCGAACGGCCTGTTCGACCTGCCCGAGGGTTTTTCCTACACCGTCGTCTCCCAGGGCGGCGAGACCATGGACGACGGCCTGCTGGTGCCCGGCCAGTTCGACGGCATGGGTTGTTTCGCCCTCGGCGGCACGCAGGTGGCGCTGGTCCGCAACCACGAGCTCAAGGGCTCGTCGCGGTCGCACCGCAACTGGGGCCCCGGCGGCTATCGGCAGGAGCGGCTGGGCCGGGTCGACGCCTCCAAGGCCTATGACACCTACAAGAACGGCCAGGTCCTGCCCGGCGGCACCACCACGGTCGTCTATGACCTCAAGACCGGCGAGACCGTGCGTCAGTTCATGAGCCTGGCCGGCACCTCGACCAACTGCTGCGGCGGCATGACCCCCTGGGGCAGCTGGCTGACCTGCGAGGAGACCGAGGAGAAGCCGTCCAACGCCGACGTCATGAAGGAGCACGGCTACATCTTCGAGGTGCCCGCCGACGCCGAAGGCCTGGTCCAGGCCGTGCCGCTGAAGGCCATGGGCCGCTTCGACCACGAGGCGGTCTGCGTCGATCCGCGCACCGGCATCCTCTACCAGACCGAGGATCAGGGCGACGGCCTCTTCTACCGCTTCATCCCGACCACGCCGGGCAAGCTGGTCGACGGCGGGCGCCTGCAGGCCATGGTCGTGCGCGGTGCGCCGGGCGCCGACACCGCCAACCACGACGGCGCGCGCTTCTGGAGCGTCGGCGACTGGAAAGAGGTCGACTGGATCGATCTGGACGATGTCGAAAGCCCCAACGACGACCTGCGCAAGCGCGGCCACGCCGCCGGCGCGGCGCTGGTGGCGCGCGGCGAAGGCATCCACTGGGGCGACAATGAGCTGTACCTGACCGCCACCTCGGGCGGTCCGATCGAGCGCGGCCAGATCCTGCGCTACGTCCCCTCGCCCGCCGAGGGGCAGGCCGGCGAACGCGCCCGTCCCGGCCGCATCCAGCTGTTCGTCGAGAGCCTGGACGAGAAGGCCATGAACATGGCCGACAACCTGACGGTCGCGCCCTGGGGCCATCTGATCGTGTGCGAGGACAACTATTCCCCGGCGATCCGCAACCACCTCAAGGGCGTGACGCCGGACGGCAAGCTCTACACGCTGGGCCGCAACGTCTTCCAGGGCAACTCAGAGCTCTGCGGCTGCGTCTTCTCGCCGGACGGCGAGGTGTTGTTCGTCAACATCCAGTACCCGGGCGTGACCCTGGCGATCACGGGACCCTGGGACACGGTGCGGGGCTGACGACCTAGAACAGCCCGCGCGACCGCGGCCCCGACACGAACAGGCGCGGCTGCGACCGGCGGACCAGCCACAGGTTCACGGTCGCCGTCGCCAGCACCAGCGCCGCCCCCGCCTGATGCAGGGCGCCGAGCCACAGGGGCACGGCGTTCATCAGGGTGACCACGCCCAACAGGGCCTGCAGCCACAGGGCGGCGGCCACCGCGAAGGCGCCCACGCCCAGCCCCTCGGCCAGCCGCCAGCGCCACGCCTGCACCGCATAGATCGTGCCGCCGATCAGCAGGCCGTAGGCCCAGATGCGGTGATTGAACTGAACCAGCGCCTGGTCGTGCAGGAAGGCCAACGCGCCCTTGCCCCATTCGACCGGCGGGAAGACCGCGCCGTTCATCAGCGGCCAGTCGGTGTAGACGAAGCCCGCCTTGGCCCCGGCCACCAGCCCGCCCAGCAGGCACTGGATGAAGACCGCGCCCAGCAGGATGGCGGCGCCGCGGCTCCAGCCTCCGGGAGAGCGCGAGCGCTCCTCGCCGTTCCAGGCCTCCAGCCCGGTCCAGATCAGGCCCATGAAGATGATGAGCGCGAGACCCAGGTGGGTCGCCAGACGCTCGGGGGCCACGTCGACCCGCTCGCTCAGACCGCTGGTCACCATCCACCAGCCGATCAGCCCCTGCAGCCCGCCCAGCCCCAGCAGGACCACGCAGCGGGCGATCAGCCGGCGCTGCACCTTGCGCATCAGCAGCAGGACCGCGAACGGCAGGGCGAAGGCCACGCCGATCAGACGGCCCAGCAGGCGGTGGAACCATTCCCAGAAGAAGATGCCCTGGAACTCGGCCAGGCTCATGCCGGCGTTGATCTGCTGGTATTGCGGGATGGCCTTGTACTTCTCGAAGGCGTCCATCCAGTCGGCGTGGTTCATCGGCGGCATCGCGCCCATGATCGGCTTCCACTCGGTGATCGACAGGCCCGAGCCGGTCAGGCGGGTCACGCCGCCCACCACGACCATGGCGAAGACCAACGCCGCCACCGCCCACAGCCAGATCGCCACCGACCGGCTTTGATCGCCACCGCCCAAACGCTTCATTCGACGCCTGCCGTTCCGCCCGTTACACTGCCGCTCGCGCGCAACTCGCCGCGCCCGGACCTGTGCGGTATGCCCGCGCATGAGGGCGAGATCGAGTCGCTTTTCGGCGCCCTGTCGCCGCATGCTGGAGAGGCCGTTTGCAGTACGCCGACATCGTCACCGCCGTTCTCGGCGCCTTCGTGCTGGCCTGGCTGGCCGACCTGCTCACCGGCCGCCGCGGTCTGTTCGCGACCGGACTGGTCTCGGGCGTCGGCGCGATCGCGGGCGCCTTCCTGGCCGTCCGCGTCTTCGCCGTCTCGACCATGGATCAGTGGGGTTGGGTCCTGTGGTCGATGATCGCCTCGGCCGTCGCCCTGGCCGCCTTCTTCCTGTTCCGCAGCAAGCGCTGATGGGCGGCCGAACCCGGCGCTTCATCGCCATGATCGGCCTGCTGGCCTTTCTCGTGGTCTGGATCTGGGGCGTCATCGCCCTGCGCGGCCTGTTCGGGCCGAACATGCTGCTGGACCTGCTGTTCTTCGCCGTCGGCGGCATCGGCTGGGGCGTGCCGCTCTATCCGCTGTTCAAATGGGCCGAGAGCGGCAAGGACTGAGCACGGCGCTGAATTGCAAAGGGGCCGTCCGAAGACGACCCCTTCAACCAACCGATTTTCTTTCGAAAATGGTCGGAGCGACAGGATTCGAACCTGCGACCCCTTGACCCCCAGTCAAGTGCGCTACCAGGCTGCGCCACGCTCCGAGAGGCGCTCCCTATAGACGGGGTCGCGCCGCGCGCAAACCCAAAAAAGAGGTCTTCAGGCCGATCGCGACAGGGTGGCTTCCAGCCGGGCCCGCGCGCCCTCCAGTTCGGCCAGAACCTGACGCAGCCGGACCGAGGATACGGCGGCGGGCGCCGGAGCGGGCGCGGGCTCCGGCGTCGCGCCCTCGGGCTCGAACGCCACCAGGCCTTCGGGGTCGCCCCAGGCGGCGATGCGCTTGAGGCCCTGCTCGCGGAACAGGCGCTGAACGCCCTTGATGGTCAGGCCCTCGTCGTGCAGCAGCCGCTTGACCGCCTTCAGCAGCACGATGTCCTGCGGCCGGTAGAACCGGCGGCCGCCCGCGCGCTTCAGCGGCGCGACGAAGGTGAATTTGGTCTCCCAGAAACGCAGGACGTGCTGGGGCGCGCCGACCTCGTCGGCGGCCTCCGAGATCGTCCGAAACGCTTGAGGGCTCTTGGCCATGGATCAGATCAGGCGGTCACGACGGCGTCGTGCACCCGGCCCTTCATGATCTGCGAGGCGCGGAAGCTGATGACCCGGCGCGGGTTGATCGCGGCCGGTTCGCCGGTCTTGGGATTGCGGCCCATGCGGGCGCGCTTCTCGCGGACCTGGAAGACGCCGAAGCCCGACAGCTTGACGGTCTCGCCGCGCTCCAGCGACTCGACGATCAGTTCGAGGGTGCGCTCGACCATTTGGGAGCACTCCTGCCGCGAGAGGCCCACTTCCTCGTGGACAGCTTCGCAAAGATCGGCCCGCGTCAGGGTCTGCGTCACCGGTCACTCCCCTCAATCGTCAGTGGGACCCATAAAAGGGCAAGCGCCCTGAAATGAAAAGGCGAAATCGCTCTACAGACGAATCGCGCAGGCGCCCCAGGTCAGCCCCCCGCCCATGGCCTCCATGACCACCAGATCGCCGCGCTTGATGCGCCCGTCCTTGATGGCGGCGTCCAGCGCCAGGGGGATGGATGCGGCCGAGGTGTTGGCGTGGGTGGCGACGGTCGAGATGACCTTCTCCTCGTCCAGTCCCAACCGGTCGCCGACGCCGCGGATGATGCGCTGGTTGGCCTGATGGGGCACGAACCAGTCGACCTCGGGCACCTCGATGCCTGAGGCTTCGCAGGCGGCGGTGATAGCCTCGGCGATATTGATCACCGCATGGCGGAAGACCTGGTTGCCGGCCATGCGCAGATGGCCGACCGAGCCGGTCGTGGCCGGGCCGCCGTCGACATAGAGCAGGTCGGTCTTTGAGCCGTCGCAGCGCAGGGCGAAGCCCAGCAGGCCCTGATCGGCCTTGGTCCCCTGCCCTTCGCGCGGCTCGACCACCACGGCGCCGGCGCCGTCGCCGAACAGCACGCAGGTGGACCGGTCATTCCAGTCCAGCAGCCGGGTCATCTCCTCGGCGCCGATCACCAGGGCGCATTTCGCCAGGCCACGCGCCACGAAGCCGTCGGCGACGCTGAGCGCATAGACGAAGCCCGAGCAGACGGCCTGGACGTCGAAGGCGATGCCCACCGGCGCGCCCAGCTTGCGCTGCACGATCGAGGCCGTGGCCGGGAAGGTCATGTCCGGGGTGGTCGTCGCCACCACGATCAGGTCCACGTCCGCCGCCGTCCTGCCCGCGTCGATCAGGGCGCGCCGGGCGGCCTCGACCGCCAGATCGCTGGTCGGTTCGTCATCGCGCGCCTTGTGACGCTGCTTGATGCCGGTCCGCTCCTGGATCCACTCGTCCGAGGTGTCGACGATGGCGGCCAGATCGGCGTTGGTGACGATCTGTTCCGGAAGATACGAACCGACGCCGGTCACGGCGCTTCGCATGACGCTCACTTGGTAGTCTCCATGGCCGCATCCGAAGGCTGCGCGGGCGGCTGTTCCAGCACGGCGGTCAGCTTCTGCAGGCTGGCCCCGACCTTGGTCATATAATCACTGCGCGCCAGATCGACAGCGATGCGGATCGCGGCGCCGAAACCGCCCGCGGTCGCGCCGCCGTGGCTCTTCACCACAATGCCGTTTAGGCCCAGCAGCGGGCCGCCGTTGATGGCGTTGGGATCGATCTTGGCGCTCATCTTCTTCAACGCCGGATAGGCCAGCGCCGCCCCTGCCTTGGCCATCAGGCTGGAGGTCAGGGCCTCGCGGGTCAGGGCGCCGATGAATTTGGCCACGCCCTCGGCGGTCTTCAGGGCGATGTTGCCGGTGAAGCCGTCGGTGACGACCACGTCCACCGTGCCCTTGGCGATATCGTCGCCCTCGACGAAGCCGTGATAGGCCAGACCGAAGCCGCCCTCGCGCAGCAGGCGCGCGGCCTCGCGCACCTCCTCGTGGCCCTTCATGTCCTCGGACCCGACGTTCAGGATGCCGACCGTGGGGCTGGTCACCCCGTGCACGGCGGTCATGAAGGCCTCGCCCATGATGGCGAACTCGACCAGCTGGGCCGCGTCGCTCTCGACGTTGGCGCCCACGTCCAGCACGGCGGTGACGCCCCGGAAGGTCGGCCAGCTGGCGACGATGGCGGGACGTTCAAGGCCCGGCGCGGACATGCGCAGGATCAGCTTGGAGATGGCCATGAGGGCGCCGGTGTTGCCGGCCGAGACGATCGCGGCGGCCTCTCCGGTCTTCACCGCCTCGATGGCGTTCCACAGGCTGGAGCCCTTGCCGCGGCGCATGGCCGTGGCGGGCTTCTCGTCCATGGCGACGACCTTGTCGGTGTGGCGCACGTCACAGACGTCGTCGCCCAGGCCGCAGCGGACCATTTCGGCGCGGATCGCGGCCTCGTCCCCGTTCAGGAGGAAGCGCACGCCCTCGCCGCCGTGCCGCGTGCGGTAGTCGCATATGCCGCCGACCACGACCGGCGGGCCGTGATCCCCGCCCATGGCGTCAAGCGAGATCAGAATGGGGGATGGCAAGCCGGTTCGACTCCGTCGCGCCGACGTAAACGGCGCTGGTCAGGCGGCGACGATAACGCCGCACAAGGGGGATGCAACCAGGTGGACCCGGCGTCAACCTTCGTCGGAGGGCCGAAGTTGCTTCAGGACCGCGAAAGGCGAGATTTCCGTGGGTTCCGGCGGCTGGACGAACTCCGCGCCGGGCTTGCGGGGGAACGGGTCCAGATGCAGGGCCAGTTGCTCCACGACGTACTGGCCCAGATCGATCTGGCCGTCCTCGACCACGTCGGGCGATTCGTCTTCCAGCGTGATGATGATCTCGTCGGACTCCTCGTCCACCGGCTCGGCCAGCTGGACCGAGAAGGCCTCGTCGATCTTCAGCGGCAGCGGCTCCAGGGTGATGCCGCAGGTCTGGGCCAGATCGGCGCGGACGCGGCCGGACAGGGTCCAGCCCGAGGCGGTCGGGACCAGGTTCACCTCGGCCTCGACCGCATCCAGCGACGCCAGGTCCAGGGCCCGGGCGATTCGGGCGCGAGCGGCGGCGTCGGGCGTCAGGGTGCGTTTCACGCCGGACCCGATCTGATGCAGACGGACGGGCTCGCTATAGGGCAGTTGGGGGGCGGTCATGCCTTCACCTCCGCCCACGCGGGGGCTTTCAGAACGTCGTTGAATGGCTGGGCCGCCAGCTGGGTGCGGCTGGACAGGGCATAGGCCGCCAGGAGCGCTCCGTCCGCGGGCGTCTCGCTCTCCAGCACATTGCGCGCCAGGCTGGTCGCCAGGGTCTCGGCGTCGCCGTCCCGCAGGGGCGTCTCATAGGCGGTCATGCGGCCGTAGAGCGACTCGCCCAGCTTTCTCATCTTCTTGCCGACCGAGATGTCGCCGACGCCCAGCTCCCGCAGGGTGTGATCCAGAGCCGACACATAGGTGTCGAACAGCTGCTGGCCGGCGTCGCCGCCGCGCTCGGTCCCCTCGTCCTTCAGCCGCATGGTCAGCAGCAGGACGTGCAGGGTGTACAGTTCGAACCGCGCGTCGATGCGGTCCGCGACGCCCAGCGCGGTGTAGAAGCGCGGGTCGCGGGCCTGACGGACGGCGATTTCATAAAGCCCGTCGCCGAAACGTTCGCGGCGGAAGGTTCGCAAGAGATTCTGAAGCATGTTTCACGGCCCCTTTTCCGCCGCGCCGTTGAACTAAGGCTCGGGTCCGGTTAGGTCAAAGACCTTGTTCTGTCGCAGGCGCCGCAAATGCTCCGTACGAAACTCCTGATCGCCGTCCTGTCGGCCGCTGCGCTGACCAGCGCCTGCGCCCCCGTCGTGGGCCAGAACGGCTTCCAGGCCATCGACGCCAAGCCCACCGACATCGTCGCCGGCACCGACACGCGCCAGACGGTGCTGACCAAGCTGGGCTCGCCGTCGACGACCTCGGCCTTCGAGAGCGACACGATCTGGTACTACATCAGCCAGGTCACCGAGAAATACACCTACAACCGCCCGCAGGTGACCCAGCGCAGCGTGACCGAGATCACCTTCAACGAAGGCGGCCAGGTCGCCGGCGTGCGCACCCTGGGCCTGGACGACGGCGAGCGCATCTCGATGAACAGTCGCGAGACCCCGACCCGCGGTCGCCAACTGACCATCCTGGAACAGCTGCTGGGCAACGTCGCCCGCGGCCAGCTGCCCCGCACCGAGGAAGACCAGCCCGGCCAGCGCCGTCCGGACTAGGGTCGGACCTCTACCGGATATCGAAACGCCCCGGAGATCGCTCTCCGGGGCGTTTCTCATTGTGACGCCAGGATCGTGGTTGCCGACGGCAAAGGGTCGACGCCGTCGCCGACGCCAACCCCAGGCCGATCAGCCGATCTTGCCGCTTGCCAGCACCGCCAGCAGAAGCAGGGCGACGATGTTGGTGATCTTGATCATCGGGTTCACCGCCGGACCGGAGGTGTCCTTGTAGGGATCGCCCACCGTGTCGCCGGTGACGGCGGCCTTGTGAGCCTCCGACCCCTTGCCGTGGACGACGCCGTTCTTGTCGGTGAAGCCCTCTTCAATGACCTTCTTGGCGTTGTCCCACGCGCCGCCGCCCGAGGTCATCGAGATGGCCACAAACAGGCCGGTCACGATCACGCCCATCAGCATGGCGCCCAGGGCGGCGAAGGCGTTGGCCTTCTCCGGCTGGATGAACAACACCACGGTGAACAGCACGATCGGCGACAGCACCGGCAGCAGCGACGGCACGATCATCTCCTTGATCGCCGCGCTGGTCAGGATGTCGACGGCCTTGCCGTACTCCGGCTTCACCTCGCCGGTCATGATGCCCGGGTTCTCGCGGAACTGACGGCGCACCTCGGCCACAACCGATTCGGCCGCGCGGCCCACGGCGGTCATCGACATGCCGCCGAACAGGAAGGGCAGCAGCCCCCCGAACAGCAGGCCGACCACGACGTAGGGGTTGGTCAGGTCGAAGGCGACCGTTCCGAGGCCTTCGAAGAAGCTGCCCGGCAGGGCGGTCTCGGCGAAGTATTTCAGGTCCTCGGTATAGGCGGCGAACAGCACCAGGGCGCCCAGGCCGGCCGAACCGATGGCGTAGCCCTTGGTCACGGCCTTGGTGGTGTTGCCCACCGCGTCCAGGGCGTCGGTCGAGTGACGTACTTCCGGCGGAAGACCCGCCATCTCGGCGATGCCGCCGGCGTTGTCGGTGACCGGACCGAAGGCGTCCAGCGCCACGATCATCCCCGCCACGCCCAGCATGGTCGTGGTGGCGATGGCGATGCCGAACAGGCCCGCCAGCTGGAAGCTGACCACGATGCCGACGATGATCGCCAGCGCCGGAAGCGCCGTCGATTCCAGCGACACGGCCAGGCCCTGGATCACGTTGGTGCCATGGCCCGAGACCGAGGCGTTGGCCACCGAGCGCACCGGGCGGAAGTTCGAGCCGGTGTAGTATTCGGTGATGACCACGATGGCCGCGGTGACGACCAGGCCGACGAGGCCCGACCAGAACAGCTGCATCGAGGTGATGACCAGCCCGCCGGAGGTGGTGACCGTGGCCGGGGCGACGGTGTCGATGATCCACCAAACCGCGCCCGCCGACAGGATGCCGGTGACGATCAGGCCCTGATAAAGGGCGCCCATGATGTTCTGGCTCTTGCCCAGACGGACGAAGAAGCTGCCGATGATCGAGGTGACGATGCAGATGGCGCAGATGGCCAGCGGCAGCAGCATCATCGCCCCGACGTAGTCCGTGCCGCGGAAGAAGATGGCGGCCAGCACCATCGTCGCCACGGTGGAGACGGCGTAGGTCTCGAACAGGTCGGCGGCCATGCCGGCGCAGTCGCCGACGTTGTCGCCCACGTTGTCCGCGATGGTGGCGGCGTTGCGGGGGTCATCCTCGGGGATGCCGGCCTCGACCTTGCCCACCATGTCGCCGCCGACGTCGGCGCCCTTGGTGAAGATCCCGCCGCCCAAACGGGCGAAGATCGAGATCAGCGAGGCGCCGAAGCCCAGCGCGACCAGGCCGTCGATGACCTCGCGGCTGGTGCTCTCCAGCCCCAGGCCCGCGGTCATGAAGGCGTAGTAGCCCGCCACGCCCAGCAGGGCGCCGCCAGCCACGAACATGCCGGTGATCGCGCCCGAGCGGAACGCGAGGTCCAGCCCCTTGGACAGGCTCTCGGAGGCCGCCTGCGCGGTGCGGACGTTGGCCCGGACCGAGATCAGCATGCCGGCGAACCCGGCTGCGCCCGAAAGCACGGCGCCGATCAGGAAGCCGAGGGCGGCCCATTGGCCGATCAGCAGCCAGGCGGCGATGAGGATGACCACGCCGACCATGCCGATAGTCATGTACTGGCGGCGCAGATAGGCGGAGGCCCCCTCCTGGATGGCGGCCGCGATCTCGCGCATGCGGTCGTTGCCGGTGGGAGCTTTCATCAAGGCGGCCGTCTGGATCGCTCCGTAGAGAATCCCCAGGCCGCCTGCGGCTATGACAAGCCACAGATAGTTAGACATGGCGTTTCCAAACCCTGTGTGTAGGGCGCCCGGACCCTTGGCGCGGCGGGCGTTTTCGCCTCTCTCCGCCTTCCGGTCCCCCCGTGCGCAACGGTCGCGTCAAGGGCGACCCCTGGGGAAGTCCGAAGAGCCTGCCAAATGCGTCGGTGTGACGCAACAGGGTAGGGTGAACGGCGTTCAGCCTGCCCGCAGGCCGGCGCGCCAGCGCGGGGCCTGGCTGATGATCTCGACGCGCGAGATCGAGCCCCGGCCGACGATGGCGGCGGCCGAGCGCATCAGGCTGGCCGACATGGCGTCGGTGTCGATGCGGGTCCAGTCGTTGGGCACGATGAAGGGCGTGCGATGCCCGGCGCGGACCAGGGCGTCGCGCAGATAGGCTTCCTTGCCGCGCATCGATTCCACGGTGGCCGAACCGCCGAGGTGAAGGCGCATGGAGACGAAGACGTAGTTGCGCAGCCGGCCCTCGGCGATGACCGGCAGGCCGACGCCCGAGATGTTGACCGTCGCGCCGCTGGACGAGCGGGGCGCGTCGCCGGCGGCGGCCGTCGAGGCGACAGCCGCGGCGGGCAGGACGGCGGCGGCAGAGAGGAGGTCACGACGGCGCATGGGCACACCCTGCCCCAGACGCCTTGAGATTTCGTTGTCAGCCGTGGGTGAAGCCCGTCGCCGCGATCTGGACCGGCTTGCCGGCGAAGCGGGCGGTGACGCCCTTCCCTTCGACCACCCGGCCCAGACAGGTCAGCCAGATGTGGCGGCGCTCGGCCTCGCGGCGCAGGGCGGGCTCGTCCTTGGCGGCGGCGGTGAAGGCGATCTCATAGTCGTCGCCGCCGGTGGCCAGGGTCTCCAGCGCCGCCTGCTCGTCCACCCGTCCGGCGAACCAGGCCTGTCCGGCGGGCGACAAGGGCGTGACCTCCAGATCAATGTCCAGGCCGACGCGGCTGGCCCCGGCGATGTGGCCCAGGTCGGCGATCAGACCGTCAGAGACGTCCACCGAGGCCGTGGCCATGTCGCGGACGGCGTCGGCGAAGATCAGGCGGGGCACCGGGCGGCGGTAGTGCTCCACAAGGGCGGCGATGCGCTCGGGCGCCAGGCCCAGCTTCTCGCGCGCCGCCTGCAGGCCCAGCCAGCCGTCGCCGATGAAGCCGGTGACGAAGACCAGATCTCCCGGGCGGGCGCCGGCGCGGCTGACCGTCTTCCCCTTGGGCGACCAGCCCATCAGGGTGGCCGAGAAGGTCGCGGGACCGGGCGTGACCACCGTATCGCCGCCCAGCAGGGCGACGCCGAAGGCCTTCTGATCGGCGGCCAGCCCCTTGGCGAAGGCCTGCCGCTCGGGCCAGCCGCAGCGCTCGGACCAGCCGCAGGACAGCAGGTAGCCGAAGGGCTCGGCGCCCTTGGCGGCGAGGTCGGACAGGTTCACCCGCAGCAGCTTCTGCGCCACCGTGTCGAGCGGATCGGTGGGCAGGAAGTGGACGCCCTCGACGATGGTGTCCTTGGTCAGGACAAGGTCGAAGCCGGGCCGGGACGGAACCACGGCGACGTCGTCCAGCAGGCCCCTGCCCCATTCGGGATGGGCCAGCGGCGCGAACAGCCGCCGGATCGTCTCGAACTCACCGGCGACGTCGATTGCCGGCATGGGATCAGCCGCGCACGTCCCGGGCGACGCCGTCCAGCGCCGCGTTGACGAACTTGGCCTCGGCGTCGTCGAAGAAGGCTTTGGCCAGTTCGACGTACTCGTCGATGACGATCTCCTTGGGCACGTCGCGGCTTTCGCGCAGCTCCCAGGCGCCGGCGCGCAGCAGGGCGCGCAGGGTCGAGTCCAGACGCTCCAGGCGCCAGTTGGACGCCAGGCGGGCCTTCACCGACTCGTCGATGGCGCGCTGGTGGCCGACGACGCCGCGCACGATGGCGGCGAAATAGGCCTCATCGGCCTCGGCGAGGGGTTCGCCCTCGATGTCGGCGTCGAAGCGGTGGTTCGAGAACTCGGTGATGACGGTGTCCACCCCCTCCCCGGCCAGCTCCATCTGGTAGAGCGCCTGGACGGCGGCGAGGCGGGCGACGGTGCGGGCCCGGCGCTGACGCGAGGTCAGGGCCGGTTCGGCGCGGGACTTCTCGGCCTCGGCGAGTTGCTCGAGGACGGACTTGAGGCTGTTGGGTTCGGTCACGCGCCCAGTCCTACGCGCAGCCGCTTGCGCAAGGCAATGAGGTCGAGCGCGGCGCGCGCGGCGCCGCCGCCCTTGTCGCCCTCGCTGCGGCGGGCGCGGGCCCAAGCCTGGTCCTCGTCCTCGGTCGTCAGGATGCCGTTGCCGATCACCACGCCGGTCAGACCCAGTTGGGTGATGCCGGCGGCCGACTGATCCGAGACGATCTCGAAATGGTAGGTCTCGCCGCGGATCACCGTGCCCAGGGCGACGAAGCCGTCGTAGCGCGGCGCGGTCGGATAACGCCCGGCCTCGACGGCCAGGGCGATCGCGGTCGGCACTTCCAGCGCGCCCGGAACGGAGATCACGTCGAACTGGACCCCCTGTTCGCGCAGGGCGTCCTTCGCCCCGTCCAGCAGGGCGTCGGCCAGGTCGTCATAGAAGCGCGCCTCGACGATGAGGACGCGGATGGGATCGCTTACGATTGGTCTTCTCCGTCCATGTCGCGCCAGCCGACGATACGCAGGCCGTAGCCTTCCAGCGCGGTGGGATTGGGGCGCGTCGAGCTCATCACGATCATGTCGCGCACGCCCAGGTCCAGCAGGATCTGCGCGCCGACGCCGTAGTTGCGAAGCGAGCGGTCGACCGCCTTGGGCTTTTCGACGCCGGCGAGGCGTTCAGCCAGGCCGTGCAGGTCGGGGTCGCGCAGGAAGACGGTGACGCCGGCGCCGTCATGGTCGCTGATCGCCTTGAGCGCCTGCGGAATGTAGCACTGGCGGGCCTCGACGTGGCCCAGCAGGTCGGCGGCGAAATCGACCTGGTGCATGCGCACGAGGGTCGGCTTACCCGGCTCGATCCGGCCGTGGACCAGGGCGACGTGCTCGTTGCCCTCGATGGTGTTCTTGTAGAGCATCAGCCGGAACGGGCCGCCGTGGACGCTCTCGAACGGCGTGTCCATGATCCGCTCGACGAAGCGCTCGGTGCGGCGGCGGTAGGCGATCAGGTCGGCGATGGTGCCGATCTTGAGCCCGTGCAGCTGGGCGAAGGCGATCAGGTCCGGCATCCGGGCCATCTCGCCGTCGTCCTTAATGATCTCGCAGATGACGCCCGACGGGTTCAGGCCGGCCATGCGGCTGATGTCGACGGCCGCCTCGGTGTGGCCAGCGCGGACCAGGACGCCGCCGTCGCGAGCGACCAGCGGGAAGATGTGGCCCGGCGAGACGATGTCGTCCACGCCCTTGGACGGGTCAGTCGCCACATGGATGGTGCGCGAGCGGTCGGCGGCGGAGATGCCCGTGGTGACCCCGTCCTTGGCCTCGATCGAGACGGTGAAGGCCGTGGTCATGCTCTCGCGGTTGTCGGCGGCCATCGGCGGCAGGCGCAACTGGCGGGCGCGGTCGGCGGTCATGGCCAGGCAGACCAGGCCGCGGGCCTGTTTGATCATGAAGTTGATCTGGTCCGGCGTGGCGAACTGGGCCGGAATGATGATGTCGCCCTCGTTCTCGCGATCCTCGGCGTCGACGAGGATGTAGGGCCGCCCGTTGCGGGCGTCCTCGAGGATGTCCTCGATCGGGCTGATAGGGCTGTCGTTCATGTTCGCGGCCAGTTGCATCACGCCGTCTCCTGCCACCGCGCGAGGTATCGCGCCAGCATGTCGATCTCGAGATTCACGTCGTCGCCGATTTTCAGTTGGCCGAGCGTCGTCACGTCCCAGGTGTGGGGTATAAGATTAAGTACGAAAACGCGCCCCTCGACCGCGTTCACGGTCAGGGAGACGCCGTCGACGGTGATCGAGCCCTTGGAGGCGATGAAGCGGTGCAGCGGCGCCGGAGCCTCGATCTCGATGCGGTGCGAGCCGCCGTCCGGCGTGATCGAGACGACCGTGCCCAGTCCGTCGACGTGGCCCGAGACGACATGGCCGCCCATCTCGTCGCCCAGTTTCGCCGCGCGCTCCAGATTGACCCGGTGGCCCTCGGTCCAGTCGCCCAGATTGGTCTTGGACAGGGTCTCGCCCGAGACCTCGACCGCGAACCAGCCGGGGCCCTTTTCGGTCACCGTCAGGCAGCAGCCCGCGTGGCTGATCGAGGCGCCCAGGTCGATGCCGGCGGTGTCCCAGACAGTCTCGATCTCGTAGCGGCGGTCGCGGGCGGTCTGCTCGACCTTACGGACGCGGCCGATGTCGGTAACGATTCCGGTGAACATTCAGGCGGCCTTGGGCGACAAAAACAGGGTGCGAACAGTGCGGATCGGACCTGAAAAAACGCCGTCCGATGCGTCCGAAGCGTCCGAATGGACCGGCGCGAGCTCAGCGAAGGACGTCATAGCGTTCCCACAGGTCGTCGCCGACGGGTTCGACGGACAGTCGCCGGAACTTGGGGGCGTCGGCCAGCTTTGCAAGCGCCAGGGCCGCGACGCAGGGCCGTCCGTCGCCGCCCAGCAGGACGGGCGCGCGGAACCACTCGATGCGGTCGACCAGTCCGGCGCGCAGGAAGGCGGCCGCGACCTGCCCGCCGCCCTCGATCAGGACCGAGGCCGCGCCCTTGCGGCGAACGGCGGCCAGGACGGCGGCGGGGGCCGGACGGCCGTCCAGGGTCTCGACCTGTTCGACCGCGGCGGAACCGATGGCGGAGGGTTCGGACGCCGTCAGGATCAGGGTGTCCCCGCCCTCGGCGACCTTCGCGGTCGCGGGCGTGCGCAGGCGGCTGTCGAGGACCACGCGCAGGGGCTGGTCCACCGGGCGGCCCGGCAGGCGGGCCGTCAGCTCGGGGTCGTCGGCCAGGACGGTCTCGACCCCGACGAGGATGGCGTCATGGGCGGCGCGCAGGCGGTGGCCCTGCAGCCGCGCGGCCTCGCCGGTGATCCATTTGGACTCGCCGGACGCCGTCGCGATCCGCCCGTCGAGGGAGGTCGCCAGCTTCAGGGTGACCGTCATCTTCGTGGACGCGGGGCGCATCAGCGCGAGCCGGACTCGTCGTCCAGACCCTCGTCGCCGAGGAAGCGGGCGAAATCGCCGGTGTGGCGGAAGTCCTTGTAGACCGAGGCGTAGCGGACGTAGGCGACCTCATCGACGCCCTTGAGCGCCTTCATGATGAAGTCCCCGACGGTCGAGGACGGGATCTCGGTCTCGCCCAGGCTTTCCAGCTGTCGGGTGATGCGGCTGACCAGCTGCTCGATCTGTTCCGGCTGGACCGGACGCTTGCGCAGGGCGATGCCCAGCGAGCGTTCCAGCTTGTCGCGGTCGAAGGGCGTGCGGCGGCCGTTGCGCTTGAGGATCATCAGTTCGCGCAGCTGGACCCGCTCGAAGGTGGTGAAGCGCCCGTTGCACTGCGGGCAGGACCGCCGGCGGCGGATGGCCGCGCCGTCATCCGACGGGCGGCTGTCCTTCACCTGGGTGTCCGGGTTTCCGCAGAAGGGGCACTTCATCGCGCGCTTATCCGTAGATCGGGAAGCGGTGCGTGAGCTCGCGCACCTGGGCGGCGACGGCCGCGACCACGGCCGGATCGGCCTCGTCCCCGCCGTTCATCGAGGAGACGACGTCGGCGATCCAGTGGCCGATCTGCTGGAACTCGGCCTCGCCGAAGCCGCGCGTGGTGCCCGCCGGGGTGCCCAGGCGGACGCCCGAGGTGACGGTGAAGGGCGCGGTGTCGAACGGCACGCCGTTCTTGTTGCAGGTCATCAGCGCCATCTCGAGCTGGTGCTCGGTGGCCTTGCCGGTGACGCCCTTGGGTCGCAGGTCAACCAGCGCCAGGTGGCTGTCGGTGCCGCCCGAGACGATGGCCAGGCCGCGGTCGATCAGCACGGCCGACAGGGCCTGGGCGTTCTTCACGACCTGCTGGGCGTAGAGCTTGAACTCGGGCTTCAGCGCCTCGCCGAAGGCCACGGCCTTGGCGGCGATGACGTGCTCCAGCGGGCCGCCCTGCAGGCCGGGGAAGACCGCCGAGTTGATCTTCTTGCCCAGCTCGATGTCATTGGACAGGATCATGCCGCCGCGCGGACCGCGCAGGGTCTTGTGCGTGGTGGTGGTGACCACGTGGGCGTGCGGGATCGGGTCCGGATAGACGCCGCCGGCGATCAGGCCCGCATAGTGGGCCATGTCGACCATCAGATAGGCGCCGACCGAATCCGCGATCTCGCGGAAGCGCTTGAAGTCGATGTGGCGGCTGTAGGCCGAGGCGCCGGCGAGGATCAGCTTGGGCTTCTCCTTCTGGGCCATTTCGGCGACGTGGTCATAGTCGATCAGGTGATCGTCCTCGTTGACCTTGTAGGTCACCGGGCGGAACCACTTGCCCGACTGGTTGGCGGGCGAGCCGTGGGTCAGGTGGCCGCCGCAGGCCAGGTCCATGCCCAGGAAGGTGTCGCCCGGCTGCAGCAGGGTGAAGAAGACCGCCTGGTTGGCCTGGGCGCCCGAGTGCGGCTGGACGTTGGCGAAGGCGGCGCCGAACAGCGCCTTGGCGCGCTCGCGGGCCAGGTTCTCGGTGATGTCGACGAACTCGCAGCCGCCATAGTAGCGGCGGCCCGGATAGCCCTCGGCGTATTTATTGGTCAGGACCGAGCCCTGCGCCTCGAGCACCGCCTGGGAGACGATGTTCTCGGACGCGATGAGCTCGATCTGCTCCTGCTGACGGCCCAGCTCGCCCCGGATGCCCTTGAAGATATCCGGATCGGCGTCCGCGAGGGACTTCGAGAAATAGTCAGCGTGGGTGAAGGCGGTCACTCGCGTCCCCGAATACTAGAGTGGTGGTCTGGATGCCGACCTATCTAGGCCCCGGCGCCGCCGACCACAACATCTAGTGTCCCGCTTCGGGAACAGGCGCCGCGAACGCCTACCAGCTGTTGCGGCCGTCGACCTTGATGATCGCCAGCGTGGACAGGTCCAGGTCGTCGACCATGCGCAGGTTGATCGCCGCGTTCTGACGCTCGGGAACGCCCTGCGTCATCCCCGGCTTCAACGTGCCGTCGTTGTTGTACATGGACGCCCAGTCGGGGCTGAAGCCGTGGGTGTTGCCGCCGCACTGGCCGCAGAAGTGGTGATGGTTCATGCCGCTGGGCGCGTAGTCGCGGGCGGGCTCCCCGGCGGCCGTGATCCGCAGGTCCTCGGGCGCGTAGTAGCCCCAGACCGCCCCCGTGCGGTGGCAGTAGGTGCAGTTGCATTCCTTGACCTCGGCCGGAAGGCCCGGGACTTCGATCTTGATAGCGCCGCAGTGGCAGGATGCGGTCAGGGTCATGGCAAGCTCCTCCTCGGTTTCGACGTTGTTGTAACGCAGTCGAATGTCAGGAAGTGGCAGCAGTCTGTCAGGAGGGATCGATCCGGTGGCGAGCGGGATCAGCCCTGGGCCAGCGCCCGCTTCAGCTTGGCGAGCGCCACGCGTTTCAGCCCCTCCGGCTCATGCACCGGACCCATGGCCGAGACCTCGCGGCCGGTGGCGACGTGGATGGCCGAGCATTTCAGATAGGCGCCGTTGCGGGTCAGTTCGAAGATGACCTCGCCGGGGTCGTCGGAAGTCATGTCACCTCCCTCCCCGGGTCAGAAAGGTCAGGCCACAGCGGGCAGGCGCACCACGTTGCAGTGGGTCCACAGGGCGTCCATCGCCTTGACCAGATCGTCCATCATCGCGTCGGTGTGGTTCGGCGACGGGGTGAAGCGCAGGCGCTCGGTGCCCTTGGGGACGGTCGGATAGTTGATCGGCTGGACGTAGACCCCGTACTGCTCCAGCAGCATGTCCGAGATCATCTTGGTGTGGACCGGATCGCCGACAAAGACCGGGACGATGTGGCTGACGCTCTCCATCACCGGGATGCCGGCGGCCTTGAGCCGGGCCTTCAGGGTCGCTGCGCGCTCCTGATGGGCGTCGCGCAGTTCCGGATGGGCCTTGAGGTGGCGGACCGAGGCGAGCGCGCCGGCGGTCAGGGCGGGCGGCAGGCTGGTGGTGAAGATGAAGCCCGAGGCCCAGCTGCGGACCGCGTCCACGATCACGGCGTCGGCGGCGATGTAGCCGCCCATGACGCCGATGGCCTTGCCCAGGGTGCATTCGACGATGTCGATGCCGTCCAGCACGCCGTCCCGCTCGGCCACGCCCGCGCCGGTCGCGCCGTACAGGCCGACCGCGTGGACTTCGTCGAGGTAGGTCAGGGCGTTGTACTTCTTCGCCAGGGCGATGGTGCCGGCCAGGTCGGCGATGTCGCCGTCCATCGAATAGACGCTCTCGAAGGCGATCAGCTTGGGCGCATGCGCCGGAGCGGCGGCCAGCAGGGCCTCCAGATGCTCCAGGTCGTTGTGGGCGAAGATGTGCCGCTCGCCGCCGCCGTTGCGGATGCCCGCGATCATCGAGGCGTGGTTCAGCGAATCGGAGAAGGTGATCAGACCCGGCAGGATGCGCTGGAGCGTGGTCAGGGTCGCCTCGTTGGCGACGTAGCCCGAGGTGAAGAGAAGCGCCGCTTCCTTCTGGTGCCAGCTGGCCAGCTCGGCCTCCAGATCCACCGCCGAACGGGTGGTGCCGGAGATGTTGCGGGTGCCGCCGGCGCCGGCGCCGACCTGGTCGATCTCGGCCTGCATGGCTTTGAGGACGACCGGATGCTGGCCCATGCCGAGGTAGTCGTTCGAGCACCAGACGACGACGTCCTGCTCGGACCCGTCCGCGCGGCGACGCTTGGCCAGGGGGAACTGACCGCGCACGCGCTTCAGGTCGGCGAAGACGCGGTAGCGCCCCTCGCTCTTCACCTGCTCAACAGCGGTCTGGAATGCGGCCTTGTAGTCGAACAACCCTGTCACTCGCGTGGTCTCTTCGGATCGGGCGGTTTTTGCGCCTCGAGTCCGCGAAAGTCTATCAGCGGCGGCGGCTAAATCGTCGCAACTCGCTAATTGATAACGGTTCTCAGTTTCGTTCTTGCGCGCAACGGCGCTTCGGCGAACAGACTTGCCCCATGGCCCAGGTTGACAACGGCGCCCGTCGGGCGGCCTGAACGGGAGCCCCGCTCCGTCAGGACCCTTGAGCATGAACCGCCGCCGAATGATCCAGACCGGACTGGTCGCCATGGGCGCGGGCGGCTGCGCGCCGACGCAGACCGCGGCCGCCGAAGGCCATCACATGCCGCTGGAGAGCGCGCCTCACACACGAACACTCATGCAGTGGCCGGTGAGCGTCGACGTCTATGGCGCGCGCGACCTGGCCGCCGTCCAGTCGAGCATCGTCGACATCGCCAACGCCGTCAGCGAACACGAGCCCGTGGCCATGCTGGCCGCGCCCGGCGCGCGCGGGCTGGACCGGCGCCGGTTCAGCGACAGGGTCGAAATCTGGGACATTCCCACCGACGACCTGTGGTGCCGCGACAGCGGGCCGACGTTCGTGAAGGACGCCGCCGGAAACCTGGCCGTGGCCCTGATCCAGTTCAACGGCTGGGGCGGCAAGCAGGCCCATGGGAACGACGCCCGCATCGCCGCGCGCGTGGCCGAGCGCCTGGGACTGCCGCTGATCGACAGCGGGGTGATCGGCGAACAGGGCGGGATCGAGCATGACGGCGCCGGAACCCTGCTGGCCCACGCCAGCTGCTGGGTGAACCCCAACCGCAACCCGGGCCTGACGGCGGACCAGATCGCGGACCGCCTCGGCCGGGCCCTGGGCGGAACCAAGACGATCTGGGCGCCGGGCGTCATCGGGGCGGACATCACCGACTACCACATCGATTCCCTCGCCCGGTTCGTGGGGCCCGGCCGCGTGCTGATCCAGATCGACGATGAGATCGATCCCGACGATCCATGGTCCGTCGCGGCCCACCAGACCCTCGGCGTGCTCGAACAGGCGACCGACGCGAACGGGCGCAAGCTGGACCTCGTCCGCCTGCCCGACCCCGTCGACATCCGTGGACGCGGCGACGATTTCGTCTCGAGCTACGTGAACTATTACGTCTGCAACGGGGCGGTGATCGCGCCGCAGTTCGGCGACCGGCGGGCCGATGCGGAGGCCCGGGAAGTCCTGGCCTCCCTCCACCCCGGTCGCGACGTCGTCCAGTTGGACATCGACGCCCTGGGCCGGTCCGGCGGCGGCATCCATTGCGCGACCCAGCAGCAGCCGGCCTAGGGGGGCGACGGCATTCCGGGGGGACGCCCCGGCCAGGCGTAGAACCAGGCCTGCACGCCGGCGCCCGACGTCGTCAGCACATCAACCGAACAGAACCCGCCAGTCCACCCTATCCAGACATCGACAGACTGCACGCCGGCGCCCGCTGAACTGGATACGCCCTCGAGATAGAAGGGTATGCCCGCGCCGAACGCGCGCCAACGGAACGATCCCCCGGTCAGTCCTCGCAAGACCACGTGAGCGGTCGGAGGCGCGGTCGAAAAGACCAGGACGTTCTGCCATCGTCCGGCGGTCGTAGGTGTAGGCTTTGGAGGCGGCGGGGTCGGCATGATGATCTCGCTCCCGTTCTACAGGCTGGCCTTGTGGGCGCGGATCCGATCTTCGGACAGATGCACCTCCCGGGCCCAGACCAGGGCGGCGTAGACGGCCTTGAGGAGTTCGTCCTCGCCTTCGATCGGGAAGAAGACCTTGGGGAAGAATGCACGCGCATCCGCCGCCGTGAGGGTCATTCCTTCGAAACGGACCCCGCCCCTCGCCGACTTCAGGACGGCGGCGCAGAGATCATCAAGCGACTTGATGGGATAGGCCCCGCGCTCGTTCGCCTTCGAGACGATCTGAGTGGCGACCCAGAGGTCGGGATTCAGGCGCAGAGCCCGCTGGCACAGGTCGAGGTCCACAAGACGCTCCGATCAACTGTTCACCCCTCAAGGTAGAGTCGTCGATCTGAAACCGTCAACCTAAAATTGTGGACCTCCGGCCCGGAGACGACGGCCCCCGAGGCTATTTCGGCAGTTCGTCCAGCTTGCCGCGCAGCAGTTGCAGGATGGCGGAGAAGTCTTTGTCGCCGTAGCCGAGGCCGTTGAACATCTGGAACAGGGCCTCGGTCTGGGCGCCCAGCGGGGTCGAGGCGCCGGACTTGGCGGCCGCGTCCTGGGCCAGCTTGAGGTCCTTCAGCATCATGGCGGCGGCGAACCCGCCCTCATAGTTGCGGTTGGACGGGGCCGTCGGGACCGGACCGGGCCAGGGATAGTAGGTGGTGGTCGACCAGCTCTGGCCCGAGGACTTGGCGACGATGTCGAACATCTTCACCGGGTCCAGCCCCAGCTTCTCGGCCAGGCCGATGGCCTCGCAGGTGCCCAGCATGGTGATGCCGAGGATCATGTTGTTGCAGATCTTGGCCGCCTGCCCCGCCCCGTGGTCGCCGGCGCGGAACGTGGCGCGGCTCATCGGCTCCAGCGCCGCCTCGATACGGGCGAAGTCGGACTCGTCGCAGCCGACCATGAAGGCCAGGGTTCCGGCGTCCGCCGCCATGGTGCCGCCCGAGACGGGGGCGTCGGCGAAGGCGTAGCCCGCCTCCTTGGCCAGGCCGGCGACCTTGCGGGCGGTGTCCACGTCGATGGTCGAGCAGTCCAGCAGCAGGGCCGAGGACGGGGCGGCGCCGATGATCTGCTCGGAATAGACCTTCAGGACATGCGGCCCGGCGGGCAGCATGGTGATGACGATATCGGCGGCCTTCACGGCCTCAGTGACGCTGGCGACCGGGGTGCAGCCTGCAGCGGCGGCGCGGTCCAGCGCGGCCTGCGACAGGTCGAAGGCCAGCACCTTGTGCCCCGCCTTGGCCTGATTGGCGGCCATGCCGCCGCCCATGTTGCCCAGACCGATGAAGGCGATGGTGGTGGTCATGGCGCGTCTCCCTTTGATTTTGCCGACGGGTTAGCCGGGGCGGAGGGAGAAGGCCAGTCACGAGTGTGGTGTGATCACCCCGGCTTCTTGAACCGCAGCAGGAACTGGCTGGTGTGGCCACGGATCGCCGGGTCGAAGACGTTGGCGGTGCGGGGGTCGGCGGGATTGGCCAGGATGTCGCTCGACCCGTCCAGCACGAAGCCTGCGGCCTCGACCTCGGCGATCAGGGTCGCGCGGTCGATGCGGTGCAGGGTGTGGGGCACGGTCAGGTCCGAGCCGGCGACCGCATCGTGGTCGATGATGACATAGACGCCGCCCGGCTTGAGCGCCGCGAAGGCCGCCGCATTGACCTTGGCCGCCGTGTCCGTCGCGAACGGGCGCAGGTGCAGGTCGTGATAGTTCTGGGCCGTGAAGATCAGGTCCAGCCCGGAGGGGAAGACCGGCGCGCCGATCGCCGAGTGGACGCCGTCCACGTTCGGCAGGGCGTCGGCGGCGGTGACGGCCTCGCCATAGGAAGCCTGGAAGCCGATGAACTCATCCGGCTGCCAGGCCGTGACATGGCCCGTCGGTCCGACCGCGGCGGAGAAGACGCGGGTGAAATAGCCGCCGCCGATGATCATGTCGGCGACCTTCCAGCCCGGCCGGACGCCGGTGAAGGCCAGGGTCTCGGCCGTGTGGCGGGCCGTGTCGCGGGCGCGGTCTTCATCCGTGCGGACCGGCGAGGCGAGAACGGCGGCGTAGTCGGGCGTTTGCGCGACGGCGACGACCGGCGTGGAACCGGCCTGCGCCGTGACGGCGCCGGTCAGCAACAGGGCGGCGGCGAGCGCCGGGATCAGGGAGCGACGCATGGACTATCCTCCTGTGGGCGCCCGGTCTCAGCCGGGCTTTCTGAAGCGGTAGACGAAGCGGTCGGTGCGGCCGCGGATGGTGGGATCGAAGACGGTCAGGCTGTGGTCGTCGCCGGGCACGCGGACGGCGCTGCTCTCGCCGTCGAAGACGAAGCCGGCGGCCTCGACCTGACGGCGCAGTTCGGCGGCCTCGATCCGGTGCAGGCTGCCCGAGACCGAAATGCCGGCCCCGTCGGCGGCCTGGTGGTCGAGGATGACGTAGAGGCCGCCCGGCTTGAGCACCTCGAACACCCGGCGGTTCATCGCCGCCACGTCCACGCCGAAGCGGGGGATGGTGAAGTCGTGGTACTCCTCGCCCATGAAGACGACGTCCAGCGGCTGGTCGAACGTCATGGTCTCGAGCGCGCCGGTGACGCGGGTGGTGTTGGCGTAGGTCGAGGCCAAGGTGTCGGCGAAGGCGTTCTCGCGGGTCGCCGTCTGATTGGGCACGAAGGCGTAGACATGACCGCCGGCGCCGACGACGGGCGCGAACAGGCGGGTGAAATAGCCCTCTTCCGGGCGGATGTCGGCGATGGCGTGGCCCGGCCGCAGGTTCATCAGGGCGAGCATGTCGGCCGGCTTGCGCAGCGGATCGCGCGCCACTTCCTCGGGCAGGCGGCGGGTGTCGGACAGGGCGTCGGCGTAGCGCGCCTCCGGCGACACGGTCGTCGCGGCGGGGGTGGCGTGAACCACCGTCTCCTCACCGCCGTCGCTGGCGATGATGACGCAGCCCGACAGGGCCATGGCGCAGACGGTGGCGAGGACGGCGGTTCTCAGCATGGTGACCCCTGTTTTGCGCAGCGGAAGCTACGCCTCACCGGGCCCGATGCAAGGGGTTCCCTCGATCAGGGGAGCGGCGTCCACGCCTCTTCGTCCGGCAACGGAGCGAACAGGGCGTCCAGTGCGGCGTCGGTGACGCCCGACAGGTCGGCGGGCGACCATTTGGGCGCATTGTCCTTGTCGACGATGACGGCGCGGACGCCTTCCTGGAAATCATGGGTGCGGACCACGCGGCCGCCCAGGGCGTATTCCATCGCCATGTTGTCGGCGAAGGTCTCCAGCGCCGCGCCGGTGCGCAGCTGGCGCAGGCTGACCTTGAGCGACTGGGGCGACTTGGTCTTCAGGATCGCCAGCTGGGCCAGGGCCCAGTCGGAACCATCGGCCTCGAGCGCGGCGAAGATCTGCTCGACCTTATCGAAGGCGAACAGGCGGTCGATGGCCTCCAGATGGGCCTCGATCGGCGCCTCGCCCGCATCGTCCTCCAGCCCGTCGGCGACATCGATCGGATAGGCCGGATCGACGGACAGGATGGCGCGGAAGGCCTCCAGGGCGTCGGTCGGCAGATAGTGGGTGTGGATGCCCAGGAAGACGGTGTCCGCCGCCTTGAGCCGCGCCCCGGTCAGGGCCAGCCAGACGCCCGTCTGGCCCGGCAGCCGCGGCAGGAACCAGCCGCCGCCCACGTCGGGGAACAGGCCGATGCCGGTCTCGGGCATGGCGTAGGTGGTGCGCTCGGTGGCGATACGGACCGTGGCGGGCTCGGAGATGCCGACGCCGCCGCCCATGACGATGCCGTCCACGATGGCCGTCACCGGCTTGGGGTAGTCGAACAGCAGGTGGTTCAGCTGGTATTCGGCCTTGAAGAAGGCCCTGGCCTCAGAGGCGTCCCCTGCCCCGCTTTCGGCGATCATGCGGATGTCGCCGCCGGCGCAGAAGCCGCGCTCGCCCGAGTGATCGATCAGCACCGATTTGACCGCCTCATCCTCGCGCCACGCCAGCAGCGCCGCGATCATGGCGTCGCACATGGCCCGGTTCAGCGCATGCAGGGCCTTGGGCCGGTTCAGGGTGATGATCCCGACGCCGGAATCGACGCGGGTGAGGATTTCGGGTTCGGTGGTCATGGGGCTGATCTAGGGCCAGCCGCACCACCGGTCCAGCCTCAACGCCGGGGCGTAATCGACATCGTATAGGGCACGAACATCGCCAGCTCGAGCGGGCCGGACTGGACCCATGTCAGGGCGTTGGCCATGCCCTGCACATCCACCGCATAGCCGGGCCCGAAGAGGGCGGACGTCCGGTTGGCGTCCATGGCGACAGCCTCGAGCACCGACGGGCGATACTGGGCCGGATTGACGATGGACAACTGCCAACCGCCCCGAATGTTGACGAGGGTGCGTCCGGCCTTGTCGATCCTGGACACGAAACGCTCGATACGCCCCGAAGCGGTGTCCAGCGTGTCGCCCGGCAAGATCGGGGTCTTGAGGATCAGGCTGGTGGTGCTGGTGTCCGCCCGCCCGCCGTCCACACCCAGCGTCAGGGTCGAGATCATGCCTTCGGTGAAAGGCACCAACTGGCCCTCATCCTCTATGCTCAGGGCGATGTCGCCCTGACTGCTTGCGGCGCGAGCCATGTTGCGCAGCGTCTGGATCAGTTCCGTGCGACGGCCGGCGGCCTCGCGGGTGTCATTCACCACCCAGACCGAAACGATCAGGTTGTCGGCGCGACGGGTGACCGTCACCGCGGGCACGATCTGCGGCGGGGCGTCCTCGCTATACCCCCGCTGAATGCGTGAGCCCGTGACGACGATCTCTCCCAGGTCCTGGGCGAGAGCTAGGCCGGGCGCGGCCAGAAAACCGGCGGCGATGAAGGCGGCGAGCAGTTTCATGATGACAGTCCTCCCGCCGCCACGTTGGCACGGGTGGGGCGAGCCGTCACCTTGGCTATTGCCGCATCATTTCCCGCGCCGTGATCACCCGCATGATCTCGTTGGTGCCTTCAAGGATGCGGTGGACGCGCAGGTCGCGGACGATGCGCTCCAGCGGATAGTCCTTCAGATAGCCGTAGCCGCCGTGCAGCTGCAGGGCCTCGTCGGCGATCTGGAAACAGGCGTCGGTGGTGAACCGCTTGGCCATGGCGCACCACTTGGTCTTCTCCGGGTGGCCGGTATCGACCGCCCAGGCGCCGCGCAGCACCATCAGGCGGCAGGCGTCCAGCTGGGTGGCCATGTCGGCCAGCTTGAACTGGGTGTTCTGGAACTCGGCCAGGGCCTTGCCGAACTGCTTGCGGGTCGAGACGTAGTCCTGCGCCGTCTCGAGGGCCAGGCGAGCGCCGCCCAGCGAACAGGCGGCGATATTCAGGCGGCCGCCGTCCAGACCCATCATGGCGTAGCGGAAGCCGTCGCCTTCCTTGCCCAGCAGATTGGCCGCCGGGATGCGGCAGTCGTCGAAGCTGACGATGGCGGTGGGCTGGGAGTTCCAGCCCATCTTCTTCTCCTGGGCGCCGAACGACAGACCCGGCGTGCCGAGGTCGACCACGAAGGCCGAGATGCCCTTGGCGCCCGGCTCGCCCGTGCGGGCCATGACGACATAGACATCCGAGGTCCCGGCGCCTGAGATGAAGGCCTTGGAGCCGTTCAGGACATAGTGGTCGCCGTCGCGGACGGCCGTGGTGCGCATGGCGGCGGCGTCAGAGCCGGAGCCCGGTTCGGTCAGGCAGTAGCTGGCGATCTTCTCCATCGTGACCAGCGAGGGCACATAGCGGGCGCGCAGGTCGGCCGAGCCGAAGCTGTCGATCATCCAGGTCGCCATGTTGTGGATCGAGATGAAGGCGGCGGTGGAGACGTCGCCGCGCGACAGCTCCTCGAAGATCAGCGCCGCCTCGACCCGGCCCAGGGCCATGCCGCCGTGCTCCTCGCCGGTGTAGATGCCGCAGAAGCCCATTTCGGCCGCGTGGCGCATGACGTCGACGGGGAAGGTCTTGGTCTCGTCCCACTCGGCGCTGTGCGGGGCCAGCTCGGCCTCGGCGAAGGCGCGGGCGGCGTCCTGGATGGCGCGCTGGTCGTCGGTAAGGGCGAAGTCCATTGGGTCACAAGCTCCCGAAACCCGTCGGCCTCTGGCGGGCCGGTTCGGCGCGTGTCTAGCGGCCCGAGCGCCGGGCGTCGACAGCCGCGCGGAGCTGTCGCTTTGCAGAGCGGTCGCCGCTGGCCTACATCGCCGCCATGACCCAGCCCTTCCCGCCCGCCGCCTTTCCCTACGCCCGCCCGCGTCGTCTGCGCTCCAGCCCGTGGGTGCGCCGACTGGTGGCCGAGACGACGCTGACGCCGGCCGACCTGGTCTGGCCGCTGATCGTGCATGACGGCAAGGAGGACCGGGTTCCGGTGGCGTCGATGCCGGGCGTGTCGCGCCTGTCGCCCAAGGCGGCGGCCGAGGCGGCGAAGGAGGCCCGCGACCTGGGCATTCCGCTGGTGGCCCTGTTTCCTAATGTCGACGGGGCGATCAAGGACGGCGTCGGGACCGGCGCGACCGATCCGGACGGTCTGATCCCCGACTGCATCAAGGCCATCAAGGACGCCGCGCCCGAGATCGGCGTCATGACCGACGTGGCGCTGGACTGCTACACCGACCACGGCCACGACGGCGTGGTCGAGGGCGACCGGATCGTCAACGACGCCACGCTGGAGCGGCTGGCCGAACAG
Source organism: Brevundimonas sp. GW821-FHT12C05 (assembly GCF_058807475.1). Classification (NCBI taxonomy): domain Bacteria; kingdom Pseudomonadati; phylum Pseudomonadota; class Alphaproteobacteria; order Caulobacterales; family Caulobacteraceae; genus Brevundimonas; species Brevundimonas sp. GW821-FHT12C05. Next base: position 1,437,172 of record NZ_JBXAQS010000001.1, read on the forward strand.
GCCTTCATCCACGCCCACGCCGGGGCCGACATCGTCGCCCCCTCGGACATGATGGACGGCCGGGTGCAGGCGATCCGCGAAGCGCTGGAGGCCAACGGCTACCAGGACACCCTGATCCTGAGCTACGCGGCGAAATACGCCTCGGCCTTCTACGGCCCGTACCGCGACGCGGTCGGCTCGGCCAAGCAGCTGCGTGGCGACAAGAAAACCTACCAGATGGACTACGCCAACACCGAAGAGGCCCTGCGCGAGGTGGCGATGGACATCGCCGAGGGCGCGGACGCGGTGATGGTCAAGCCGGGCATGCTGTACCTCGACATCGTTCGGCGCGTGTCCGAGACCTTCCACCTGCCGACCTTCGCCTACCAGGTGTCCGGCGAATATTCGATGATGCGCGCCTCCATGGCCAACGGCTGGCTGGACGAGGACCGGGCCATCCTGGAAAGCCTGCACGCCTTCAAGCGCGCGGGCGCGGCGGGAGTGCTGAGCTATTTCGCCCCGCAGGCCGCCCGGCTGCTGGGGGCCTGAAACTTCATCAAAGCTTCACCGTAAGCCGATTGACGACAGAGACCCACGTTCTCCAGAAAGGTTAACGGGGTGGTCGCGGTTCGGGGGAATGGGCGATGGGCTTTCTGTGGTTCGGTCGCAAGAAGACGCCTGCGCGGGTTACGCCCGAGGCGGAGCCCGTCGTCGAGGCGTCCGTGGTCGAGACGCCGGCGATCGAAGCGCCCGCCGCTGTCGTGGAGGACACCCACGCGCCGCATCCCGAGCCCGAGCCTGAGCGCCCGCCGACGCCCGCCGAGGCGCTGGACCTGCTGAAGGCCGGCAACGCCGCCTTCCTGAGCGGCGACACCCGGCTGGGCCACGTCACCGCCCATGACCTGGATGCGCTGCAGGGCGGCCAGCATCCGATCGCCACCATCGTAGGCTGCGCCGACAGCCGCACGCCGCCGACCATCCTGTTCAACCAGGGCCTGGGCCGGCTGTTCATCATCCGGGTGGCGGGCAACACCGTGGACCGGCGCGGGCTGGCCTCCATCGTCTACGCGGTCAAACACCTGCACTGCCCGCTGGTGGTGGTCATGGGCCACACGGGCTGCGGCGCGGTGGCGGCGGCCGAGGCCGTGGTCGACGGGCGCGCCGAGCTGGATCCGTCACTGGAGGAGATGATCGTGCCGATCCTGCCGGCGGTCTTGTCCGCGAGGAAGATCGGCGGGCCGGATCAGGCGCGGCTGGCGGTCGAGGAGAACGCCCGCCGCGTGGTGGCCCGGCTGCTGACCGCCGACACCGCCCTGGCCGACGCGGCGCATTCGGGCGCGATCAAGATCGTGGCGGCGGTGAAGGACATGGCCACCGGCCGAGTCTACTTCCTGGACGAAGGCGCGCCGTCGTCAGAGCCCGAAACCCAGGCCGCGGCCAACGACGGGCACGGGCATGCGGACTCTCATGAGCATGCCCACGCCCACGAGCCCGCCTAAGGGCGTTCCGAGCGGGCCAGAAGGGCGATCAGGTCTTGCTTCCAGAAGCGGGCCCAGGTGTGCGTCCCGTGGCCCTTGCCCTCGGGGCTGTTGGGGATCAGGCGGTAGACGCCGTGGCGCAGGCGCGGCGCGAACCGTTCCGATAGCCCCAGTTCGGGCGGGTTGATGAAATCGTCCGCCGAGTTGATCCAGGTCACCGGGACGGTGACGGCCTCCAGGTTCGCGGACGGATCGTAGTCCCACGAGGCGTTGACCTGGTACCAGAGGTCGTTGGCGTCCAGCGGCGCGAGGCGGCGGGTTATCTGGCCCTGCAGCCATTCATCGGCGGCGGCCCGGGTCGAGAGCTGATCCTGCAGCGGAAGGGGCGCGCCGCCCGCCAGGACGAGCAGATCGACGGCCGTACGCAGACCTTGCACGGGCTGGCTCTGGTAGTCGCCGCCCTGCCAGGCGGGATCGGCGCGGATGGCGTCCTGCAGCATGGCGCGCCACAGGCGGTTGCGGCCGACGATGGCGGTGGGCTGGCAGGCCAGCGGCATCAGGGCGTCAGCGAAGTCGGGATGGACCTCGCCCCAGACGAAGGCGTGCATGCAGCCCATGGACGTCCCAAGGATCAGCCGCAGGTGATCGACGCCGAGCCCGTCGACCAACAGGCGGCGCTGGGCCTCGACCATGTCGGCGTAGCCGTACTCCGGGAAACGGGCGCGCAGGCCGTCGGACGGCTTGGACGAGGCGCCGTGGCCGAGGTTGTCCGGCATGATGACGTAGTAGCGGGTCACGTCGAGCGGCTGCCCCGGGCCGAACAGTTCGCCCGCGAACGACGGCGACAGGAACTGGCCGCCCGTACCGCCGGTGCCATGCAGCAGCAACACCGCGTTCTGGACCCGGCCGTCCGCGCCGCGCCGGGGCGTCCCCAGGGTGCGGTAGTGGATCTTCAGTTCGGGCAGGGTCCGGCCGGCGACGGCGAAACCCGTGGCGCGGAAGTCGCCCTCGGTGGGCGTGAACGTCTGGGCGTGAGCCGCGGAAGACAGGGCCAGCGCCAGGGCGCCGCAGAGGGCCGGAAGAAGCCGTTTCATCGTCGCGGACTCCAGATCAGAGAGACAGGCGCGTGCTCCAGCCGTCGAAGGCGACCTCGACGTTGGCCGGAACACTGGCCGACAAGACATTGTAATCCAAGTCGATATGTAGATTCGTCAGTACCGCGCGCTTGACGCCTGACCGGGCGATCCAGTCCAGCGTCTTGTCGACGTGGGAATGGGTCGGATGGGCGGTCCAGCGCAGGGCGTCGACGATCCACAGGTCGCAGCCGGCCACCGCCTCCAGCGCCGCCTCGTCCAGATCGGACACGTCGCTGGAATAGGCGACGGGGCCACAGCGGTAGCCGACCGAGCGGATGGGGCCGTGGGCCTGGTCGAAGGTGACGACCGGGACCGCGCCGCCCGCGCCCGGCAGGGACCATGACTCACCGTGTCTCGGGATGTCATACGAATCGAGGATCGCCGGATAACCCTCGACAGATTCAAAGATATATTGGAACCGGCTCTCGAGCGCGGACCGGGTCGCGGCGTCCATGAAGGCCGGGATGCGCCGCCGGGCGCGCATGGCGAAGACCCGCAGGTCGTCGATGCCGTGGGTCTGGTCGGCGTGGTCGTGGGTGTAGAGGACGGCGTCGATGTGTTTGACCTCGGCCGCCAGCATCTGGGCGCGCAGGTCGGGCGAGGTGTCGATCAGGACGCTGGTGATCCCGTCCGGCCCGTGACGGCGGATCAGGGCCGAGCAGCGGGTGCGATAGTTCTTCGGTTCGGCCGGATCGCAGGCGCCCCAGTCGCCGTCGCCGCGCGGCACGCCCCCGGAGGAGCCGCTGCCCAGGATGACGACCTCCAGCGCGCCCATCATGCCCCCTCGGGTCTCGGAATGCGGTCGAACAGGGCGAAGAAGGCGTCCGTGGTGCGCGCCTCGGCCTCGTCGCGGGACCAGCCCCGAATCTCGGCCAGCTTGTCCAGCACATGACCGACATAGGCCGGCTCGTTGCGGCGGCCCCGGTGCGGAATGGGGGCTAGGTAAGGACAGTCGGTCTCGACGATGATCCGGTCGGCGGGCATCACGGCGATGATGTCGCGCACCTCCTGGGCCGCCCGGAAGGTGGCGATGCCGGAGACCGAGAACCAGGCCCCGAGTTCCGCCGCCTTTTCCGCCAGTTCCGGCCCACTGGTGTAGCAGTGCATGAGGAATTTGAACGGCGCCCGGGCCTGTTCCTCCTCGAGGATGGCGGCCATGACGTCGTCGGCCTCGCGGGTATGGACCACCAGCGGCAGGCCGGTCAGGCGCGAGGCCTCGATATGCTGGCGGAAGACGGCGGCCTGGATGTCGCGCGGGCTGAGGTCATAGTGGAAGTCCAGCCCGCACTCGCCGATGCCGATCACGCGCGGACGACCGGCGAGTTCGGCCAGGCGCGCGGCGGTCAGGTCGGCATGATCCTTGGCCTCGTGCGGATGGGCGCCCACGGTGCACCAGATGTCGTCGTGGGCCATGGCCAGGCCGTGGGTGGCCTCGAATGTGGACAGCTTGTCGGAGATCTCGACCATCAGCCCTACCCCGGCCTCGCGGGCGCGGGCGATGACCGCGTCGCGATCCTCGTCGAACTGGGGGGCGTGCAGGTTGACGTGGCTGTCGATGATCATCCGCGCGCGGCCTTGGTGCGTTGCAGGTCGGCCAAGGCTCCGGCCAGCACGTCGCCGCGATCCAGGTTGATGGCGGCGGTGCGGTCGGGAAGCTCGGACAGGCGGGTCCACAACTCGGCCCATTTGGCGCCGGACGCCCCCTCCTCCAGCGCGCGGACCTTCACGGCGGCGATGAGGCGGTCCATCAGGGTCTCGAACCGCTCCTGCCCCTCGGCGCCGCGGAACTTGTCGGCCAGGGACAGGGCCTCGGCGCGATCGATCTGGTCGGCGGCGACCCAGGCCTGAGCGATCTGGTCGGCCTCCAGCGTCGCACCGGAGGCGAGGGCCAGGGCCTGACCGGGAGAACCCCCGGCCATGGCGGCGATGCGCGCGGCCTCGGCGGACGGCGCGCCGACGCGGTTGCGCACCAGTTCCTCCAGCGCGTGCTGCGGCCAGACCGGGAAGGCCAGCCGCCGGCAGCGCGAGCGGATGGTGGCCAGCAGGCGGCCGGGCGCATGGGTGACGAGGAACAGCACGCCGCGCTCAGGCGGCTCTTCCAGAACCTTCAGCAGGGCATTGGCCGCGTTCAGGTTCAGGTCGTCGGCGGCGTCGATGATGGCGACGCGGTAGTGGGCCTGGGACGGGCTCTTGGAGAAGAACTCGGGCAGGTCGCGGGCCTGATCGACCGAGATGGATTTCTTGACCTTGCCGCCCTCGACGGCGCGTTCCAGCACCAGCAGGTCGGGATGGGACTGGGCCGCGATCTGGCGCGACACCGGGTCGTAGGGGTCGGCGCCCAGCGGGCCGCGCGACGGATCGGGCGCGGCGCCCAGCAGGCGGCGGGCGGCGCGGTAGGCGAAGGTGGCCTTGCCCGAGCCCTCGACCCCGCACAGCAGCCAGGCGTGGTGCAGGCGGCCGCGAGCCTGGGCGTCGATGAAGGCGGCCTCGGCGGCGGCGTCCGGGATCAGATCGAAACGGTCCCGCGGGTGCTCGCTCACAGCAGCCGGCCCTCGACGGCGGCCCAGACCCGGGCGGCCACGGCCTCTTCATCGCCGACGGCGTCGATGATCACGCAGCGATCCGACTTCTCCTGCGCGATCTCCAGGAAGCGCCGGCGCAGCCGCTCGTGGAACTCCAGCCCCTTGGACTCGAACCGGGTCTCGAACAGGCCGCGGCCGAAGGCCCGCTCCAGTCCGACCTCGACCGGCAGGTCGAAGATCAGGGTCAGGTCCGGCTGGGTCGCGCCGACGATGGCGGCGTCCAGGGTCTCGATGAATTCGGCCGGCGTTCCGCCGCCGGCGCCCTGATAGGCGCGGCTGGAATCGGCGAAGCGGTCGCAGACCACCCAGCGTCCCGCGTCCAATGCCGGACGGATGGTCTTCTCCAGATGGTCGCTGCGGGCGGCGAACATCAGCATGGTCTCGGTCAGGGGCGACCAGCGGCCCGCGTCGCCGTTCAGGGCGATGTTGCGGATCTCCTCGGCGCCCTGGGAGCCGCCGGGCTCGCGCGTGCGCAGGACGTCGATGTCGCGCTCGCGCAGCCGGTCGACCAGCCGGGCGACCTGCGTCGACTTGCCGGCGCCCTCGCCGCCTTCGAATGTAATGAATCTGCCGTGGGTCACCGGCGCACAATGGCGGCGCCGGCTTGGGGCGCAAGCCTTACCGCGCCGATATCAACAGGGCGTCGGCGTAGCCGCGCGCGACCACGGCCTGGCGGGCGGTCTCGGCGGCGTTCGGATCGGGCCAGGGACCGATGAGGACCCGGTACAGGGGCGAATCGCCCTGCCCCGCCACATCGACCGTGGCCCGGTCGCCCAGGCGGTCGGCGACCCGGCGGGCGGCGCGGCGATCCGCGAAGGCCCCGGCCTGGATCCAGTAGCGCCCATTCTCAACGGCGGGTTCGGGTCGCGGAGGCGCGGGGGCCGGCGCGACCGTGGCGGCGTACTGCAGCGGCTGGGCGGAGCCGAGACGCGGCGCCGGCCCGAGGTAGCGCACCCTGACCTCGCCGACGCCCCGCTGCAGCATGCCCAGGGCGTCGGCGGCGCCGCGCGACAGGTCGATGATGCGGCCGTCGACGAAGGGGCCCCGGTCGTTGACCCGGACCACGACGCTGCGCCCGTTGGCCAGGTTGGTGACCTCGACCAGGCCGGGCAGCGGCAGGGTCTTGTGAGCGGCGCTCAGGGCGTACATGTCGAACCGCTCGCCGGTCGCGGTCGGGCGACCGTTGAACTGGTCGCCGTACCAGGAGGCCATGCCGGTCTCGTCATAGTCGGGCTGCTCGGCCGGGCGGTACCAGCGGCCGCGGACCTGATAGGGCCGCATGGTCCCCGACACGATCGGCGCCGGATCGGTGACCACCGGAATGCGCGCGCCGCCGCCGGGTCGGGCCGCCGTGGCGCAGGCCGCCATTAGCGGCAGCAGCGCTACGATACAGGCGCCCTTGAGAAATCTTGCCGTCATCGCCCCGATCCTTGAGACGCCCTTCATGCCCCGCAGACATTTCCGCTTTGGTTAACGGGACGTTTGAGGGTATGCGGCGTCTCCGCTCGCGGGACACGGACAGGTGGCCGAGTGGTTTAAGGCAGCGGTCTTGAAAACCGCCGTAGGTGTGAGCCTACCGTGGGTTCGAATCCCACCCTGTCCGCCATTCTCTGGTCCGCGATTGTCCGCAGATGCGAGAGGCTTGGGGCGCCGGCCCTGTCGTCTGCCCTTGGTTCGGATGCTCCGGCTGTCCGAACGTATCGATCACCCCAGCGGATCGATCCCGCACATCTGGCCAGGCGGCGCGTTGCAGGGTTCCTCGAGCTCGTAGACGTCGATCTCGATGACGCCGTTGGCGGTCCGTCCCTGGCTGTCCTGCACAGTGTAGGTCACGGACTGAGGCCCCACATAACCTGGCGCGGTATAGCTGACGCTGGCGCCGCCGCCGCCGACGGACGCGCTTCCGTCCGAAACGGCGGAGACGGAGACGACGGTCAATCCAGATCCGGTATCATTGGCGAGGACCCCAATGTTCACGGTCATGAAGGGCCGGACCAGAGCCGTGTCGTGGACGGCCTGGGGCGGCGGCGACGGCGGCTGCGGGGGAGTCGTCGACGTGCCGCGCGACCGCAGCGTGCGATTTCCGGCGGAGTCGTAGACGTAGAAGGTGGTGATGCCGTTGGCGTGGGTCACCCGCACGAGACGTCCGAGTTGATCGTAGCCGTAGTCCTGTTTCGCCTGGGCTGCCGGAGCCGCAGCCAGGACCGCGGAGGCGAGACAGGCCGCGGATAGATTTCGCCAGGTCATCATCGGGGGCCCCCTCGCCTCGGCCGGACATGCATGAAATCCATGGTAGTGCGTTCGGCGATGTTGTCACCGGGCTATCTCGCGCCTCAGAAAATGTTTGGCGCGTCACAACCACTTTTTCGCCCTCTTTCAGCCAAGCCAATCGCCCGGGAATCCAGCACCGGCGCGAAAAGGAAGGCCAAATTGCGACAAACTGCCACGCTTGTTGGCCGGGATTGACAGCGGCCCTCTCACCTTGGTCAATCAACCCCTGATAGACATTGGGGAGGTGGGTGGAATGATCCGGAAAACGCGGGTTGCGGCCTTGCTCGCATCGACAGCGCTGCCGATCGGTCTTGCTCTCTTCCCCGCTGTGGCGGCGGCCCAGAGCCGGCCGACGCCGCCGCAGTACGTCAATGTCGATCCCCGCGGCGTGGATCTGATCTCGGGCACCTATGTCTACGGCGACACCGATGTCGCGATCGGATCCGGACCGGGTCAGCTGTCCTATGGGCGGACCAATTTCGGCGCGGGCTGGAGCGACGGGCTGCAGAGTACGATCAGTTGCCCCAGCACCTGCGACGTCTCGGTCGGCGGGAGCACAGAGAAGTTCGATCTCGTCAGCGGAGCGTACGTCGCCCGGGACAACACCGGCTCCACCCTGACCTTCGGCACGGGCGCGGGCGCGGGCACGGCGGTCTACACCACGGCCGGTGGCGTGGCCTATACCTTCACCGAGCAGCCAGGCATATGGAATGGCGGCTACTGGGTGAGCGAGGTGCGGGCTCCGAACGGCCTGACCGAGACCTATCACTACGTCGTCGAGACCGGGCAGTTCTGCGTCTTCGGCTGTTTCCCCGTGGACTATTCGCGGCTGCACACCATCAGCAACAACGCCGGCTACGCCCTGCATTTCGACTACGTCGGCAACAACGTCAACGACACGACCACCTGGTGGAAGGTTCAGAAGGTCACCGGCTACAACCAGGCCGTCGACTACTGCAGCCTGGCTTCGCCCAGCTGCACCTTCTCGCGCACCTGGCCCAGCGCCACCTACAGCTCGGTCATGGACGCCTTCGGCGCGTCGACCGAGACGGTCACCGACCAGTCCGGTCGCACGAAGAGTTACCAAGTGTCGATCACCGGCGCGTTGACCGCCGTCCGCGCCCTGGGCGCGACCACCTACGGCACGACCATCGTCTATAGCGGCGGGCGGGTGGCGCAGATCACCGGAGCGGCCGGGACCTGGAACTACGCCTTCAACAACACCGGCTCTGCGCTGGAAAGCACGGCGACCGGACCGCTGGGCCAGAGCAATTTCGCGACGGTCAACTTGTCTGTCGGACAGGTCACCCTGCTTCGCGACGCCCAGTATCGCCAGTGGAATTTCGACTATTCGGGCGGACGACTCTGGGCGGTTCAATACCCGGAAGGCAATCAGGTCCACTACACCTATGACGGCCGCGGCAATGTGCTGAGTGCGATGGCGATCTCCAAGCCCGGCCACATGCCGTGGCCGATCACGGTGTCGGCGACCTACGACGCGACCTGCGCCAATCTGGTGACTTGCAACCTGCCGCTCACCACGACCGACGGCCGGGGCGGCGTGACCAACTACACCTACGATCCCGTCCACGGCGGCCTGCTGACCGTTACGTCGCCCGCACCGATCACCGGCGCAGCCCGGCCCCAGACCCGCGTGACCTACGCCGCGCAGACCGCCTACTACAAGAACAGCTCCGGCGTGATCGCCGCCGCGCCGAGCAGCGTCATCCTGCCTGTCGAGGAGTCCGCGTGCTCCATGTTGGCGTCCTGCGACGGGACTGTGAGCGAAGTCCTCACCGCGGTGACCTATGGCAGCGCCGGCGTCGCCAACAATCTGAACGCCACAGCCATCAGTCAGGGGTCAGGCGCCAATCCGACGATGGCGACGTCCACGGTGACCTACACAGCGACCGGCGATATCGAGACCTTGGATGGTCCCTTGGTGGGCGCGAACGACACTACGCGCATTCGCTATGACGACGCCCGACAGCTGGTTGGCGTCATCGGACCGGACCCCGACGGCGCAGGTCCGTCGCAGAACAGGGCCCGACGGCTGACCTATGACGGGCGCGGCCTCGTCACCCGGACGCAGAGCGGCGTCGTCGCGGGCCAGTCCGATATTGCCTGGAACAACTTCACCCAGACCCAGCGCATCGATACGAGCTACGACGCCCACGGTCGGGTCCTGTTCTTCGAACAGATCACCAGCGGCGTGACGCCTGTTTCCCGGCGCGGCTTCACCTATGACGCCGCCGGTCGCATGATGTGCGACGCCGTGCGAATGACGATGTCGTACGCGACGATCGACAACGCCTGCTACGCCGAAGGACCGACGGACCGGATCACCTATACGACCTACGATTCAGTGGGCCGCCCCTCGACGGTGACCCAGGGATATGGAACTCCGGCCGCCGCCACCGAGACGATGACCTATACACTGAACGGCCAGCCTGCGTCGGTCACCGACGCCAACGGCAACGTCTCGGTCATGGCGTACGACGGCCTGGACCGTCCGATCCGCCTCCGATACCCGGCGCCGGGCAGCGCCGGGTCCACGTCGACGACCGACTATGCCGAGGTCGCCTACGACACAGCCAGCAATGTCATCAGCCAGCGCGATCGCGCCGGCCAGACCACAACGACCACCTATGACGCCCTGAACCGGCCGACGTTCGTCGACGCACCGTCCGGGACAGCGGACGTTTCGATCAAATACGACAATCTGGGGCGGGTGCTCACGTACTCCAACGCAAGTCAGGACGTCATCCAGGGCTATGACGCCCTCTCGCGCATCGTGTCCGAAGGCAGCCCCCTGGGGCTCATGCACTATCAGTACGATGCGGCGGGCAACATGACCCGGATCACCTGGCCGGACGGTTACTTCGCCCAGTATGACTACGATGTGGCCGGCGCCCTGACCGCGATCCGCGAGAATGGCGCTTCCAGCGGCGCCGGCGTGCTGGCGACCTATACCTACACCGCCCTCGGACAGCCGAGCACCCTGGTGCGCGGCAACGGGACGACCACCACCTGGGGCTATGACGCCCATGGCCGGATGACGAGCCTGAGCCACGACGTGGCCGGTACGGCCAACGACGTGACCTTCGGCTATACGTGGAACCCCGCCGGGCAGATCCAGAACCGGACGGTCAGCAACGCGTCCTACAACTATGTGCCGGGATCGGGGGTGGTCGGATACGACAACGACGGCCTGAACCGGCTGACGAGCGTCGGCGGAACCGGCGTCACCTATGACGCCAACCACAACATCGCGACGGCGCAAGGATCGAGCTACGGTTACGACGCGTCGAACCGTCTGACGTCGGCCACGATCGGCGGCAGCGGATACACCTTCGCCTACGATCCCGCTGATAGACTCTACAGCACGTCAAGTTCGGGCGTACGCTTCCAGTACGCCGGCCAACAGTTGGTGGGCGAGTACAACAGCTCGGGAGCCCTGCTCGTTCGCCACATCCCGGGACCGGATCTGGACATGCCGGTGGCCAGTGTGTTCGCGCCCGGCGTTCCCTATCAGCAGCTGGCGGACGAGCGCGGCTCGGTGGTCGGCTTGACGGACGCCTGGGGGGGGATGGCCGGGGTCAATGTCTACGACGAATACGGTGTCGCGACGGCTTCAGACCGGTTCCAGTACACCGGACAGGCCGTCCTCGCGCCGGGGCTCTACCACTACCGGGCCCGGGCCTATGCGCCGCAGCTGGGCCGGTTCCTGCAAACGGACCCGATCGGGTACGCGGCCGGGGCGAACGTGTACGCCTATGTCAGCGGAGATCCGGTGAACCTGGTGGATCCGTGGGGTCTGGACGACTGCCAGGCAAACGACGGTGATAATCTTCCCTGCGTAGACAGCCGGGGCCGCCGCCGTCCTACTACCTCTGGAGTCAATCCCGGGATGTTCGGTTACGGACCTGGATCCACGCTGGTTCAAGGGGTGTCCGTGCTCGATGACGTAGTCGTCGTTGGCGCCGCCGTCGTCGCGGACAACCTCGGGCTGCCAAGAACGTGGAGACCTAGAACCTATGAGTGGCAAATCACCGACATGTTCGGGAACCGCTTATCTGGTCGGTTCACCGTCCCCATGCCTGCATGCTGCTTTGCAGCAGGAACCTTGGTTCTGACGGATGAGGGATTGCGTCCGATCGAAGAGCTCAAGGTAGGAGATCTCGTCCTCGCCAGAGACGAGGATACGGGTGAACAGGGCTACAAACCGATTACCGGGCTCACGCCGGGCCATCCTCGAACGATTTGGCGGGTTGCGGTACGCGCGGTCAGCGGCGGCGAAAGTGGGAGCGAGGAAATATTCGAAACCACGGCGGATCATCCTTGGGGATCCGTGGATGGCATCTTCACCAATACTGAATCCCTGGAAGTCGGCCAAACACTGCGCCGAGCCGACGGTTCGATTACGATCGTATCGGTCGAAAACACAGGCCGTGTCGGCGTCACCTACAACATTGAGGTTGCAGATTTTCACACCTACTTCGTGGGTGAAAGCGGTGTGTGGGTGCACAATGATTGTAATCCAGCCGATGTAGCTAGAGGATTAGGATATCGGCCAGACAGGAGTCTGGGCCGCCCCCACGGTCAAGCTGTTTTCAGAAGAGGCCGCATGGCCATATCGAGAGATGTTGACTCTCACAATGGCGGTTACTGGAAAATGTTCAGGGTTACTGGCGATGGCCGGCTGGAACGAGTTGGAACCTACAACAGAGACCTAACAGAAAGAATTCGTCGATAATTATGAGAAAATTTGGAATAGAATTTCTAGACGAAGACTCTGAAATAGAGGGCTTTTCCAAAGCCATTATTCATATTGGAGAATATACAGAGATTGTATATCCAGATATTGAGCTATGGTCTGCGGATGATTACAAGCAACATTGGGATATCGTGCGAAACGATATTATCAATGGCGCAGAATCTGCCATTTTTTGCTCATCTTACTCAAAAGATTCCTTTATTGTATGGCCAGTAGCTAGAAAAGGGGATACTTTGACAGTTTTCAACTTCATGTGCCCGGCAAAACAGATAATATTAGAAGGGCATATCGTAAAATTTATACATAATTCTGGCAATCTTCCTGACGATGATGACGTGGAGGTCTCGCGGTGGATCGTTCCCGTCAGTTTTTTGAAAGACTAATTGCGTATATATTCATCCTTTATTCGAGCCAGATAAGTTAGTTGATCGATTGACCTCAACTTAGTGTCTACGCCCCCTGGAGCTCAACAGCCTACGCGAACGACGGGCCGCTAGGCGCGATGTGCTACCTGTACGACGCCGCCAGCCGCCAGACCCGGATCAGCTGGCCGGACGCCGTCTACGCCCGGTAAGACCGCGATCTGTACGGCGCGGTGACCGCGATCCGCGAGAACGGGGCCAAGTCGGGGGCGGGGGTGTTGGCGACCTACGCCTACAACGACCTGGGCCAGCGGACCGAGATGGTGCGGGGCGCGGGACCGACCACGGCCTGGAGCTTCGCGGCGCCTACCCATACCCAAGACCACGCCTCGAACACTTGCCTGTCCGGAATGGCCTGAAGATGCGCTGAGCGGCCCTGCCCCTCCCCCTACAGCACCGCGGTGGCGATGACGCTGCCCAGGGGAGTGGGATTGGGGTCGTTCTGGTGCTGCACGGCGTTGACCGCCCAGCTTTCCAGCGCCACCCGGTCCTTCTGGAACACCATCATGTGGGTGGAGCCGCCGAACTCGAAATGGCCGATCTCGACGCCGCGCGTCACCGTGATCGGCGGATCGCCGGGGCTGACCAGGAATTGGGGATCGATGACGCAGGTCGAGACCTCGACCATGCCGATGCAGATCAGGGCGACATAGCCGCAGGTCGGGTGTTCGAAGATGAAGATCGCCCGCGCCGCGACGTGGCCGAGATAGGGCTGGGACTCCGTCCCCTCCCAGGTGCCGCCGCCCTCGCCCTGCCACGGACGTTGCGCGAAATAGGTGCCCGGCTGCACCCACGAGCGGACCAGCTTGCCGTCCAGCGGGCAGTTCCAGCGGTGATAGTGGGTCGCCGACAGGAAGCCCTGGTACAGTTGGCCGCCCTCGAAGAGCGAGGCCCATTCGGTCTGACCGGCGAACAGGTCGGTCAGCGAGTAGTTGACGTCCTTGACCCAGAACTGGGTCTCGAGCGCGACGTCGTTCACATACTGCCAGGGCGTGGTCTCGCACCCGATGTTGATCTGCAGAGCAGGGTCGCCCTGGAAGGGTCGGGCGCCGTCGACGAATTTGCGGATGAAGAAGGCGTTCCAGGACTCGAAACCGTAGCCGGGCTGGGTGGGCTCGCACTGCATCTGGTTCCACACCCCGGCCTGCCACGCGGCCTTCGAAATCCACGAGCCCGGCTTCTCCGGATCGGAGATGTCCAGCTTGTCGAGGGACGCCGGGCTTTTCAGGAAGGCGTTCCAGGCATCCAGAACCGTCTTGAACTGCTGATTGAAGGTCGTGTCGTGGAACAGGGCCAGACCGGCCTCGGTGGCCATCGAGATGGCCATCAGCCCGTTCATCGGCGTGCCGACCTGGGCCGTCGTGTTGAAGGACGGCGAGGTGGTGATGATCTCGTTGAGGATGTCGAAGAAGCTGTCGAAGTTCGCGATCCACAGGACGTCGCCGTCCTTGTCCTTGATGGCTTCCCGGGTGGCGGGATCAAGGGTCAGGACGAAGGCGTTCGCCTCCTCGATCATCGAGTTGACCCACATCCGATAGACGCTGTGGCCGTTGACCCAGTCCTTGAGGCCCTGGACCGCGGAGACCATGGGCGTGAGCGTGCCCGCCGCCTTCCTGGCCGCGATATGGTCGCGCAGCGGCACGAGGAATTTCGCCGTCGCCCAGACCCGGTTGGGAACCCAGAACCCCATCTGGATCGGGCCGGCATTGTCGAGCGTCAGCAGGTTTGACCCTGAGCCTTCAATCGGTCGCGCTGTCATTGGAATTCCGCCCCGGATATCACGCCTTTCGGCCTTCGGACAGAATACAACCCTTTATAGTATTCTCTGGCAAACTAATTCCAGAGTTGCATACTCATTCAGCCGCGCGGCCCGGACGATGCGCGATCCGTCAGCCGATGCGGAAGGGCGAGATCACGGCGAAGAGACGCTCGCGGCTGTTGATCGACAACTTGCCGTACAGGCTGCGGATATGGGTCCGCACGGTCTCGACGGAGACGCCCAGATCCTCGGCGGCCTGATCGGCCGCCGACCCCTCGAGGATGCGTTTGGCGACCTCGACCTCGGCGCGGGTGAGCCTGAAGGCCTCGCCGAAATTGGTCCAGACGTAGCGTTGGGTCAGCTCGGTCGAGAACAGATTGATCGCGATGGCGTGCGTGCCGTCCGCGGCATGAAGAATGTGGGCTTGCACGATCGTCGGCGCCCCGTCTTCGGACTTGATGATCCAGGCGTCGCTGGCGTCGCCCAGCCCCTCCAGGAAGCTGCGCAGGGCCTGGGCCTGCATCTTGTCGGCGGCGGTCAGGACGCCGTCCCGGACCACAAGGGGCTGGCCCGTCGCGAACACGGCCGCCGCGGGACCGTTCGCCCAGATCAGCTTCTGGTCGAGCGAGAGAAGCGCCAGGGGAGCCGCATGACGTTCCGCCCAGGCCGACAGATAACGCTCCGGCGCGGCCGGTTCGTTGGTCGAGGCCAGGTCGTCAGCGACCGTGAGGTAAGCGCATTCGGCAGTCATAATCCCCCCGGGCCCGCGCCCCGCCTCTCGCGACGCTCCTCCCGGAGCGCCCAAGACGCGACCGACCCCGGAGTTAATGGAGGGCTCAACCTGGAGCATCCCCAAAAATGACTGTTAATTCGAACGGTCGGGACGACGCCACGCCTACCCGTCCCAGAATGGCGCCCCTGCGTACCAACGCCCGAGAGAAAGGCGGCGGCGCGCCCTTCAGAACCCGACTGAAGCCGGTCGATCCGGCGACGGATCATCCGATGATGGATGCTTTGTCATGGAAGACTGGCCTTTGCCGCTTGCGTCGGCTCGACCACGGCCCCTAGTCTGGCCTTCGGTCGGAGGGGCGACCGGGGGAGAGGTGGGCGTGTTGCTTGTTGCCGGACTGATCGCCGTCGCCCTGTCCTGGGCGCCGCAGACCGTGCCCATCTTCCAGCCCGGCGCGCCCGGCGCGCCGTCCCGGGTGATCAGCGCGAGCGAGGCGCTGGAGCTGGCCCGCACCACCTTCACCGAAGACGACGTCCGCTTCATGCAGCACATGATCGTCCACCACGCCCAGGCGGTGGAGATGGTCGGCCTGCTCGAAACCCGCGGCTCGAACCCGACCGTGAAACTTCTGGGTCGCCGCATCGCCCTGTCGCAGGAGGCCGAAATGGCCCTGATGCGCGACTGGCTGACCGAGCGGGGGCAATCGACCGACATGCCGGACATGCACGCCGGACACGGCGGCATGGACCACTCCGCCCACATGGGTCACGCCATGCCCGCGTCCGAGACGCCGCTGATGACGGGCATGCTTTCGCCCGCGCAGATGGAGCGGCTCGCGGCGGCGCAGGGCGTCGATTTCGACCGCCTGTTCCTGACCGGCATGATCCAGCACCATCAGGGCGCGCTCGACATGGTCTCGGACCTGCTCGAACATCCGAACGCCGCTCAGGACACGATGCTGTCCGATTTCACCACCTCGGTCGTCGCCGATCAGTCGACCGAGATTCTGCGCATGCAGTCCCTGCTCTCCGATTTCTGAACCTCGAACCCTCGCTTCCATCTGGAAAGACCGGCCATGAATGTTCGCAGCACCCTGCTTTCCTCCGCCGCCGTTCTCGGCATCCTGCTGAGCGCGACCGCCGTGTCGGCGCAGCAGGCCTCTGGCCCTGGCCAGACCCAGACGATCACCGCCGACGCCCGCACCGCCCTGTCGGCGGGTCTGAACAACGCCGGCCAGGCGGCGTCCGGAATGGTTCTGGAGCATACGATCGGCAAGCCGCCGGGGTTCGTCGACCCGGACATCGGCTTCTCGCCGCCGACCAGCCAAGCGGAGGGCGAGGCCCTGATGGCCCGGGCCCACGCCAATCCCAATTTCAGCGTGCTGGGCATGGCGAACACCGATCTGGCCGTGTCGAACGGCAAGCTGTTCGTCGGCAACTTCAACGGGTTCAACGCCTATGACATCTCCACCGGCGGGGAACCGCGACTGGTGATGTCGG
This sequence comes from Brevundimonas sp. GW821-FHT12C05, assembly GCF_058807475.1. Lineage (NCBI taxonomy): Bacteria > Pseudomonadati > Pseudomonadota > Alphaproteobacteria > Caulobacterales > Caulobacteraceae > Brevundimonas > Brevundimonas sp. GW821-FHT12C05. The sequence continues at coordinate 1,453,805 of NZ_JBXAQS010000001.1, forward strand.
TGGTCTGCCCGGGCGGCCAGGGCGACGTCTCGGTGCACGGCAACCTGCTGTTCATGTCGGTCGAGGAAGGCCGCGGCCGCCTGGACTGCGGTCCCGCGACCACGACGGACGAAATCAGCCCCGAGCGTTTCCGCGGCGTGCGCATCTTCGACATCAGCGACCTGAACGCGCCGCGCCAGATCGCCGCCGTCCAGACCTGCCGCGGGTCGCACACCCATACCCTGGTGCCGCACCCGACCGACGCCAATGTGCTGTACGTCTACGGCCAGGGCACCTCGGGCGTTCGCAAGACCGGCGAACTGGCGATGTGCACCGACGGGCAGCCTGACACGAACCCCGAAACGGCCCTGTTCTCGATCGACGTAATCAAGGTCGACCTGACCCATCCGCAGGACGCCGCCGTCGTCAACCGGCCGCGCATCTTCGCCGACGGGACGACGGGCCGCGTGGCGGGCCTGTGGCGCGGCGGCCGGGCCGGCGTCGCCAGCCAGAACACCGCCCAGACCAACCAGTGCCACGACATCACCGTCTATCCGGAGATCGGCCTGGCGGGCGGCGCCTGCAGCGGCAACGGCATCCTGCTGGACATCGCCGATCCCGAGCACCCGACGCGGGTGTCGGACATCTTCGATCCGGACATGGCCTACTGGCACTCAGCGACCTTCAACAACGCCGGCGACAAGGTGGTCTTCACCGACGAGTGGGGCGGCGGGATCGGCGCGCGTTGCCGGGCCGAGGATCCGGCGACCTGGGGCGCCAACATGATCGCCACGATCGAGAACCGCACCCTGACCGGCAAGAGCTTCCACAAGCTGCCCTCGGCCCAGAACAGGACCGAGAACTGCGTGGCCCACAACGGCAACATCATCCCGGTCCCCGGCCGCGATCTGATGGTGCAGGCCTGGTACCAGGGCGGCGTCTCGATCATGGACTTCACCGATCCGGCCAAGCCCACCGAGATCGCCTACTTCGACCGCGGCCCGATCAACGCCGAGCGCCTGTATGTCGGCGGTTCGTGGTCGGCCTACTGGCTGAACGGCCGCATCTATTCCAGCGAGATCGCGCGCGGTCTGGACGTTCTGCGTCTGGTCCCGAGCGAGCAGCTGTCGGCGGCCGAAATCGCGGCGGCCGAGGCCATCATGGCCGAGGAAATCAACCCGCAACTGCAGACCCGCATCACCTGGACCGACACGCCCGACGTGGCCCAGTCCTATCTGGACCAGCTGACGCGCGGCAACGGGATCGAGGCCGAGCTGGCCACCCGCGCCGGCGCGGCGATCACGGGCTGGCGCGCGGGATCTGTCGACAAGCGGGCCTCCGGCCGGCTGGTCGCGCCCCTGCGCGAAGCGGCGGAAAAGGCGACCGGGGCCGGCAAGGCGCGCCTGACCGCCCTGGCGGACCTGTTCGGGCGCGTGTCGGCCTGACGAACGGATGGGGCGGCGCGCGCGACGGGCCGCCCCGATCCTTCTCCTGCGTCAACCGGCGTTCCTGATAGGCTGACGCAAAGCCAGACAGGAGAGACGCCGTGTCCGACGCGAACCAACGCCTGATGACCCGCAAGGCCGACCTCGGCGACACGCTGAAGGCGGCGATCCCGGATCACGGCCCGCTGGCCGAGGGCGAGGTGGTGCTGGCGCCGGACCGTTTCTCGCTGACCACCAACAACATCACCTACGCCGCCTATGGCGACGCCATCGGCTACTGGAAGGTCTTTCCGACGGGCCGGGACGACTACGGCCTGATGCCCGTCTGGGGCTTCGCCGACGTGACGGCGTCGCGGGCCGAAGGGATCGAGGTCGGGGCGCGGGTGTTCGGCTACTTCCCCATGGCCGATGCGCTGGTGGTGCAGGCCGAGAAGATCTCGCGCGGCGGCTTCGCCGACGCCTCGCCGTGGCGCAAGGCGGTGCCGGACATCTATAATCGCTATGTCCTGTGCGCGGCGGACCGCCATTATGCGCCCGAGCTGGAGAACAGCGAGGCCCTGTTCCGCCCCCTGTTCGTCACCTCCTATACGGCGGTCGATTTCCTGCGCGACAACGGCTTCTTCGGCGCCAAACGGATCGTGGTGTCGAGCGCGTCCAGCAAGACCGCCTACGGCTCGGCCTGGTGTCTGGAACAGGACGACATCGAGGTCATCGCCCTGACCGGCGCGCGCAACCGGGCCTTCGTCGAAGGCCTGGGCAGCTATGACGCCGTGCACGGCTACGATGAAGTCGAAACCCTGCCGGCCGATGCGCCGACCCTGTATCTGGATCTGGCGGGCGATGCGGCGCTGCGGCGCCGGGTGCACGCCCATTTCGGTGATCGGCTGGTCTACGACTGCCTCGTCGGCTCGACACAGAGCGATTCCTTCACCAGCGCCGATCCCGAGCTGACGGGGCCGAAGCCGGTCTTCTTCTTCGCCGCCACCTGCCTGGACCAGCACCGCGAGCGCGGCACGCTGCACGCCTTTTACGAGCGCTTCCTGGCCGACCAGAAGACCTTCTTCGAACGGGTCGTCGATCCGGCCTCGCCGTGGATCCGCATCGTCGAGCATCAGGGGCTGGACGCGGCGGCCGGCGTGGTCCGCGCCCTGGCGGACGGCGCCTCCGATCCGGCCGAAGGCGCCATCGTCCGCATCGCGCGCTGAGGCGTCGCCTCAGGCTCCCGCCGTGCAGCCCCCCTGCCCCAGCGCCCCGTCGATGTTCAGGGTGGCGTCGGCGTTTTCCATGACGCCGAGGCTGCAGACCTTGATCGCGTGATCGGCCTCCAGCGCCGCCAGCCAGGCGAAGGTCTCGCGGCCCGGCGCCTGCGACATCTGGATGCCCAGACCGCCGCCGGGCGCCATGGTGGTGACCACGGTCAGGCCCGCCGTCTCGGCGGTGCGGCGCACCAGCGGCTCGAGACCTTCGGTCGTCGCGGGCGCGGGGGCGGCTGACGGTGCGACGATGCGAAGGCCGCTTCGGACCTCGGCCAGGGTCTGCTCGGCCTCGAAGCGACGGTCGGCGGCCCCGGCCCGCCAGGCCTGCACCGGGCGCACCACCAGCAGCCAGATCAGGACGGCGGCGACCAGCACGGCCATGACCGTCAGCAGGCGGCGTTCGCGCACCGTGCGGCCGTCCCACCAGCCGTGGGCGCGGGCGAGAAGAGCGGTCATCGGGCGGCTCCGATCGTGATGTCGCTGACCACGCGCCCGGCGGCGTCCTCGGTTCCGGTCTCGGTGACCGTCAGACCCGAGGCGCGCATGGCGCTGTCGATCCGCTTCACATCGCCATAGTCGGGATGGGTGACGCTGGCCTTCATCCCGTCCTCGGGATCGACCACCAGCATGTCCAGCTCGGCGTCCGGCACGCCTTCGACGGCCGTGAACAGGGCGGCGGTGGCGGCCATGACCCCGCCCGGCGGGGGCGCGGCGCGGACCCGGCCGCGCAGGGCGGCGACGGGGTCCGGCGTGCGGGCCAGTTCCGGATCGACGCGGGCGATCTCGGCGCGGGCGGTCTCGTCAGCGCGGGCGGCGGCCATCTCGTCGCGGCCGGCCCCGGCGACCATCAGCACCAGGGGCGAGACGACGACCGCGGCGGCCAGGGCGGCGGCCCGGGTCCAGCCCCGGCGGCTCTCGGCCTTCTCGCGGACCCGGGCCGGCGTCAGGTCGATCGGCGGGTTGAGCGCGGCCTGCACCAGCGCCCGCTCGACCGAGGCTGCATCGTCCACCGGCTCGACCACGCGATCCCGCGCGACCAGATCGACCAGATCGGGCTGGACCGAGGCGGCGAAGCGGCGGCCCCGCAGGGCGATGGAGGATCCGAAGGCGACGGCGGTCAGGCTGTCGTCGGACGGCTCGGTCAGGGTCAGGACGTCGGGGACCAGCACGTCGGCGCGCACGCCCAGCCCGGCCAGGTAGTCGGTCCAGGCGTCCAGCAGGGACAGGCCGACCACGGCGACCAGTCGCGGCTCGCCCGCAGCGGGGACCGGTCCGAGCGCGGCCGACAGGCGGTCCGGCGCGGCGGCCAGATCGTCCTTCAGCGCCCACAGGGCCGCCGTCCGCTGCTGGGCGGCGCTGCCTGGCGGCAGGTCCAGCCAGCGGACCAGCACATCGGCGCCCGGGGCGACGGCGACGGTGCGCATCGGCTCGGGCCGCTCGACCGCGTCCATGGCCAGCTGACCACGCTCCAGGACATAGCCGCCCGCCCCGATGATCAGGTAGGGCGCGGGGTCGCCCGCCAGCGCGGGGATCAGGATCAGACGTGTCGGCTTCATTCTTCGGGGGTCCAGCGCTGGATGACGGTGCGGACGGCGCCGTCGGGACGGGCCTCCAGCAGGGCGGTGCGAACGGCGCGGACGCCGGCATAGTCGACGTCCACCCGCAGGCGGAAGAAGCGGGTCAGGACCGTGGCCTGGGCCCGGGTCTCGTCGTCGGGCGAGAAGCCGGGCAGCGCGGCCCAGAAAGCCTCGCCGTTGGCCCAGCCGTCGCGCGGGCGCTGGGCGATCAGGGCGCGGGCGCGTTCGGGCCCCACCACGCCGGCGGTCAGCATGGTGATCAGCGGCGCCTGTTCGGGCGTCAGGGTGTTGACGTTCAGCGGCGACAGCTGGCTGGTCGGCAGGGCGCAGACATAGGGGCGCAGGCGGCGGTAGGCGTCGGCGTCCGCCCCTTTGACGGCCCGCAGCTCGCTGACCTCGGCCAGCATGACCCCGGCGGTGCGGTAGGGCGTCGCGAGACCCGCATAGGCGCCGTCCTCGGCGCCCAGCGGCAAGGCCTGGTTGTCGGCGTCCAGCCAGTCGGTCAGGGCGTCGGCGATGGCGCGCATGCGGCTGTCGGGCACGCCCACGGCCCGCCCCAGCGCCCGGAACTGCGCCGCGCCCAGCGGCCGGGCGACCAGATCCTCGCCCACGCCCAGCACCACGCTGTTCAGATTGAAGCAGGCCTGGCCGTCCGTGACGGTGACGCTGATGGCGCCGTTGTCGACCGGGAAGTCGAGGCGGCGGCCGTTCCACTCGGGCTGCAGCGGCGTGCGGGCCGGATTGATCTGGATCAGCCGCTTGATGCGGTTGCGCGCCAGCAGCTCGGCGCCCGAGGCCAGCCACTGCGCCTGGCCGCCGATTTCAGCGTTCGTGGCGCGGCGCACCGAGAAGCGCACGTCGTCCAGCAGGGCCACGGCCACGACCGACATCACCGCCACCAGCAGCAGGACGGTCAGCAGGGCCATGCCCTCGCGGTCGGCGCGGCGCTTCATCGACCGCCTCCGACAAGGAACAGCTGCTCGATCGGTCCGTAGCCGTCCAGCGTCATGGTGATGCGCACCGCATCAGGCAGCGGACGGTCGAGGGTGGAGGTGAAGGCGGGGGCCGCCTCCCCGTCCCTGAGGAAGGCCACGGTCACGTCGCGCACGCCCCGGTACAGCACCTGGGGCGGGCCGGGCCGGGCGCCGTCCAGCTGACCCGCGACGCGGCGTTCGAGGCGGTTGTCCACCAGCCGGTATTCGACCCGCTGCAGCGAGGGCCGCGCCTGCTCGCCGGGATTGCTCCAGCCCGAACGCGTCAGGGTCAGGACGGGATCGGCCGGGGTCATCGGCCCGGTCATGGCCTGGGGCGCGGGACGGCCGCTGGGACCACGCGCGCGACGGGCCGTCGCCTGACCCAGGTCGGCGCGCAGCAGGCTGCGCATCCGCTGCAGGTCGCCGACGCGGTCGCTCTGGGCCTTCACGGCGAAACGGTTGTCGATGGTGACGCCCAGCACCGCCGCCCCCGCCGCCGCCAGCATGGCGAAGATCAGCAGCGAGATCAGCACCTCGACCAGGGTGAAGCCGGAGCGGTTCACGGGGCCCGCCTGCGGAACAGGGTGCGGTCGGCGGCCTGCCCCTCCTCGTCGCGGACGCGGACATCGATGCGCAGCAGGTCCGGATCGGCGGTCGCGGTCACGGCCCGGCTCCACACCCAGCGGCGGCCGCCCAGATCGGACTGGCCGGAGCTCTCCCCCTCGCCGAGCGCGGGCGAGACGGCGGCCTCGACGGCGACATTCTCGGCCACCATGCCGCCGAGCGTCCGCACCTCGACCCGCCGGGCCGAGCGAGTGCTCTCGCCCGACAGATTGAGCAGGGCCATGGCGGCCAGGCTGAACACCGCCAGCGCCACCAGCATCTCGATCAGGGTGAAGCCGCCGCGTTCAGCCATCGACGCGCACCTCGCCCGCCCCGTCCACGACGATCCGGCGGCTGCGCCCGTCGCGGGCCAGGGTCAGGGTCGCCGGATCAGCCACGCCGGAGGGATCGAAGACCACGCGTACGGGAGCCTCGGACGGCGACACGGTCGACCCTTCGGTCCAGGTCTCAGGTCCGAACGGACCGTCGGTCAGCGGCGTCCACTCGGCGCCGTCGAAGGTCGAGAAGGCGTAGCCGCGCGCCGTCGCCTCGACGGCCACCGGACGATTGCCGAAAATGGCCTCCTCGCGCGCGCGGACCAGCCGCGCGGCGAAGCGCTCGGCTTCGGCCGCAACAGCGGGCCGAGGGTTCGGAACGGACAGCACCACGGCCCCCGCCGCCAGACCAATGATGGCGACGACCATCAGCAGTTCGACGAGCGTAAAGCCGCTTCGCGTCTCCTTTGCCCTATCGCGTCGCGCGCGGCGCGACGCTGCTTGAGGGCGTCTCGCGCTCAAGAAGCGAACGACCGCGTCGTGAGCGTTAGCGCGCCTAAGAAGCCCAGTTGCCGAGGTCGGCGTCATTGCCCTCGCCCCCTTCGCGACCGTCGGCGCCGAACGACCAGACATCGAACTGGCCGCCATGCTGGCTGGGACGACGGAACTGGTAGTCGTTGCCCCACGGATCCTTGGGCAGGCGGCGGACGTAGCCGCCCTCGCGGTAGCGTTCCGGATTGGCCAGGCCGGCGGGCGCGGTCGCCAGGGCCTGCAACGAGTCCGGGAAGGCCAGGTTGTCGAGGCGGTAGGTCTCGATGGCCTGTTCCAGCGTCGCGATGTCCGCCTTGGCCTTGCCGACCATGGCCTTGTCCTGGCTGGGCAGGACGTTGATCGCGACCACGGTCGCCAGCAGGCCGATGATCACGATGACCACCATCAGCTCGACCAGCGTGAAACCAGCGCGCTTGCGGCGTTGAGCCGTTTTCTTTTCAGATTCAGTCATGACGCTAACTTTCCTCAACCCATCGCGAGGGTGTTGATCTGCAGGATCGGCAGAAGGATCGACAGGACGATCAGGGCCACGACCCCGCCCATGACCACGATGATCGCCGGCTCCAGCAGGCTCAGCATCACGGCGGTGAAGGTGGAGAACTCGCGCTCCAGATAGTCGGCGGCGCGCTCCATCATGGGCTCCAGCCGGCCGCTGCTTTCGCCCGAGGCGGTCATGTAGACGAGGATCGGCGGGAAGACGTCGGCCCGGCGCATGGCGGCGGACAGGCCGCCCCCTTCCCGCACCGCCTCGGCCATGGTCTCGGTGGCCAGGCGCAGGCGGCGGTTCGACACGGTGCGCGCCGTGATGGTCAGGCCTTCCAGCACCGGCAGGCCCGCCGCGATCATGGTCGACAGGGTGCGCGCCATCTTCGCCCCGTGCAGGTCGCGGGTCAGGCGGCCGATCAGCGGCAGCTTGAGGATCAGGGTGTCGGCGCGCAGGCGCACGGCCGGATTGCGCAGGGCCGCGGCCCCGAGGGCCGCTCCGGCGGCGAGCAGCAGCAGAACCAGCCAGCCCCAGTCGCGCATCAGGTGCGACACGCCGATGACCAGCCGGGTCAGTAGCGGCAGGGTCTGGTGCATGCTGTCGAACTGGTCGACCACCTTGGGCACCACGAAGGCCATGAGGGCGGTGATGACGCCCAGCGCCACGACCGCCAGCACCGCGGGATAGACGAGCGCGGTGATCACCTTGCCCTGCACCTGCTGGTCGCGCTCCAGCCCGTCGGCGAGGCGTTCGAGAATGGGCTGCAGCGCGCCCGACGCCTCGCCCGCCGAGACCATGGCGCGGTACAGCGGCGGGAAGGCCTGCCCCTGCAAGCTCATGGCGTCGGACAGGCGGCGGCCTTCCATGACCCCGGCGTGGACGCCTTCCAGCACGCGGCGGACGGCGGGCCGATCGGCCTGCAGCGCGATGGTGCGCAGCGCCTCCTCGATGGGGGCGACGGAGACCAGCGTGGCCAGCTGTCGCGTGGTCAGGGCCAGGGTGCGGGCGTCCAGCTTGCCGCCTCTCGCCGAGGGCGCGGCCGTGCGGGCGGCGCCGGTGCGGGCCGGCAGGACCTGAAGCGGCATCAGGCGACGCTTGCCCAACAGGGCGCGCGCCGTGGTTTCGTCGGACGCCGTCACAGCGCCCGAGACGGTCCGGCCGCCCGCGTCCACCGCGACATAGTCGAAGGCCGCCATCAGGCCGCGGCCTCGGAGGGCGCCGGATCGTGCGCCTCGCCGGTTTCCTGACGGGTGACGCGCACGGCCTCCTCGACCGAGGTGACGCCCTCCAGAACCAGCTCCCGCGCGCGCTGCGACAGGGTTCCGCCGATCTCGAAGGCGGCGGCGACGATGGCGTCCTCTCCAGTCTCGGCGGCGATCAGGCGGCGGATGCGGTCATCGACGCGAATGACTTCGTACAGACCGACGCGGCCGACGTAGCCAGTGTTCTGGCAGTGGGCGCAGCCGTGCGGACGCCAGACGGTGTCGCCCTTCTTCACGCCCGCCAGTTTCGCCGTCGCCTTGTCGGCGGGCTCGGCCACGCGGCACTCGCCGCACAGGCGGCGCACGAGGCGCTGGGCCACGATCAGGCGCAGGGTCGAGGCCAGCAGGAAGGGCTCGACGCCCATGTCGCGCAGGCGGGTGACGGCGCCCACGGCGTCATTGGTGTGCACGGTCGAGAGGACGAGGTGGCCGGTCAGGGCGGCCTGGACAGCGATGCCCGCCGTCTCCACGTCGCGGATTTCGCCAACCATGACCACGTCCGGGTCCTGGCGCAGGATGGCGCGCAGGCCGGCGGCGAAGGTCATGCCGACCTTGGTGTTCACCTGGGTCTGGCCGATGCCGTCGATGGCGTATTCGACCGGATCCTCGACCGTCAGGATGTTGCGCGTCGCATCGTTCAGCAGGCTGAGGCCCGCGTACAGCGAGGTGGTCTTGCCCGAACCCGTCGGCCCGGTGACCAGGATGATGCCATTGGGCTCCTTCAGCGCGCCGCGGAAGGCGCCGAAGGCGTCCGGCGACATGCCGAGGCGGTCGAGCGTCAGCCCGGCCTGGTCCTTGTCGAGGATGCGCAGCACCACCCGCTCGCCCGCCCGCGACGGCAGGGTCGAGACGCGGACGTCCAGGGTCTTGCCGCCCAGCGCCAGGGGGATGCGTCCGTCTTGCGGCACCCGCTTCTCGGCGATGTCGAGCCGGGCCATGACCTTGATGCGCGAGACCAGCAGCGGGGTGATGCGCGGGCTGAGCGTCAGGGCCTCGCGCAGCACGCCGTCGACGCGCATGCGCACGATCAGGGCGCTCTCGAACGGCTCCAGGTGGATGTCGGATGCGCCTGTGCGCACGGCCTCGGCGATGACGCCGTTGATCAGGCGGATGACCGGGGCGTCGTCGGCGGTGTCCAGCAGGTCGGCGGCGGCGGGAATGTCGTCGATCAGCCCCTCGAGGCCCGCGGGCATGTCCAGGTCGTCGCCGTCGGCGGCGTTCAGGTGATCGCCCGCATACACTTGCGACAACTGACGATCGAAGGCGGCCTGGCCCAGCGGCTCGACGCGCAAGGGACGGCCCAGCACGCGGCGCGTCTCGATCAGGGCCGAGGGATCGGCCCCCTCGCGCAGGCCGATCACGGCGATCTCGCCGGCGTCCAGCAGGATGACGCCATGCCGCTTGGCGAAGCCGTAGGGCAGCGTCGGATTGACGAGGGTGATCACCGCCCGGTCACTCCTGCGGGGCCGCGGGCGGCAGGGGCGAGATCACCACCTCGCCGGGGACCAGTTCAGGACCGGGGGCGACCGGCGGCTGGGTCCGCATATAGTCGCGCAGCATCTCGTCCAGGCTGGGCTCGCGGGTCGGATCGTTGAGCAGTTGCTGGTTGCGCATATAGCCCCAGCGGTCGGCGCTCAGGCGCTGGGCGTCGGCGGGCGAGCGGATGATGGTCGGGCGCAGGAAGACCATCAGATTGGTGCGTCCGCGCTGGCGGCTGGTCGAGCGGAACAGACCGCCGATGCCCGGCAGGTCGCCGAGGCCGGGGATCTTGTCGACCGACAGGCGGTCGTTCTGGTCCAGCAGGCCGCCGGCCACGGCGATGTCGCCGTCGTCGACCACCAGGGTGGTTTCCAGCTCGCGCTTGTTCAGCACCAGGTCGCTGGCCGAGCTGGTCAGGACGCCGTTGATGCTGGAGACCTCCTGGCGCAGGTGCAGGGTGATGGAGCCGCCCGCGTTGATCTGGGGCCGGACCACCAGCTTGACGCCGATGTCCTGCCGCTGGGTCGTGCGGAAGGGGTTGGAGTTGCCGTCCAGCAGGGCCTCGCCCGTGGTGATCGGCACTTCCTGACCGACCAGGATGGTGGCCTCCTCGTTGTCGAGGGTCATCAGCGACGGGGTCTGCAGCAGGTTGGAGCCGTCGTCCGACTTGGCCGCGTTGATGATGAAGCCGAACAGGCCGTCGCCGATGGTGCCGCCGCCGCCGCCGACGAAGCCGTTGGCGCCCAGCAGAGAGTTGAGCGCGAGGTTCTGGAGCCGCGAGCGCATCGGGTCGGCGGGGTCCAGCCGGCTGGCCGCCGCGCCGCCCACGATGGGCAGCAGGGGCGTGGCGCTGTCGCTGTAGTTGGTCAGGCCGATCGGATTGCCGTCCTGTCCAGCGATCAACCACTGGACGCCCAGTTCGCGCACGGCGGTGTCGCTGAGCTCGACCACCACGGCCTCGATCAGCACTTGCTGGCGGCGCTGGTCGAGCTGGCGGATGACCTCGGCCAGGGTGCGCTGGGTGTCGGCGGAGGCCGAGATGACCAGGGCGTTGGCGCCGGGGAAGCGGGCGATGGTGGCGCGCTGGCCCGGAGCGGCGGGCGCCATCGGCGCGGCCGTGGAGGCGGCGGGCGCGCCGTCGGCGCCGACGGCGGGCGCGGCGTTGGCCTGGGCCGGGGTGATCGGCTGGCCGACGATCTGCTGCAGCACGGGCAGAAGCTGCTCGGCGTTGGCGTGCTCCAGGAAGATGACCTTGATGTCGTCGGCCGACTGGGCGCGGCGGTCCAGGTCCTCGACCAGCGGGCGCACCCGGGCCACGGCGGAGGGATCGCCGCGCAGGACGAGGGAGTTGGAGCTGTCGACCGGGGTGACCGAGACCATCCCCTGCCCCGGCTGGCCGCCCGGAGGCGCCAGCACCGACTGCAGCACGGCGGCGATCTCGCGCGCCGACGAGTTCTCCAGCGTGATGACCTCGAAGCTGGCGCGGTCCACGTCGATGCTGCGGATCAGGGCGCGGATGCGGCCCAGGTTGTCGACGAAATCGGCCACGACGACGCTGTTGGCGCCCGGATTGGCCAGCACCTGCCCCTGCGCGCCGACCAGCGGGCGGATGGTCTCGGCGGCCGAGGCGGCGTCGATGTGGCGAAGCTGGAAGACCTCGGTCGTGAAGCGCTCGGCGCCCACGGTCGCCGGTCCCTGCGCCGCGCCCTGAGCCGGGCTGATGCGATAGGCGCCCGAGCCCGTCTGGGACACCACCAGGCCGTTCGCGCGCAGGGTCGACAGGAAGACCTCGAACAGCTCCGTCCGCGACAGGGCGCGTTCGCTGGTCACGGTCACCGTGCCGCTGACGGCGGGATCGACGATGAAGGTGCGGCCCGTCATACGGGCCACGTCCTGGATGAAGGCGCGGATGTCGGCGCCCTGCACGTTCAAGGTCTGGCGTTGGCTCGCCTGCGCCATGGCGGGCGCGGCGGCCAGCGGGCCCTGGGCGATCATCAGCCCGGCCAGCACGGCGCAGACGGCGTTTCGGCTCATGCGGTTCACCGGGCGGTCCTTATGGTGGTCGTGCGTTCCTGCCCGCCGCGCTCAAAGCGGATCTCGGCGGAAGGACTGTTGGCGAGGGCGCGGCGCAGATCGGCGATCCGGCCCGCGCTGTTCAGTTCGATGCCGTTCACAGCCAGGATCACGTCGCCCGACTGCAACCCGGCGGCGCGCAGGGCGCTGCCGTCGCCGCCAGCGGAGACGGTGAAGCCGTTCACGGCCAGTCCCCGCATCCGGGGACGCAGCGAGGCCTGGGCCATCAGTTGAGCGGGATCGACCACGGCGGCGGCCGGAGCGGACGCCGGAGCGGCGGCCGGCGGGGCGACCACCTGCGGCGTCTCGGGCGGCGGGGGCGGCGCGGCGGCGCCGACCGGGGTCTCGGCGAAGATCAGGCGGCTGAGCGCGCCGTTGCGCGACAGGACGACATGGTCGGCGGCGACCGACTGCAGGATCAGGCCGGGCTCGACCTCCTCGCCGGCGCCGACCGAGAGCTGGCGACCGTCGGCCAGGCCGATGATCGCGGAGCCGCCCCCGGCGCCGTCGGCGCGGACGCCGAACAGGCGCATCTGGTTGCTGCCCGCGGCGGTGTCTTCCGCCATGCTGGACTGGCCGCCGGTGCGGAAGAAGGCGTCGAAGCGCTGGAAGACGGAGGTGTCCGCGGGACGGTTCGCCGCCGGCGCCTCCGCCGAGGCGGCTGGCGGCGGCTCGACGAACAGCCAGACCAGACGCCCGGCCTGCACCAGCAGGACGGCGGCCAGCAGGCCTTCGACGAGAGGCCGGAGCCGGACCGGACGCACCGCGACATCCTGCGCGAACGCGCGGGCCGAGGTGGTCCAGTTGCGAAGAACAGCGATCACGAGAGGACGCCCGTCATGGCCCCCGACGGCCCGGAACTGTCCTAGCTCAATCGTCCGGGTTCGGGCTTCACGCCCTCATGACGGCGGCGCGAACTTGTTATGACAACCCGGCCGTTTCCGGACAAAATCTCCACACAGCCTGCACAGAAAAGGCCGGCCCCGGATGGAGCCGGCCTTTCCATTTCAGCAGGATCAGAAGCGGGCGGTCAGGCTGACCGAGCCGCTCGTGCCCAGTTCGTAGCCGTTGATGACGACCCGGTTTCCGAGCTCCTGGTATTCAAGGAACTCCTCGCCCAGCAGGTTCCGCAGCTCGACCGCCACGCCGTACTCGCGGCCCGCGTAGTCGAAGTCCTTGCGGAAGACGAAGTCCAGCTGGACGCCCGGCTCCTGGATCAGGTCGGGTTCGCCCGGGCGGCCGCGCGCCGAGGTGCGCTCCGAGACGAAGTTGGCGATCAGGGTCGCCTGCGACCGGGCGGTATCGTCTTCCCAGCCCAGTTGCAGGTTGGCGACGTGCTCGGACTGACCTTGCAGACGGCTGCCGTCGACCACGTAGAACGAGGCCGGCTGAGCGACGCCCAGGCTGTTCTGGGTGATGACGGTGTCACCCGAACCGACGTTCACTTCCGACTTCGAGTAGGTGTAGTTGGCCTGGATCAGCCACCGCTTGTTGGCGATGAAGTCCATTTCCGAACCGAACTCGAAATACTTCTTCACCTCGACCTCGGCGCCCTGGATGGTCGCGTTCGGCGCGTTGAGGAAGGTCTGCGAGATCGACGAGCCCTGGTCGACGACGCTCGACTCGATGGGCTTGTCCAGGTCCTTGTAGAAGATGCCGGCCGTCACATACTGATCGCGGGCGAAGTACCACTCCCAGCGCGCGTCGACGTTCAGGATCTCGGTGTCGACCAGATAGGGGTTGCCGATGAAGGTCCGGTCGCTCTCGACGTCCGTGTACTGCTGCGGAGCCAGTTCACGGAACTGCGGGCGGCCGATGGTCTTGGACGCGCCGAAGCGGAGTTGCATGTCTTCGGCGAAGTTCCAGGTGATGGTCCCCGCCGGCAGGATGTACTCTTCCTCGATCCGGGTCGGCAGGAAGCCCGTCGTGCCGCCGAACAGGTCGCGCGGGGTCACGGTCTGCTCGCCCTGCTCGGCGCGGACGCCGATGTTCAGATTGACCAGCGGGATGATCTCCGCCGCCACCTGGGCGTAGGCGGCCTTGACCGTCAGCTGGCCGTCGAAGGCGGCGGCGCCGTTGGTCCCGGTGATTTCCTCGATCTGCAGATACGGCCCGATGTTGATGTCGGCGAACAGGAAGTCGACGCGCGACTCCAGCTGGTCCTGGGTCAGGCCGTTCGGAGCGATGAAGCGCAGGGTGCGCTGCTCGGATTCCCGGTTGTTGTCCGAGTAGGCCACGCCGAAGGAGAAGACGGCTTCGCGGGCGTCGGACAGCGGCAGGGTGTAGCTGACATCCGCGCCGCCCGAGACGATGTCGTCGTCCAGTTCGCTGAACGAGATGGCGTTGGTCTCGATGTCGTGGATCCACTCGCCGGCCACGTTCTGGCCGTAGCCGAAGCGGCTCTCGTACGGCGCGTCGCGCGAGGTCTTGGCGTAGGCCGCCCGCCAGTCGAACTCCCACTCGCCGGCGGCGCCGAAGGTGTGCTCGCCGGCCAGTTGGGTCGAGAACAGCTGGCGCACGAACCATTCGGTGTTGTCGGTGCGGCGCTGGCCGCCCGAGCCGTCGTCGAAGCCGGCTTCCGAACGGGCTTCCTTGGTGACGTTGCGGACGTAGAGGTTGGTCCACTTCAGCGTGTTGGTGTCGCTGGTCAGGCTCAGGGCGCCGAGGAAGTTCAGCGTCAGGTCGTTCTGGTTCGACTGGAAGTCGAAATCGTTGGCGGTCACCAGGGCGCCGCTGTCGATGCGGCCCGTCTGGCGCACGCCGCGACGGCCGGTCCACTTGTTGTCGTACGAGGCCACGAAGACGCCGCCCAGCGTCCCCATGCCGGTTTCCATGTTCGTGCCGCCGGTGAAGCGCAGGCCGAAGTTGGCTGGCGTGGTCTCACGCTGCAGCAGGCGCAGCGGCGCGTTGACCAGCGACTGGCCCATGTGGCGCAGTTCGGTGGCGGTGAAGTTGGCCGCCGAGATGCGCTTGCCGCTGCCGAAGCCGAGCTGGAGCGCGCCCGGGACATCGCGGGTGCCGTCGTCGAAGCTCGTGAAGTCGGTGCGCGAGCCGTAGTAGATCAGCGCCTCCTTGTTCGTCGTCTCCGTGTTGCCGCCGATCGAGGCCTGCATGCTGAAGAACGGCTGGGCCGGAGTGTCGATGGTGTGCAGGTCGACCACGCCGCCGCCGAACTCGCCGGGGAAGGACACCGAATAGGTCTTCTGAACGGTCAGGCCCGCCAGCACTTCCGACGGGAACAGGTCGAGCGGGACGACGCGTTGCAGCGGCTCGGGGCTGGGCAGCGGCGAACCGTTCAGCAGGGCCGACGAATAACGCTCGCCGAGCCCGCGCACATAGATGAAGCGGCCCTCGACGATCGACAGGCCGGTGACGCGCGACAGGGCCTGGGCGGCGTCGGCGTCGCCGGTGCGCTGCAGATCCTCGGCGGTCACGAAGGCGGCGACCTCGGGGCTTTCGCGGTTCGGCTGCGGGATATAGCGGCCCAGGACGACGACCTCGCCGAGGTCCGTCTCCGTCTCGATCGGCGGCTCGGCCTGCGCGGCCGGCGTCTGGGTCGTCGGGGCGGTCTGGGCCAGGGCGACGCCCGGCGCGACCAGGGCGGTGGTGGCGAGCAGAAGCCCGCCAAGGGACATTTTCACGGTCTTCATGGTCTGCGCCTCGAAGGGATCAACGGAAGGGTTCGGTAGCCGGGCGGCGGCGAGAAACCGCCGCCCGTCCATCCGTCGTCAGCAGGTCAGGCTGGGGGCCGCGGCGCTGGCGGCCTGCAGGCCGCAGGTCCAGCCCTGGTACCAAGTGTCCGCCGCGTTCCGCACGGCGCCGACATAGGTCACCGCGGTGAAGAAGCTGTAGATCGCCGGGGCGTTGGCCGGGGTCACGGCGGTCTCGTTGGCGCCGTTGATGAAGGTCAGGCTCTGGGCCGTCAGGGTGGCGCCGGCCGGAGCCGTCATCGACGAGACGCCGGCGGCGGTGTTGCCGACGTTCGTGGCGCTGATGAACACCGCTTCGGTGGCGGCCGCGTTGATGTTCGAGTCGTTCTCGTACGGACGGTTGCAGGCGAAGAAGACCGAACGGAACACCGGAGCGTTGGTGACCGTCTGGGCGTCGTCGATGTCCAGGCAGGCCGCGGCCGAGGTCGACGGGTTGGTGATCACCGAGTTGATGATCGTCGGCTGGGTGCCGGTGTTCAGCGTCAGGATCGCGTCCGCGGCCACGGCGGCGTTACGGCCGACGATGGTCCAGTTCGAGACCTTGGGCTGGGCGTAGAAGGCGGTGCCCGACGGGGCGGCCGACCATTCGAAGCCGCGGCTGCCGTTGGTCACGGCCGTGGCGCGCTGGGTCACGATGCCGAACTGGGCGCCGCCGCGCCAGCCGGTGTCGGTGTCCAGGCCGTCGTCGTCGGCGCCGTTGATCACGATGTGGCTGAGGTTGACCGTGCCGCCGAAGATTTCGATGCCGTCGTCCGAGCTGTTGTAGGCCTGAACGTGGTCGATGGTCGTGCCCGAGCCGACGCCGGCCAGGGTCAGGGCCTGCAGCTCGTTGTTGGGCGAGATTTCGAAGCCCGAGTAGCGGATCTGGACGTAGCGCAGACGGCCCGAGTTATCGGTCGGGCTGTTGCCGCCGTAGTTGGCGCTGGTGCCTTCGACCTGACCGACGCAGGCGATGTTCGGCGCGGTGACGCCGACCGGGCAGACCGCCGTCGGGGCGCGGCCGGCGATCACGACGCCGCCCCACTGCCCTTGCGAGTTCTCGGTGGTCGTGCCGTCGACGTTGGCGCGGCTGGTGAAGATGATCGGGTTGGTGGCGGTGCCTTCAGCGAAGATCTGCGAGCCGCGGTTGACCAGCAGATAGTCCGAGCCGCCCGAACCGAAGATGCGCACGCCGGCTTCGATGGTCAGGATGCCCTGCTGGGTGCCGGCGACCGGAGCGGCCGGATCGGCGCCGCGGTCATTGCCGACTTCCGTACGGCCCGAGATCGAATAGATCGTGCCGGCGCGCAGCGGCACCGTCAGGTTGCCGGTGATGGTGCTGGGCAGTTGGCAGGCGCGCAGCGTGCCCGCGGCGACGACGCCGACGTTGGCGAAGCCGGTCGGGCAGTCAGCGGCCGGGGTGCCGGGGGCCGGAGGCGTCACGCCGCCACCGCCGCCGTTGCCGCCGCCGAAATCGCCTTCGCCGGGCGAAGCCACTTCAGCCGAACCGCAGGCGGCGAGGGTCAGGGCGCTGGCCGAGAGGGCCAGCAGGGTGGTCAGTTTGAAGCCGGTCATCGTTTTCACCGTGTCTGGTCCAGAGGAACTCACGGCAGGTGAGACCGCGCGCCCATGCGCCCGATCTGACGAAGCATCGCCCCCGCCTGCCCTGTCCGTGGTTAGGAGCCGGATATGACAGCGGGGCCGCCGAACCGTGACGGTTCGGTCGCCCTTGCGTGAAGATGTCGTCGCAGCTTGATGAAACACCGTCATGATACGGCGTAACCGTCACAATGCGTCCGACCCCGCCGGCCTTGCGGCGCTTGGACGAGCCGCCTATCGCAACGGTCGCGGGGCTGGTCGGAGGGATCGTGGACGTCGTCACTGTCACAGTCGTTTTCGCCGCCGCGGGGTCCGTGATCGGTCTCGTTTTGGCCTGGATCAGCGTGCGCCTGCCCGGATCGAGGCCGCATTCCGGCGCACGTTGGCCACTGAGACTGTCCGCCTTCGCCCTGGCGACCGCCGCCATCGGCGCCTGGGCCGGGCTCTCGCAGGCTTCGGTGTCCGCCACCCTGCTGACGGCGATTCTGGGATGGATGCTGCTGCTGATCGCCGTCGTCGACGCCGAGCATTTCTGGTTGCCGGACGAGCTGACCCTGCCTCTGGCCGCCGCCGGCCTGGGCGCCGCCCTGCTTCCGGGGGGGACAGGGCTGCTGAACGCCGCGATCGGCGCCGCGGCGGGCTTCGCCGCCCTCTGGCTGCTGGCCTTCGCCTATCGCCGTCTGAGGGGGCGGGACGGCCTGGGCGGCGGCGATCCCTTCCTGCTGGCGGCGGGCGGAGCCTGGGTCGGCTGGATCGGCCTGCCGACCGTGCTGCTGTGGGCGGCGGCGGCGGGGCTCAGCCTCGTGCTCGCGCGCGCGCTCGTGAAAAAGCCCCTGGCCGGAGACGACCGGCTGGCCTTCGGCGTCTTCCTTGCGGCCGGGATCTGGATGACCTGGCTGTTCGGCCCGCTCGGCCTCTGAGCACAATGGCGATAAGATGAGTCGGAGCAGCGGAATGGATCAGGCCCCGAGCGGCTGGCGTTTCTGGATCGACCGGGGCGGCACCTTCACCGACGTGGTGGCCCGCGCCCCGGACGGGACGCTGACGACCCGCAAGCTGCTGTCGGTCAATCCCGAGCAGTACGCCGACGCCGCCGTGGAGGGCGTGCGCCGGATGCTGGGAGCCGGACCGGATCCCCTGCCCGCCGGCCTGGTCGAGGCAGTGCGGATGGGCACCACCGTGGCGACCAACGCCTTGCTGGAGCGCAAGGGCGAGCCGACCTTGCTGGCGATCACCAAGGGCTTCGGCGACGCCCTGCGCATCGGCTGGCAGAGCCGCCCCGAGCTGTTCGCCCGCCACATCCGCCTGAACGACCAGCTCTACGACCGCGTGGTGGAGATCGACGAGCGCGTCCGCGCCGACGGGGCTGTGGATAGGTCTGTGGATATCGAGGGGACAAGACGGGGACTGAAGGCCGCGCGCGACGCCGGCTTCCGCGCGGTCGCCATCGCCCTGGTGCACGGCTGGCGCTTCACCGAACACGAGCGCCAGGTGGCCGAAATCGCCCGCGAGCTGGGCTTTGAGCAGATCTCGGTCAGTCACGAGGTCGGGGCCCTGATCAAGCTGATCGGGCGCGGCGACACCACCGTGGCCGACGCCTATCTGTCGCCCATCCTGCGCGCCTATGTGGATAAGGTCGGCGGCGCATTGGGCGAAGCCACGCCCCTGCTGTTCATGCAGTCCAATGGCGGGCTGACGGCGGCGGGCGCCTTCCGGGGCAAGGACGCCATCCTGTCCGGCCCGGCCGGCGGCGTGGTCGGCATGGCGGAAACTGCAAAGGTCGCGGGCTTCGACCGCGTCATCGGCTTCGACATGGGCGGCACCTCGACGGACGTGTCCCATTTCGCGGGCGAGTACGAGCGCACGTCCGACGCCGTGGTCGCCGGGGTGCGGCTGCGCGCGCCCATGTTGAGCATCCACACGGTGGCGGCGGGCGGCGGTTCGATCTGCCGCTTCGACGGCGCGCGTCTGCGGGTCGGACCGGAATCGGCGGGCGCCGTGCCGGGCCCGCGCGCCTATCGCCGGGGCGGGCCGCTGACGGTCACCGACTGCAATGTCCTGCTGGGTAAGCTGAAGCCGGAGTTCTTCCCCGCCGTATTCGGCCCGGGCGCCGATCAGCCGCTGGACGCCGACGCCGTGCGCGCGGGCTTCGCGGAACTGGCGGTCGAGGTCGAGGCGGCGACGGGCCGCGCCACGACACCGGAAGCGCTGGCCGAAGGCTTCGTCACCATCGCCGTCCAGAACATGGCCGAGGCGATCAAGTCGATATCGATCCAGCGCGGCTACGACGTCACCCGCTACGTCCTGAACTGCTTCGGCGGCGCGGGCGGGCAGCACGCCTGTCTGGTCGCGGACGCCCTGGGCATGACGACGGTGATGTTGCACCCGTTCGCGGGCGTTCTGTCGGCCTACGGCATGGGCCTGGCCGAGGTGCGGGCGATCCGCCAGGCGACGGCGGCCATTCCGCTGGAGACCGCCGCGGACGCCGAGATGGCGGCGCGGATCGCGGCGCTGGCGGACCAGGCGCGGGCCGAACTGGCGGCGCAGGGCTTCGCTGATGAGCGGATCACGGTGACGGCGCGGGCCGAGATCAAGTTCGCAGGCTCCGACACGCCCCTGACCGTGCCCTTCGGCCCCGCCGACGACATGAGGTCCGCGTTCGAGGCCTTGCATCGCCGCCGCTTCGGTTTCTTCGCCGAGGGCAAGGCGCTGGTCGTCGAAACGCTGGAGGCCGAGGCCACCGGCGCGTCCGGTCAGACGGCGGCGACCGGCGGCGATCCGAGCGACCGCACGCCCGAGGCCGTGACCCACACCTCGGTGTGGATGGCGGGCCGGGACCACGCCGCGCCCGTCTATCGCCGCGAGGACTTCGGACCCGGCGCCGCCGTCGACGGCCCCGCGGTGATCCTGGAGGACACCGGCACCACCGTGGTCGAACCGGGCTGGCGCGCCGCCGCCGATGCGGGGTTGAACCTGATCCTGGCGCGGATCGTCCCCCTGCCCGCCCGCACGGCCATCGGCGCCCACGCCGATCCGATCCTGCTGGAGGTGTTCAACAGCCGTTTCATGGCCGCCGCCGAACAGATGGGCGAGGCGCTGCGGGCCACAGCCTATTCGGTGAACATCAAGGAGCGGTTGGACTTCTCCTGCGCCGTCTTCGACGCCGGCGGCGCCCTGATCGCCAACGCTCCGCACATCCCGGTGCATCTGGGCTCGATGGGTGAGAGCATCCGCACCGTGGTCACCTCGCGCGGCGACGCCCGGGACGGGCGCGGCATGAAGCGCGGCGACGTTTATATGCTGAACGCCCCCTACAACGGCGGCACGCACCTGCCGGACATCACCGTCATCATGCCGGTCTTCCTGGAGGCGGACGAGACGCCCGCCTTCTTCGTCGCCGCGCGCGGGCACCACGCGGATGTGGGCGGCATCACCCCTGGATCCATGCCGCCGACCTCCAGGACCGTCGAGGACGAGGGCGTGCTGATCGACGACTTCCTGCTGGTCGACGCCGGAACGCTGCGGGACGCCGAGACCCGCGCCCTGTTCGCCTCCGGTCCTCATCCGTCACGAAACGTGGATCAGAACATGGCCGACCTGAAGGCCCAGGTCGCCTCCTGCGCGCGCGGCGCCGACGAGTTGACCCGCATGGTCAGCGAGTTCGGACGCGAGGTCGTCGCCGCCTACATGGGCCACATCCAGGACAACGCCGAGGAGGCCGTGCGCCGCGCCATCGCCGCCCTGAAGCCCGGATCGTTCGATCTGGAGATGGATGACGGGGCGATCATCCGTGTACGGATTGACGTGGATACGACGGCCCGCAGCGCGGTCGTGGACTTCACCGGAACCAGCGCCCAGCGGCCCAACAACTTCAACGCCCCCCTGTCGATCACCCGGGCGGCGACCCTCTATGTCTTCCGGACCCTGGTCGACGACGCCATCCCGCTGAACGAGGGTTGCCTGAAGCCGATCGAGCTGATCGTGCCGCAGGGATCGATGCTGAACCCGCGCTATCCCGCCGCCGTCGTGGCCGGGAACGTCGAGACCAGCCAGGCCGTCGTGGATGCGCTGTACGGCGCGCTCGGCGTCTTGGCGGCCAGCCAGGGGACGATGAACAACTTCACCTTCGGCGACGCCACGCGGCAGTACTACGAGACCATCGCCGGCGGCTCGGGCGCCGGGCCCGGCTTCGACGGCGCGGCGGCGGTGCAGACCCACATGACCAACAGCCGCCTGACCGACCCCGAGGTGCTGGAGACCCGTTTCCCTGTCCTGCTGGAAGAATTCTCGATCCGTCATGGCTCGGGCGGCGCGGGCGCGAACCGGGGCGGCGACGGGGCTATCCGCCGCGTGCGCTTCCTGGAGCCCCTGACCGCCGCCATCCTGTCCAACCACCGACGCACGCCGCCCTTCGGCGTGGACGGCGCCGCGCCGGGCGCGGTCGGCGTGAACCGGATCGAGCGGGCTGACGGGACCGTGCAGGCGCTGGACGCCACCGCAGAGGTCGAGATGGCGGTTGGGGACGTGTTCGTGATCGAGACGCCGGGCGGCGGCGGATTCGGCGCGGCCTGAGATTCGAATTTCGGGTAGCAACGTTCTCGGACCGGTGGCAGATTTCGTCGGATGTTCTCCGACGGCCTGATTTCCGGGATCACGCCCATGACCTTCGCGACACTGCCGCAACTCGACAGATCCTTTCTCACGGACGGCGGGCTCGAGACGGACATCCTCTTCAACCGGGGGATCGACCTTCCCTATTTCGCGTCGATCACCCTGCTCAGGACCGCCCAGGGCCGCGAGGCCCTGACCGACTACTTTCGCGGCTTCCTGGATCTGGCCGCGCGGACAGGGAACGGGTTCATTCTCGAGAGCGCCACCTGGCGCGCCAGTCCCGACTGGGCCGAACCGCTCGGGCTGTCGCAGGACCAGCTCGATACGCTGAACCGCGACGCCATCGCCCTGCTGGTCCGGCTACGGGACGCTTACGATCCAGCGAAGATCCCCATCGTCGTCAGCGGCTGCATCGGCCCGCGCGGGGACGGCTATGACCCGGGCCGCATTATGGGCGTGGACGAGGCCCAGACCTATCACGCCCATCAGATCGCGACCCTGGCCGGAGCCGGCGCTGACATGTTCACCGCGATCACGATGACCAACGTCCCCGAAGCCATCGGCGTGACGCGGGCCTCGCGGGCCGCCGGCGCCCCCGTGGCGATCAGTTTCACCGTCGAGACGGACGGACGGCTTCCCACCGGCGACCGGCTGGCCGACGCCGTCGCCGCCGTGGATGAAGCCACCCAGACGGGTCCGGCCTACTACATGATCAACTGCGCGCACCCGGATCACTTCACCACCGCCCTTGAGGAGGGCGCCGGATGGACGTCGCGCGTGCGCGGCCTGCGCGCCAACGCCTCGCGCTGCAGCCATGCGGAACTGGACGCCATGACCGAGCTCGACACGGGCGATCCGGACGAACTGGCCGCCCTGCATCGCGACCTGCGTCTGCGATTCCCGAATTTGACGGTCTTCGGAGGCTGCTGCGGCACCGACCTGCGTCACGTCACGGCCATCGCGGAAGCCTGCCTGTAACGGAAGCCATTCAGGCTCTTTCGCCCAGCCCCGAACCGCGCGACTGTCCGCCCGGGGACGAAAGGGGGACGGCGGATGCTGGTGCTGCTGGGGATTGCGGTCGTGGTCGCGGGCTTCATCGCCCGGATCAACCCGCTGCTGGTCATACTGATCGCCGCCGTCGTCACCGGCGTGCTGGCGGCGGTGACGCCCGGGGTGGAACTCCGGGCCCTGTTCGACGCCGGCGTGGCGACGCTGGCCCGTCTGGGCGAGGCTTTCAACGACAACCGTTATTTCCACATCACCTGGCTGATCCTGCCGGTGATCGGGGTGCTGGAGCGCGCCGGGCTGCAGGAACGGGCGCGCCAGTTGATCGCCCAGGTGCGGGCCGCCACCGCCGGACGGCTGCTGCTGGTCTATCTGCTGGTCCGTCAGGCGACATCGGCGCTGGGCCTGACCTCGCTCGGCGGCCATCCGCAGATGGTGCGGCCGCTGGTCGCCCCGATGGCCGAAGGCGCGGCGGAGGCCGAGCACGGCCCCCTGCCCGACAAGGTCCGCTTCCGCATCCGCGGCATGTCCGCCGCGACCGACAACATCGGCCTGTTCTTCGGCGAGGACATCTTCATCGCCATCGGCTCAATCGTCCTGATGGTCGGCTTCCTCGAACAGGCGGGGATCAAGGTCGAGGCCCTGCATGTCTCCCTGTGGGCCATCCCCACGGCCATCGCCGCCTTCATCGTGCACGGCGTCAGGCTGTGGCTGTTCGACCGGGCGCTGAAGCGCGACCTCGCCACCCCCGCCACCGACGTGGAGGCGGGCCGATGATCACCCTGCAGCACGCCTACATCCTGGTCGGCCTGATGTTCCTGGCCTTCGCCGTCTTCACGGCCACGGACCGGACGCACCCGACCCGCATTCGAAACACCCTGTTCTGGGGTCTGATCGCGATCTCCCTGCTGTTCGGCGACCTGCTGGGCGGGTTGGGCAACGGCCTGTTGGTGGTGGCGTTGGTCATCGTGGGCGCGATCGGAAAAATGGGGGTCGGCCAGCCCACGACCACCACGCTCGAGGAGCGGCGCGAGGGCGCGGCCCGACGCGGAAACGCCCTGTTCGTTCCGGCCCTGATCATCCCGCTGGTCGCCGTCGGCGGCACGCTGCTGGCGAAGTATACGGGCGCCGGGGCCTGGCTGATCTCCTCGACCCAGACGACCCTGATCGCCCTGGGCCTCGGCTGCGTCATCGCCCTGTTCGCGGCCATGGCCTGGTTCCGTCCTCCGGTCCTGGCGCCGGTGCAGGAGGGCCGCCGCCTGATGGACTCGATCGGCTGGGCCACTCTCCTGCCGCAGATGCTGGCCTCGCTGGGCGCGGTCTTTCTCGCCGCCGACGTGGGCGGGGTGGTCGGCCAGTTGGTCAGCCAGACCGTTCCCCTGACCACGCCCCTGCTGGCGGTCGTTGCCTACTGCCTGGGCATGGCCCTGTTCACCGTGGTCATGGGCAACGCCTTCGCCGCCTTCCCGGTGATGACCGCCGCCATCGGCCTGCCCATCGTGGTCCACCAGTTCGGCGGCAATCCGGCCATCGTCTGCGCGATCGGCATGCTGGCCGGCTTCTGCGGGACGCTGATGACGCCCATGGCGGCCAATTTCAACGTGGTGCCCGCCAACCTGCTGGAGTTGCCTGACCGCAACGCCGCCCTGAACGGGGTGATCCGGGCCCAGCTCCCCACCGCCCTGATCATGCTGATCGTCAATATCGGACTGATGTATGCGCTCGCCTTCCGGTTCTGAGATGACCTACGTCCTCGACGCCGCCACCGCCTCCCGCTTCGCCTCCGCCGCGCTGGGGCACGTCACCCGCGAATATCCGAACAAGCTGGATCACGTGATGACCGGCAAGCGGGACGTGAAGGGGCCGCGCGACCTGCACCCGATCTTCTTCGGCAGCTTCGACTGGCACTCGTGCGTGCACGGCTGGTGGACCCTGTTCACCCTGCTGCGGCTGTATCCGAACAATCCCGAAGCGCCCCGCATCTGGGCGCTGGCGAACGAGCTGTTCACCCCGGACAACATCGCGGCCGAGGTCGCCTATCTGGCCCAGCCGTCCAGCCGGGGCTTCGAGCGGCCCTATGGCTGGGGCTGGTTGTTGATGCTGGCCGCGGAGATGGACCGGCACGACAGCGAGGACGGACGCCGCCGCGCCGCCATCCTGCGCCCGCTAGCGCAAGCCTTCGCCGACCGCTTCCACGCCTTCCTGCCGCTGGCCGGCTATCCGGTGCGGGTCGGCACCCACTACAACACCGCCTTCGCCCTGCGGTTGACGCTGGACTGGGCCGAGGCCAACGATCCGGCGCTGGCGACCCTGTGCCGCGAGAAGGCGCTGGCCTGGCATGCGGGCGACCGCGACTGTCAGGCGTGGGAGCCGTCTCAGGACGAATTCCTGTCGCCCGCCCTCATGGAGGCGGCCCTGATGCGGCGGGTGATGGAGCCCGACGCCTTCCGGGACTGGTTCAACGCCTTCCTGCCTCGGGTCGGATCGCAGAAGCCCGCGACCCTGTTCATCCCCGTCGGCGTCAGCGACCGGTCGGACGGCAAGATCGCCCATCTGGACGGTTTGAACCTGAGCCGGGCCTGGTGCTGGCGCGAGATCGCCTCGGCCCTGCCCGATGGCGACATCCGCGCCGCCATCGCGCATAGGGCCGCCGAAATCCATCTGGACGCCGCCCTGCCCCACGTCACCGGCGACTACATGGGCGAACACTGGCTTGCCAGTTTCGCGTTACTGGCGCTTCAGGCGCGACCGAAAGTTGAAAATTAAGTATTAGAAATCTATATTTTTTCTGCAACCCAACATCGGGTGACACATTGTCTGTCCCAGCCCGGGATTGAACATGTTCAAGTCGCTACGCTGCAGGATCAAAGGTCACTTCTTCGTCGATAGCCGCGCGCAGCCCGGCATGCAGACCTGCGTCCGCTGCCACACGCGTCAGCCGTTCGAGAGGCTGAACATGGTTCTGACGGCCGGGGCGCCGTCGAACCCGGCCCCGCCTCAAGCCTAAACCAGTCGGCTCTGCACCACGGCGGCGGCGATGAAGCCGGCGAACAGAGGGTGCGGCGCGAACGGCCGGCTCTTCAGCTCCGGGTGATACTGGACGCCGATGAACCACGGGTGGTCCGTGCGCTCGACCGTCTCGGGCAGGACGCCGTCAGGCGAAAGGCCGGCGAAGACCAGCCCGGCCTTCTGCTCGATCGCCTCGCGATAGTTGATGTTGACCTCATAGCGGTGGCGATGCCGTTCGCTGATGGTGGTCGTGCCGTACATCTCCGCGATCCGGGACCCCGCCTTGAGCACGGAGTCATAGGCGCCCAGGCGCATGGTGCCGCCCAGATCGCCGCCCTGCTGACGCAGGACGCGCTGGTTGCCCTGGGTCCATTCGGTCATCAGGCCGACGACCGGCTCGGCCGTGGGGCCGAACTCGGTGGACGACGCCTTGGGATAGCCGGCGAGGTTCCGCGCCGCCTCGATCACCGCCATCTGCATGCCGAAGCAGATGCCGAAATAGGGGATGTTGCGCACCCGCGCGAAGCGGGCCGCCTCGATCTTGCCTTCCGAGCCGCGCTCGCCGAAGCCGCCGGGCACCAGCACCGCGTGCGCGCCCTGCAGCCGGGCCTCGCAGGCCTCGGGGTCGCCCTCGAAGGTGTCGGCTTCGACCCAGTCGATGTTGACCTTGACGTTGTTGGCCACGCCGCCGTGGTGCAGCGCCTCGATGAGGGATTTGTAGGCGTCCTTCAGGACCGTGTACTTGCCGACCACCGCCACGGTGACCTCGCCATCGGGCTGCAGGCGACGACGGGCGATCTCCTGCCAGCGCGACAGATCGGGCGCCGGGGCGTCGGTGATGCCGAAGTGGGCCAGGACTTCCGCGTCCAGTCCCTCGCGGTGATAGTCCAGCGGCACGGCGTAGATGTCGGCCGAGTCCATCGCCTGGATGACGCCGCTTTCGCGCACGTTGCAGAACAGGCCGATCTTGCGCTTTTCCTCGGGCGGGATCGGGAATTCGCAGCGGCACAGCAAGATGTCGGGCTGGATGCCGATCGAGCGCAGCTCCTTGACCGAGTGCTGCGTCGGCTTGGTCTTCATCTCGCCGGCGGTCTTGATGAACGGCAGCAGCGTCAGGTGGACGAAGCAGGACTGGCCGCGCGGCAGGTCCTGGCCCAGCTGGCGGATGGCCTCGAAGAACGGCAGGCCCTCGATGTCGCCGACGGTGCCGCCGATCTCGACCAGCACGAAGTCGACGTCGTCGCCGTCGTCGGTCACGGCCGGCGTCAGACAGAAGGATTTGATCTGGTCGGTGACGTGCGGGATCACCTGCACCGTCGCGCCCAGATAGTCGCCGCGCCGCTCCTTCTCGAGGATGGTCGAGTAGATGCGGCCCGTGGTGATGTTGTCGGACCTGGCCGCCGAAACGCCGGTGAAGCGCTCGTAGTGGCCCAGGTCGAGGTCGGTCTCGGCCCCGTCGTCGGTCACGAAGACCTCGCCGTGCTGATACGGGCTCATCGTGCCCGGATCGACGTTCAGATAGGGGTCGAGCTTACGAAGGCGAACCTTGTAGCCGCGCGCTTGCAAGAGCGCGCCGAGAGCGGCGGAAGCGAGGCCTTTTCCCAATGAGGAAACCACGCCGCCAGTGATGAACACGTAACGGGCCATGGGAGATCACCTTACCGCTGA
This sequence comes from Brevundimonas sp. GW821-FHT12C05, assembly GCF_058807475.1. NCBI lineage: Bacteria > Pseudomonadati > Pseudomonadota > Alphaproteobacteria > Caulobacterales > Caulobacteraceae > Brevundimonas > Brevundimonas sp. GW821-FHT12C05. The sequence continues at coordinate 1,481,345 of NZ_JBXAQS010000001.1, forward strand.
TTCGGCCCGCCGGATCCGTGGCGACCGCGCAAACATGTGGACGAAGGGGCGCGCGAAACGCGACCCTGGACTGCGAAGACTTTGAGGGCGGGAGAGGAAGGCGGGGAGAAGGTCCCCGCCCATCCTTATTGAGCGGGCGCCGGCTGGGCCGGGGCGGGAGCCGGGGCCGGAGCGGCCGAAGCGCCGGACAGGCTCGACTCGAGGTCCTGCATCGACGGAGCGGCCGGTTGGGCCGGGGCGGCCGGATCGGCGGCGGCGGCGTCCGGCGTGGCCGACGGCGGCGGAGCCGCCAGTTCGCCGACGGCGTCGGCGTCCACGATCGACCGGTTCGACCGCTCGACATTGCCCAGGATCGTCAGCGACAGGGCGCAGGCGAAGAACAGGGCGGCCAGGACCCAGGTGGTCTTGGTCAGCAGATTGCCCGCTCCGCGCGCGGTCATGAAGCCCGAGGGACCTCCGCCCATGCCCAGCGCGCCGCCTTCGGAGCGCTGCAGCAGGACCACGCCCGCGAGCGCGAGCGAGATAAGGATCATGACGACGAGGAGAATGATCTGGAGCATGGCAGCCGATATGTGTGGCGCAAACCCGCGCCGATCAAGCGGCGGCGTCTATCATCGTTGTGTGCGGTGGGCAACGACGGCGCGAGGGAAGTGACGGTCAGGCCGCGCGGATGATGCCCAGGAAGTCCGCGGCCTTCAGTGAAGCGCCGCCGACCAGGGCGCCGCCGACCTCGGGCGTCGACAGGATGTCGCGGGCGTTGTCCGGCTTGACCGAGCCGCCGTACAGGATCGGCGGCGTGGCGGCGGCCAGGCCCAGGCGTTCGATCATCGCGGCGCGGACGGCCCGGTGGACCTCCTCGATCTGTTCCAGCGTCGGGGTCAGGCCGGTGCCGATGGCCCAGACGGGCTCATAGGCCACCGCGAACGCCTGACCAGCCAACGCCAGCGGCAGGGAATGGATCACCTGGTCGCGCACGACCTCGACCGCCTGCCCCGCCTCACGCTGCTGCAGGGTCTCGCCGACACAGACGATGGGCGACAGGCCCGCGGCCAGCGCCGCCTCCGCCTTGGCCAGCACCAGGGCGTCGGACTCGCCATGGCCCTGGCGGCGTTCGGAGTGGCCGAGAATGACCAGGCTCGCGCCGGCGTCCTTCAGCATGGCGGCGGAAATGTCGCCGGTGTAGGCGCCCGAGGCCTCGGCGCGGCAGTCCTGCCCGCCGACCTCGACGGGGCCGCCCGCACAGGCGGCGGCCATGCGCTCGACCAGGGTGGCGGGCGGGCACAGGGCGACCCGGCAGGCCGCCGGTTCGGCCTCCAGCGCACCGCGCAGGGCCTCCGCCTCGGCGAGGCTCGCGCCCAGCCCGTTCATTTTCCAGTTTCCGGCGATCAGCTTCACGGATTGTTTCATGGCCGTCTCTCTAGGCGGGGACGGCGGCCAAGCCAAGATGCGCGAACGGACGAAGCGTCGCCATCGTCTTGCCGTGCTGGCCCCTCACGCCCTATAGGCCGAGGTGGCCATTCTCGCCGCCCTTCCGTCAGGACCGACCATGCTCACCGCGTTCCGCAAATTCGCCAAGTCCAAGTGGGCCATCGGCCTGCTCGTCCTGCTGGGTCTGGGCCTGCTGGTCACCGGCGGTTCGCAGATGCCGGACCTGCTGGCCAGCTTCGGTCCCAAGCATGTGATCTCGGCCGGCGATCGCAGCATCGACGCGCAGGAGTTCCGCGTCGACCTGGACCGCATTCGCAATCAGGCCCAGGAACAGGCCGGTCGCGCCCTGACGTTCGAGGAACTGATCGGCGGCGGACAGCTCCCGGCCTATCTGGCCCAGCAGTCCGAGCGCCTCGGCTTCATGTCGTGGGCCGAGAAAGTCGGCATCCGCCCGGGCAAGGAACTGGTCCTGCGTCAGATTCGCCAGGTCCCCGCCTTCTTCGATTCGGTCACGGGCCGCTTCGACCAGGCCGCCTACGTCGCCGCCCTGCAGCGCAACAACGCCACGCCCGAGCGCTTCGAGCACGAGATGCGCGACGAGATCGTGACGCGTCACTACGGCTCGGCCATCGGCGCCGGCGTCCGCCTGCCGCGCATCTACGGCGCCATCCTGGCCAACCAGGCGCTGGAAACCCGCGACGGTCGCTGGTTCGCCGTGACCCAGGCCATGGCCGGCACGGCCGCCGCGCCGACCGACGCCCAGCTCAACACCTTCATCCAGCAGAACGCCGCCCAGCTGCGTCTGCCTGAATTCCGCAGCGCCTCGGTGGTGCTGTTCGACAGCCCGACCGACGGTCAGGGCGAGATCACCGACGCCCGCATCGAGGAACGCTTCAACTTCCGCCGCGACGCCCTGTCGCAACCGGAAACCCGCACCTTCGTGACCCTGACCGCGCCGAACAAGGCCGTGGCCGACCGCATCGCCGCCGCCCTGCGCGCCGGCCAGACGCCGGAAGCCGTCGGTCAGGCCAACAACCTGCAACCCTCGGCCTTCACCGATCGCCCGCGCACCGCCTTGACCGATCCGGCCGTGGCCGCGGCGGTCTTCGGCATGACCCCCGATCAGATCTCCGACCCTGTTCAGGCCCGCGTCGGCTTCGTCGTGGCCAAGCTGACCGGCGTCAAGCCGGGCCGCCCCTCGACGCTCGCGGATGTCCGCGCCCAGATCATCGAGGAACTGCGTCAGGAAGACCGCCGCGCCGCCGTCTATCGGCGTGTCGAGGCCTATGACAAGGCGCGCAAGGACGGCAAGACGCTTGAGGCCGCCGTCACCGAGATCGGCGCCCGCATCCTCGCCGTCCCGCAAGTGACTCAGGACGGCCGCAGCCTGGTGCAGCCGAACTTCCGCGCTCCGCCGCAACTGCTGGAAGCGATGTGGAAGCTCGGCCGCAACGGCGAGAGCGAAGTCATGGAAGCCGGTCAGGGCGAATATTTCGTCGTCCGGATCAATGAGATCGTGCCCCCGGCCCTGCCCTCGCTGAGCAACCCCCGCTTCCGCTCCGAACTGGCCGCCAACTGGATCGCCCGCGAGAACAACCGCCTGCTCACCACCCGCGCCAACGCCCTGGCCGGCCGCATCCGCGGCGGTGAGGACGTGGCCGCCGTCGCCCGGTCGGCCGGCGCCGCGCTGCAGACCGCCGCCAACGTCGGCGCCCAGGACCAGTCCGCGGGCGAAGGCGTCATCCAAGGCCTGTTCTCCACGCCGCGCGGCCAGGTGTTCGCCCAGCAACAGGCCGCCAACAGCTTCGTCATCGGCCGCACGGACGCGATCACGGCGCCCAACCCGACCCTCGCCGCCGGCCCCGCAGACCAGTTCCGGGCCCGCATGGGCGGGGACAACCTGAACGCCGTCGGCGAGACCGCCATCAAGGCCGCCGCGGCCCGCGTGAACGCCACCTTCAGCGAACCGCAGGCCCGCCTCGCCCTGGGTCTGTCGGAAGTCGCCCCGGCGACCCCGGCCGCTGGAGCCGCCGGCGCCGCCGCTCCGCGCGGTCCGGCTCCCGCCCCGGCGCAATGACGGCGGCGGACCTCTCCGCCGCCGCCTTCTCCGACTTCCGCGACGGCTGGTCCTCGGGCCGGCCGCAGGTGGTCGTCCGCCGGCTGGTCGATGATCTGGAGACCCCCGTCTCGGCCTTTCTGAAGGTCGGGCGGGGCCGCCCCCACGCCTTCCTGCTGGAGTCGGTCGAGGGCGGCGCCGTCAACGGCCGTTATTCGATCATCACGCGCGAGCCCGACGTCGTCTGGCGCTGCCGCGACCGCCGGCCGGAGACCGCCCGTGGCGCGGACATCGCGGCTGACCGCTACGCCCCCGATGGCGAGGATCCGCTGGCCTCGCTGCGCGCCCTGATGGCCGCCTCGCGCTTTGAACTTCCCGAGGACCTGCCGCCCATGGCCGCGGGGCTGTTCGGGGTGTTCGGCTATGACATGGTCCGCCTGCTGGAGCCGCTGGGCGCGCCCAATCCGGACCCGCTGGATCTGCCCGACGCGGTACTGACCCGTCCGGCCATCGTCGGCATCTTCGATTCCGTGAAGCACGAGATCGTTCTGGTCTCGGCGGCCTATCCGGACAGCGGGCAGGACGCTCGCGCCGCCTGGGACGCCGCCGCCGAGCGGCTGGACCGGTTCGAGGCCGACCTGCGCACGCCCCTGCCGGCCCTGCCCGCGCCGGTGGAGGCCGCCGGGCCCGCCTTCGTCTCACCGGTCGACGAGGCCGCCTTCGACGTGATGGTCGCCCGCGCCAAGGACTACATCGCCGCCGGCGACATCTTCCAGGTCGTCTTGAGCCACCGCTTCTCGGCGCCGTGGGAGACGGACCCGCTGGCTTTCTATCGCGCCCTGCGCCGCCAGAACCCGTCGCCCTATCTGTTCTTCCTCGACTTCGGCGATTTCCAGCTGGCCGGGTCCAGCCCGGAGATCCTGGTCCGGCTCAAGGACGGCCGGGTGACCATCCGCCCGCTGGCCGGAACCCGTCCGCGCGGCGAGACGCCCGAGGCCGACCGGGCGCTGGAGGCCGAGCTGCTGGCCGATCCCAAGGAGCGCGCCGAGCACCTGATGCTGCTGGACCTGGGCCGCAACGACGTGGGCCGGGTGTCCGCGCCGGGCACGGTCGAGGTCACCGAAAGCTTCAAGGTCGAGCGCTACAGTTCGGTCATGCACATCGTCTCGGACGTGCAGGGCGTGGCCGATCCGAAACTGGACGCGGTCGACACCCTGCTGGCGGCCCTGCCCGCCGGCACCCTGTCGGGCGCGCCCAAGGTGCGGGCGATGGAGATCATCGACGAGCTGGAAGAGCTGAAGCGCGGCGTCGGCTACGGCGGCGGGGTCGGCTATATCTCGGCGGGCGGCGAGGCGGACATCTGCATCGTCCTGCGCACCGCCCTGTTCGCCGACGGCCAGATCCATGTGCAGGCGGGCGCCGGCGTCGTCGCCGACAGCGATCCGGCGGCGGAATACGCCGAGACCCGGGCCAAGGCGCGTGCGCCCATGCGGGCGGCGGACGAAGCCTGGCGCTATCCGTTCGGCAACGGCTGAAGCAGACGAAATCGGGCGTCTGGCGACCGCACGGCTTCAGATTCTGAGTGGATGGGCGGTGGGTTTCGGATCGCCGAACGATCCTGACCTCCCCAGCTTGCTTTGGAGTTGGGGACGAAACAGTTTCGTTCAAGAATTGGCGAACGGCTTTATATGCGCAAATTGCGCTCCCTTCGGCAAAGGAGGGGGCCCGGCATGCGTATTCTCTTATCGACCTATGGCTCGCGCGGCGACGTCGAGCCCCTGGCGGCCTTGGCGGTCGCTCTCAAGGGTCTGGGCGTCGAGGCGATCGTGTCGACGCCGCCGGATGCGGACTTGATCGATCTGCTCGAGCGCGCCGGCGTCGAGCACGCACCGGCTTTCATGTCGGTGCGCGACTGGATCGAGGCGGCGCGGCGCGAGCCCAAGCCCCTGCCCGCGCTCTCGGCCATCATGATCCCGGCCCAGTATGAGGCGCTCGACGCCGTCGCGGCCGGATGCGATGCGATCGTCTCGACCGGTCTGTTCCCCTCGACCGCCGCCGCCCAATGCGTCGCCGAGCGGCGGGGCTTGCCCCATCGGTCAGGGATCTTCTGTCCGCTGTCCTTGCCGTCGGATCATCACTGGCCCTTCCCCCGTCCCGGCCGCCCCTTGCCGCCCGAGGTGACTAACGCACGCGAGCTGTGGGCATTGAACGCCCAGACCATGGACGAGCTGTTCGGCGAGGCGGTGAACGCCCAGCGTATCGCTGTCGGCCTGGCGCCGGTCGACAACGTCCGCGACCACGTCTTCGGCGACCGCCCTCTACTGGCCTCGGACCCGATTCTCTGGCCGTGGGAGCCGACGGACATGAGCGCCCCGGTTCAAACCGGGGCCTGGATTCTGCCCGACGAACGGCCTCTGTCACCCAAGTTGAGTACCTTCCTGAATGCGGGCACGCCGCCGGTCTATGTCGGATTCGGCAGCATCAACCTGCCCAGCACCAAGGCCGCCGCCGTCACGGCGATCGAGGCGGCGCGAGCGCACGGCCGGCGCGTCGTCCTGGCCAGCGGCTGGGCCGACAACGCCCTGATCGACGACAGGGACGACTGTTTCCTCGTCGGCGAGGTCAACCAGCAGGCCCTGTTCGGGCGGGTCGCCGCCGCCATCCACCATGGAGGCGCCGGCACAACCACCACGGCGACCCGCGCCGGCGCGCCCCAGGTCATCGTGCCCCAGATCGTGGATCAGCCGTTCTGGGCCGCGCGGGTCGAGGACCTGGGGGTGGGCGTGGCGCATGAAGGATCAACGCCGACCTTCGAAAGCCTGACCCAGGCGCTCGAGCGGGCGCTCGCACCGGAGACCCAGACGCGCGCGACTGCCGTGGCCGAGACGATCCGGCCGGATGGTGCGGCGATCGCAGCGAAACTGTTGATGCGGAGCGTCAGGCGACCCTAGCGGTCGCCCATGATCGCCGCCGGCTCCTGGAAGCGGACGCCCGGCCCCAGGATCATCACCCCGGCCATCAGCATCGCCGCCGTCGCGGCCAGGGCCGCCGCGCCGAGCGCGGACCACGGACTGACCGGCGCGACCGCCGGAGCGGTCAGCAGGATACGCGCCTTCTGGATGCCGTCGGCCATTCGAGCCTCCCCGTTCGAAGAGTCCCAATTCGATCCAATACAGTTAACGCAATCTTACCGACCCCTGAGGCGCCTTGGGCGCTTGGCGCGGCGGGCCGTAGTCCCTAGAAGCCAAGTCATGATCCTCGTCGTCGATAACTACGACAGCTTTACCTACAACCTCGTCCACTACCTCGCGGAGTTGGGCGCGGAGACGCGCGTCGTGCGCAACGACGACCTGACGGCGGCGCAGGCCTGGGCGCTGAAGCCCGAGGCGGTGCTGCTGTCGCCCGGTCCGTGCACGCCCAACGAGGCCGGCGTCTGCCTGGCCCTGATCGACACCGCGCCGCTGGACATGCCGATCTTCGGCGTCTGCCTGGGCCATCAGGCCATGGGCCAGGCGTTCGGCGGCGACGTGATCCGCGCCAAGGCCCTGATGCACGGCAAGACCTCGCCGATCCTGCACGAGGGCAAGAGCGTGTTCCGCGGCCTGCCCTCGCCGTTCACGGCCACGCGCTACCACTCGCTGGCGGTGAAGCGCGAGACCCTGCCGGACGTGCTGGAGGTCACCGCCTGGACCGCCGACGGCGAGATCATGGGCCTGGCCCACAAGACCCGCCCCATCCACGGCGTGCAGTTCCACCCGGAGTCGATCGCCACCGAGCACGGCCACGATCTGCTGGCCAACTTCCTGGACCTCGCGGGCGTGAAGCGCCGGGCGATGGTCTGAGGTGGCCGACACCTTCAAGCCCCTGCTGGCCAAGCTGGTCGACGGCAAGACGTTGTCGGACGCCGAGGCGCACGCCTTCTTCGCCGCCTGCCTGCGCGGCGAGCCGACGCCGGCCCAGGTCGCCGCCGCCGTCACCGCCCTGCGCATCCGTGGCGAGACGGTGGGCGAGATCGCGGCCTTCGCCACCGCCATGCGCGAGGCGGCCCTGACGCTGGACCATCCGTGGGACGTCATCGACACCTGCGGCACCGGCGGCGACGGCCAGCACACCTTCAACATCTCCACGGCGGCGGCGTTGGTGCTGGCGGGCGCGGGCCTTAAGGTCGCCAAGCACGGCAACCGGGCGCTGAGCTCCAGGTCCGGCTCCTCCGACGTGCTGGCGGTGCTGGGCGTCAACCTGGCGGCCACGCAGGCGCAGCAGCTGCGCGCGCTGGACCGGGCCGGGATCGCCTTCCTGTTCGCCCCCTCCTACCACGGCGCCATGCGCCACGTCGGGCCGGTGCGGGCTGAGATCGGCTTCCGCACCGTGTTCAACCTGCTGGGCCCGCTGTCCAATCCGGCGCAGGCGAAGCGGCAGGTGATGGGCGTCTATGACCCCCGCCTGCTGGAGCCCCTGGCCGAGGTGCTGGGCCGCCTGGGCGCCGTGCGGGCCTGGACGGTGCACGGCCAGGGCCTGGATGAACTGACCGTCACCGGCGAGACCGAGGTGGCGGAATGGAAGGACGGCGCCGTGCGCCGCTTCACCGTCACGCCCGAGGACGCCGGACTGGCCCGCCACGACCTCTCGGCCATCCGCGGCGGCGACGCCGAGGCGAACGCCGCCGCCCTGACCGCCCTGCTGGACGGGGCGAAGGGCGCCTATCGCGACGTGGTGCTGCTGAACGCCGCCGCCGGGCTGGTGGTGGCCGACAAGGCCGCTGATCTGGCCGAGGGCGCGGCCCAGGCCGCCGCCGTCATCGACGACGGCCGCGCGTCGAAGGCGCTGGCCGAGCTGGTCGCCGTCACCAACACCCCCATCGAGGAAGAGGAGCCGGCGTGACCGACGTGCTGGACCGCATCGCCGCGTACAAGCGCGAGGACGTCGCCGCCCGCAAGGCCGCCTTGTCGCAGGACGCGGTCGAGGCGCGCGCCGCCCTCGCCTCCGCCCCGCGCGGCTTCCGCGCCGCGCTGGAGAACCGGTTCGACGACACCGCCCGTCCGGCCCTGATCGCCGAGATCAAGAAGGCCAGCCCGTCGAAGGGCCTGATCCGCCCCGACTTCGATCCGCCGGCCCTCGCCCGGGCCTATGAGCGCGGCGGCGCCGCCTGCCTGTCGGTCCTGACCGACGGCCCCAGCTTCCAGGGGGACGACGCCTATCTGGCCGCCGCCCGCGACGCGGTCGCCCTGCCCTGCCTGCGCAAGGACTTCCTGGTCGATCCGTGGCAGGTGGCCGAGAGCCGGGCCCTGGGCGCCGACTGCATCCTGATCATCCTGGCCATGATCGACGACAAGCTGGCCGCCGAGCTCCTGTCGGAGGCCGAACGCTTCGGCATGGACGCCCTGATCGAGACCCATGACGAGGCCGAGATGGCCCGCGCCTGCAAGCTGGGCGGCGATCTGGTGGGCGTGAACAACCGCTCCCTGCGCACCTTCGAGGTCGACCTGGAGACCACCGAACGGCTGGCCATGCTCAGCCCGGTCCGCGCCCTGCTGGTGGCCGAAAGCGGCATCTTCACTCCGGACGATGTGCAGCAGGTCTCCGACGCCCACGCCCAGGCCATCCTCGTCGGCGAAAGCCTGATGCGTCAGGACGACGTTGAGGCGGCGACGCGGGCGCTGCTGGGCTGAGCCGCTTCGCGCGGATCGGGTCCATACCGGTTCGCGCCCTTCTGACCCGGCCGCAGCAGCAGGATCAGTAAGATCAGCGCCAGCCCCATCATCCACGGGAAGAGGCCCTCAACGGGCGAGGGCTCGGCCAGCCACCGTGGGTTCAGCACCGCGAAGGTCGCCCGGTAGGACTGATACAGATTGATCGCCGGCAGCGGCAGGACGATCAGCGCGAACCAGCCTGACAGGCCCTGATCGTGCAGCCGGCGGCAGAACAGGGCGAAAACCGGCAAGATGACCAACATCCTGACCGCCGCCCCGGCCCACCAATGTATATCCCAGTCGAGAGGGTCGATCAGGATCAGGGCGATCGCTTGAACCACGGTCGTGGCGATCCAGAAATAGACGACGTCGACGATGCGCGACCGGCCATTGAACCGGATCACGCCTGTCGTGGTGTCCACGACCGACCGCCAGGCGTCGTTCAGCCTCTGTCGCATCTTCGCCTCCCGCTCCGCCCTGTCGTGTCATCGCCGGTCGAGCTTCGCAACAACGGCGCGCCGGTAACCCTGCCTTAACCGGAACACCTCAGGAACAGTTTCTGGACGTTTGCGGTTTGTTCCGCTAGCGTTCTGGAAACCGGATTCGCCTCGAGGTCTGCATGCTCACCCGCAAACAGCACGAACTGCTCATGTTCATCCACGAGCGGATTCAGGAGACCGGCGTGTCTCCGTCCTTCGACGAAATGAAGGAGGCGCTGGATCTGGCGTCCAAGTCGGGCATCCACCGCCTGATCACGGCGCTGGAGGAGCGCGGCTTCATCCGCCGCCTGGCGCACCGCGCCCGGGCGCTGGAGGTCACCAAACTGCCGGAACAGGCGACGCAGGGCGCGCCGCGCGGCCATGCGGGCTTCAAGCCGGGCGTGATCGAGGGCGGCGGACGCCCCCAGGCCGCCGAACCGGCCAACGACACCCGCGAACTGTCGCTGATGGGCAAGATCGCGGCGGGCACGCCCATCGACGCCATCGAGCACGAGACCGCCCGCTATCCGGTGCCGGAGGCCATGCTGGGCTCGGGCGAACACTATCTGCTCGAGATCGAGGGCGACTCGATGATCGAGGCCGGCATCCTCAACGGCGATCTGGTGATCATCAAATCGACCGAGAACGCCTCGTCCGGCGAGATCGTCGTGGCCCTGGTCGAGGGCGAGCAGGCGACTCTGAAACGCCTGCGCAAGAAGGGCGCCTCCATCGCGCTGGAGCCCGCCAACCGCAACTACGAAACCAAAATCTACGGCTCGGACCAGGTCGCCGTGCAGGGCAAGCTGGTCGGCCTGATCCGCCGCTATCACTGAACCTCGGCGTCGCCGAACCGGCTCCACGGCCGGTCGCCGCGGACGTCCGACACCCACAGGGCTCGCCAGCGGTTCGCTGCGGCGGGCCCTTCGTGTTTCAGCTCCACCGCCCCGCCCCGGGCGTAGTCCAGCCCGTCCAGCACCAGCCGCCCGTCGCAGGACGTCGGGAGCGCGGCCAGTTCGCCCCGCACGCTGACCACCGGCGCTGACCGGCACAGGGCGTCCAGTTGCTCCGCCGACGGCGCTCGGCGGCCCCACCACAGCGCCACAGGCCCCCTGGTCTCCGGCGCGCACGAGAACCGGCCGCAGGTCCAACCCTCGACCGGCCGATCCACCGCCTCCAACCCGCGCCGCCGGGTCCAGACATCCACCGCGAACTGACGCACGCCCGGCCGGACGATCACGGCCTGTCCCTGCTGGATGAAGGCCGCCTGCGTGCCGGCGTCGCCGATCCACAGGTCCGGCGCCGGATCGCGCGGCCAGATCAGCACCGCGCAGGCCAGCGGCAGGCCCAGCCACCGAAGCGGGCCCCGCCACAGGCAACAGAACAGCACCCCGAGGAAGGCGATCGGCAGGACGATGTCCGGCGCGCTGGCGATGGTCCGCACCGCGCCTGGCAGGCCCGCGACCCATTCGCCGATGGCCAGCATCAGGTCGATGCCCCGCGCCGCCAGCCACAGGAAGGGCGCGCCCAGCCCGATCGGCTCCAACAGGGCTCCCAGCGCCAGGGCGGGCATGATCAGGAAGTCCGACAACGGCGCCGTCGCCAGATTGGCCGCCAGCCCGTACATGGCCGAGCGGTTGAAATGCTGCATGGCGAATGGCCCCGTCGCCGCCCCCGCCACCAGACTGGCCAACACCGCCGCCCCGACCCAGGCGCCCGCCCGCTGCGCCATCAGGATCGGCCAGGGCGTGGAGATCTCCCTCGGCCTTTGCGGCCAGGCCTCGACCAGGGCCACCAGCGCCGCCGTCGCCGCGAAGGACATCTGGAAGCCGGGCGTGACGATGGCCTCGGGCTGGAGCAGCAGGACCACCAGGGCCGCCACCGCCAGCGCGTGCATGGTGATCGCCTGACGGTCCAGCAGGATCGCCAGGAAGGCGATGGAGGCGGTCACGGCGGCGCGTTCGGCCGGGGGCGGCGCGCCCGACACCACCAGATAGGTCCCGACCGCCAGCAGGCCCGCGACGGCCGCCGCCTTCTTGCCCGGCACGCGCAGCGCCAGCCACGGCCAGGCCGCGATCAGCAGCCGCACCAGGAAGAAGGCGAAGCCGCCGACCACCGCCATGTGCAGACCCGAGATCGACAGGATGTGCGCCAGCCCGGAATCGCGCATGACATCCACCTCGGCGGGGTCCAGCCAGGCCTCGTGGCCCGTGGTCATGGCCGCCGCCACCCCGCCCGCCCGCTCGCCCTGCCGGGCCACGATCCGCTGGGCCAGATCGAAGCGCATGGCGTTGATCCGCATGACCAGGCGCAGCCGCCACGGCGCCTCGGACAGAACGGCCGTCCGTGTCTCGCCGAGCGCGAACGCCACCCCGCCGATCCTCTGGAAGAAGGCCGTGCGGCCGAAGTCGTAGGCGCCGGGACTGGCGGGCGCGGGCGGCGGATTGAGGATGGCGAACAGGCGCACCGCCTCGCCGGGCTCGGGCGCCGCGCCCTTCACGGTGGCGCGGATGCGCACGGGCGTCTGATCCGGCTCCAGTCCCCGGATGCGCACCGGGGCGACGACGATGCGTGGACCCGCCGCGCCGGGACTGTCGACATCGACCACCCAGCCCTCGATCACCGTCGGCCCGTCCATGGCGGGCGCTATGGGCGCGCTCACCGCATCGGTGCGCAGCTTGGCCGCCGTCAGCCCAAGGGCGAAACAGGCCAGCATCAGCAGGCACAGGCTGACCGCCCGCGCCACATGCAGCCGTCGCCCTACCAGCCAACCCAGCGAAGCCAGGATGGCGAAAACCAGCAGCGGCCACAGCGGCGGTTCGGCCTTGAAGGCGAAATAGGTCGCGCAGCCGGCGCCGAACGCCACCGGCGTCCACAGCCGCCAGCGCAGGGTCTGGGCCTTGATCTGGGCGTCCAGGAAGTCGCCGATCCTCACCCGGGCGCTAGGCTTTGCGGCAGGCGGGGGTATAAGGGCGGCCCGATCGGACCGACCTGAAATGACCTCCTCTTCCGCCCCGACTTCCGAAGTGGTCACCCGCTTCGCCCCCTCGCCCACCGGCTTCCTGCACATAGGGGGCGCCCGGACGGCGCTTTTCAACTATTTGTATGCACGGCGACACAACGGGAAGTTTCTCGTTCGCGTCGAGGACACCGACCGCGAGCGCTCGACCGATGAGGCCGTGAAGGCCATTTTCGACGGCATGGCCTGGCTGGAGCTGTTCGCCGACGAGGAGCCGGTGTTCCAGTTCGCGCGCGCCGACCGCCACCGCGAGGTCGCCAACGTCCTGCTGGAGACCGGCCACGCCTACCGGGACTTCCTGACCGCAGAAGAGACCGGCGCCCTGCGCGACCAGGCCAAGGCCGAGGGCCGCACCTTCGAGTCGCCCTGGCGCGACCGCGAACCGACCGTCGACGATCTGCTGAAGCCGCACACCGTCCGCTTCCGCCGCCCGGCGGACGCGCCCGTCATCGTGGACGACGCCGTGCAGGGCGCGGTGCGCTGGGACACGGCCTCGCTGGACGACCTGGTGATCCTGCGTTCCGACGGCGCCCCGACCTACAACCTCGCCGTGGTGGTCGATGATCACGACATGGGCGTCACCCACGTCATCCGCGGCGACGACCACCTGAACAACGCCGCTCGTCAATCATTGATCTATGACGCGCTGGGCTGGACCCGCCCGACGTTCGCCCACATCCCCCTGATCCACGGCCCGGACGGCGCCAAGCTCAGCAAACGGCACGGGGCGCAGGCGGTGCATGAGTACGCCGAGATGGGCTATCTGCCCGAGGCTATGCGCAACTATCTGGCCCGCCTGGGCTGGGCGCACGGCGACGACGAACTGTTCTCCGACGATCAGGCGCGGGCCTGGTTCGACCTGGGCGGCGTCGGCAAGGCGCCCGCGCGGCTGGACTTCGACAAGCTGGCCCACGTCAACAGCCACTGGATCCGGCTGGCCCAGGACGACCGGCTGGCCAAGCTGACCCTCGACGTCCACCTGTCGCGGGGCCACACGCTCGGCCCCGACGACGAGGCCCGCCTGCTGCGCGCCATGCCCTTCGTGAAGGACCGGGCCAAGACCACGCTGGAACTGGCCGACCAGACCGCCTTCGTGCTGCGCACCCGCCCCCTCGCCATCGACGAAAAGGGCCGGGGCCTGCTGTCCGGCGAGTCCGGCGAGCGCATCGGCCGCCTGCGCGACCGGCTGAAGCTGTTCGCAAGCTGGGACGTTTTCGCCCTCGAGGCCGAGCTGAAGGCCTTCGCCGAGGAAGAGGCCGTGGGCTTCGGAAAGATCGGCCCGGCCACGCGCGCGGCCCTGGCCGTCGGGGCCGCATCGCCGGACATCGCGAAAACGTTGGGGGCTCTGGGACGCGAAGAAAGCCTCGGGCGCTTGGATGATGCGCTGCAACAGACTAAGTGACGTTTACAAACAAAACGCGGCCCGCCGCCTCCCCGCGCGAGGCTGCCGCTGACAAGGGGCTGAAATGACCGAACAAGCCAAACCCGCCGGGACGGCGACCCTCAACTACGCTGGCAAGACCGTGGATCTGCCGGTGCTGTCGGGTTCGACCGGCCCTGACGTCATCGACATCCGCAAGCTCTATGCGGGCACGGACGCCTTCACCTACGACCCGGGCTTCACCTCGACCGCGGCCTGCGAGTCGGCCCTGACCTTCATCGACGGCGACGCCGGCGTGCTGCTGCACCGCGGCTACCCGATCGACCAGCTGGCCTCGCAGTCGAACTTCATCGAGGTCTGCCACCTGCTGCTGCACGGCGAACTGCCGACGGCCGCGGAATACGAGGCCTTCGAACGCAACATCACCATGCACACCATGCTGCACGCCCAGTTCGACCGCTTCTTCGAAGGCTTCCGCCGCGACGCCCACCCGATGGCGATCATGGTCGGCACCGTCGGCGCCCTGTCGGCCTTCTACCACGACAGCCTGGACATCCATGATCCGGTGCAGCGCAACATCTCGGCCATCCGCCTGATCGCCAAGATGCCGACCATCGCGGCGCGCGCGTACAAGTACCATGTCGGCCAGCCCTTCATCTCGCCGCGCAACGACCTGTCGTACGCCGAGAACTTCCTGCGCATGTGCTTCGCCGTTCCGGCCGAGGACTATCACGTCGATCCGCGCCTGGTCCGCGCCATGGACCGCATCTTCACCCTGCACGCCGACCACGAGCAGAACGCCTCGACCTCGACCGTCCGCCTGGCCGGCTCGTCGGGCGCCAATCCCTTCGCCTGTATCGCCGCCGGCATCGCCTGCCTGTGGGGCCCGTCGCACGGCGGCGCCAACGAAGAGGCGCTGAACATGCTCAAGGAGATCGGCACCCCGGACAAGATCCCGGAGTTCATCCAGGGCGTGAAGGACCGCAAGTACAAGCTGATGGGCTTCGGCCACCGGGTCTACAAGAACTACGATCCGCGCGCGAAGGTCATGCAACAGTCGGCCTACGAAGTCCTGGAGGCCACCGGCCGCCAGAACGATCCGCTGTTCGTCGTCGCCAAGGAGCTGGAGAAGGTCGCCCTGCAGGACGAGTACTTCACCTCGCGCAAGCTGTTCCCGAACGTGGACTTCTATTCGGGCATCACCCTGTCGGCGATGGGCTTCCCGACCTCGATGTTCACCGTCCTGTTCGCCCTGGCCCGCACCGTCGGCTGGATCGCCCAGTGGCAGGAAATGATGGCCGACCCGGGCCAGAAGATCGGCCGTCCGCGCCAGCTGTACACCGGCCCGACCGAGCGCGATTACGTGCCGATCGAAAACCGCGGCTGATCCACGCCCGACCGGACAAAACGCCGGGGCCCCGCGCCCCGGCGTTTTTCTTTGTCCGGACACGATTTCCCGGCGTCCGGACGCCTTCGCCGTTGAAGCCGCCCGCGAGGCGCCGCTTGCTGAGCTCATGACCCAACACGCCAAGACCGCCTCCCGCCCCGCCCAGGGCCCTGTCCGCGAAATGATCGACACCGTGCGCGTGGTCGCGATAGGCCTGCTGGCGGCCACCGCCATCCAGACGACCCTGTATCAGCCCTTCACCATCCCCTCGTCCTCGATGGAGCCGGGCCTGGTCGTCGGCGACTATGTGGTGGTGTCGAAATTCGCTTACGGCTGGAGCCGGGCCTCCCTGCCGTTCAACCCGCCCCTGCCCGCCGGCCGCCTGTTCGGACGCACGGCCGAGCGGGGCGACGTGGTCGTCTTCCGCCGCCCCAGCGCGCCGCAACAGACCTGGGTCAAGCGCGTCATCGGCCTGCCGGGCGACCGGGTGCAGGTCATGGGCGGGACCGTGTTCGTGAATGGCCGGGCCATCCCCCGCACGCCGCTGAACCTGGTCCAGGACCAGGACGATCTCGGCGTACAGGTGCTGCGGGTGCGCGAGACCACGCCGGAGGGGCGACAATACCTCACCTATGACCGGGGCTCGGGCCTGCCGGGCGACGACACCGGCGTCTATGTCGTGCCCGAGGGTCAGTATTTCATGATGGGCGACAACCGCGACAACTCGCTGGACAGCCGTTGGCCCGGCGATGTCGGCGTCGGCCTGCTGCCGGCCGAGAACATCGTCGGCAAGGCCGAGATCGTGGTCGCATCGTGGAAGCCGGGCGCCGGCCTGTTCAAGCCCTGGACCTGGCTGAACCTGCGCGGCGGACGCTTGTTCAAGCCGGTGCACTAGGCCCGTTAACGACGGAACTCGTCATAGCTGACCACGCCGTCGTGGTTGCGGTCGAGCCGCTCGAAGGCGGCGCGCGACGCGGGCGCGCTCTGAGCCAGCGACGGCGCGGCGATGGAGCCCAGCGCCAGTCCCGCCGCCAGCGCCGCGAACGCGTGCCACAGGCGGGTCCGGACGCGTCCCGGCCGCCCGTCGCCGCCGATTTCGCGCTCCATGAAGGCCCGCACGGCTTCGCTGACTGTCTGGCCGTTCTCGCGGCAACGCTCGGCGAAGGCGGTCTTGGCGCCGTAGGGCACGCGCACCTCGATGGTCTCGCTCTTCTTGGGCGGCTTCTGGCGGGTCATGATCCGGGCTCCCTGGGGACAGGCCGGAAGAAGCCCGACCGCCGAACCGAAATATGACCCTCCTCGGCATCTCCGCCAACCGCGGACACGCCGGATGGAGAGTTTGTAACTGGCCGCCGCCCGCGCCGCCGTGATCTGCCTCGGTCATGCGATCGTTCCCGCTCCTCGCCGCCGCCCTGACCACGGGTCTTTTCGCCTCTCCCGCTCTGGCGGAATCCGGGCGCTGCCTGACCGTGGAGGCGGGCGAAGGCGGCAGCCCGGTCATCCGGGCGCAGGTGAAGGACCAAGGGCCGTTCGACTTCGTCCTCGACACCGCCGCCAGCGGCACGACCCTGGACGAGACCACCGCCGCGCGGCTGGGCCTGACGCGAGACACGGCCACCGAAACCGCCGAAGGCCTGGGCGGTCCGACGGACGTTCACCTTTATCGCGTGCCCTCCCTGACGGCGGGCCCGCTGTCCCTGACGAACTTCACCGCGCCGGCGATCACCGCTCCCGATTTGCCGGGCCATGCGATCGTCGGACTGGCGGGCATTGATCTGTTCGGAGAGGCGCTCGCGGTCTGGGGCGAGGCGCCGGGCTGCGTGACAATCATGGCCACCGGCGCCCGTCCCGGCGGCGGCGACTGGCGGCCGGTCGACGTGAACTGGATCCGCCCATGGAAGATCATGCTGCCGGTGCGGATCGGCGGCGTCGACGGCTGGGGCCTGCTGGACACCGGAGCGCAGCATACCGTGCTGAACCCGGCCTTCGCGGCGCGGTTGGGACTGTCGGACGACCACCTCTCCGACGGCGGCGAGATCAGCGGCATCGACGGCCGCCCGATGGCCTTGTCGCTGGCGACGGTCCAGGCCGTGCAGGTCGGAGAGTGGGTGTGGCAGGACCGGGTCCTGCGGATCGGCGACCTACCCGTATTCGCGCGCCTCGGCGAGGTTGAAGCGCCGCTGGCCATCATCGGCGTCGACTGGCTCGGCGACCGGGGCTTCGCCATCGACTATGGCGCGCAACGGGTCTGGCAGCGCACGCCCTAGACCATTTCGCTCTAGACCAGACGCAGATCCCGGAAGCGCTCGCCCAGATCGTCCAGGTCACGATGCATGTGGGCCAGTCCGATCGCCGCCGCCCCCCGGGCCAGATCGCCGTCGGTCTCGCCGCCCCCCAGCGCCAGGACCGGATCGGGGTCGCCCAGCGGCTCGCCCGCCTCTCCCCGCGACAGCGCCTCCAGACGAACCACGGCGGCCGTGGCGGCGAGAAGCCACGGCTCCAGGCGGTCCAGGGCCCCGGAGGCCTGGAAGCCGCGCCCCAGGATGACGATGTCGCTGCGCACCCGCCAGAAGGCCCGCACCAGCGCGGCGCGGTCGGCGGTCTCCTTCTGGCTGCCCGGCAGGTCGATGACATTGGTCGCCGCCTGCCCCAGCGCATCCAGCCGCTTTTTCATGTCCGCGTGGCTGCGGGCCAGTTCGCCCGCGTCGGCGGCGTCCCCGCGCATGACCAGCGCCAGCAGGGCCGCGGCCTTGCCCGCCGCCTCCCGCGCCTGCAGCCGGAAGGTCTGGCGCGCATGCCGGGGGAACAGCAGCAGGATGGCGATGACGCCGACTCCGCTGCCGGTCAGGATCTCCATCACCCGGTCCAGCGCCAGCGAGGCGGGGCCCTCGGGACCCGCGCCGCCCGCGATGACGATGGCGGCGGTCACCGGCGCGATCTTCAGCCAGGGCCGGCCGGCGGCGAAGAAGGCCAGGCCCGCCGTCGACAGGGCCAGCGCCCCGACCATGGCGCTGACGCCCTCGGGCCGCACGAAGGCCACCGCCCCGCCGACCAGGGCCCCGACGATAGTGCCGACGGCCCGATCGCGCGCCACGGCCACCACGCCGCCGCCGACGCTGGTCTGGATGACCACGATGGCCGAGATTACGCTCCAATAGGGATGCGGCAGGCCCAGCGCGGTGGCCAGATAGAAGGCCGCGGCGGCCCCGACCGCCATCTGCACCGCCGCGCGCACCTCGGCCGCCCGGCGGGGGCTGAGCGCGCGCGCCATGCTCAGCGCTCCATCCAGTGCGCCAGCGCCCCGCTGACCAGCTCCGGCGCCTCGATCGGCGTCAGGTGGCCGCAACCGGGCGCGACGACCAGCTCGGCGTCGGGGACCAGCCCGGCGATCTCGCGGTGGCCCGCCGGCGGGGTGATCTGGTCCACCTCCCCGCACAGCACCAGCGTCGGCCCGCGATAGGCTCGCAGCGCCGCCTCGCCGTCCTCGCGAACGATGGCGCTCTGGCGGATGAAGACCTCGGCCCCCAGCCGCTGGGTCATCGCCTTGACCCGCTCGGCCATGTCCGGGTTCGCCACGTGGTCCGGGGCCATATAGGTCTTCAGCAGCCGGTCCCCGATGCCGACGAACCGGCCGGACGCCGTCGCCAGCCGGGTCTGGGTCGCCCGCTCGGCGGCGCGCTCGGGCGTATCCGGATGGATCCCGGTGTCCAGCAGGGCCAGCCGTTCGATCCGCTCAGGACTGTGCATCAGCATGGCCTGGGCCACATAGCCGCCCATTGAAAAGCCCGCGACGGCGACCGGTCCGTCGGCGAGCGCGAAGACGGCCTCGACCAGCGCCGCCATCGTCTCGCCCCGGGTGATGTCCGCGACCCGCACGTCGAAGCGCGGCGACAGGGCGGCGACCTGGTCCCGCCACAGGTCCGCGTCGTTCAGCAGCCCCGGGATCAGGATCAGGGGCGTGGCCGACATGGTCTCAGCGCCCCGCCCGGGCCGCGATGACCCGCAACACCGCGTCGGCCGCCAGGCTGGACGGGTCCGGCGCATTACGGCCCATCAGGTCCAGCGCCGCCGTCTGCCGCTCGGCCTGTTTGCGGCGCGCCTCCGGATCGGCCAGCAGCCGACCCACCTCGGCGGCGACCTTCTCCGGCGTGGCGTCGTTCTGGATCAGCTCGCGAGCGATCTCCTCGTCCGCCGCGTGATTGAACAGGGTCGCGTACTTGCCCGTGAAGAAGGGCTTCATGATCGCGTAGCTGAGCGGCTGGAAGCGATAGCCGATCACCATCGGCGCACCGGCCAGCGCCAGCTCGGTCGACACCGTGCCGCTGGTCGCCAGCGCCACCGTGGCGGCCTTCATGGCGTCGTACTTCTCCGCCTCGGACACCAGATGCACACGGAAGGGCCAGGCGGCGATCCGCCCGGTCACGTCATCGGCGACGGTGCCGGCGGCGACCACGGCGACTTCCAGCGCCGGATCGGCCCGCTTCAGTCGTCCCACCGCGCCCTCATAGACGGGGGTCATCAACCGGATCTCGGACGGACGGCTGCCCGGCAGGACCAACAGCAGATCGGCGTCCGGCGCGATGCCCCGGCGGGCGCGGAAGGCGGCGGGATCGGCCGCGCTCATGTCCACATGCAGGGCCTGCGAGCCGACGACCGTGGTCGCCAGCCCCTCGCGCTCGAACCACGGCGCGTCGAAGGCGTACAGCGCCAGCAGATGGTCCACCGACTGCGCAAGGGTCTTGGCCCGGCCCGGACGCGAGGCCCAGACCTGCGGCCCGACGTATTTGATCAGGGGCACGCCCGGCAGCGCCTCTTTCAGCGCCTTGGCCACACGGATGGTGAAACCCCAACTGTCGATCAGCACGACGGCGTCGGGCTTCTCGGCCACGGCATGGGCCACGGTGTCGGCCACGCGGCGCTTGACCACGCCATAGGCCTTCAGGCCCTCGACCCAGCCGAGAATGGACAGTTCGGCGATGTCGAACGGGCTGACCACGCCCTCGGCGGCCATCTTGGGCCCGCCCACGCCGACGAAGGTCACGTCCGCGCCCAGCCGGGTCTTCAGCGCCTGCGCCAGGCCGGCGCCGAGCGCGTCCCCGGACGCCTCGGCGGCGACCAGCATGATCTTCAGCGGACGGCTCATCGGTTCTCGCCCCAGACATAGAGGCCCAGCCGATCGGCGGCCTCGATCAGGGACGGACGGTCGATGACGATCAGCTTGCCCGCCACCCCGCCCACGCCCGCCAGACCGGCGGCGGCGGCCATCTCGATGGTGCGCGCGCCCATGACCGGCATGTCGACGCGCAGGTCCTGGATCGGCTTGGGCGCCTTGCCCAAGGCCCCCTTGCGGGCGGAGACCGAGCCGCGCAGGTCGGCGGGCAGGCTGGCGACGCGCATCAGCATGGCGTCGGTGCCTTCCTGGGCCTCCACGGCCAGCACCAGGCCGTCGCAAACGACCGCGCCCTGACCGATGTCCAGTTCACCCGATTTTTCAGCGACGTAGAGCGCCTTCCTGAGGTCAACCAGCTGTTCCTCGCTCGGCTGAACCCGGCCCAGCGCTCCGGCCGGAAGCGTCTCCCCGCCCAGGATGTCGTCGGCGCCCTCGACCGCGTAACCGTCGGCCTCGAACACGGACAGGATCTTGCGCAGCAAGGCGTCATCGCCCTTGGTGGCGGCGGCGATGATGCCCGGCAGGACGGTCGCGCCCTTGAAGTCGGGTTTCAGTGTCTTGAAGTCGGGCCGGCTGACCGTCCCCGCCAGGCAGACCGCCTTGCAGTCGGCCTTCTTCATCGCTGACAGGATCTTGCCGATCTCGGCCATGCCCGCGTCTATGCCCGGATAGTGGGCCAGATGCGGATCGGCGAAGCCGGCCAGCCGGATCACGAACACCGGACGGCCCTCGGCTTCGCAGCGCGCCGCCACCGAGACGGGCAAGGCCCCGCCTCCGGCGATCAGGGCTAGCTTGCCGCTCATCCGCGTTCCGGAAGAGCGACCGGTCGACGGGTGTCTTCGCGGATGAAGGCGATGATTTCCAGGATTTCCGGCAGATCGGCGTAGGTCGACCCGGCCTGATCCAGACGCTCGGAAAACAGGCCTTCGCCCTCGAAGATGTCGCGGTAGGCGGCCAGCAGACGGCGAATGGCGTCCTTGCCGTAGCCCTTCCGCTTCAGGCCGATCAGGTTCAGCCCATGCAGGCGCACGTGGTTGCCCCAGGCCGAACCGTAGGGGATGACGTCGCGGGTCACCGCCGACAGGCCGCCGACGATGGCGCCCTGGCCGATCCGTCCGAACTGGTGCACCGCCGCCAGTCCGCCGAGGAAGACCTTGTCGCCGACCCGGGCGTGCCCACCCAGGGTGGCGTTGTTGGCGAAGGTGACATGGCTGCCCACGATGCAGTCGTGCCCCACGTGAGCCCCGGTCATGAACAGGTTGTTCGAGCCGATGGTGGTCAGCTTGCGGTCGCCCGGCGTGCCCCGGTTGAAGGTCGAGTGCTCGCGGATGGTGTTGTTCTCGCCGATCTCCAGCGCCACCGGCTCGCCCTTGTAGCCGCCATGCTGGGGGTCCCCGCCCATGACGCAGAACGGGTGGATCGTCGTGCCGGCGCCGACGGCGGTGTCCTGCTGGATCACCACATGGCTGGCGACGCGCACGCCCTCGGCCAGCGTGACGCCCGGGCCGATGATGCTCCAGGCGCCGATGTCGACGCCGTCGGCCAATCGGGCCGACGCATCGACCTGGGCTGTCGGATGAATGGCCATCAGGTCGCCGGCTGGTCGACCGTGACGACCATGGCCATGAACTCGGCCTCGGCGGCCAGCTTGCCGTCGATGAAGGTCTCGCCCCGGAATTTGTAGGCGTCGCCGCGGGCGCGGGTCACCCTGACCTCCATCCGCAGTTGGTCGCCCGGCCGGGCCGGCTTGCGGAAACGCACGCCGTCGATCGACATGAACATGATGACCTTGTCCGCCACCGCGACGTCCATGGTCTTGGACATCAGCAGGGCGCCCGTCTGGGCCATGGCCTCGACGATCAGCACGCCCGGCATGACCGGATCGATCGGGAAATGCCCCGGGAAGAACGGCTCGTTGTGCGTGACGTTCTTGATCCCGGTGATCGAGGTCGCGGGCACGAAATCCTCGGCCTTGTCGACGAGCAGGAAGGGATACCGGTGGGGGAGCCGCCGCATCACCTCGGCGTAATCGATGCTGACGGTTTCGTCGGCCATGGCTCTACTCCCTGTCGTCCTTTTTCTTCGACGCCTGTTTGGACACCCAGATCGCTTCGCGCAAGAATTGTCGAATGGGTTTCGCCGGATAACCCGACCAGGTCTCTCCCGCCGGGATGTTCGCCAGCACTCCGGCGCCGCCGGCGACCCGGGCGCCGTCACCGATGGCCAGGTGGTCGCCGATGCCCGCCTTGCCGCCGAACATGACGCCGTCGCCGACCGTCACCGACCCGGAAATGCCCGTGTGCGCGGCGATCAGGCAGTTGCGGCCGATGATGCAGTTGTGCGCGATCATGACCAGATTATCGATCTTGGTGTTCTCGCCGATGACCGTGTCTTCATAGGCCCCGCGGTCGATGCAGGTGTTCGCCCCCACGGTGACCCCGTCCTGAATGATGACCCGGCCCAGTTGGGGCACGTCGACCGGTCCGGCGCGCGATCCGGCCGCGCCGAAGCCCGGCTCGCCGATGCGGACGCCGGAATACAGCTTCACCCGGTCGCCAATCAGGGCGAAGCCGACGGTGACGTTGGAGCCGATGTGGCAGTCTCGACCGATCTGCACGCCCGGGCCGATCACCGTATTGGCGCCCACGCGGGTGCCGCGGCCGATGCGGGCGCCGTGACCCAGCACCACGCCGGGCTCCAGCACGACCGTCTCGTCCTCGACGGCGAAGACGGGATCGGCGGCCTTGTCGAGCGTATGCGGGCGGTGGAACAGCAGGGAGGCGGCGGCCCAGGCGGCCTGGGGCGTCGAAGACACCAGAACCGAGGCGCCGGCGGGCGCCAGGTCGATCGCCGCGGCCGGAACGATCACGCAGCCGGCGGCGGTGGCCTTCAGCTGTTCAGCGAATTTACGGTCGCCGAGAAAGGCGACCTCGGTCGAATCGGCGGTCCCCAAAGGCGCAACGGCGGAGACCTTTCGGTCCCCGCCGCGCGAGACTTCGGCCCCGATCCGTTCGGCCAGCCCGACGACGTCCAGCGTCGGCAGGCTCTCGAAAAATCGCGGGTCAGGCATTCCGGATCGCAGGCTTACTGCTGCGGCTGGGCCGGAACCGGGCTGCGCGAGAACTGCGGCAGCGACGGCAGGGCCTGGTTCAGGCGCTGGATCGCGGTTTCCGTCAGATCCATCTGCGGGTTCACGGCCAGAACCGAGCTGCCGTCGATCAGGATGCTGCAGCCCTTCTCTTGATAGAGGGCGGTGATGATCGGACGGGAGGCGTTGACGATCAGCTGGGTCTGCAGACGCTCGGTGTAGCGCAGTTCGTTGGAGCGGGTCTCTTCCAACTGCTGGGCTTCCTGCAGACGCGTCTGCCAGGCGCGGGCGCGCGAGCCGTCCGGATCGGCGGTCTGGCCGCCCTGTTGCAGGGCGGTGGCTTCGGTTTCCAGGCTGGCGGCGTACGGGGCCAGTTCACCACGGACTTCTTCGCCCAGGCGCTGCAGACCGGCGGCCAGCGAACGGCCGGCCGTGCTGGTCGTGATCAGGGCTTGCGGGCTGTACATGCACACGCCGGTGATAACGGGTCCATGGTTGAGCGGGGCCGCTTGCGGGGCCTGGGCCTGGGCCGAGGCGGTTCCGGCGGCGAGAGTGGCGACGGCGAAGGCGCCGATAGCGAACAGTTTCATGGTCAGGCCTTTGGAGCGGGACAGCGTCCCGCGGTTAGAACTGGGTGGAAGTCGAGAAGCGGAAGGTTTCGGTTTTATCGTAGTCTTCCTGGCCGATAATCTTACTGAGGTCGAAGCGGATCGGACCCATGGGCGAACGCCAGTGGATGCTGACGCCGGCCGATGCACGCAGTTTGAGCTCGTCCACGATGTTGGCGTCGGGAAGCCCCGCCGAGGTGACCGTGTAACGGTCATCCAGCACGCCCAGGGTGCCCACATCGGTGAACAGCGAGGTCCGGATGCCGTATTCTTCCGGAAGATAGTTGGGGACCGTCAGTTCCAGCGTGCCGATGACGTAGAAATTGCCGCCCAGCGAGTCGGTGGTGTTCAGGTCGCGCGGACCGATGCCCGCGGTTTCGAAGCCGCGGAAGCTGTTGCCGCCCTTGAAGAAGCGGTCGTTGATCCGGATCGGATCGCCGCCCCAGCCGGCGACATAGCCGGTCGAAGCCTGGGCGGTGACGATCCAGTTGGGCGAGAAGCCCCAGTAGGCCGACACTTCAGCTTCGGTCTTCACATAGTTCACGTCGCCGCCGATGCCGGCGAAGTCCTGGCGCAGGGTGCCCGTCCAGCCGCGGGTCGGCCGGACCGGGTCATTCCGGCGGTCGACGAGGAGGGTGTAGCCGGCCGAGGAGTTCAGGAACGAGCCGACCTGATCGCACAGGGCGTTCGAGCCCGAGCCGCTGGTGCTGCAATAGCCCGACGGAACGATGATCTCATCCGACTTCAGGAAGTAGCGGGTGCTGAACAGGGTATAGCCGTTCAGCGGATAGGACAGGCGCACGCCGCCGCCGGTCGAGCGATAGTCGTAGGACGAATATTCGCTGAGATCGTAGCGCGAGTGGAAGGCGTCGAAGCCGGCGCGCAGGTCACGACCGAGGAATTTCGGCTCGGTGAAGCGGAAGTCGATCTGCTGACGCAGCGAGCCCCATTCCAGACGGGCCACCACGTTCTGGCCGCGACCGCGGAAGTTGCGCTCGGTGATGCCCAGGTTCAGCACGAACGAGTCGACCGAGCTGAAGCCGGCGCCGACCGACAGTTCGCCGGTGGGCTGTTCCTGCACGGTGACGTTGACGATCGACCGGTCCGGGGCCGAGCCGCGGGCTTCCTCGACGGTCACGTCCTTGAAGAAGCCCAGGGCGCGCAGGTTGTTGCGCGACCGCTCCAGCAGGGTGCGGTTGAAGGCGTCGCCTTCGCTAAGCATCATTTCGCGGCGAATGACGTTGTCGAGGGTCCGGGTGTTGCCGATCACGTTGATCCGGTCGACGTAGACGCGCTGGCCTTCCTTGATGTTGAAGGTCACATCGACCGTGTCGGTCTCCGGATTGGCGCGGTATTCGGGCTCGATCTCGACGAAGGCGTAGCCGGCCGAACCGGCGGCGAACGTCAGGGCGTCGACGGCCGTCTCGATCTTGTCGCTCTCGTAGAGGTCGCCCTCGTGGATCGGCAGCAGCAGCTTGAGGAATTCGGGATTCAGGCGGTCGTTCTCGGTGACGATGTTGACCGTCCCGAAATTGTACCGGTCGCCCTCGTCCACCGTCATGGTGATGCCGAAGTTGGCGTCGTCCGGCGTCAGCTCGCTGACCGCCGACAGGACGCGGAAGTCGTAGTAGCCGCGGTTGGTGTAGAATTTCCGCAGCTGCTCACGGTCATAATCCAGACGGTTCGGATCATAGTTGTCGGTGCTGCTGAACAGGCGCCACCACTGCGACTGCTTGGTGACCATGACCTCGCGCAGGTCATTGTCCGAGAAGGCCTGGTTGCCCAGGAAGGTGATCGCGCGCACGCCCGTTTCCGGGCCTTCGTTGATCTCGAACACCACGTCGACGCGGTTCTGTTCAAGCTGGACGATCTTGGGCGTGACGGTCGCGCCAATGCGACCCGACAGGCGGTACAGTTCAACGATCTTGCCGACGTCTTCCTGGATGCGGGCGCGGGTGTAGATGCCGCGCGGCTTCAGGGTCACTTCCTCGGTCAGCTTCTCCTGGCCGAGCGCGCTGTTTCCCTCGAACACCACCTGGTTGATGATCGGGTTCTCGACGATCTCGACGATCAGGTCGCCGTTCGGCTGGACGCCCAGTTGGACATCGGCGAACAGCTGGGTGCGGGTCAGGGTCCGGACCGCCACGTCCAGCACGGCGGCGTCGACGACGTCGCCCGGCTGGATCGGCAGGTAGGACAGGACCGTCGTCTGGTCGATCCGCTGGTTGCCGCGCACCAGGATGCGGGAGATCTGCACCCGATCCGGAGCGGCCGGAGCCTCCTGCGCAGCGGCGGGCGCGGCGTCGACCGGCGCGCCCGGCTGAATGGCCGGCGCGGCGGGCGGCGCACTCTGGGCCAGCGCCGGTCCGGCCAGGCCGGCGGCGATCGCCAGCACCAGCAGGCTGGGACTCGCGGCGCGAGCGAAACGAAGGGCGGACGCGTCTTTTCGGATCATACGGGGAACCATCGGGGGCTGGCGTTGGCTCATCAGGCGAGCCCGCCGAGGAATTTGAACAAACTCAGTTTCTGGAGATCGTTCCAGGTTGCGAACAACATCAATCCCGCCAGCAAAGCAAGACCGACCCTGTAGCCGACCTCCTGAACACGAGCGGGGACTGGCCTGCGCGCCACAGCCTCATAGCCGTAGAACACCAGATGGCCCCCATCCAGAACGGGAATCGGCAGCAGATTAACAATACCCATTCCGATCGAAACTATGGCAGCGAACTGCAAGGCGGTCAGCCCCAGGTTCAGGATCAGGATGGCGGGAGGCGCTTCATAGGAGATGGCCTGCTTGGTCACGCCTCCGGCGGCCTTGGCGATGCCCAGCGGACCGTTCAGCAGATCCCCGGACTCCTTGCCGACGAAAATGCGGCCGATGTAGCGGAAGGTGGTGCTGACAACCGACACCATGGTGTCGCCCCCCTTACCCACGGCCTCAATCGGATTCAGGCGGCGATAGCTGAAATCGGACCGCTGAAGGGCGCCCAGGTACAAGCCCACCTGCGCAACCCTGGTGCGCCCGGCGACCTCGTTCTCCACAATCCGACGCACCGGCGTGGCCACCAGCGACAGCACCTGATCGCCGCGCTGAACCGTAAAGGTCAGGGGATCATTCGCCGACAGCAGGATGGTCTGTGTCACCACGGCGGTCTCGCTGACCGGGCGGCCGTTGATGGCGGTAATCAGGTCGCGCGGCTGAAAGCCCGCGGCGGCCGCCGGGCTGCCCTCGGCGACCCGGGCCACGCGCGGCGCCTCGATCCGCTCGCCAATCACGCTGAACAGCAGAGTCAGCAGCACCAGGGCCAGCGCGAAATTCGCCGCCGGTCCCGCCGCCACGATCAAGGCGCGCTGCCAGACCGGCTTGAAATGGAAATAGTCGCGCTCGGCGCCGGGGCCGTGCTCGGCGATGACGCGCGACTTCAGCTCGGCCAGGCCGGCCTCATCCGGCACGCTGGACGCGTCCAGATCGCCCGAGAATTTGACGTAGCCGCCCAGCGGCAGCCAGGCGATCCGCCATTCGACGCCGCGCTTGTCCGTCCGGCTGACGATCGTCTTGCCGAAACCGATCGAAAACCGGTCGATCTTCACGCCGAAAGCGCGCGCGACAAGGAAATGGCCCAGCTCATGGATGGTGACGATGAACGTCAGCACCACCAGGAACGGCACGATGTAGAGTAGCGCCTGGCCTAAAAAGCCCGTCATGCCGAAAAGGGTCCTCCGCCGTTCAGGCCGCCGCCGCGAGACCCCGAACGATCGATTCCGCCACCCGTCGCGCCTCTGCATCCACGGCCAGGGCCGCGTCGCAAGCGTTGTGGGAACCGGAATCCACCCCCGAAGCCGTTATGCGCGACAAGGTGTCGGCGACGACTGCGGCAATATTGAGAAAGCCCAGTCGGCGGTCAAGGAAAGCCAGGGCCGCGACCTCGTTGGCGGCGTTGAACACGATCGGGGCCGCGCCCCCCGCCTGCAGCGACCGGCGCGCCAGTCCCAGCAGCGGGAAACGCGCCTCGTCGGGCGCCTCGAAGGTCAGCCGGCCCAGCGCGGCCAGGTCCAGCCGCGGCGCCGGCCAGGCGATCCGGTCAGGCCAGGCCAGGGCGCAGGCGATCGGCGTCTTCATGTCCGGCGGGCCCATCTGGGCCAGGGTCGAGCCGTCGATGTATTCGACCAAGCTGTGAATGATCGATTCCGGATGCACCACCACGTCGATCCGTTCGGCCGGCATGTCGAACAGATAGGCCGCCTCGATCATCTCCAGGCCCTTGTTGGCCATGCTGGCGCTGTCGACGGAAATCTTGGCGCCCATGCTCCAATTGGGATGGGCCACCGCCTGTTCCGGCGTAATCGCGGCCATGTCGGCGGCGCGGGTGGTGCGGAACGGGCCGCCCGAGGCCGTCAAGGTCAGTTTCGACACCTGCTCAGGCGCATCGTGCGGAAACACCTGGAAGATGGCCGAATGTTCCGAATCGACCGGGATCAGCCGTCCGCCGGACCGGCGCACCCGCTCGATCAGGGCCGGGCCGCAGCAGACCAGGCTCTCCTTGTTGGCCAGGGCCAGCGTCGCCCCGGTCGAGGCGGCGGCCCAGGCCGACTTCAGCCCCGCCGCGCCGACGATCGAGGCCATGACCCAGTCGGCGGGCCGCGAGGCCGCTTCGGTGATCGCCGCCTCGCCCGCGGCGGCCTCGACGCCGCTGCCGGACAGGGCGTCGCGCAGGTCGTCCAGACGGGCCGGGTCGGCGGTCACCGCCACCTTCGGCTTCCAGCGACGGGCCTGTTCGGCCAGACGGGCGATGTTGGCGCCGCCGGTCAGGGCCTCGACCTCGAAGGCCCCCGCCCCGCCCGCCTCGGCCTGTTCCATCAGGTCCAGGGTCGAGCAGCCGACCGAGCCGGTGGAGCCCAGCACCGTGACGCGGCGGCGGATCATGCTCCGCCTCCGCCCATCATCACGGCGATCAGGCGCCCGCACGCCACCACCACGGCGGCGAACATCAGGCCGTCGACCCGGTCCAGCAGGCCGCCGTGCCCGGGAATCAGATTGCCCGCGTCCTTGACCCCGTACCGGCGCTTGAGCGCGGACTCCCAAAGGTCTCCGGCCATGGTGGCGACCGCCGCCGCCAGCCCCAGAAGACCGCCCCACAGGCCGATGCCCATGTCCAGGTAGACGCCCAAAAGGGCGCCGGCGACGGTCCCCGCGGCCAGTCCCCCGACAAAGCCGGACCAAGTCTTGTTGGGCGAGAAACGGGGCCACAGCTTGGGGCCGCCGATGGTCGATCCGGCCAGATAGGCCATGATGTCCGAGGCCCAGGCCACGGCGAAGGCGAAGACGGTCCAGTACAGGCCGACATGCGGTCCTGTCTCGGTGTCAGCCCCGCGCAGCCAGATCAGCAGAACGGCGGGCCAGCCGAGATACAGCACCCCATAGGCGGCATCCAACGCCTCCTGCCCCCGGCTGCGGGCGAACATCCCGGCGGCGGCGGCGCAGAACACCAGCATGACCAGCGCAAGCGACAGCTGGCCGACGTGGGCCGAGATCACCGCCGCGAACAGGCCGAAACCCACGGCCCCCGCCATCAGCCGCCAGGCGGCCGCGGCGCTCATCATCGCCCATTCGATCGACAGCAGGACACAGGCGGCCAGCATCAGGCCCAGGAACCAGTAGCCGCCCGCCCAGATGGCCAGCACCGCCGCCGGCGCCAGCACGATCGCAGAGGCGGCCCTGATGCCGATATCGCCGGCCCGCACCGCCATCAGCCGGCCACGCGGGCGGCGGGACGGCCGCCGAAACGGCGATCACGGTTGCGGAACTGCGCGACCACGTCGGCCAGGGCGGCCTCGCCGTAGTCGGGCCACAGGATGTCCTGGAAGATCAGCTCGGCGTAGGCGGCCTCCCACAGCAGGAAGTTCGACAGCCGCTGCTCGCCGGAAGTGCGCACGATGACGTCCACCGGAGGCCCGCCCGCGGTCGACAGGCCGCCCCCCAGCGCGGCCTCGTCCAGCGGTTCGACCGCCTCGCCCGCCCTGACCCGGTCCAGGTAGCGCTGCGCGGCGTCGACGATGTCGGCACGGCCGCCGTAGTTGAAGGCGACCTGCAGGGTGAATTTGGTGTTGTGGGCCGTCGTCGCCTCGGCGCGGTCGACGATTTCGGCGATGTCGGCGGGCAGTCCCTGTCGGCGGCCCAGGATGCGCAGCCGCACCCCTTCCCGCTCCAGCCGTTTCAGGTCGCTGCCGACGTAGGTGCGCACCAGCCCCATGAGGTCCGAGACTTCCTCGGCCGGGCGCTGCCAGTTCTCGGTCGAGAAGCCGAACACCGTCAGGCAGGTGATGCCCAGCGCGGGCGCGGCCTGGATGGTGCGCTTGAGCGCCTGCACGCCCTCCCGGTGCCCAAGGGCGCGCGGCAGGCCCCGCGCCTCGGCCCAGCGGCCGTTGCCGTCCATGATCAACGCGACATGGCGCGGCCCTAGAGACGCAGGACTTGGGGGCTGTGGACTGAGAGGTTCGGCGCTCATGCGTCGGCTATCCTATGGCAGATCGCGCCATCAGACCTGCATGATCTCAACTTCCTTGGCCTTCAAGGCCTCGTCGACGCGCTTGATGGCGGCGTCCGTGTCCTTCTGGACCTCGGCTTCCATCTTCTTCTGCTCGTCCTGGCTGATGTCGCCCGCCTTCTCGGCCTTCTTCAGGTCGTCGTTGGCGTCGCGGCGCACGTTGCGGACGGCGATCTTCTGCTGTTCGGCGTATTTGCCGGCCAGTTTCGCGAACTCCTTGCGGCGTTCCTCGGTCAGCGGCGGGATCGGAATGCGAAGCATCTGGCCGTCCAGGATCGGGTTCAGGCCCAGACCGGCGGATCGGATGGCCTTCTCGACCGCGACGACCATGCCCTTGTCCCAGACGCTGACCGACAGCAGGCGTGGCTCGGGGACGCTGATGGCGGCCACGGCGTTCAGCGGCGAGGTCGAGCCGTAGGCTTCCACCTGCACCGGATCCAGCAGGCCGGCGTGGGCGCGGCCCGTGCGCAGGCCGTTGAACTCTTCCTTCAGGGCGGCGACCGCCTTGTCCATGCGATCGCGATAGGTCTTCAGATCGGGCTTGGCCATGATCGTTTCTCTCGTCTTTTTATAGGTGTGTCAGGCGGCCTTGCCGTCGGCGCTGATGACGGTGAAATGACCCTTCCCGGTCAAGGCGTTCCGGAACGAACCGTCTTCCCGAATGGAGAAGACCACGATCGGAATGCCCGAGTCACGCATCAGAGCCACGGCCGAGGCGTCCATGACCTTCAGGTCGCGCGCCAGGACGTCGTGATAGGTCAGGGTGTCATAGCGGGTGGCTGTCGGGTCCTTCTTGGGATCGGCGGTGTAGACGCCGTCCACGCTGGTGCCTTTCAGCAGGGCGTCGCAGCCCATTTCAGCCGCGCGCAGGGCGGCGCCCGAGTCGGTCGTGAAGAAGGGCGCGCCGACGCCGGCGGCGAAGATCACCACCCGGCCCTTTTCGAGGTGGCGCAGGGCACGGCGGCGCACATAGGGCTCGGCCACGGCGTTCATGGTCAGGGCGCTCTGCACCCGGGTCTGGACGCCGATCTTCTCCAGTGCGGCCTGCATGGCCAGGGCGTTCATCACCGTCGCCAGCATGCCCATGTAGTCGGCCGAGGCGCGGTCCATGTCGCCCGCCGCCTTGGACAGGCCGCGGAAGATGTTGCCGCCGCCGATGACCAGGCAGATCTCGACGCCCTCGCGGGCCACATCGGCGATGGCCCCGGCCACATCGGCCACGGTCTTCATGTCGATGCCGTAGCCCTGATCGCCCATCAGCACCTCGCCCGACACCTTGAGCAGGACGCGTTTGTAGCGGAACTCGGACGGAACGTCGGGCATGGGCAGACCTTGGGCGGGGGATTCGGCTCCTTATAGGAAGCTCACCGCCCGCTTCAAAGCCCCGGCGACATACAGACGCCGGATGATCGCGGTTCAGCCCCGTTCCAGAGCCGCCGCGATGGCCGCCTCGGCGACCGGTCGCATGACCGCATAGCCGCCCGCGCCCGGGTGCACGCCATCACGCGTGAAGTCGCCCCGCATGCCGTTTCCGCCGTCCGACAGCACCGCGCCATAGTCGGCGTGGACCAGACCCCGCTCGGCCGCGAAGATGCTCAGCCAGGCGTTCAGCTCAGCCACCCGGTCCTGCGGGCCCTGGACGGCGGGGGACCACGGCAGGCCGTTCATCGGCGGCGGCCCCGCCAGGATCACCGCGATGCCGTTCGCGCGGGCCAGATCGACCATGGCGACAACGGTGTTCCGATAGTCCTCCGGCGTCGTCGGGCCGGTATTGCCCGCGATGTCGTTGGTGCCGCACATCAGATGCACGGCCTTGGGCTTCAGCGCGACCACGTCGGGCATGAAACGGACCAGCATCTGCGGACTGGTCTGGCCGCTAATGCCGCGATTGATCACGCCGCCCGAAAACAGGTCCGGCTGGGCGATGCGCCACATCTCGGTGATGGAGTCGCCCATGAAGACGACCTGCGTCTCCCGCCCGGCCAAGGCCGTGTTGGCGTCGCGGTAGTAGCCCAGATTGGCCCAGTCCCGCTGGCGCTGCTCGGCCTTCAGCCGGTCCCGCTCGGCCATCGCCTGCGGGTCGCTGAGCAGGGCCAGCAACGCCGGGTCCATGGCGCCCTCGGCCATATAGGCCTGGGCGAAGGCCAACGCTTCCGGCGTGGGCCCTCCGCCCTGCCCGTCCAGGCTGTCGACCATGCCGACGGCGCCGTCCGCCATGCGCGCTTACCCCCTAGAGCCGCAGGATGATCGTCTCGACGATCGGACGGCGATCCCAGATCTGCTGGCTGGCCTTCTTCAGGACGCGCGAGATGGCCTGTTCGATGACCATCTCGTCCTCGAGCGCCGGGCCCTTGAGCTTCAGGACCGTCTGCTCGACCCGTTCGGCCAGGTCGTCCAGGGCGTCGCCCAGCGGCGCCTCGTCGTCGCCCGGCAAGCCGATGGCCCGGACGTCGATGTCGCTGACGATCTTGCCGCGCTTGTCCATCGCGAAGCTGACGATCAGCACGCCGTTGGTCGAGGCGTGACGCCGCTCGTGCAGGGCCTCGCCCTGTTCGGTGACCAGACGCCCGCCGTCGACGTACAGGCGGCCGCTGGGGACCTCGTCGATGATGGCGGCGGGTCCGGGGGCCAGACGCACCATGTCGCCGTTGCGCGGCGTCACCGTCTCCGGCACGCCCATGTCCTTGGCCAGATTGGCGTGCTCGGCCAGGTGGCGGCGCATGCCGTGGGTCGGCACGGCGATCTTCGGCCGCGCCCAGGCGTACATCTGCTTCAGTTCGTCCCGGCACGGGTGGCCCGAGACGTGGATGCCGCGGTGATCCTTCTCGGTGTAGAGGCGCACCCCGCGGTCCGCGAGCTTGTCCTGGAGCCGCCCGACCGACAGCTCGTTGCCCGGGATGACCCGCGACGAGAAGATGCAGTGGTCGCCGTTGCTCAGCTTCACATAGGGGTGGGTCCCCTCGGCCACCCGCGACAGGGCGGCGCGAACCTCGCCCTGGCTGCCGGTGCACAGGTACAGGATCTCATCGGCCGGCCAGATGCGGGCCTCCTGCTCGCTCAGGAACGGCTTGATGTCGTGCAGCATGCCCACGTGCTTGGCCGCCGCGGTGATGCGGTGCATCGACCGCCCCGCCAGCGACACCCGGCGCCCCGCGGCCTCGGCGGCGCGGATCACGCTGTCCATGCGCGCGACGTTCGACGCGAAGCAGCCGACGGCGATCCGGCCCTTCAGCCCGCCGATCAGTTCGCTCAGGGCGTCGCGCACCCCGCCCTCGGACCCGGCCGAGCCCTCGACGAAGACGTTGGTCGAGTCGCAGACCATGGCCAGGACGCCGT
This sequence comes from Brevundimonas sp. GW821-FHT12C05, assembly GCF_058807475.1. NCBI lineage: Bacteria > Pseudomonadati > Pseudomonadota > Alphaproteobacteria > Caulobacterales > Caulobacteraceae > Brevundimonas > Brevundimonas sp. GW821-FHT12C05. The sequence goes on from NZ_JBXAQS010000001.1 coordinate 1,515,529, forward strand.
CGTCGCCCAGCTGGCTGATGGCCTTGGCGTCGGTGACGCCGCCGATGATGGGATCGTCGTCGATCTTCCAGTCGCCGGTGTGCAGCACCGTGCCCAGCGGCGTCTTGATCGCCAGGCCGTTCGGCTCGGCGATGGAGTGGGTCATGGTGACGAAGGTGACGTCGAACGGCCCCAGGTTGACCGAGCCGCCCAGCGGCACCTCGATCAGTTCAACCTGATCCAGGATGCCCGCCTCGCGCAGCTTCTCGCGGATCAGATAGGCCGTGAACGGCGTCGCATAGAGCGGCGCCTTCATCCGCGTCCACAGCCAGCCCAGGGCGCCGATGTGGTCCTCGTGGGCGTGGGTCAGCACGATGCCGCGGATCTTCTCGCCTTCCAGGAAGGCCGGATCGGGCACGATCACATCGACGCCGGGCGTCGACAGGTCGCCGAAGGTCACGCCCACGTCCACGATCAGCCATTGCCGGTCACGCTCGGGGCCGTAGCCGTACAGATTCAGGTTCATGCCGATTTCGCCCGACCCGCCCAACGGCAGGAAGACGAACTCGTCGTCAGCTTGTTTTTTCATTTGTCCTTGAGATGGGTGTTCCGCCGCCAAATTTCGAGCAGGCCGCGGATGGTCAGGTCCGGATCGAACCGGTCGATGCTGTCGGTCGCGCCCTCGAACAGGGAGACGACCCCCCCGGTTCCGATGACGGTCATGGGCTTGCCCCACTCGGCCTTGATGCGAGCCACAAGGCCCTCGATCAGGGCGATGTATCCCCAGAAGACGCCGGATTGCATGTTGGTGACGGTGTCCTTGCCGATCACCTTCTCCGGCTTCTGGATGGCGATGCGGGGCAGCATGGCCGCCGCCTCATGCAGCGCCTGCAGGCTGAGGTTCACGCCGGGCGCGATCACGCCGCCCTCGAACGCGCCGTCCGCCGCGATGACGTCGAAGGTCGTGGCCGTGCCGCTGTCGATGACGATCAGGTCGCCCGGATAACTCAGATGCGCCCCCAGAGCGTTGACCAGGCGGTCCGCGCCCGCCTCGCTGGGCTTCAGGATGCGCACCGCGATCCCCAGTTCGACATTGTCGCCGATCACCATCGGCTCCACCGACAGATAGCGGCGCGACAGGTTGCGCAGGTTGAAGATCGATTGCGGCACCACGCTGGAAATGATGCAGCCGCTCAGGTCGGCCAGTTTCAGCCCGCGCATGGACAGCAGCTGGGTCAGCCAGACGGCGTATTCATCCGCCGTCCGCTGCGAGTCCGTCGCCGCGCGCCATTGGGCGATCCAGTCCGCGCCGTCATGCACCGCGAAAAGCGTGTTGGTGTTGCCCTGTTCGATCGCCAGCAACATTCAGCCGCCCTCCCCGAAGAACACGTCACCCGCCGAGATAAGACGCAGGCTCCCGTCCGCCAGTCTCAGCCGCAGCGCCCCGTCCGGCTCCACGCCCTCGGCGCGGCCCTCGACGGTCTCATGGCCCAGCCGGGCGACGGCGGGCCCGTCCAGACCCGGCGTCCGCGCCGCCCAGGCGTCGAGGATCGGCTGGAAGCCCAACGTCTCCCAGCGGTCGATCCAGACGCCGAAGGTCTCGGCCAGTTGCTCGGCCGCGCTCTCCACCTTGGGCGGAGCGATGTGTTCGGCGGACAGATGGTGCGACAGGGCCGCCGCCGGGCGCTCGGTCCCCGCCGGGGCCTCGGCCAGGTTGACCCCGATGCCCACGGCCAGCCACAGGCTTCCGTTCGCGTGCGCCCCGGATTCCACGAGGATGCCGCAGGCCTTCTGGCCCGCCAGCATCACGTCATTGGGCCATTTGATCGTCACCAGCGACGGCGGCGCATAGCGGTCCAGCAGATCGGCGACGGCCAGGGCGGCGATGAAGGTGACCTGCGCCGCCTCGGCGGGCGGCTTGCGCGTCGTGGTCAGCAAGGTCGTGAACAGATTGCCCGTATTGGCTTCCCACGCCCGCCCCCGCCGACCGCGCCCGGCGGTCTGACGGCGCGCGGTGATCCACAGCGGTCCGGCCTCGCCGGCCTCGGCCCGGCGACGGGCCTCCGCATTGGTGGAATCGGTGTGGTCGAGCAGCAGGACGGGGGCGGTCGCCACCCCTATCCGACCCCGAAGCCCGTCGCGGCGCGGGCGGCCAGCGGAACCAGCCACGGCAGGGCCACGATGACCACGGGGAAGCTGAAGGCGGCGCAGGCCATGGCGATGGTCCGGGCCTCGATCGGCGCGGCGTCGGTCGGCGCGGCGCCTTCCGGAGCCGGATCGAACCACATCAGCTTGATGATGCGCAGATAGTAGAAGCCGGCCACGACCGAAGCCACCAGACCGGCGGCGCCGACCATCCAGTAGCCCGCCTCGGCGGCGGCGCCGAAGACGTAGTACTTGGCCCAGAAGCCCGACAGCGGCGGCATGCCCAGCACCGACAGCGACAGGACCGTCAGCGCGATGGTGGTCAGCGGACGCTCTTTGCGCAGGCCCGCCAGGTCGGCGATCTTGCGGATCGGACGGCCGCCGCGGCTCAGCGACAGCAGGATGGCGAAGAAGCCGAACTGGTCGATGACGTACAGGGTCATGAACATCAGCATGGCCTGGATGCCCAGGGTCGTGCCCACGGCGATGCCCAGCAGGGCGTAGCCGATGTTGGCGATCGACGAATAGGCCAGCAGACGCTGCAGATCCTTCTGCGCCAGGCCGCCGAAGGCGCCCACCGCGAAGCTGATCAGGGAGATCAGGATCAGCACCTGCGACCACTGGTCATGCGAGCCGGCGAAGCCGCCTTCCAGGGTGCGGGCGATCAGGATCATGGCCGCGACCTTGGGGGCCGTGGCGAACAGGGACACGACCGGGGTCGGGGCGCCCTCGTAGACGTCGGGCGTCCACATGTGGAACGGCGCGGCGGAGACCTTGAAGGCCAGGCCCGAGATCAGGAACACCAGGCCGAAGATCAGACCGGTCGACGGATTGGCCGCGGCGTAGGCGGCGATGTCCTCGAACCGCATCGAGCCGGTGAAGCCGTAGATCAGGCTGGCGCCGTACAGCAGCAGGCCCGACGACAGGGCGCCCAGGACGAAATACTTCAGGCCCGCCTCGGACGCCTTCAGGTCGTCGCGGTGGAAGGCGGCCAGCACATAGAGGGCCAGCGAATGCAGTTCGATGCCCACGTAGAGCGAGATCAGGTCGCCCGACGAGGCCATCATGCCCATGCCGGCGGAGGCCAGCACGATGAGGACCGGGAACTCGAAGCGCGCGATCTTGGACCGGTGCATCCAGCCGTTGCCCAGCACGATGGCGGCGGCGCTGGACAGGAAGATCACGGCCTTGCCGTAGACGGCCAGCGGATCGGCCACATAGGCGCCGTTGAAGGCCTGGCCCAGCGGCCCCGTCACGGTGACGGCGGTGGCGGCGATCAGCAGCAGCACCGACAGCCAGGACACCAGGCCGGCGCTGCGCTCGCCCGAGAAGGCGCCGACCATCAGCAGCACGAGGCCGCCGACGGCGAGCGTGATCTCGGGAGCCGAAAGGTGAAGGGCGGAAATCAGATCAGGCATCATGGTCTCAGCCACCGATCGCGAGTTGATAGGCGGACGTCAGGGCCCCGACCGAGGCGTTGGTGTAGTCCAGCACCAGCCCGGGCTGAACGCCCAGCAGCAGGGTGCCGACGATCAGCGGCGTGAAGATCAACAGCTCGCGCTTGTCGATATCCAGGATGTCCTTGAGCTTCGGATTGGTGATCTCGCCGAACATGACGTTGCGGTACAGCGTCAGGGCGTAGACCGCCGAGAAGATCACGCCCGAGGCGGCGAAGAAGGCCGTCCAGGTCGACACCTGGTAGACGCCGGTCATGGTCAGAATCTCGCCGATGAAGCCCGAGGTTCCCGGCAGGCCGACGTTGGCCATGGTGAACATCAGGAAGATGGCGGCGAACCACGGCATCCGGCTGGTCAGGCCGCCGTAGAAGGCGATCTCGCGGGTGTGCATCCGGTCATAGACCACGCCGACGCAGAGGAAGAGCGCGCCCGAGATCAGGCCGTGGCTCAGCATCTGGAAGACCGCGCCCTGCACGCCCTGATCGTTGCCGGCGAAGATGCCCATGGTCACGAAGCCCATGTGCGCGACCGACGAATAGGCGATCAGCTTCTTGATGTCGGTCTGACGGAAGGCGACCAGCGAGGTGTAGACGATGGCGATGGCCGACAGGGTGAACACCAGCGGCGCGAACATCTTCGACGCGTCCGGGAACATCGGCAGGTTGAACAGGATGAAGCCGTAACCGCCGAGCTTCAGCAGGATGCCGGCCAGGATGACCGAGCCCGCCGTCGGCGCCTGCACGTGGGCGTCGGGCAGCCAGGTGTGCACCGGCCACATCGGCATCTTCACCGCGAACGAGGCGAAGAAGGCCAGCCACAGGATCGGCTGCGCGGTCGGCGAGAAGGCGAATTCCTTGAGCGCCGGGATGCTGGTGGTGCCGGCGGTGTGCGCCATCCACAGCATGGCCAGGAACATCAGGACGGACCCCAGCAGGGTGTACAGGAAGAATTTGTACGCCGCGTAGATGCGGTTCGCCCCGCCCCACACCCCGATGATGATGAACATCGGAACCAGGGTGCCTTCGAAGAAGATGTAGAACAGGAACAGGTCCAGCGACGTGAACACGCCGATGACCAGCGTCTCCAGCACCAGGAAGGCGATCATGTAGTCGCTGACGCGGTCCTTGATGGAGTTCCAGCTGGCCAGGATGCAGATCGGCATCAGGAAGGCGGTCAGCAGGACGAACAGGATCGAGATCCCGTCCACGCCCAGGTGATACTGCGCGCCCGCGAACCAGACGTAGCGTTCGACGAACTGATAGGCGGCGCTGGACTGGTCGAAATTGGCGACCAGCACGACCGAAACGGCCAGCGTCACCAGGGTGGTGACCAGGGCGATCCAGCGCGCGGCGCTGTCGACCGAGCCCTTGCTCAGCAGGCGGGTCAGCAACAGCAGGCCCGCGCCGACCAACGGCAGGAAGGTGACGACGCTCAGGATGTAGGGGATCTGAGGCATGATCAGGCTCCCCACGCGGAGATGGCGAAGGCCAGGAACAGGCAGAGACCGATGAGCATCACGAACGCATAGAAGTAGACATAGCCGGACTGGAAGCGGGCGAGCCCGCCGGCGAACTTACGCGACAGCCAGGCGAAGCCGTTGGGCCCTCCCCCGTCGATGATCTTCACGTCGCCGATCTTCCAGAAGAAGTCGCCCAGCGCCTTGGCGCCCTTGACGAACACGAACTGGTACAGCTCGTCGAAGTACCACTTGTTGTACAGGAAGGCGTGGACCACGCCGCCACGATCGGCCATCCGGCGCGCCATGCCCTCCTTGAGGACATAGAGCCAGAAGGCGGCGAAGGTGCCGATCAGCGTCATCACCAGCGGCGACCACTTCACCCAGGTCGGGACCGAGTGCGACTCGTGCAGGACGTGGTTGTGTGGTCCCGAGAAGATGGCGGCCTTCCAGAATTCGCCCTCGTGGTGCCCGATGAAATAGGGCGCGAAGACGAAGCCGGCGGCCACGGCGCCGACCGACAGGGCCAGCAGCGGAACCAGCATGATCCACGGGCTCTCGTGCGGCTTCAGCGGGCCGTGGTGCGCGTGATCGTCGTGGTGATCGTCGGCATCCGGCTCGGAGTGGGTCTCCAGCTGGGCGTGCGAGGCGTGATCGTCATGCGCGTGCGCATGATCATCGTGGTGCTCGTCCTTCCACACCGGCTTGTTGTGGAAGGTCATGAACACCAGGCGCCACGAATAGTAGGCGGTCAGGCCGGCGGCGAAGATGCCGACGAAGAAGGCGAACAGGCCGATCGGCGAGTGGCCCGACGCCGCGGCGGCGAAGGCGCTCTCGATGATCGCGTCCTTGGAATAGAAGCCGGCCAGGCCGCCGATGCCGGGGATGCCCAGGCCGGTGATGGCGATGGTGCCGATGGTCATGACCGCATAGGTCACGGGCAGCAGCTTCCACAGGCCGCCCATCTTCCGCATGTCCTGCTCGTGGTGCATGCCGTGGATCACCGAGCCGGCGCCCAGGAACAGCAGCGCCTTGAAGAAGGCGTGGGTGAACAGGTGGAACATGGCCGCCTCATAGGCGCCCACGCCCGCGGCGAAGAACATGTAGCCGAGCTGCGAACAGGTCGAATAGGCGATGACCCGCTTGATGTCGTTCTGGGCCAGGCCGACGGTCGCGGCGAACAGGGCCGTGACCGCGCCGATGGTGGCGACGACGGCCGAGGCGGTCGGCGCGTACTCGAACAGCGGCGACAGCAGACAGACCATGTAGACGCCGGCGGTGACCATGGTCGCCGCGTGGATCAGCGCCGACACCGGGGTCGGGCCCTCCATGGCGTCCGGAAGCCAGGTGTGCAGGAAGAACTGGGCCGACTTGCCCATGGCGCCGATGAACAGCAGGAAGGCCGCCAGATCGAGCCCCGACCAGGTGTGGCCCAGGAACTCCCAGCCCGTGCCCGCCTTGGAGGCGATCATCGGGAAGAACTCGGCGAACTGGATCGTGCCGAACATCCAGAAGACGGTGAAGATGCCAAGGGCGAAGCCGAAGTCGCCGACGCGGTTGACCACGAAGGCCTTGATGGCGGCGGCGCTGGCGGTGGGCTTCTTGTACCAGAAGCCGATCAGCAGATAGGACGCCAGGCCCACCCCTTCCCAGCCGAAGAACAGCTGCATGAAGTCGGCGGCGGTGACCAGCGCCAGCATGGCGAAGGTGAACAGCGACAGGTAGGCGAAGAACCGCGGCTTGTCCGGGTCCTCGGCCATGTAGCCCCAGGAGTACAGGTGCACCAGCGACGAGACGCTGGTCACGACCACCAGCATGGTGGCCGACAGGGCGTCGATGCGGATCGACCAGTTGGAGACGAAGTCGCCGACGTGGATGAACGGCGCCAGCGTCAGGGTGAAGGGCTCGAGGTGCCCCCACGTCCACTGGCTGAACACGATCCAGGCGATGACGCACGAGAAGAACAGCAGGCCCGTGGTGATGGCCTGCGAGACGACGTTGCCCAGTCGGCGGCCCGACAGGCCGACGATGGTCGCGCCCAGAAGCGGGGCGAAGATCCCGAGAGTGACGAGGAGCTGGATATTCACGATCAGCCCTTCATGACCGAGGCGTCGTCCACGGCGATGTCGCCGCGGTTACGGAAGAAGGTCACCAGGATGGCCAGGCCCACGGCCGCCTCTGCGGCGGCCACGGTCAGCACGAACATGGCCATGATCTGCCCCGACACGTCGTTGAGGTAGCTCGAGAAGGCGACGAAATTGATGTTCACGGCCAGCAGGATCAGCTCGATCGACATCAGGATGATGATGACGTTCTTGCGGTTCACGAAGATGCCGAACACCCCGATGGTGAACAGGATGGCGGCGACCGCCAGGTAGTGCTGCAGGGTGACGACCATCAGACCAGATCCTCGGGGGTGACGCCCGCGCCGGTGGTGACCGACTTCACTTCCATGGCCGTCTTGGCGTCGCGACCGACCTGGTCGGCGACCTTCTGGCGCTTGATGTGGGGCTTGTGGCGCAGGGTCAGGACGATGGCGCCGATCATGGCGATCAGCAGCACGATGCCCGCAGCCTGGAAGAAGTAGACGTAGTCTGTATAGAGCACCCGGCCGATCGTCTCGACGTTCGAGGCGTCCGCCGTCGCCACGGCCGGCGAGGCCGCGTTCGCCGCGGCGCCGCGGTTCACCACGGTCAGCGAGATCATGACCATCTCGGCCAGCAGCACGCCCGCCACGATCACCGCCAGCGGCAGGTACTGCGCGAAGCCTTCGCGCAGCCGCAGGAAGTCGACGTCCAGCATCATGACGACGAACAGGAACAGCACCGCGACGGCGCCGACGTAGACGACCACCAGCAGCATGGCCAGGAACTCCGCGCCCAGCAGGACGAACAGCCCCGCCGACGAGAAGAAGGCCAGGATCAGCCACAGGACGCTGTGCACGGGGTTCTTCGCCGTGACGACCAGAAGGCCGGCCACGACGGCCACCGTCGACAGCAGATAGAAGGCAATGCCTTGCAACATCGGAGGCCTCAGCCCCTTTCGGTTATGGGCGGCGATCCCTGGTGGAATCGTCCTCCCCGTTCAGCGATTGCGCCTTAACGATAAGGCGCGTCGAGTTCCAGATTCTTGGCGATCAGCCGTTCCCAGCGGTCGCCGTTCGCCAGCAGGCGATCCTTGTCATAGAGCAGTTCTTCGCGGGTCTCGGTGGTGAACTCCGAGTTGGGGCCCTCCACGATGGCGTCCACCGGGCAGGCCTCCTGGCACAGGCCGCAGTAGATGCATTTGACCATGTCGATGTCGTAGCGGGTCGTGCGGCGGCTGCCGTCGGCGCGCGGTTCAGCCTCGATGGTGATGGCCTGGGCCGGGCAGATGGCTTCGCACAGCTTGCAGGCGATGCAGCGTTCCTCGCCGTTCGCATAGCGGCGCAGGGCGTGCTCGCCGCGGAAGCGCGGCGACTGCGGGTTGCGCTCGAACGGATAGTTCACGGTGGCCTTGGGCCGGGCCATGTACTTCAGCGAAAGGCCGATGGCGCCGACGGCGTCGAGCAGCAGAGCGCCTTTCGCGGCCTGGACGAGACGGTTCAGCATTATTGCGCGCCTCCGGTACGCGGGCACTCGCGGGCGTAACGCTCGCTCTGTTTATCCATCGCCTCGCAACGCTGGAGGCGCTCGGCCTCCTCACGCTGGATGCGTTCCTGGCGCTGCTGCCACTGATAGGGCGACACCGGCAGGGGTTCGTAGGGCTGGCCCGCGCAGGCGGTCAGGGCGGCGGCGGCCAGAAGGATGAGCGACGGACGGATCACGGCTCCCTCCTCGTCCCGCAGATCTCGCGGATCCGGTCCCGGGCCTCAGGGCTCCGGGCCTGGGTTTCCACCACGCATTCCGAATGGACCGGTCTGGAGCTCTGCCGGGCGGTCTCGGCGCGGTCCAGCCGATCGATCGTCGAGCCGACGGGCTCAGGCTCGATCGGCTTGAAGACCGAGGTGCAGCCGCCGGCGGCCAGGGCCGCCAGCATCAGGCCGGAAAGGGCGAGCGTGCGGATCATGACCCCACCGCGAACACGCGCCAGGCGGCGACGGCGACCACGCAGACCAGCGAGGTCGGCAGGAAGATCTTCCAGCCCAGGCGCATCAGCTGGTCGTAGCGGTAGCGGGGCACGAAGGCCTTCACCAGCGCGATCATGCAGAACCAGAAGACGATCTTGGCCAGGAAGGTGACCAGGTAGATCGCCTGCTCCAGCCAGCCCGGCAGGGAGTCCAGCCAGTACTGCGGCACGCCCGGGTTCCAGCCGCCGAAGAACAGCAGGCTGATCATGGCGCACATGAAGACGATGTTGGCGTACTCGCCGATCATGAACAGCAGATACGGGGTCGAGGAGTATTCGACCTGATAGCCGGCCACCAGCTCCGACTCCGCCTCGGGCAGGTCGAACGGCGGACGGTTGGTCTCGGCCAGGGCCGACACGAAGAAGATGATCGCCATCGGGAACATCACCAGGATCGTCGGCCAGGTCCCTGCCCCGCCGCCGAAGGCGAACCAGTTCCAGATCATGCCCTGCTGCTGGGTGACGATCGAGGTCAGGTTCATCGTCCCGGCCAGCAGGATGACGTTGATGATCACCAGGCCGATGGAGACCTCATAGGACACCATCTGCGCCGCGGATCGCAGCGAGCCGAGGAACGGATACTTCGAGTTCGAAGCCCAGCCGCCCATGATGATGCCGTACACGCCCAGCGAGCTGATCGCGAAGATGTACAGGATGCCGACGTTCAGGTCGGAGATGACCCAGCCCGGCGCGAACGGAATGGCCGCCCAGGCGATGAAGGCCAGGATGAAGGTCAGCAGCGGCGCCAGCAGGAAGACGACCTTGTCGGCGCCCGCCGGAACGACGATTTCCTTCAGCACGAATTTGAAGAAGTCGGCGAACGACTGCAGCAGGCCGAACGGGCCCACCACGTTCGGGCCTTTTCGCATCTGCACGCCCGCCCAGATCTTGCGGTCGGCCAGCAGCAGGAAGGCCAGCGAGATCAGGATCCCGACGGTGACCAGCAGGATTCCGCCTGCGGTGATCAGGGTCCAGCCCACCGGACCGGCCCAGAAGGCCGGCGGGATCAGGCCCCAGGCCCAGATGGCCAGGGCGACGAGGCCCGCGGCCACGGCCAGACCGACGACGGTCAGGAAGAGCACCGCCAGGACGTTCGGCTTGGACTTGGGGGAAACGACGTCGGTCATCGGTTACTCCGCCGCCATCGCGACCGGGGCGATCCGCTGGGCGGACAGCTCGGCCATCGTCACGCTGGCGCGCGTGATCGGGTTGTTCAGGTAGGGGTCGCGCACCGTCGAGGCGAAGGCCACGTCGCCCAGGTCGCCCTTCTTGCCAAGGGCCGCCACGTCGAACGACGCCGGCGTCGGCAGGTAGTCGATCCGGCCGAAGGTCGGATGATCGGCCATCAGCTTGCCGCGCAGGGCGTCCAGCGTGTCGTACGGCAGGGTCTGGCCGACCAGGGCCGACAGGGCGCGCAGGACGGCCCAGTCTTCCTTGGCCTGTCCCTTGGGGAAGACGACGCGCTCGGCCATCTGCACCCGGCCTTCGGTGTTCACGTACAGGCCCGACTTCTCGGTATAGGCGGCGCCCGGCAGGATCACGTCCGCGCCATGGGCTCCCCGGTCGCCGTGCGACCCCAGATAGACGCGGAAGGCGTCCGAGCCGCCCAGTTCGATCTCATCGGCGCCCAGCAGGAACAGCACGTCCAGCGCGCCCGGCTTGACCATCTCGGCGACGGTCTTGCCGCCCTCGCCCGGGACGAAGCCCATGTCCAGGCCGGCGACGCGCGAGGCGGCGGTGTGCAGGACGTTGAAGCCGTTCCAGCCTTCCGTGACGACGCCGACCTTCTTGGCCAGCGCGCCCAGGGCGTTCAGCACGGCCGGGCCGTTGGCGCCGGTCAGCGCGCCCAAGCCGACGATGATCGCCGGACGCTCGGCCTTGGTCAGGAAGTCCACCGCCGCCTTGGGCAGTTTGGCCAGGGTCTTGGAGCCGGCTCCCAGCCAGCTGTAGTCGAAGGTCAGAGCGGCCTGTTCGCCGATCAGGCCGATCTCGGTCTTGCCGGCCAGCCAGCCCTTGCGCAGGCGGGCGTTCAGCAGCGGCGCCTCGGTGCGCGGGTTGGCCCCCACGATCAGGACGGCGTCCGCGTTTTCAATGCCTTGCAGGCCGGTGTTGAACAGCCAGCCCTCGCGCGGTCCCGCTCCAAGAGCGGCCCCGTCCTGGCGGCAGTCGGTGTTGGCCGAGCCCAGCGCGCGGAACAGGTCCAGCGCCGCCTTCATCGATTCCGCGTCCTGCAGGTCGCCGGCGACCACGCCGATGCGGTCCGCCGACGCGGCGTTCAGCTTGGCGGCCACGACGCCCAGGGCCTCTTCCCAGGAGGCGGCGCGCAGCTTGCCGTTCTCACGCACATAGGGGCGGTCCAGGCGCTGGCGCTGCAGGCCGTCGACGGCATAGCGGCTGACGTCCGACAGCCATTCCTCGTTGATGCCTTCGTTCACGCGCGGCAGCACCCGCATGACTTCCGAGCCCTTGAAGTCGGCGCGGATGTTCGAGCCCAGCGCGTCCATGACGTCGATGGTCTCGGTCTTCTTCAGCTCCCACGGGCGGTAGTGGTACTGCCACGGACGGTGCGTCAGGGCGCCCACCGGGCACAGGTCGTTGACGTTGCCCGACAGCTCGCTGTCAATGTTCTTTTCCAGATAGGTGGTGATCTCGGCGTCTTCGCCGCGCGAGATCATGCCGATGTCCGGCACGCCGGCGACCTCGGTGATGAAGCGGACACAACGGGTGCACTGGATGCACCGCGTCATGAAGGTCTTCACCGTCGGACCCATGTTCTTTTCTTCGACCGCGCGCTTGTTCTCGGCGTAGCGCGAGCCGTCCCGGCCGTAGCCGACGGCCTGGTCCTGCAGGTCGCATTCGCCGCCCTGGTCGCAGATCGGGCAGTCCAGCGGGTGGTTGATGAGCAGGAACTCCATCACCCCTTCGCGGGCCTTCTTGACCATCGGCGTGTCGGTGAAGATCTCCTGGCCCTCGGCGGCCGGCAGCGCGCACGAGGCCTGCGGCTTCGGCGGTCCAGGCTTCACCTCGACCAGGCACATGCGGCAGTTGCCGGCGATGGACAGGCGCTCGTGGTAGCAGAAACGCGGAATCTCATGGCCGGCCTTTTCGGCGACCTGGAGCACGGTCATCCCGGGCTCGAACTCGGTTTCTACGCCGTTGACCTTGGCGACGGGCATCAGCGGGCCTCTTGCTCAGCAGCGACGGAATACTGTTCCGTGGCGGTGCTCCCATCCGGGAGCGTCGTGTTGATGGTGATGGCGTCGCCGTCAAGGACGAAGCGCACCGCCGGGTCGCCGGACTGGTTCATCCAGCGGTTCTGTTCGGGATTGTTCGCATCGACCGGCTTCCAGGTGACGATGTCGCCGTCGACCCGACATTGCGCCCGACGGCGTCCGCCATCGACCGGCGCGCGCCACGAGGCGTTGACGACCTGGCCTTCCAGTCCGTCGATCTCGATGGCCGACAAATCCTGTCCGTGGATCGCCGCCAGACCCGCCTGGCACACCCGGCGCAGGTCAGCGGCGGTCAGCACGGCAGGCACGCTGGCCTCGGCGTCCGACGCCGGGTTCACGGCCGAGACCTTCTCCGCCGGCGTCGGCGCGGGCGCATCCGTCCGCTCGCCGCAGGCGGCGAGGGCGAACAGGGCCAGGAAAAGGGGGACGGACGTGCGCATTCGGTGGATCAGCCCTGCCCCGCCGGTCCGCCGGCGGCCGACCATTCCAGCGCACTGACGACGCCCGGCTGGGGGCTGTCGACCGTGTAGATGGTCAGCGTGCGGCCGTCCGGCGCGCGCCAGCGGGTCAGGCAGTTGCCCTCGCCGGTGCCGGCGCAGCTTTCGACTTCGACCAGCGCGATGCGCGGGCTGGGACATTCGGCCATGTCCCGCTGGGCCTCCATGGCCTCGGCGCAGACCATGAAGTCCTGGTTCAACCCGTCCACGGGCTCCGTCGCGTCGATCGGCGCGAATCCGGCGGCCAGCAGGGCCTTGCGCGCGGGCCAGTAGCTGTCGCCGGCCTTCGGCAGGGCCGCCGCAGCGTTCTGGGCCGGCGCCGGGGCCGCAGCGGCGGGCGCGGCGGGCGCGGCCGCCGCTTCGGGAGCCGCGGGCGTCTGCGGACTCGGGTTGCAGGCCGTCAGCATCATGGCCGCGGCGGCGGCGGACAGCATCATCAGTCTCATGATCGGCTCCCTCTACTCGGCTGCGATCGCATGACCGGCGAAGTTCGCGCGGCGGCTGCGGTAGGTGGCGATACGGTCTTCGATCTCGTGCCGGAAATGCCGGATCAGTCCCTGCACCGGCCACGCCGCGGCGTCGCCCAGGGCGCAGATGGTGTGGCCTTCGACCTGACCGGCCACGTCCAGCAGCAGGTCGATCTCGGACGGGTCGGCCTCGCCGATCGCCATCCGCTCCAGCACGCGCCACATCCAGCCGGTGCCCTCACGGCACGGCGTGCACTGGCCACAGCTCTCGTGCTTGTAGAAATAGCTGATGCGGGCGATCGCCTTCACCAGGTCGGTCGAATTGTCCATGACGATGACCGCCGCGGTGCCCAGACCCGAGCGCATGTCGCGCAGGCTGTCGAAGTCCATCAGCGCGGTTTCCGACATCTCGCGGGTGATCAGCGGCACGGACGAACCGCCCGGGATCACGGCCTTGAGGTTGTCCCAGCCGCCGCGCACGCCGCCGCAATGCTCTTCGAGCAGTTGCTTCAGCGGGATCGACATCGCCTCTTCGACATTGCACGGCCGGTTCACGTGGCCGCTGATGGTCATCAGCTTGGTGCCCGTGTTGTTCGGCCGGCCGAAGCCCGCGAACCACTCGGCGCCGCGGCGCAGGATGGTGCCGACGACGGCGATCGACTCGACGTTGTTCACCGTGGTCGGACAGCCGTACAGGCCCGCGCCGGCCGGGAACGGCGGCTTCAGGCGCGGCTGGCCCTTCTTGCCTTCCAGGCTCTCCAGCAGGGCGGTCTCTTCACCGCAGATGTAAGCGCCGGCGCCGTGGTGGATGTAGACGTCGAAGTCCCAGCCGTGGACGTTGTTCTTGCCGATCAGCTTGGCCTCATAGGCCTGCTTGACCGCCGCCTCCATGCGCTCGCGCTCCAGCACGTATTCGCCGCGCAGGTAGATGTAGCAGGCGTGCGCCTGCATCGCGAAGCTGGCGATCAGGCAGCCTTCGATCAGCAGCTGCGGATCGTGGCGCATGATCTCCCGGTCCTTGGCGGTCCCGGGCTCGGATTCGTCGGCGTTGACCACCAGGTAGTGAGGACGGTCCTTCACCTCCTTGGGCATGAAGGACCACTTCAGGCCGGTCGAGAAGCCGGCGCCGCCGCGTCCGCGCAGGCCCGAGTTCTTGACGTTGGTGATGATCCAGTCCCGACCCAGGTCGAGCATGTCCTTCGTCGCGTTCCACGCGCCGCGTTTCTTCGCGCCCTCGAGGCCCCAATCCTGGAGACCATAGAGGTTGGTGAAGATGCGATCCTTGTCTTCGAGGATTCCGACCATGGTCAGTTCAGATCTCCACGCCGGCTGTCGGCGTTGCTCAATTGGTTTCGCCCGAAGACGATGAAGCCGACGCCGACCAGCGCCATCACTCCGCCGACGATCGCCAGCACGTCCATTCCCGGGCCGAACAGACCGGTCAGGCTCGCCAAAGCCAGCCCCGCCCCGATCACGACATCGCTGACGCCGACCCAGAAATAGATCTGCCCCAGCTTCTTGGGATCCTGCTCAGCCATCACAGACCCTCCCTGAGACGGCGCTTGTGATGCTGAGTGCGCATGAACCGGCCGGCCAGAAACAGCACCCAACCGGCGGCCACCGCGCCGAACGCGACCACCGTCAGCGTCTGGTCGGCGGGCAAGCCGCCGTACCGGGTGCCCAGGACATAGCCGGCGCCGACCACGACCAGCGCCAGCCCGCCCAACCGGTACGGACGGCCCACGGCCATCAGTTCCTTGCGGTAGGCGGCGCGGCCTTCTTCGGTTTCGATATCGGGCAGGCTCATGACGCCCTGCCCTTGCGCGCCCGCATCAGGTTGGCGATCCCGAGAAGCACGAACATCGCGCCGACGCCGTAGAACGCCGCCTCTTTTCCCATCCAGGCGGCCAGGCACCACATCGCACCCGCGGCGATGAACAGGCCCGAGGCGACTTGGGGGCTGAGAGTCGGCTTCTGGCTCATGCCGTCACCGGATCGCTGTTGGGCAGCTTCTTGATCGGCTTGGCGGCCGAGCCGTCATACAGCTTGGCGTCGGTCAGGGTCAGGGCCCCGCCTTCCGGCTCCGAGCTGGCGCGGCCGACGCGGCTGCCCGGCTTGGGCTTTTTGCCGGCGGCGAAGTCGTCGATGATCTGCGCCATGTTCTCGGCGGTCAGATCCTCGAAATAATAGTCGTTGATCATCGCCATCGGGGCGTTGGCGCAGGCGCCCAGGCATTCGACCTCTTCCCAGGTGAAGCGGCCGTCGGCGCTCAGGGTCTGCTTGGGTCCGATCTTCTTCTTGCAGACGTCCATCAGGTCGCCGGCGCCGCGCAGCATGCAGGGCGTGGTGCCGCACACCTGGATCAGGGCCGCCGAGCCGACCGGCTCCAGCATGAACATGGTGTAGAAGGTCGCGACCTCCAGCACCCGGATGAAGGGCATGCCCAGCAGTTCGGCGATGGCGCGGATGGCGGGCTCCGAGACCCAACCCTCCTGCTTCTGGACCAGCCACAGGATCGGGATCACCGCCGACTGGCGACGGTTCTCGGGATATTTGGCGATCCACCAGTCGCACTTGGTCTTGGTCGCCTTCGAGAAGGCGAACGAGGCCGGCTGTTCCTTGGCGAGACGACGAACGCTCATCGGTCCACTTCTCCGAAAACGATGTCGAGCGAGCCCAGGATGGCGGACACGTCGGCCAGCATGTGGCCGCGGTTCATCCAGTCCATCGCCTGCAGCGAGCGGAAGCCCGGCGCCGAGATCTTCACGCGATACGGTTTGTTGGTGCCGTCCGACACCAGATAGATGCCGAACTCGCCCTTGGGCGCCTCGACCGAGGCGTAGACCTCGCCCTCGGGCGTCCGGAAGCCTTCGGTGTAGAGCTTGAAGTGGTGGATCAGCGCTTCCATCGAGCGCTTCATCTCACCGCGTTTCGGCGGGACGATCTTGTTGTCCTCGATCATCACCGGCTCGCCGGGGCAGTTGCGCAGCTTGTGGATGCACTGCTCCATGATCCGCACCGACTGCTTCATCTCTTCGATGCGGCACAGGTAGCGGTCCCAGCAGTCGCCGTTCTTGCCGACGGCGATGTCGAACTCGAGCTCGGCGTAGCATTCATACGGCTGCGACTTGCGCAGATCCCACGGGATGTCCGAGCCGCGGATCATCACGCCGGTGAAGCCCCAGTCCAGGGCCTCCTGCTTGGACACCACGCCGATGTCGACGTTGCGCTGCTTGAAGATGCGGTTCTCGGTGACGAGGCTTTCGATGTCCTTCAGCGCCGCCGGGAAGGTCTGGCACCAGCGGCCGATGTCGTCGATCAGGTCCATCGGCAGGTCCTGGTGGACGCCGCCCGGACGGAAATAGTTGGCGTGCAGGCGAGCGCCGCAGGCGCGCTCGTAGAACACCATCAGCTTCTCGCGTTCCTCGAAGCCCCAGAGCGGCGGCGTCAGGGCGCCGACGTCCATGGCCTGGGTCGTCACGTTCAGCAGGTGGCTCAGGATGCGGCCGATTTCCGAGTACAGAACGCGGATCAGCTGGGCGCGGTACGGAACCTCGACGCCGAGCAGCTTCTCGATCGCCAGGCAGAAGGCGTGCTCCTGGTTCATCGGCGCGACGTAGTCGAGGCGATCCAGGTACGGCACGTTCTGCAGATAGGTCCGCGCTTCCATCAGCTTCTCGGTGCCGCGGTGCAGCAGGCCGATATGCGGATCGACGCGGGTGACCAGCTCGCCGTCCAGCTCCAGCACCAGGCGCAGCACGCCGTGCGCGGCCGGGTGCTGCGGGCCGAAGTTGATGGTGAACTTGCGGTCGTCCATCGCCTTGGCGTGGTCGGTCCGGCCGTCGTGCGGCAGGTCGTCGAACACGTCGGTTCCGACGGGGGCCGGGATGGTGTTGGAATCAGCCATCAGCCCTTCACCTTCTCGTCGCCCGGCAGGACCGGGGCGGGATACTCAGCGCCTTCCCACGGCGACAGGAAATCGAAGTTGCGGAACTCCTGGGTCAGTTTGACGGGTTCGTAGACCACCCGCTTCTGCTCCTCGTCGTACCGGACCTCGACATAGCCGGTCATCGGGAAGTCCTTGCGCAGCGGATGTCCCTGGAAGCCGTAGTCGGTCAGCAGGCGGCGCAGGTCCGGATGGCCCTCGAACAGCATGCCGTACATGTCGAACGCCTCGCGCTCGAACCAGTCGGCGCAGGGGAAGACCGACACGGCGCTCGGCACCGGCTGGACCTCGTCCGTCGTCACCTTCACGCGAATGCGCGCGTTCCGGGTCAGCGACAGCAGGTGATAGACCACCTCGAACCGCTCTTCCCGGTCCGGGAAGTCCACGCCGCACAGGTCCAGCAGCTGCTGGAAGCCGAAGCGGTCCCTCAGCACCGTCAGCACGTCGACGATCTTCTCGCGGTCCGCGATCAGCGTCAGTTCGCCGAAGGCCACCTGCGCCTGCACGCCCAGCTCGGCCACCATCTCGGCGCCCAGCGGCGTCAGGGCGGTCTCGAGTTCCTGTTGCTTCACCAGAGAGGTCATCGGTCGATGGTCCCCGTGCGGCGGATCTTCTTCTGCAGCTGCAGCAGCCCGTACAGCAGCGCCTCCGCCGTCGGCGGGCACCCGGGCACATAGGCGTCGACCGGGACCACCCGGTCACAACCGCGAACGACGCTGTAGCTATAGTGATAATAGCCGCCGCCGTTGGCGCAGCTGCCCATCGACAGCACATAGCGCGGGTCCGGCATCTGGTCGTAGACCTTACGCAGGGCCGGAGCCATCTTGTTGGTCAGGGTGCCGGCCACGATCATCAGGTCAGACTGGCGCGGGCTGGCGCGCGGGGCCATGCCGAACCGCTCCATGTCGAAGCGCGGCATCGAGGCCTGCATCATTTCCACGGCGCAGCAGGCCAGGCCGAAGGTCATCCACATCAGCGAGCCGGTGCGCGCCCAGTTGATGACGTCGTCCAGCGAGGTCGTGATGAAGCCCCGCTCGCCCAGCTCGGCGTTCACGGCCTCGAAGAATTTGTCGTGGATCGCCGGGTCGTAGCCCTCGACGGTCGAGCGCGCCCCCATGCCGAAGGCCACGGGCGACGAAGCGCCCGGCCCCACCGGCGACGCGCCGGAGTTGCCCATGCCGATCAGCGGCACGTTGTTGGTCGTCACTCCCATTCGAGCGCGCCCTTCTTCCATTCGTAGATGAAGCCGACGGTCAGCACGCCGAGGAAGACCATCATCGACCAGAAGGCGAAGATCATGCCCGCGTGCGACAGATCGAACATCGACACCGCCCACGGGAACAGGAAGGCCACTTCCAGGTCGAAGATGATGAAGAGGATCGACACCAGATAGAAGCGCACGTCGAACTTCATGCGCGCGTCGTCGAACGCGTTGAACCCGCACTCATAGGCGGACAGCTTTTCCGAGTCGGGATTCTTGGGGGCCAGCACCCAGGCGGCCAGCATGAAGCCGAGCCCAAGCACCGCCGCGATCCCGAGAAAGATCACGATCGGCAGATATTCGAGAAGGAATGCATTCATCCGGAGGGACCTCGTCCGCCACAGAGGGAGGGGCGGATTCGGCGCTTTCTAGCCCCGGAACTGCCGGGGTTCAAACCCATATGGTGAAAGGTTTTTCTTGCGAATGGTTCGCAGTTTTCCGGGCGACATGTCGCAGGGCCCGCGTCTTGTCCCGAACCGCCGCTTCACGCCTATGGAAGGTTCGCGAAACAATCCGGGGGAGATACGCGGATGGCCATTGGCGCACGGGTCCTGAACGCCGTCGAACGGGTAGGCAATCGCCTGCCCGACCCGGTCTTCCTGTTCCTCTGGCTCATCGGCGGGCTGGTCGCGCTCAGCCTGGTCGGCTCGGGCCTGGGCTGGGCGGCGGTCAATCCGGTCACCGGCGACACCCTGAAGGCGGTCAGCCTGCTCGCGCCCGAGAATCTGGAGCGGCTGATCATCGGCATGCCGCGCACCCTGGCGGAATTCCCGCCGCTGGGCATCGTCATCACCATTATCTACGGCGCCTCGGTCGCTGAGCGCAGCGGACTGTTCTCCACCGCCATCCGCAGCGCCCTGCTGAACGCCCCCAAATCCATCCTGACCCCCATCGTGGTGATCACCGGCATGGTCTCGCACCACGCCTCGGACGCCTCCTATGTCGTGGTCATCCCCCTGGCCGCCGTCATCTTCGCCGCGGCGGGCCGTCACCCGCTGGCGGGTCTCGCCGCCGGCTTCGCGGCCGTGTCGGGCGGCTATGCCGGCAATCTGTTCCCCGGCGCCAGCGACGCCCTGATCCTGGGCATCACCGAACCGGCCGCCCATCTGATCGATCCGTCCTATTCGGTGAACATCGCGGGCAACTGGTTCTTCATCATCGGCGTCGTCGCCGTCTTCACCCCCATCGTCTGGTTCCTGACCGACCGGGTTATCGAGCCGCGCCTGGGGGCGTGGAAGCCCGCCGCCGGCGTCGCCGCGCCCGCGGCGGACGAGAAGACGCCGCTGACCGCCGACGAAAAGCGCGGCCTGCGCTTCGCCGGCCTGACGGTGCTGGGCATGATCGGCCTGTGGACCCTGATCACCCTCCTGCCCGGCTCGCCCTTCGTCGATCCGGACGCCGAGGCCGCCCAGCGCTTCAACCCGCTCTACAAGTCGCTGGCCGCCTTCTTCGCCGTCACCTTCTTCGTCACCGGCGCGGCCTTCGGCGTCGGCTCGCGCACCGTGACCAGCCATCGCGACCTGGTGCGCATGATGCGCGAGGGCATCTCCCAGCTGGCGCCCTACCTCGTGCTGGCCTTCTTCGCCGCCCACTTCGTGGCCATGTTCAACTGGTCGGGCCTGGGACCGATTCTGGCCATCAACGCCGCGGCCGGCCTGCAGCAGATCGACCTGCCCGCCCCGCTGCTGCTCATCAGCGTCGTGTTGGTGTCCTGCTTCTTCGACCTGTTCATCGGCTCGGCCTCGGCCAAATGGTCCGCCCTGGCGCCCATCGTGGTGCCCATGTTCATGCTGCTGGGCATCAGCCCGGAGATGACCACGGCCGCCTACCGCATGGGTGATTCCGTCACCAACATCGCCACGCCGCTGATGAGCTACTTCCCGCTGATTCTGACCTTCGCCCAGCGCTGGGACCCGAAATTCGGCCTGGGATCGCTGATGTCGACCATGCTGCCCTACGCCGGAGCCTTCCTGGTCGCCGGCCTGGCCATGGTCGCCGCCTGGGTCGCCTTCGACCTGCCGGTGGGGCCCGGCGTCGGCGTCCACTATGAACCGCCGCCGCCCGCCGTGGCCGCCCAGCTGCCCGCGGACGGCGGCGTGGCGGGCCCCGCGGCGCCGCCGGAAGCCGCCGCGGTGGCGGGTCCGGGGGTCGCCAACCGCTGATCCGGATTTTCCTTATCCGACGCGCTTGACGCGCCCGGCGAGCCCGCCTAAACGACGCCCCTCGCCGCGGCGCACCAGCGCTTCGGCCGGGAAACGCGGGTGTAGCTCAGTTGGTTAGAGTGCCGGCCTGTCACGCCGGAGGTCGCGGGTTCGAGCCCCGTCACTCGCGCCATTCCTTCTTCTGAAGGGATGGCGCACCGCCCTTCCCTCCATCGATACCGATGACAACAAAACGGCCGCTCCCTTCGGAGCGGCCGTTTGTGTTTGTCCCTCACGGGGGAACTCGACGGTCATCACGGAACGCTAGCTGCCGCATGCGCCCAATCAGGTGCGCTCAGCGGCGGGGCGGGTTGTCCCGCCAGCACTCACGCAAAGCGGCTTTCGCCGCTTCCCCCCAAGCACCGGCGGAACCCGCGACCGCCGTCCATTGGATGCTGCCGGGGTGGCGCGAGAACTGCCGCGCCCCTCCGCCGACCGTCACCTCGGTAGGACCGGATGACATCAGCGTCGGCGGCACGCCTGCAGACGGTGTGGGGCGCTCCAGACCGCGAATTTCCAACTCTGGCGGCGGCAGATTGTTCAAGGTCCACAAGACGCCTTCCAGCGCAGGACAGGATCGACTGTCCGTCCAGCTCACGACACCCTCCGCCCCTTGCGGCCAGGCCGCCCGCCGGGCGACCCATAGCGGCGCCGTTGATCCGTCCCACGCAGACGGCAGGCGGAACGGCTCGAAATAGACCGAGACGGTCTCGATCTCATCGCCCTGGCTGACCATCCAGTACACCGAAGGTTTACGCCCCGCGAATTCCGCCGTCTGCGCCGCCGAAACGGCTTCGGCCGAAGCTTGGGACGATGCCGGAGCGGCCGTTCCCAGCATCGCGGTGAGAAACACGGCGGCGATCAGTTCGTGCATGGGACACCATTCGGATTAACTTCGGGCCCGACGGTGCCCGACTGGACGCCCGCGTCGGCATTCTCTTCAGTGTAGACGTTGATGCGCGCGCCGCCGCCCGGCGCTTGGGTCGCAATATAGATCCGTGCGAACCCGTCGGCATTCCGGGCGAAATCGATGCTGGGGAGCCAGGTTCGATCCGCCCCGGACGGCACCTGCCCACCGGGATGGGAATGGATCATGCCGATTATCGTTGATCCATTTGGACAGCCGTCGAAATCGACATCGACGGTGGGATGGATTGTCTGTGGGACGCCATTCTCGTCGAGACGGGTCCGGGGCACCCCATTCTCATCCAGGAAAGTTTCGCCGAGATAGACGACCGGGCCGGGAGAAATGACGCCTGTTGAAAACTCGCAAAGGACCATGCCGTACTCACGCGCGGCGAGATCCCGGTGTCCGTCCTCCTCTTCTGCCTTATCCAGCATCTTATCGAGAGCGTCGGCCGCCGCCGCGTCAGTGTTCCAGTGGCGCCGCCGCGACGGCGCCAAACAGGGATCGACAACGCCGCCACCCGGTTCGCCCGTTGGAAAAGTGATCGTCGTGCCGGGGGGGCGCCTTTGGCCGACGGAGATGACATCGTCCAGCAGCAGCATTGGCACATTGTAGGACCAGCCTGTCGCGTCATCGCCGTACACGACGATATCGTCTTCGGAGAACGCGACAGCGCCGTCCGGTGCGGTCTCTAGTCCTCGGGAATTTATGAAAACACAATCGCTATCTGGGCTGTCCCACCACGTATAACGGTTGTCCGGCGTGTGGTTCAGGGCACCGGCTTCGGAAGCATCAAGGCCGTTGTAGAAGCCCGATTCTATCGTGTTGCTCTCCAACTCGAGCAACGCGGTCCGCAGCTCCGATTCATAGGCAGCGTAGAGGTCATTGAAGCGCAGTGGCCTCTCCCATCGATTGCAAGCAAAGAGGTTCACACGCACCGATCTTGCGAGTCAATCGCAACATGACGATGACAGGCGGGCGAGTTTACGATTGGAGCGCCAGTGGTGTCGGTCGACGGGATCATACCCGTTCAGCGTCCGCCGGGATGTCTGACCCTCGCCTGCCGCTCGCCAGATAAAGCAAAACGGCCGCTCCCTTCGGAGCGGCCGTTTGTCTTTGCCCCCAGGCGGCGGCCCGGGCGTGCCTATTGCCGTCCGGCGATCAGCACGTTCTGCACGCGGCGGCCCAGCGGGTCGCGCGATTGCCAGGTGTCGCCGACATCGGCCTCGATCAGCGCCGTGCAGAAGCGCGGGATCAGCATGTTGGGGCGCATATGAGTCAGGCAGATCCGCTCGCCCTGCACGCTCCAGCGCGCGGCCAGTCGGCGCCCGTCCGAGAACTGGGCGGCGTAGCTGCCGTCCGGATTGAACCAGTGTTTGACCCAGCCGCCGTCCGGATACCGGGACATGACGGTGTTGCCGAAGGCGGAATTCATATCGGCCCGACCCGGACCGGCGGCGAGACAGGCGACCGCAACGGTCGCCACGGCTAGCGCACGCAGCATGCAAATACCCTCACATAGACCCTTCCCGATGCGGACATTAACATCGTGTTAGGTTCTGCCAACCCCGGAACGCCGTCACACGAATAGTTGACTATCGCGCAGGGGCTTCTATATGCGGCCCACGTTACGGGACAGGACTGGCGAATTCGCGCCGCCCGCTCGCCCACGGCACAGGGCGGTTCCGAGACATCGCACGACGGCCCGATGCGCGGGACGTCCTTCCACAGTCCCAAGGACCCATGACAGAATTCTCGCAACTGGGCCTCTCGCCCACGACCCTGCAAGCGGTCGCCGATACCGGCTATACGACCGCCACCCCCATTCAGGCCGCCGCCATTCCGGTGGCCCTCGCCGGCCGCGACGTCCTGGGCATCGCCCAGACCGGCACCGGCAAGACCGCCGCCTTCACCCTGCCCCTGATCGACCGGCTCCAATCCGGCCGCGCCCGCGCCCGCATGCCGCGCGCCCTGGTGCTGGCCCCGACCCGCGAACTGGCCGACCAGGTCGCCGAAAGCTTCGCCAAATACGCCAAGGGCACCAAGCTGAACTGGGTGCTGCTGATCGGCGGCGTCTCCATGGGCGACCAGGTCGCCGCCCTGAACAAGGGCGTGGACGTGCTGATCGCCACCCCGGGCCGCCTGATCGACCTGTTCGAACGCGGCAAGATGCTGCTGACCGGCGTCGAGATCATGGTCGTCGACGAAGCCGACCGCATGCTCGACATGGGCTTCATCCCGGACATCGAGAAGATCTTCAAACTGACGCCGCCCAAGCGCCAGACCCTGTTCTTCTCGGCCACCATGCCGCCGGAAATCACCCGGCTGACGACGCAATTCCTCAAGGATCCGACCCGGATCGAGGCCTCGCGTCCGGCCATGACCGCCGACACCATCACCCAGTACATCGTCCGCATCCCGACCTCGGACCCCAAGGCCAAGCGCACCGCCCTGCGCGCCCTGGTCGGCCGCGAGGACGTCCGCAACGGCATCGTCTTCTGTAACCGCAAGTCGGAAGTCGACATCGTCGCCAAGTCGCTCAAGCTGCACGGCTTCGACGCCGCGCCGATCCATGGCGACCTGGACCAGTCCCTGCGCATGAAGACCCTGGCGGACTTCCGCTCGGGCGCGCTGAAGATCCTGGTGGCCTCCGACGTCGCCGCGCGCGGCCTGGACATCCCGGACGTCAGCCACGTCTTCAACTACGACGTCTCGCACCACGCCGACGACTATGTGCACCGCATCGGCCGCACCGGCCGCGCCGGCAAGCTGGGCCAGGCCTTCATGATCGTCACCCCCGCCGACGACAAGTCGCTGGATAAGGTGCTCAAGCTGATCAAGATGGACCCGCAGGAGCTGACGCTGGACGGCATCGACTTCGCCGCCATCAAGGACCAGCCGCGCCGTGACAGCGGTCGTGACGGGGGCCGCGGCGACAAGCGCGGCCGCACCCGCGGCGAACGCCCTGCCCGCGCCCGCTCCGAGGACACGCCGGTCGACGCCGCGGTCGAACAGCCCGCCGTCGCCGAAGTCGAAGCCCCCGCCGCCGAGGAGGCCGCCCCCGCCCGCCGCAGCCGCAGCCGTCGGGGCGCCAAGCCCGTCGTGGAGGCTCCGGTCGAGGCGGCTCCGGTCGCCGAAGCCGCGCCCGAGGCCGTCGCGCCCGTGGTCGAAGCCGCGCCCGCTCCCGAGCCGCGCGAACCTCGCGAACCGCGCCGCGAGCGGGGCCGTGGCCGCGATCGTGACCGGGACCGCAACACCGACCGCCGCGAAGCCGCCCCCGCGGACGACGCGCGCGCCGGCAACGGCCGCCCGTTCGGCGAGGCCGACATCCCGGCCTTCCTGCGTCGCCCGGTGACGATCAAAAACTGACGGTTTTTCTGGGACTCTTACGGTTACGCTTAACCCGGTGTTACCGATCAGCGTTCTAGCGTCCTTCCGCTGTATTCGTTCGTCAGGGGCGGATGCATGGGGAAGAATTCCGCATGACCTTGTCGGTCGAGACCACGCTCCGGGGACCGGAAGCCTATAATCTGTCGCGTCGGGTGATCGATGAGATGGAAAGCGTGGGCGTCTGGCCCACCCCGCTCAATTTCGAGCTCTGGCTCCACTATCTGGGCGACCCCGACGGCGCCCTGGGCCGCGAGATCCAGCGCATCCTGGCTGCTGAAGAGCCCTTCACCGAGGCCACCGCCGACATGCTGGCGGCCGAATACCTGCCGCGCGGGCGCCTGACCGAAGAGATTCGCGACGCCGGCCGGGTGCTGGACCGCGAACTGTCCAGCGTCGCCGACGCCATCTCCCGGGCCCACAAGTCCCAGGCCGCCTACGGCCAGACCCTGGACAAGGCCGCCAGCAGCATCGACGCCGCCGGCGACGGCGAGGCCCTGAAAACCATCGTCGGCGGCCTGAGCACCGCCACCCGCCGGGTCCAGCGCGAGAACGAAACGCTGGAGAAGAAGCTCGACGCCTCCACCAAGGAAGTCGCCCGCCTGCGCGAACACCTGGAACAGGTCCGCCGCGACGCGATGACGGACGCCCTGACCAACCTGGCAAACCGCAAGGCCTTCGACGAGCATCTGGCCGCCGCCTGCGAGCAGGTCGAAGCCAACGGCGAGCCGATGGTTCTGGCCGTCCTCGATGTCGATCACTTCAAGCGCTTCAACGACACCTGGGGTCACCAGACCGGCGACCAAGTCCTGCGCTACGTCGCCAGCGTCATCGGCCGCTATGGCCAGCCGCCGCGCATCGCCGCCCGCTACGGCGGCGAGGAGTTCGCCATCATCTTCCCGCGCGAGAACGCCAAACAGGTCGAGGTCGCGCTGGAAGCCATCCGCAAGGAGATCGCCTCCCGCTCGCTGCGCCGCCGCTCCACCAACGACGAACTGGGCGCGGTGACCATCTCGGCCGGCTTCGCGGTGCGGCGTCCGGGCGAGACGGGTTCGACCCTGCTGGAACGCGCCGACGCGGCCCTCTACGCCTCCAAGCGGGCGGGCCGGAACCGGGTCACCTCGGCCGAAGCCCTCGACGTCGCCGCCTGAACGGTTGGCCTGACGCCAGAACAGGTCATAGTCCCCCCCATGCGCAGCTTCGCCTTCGCGATCGCCTACTGGTCGCTGTCCATCGTCTATACCCTGGCCGCCTGTATCGCGGCCCTGGCGCCCGGCCGCGGGGCCACCGGCTGGATCATCCGCCGCTATGTGAAGCGGATGGTGCAGGCCATGCGCGTGCTGGCCGGCATCCGCATCCAGTATCGCGGCGAGGACCGACTGCCGCAGGGCGCCTTCATCATCGCCTCCAAACACCAGAGCTGGGGCGACGGCTTCGCCACCTACGACCGCTTCCAGGACCTGGCCTTCGTCACCGGCGACCACCTGGAGAAATTCCCGCTGCTCGGCACGGTGCTGCGCAAGCTGGGGGCCATCGTGGTCAACAACTGCGGCGGCCGCGCCGCCCGCGACGCGCTCAAGCACCGCGCCGCCGACGCCCACGCCGAGGGCCGCAAGATCCTGATCTATCCCGAGGGCAACCTGGCCAAGGTGGGCGAGAAGTACCGCTACCGCTCGGGCGTCTGGCACATGTACCGCGACTTCGACATGCCGGTCGTGCCCGTGGCCACCAACCTGGGTCTGTTCTGGCCGCAGGAGGCGTTCCAGAAGAACCCGGGCACGGCCACGCTGGAGTTCCTCGATCCGATCCCCACCGGCCTGCCCAAGGACGAGTTCCTGGCCCGGCTGGAAGCCGCCGTCGAAGGCCGCACGGCCGAACTGATCGCCGAGGCCACGGGCAATCCCGTCACCCCCGCCGTTCAGGTGCCGACGCCGGACGAGGTGAAGAAGGCTCAGGTTTCAGAGCGAGGGACGTGAAACTGCTGTTCTTGCGTACCGCGTAGATTTCGCGCCTAACTAGCCAATGGATGATGAGATTGATCCCACCGTCTTCGCTGAGATGGAGAGAGCATTCTTCAGTGAAGAAGTTCAGCGCAGCATTGAAGTCATCAAGCGAGCTGCTCATCACGATATCGGTGACGGCCTGACAAAGCCCTTCACGGCATTCCATGCGTACATCACCAACCCAGAACCCACTTTCATTACAATCTGGCGCTCCGATCCGAAAAGTGAGTGGCGGTACCACCAGCTCGTGAATGGTGTTCTCGGAAATGTTCGGGGAGCTCTTGGGGCGGTCACCTACCACCACAACAATCTTGGGCAAATCGAAGCCGAAATACGCGCCGGACTGTCTCAGATTGACTTCCGATCCGCACTTAAAAACTCAACAATCGGACTTGGTGGAACGCAAAAACTAGATATCGAGTACCAATCCTACGTCATCGCCTACCGACGATGCCTGGATTACCTGACATACGCGCTTTCGGCATACTTCGGACGCGGCTCTCATTCTTTCCGGCGCATGGACCGAGGTCTCGCAGGAGTACGCGAGGTCGCCGTCTCACAGGCACTTCTTGAGGTGCGCCGACGCTACGAGGACGCCTTCCGCTTTGTGATGGGTGTTGAAGGAAATATCTCGCTACGAGATCGCATTGCCCACAAGGAATTCGTGGGCGCTGGCTGCTTCAACCTAACTCCATTTGGCGTCAGCCTCGTTGGTGGCGGTGAGGATCTAGCACCTCGATACGATGCCGATCAGAGCCCTCTCTCTGCTGCCTTGAACAGTCGCACCGAAAATCTATTCACCTGCATATCCGATATGCTCGAGACTTTTGAAGGCGCAACCAGAACTGAAACTGCCAATCCCAAGTCTTCGAACTCTTAGGCCGCCGGGATCACCGCGCCTTCGTACTTCTGCGCGATGAAGTCCTTGACCGCCTGGCTGCGCAGGGCGCGGGCCAGGGCCTGCACGCGCGGGTCGTTCTGGTTGTCGGGGCGCGCCACCAGATAGTTCACATAGGGGCTGTTCGCCCCCTCCAGCACCAGGGCGTCGGCGCGCGGCTTCAGGCCCGCATCCAGCGCATAGTTGGTGTTGATCACCGCCGCGTCGACCTGCGGCAGGATGCGCGGGATGGTCGCCGCCTCGACCTCGCGGAAGACCAGGCCCTTCGGATTGCCGGTGATGTCGCGCACCGTCTGCAGCGGGTTCTGGCCGTCGCGCAGGGTGATCAGGCCCGCCGACTGCAGCAGCAGCAGCGAGCGTCCGGTGTTGGAGGCGTCGTTGGGCAGGATCACCTGCGCCCCGTTCGGCAGGGCGGCCAGCGCGGCGTGCTTGCGCGAATACAGGCCCAGCGGCTCGACGTGGACGCCGGCGACGGTGATCAGGCTGGTCCCGCGCGCGGCGTTGAACTCATCCAGATAGGGCTTGGTCTGGAAGTAGTTCACGTCCAGCCGGCGCTCGGCCAGCTGCACGTTCGGCTGGACGTAGTCGTTGAAGACCTTGATCTCGATCGGCACGCCCTCGGCGGCCAGGATCGGCTTCACGACCTCCAGGATCTCGGCGTGCGGCACGGCGGTCGCGCCGACCAGCAGCGGGCCGCCCTCGGCGCCCTTCTTCTCCCCGCCCGCGCCGCAGGCAGCGAGCGTCAGCAGGGCGGCGGCGGAAAGCAGGAGCGAACGACGGATCATGGCTTGGCCTTTCGGGGGGAGCGATCAGCGGTGAGAGACGGCGGCGACCACGCGGTCGCCGATCATCTGAAGGATTTGCACCAGCACCAGCAGCAGGACGACGGTCACGACCATGACATCCGTCTGGAACCGCTGATAGCCGAAACGCACGGCCAGGTCGCCCAGGCCGCCGGCTCCGACCACCCCCGCCATGGCGGTGTAGCTGACCAGGGCGATGGCCGTCACGGTGGCGCCGGCGATGACGCCTGGCAGGGCTTCGGGCAGCAGGGCGCGGGTGACGATCTGGAAGGTCGAACCGCCCATCGCCTGGGTCGCCTCGACCACGCCCTTGTCGACCTCGCGCAGCGCCGTCTCGACCAGCCGCGCATAGAAGGGCGCCGCGCCCACGACCAGCGGCGGAATGGCCCCGGCCACGCCCAGGGAGGTGCCGACCAGCAGCACCGTCACCGGCAGCATGACGATCAGCAGGATGATGAAGGGCACCGAGCGCAGCACATTGACCACGAAGGACAGCACGGCGTTCAGCACCGGATTGGCCGCCAGCCGCCCCTTGCCCGACAGGTACAGCAGCACGCCCAGCGGCACGCCCAGGATCACCGTCAGCACCAGCGACCCGCCCAGCATCAGCAGGGTGTCCACGGTGGCGCGGGCGATCTCGGTCCAGTCGACGTTGTCGAACATCAGGCGGCCTCCACCGAAACGCCGCGCGCCGTCAGTTGCGCCACCGCCGCCTCGGCGTCGCCACCGGTGAAGGCCACGACCAGCTGGCCGTAGGGCTCGCCCCGGATGCGGCTGATGCGGCCCGACAGGATCGAATAGTCCACGCCCACCGACCGCGCGACCCGGCTCAGCTCAGGCTCATAGGTCGACGCGCCGCGGAAGGTCAGCTTGGCCAGACGCGCGCCCGCTGGCACGACCGAGGCGTCGAACGCCTCCTCGCCCTCGGCCAGCATGGCGCGGGTCACCGGATGTTGGGGATGCAGGAAGACGTCGGCCGTCGCGCCCTGCTCCACGATCCTGCCGTCCTTCAGCACCGCCACCCGGTCGCAGACCCGGCGCACCACCTCCATCTGGTGGGTGATCAGCACGATGGTCAGGCCAAGATCCCGGTTCAGCCCGTCCAGCAGGGTCAGGATCTCCTCGGTCGTCTCGGGATCCAGGGCGCTGGTCGCCTCGTCGCACAGCAGGACGCCGGGACCGCAGGCCAGGGCGCGGGCGATGCCGACGCGCTGCTTCTGGCCGCCCGACAGCTGGGCCGGATGCTTGTTCGCGTGCTCGGCCAGGCCCAGCCGCTCCAGCAACTCCGCCGTCCGCGCCTTCACCTCGGCCTCGGGCCGGCCTTCCAGCCGCAGCGGGAAGGCCACGTTCTCGGCGATCGTCTTGGCGTTCAGCAGGTTGAAATGCTGGAAGATCATGCCGATCCGGCGCCGCGCGGCGCGCAGTTCGGCCGGGTTCAGGGCGGTGATCTCCTGCCCGTCCACGAACACCTTGCCGGCGTCCGGCGTCTCCAGCCGGTTGATGGTGCGGATCAGGGTCGACTTGCCGGCGCCCGAACGGCCGACCACGCCGAACACCTCGCCCTTGGCGACGTGCAGGTCCGCGCTGTCCAGCGCCACGCGCTCCCCCGCCGCGCTGCGATAGCGCCGGGTCACCCCTTCAAGGCGGATCATCTCAGTCGGCCTTTACCGGAACGATGGTGACGCTCTCGCCGCAACCACAAGCATCCGTCTGGTTCGGATTCCGGAACACGAATTTGGAGGCCAGCTTCGAGGTCTCGAAGTCCAGCTCGGACCCGATCAGATACAGCACCGCCTTGCCGTCGATCAGCACGGTGGCGCCCTTGTCCTCGACCACCTCGTCCAGCGGCTGGATGCTGTC
The DNA here is from genome assembly GCF_058807475.1 of Brevundimonas sp. GW821-FHT12C05. NCBI lineage: Bacteria > Pseudomonadati > Pseudomonadota > Alphaproteobacteria > Caulobacterales > Caulobacteraceae > Brevundimonas > Brevundimonas sp. GW821-FHT12C05. The sequence continues at coordinate 1,546,136 of NZ_JBXAQS010000001.1, forward strand.
GGCGAAGGCGAAGGTGTATTCCTGACCCGCGCAGCCGCCGTTCTTGATGCCGACGCGCAGGCCCACGGCCGCGCCTTCCGCCGAGGCGACGAGGGCCTTCACGCGCGCGGCGGCGGCGTCCGTCAGGCTGATCGCCTTGGGACGGGGCCGGCGCGGGCGGGTGGTGGTCGAAAGCTCGCTCATCCGGGCCTCAGAACATGTTGAGCGCGAGTTTGGCCTCGTCGCTCATCTTGGAGGAATCCCACGGCGGGTCGAACACCAGCTCGGCCTTGGCCGAGCGGACGCCGTCGACCTTCGCCACCGCGGTTTCGACCCAGCCCGGCATCTCGCCCGCCACCGGGCAGCCCGGGGCGGTCAGGGTCATTTCGATCGCCACGTCGCGGTCGTCGGACAGGTCGACCTTGTAGATCAGGCCCAGTTCATAGATGTCGACCGGGATTTCCGGGTCGAACACCGTCTTCAGCGCCTCGATGATGTCGTCGGTCAGGCGGTCGATCTCGCCCTGCTCCAGGGCGGCCTTCTGCGGCGCGTCCCAGGCTTGGGCGAACGCGGCCTCGTCGGGCTTGTGTGCGGCGTCGGACGTCATGCGAAGAACTCACGGGCCTTGATCAGGGCGTCGGCGAAGGCGTCGGCGTCCTCGGTCGTATTATATAGGGCGAAGCTGGCCCGGGCGCTCGACGTCAGGCCGAACCTTTTCGCCAGCGGCTCGGCGCAGTGCAGGCCCGCGCGCACGGCGACGCCGTAGCGGTCCATCACCTGGGCGATGTCGTGGGCGTGGGCGCCCTCGACGGTGAAGGTCAGGATGGCCCCCTTTCCTTCCGCCTCGCCGATCACCTTCAGCCAGTTCACGCCGTCCAGCCGCGCCCGCGCATGGGCGTAGAGCGCCCGCTCGTGGGCGTCGATCGCCGCCTTGTCGTATTGGCCGAGCCACTCGATCGCCGCGCCCAGGCCGATGGCTTCCAGGATCGGCGGCGTCCCCGCCTCGAACCGATGCGGCGGCTTGGCGTAGGTCACCCGGTCCATCTCGACCGTCTCGATCATCTCGCCCCCGCCCTGATAGGGCGGCAGGGCCTCCAGCGCCTCGGAGGTCCCGTACAGGGCGCCGATGCCGGTCGGGCCGTACAGCTTGTGGCCGGTGAAGGCGTAGAAGTCGCAGCCGATGGCCTGCACGTCCGGCAGGCCATGCACCGCGCCCTGGCAGCCGTCGATCAGCACCTTGGCGCCCACGGCGTGGGCCATACGGGTGATCTCGGCCACCGGATTGATGGTGCCCAGCACATTCGACATGTGGGTGACGGCGACGACCTTCGTCTTCGGCCCCAGCAGGTCGGCGTAGGCCGCCATGTCCAGCGACCCGTCGTCCAGCAGCGGGATCCACTTCAGCACCGCCCCGCGCCGCTCGCGCAGCAGGTGCCACGGCACGATGTTGGAGTGGTGCTCCATCTGGCTGACGATGATCTCGTCGCCCGGCTGGATCGACAGGCCGATCCCGTTGGCCACCAGGTTGATCGCCTCGGTGCCGCCCTTGGTCCAGACGATGTTATCCGGGCTCTCGGCGTTCAGGAACCGCGCCACGCTCTCGCGCGCGGCCTCGAACGCCTCGGTCGTCTCATTGGCCAGGGTGTGCAGCCCGCGGTGGACGTTGGCGTAGCTGCCCTCCATCGCCGCCGTCAGGGCGTCGATCACCGCCCGCGGCTTCTGCGCCGAGGCGGCCGAGTCCAGATAGACCAGCGGCTTGCCGTTCACCGTCCGCGACAGGATCGGGAACTGCGCCCTCGCGGCGTAGGCGTCGAAGGTCCTGGTTCCTCCCCCATCGGGGGAGGGGGACCGCGAAGCGGTGGAGGGGTTGGCGATCACAGTCGCTCTCCCAGCCACGTCCTCGTCACCTCTCTCGCGCCCTCGTGCGCGATGCGGTCCACGACCTCGATCAGGAAGGCCTGGGTCAGCAGCGCCCGCGCCTCCTCGGCCGGGATGCCCCGCTGCTGCATGTAGAACAGGGCCGACTCGTCCAGGTTGCCGACCGTGTTGCCGTGCGCGCACTGCACGTCGTCGGCGTAGATGATCAGTTCGGGCTTGGCGTCGATCTCCCCACGCTCGCCCAGGATCAGGGCGTGGTGGCCCATGCGGGCGTCGGTGCCGTCGGCCCCGCGCTCGACGATGATCTTGCCCTGGAAGACCCCGCGCGCGGTGTCGCGCACCACCCCCTTGGTCAGCTGGCTGGTCAGCCCGTCTGGGCCCTGATGATCGACCACGCTGGTCAGGTCCGTATGGCGGTCGCCGGACAGGGCGTAGAGGCCGTCCATGCGCACGGTCGCGCCCTCGCCCGCGTGGGCGATGCGGGTCTCCAGACGCTGCAGCTTCGCGCCCGAGGCGGCGATGGTCTGGTGATAGGCCGCCCGCTTCGACAGCCGCACCTCGACCGACGCCACCGAGATCGCGTCGTGCGGCTCGTCGACCAGGACGACCCGCTCCAGCGTCGCGCCCTCCTCGACCGTGATCTCCAGCAGGGTGTTGGACAGATAGGCCTCGCCCCAGCCTTCGTGGGATTCCAGCAGGGTGGCGTGGGCGCCGGCCTCGACCACCACCCCGATGCGGGCGTGATGACCGGTCCTGACCGCATCGCTGAGCACGCGCAGCGCCAGGGTGCGAGGCGCGCCGGCCTTGAACGAGATGATGTAGACGCCTTCCAGCGCCTTGGCCGCGGCCAGCGCGCCCATCGGCATCTCGTCGGCCATGCGTGGCGCGTCGGGACCGGCGTGGTGGCTGACCTCGATGCCCGGCTCCATGTCGTCTTCCGACCACCAGTTCAGGCGGCCGTTGGCGATCAGGACCTCATTGGTGGTCAGCCCCTTGAACGGCCCGTCGCTCGGCTCGCCTTCGGGCAAGGCGGGCGACAGCGGCGGCTCGTCGCGCAGCCAGCGGCGCAGATCGGAATATTTCCACGCCTCGGTGCGCCGCGACGGGATCGTCTCGACAGTCTTCAGGTCGATGCGCACGGGGGCGTTCACGCCGCCTGCACCATGTACTGGTCGTAGCCTTCGGCCTCGAGCGCGTGCGCCAGCTCCGGGCCGCCCGAGGCGACGATGCGGCCGCCAACCAGCACATGCACCCGGTCGGGTTTGATGTAGTCCAGCAGCCGCTGGTAGTGGGTGATCACCAGCATCGACCGGTCCGGCGAGCGCATGGCGTTGACCCCGTCGGCGACGATGCGCAGGGCGTCGATGTCCAGGCCCGAATCCGTCTCGTCCAGGATCAGCAGCGACGGCTCCAGCAGGGCCATCTGCAGGATCTCCATCCGCTTCTTCTCGCCGCCCGAGAAGCCGACGTTCAGCGGCCGCTTGAGCATGTCGAAATCCATCTTCAGCGCCGCCGACGCCGCCTTGACCAGCTTCAGGAAGGCGGGCGCCGTGACCTCGTCCTCGCCGCGCGCGCGCTTCTGGGCGTTCAGCGCCGTGCGGATGAAGGTCATCGCCGGCACGCCGGGGATCTCCAGCGGATACTGGAACGACAGGAAGACGCCCTTGGCCGCCCGCTCGGCGGGGTCCAGCGTCAACAGGTCGTCGCCGTTCCACGCCACGGCGCCCTCGGTCGCCTCATAGCCCGGCCGGCCCGACAGGGCGTAGCCCAGCGTCGACTTGCCCGCCCCGTTCGGCCCCATGATGGCGTGCACCTCGCCCGCCGGAACGTCGAGCGTCAGCCCCTTGAGGATCGGCTTGTCGCCGACGGAGACGTGGAGGTTGGAGATGGTGAGCATGGTCATTCGATGTGTACGGGTGAGCGCTGGAATGCGGCTGACCCCTTAGTGGGAGCTGTGAAGGTCGCCGTGGTTTGATCGGCGTCGAAGGTCAGCGCGGCGCCCTCACGCATGATCTCCATGAGGCGGACATAGCGCTGCGGGTCTTCCGGCGGGCAATGGGCGTCCAGTGGTATTCCCGCGAGATACTCCGCCATCTCGCCATTCTTGGCCGGAGCGGTTCCGCTCCAGTACCGGCCATCAGCCTTGTCCAGAAAACCTGAATCCCGGCAACCGGCCGAGATGAAGTAACGGTTGGCGACCTCGCTGCCGGGATCCCGGTACAGACGAATCCGCATCTCCGACCCGAGCGTCGGCACATCGCCCAGCATCACGAGTTCGCCGGTGAACGCATCGGCCGGGCGCGGTTCTTCCTTCACGGCGGGCGTGCAAGCCGCCAGCCAGGTCAAGGCGAGGATCGGCAGGAACCTCACCCCACGCTCCCTTTGAAAGGCTCGAACGGCACGCCGTCAGGCAGACGCCATGAAGGAGACGGGTCGTCGAGATTGGCGGCGCAGATGGTCGAGCCGTCAGGACGGAAAGCGAAGAAGGCGAACTGCGGATCGTCCGGGAAGCCGAACCAGACGCGGTCCATCAGGATCCACGACTCTTCGCCCACATCGGCGGCAGCGATCAGGGAGTCCGCGATTTCCGAAAGCTTCCGATGCGCCGCGAAGGCGGCCTGCTCGGTCGCGGTCGGCAGACGCCAGTCGGCGGCAAGCGCCAGCCGCGCCTCGGCCTCGGCGCGAGCGACCGGTTCGCCGTACAGGGAGGCGTCGGCGATGCTCACCCCACGCTCCCTTCCAGACTGATCGCCACCAGCTTCTGCGCCTCGACGGCGAACTCCATCGGCAGTTGCTGCAGCACGTCGCGCACGAAGCCGTTGACCAGCAGGGCCACCGCCTCCTCCTGCGACAGCCCGCGCTGCTGGGCGTAGAACAACTGGTCGTCGCTCAGGCGCGTCGTCGTCGCCTCGTGCTCCAGCTGGGCCGAGCCGTTGCGGGCCTCGATATAGGGCACGGTGTGCGAGCCGCAGTCCTTGCCGATCAGCAGGCTGTCGCACTGGGTGAAGTTGCGCACACCCGTCGCCTTCGGATGCACCGAGACCAGGCCGCGATAGGTCGAGTCCGACTTGCCCGCCGACACCGCCTTGGCGATGATCCGCGACTTCGAATTCTTGCCCAGATGGATCATCTTGGTGCCGGTGTCGGCCTGCTGATGTCCGTTGGTGATGGCGATGGAGTAGAACTCGCCCGAGCTCTCCTCGCCCTTCAGGATGCAGGACGGGTATTTCCAGGTGACGGCCGAACCGGTCTCCACCTGCGTCCACGACACCTTCGACCGATCGCCCCGGCAGTCCGCGCGCTTGGTGACGAAGTTGTAGATGCCGCCCTTGCCCTCGGCGTCGCCGGGGTACCAGTTCTGGACGGTCGAGTACTTCACCTCGGCGTCGTCCAGCGCCACGATCTCGACCACCGCCGCGTGCAGCTGGTTCTCGTCGCGCATCGGGGCCGTGCAGCCTTCCAGATACGAAACATAGCTGCCCTTGTCGGCGATGATCAGGGTGCGTTCGAACTGGCCGGTCTGGCTGGCGTTGATGCGGAAATAGGTCGACAGCTCCATCGGGCAGCGCACGCCCGGCGGGATGTAGACGAAGGACCCGTCCGAAAAGACCGCGCTGTTCAGCGCCGCGAAATAGTTGTCCGACACCGGCACGACCGAGCCCAGGTACTGACGCACCAGCTCAGGATGTTCGCGCAAGGCTTCGGAAATCGGCATGAAAATCACACCGACCTTGGCCAATTCGGCCTTGAAGGTGGTGACCACGCTGACGCTGTCGAACACGGCGTCCACCGCCACCCGCGGCGCGCCCTGCACCCCCGCCAGCACCTCCTGCTCCTTCAGCGGGATGCCCAGCTTGGCGTAGACGGCCAGCAGTTCCGGATCGACCTCGTCCAGGCTCTTGGGCCCCTCCTTGGTCTTGGGCGCGGCGTAATAATACAGGTCTTGATAGTCGACCGGCGTGTACTTCACCGACGCCCAGGTCGGCTCTTCCATCGCCTGCCAGCGCTCGAAGGCAGCCAGGCGCCATTCCAGCATCCACTCCGGCTCGCCCTTCTTTTCGGAAATGAAGCGCACGATGTCGGCGTTCAGCCCCTTGGGCGCGAACTCCTGCTCGATGTCCGAGCTGAAGCCGTGCTCGTACTTCTCGAGAGCGGCGACGGCGTCGATGGTTTCCTGAACGGCGGCCATGATTTACGCGACTTCCCTCGCCCGCTCACTGATGCGGGCGACATGTTTTTCGTACGCCGCGATCCAGGCGTCGGCGAAACGGATCCAGTCTTGTTCAGTCGTGCCCCAGCCGCCCGAGATGCGCACCCCGCCGGTGGCGAGGTCGTGCAGCCCCATGGCCGAGATAGCCTTGGACGGCTTGGTCTTGCCCGACGAACAGGCGCTGCCGGCCGAGATCATCACGCCCGCCAGATCCAGGGTGATCAGCTGCTGCGGGCTGTCCCAGCCCTCGACGGCCATGAACAGGGTGTTGGGCAGGCGCGGGACGGCGCCGCCGATGATAGTCGCGCCGGCGGCTTTCGCCCGCGCCTCGGCGGCGTCGCGCCAGCCAATGTGGGCCATGGCGCTGTCCAGATCGCGCGCGGCGCAGTCGGCCGAGACGCCGAAGCCGGTCAGGCCCGGCACGTTCTCGGTGCCCGCGCGCAGGCCGCGCTCCTGCCCGGCGCCGTGCAGGATGCGCACGCCCTCGCGGCCCGGCTTCAGCACCAGGGCGCCGACGCCCTGCGGTCCGCCCAGCTTGTGCGCCGACAGGGTCAGGGTGTCCGCGTCCAGCGCGCGCATGTCGACCGGCACCTTGCCCGCCGACTGGATGGCGTCGACGTGCAGCCAGCCGCCCGCGGCCCGCACCAGCTTGGCCGCCTCGGCGATCGGCTGGATCACGCCGCTTTCATTGTTCGCATGATGGATGGCCACCACCGCCTTGCCCGGCCGCGCCAGCGCCTGCGCCAGCCAGGCCAGGTCGACCACGCCGTCCGCATCGACCGGCAGCACCTCGACCGGCGCGCCGCTGACCATGGCCGCCTCGGCCACGCAGGGATGTTCGGTCGCGCCGACGATCAGCCGCTCGCAGCCGCCCGCCAGGGCGCTGACGATGGCCTGCGCATTGGATTCCGTCCCGCCCGACGAGAAGATCACCGCCGTCGGATCGGCCCCGACCAGATCGGCCACCTGGGCCCGGGCCGTCTCGATCCGCGCCCGCGCCCGGCGTCCGGCGGCGTGCACCGCCGACGGATTGCCGTTGTCGGCCAGGGCCTTGGCCATGGCCTCCTGCACTTCCGGTCGCACCAGGCCCGAGGCGTTGTAGTCCAGGTAGACGCTCACGCCGCCGCCTCCATGCCCGCCGCCAGCGACCGGCGGCGCGCGCCGGTGCGGTTCAGGACCACGTCCTCCAGCGACACCGCCGCCAGATAGGCGTGGATCTCGGCGCCCAGGTCTTCCCAGAGGTTATGGGTGATGCAGCGTTCGCCGCCCATCATGCAGCCACGCGGCGTGCCCAGGCCCGAGCAGCGCGTGGCGCGGATCGGCTCGTCCACGGCCAGCACGATCTCGGCGACCATGGTCACCTCGGGGCCCCGCGCCAAGCGGTAGCCGCCGCCCGGACCGCGCACGCTCTGCACCAGCCCGCTCTTGCGCAGGCGCGCGAACAGCTGCTCCAGATAGCTGAGCGAGATCTCCTGACGGGTGGCGATCTCAGCCAGAGAAACAGCCCGCGTCTCACCGCTCACGGCGCGTCCGTTCCGGGCCAGATCGGCCATCGCCATCACGGCGTAACGTCCCTTGGTCGACAGTCGCATCGCGCACCTTCAAAATTTGCGCGCTTTACGAGGGTCCTGTGCTAGAACCCGCGCCTTCGCAAAAGCGTCAGCACGCAGAGCGGACTTAGAAAGTCCTACCCCTGTGGTCAAGTATTACGCAGCTGCGAAATGATGTTTGAACACGGGAATTCGCTCCGCCCATGCCTGAAGTCATCCTGCCCGGCGCGTCTGGCCGCATCGAAGGCCGCTATTCGCCGGGCAAGCGTCCGAACGCTCCCATCGCCCTGATCCTGCACCCGCACCCCAAGGCGGGCGGGCATATGAACAACCCGGTGGCGGTGACCCTGTACCAGCTGTTCGTGAAGCGCGGCTTCGCGACGCTGCGCTACAACAGCCGCGGCGTCGGCAAGTCGCAGGGTGAGTTCGACTCGGGCATCGGCGAGCTGGCCGACGCGGCCACTGCCCTGGACTGGCTGCAGGCCAACAATCCCGCCGCCACCCAGACCTGGGTCGCCGGCTATCAGTTCGGCGCCTACATCGGCATGCAGCTGCTGATGCGCCGCCCGGAAACGGACGGCTTCATCTCGGTCTCGCCGCCGTCGAACATGTACGACTTCAGCTTCCTGGCGCCCTGCCCGGCCTCGGGCCTGTTCCTGCACGGCACCGCCGACACCATCGTCCCGCCGGTCGAGGTCGAGCGCGTGGTCAACAAGCTGCGCACCCAGAAGGGCATCATCATCGACTACGAACTGGAAGAGGGCGCGACCCACTTCTGGCAGGACCACATCGGCGCCGTTGAACGCCGCGTCGGTGCCTATCTGGACAAGCGCCTGGAAGAGAAGCCGGCGTGACGACCCCAGCGGAGCTGTCGGAAGCGCTGGACCGCGCTCCGGCGGCCCGCGCCGCCTATGACGCCCTGCCGCCGTCGCACCAGCGCGAATACGACCGCTGGATCGCCGAGGCCGTGAAGCCCGAAACCCGTCTTCGCCGCGCCGAACAGGCCGTCGAGAAGCTGCTGGCCTAGGGCTGCTCCCCGCAGGGAGGATGGTTGGCGAACATCTGTTCGTATTCGGCCAGCGTCCAGCGGAACCCCATCGCCCGGCGGCGGGCGTCTGCGTTTTCCGGGTCTTCCAGATTGTCCCGATCGACAACCCATTTGCCGCCCTTGCAGGTCACCTGGGTGCCGTAGCGCTGCGGTCGCCCCTCATTGTCCGCCAGACGGTCGTACATCAGCCCATAGGACTGGCCGTCGACCTCGCCGCGCGCGACCAGCGGCTCCAGGACCGGCACGAACCGCCGCCAATTCTCGATGTCGGAATGTTGGATGATCAGGAAGGCCGCGCTCGAGGCTTGTTCGCCATAGACGCTCTTCAAGAACCAGCCTTCGGCCGGAACCATGGCCAACAACTCGGCCAGCAGCTTCTTGTCCGTGGCCATCAGCGGCGCCCACATGGCTGAGAAGGCCGCCTCGCGCTCGCTCACCGGCAGGAGGGTGATGTCGATGGGGGTCACGGCGCGGCGCCCGACCTGATCCAGCACGCCCATCCGCTCCAGGCGTTCGCGGTCGTTGACCGCCGGCGGCAAGGCCGCCTGCCGGGCCTCCTCGGCGGCGATCGCCTCCGCCACCGGCGCGATCAGCGCCCGCGCCTCGGGGCTCAGCGCGGCCGGCTCCTGAAACGCCAGCATGGCCGACAGAATGATTGCGAGCATGGAATCCCTCCCCTGTGGGTCGGACTGCAGACGAAGACAAAGGCGAAGTTGCGGCCTCGGTCCCCGCCTCGCCCTGTTCCATCGGCCCGTCAGGGCTTGGCAATCCTTTGCGTGCATCCTGCCGACATGTTCGCCCGCCTGATCCTCGTCCCCGCCCTCCTGTCGCTGGCCCTCCCCGCGGCGCCCGCCCTGGCCCGCGAGGACGCCCGCGACTTCTGCGCGGCCCGCCCCGGCAAGGGCACGCCGACCTGCATCCTGGATGAAGGCCGCTGGCAACTGGAGCTCGGCCTGGCCGACTTCAGCCGCCAGACCGACACCAGCTCCCGCACCACCGGTTGGGCCGCCGGCGACATCCTCATCCGGCGCGGCGTCACGCCCACGACCGAGATCCAGTTCGGCGTGACGGCCTACAACAGCCAATCCGTCCTCGACCGGGCCAGCGGCGTCTCCGAGACCGAGCGGGGCGTCAGCGACATCAGCTTCGGCGTCGCCCATTCGCTGGCCAATCCGGACGGCTCGGGCGTTTCGGTCGCCGTGGCCGCCTACCTCACCGCCCCCACCGGATCGAGCGCGTTCCGGGCCGACGGGATTGAAGGCGGCGTCATCCTGCCGGTCTCCCTGCCCCTGAACGACGACTGGAGCCTGAGCCTGTCGCCCGAGATCGACATGGTCTCCAACAGCGACGGCGACGGTCGGCATGCCGCCTACGCCATGGCGGTCGGGGTCGGACGATCGGTCGGCCCGTGGGCCTTGGGCGTGGAGTTGTGGGCCAGCCGCGACGAGGATCCGCTGTCCCCCACGACCCAGTCCACCCTCGACCTGACCGCCGTCTGGTCCCCGCCCTTCCTGGCCGACGCCCAGCTGGATTTCGGCCTGAACTTCGGCCTCAACGACGACAGCCCGGACATCGAGTTCGGCATCGGCGTCGCCCGGCGGTTCTAGGTTTCTCCTGGTCGGGGCCGGCGACGTCCGTTTTTGACGCATCGCCATGCCAGACTGGAGTCTGGTCTTTGACATCCCCGTCCCGGCGCTTGCTTGCGGTTGAGCCCGCTCGCTGCCGCCCCGCAGGACGAGAAAAAGTGCACTTTTGTGCACTCAAAAAAATAATGCGCGCAAACTCCGATCTCAGTGATCGCCTTCCGCGACCGTCACGGCCGACGTCCGGTGCGCGCGCAGGCACCAGACCACGCTGACGATCATCAGCGCCATGGCGACCAGTTCGATGGCGGTCGGCCCGCGCCCTTCCCACAGATAGCCGTACAGGAAGGCGAACAGGGTCTCGAACACGATCATCTGGCCCAGCATCGACAGCGGCAGCAGGCGGCTGGCCTGGTTCCAGAAGGCGTTGCCGACGATCGAGGCCAGCACCGCCACCCCGACGCTGACCGCCGCCAGCCGCGTCCACTGCTCCGCCGTCGCCCCGCCCGCGCCCAGCAGGGCCGGCACGGCCAACAGCAGGGCGAAGGCGCCGGTCACCACCCCGGTCAGCAGCGACCAGTCATGCGCCCTGACCTGCGGCAGGCGCGCCATCCAGCGGCTGTTGCCGACCGCATAGGCCGACCAACTCAGCAGGGCCGCCAAACCGCAGCCCAGCCCGATCAGCACCGACGTCGCGTCCCGTCCCTGTCCCTCGCGCGACAGGCTCTCCCAACCGATCAGGGCCACGGCCACGGCCGCCAGCAGGATCGGCGGCCCGACCTTGCGCAGCGGCGGCGCATCGGGATCGCGCAGCCCCCAGACCGCCACCACCACCGGCACCATGCCCACGATCAGGGCCGAGGCGGCGACCCCGGCGAAATGCACGCTGACCACCAGGAACAGGTAGTAGACGATGTTGCCCGCCAGGCTCAGCCAGGCCAGCGCCCACCACGCCTTGGCGTCCAGCAGGGCCGTCACCTTGCGCCAGCGCGGGGTCAGCAGCAGGGCCGCGATAAGGCCATAGGCCAGATACCGCCCCGCGCTCATCAGCATGGGCGAGGCGTCCGGCGCGACCTTGGGCGCCAGGAAGACGAGGCCCCACATGGCCCCGGCCCCGAGGCCGCAGGCGACCCCGATCAGGCGGTCCCGGGACGCGGTCACCGGTACAGCAGGAAGGGCCGGCGCGTTTCCAGCCAAGCCTGTTCGTCGAGCCGGGTCAGGGCGTCCAGATCGTCCGGCGTCGAGGCCGGGTCATCGACCCATTCGCGCAGCTCCGGCCCGCCGTTGATCACGTCGATCGGCAGCTTGCCGAAGGCGTATTCGTACGGGAAGTCGCGCCACAGGTCGTAGTCCGGATACAGCCGCCGGATCGCCTTGAAGCCCAGGGCCTGCACCCGCCACGGCTGAAACGCCTCATGGTCGTAGGCCGGGTCGTCGACGTGGATCTGCACGCCCGAGCACAGCTTGCCCACGTGCTTGTGGAAGGTCGGCTCGAACCACATGTCGCGCAGCACGCAGCCCTTCAGCCACTGCGGGGCGAAGGCCTTCATCTCGGCGATCACCGCGCGGGCGTCGATGTCGGGCGCCCCGAACAGCTCAAGCGGCCGTGTCGTGCCCCGCCCCTCGGACAGGGTCGCCCCCTCCAGCATCACCGTCCCGGCGTAGGCCCGGGTCATGGAGACGTTGGGCGCGTTCGGGCTCGGGTTGATCCAGCTGCGCTCGCTCAGCGGCCAGCCGTAACCGGGGCCCTCAGCAGGCGCCCAGCCCTCCATCTCGATGACGCGGTAGGCCACATCCAGCTTGAAGTGATCGATGAACCACAGGCCCATCTCGCCCAGGGTCAGGCCATGCCGCATCGGCATCGGCCCGGCGCCGACGAAGCTCTCCCAGCCCTCGCGCAGGATCGTGCCCTCCACGGGCCGCCCGGCGGGGTTGGGCCGGTCCAGCACCCAGACCTCCTTGCCGTGCTCGGCGGCGGCTTCCAGCATGTAGAGCAGGGTCGTCACGAACGTGTAGATGCGGCAGCCCACGTCCTGCAGGTCGATCAGCACCACGTCGAAGGTGCTCATCCACTGGCCGTGCGGGCGGCGGACCTCGCCGTACAGACTGAAGACGGGGATGCCGTGCACCGGATCGGTATAGTCCGGGCTCTCCATCATATTGTCCTGCAGGTCGCCCTTCATCCCGTGCTGCGGGCCGAAGGCGGCCGTCAGCTGGATGTCCGGATGCGCCGCCAGCGCGTCCACCGCATGGGTCAGGTCCTGCGTCGTCGACGCCGGATGGGCCACCAGCGCCACCCGCCGCCCCTTCAGGGCTGAACTGAGGGCGGGATCGGACAGCAGGCGATCGAGACCGAACTTCATGGCAGCTCCGGCGCCGGCAGGACCAGCGCGAACGAGTCGGGATGATGGAAGTCCGGCTTATCCGATGGGTGGGCCAGAGCCCAATAGCTGATCGTCCCGTCGACCTCCTCGATCACGGCGGTCAGGCCCAGCCGCCAGTCCGGCGCCGGCAGGCCTGGTTCCATGAAGAAGCTCGCGGTCAACTCCAGGCTCTGAGACGGGGGATAGACCATGAGCGAGTACGGCTCGACGGCGGCGTCCCTCATGCCTTCGCGGTAGCCGTCGAAGGCGTAGGTCGCCCATCGCAGCGAGGTCGCCAGGTTGAACTCCAGATAAGCCTCCTCGCCGACAGCCTGCAGGAAGGCTTCGAAGCAGGTGTGCCGCCAGAGCTCGTCTGTGCGGACGGACCCCGGTTCGTCCGCCCTCGGCAGCAGGACCCGATCCAGATCGCCGAAGACGCGGTATCGGAGCGTCAGCTCGTCCGAACCGCGCTCGACCTCGACCTCGACCCGGTCGATGGCGGTGGTGGGGCTGGACGGGTGGGGCTGGAGGACGACGTGCATCCCTCCTCGATAGCCCGCGCCGTCCCGAGGTCAAACGCTTGACCCGCGCAGCACCTTCGCCTTAGCTGGCCCCATGTTCGCCCGCGCCACCCGCACCGGCCTGTATTACCGCCCCTCGATCTGACGAGCGGCCAGCGAACCCCTGCGCCGCCCTCCCCGGCGCGCAATCCTCCCGAGACGCTCGCCGGCTTCCCTGCTAACGGAGCCTCCATGAGCGATCAGTCCTTCAAGTCCAACTTCCTGCGCACGCTTCAGGCGCGCGGCTACATCCACCAGATCACCCACCCCGTCGAACTGGACGAGGCGGCGTCGAGCGGCGTGGTGACGGCCTACATCGGCTTCGACGCCACCGCCCCCTCGCTGCACGTCGGCAGCCTGATCCAGATCATGATGCTGCGCCGGCTTCAGCAGGCCGGGCACAAGCCCGTCGTTCTCATGGGCGGCGGCACGACCAAGGTCGGCGATCCGACCGGCAAGGACGCCTCGCGCCCGCAACTGACCGACGCCGACATCCAGGCCAACATCGACGGCATCCAGCAGGTCTTCGCCAAATTCCTGACCTTCGGCGACGGCCCGACCGACGCGGTCATGGTCAACAATGACGAATGGCTGTCCCAGTTCGGCTACATCCAGTTCCTGCGCGACTTCGGGACCCACTTCACCGTGAACCGGATGCTGGCGTTCGACTCGGTCAAGCTGCGCCTCGAACGCGAGCAGCCGATGACCTTCCTCGAGTTCAACTACATGCTGATGCAGTCGGTGGACTTCCTGGAGCTGAACCGCGCCCGCAACGTCACGCTCCAGATGGGCGGCTCGGACCAGTGGGGGAACATCACCTCGGGCGTCGACCTGGTCCGCCGCGTGGACCAGAAGGCCGCCTTCGGCCTGACCACGCCGCTGCTGACCACCGCCTCGGGAGGCAAGATGGGCAAGACCGCCCAGGGCGCCATCTGGCTGAACGCCGACCAACTGAGCCCCTATGACTACTGGCAGTTCTGGCGCAACGCCGACGACGCCGACGTGGGCAAGTTCCTGCGCCTGTTCACCGACCTTTCGCTGGACGAGATCGCCGCGCTCGAAGCCCTCGAGGGCGCCCAGATCAACGACGCCAAGAAAGCCCTGGCCGACGCCGCCACCACCATGCTCCACGGCGCCGAAGCCGCCGCCACGGCCCGCGCCGCCGCCGAGAGCGCCTTTGAGAAGGGTCAGCTGTCCGCTGATCTGCCGACGGTCGAGATCGCCCGGGACGAGGTCATCGGCGCCATGCTGGCCGCGGTCACCACCAAGGCCGGCCTGACCGCCTCCAACGGCGAGGCCCGGCGCCTGGCCCAGGGCGGCGGCCTGCGCCTGAACGACGAAGCCATCGCCGACGGCGCCCGCCTGATCGAGGCCTCGGACATCAATGCCGACGGCGTGCTGAAGCTGGCGGCGGGCAAGAAGAAGATCGTCCTGGTGAGGCCCGTCTGATGACCGACATCACCGAAGGCATGAAGGCCCCGGCCTTTGACATGGCGACCGCCGACGGGGGCCGGGTCTCGCTGGCCGGGCTGAAGGGCAAGGCCGTGGTCCTGTACTTCTACCCCAAGGCCGACACCCCCGGCTGCACCACCGAGGGCCAGGACTTCTCGGCCCTGATCGGTGACTTCGAGGCCGCGAACGCCGTGGTCGTCGGCGTCTCGCGTGATCCGGTGAAGAAGCTGGCCCGTTTCCAGGCCAAGTACGATCTCAAGGTCGTCCTGGCCTCCGACGAGCCCGAGGACGTCACCCTCGGCTGGGGCGTCTGGGCCCAGAAGAAGCTCTATGGCCGCGAATACATGGGCATCGAGCGCGCCACCTTCCTGATCGACGGCGAGGGCGTCGTCCGCCGGGTCTGGCGCAAGGTTTCGGTCAAGGGCCACGCCGCCGAAGTTCTCACCGCCGTAAAGTCGCTCTGACCACGGATCAAACGGCCTGAAACCCAGATTCGGGCGGACGTTCCAAGGTCGCGGATACGCCTCACAGGCGAAAAGCAGCCGCGATTACCGTCGTTCTTCGCCTGAAGACGCATCGGCGTGGTTAACGAGACGTAAAGAGACTTGCCGTCGCCCCCCAGTCGTGGCTCATACCCAGCCGGGCGTGGGGGCGTTTGAGTATGGCCGAGCACGAGACGGACGTCAGACGGTCGCTCATCGGGCGCTGGTTCCCGACGCGCTACCTCTATCTCCGCGACGGCGACGACGTGAAAGCCTGGGCGCTGACGCCCGGCCGCCAGATCATGGCCGCTGCCGGCGCCGTCCTGATCGGCGGCTGGTTCCTGGTCGCCTCGGGCGGCTTCGCCCTCGACATGGTCCGCCAGAGCAACGCCGACCGCACCGTGGCCCGCAGCCGCGCCGAGGCCCAGCGACTGAACGCCGACCTGCAGGCCCGTCTGGACAGCGCCGTGGTGCGCATGACCGCCACCACGGGCTCGCTCGACGAAATGGCCGAGATGGTCGAACGCCGTCATGCCGCCCTGACCCGGGTCATGACCATGTTCCGCGGCGTCGAGGGGGCCCCGGCCGCCCTCGCACCCGCCCCGGCCCTGAACGCCGACCGCAACACCCCCGTCCAGCGCATGATCGCCGTGCGCATGGACCAGGAACGGCTGATCGCCCGCGCCGAGAGCGTGGCCAGCACCCGCGCCGAGCGCCTGCGCCTGGCCTTCCGCCTCGCCGGCCTGAATCCCGCCGCCTACGCCCCGCACAACGCCGCCTTGGGCGGACCGCTGGTCGACGCAAGCGATCCCCGCGCGCTGGGCGCCGTGCTGGACGTGGACGAGGCCTTCGCCGTCCGCATCCGCAAGGCCGCCGACAACCTGTCCGACATGCGCCAGCTGGCCGACGCGGCCCAGGGCCTGCCGCTCCGCCGTCCGACCGGCGCGCGGACCACCTCGGGCTACGGCGTCCGCTTCGATCCGTTCAACGGCCGCCCTGCCCTGCACCAGGGTCAGGATTTCGCCGCCCCCCTGAACAGCCCCGTCTACGCCACCGCTCCCGGAATCGTGTCTTTTGTCGGCATCCGTTCAGGGTATGGCAACGTCGTTGAGATAGACCACGGTCGCGGTTTCAAGACCCGTTTCGCCCATCTGAACTCCATGGCCGTGCAAGCGGGCCAGCGTATCCCGCTCGGCCAACGCATCGGCGCCATGGGAACGACAGGACGCTCCACCGGCGTTCACCTGCACTATGAGGTGTGGATGAACGGCCGCCCGCAAAACCCAGCCCGCTTCATGAGAGCCGGAGACCAACTTGTTCAACAAGACTAAATCCCCCGCCCCGCAGCCCCAGTCGCGTTCTGACAGCGGCTCCTCCATTCCGCCGTTGCCCGATCTGCCCGCACCGGGCGGTTCGGCCGCCGCGACCGCCGCGCCGCGCGCCGCCGCTCCGGCCGTCGCGTCGCGCGGCCTGTCGACCCTGTCGTCGGACCTGCAGTTCGAAGGCAATGTCGGCGGGGCCGGCGACCTGCAGATCGACGGCCAGGTGAAGGGCGACGTGAAGGTCGGCCGTCTGATCGTCGGCGAGACCGGCGCGGTCGAAGGCAATGTCGCCGCCGACTATGTCGAGGTGCGCGGCCGCGTCGTCGGCGCCGTCTCGGGCAAGCAGGTCAAGCTGATCGCCACCGCCTATGTGGACGGCGACATCACGGCCGAACAGCTGTCGATCGACATCGGCGCCTACTTCCAGGGCCGCGTCCTGCAAGGCCGCCGCGAAGCCCCGCAGGCCACCGCCCCGGCTCCGGCCCCGCGCCCGATCGAGCCGGCGCCGCACATCATCGACATGAAGCCGCCGGCCGCCTGAAACGCCTGAAGGCTCGATAAGAAGAAAGGCCCCGGATCGCTCCGGGGCCTTTTGTTATTCGACCGTCGAACCCCGCGTCTCGCCCACGCGAGCCGCCAGCGCGGCCCCCATGAAGTCGTCGAGGTCCCCGTCCAGCACCCCCTGCGTGTCCGAGGTTTCGACGTTGGTCCGCAGGTCCTTCACCATCTGGTACGGCTGCAGCACGTACGAGCGGATCTGGTGGCCCCAGCCGATGTCGGTCTTGGCGTCGGCCAGCGCCTGGGCCGCGGCCTCGCGCTTCTGCAGCTCCAGCTCGTACAGGCGGGCGCGCAGCATCTTCCAGGCCTGTTCACGGTTCTGGTGCTGCGAGCGACCGGCCTGACAGGCGACGACCGTATTGGTCGGGATGTGGGTCAGGCGGACGGCGGAGTCGGTCTTGTTGATGTGCTGACCGCCCGCGCCCGAGGCGCGGTAGGTGTCGGTGCGCACGTCCGACGGATTGATGTCGATCTCGATGGCGTCGTCCACCACCGGCGACACCCCGATCGAGGCGAAGCTGGTGTGGCGCTTGGCGGCGGCGTCATAGGGGCTGATGCGGACCAGACGGTGCACGCCCGATTCCGACTTCAGCCAGCCGTAGGCGTTCGGCCCGGTGATCAGGATGGTGGCCGATTTGATGCCGGCCTGTTCGCCCGATTCCTCGGCCTCGATCTCGACTTCGTAGCCGTGGGCGCGGGCCCAGCGGCTGTACATGCGCAGCAGCATGCCGGCCCAGTCGTTGGACTCGGTGCCGCCGGCGCCGGAGTTCACTTCCAGATAGGCGTCGTTGCCGTCGGCCTCGCCGGACAGCAGGGCCTCCAGCTCGGCGCGGGCGGCGCGGTCCTTGATCGCCTTCAGATCGGCGCGCGCGCCGTCCAGGGCGGCCTCGTCGCCTTCCTCGTCGGCCATGTCGGCCAGCATGACCCCGTCCTCGAGGCCCTGCTCCATCTCGCGGACGGTGTTGATCTGGGCTTCCAGGCGCGAGCGATCACGGCTGACGGCCTGGGCCTGTTCGGGATTGTCCCACAGCGTCGGATCCTCGACGCGGGCGTTCAGCTCATCGAGCTTTCGAAGCGCGACATCCCAGTCAAAGACGCCTCCTGAGCAGAGCGATGCTCTGCTCGATGTCGGCCTTCATGGCCTCGACATCCGGTCTCATCGCAATCTCCTGCGATACAAAAGTGAGGCGCGGACATAGAGCGCGCCGGGGGAAAGGGGAAGAGAGGCAGTGGGGATTAGGCGGCGCAGGCCGCCTGCTGCCTCAGTACAGCCCATCCAGATCCTGCGCCGGTTCCTTCTTGGGCGGCGGCGGGGTGGTGGTCTGGGGTGTCGTGGGCGCCGGCAGGCCGGCGGCCTCCTCCTGCTCGCGGCGCAGCACCTCGTTGTAGTTCTGCGGACCGAGCGGGATTTCCTGAGCCGGAGCCTGTTCCTCCTCGCGGCGGCGCTCCGTGCCGGGACGGAAGGCTTCCTCGATGCCGTTGACGGTGCGGAAGATGGCGTTCTTGGGCCGTACGAAGGGCCGGGCCGGACGCTCGCGCAGGGCCACCTGCATGAAGTCGGTGAACACCGGCACCGGACCGGTCGCGCCTGTCTCGCCCGAGCCCAGCGGCCGGTTGTCGTCGAAGCCGATGAAGACGCCGACCACGATGTCCGACGAGAAGCCGACGAACCAGGCCGAGCGGTACTCATTGGTGGTGCCGGTCTTGCCGCCGACCCAGCGGCCCAGGCCGCGGGCGCCGGCGGCGGTGCCGCGCTGGACCACGCCTTCGAGCATGGAGCTCATCTGATAGGCCGTGATCGGGTCGATGACCTGTTCGCCCCGCGCCTCCAGCCGCGGCGATTCCTGCCCGCTGAACGCCCGTCCGCATTCACGGCAGCGGCGGTCGTCGGCGCGGAAGATGGTCTCGCCGTCCCGGTTCTGGACCAGCTCGATCAGGTAGGGATTGACCCGACGCCCGCCGTTGACGAAGGCGGCGTAGGCGGCGGTCAGGTTGTAGGGCGTGGTCTCCCCTGCCCCCAGCGACACCGACAGGTTGGGCTGAAGGTCGTCGGCCACGCCCATCTTCTCGGCCAGCGCGACGACGTTCGTCATGCCGATGTCCTGCGCCAGGCGCACGGTCATGACGTTGCGCGACAGCTCCAGCCCCCGGCGCAGCGACTGCGGGCCATAATACTGCCGGCTATAGTTCTCGGGGCTCCAGCGGGTGCCGTTGGGGCCGCCCGCGAAGCTGATCGGCGCGTCCAGCACGATCGAGACCGGGGTGTAGTCGCCCTCCAGCGCCGTCGCATAGACGAAGGGCTTGAAGGCCGAACCCGGCTGGCGCTTGGCCTGGGTCGCCCGGTTGAAGCTGGACAGGGCGTAGGAATAGCCGCCGACCATGGCCAGCACGCGGCCCGACTGCGGCTCGATGGCCACCAGGGCTCCGTTCACGCGGGGGACCTGCTTGAGGGCGTACTGCCCGCCTTGGCGTTCGACGAAGATCAGGTCACCGCGCTTCAGCGGGCGGTTGGCGTTGGCCCAGGCCGCGTCGCCGGTCAGCAGATAGCCGGTGCGATCGTCCTTGGCGCTGCGGATGCGCACGCTGTTGCCGGCCACGTTCTCGACGGCGGCGGCTTCCCATTCCCGACGCTCGGGCGGACGGGTGCCGGCCAGGGCCGTGCGCTGCCAGCCTTCGGCGAAATCGGTCGTGCCCCAGGCGCCGCGCCAGCCGTGGCGGCGGTCGTAGTTCTCCAACCCCTTCATCAGGGCGTCGCGCGCCGCCGACTGCAGCTTGGGATCCAGAGTGGTGCGCAGATAATAGCCGCCGCGGTTGACCTCCTCGGCGCCGAAGCGGCGGATGGCCTGACGGCGCGCCTCCTCGACGAAGAAGTCGGCGTCGGCGTACTGGGCCCGGCGCGGCGCGTCCTGGGCGACCAGCGGACGGGCGCGGGCGGCCGTCACCTGCTCCGGCGTCAGGAAGCCGTTGTCGCCCATCTCGCCCAGCACCCAGTCGCGGCGGCCCTTGGCCGCGCCGGGGTGGCGCTTGGGATGGTAGTTGTTCGGCCCCTTGGGCAGGGAGGCCAGGAAGGCCGCCTCGTCCGGCGTGAGCTGATCCAGCGACTTGCCGAAATAGTTGTAGGCGGCCGCGGCCACGCCGTACGAGCGATAGCCGAGGAAGATCTCGTTCAGGTACAGTTCGAGGATCTGCTGCTTGGACAGGGTCGCCTCGAGGCGGTTGGCCAGGATCGCCTCCTTCACCTTGCGGTTCAGGCTGGATTCGTTGGTCAGCAGGACGTTCTTGGCGACCTGCTGGGTGATGGTCGAACCACCCTCCAGACGCCGCCCGGTGGCCGCGTTGAAGACGTTCTTGAACATCGCCCGGCCCAAGCCCGACACATCGATGCCGCCGTGCTCAAAGAAGCGGCTGTCCTCGGCCGACAGGAAGGCCTGGATCACCGGCAGAGGGATCTGCTCATAAGGCACATAGATGCGCCGCTCGTCCGAGAACTCGCCGATCAGGGTGCCGTCGCCCGCATAGACCCGGGTCGCCGTGGCGGGACGGTAGTCCGCCAGTTCGGACGCGTCGGGCAGGTCGTGGAACAGCCAGGCGGCGTAGACCGTGACGATCAGGCCCGCGAGGGTGATGGCGCCCAGAAGGGCCACCCCCGCCAGGACGAACCAGCGTTCGGCGATCTTGACGCCCTTGATGTTCGGAAAGCGCGACTGCGGCATGAAACCGCTTTAGCCCGCGTCGGTCACGTTCGCCAGAGCACCCGTCGCCGCCGTGGTGCGACGCTCCAGTTCCTGTCGCGCGGCGGCCACGACATCGGCGTCCATATCGGACTGCCCGGCCATCCAGCGCAGATAGTCGGCGGGAGCGTCGGTCCAGCGGCTGCCGCGATGCTTGCCGAACGGAATCTTGTCCAGCCGACGGGGTTCTCGCGTCCACTGGATCATCTGTTCGACCGTCGCCTCCTTCAGCAGATCGATCAGCAGATGCGCCGTCACCCAGGCGTCCGGCCCCGCCCGGTGGGCCGGATTGGCCAGCGCCGGATCCAGCTTCAGCTGCCGCCAATAGCGCAGCACCTGGTTAGAATGGCCCGGCGCCTGGGGCCAGACCGCCTTGGCCGAGCGCACGGTGCAGATCCACGGCAGGCCGCCGTGGGCCGTGTCGGCGATGAAACCGCGCTCGAAATTGGCCGCATGGGCCACCATGACGTCCGCCGGTTCGGCAAACATCGCGCGCAGGGCGTACTCGTCGCAGTGCGGGTCGTCCGGGCCGAAGTCGTCGGGGGTGATGTGATGCACCGCCATGGCGTGCACCGAGATCTCGCCGCGCGGCCGGAACAGCCGGGTCACAGGCGGCAGGGCCTTCCAGCCGTCCCCGTCCGGCACGACGTCGACGACGCCGACCTCGATGATTTCGGCGGTCCGGTCTCCGCCGGAGGTTTCCAGATCCACGACACGCAAGCGCATGGGATCTAGATAGGGGATTGGCGAACGGCGCGCGAGTTGGAGCGCATTGATCGCGCCCGCTTGACGCCTACCCGGATCGGGCGGAGTTAGGCGGACTGTCGCGGGATCGATCAAACACGTTTCGGGGACCCATGGCCTGGTTCAGCGTAGTGAAGCTGGTCGATTATCAGCCGCATAGCCGCATAGAACGGCATGCCCACAAACACGCCAGCCTCAGCCTGATCGTCGGCGGCCGGTATCATGAACACATTCAGGGTCGCGGCTCCAACCACGAAGCGGGCCACATGCTCTTCTGCCCCGCGCACGAGGAACACGCCCAGGCCTTCGCCGACGCAGGCGCCCGTCAGGCCCAGATCACGCCGACCGCGGATTGCCTGGACTTCCTGGGCGAGGCGTTCGACCTCTCCGCGGCCTCGTTCCGGGCCGGCGAGCATTTCTCGACCCTGGGTCGGCGAATGGCGGCCGAACTGCGCCGCGACGACCGCTTCAGCGCGCTGGCTCTCGAAGCCCTGGCCCTTGAGGCCGTCACGATTTTCGCGCGATCCACCGTCGCGCAGGATCGGGCGCCCCGCTGGCTGGCGGCTGTGCACGACTACGTTCGAACCCATTCGCGCCAGGCCTTCACCGTCGACGACGTGGCTCGCGCCGTCGGGTGCAGACCGGAGGACATCGAGCCGGCGGTCAGGACCCACTACCGCCTGTCGCTCGCCGACCTGGCGCGTCGCTGCCGGCTCGAGGACGCCGCGCGGATGCTGGCGGCGGACGAAGCCGGAATCAGCGCCATCGCCCTGGACTGCGGCTTCTGCGACCAGGCGCACCTGACGCGGATGTTCAAGGCCGCCTACGGTCTGACGCCCGGCGCTTTCAGGCGCACGAAAGCGCTTCCGTCCCTGCGTTCAATTCGTCCCTAGGCGTTCAATACGACCTGGGGGCGGGCCCGCTAGATCGGGGACGTTTGTTCATCCCAGAGGCCTCCCATGCCCTTCCGTCTGTCCCTGCTTTGCGGTTCAGCAGCCCTCCTCCTGCTCGGTGCAGCGGCCCCGGCGCCGGTCGATCGGGAACCGTGGATGGCCGACTACCGGGCGCTCAAGACCGAGCTGGAGGCGCACTACGCCAACCTCTCGTGGTTCGCCTCGCCCCAGGGCGGCCGAGACCTGCCCGCGCTGGACCGTCGGACGATCGCGGCCCTGCAGCAGGCGGAAACCGACGCGCAAGCCCGCGCGGCGCTGCTGGCGTTTCAGGCCGCCTTCCAGGACGCCCATTTCGTGGGGCGCGCCCTGGAACCGGCCTCGGGAGAGAGCCCGGAGCCCGAGCGGCCGGACCTGAAGGCGAGCGACAAGGCCAGCGACGCCTGCCTGGCCCTGGGGTACGGCGGCGCCCAGCCCCAGTACTCCCTGCCCATCGAGACGCTTTCCGGCTTCACGCCGGAGACGGATGGAGAAAGCCGCCCGTTCCGTTCCGGGATCATGACCGTGGGCGCGCGTCGGATCGGCGTCGTCCGGATTCCGAGCTTCTCGATGACCAGCTTCCCGTCCCTGTGCCGCCAGAGCTGGACGGCCGAAGGCGTGGACGACGGCGGAGACGTCAACCAGAACGCCCTGGAACGGGCCGTGGCCGAGGCCTGGTACCGTGAACTCGCCGTGCTGCTGCGGGGGTTCAAGGATCGACGCGTGGACGCCGTTCTCGTCGATATCGGCGGCAACGGCGGCGGCGACGACTCCGGCGACATGGCGACGCGCCTGTTCACCGACCGGGTCATCCGGTCGTCGCCCCTGCTCATCAAGAAGGGGCCGGCGGCCGAAAGCTATCTGGCGGAGCAGCTGGAACAGGTCGATTACGGCCTGAGCCTGAATCCCGACGCCGCAGGGGCGCAGCTTCTGTCGCAGGTCCGCGCGCAGCTGGGGGGTGTGAACACGGCCCCTTCCACAGGCTGTGACCTGTCATGGGTCTGGCGCGAGCAGCACGATTGGGCTCCCCGCGGAGCCTGCAGCGATCTGGTTCAGATCGGAACCGCGGGCGGTCCCGTGGACAGTCTCGATCCGACCCTCATTCCTCAACCGCGCATCGCGCGACGGTTGTCGTGGTCGATCGAGGTGCAGGACAGCTGGGGCGCCTGGTCCGGTCCTCTCTATGTCCTTATGGACGGCAAGACGGGCTCTTCGGCCGAGATGTTCGCCGCGACCCTCCAGAACAACGGCGCCGCCCGTCTGGTCGGGGTCGAAACCGTCGGCGCCGGATGCGGCGCGATGGGGCCTGACGGAAAGATCACGCTGCCCGCCACCCACCTGACGTTCAGCTTCCCCACCTGCGTTCGCCTGAGAGCGGACGGCGGCGATGAAGCCGCCGGCGTTCGGCCCGACATCGCCGTCAGGCCGACGGAGGGGGAAAGCCGACGGGCGCGCGCCACGCGTCTGCTCGACGTGATCGCACGGGAGGTCGGCTAGGGTCAGCGCCCATGGAAGCGCGTTACGGCTGGCCTGACTCGCTGGTCGAGGCGACCTGCAGCGCGCCGGTCGGGGCGGCGAAATAGGCGTCGATGCCCGCCGCCACGGCGCGCATCAGGCGGCGGCGCGCCCGGACGTCGGTCAGCAGCCGCTCATCCTCGGGATTGGTGATGTAGCCCATCTCCAGCAGGACGGCGGGCACGTCGGGGGCCAGCAGCACGGCCAGGCCGGCGTCGCGGTGGCTGCGGCGCAGCAGAGGACGGTCCGCGTTCTCGATCTCGGTCAGCAGGGTGCGGGCCAGGACGGCCGAGCGGTTCTGGGTGGCGCGCTGGGTCATGTCCAGCAGGATGCGGTCCACCGAGGCGTCGCGGCCCGGCAGGTTCAGGCTGCGGTGCCAGTTCTCGTCGCGGGTGATCTCGCGCACGGCCCGGCCCGCGCCCTGTTCCGACAGGGTGTAGACGCTGGCCCCGCGCGTGGCCGGATCGGCCAGGGCGTCGGCGTGCAGGGAGATGAAGAGGTCCGCCCCCGCCTGACGGGCGATGGCCACCCGGCGGGTCAGGCCCACATAGACATCGGTGTCGCGGGTCATGCGCACCCGATAGCGGCCCGAGCGCTCCAGCTCCTGCTTCAGAGCCAGGGCGGCGGCCAGGGTGACGTCAGCTTCCTCGGCATGCGCGCCGCGCGCGCCGGGATCGCGGCCGCCGTGCCCGGCGTCGATGAAGATCAGGGGGCGCTCGGCCGGACGCGGCGCGGCGGGAGCGGAGCGGCGCGGCGCGGTCGGGGCCCGACCGGTGGCCTTCAGGTCGATGACGTAGCGATAGTGCTGCACCCCGTCGCCCGGCGGCAGCAGGAAGCGGCGTTCGATCTCGGCGCTGACCGCCAGGTCCAGCTCGACGCGCGAGGAGGCGCCCGAGCCCGCCACGCGATAGCCGCGCACCAAACCCACGCCGGTCCCGGACAGGCCGCGCTGCGGCGCCACGCCCGACAGGGCCACGATCACCCGCCCGTCGGCGCCCGGCCGGATCACCTCGCCGCGTGAGGTGCGGTCCAGATCCACGACGACGCGGGTGCGTTCGGCGTCGCCGCCGAAGCGGACGCGCATCACTTCACCCACCGCGCCCGAGGCCAGGCCGCGCCCGGCGACCAGCACGGCGGCGCAGAAGACGACGAAGGCGAGCGCCGTCATCGTCCACTCGCGAACGCCCCACTGCGACAGCCTGATACGCGCGAAAGCGCCCATTGCGACGAACAACCCACCATTATGGTTGCCGTGATCATGCACGAACGTCGTCGCCAACGGGTTAAGGCGAAGTCCGCTTTTAATTCACATTTCCAGTGACTATGCTCTGTGCGCTGGCGAAATGATCGCGTCCCCCCGTTTGACGGAACCGGGATGCGCCCTCCTCACAGCGCTGCTTTCACTGAATCCGAGGGTCGCCCGGCCACAAGGCGCCGACGACCCGACGAACCGGATCCGCATCGCCGCCTTATAAACAGGCGCGGAAGGGTCCAGGACCGAACCGACCCATGGGCGCATACGCCAGCCTCAACCTCCGGTCAGCATCGACCGACTTCGCCCGCGGCGTTCGCCGTGGCGACGAGGCTGCGCCTGCCTGCGCCCCCCTCCCCCTACCCATTCGGCGAGCCGCCGCGTCCCTCAGCCACGCGCTGACCGGACCGGCCCGAGCGCGCCAGAGAGAGACTACTGATGTCAAAGACCATGTTGATCGACGCGGCGCACGCGGAAGAAACGCGCGTCGCGATCGTCGAGGGCCGCCAAGTCGAGGAATTCGACTTTGAATCCCGCTCGAAGCGTCAGCTTCGGGGCAATATCTATCTCGCCAAGGTCACCCGCGTAGAGCCCAGCCTGCAGGCGGCGTTCGTCGAGTACGGCGGCAACCGCCACGGCTTCCTGGCCTTCAACGAGATCCACCCCGACTACTACCAGATCCCGGTCGCCGACCGTGAAGCCATCATGGCCGAGGCCCACTCGGACGATGACGACCACGACGACCTGGGCCGCGACAGCGACGACGGCGACCACGAGGGCGGTCTGGCCGACGAGGAGCGCCTGAAGCGTCGCCTGATGCGCCGCTACAAGATCCAGGACGTCATCAAGCGCCGTCAGATCCTGCTGGTGCAGGTCGTCAAGGACGAGCGCGGCGGCAAGGGCGCGGCCCTGACCACCTGGCTGTCGCTGGCCGGCCGCTACTGCGTGCTCATGCCCAACACCGGCAAGGGCGGCGGCATCAGCCGCAAGATCACCCAGGCGTCGGACCGCAAGCGCCTGAAGGCCGCCGCGGCCGCCCTGCACGTGCCGCAGGGCATGGGCTTGATCATCCGCACCGCCGGCGCCAAGCGCACCAAGGCCGAGATCAAGCGCGATTATGAGTACCTACTGCGCCTCTGGGAGACGATCCGCGAGACAACGCTGGCCTCCAACGCCCCGGCCCTGATCTACGAGGAAGAAAACCTCGTCCGCCGCGCCGTGCGCGACATGTTCGACAAGGACTTCGACGGCATCCAGGTCGAGGGCGTGCAGGGCTTCAAGGAAGCCCGTGACTTCATGCGGGTGCTGATGCCCTCGCAGGCCAAGAAGGTGCACCTGTACCAGGGCTCGCGTCCGCTGTTCGCCTCGAACGGCATCGAGGAGATGCTGACCCAGATCCACCAGCCGACCGTGCCGCTGAAGTCGGGCGGCTATCTGGTGATCAACCAGACCGAGGCGCTGGTCGCCATCGACGTCAACTCAGGTCGCGCCACCAAGGAGCGCAACGTCGAGGCCACCGCCTTCAAGACGAACATGGAGGCCGCCGCCGAGGCCGCCCGCCAGCTGCGCCTGCGTGACCTCGCCGGCCTGATCGTCATCGACTTCATCGATATGGAGGAGTCCAAGAACAACCGCGCCGTCGAGAAGGTTCTGAAGGACGCGCTGGCCAAGGACCGCGCCCGTATCCAGATGGGCCGCATCTCGGGCTTCGGCCTGATGGAGATCAGTCGCCAGCGCCGCCGCCTGGGCGTGATCGAAGGCGCCACTGAAGTCTGCCCGCACTGCCAGGGCGCCGGCCGCATCCGCTCGGCCGAGAGCGCCGCGCTGGTCACCCTGCGCGCCGTCGACATCGAGGCCGGCAAGAACGGTGCGGGCGCGGTGAACCTGCGCGTCTGCACCGCGGTCGCCCTCTACATCCTGAATCACAAGCGAGACTATCTGCAGAGCCTGCTGATCCAGCGCGGCCTGAACGTGGTCATCCTGATCGACGACACCCTCGGCCAGGGCGAAAGCACGATCGAGCGGACCGAGACCAACGAGGACTTCTCGCCGCCGGAAGGCGCCGAGCCGTTCATCGACCTGGACGACGACTTCGACGACAGCGCCTATGCCGATGAGGACGAGGACGACGACGAGATCATCGAGGACGATGACGACGCCGAGGACCTGGACCGCGAGGACAGCGACGACGACGAGCCGCGCGAGCGCGCCGAGCGTCATGACGGCGAGCGCGGTCGTGGCCGTGGCCGCCGTCGCCGCGGCGGTCGCCGTGACGAGACCGACGCCCCCGCCGCCGCTGACGCCGAAGACGGCGCGCCGGTCGCCCTGGCCGATGATGAGGACGATGGCGAAGGCGGACGCCGCCGCCGCCGTGGCCGCCGCGGCGGTCGCCGGATGCGCGAGGAAGGCGGCGCCGCCGCCGAGCGCGACTCATTCTTCTGGGTCCGCGGCCGCACCCCGTCGCTGGACGACCCCTATGTCTGGTTCGACCCGATCAACCCCGAACGCGCGCCGCGCAGCGAGGATTCGGGCGCTGAAACCGAGGCCTCCGACGTCGACGAAGTGGTCGGTGAGCGTCCCGAGGGCGAAATCGGCGGCGAACGCGGCGGACGTTCGCGTCGTCGCCGCGGTCGCGGTCGCGGCCGGGATCGTGGTTCCGAGGCCGGCCTGACCCACGAGGTGAAGGTCGAAACCCGCGCCACCAATGAAGGCATGCCCGCCGACGGCTCGCCCGACACCCCGTCGGCCGTGATCATCCCGGACGCCGAGATCGAGGCCGAGGCCGCGCCGGTCGCCATCCCAGAAGAGCCCAAGCGCCGCCGCGTGCGCCGCAAAGTGTCCGCCTCGGCCACCGAGCATTCGGACGTCGCGCCGGTCTCGACCGTCGAGCCGAACGAGGCCGAGCCGGAAGGCGAGCCCGCCGTTCTGGACGTCGAGCCGGACGCGCCGGTCGCCACGCCCGAGCCGGTCGCCGCGCCGGAGCCGGTTCCGGCCCCGGTCGTCGAACGCGTCGAACCGCCCAAGCCCGAGGTCGATGTGGCCGCTCTGATCGCGGAAGATCCCGCCCAGATCGCCGCGCCGCCCGAAAAGCCCAAGCGTGGATGGTGGCGCCGCTGAAAGGCCGCGATTAGATTGTGAGCATCACAACGGACGGGGGCGTCCGGGTCTTGAGGAGTTCGCCATGTCCTGGCTGTCCCGAAACGCCGCCCGCCTGATCGGCGCTGCGACCGCCGTCGGCTTCATGCTGACGGCGGCCTCGCCCGCCGCGGCCCAGAGCGCCATCCGCGACACCGAGATCGAGGCGATCATCCACGACTGGTCCGCCCCCGTGTTCACGGCCATGGGGCTGGAGCCGGACGAGGTCGAGATCCTGCTGATCAACGAGAACGACCTGAACGCCTTCGCCACGCGCGGACGGATCATCGGCGTCAACACCGGCCTGATCCTGCGCACCCGCAACGCCAATGAGTTGCTGGGCGTGATCGCGCACGAAGCCGGGCACGTGAAGAACCGCCACACCCTGCGTGACGGCGCCCAGAACGCGGGCATGCAGCCCATGCTGATGACCATGGCCCTCGGCGCCCTGGCCATCGCCGCCGGCGCGCCGGATGCAGGCGCGGTCCTGCTGGGCAACAGCCAGTATTTCGGCACCCTCAGCGCCCTGCGCTACATGACCCACCAGGAAGGCGAGGCCGACAACACCGGCGCCCGCGCGCTGGAACGGGCCGGCGAGTCGGGTCGAGGCCTGCTGACCTTCTTTGAGAATTTCCGGTCGCAGGAAGTCTTCTCCGACGCCCGCCGCTATCCCTATTTCCGCAGCCACCCCCTGTCGTCCGACCGGATCGAGAACCTGCGCCGACTGGTCGCCGAACAGCCTCACTACGGGCATCAGGACAGTCCTGAGCGCGTGGCCCAGCACGCCCTGATCCTGGCCAAGATCCACGCCTTCATGGATGCGCCCAACACGACCCTGCGCGCCTATCCCGAAACCGACGAAAGTCTGCCGGGCCGCTACGCCCGCGCCATCGCCTGGTACCGCGACGGCCAGACCGAGAAAGCTTTGACCGCGGTCGACGTCCTGCTGACCGAACAGCCCCAGAACCCCTATTTCTGGGAACTGAAGGGCCAGATCCTGTTCGAGGAAGGCCGCCCGGCCGAGGCCATCGGCGCCCACCAGCGCTCCGTCGATCTGAAGCCCGACGCCCCCCTGCTCCGCATCAACCTGGCTCACGCCATGCTGGAGACGCGGGACCCGGCCCAGATCGACCTCGCCGTCGACCAGCTGAAGCGCGCCACCGCGCTGGAGAACGACAACTCCATGGGTTGGCGCCTGCTGTCCCAGGCCTATGCCAGCCAGGGCAAGGAGGGCGAGGCCCGCCTGGCCTCGGCCGAGATGTATTTCGCCCTCGGCGCCAAGACGCAGGCGACCCAGTTCGCCCTGCGCGCGCGGGACATGCTGACGCCGGGCAGCAACGAATGGACCCGGGCGATGGACATCGTCTTCGCCTCGGGCGCCACCCAGGACGACGTCGATGACGTCGACCGCCGCAACAGCCGCAATCGCCCGGTCGTCGTTCCCGCCGCCGGCTGATCCTTTTCTGACGGAAGACCGCATGACCGATACGCCCGAGCCCCTGGCCGAAACCCCCGCGCCGCGCCCATTCCTGGGCGGCCTGTCCGCCGGAAAAGCGGCCCTGGCGGTCTCGGTCGTGGCCCTGGCGCTGACGGCCTTCCCCTATTTCGGCGGCGGCGCCTCCGACGCCCGCATCCGCGGCTATCTGCTGAAGCATCCCGAGATGCTGCAGGAGATGAGCGCCGCCCTGCAGACCAAATCCGACACCCAGCTGGCCGACAGCATCACGCGCCGCGCCGCCGCCAGCCCGTCCCTGCTGACCGTCGACGCCCGTGATCCCGCGTTCGGTCCGGTCGACGCCAAGGTGACGGTGATCGAGTTCTTCGACTTCCGCTGCCCGGGCTGCAAACAGACCGCGCCGGAGGTCCTGCGCATGATGCAGGCCCATCCGGACGTGCGCTTCGTGTTCAAGGACTGGCCGATCCTGGACCGCGGCGATCCGGCCGGCCCGTCGCACTACGCCGCCCGCGCCGCCCAGGCCGCCCATGACCAGGGCAAATACCTGCCGGTGTTCCGCGCCCTGATGTCCGAAGGCGACCTGACCTCCGAGGCGGTGGACGCCATCATGGTCGCCAACGGCGTCACCCTTGAGGCCGCCCACGCCGCCATCGCCAGCCCCGAGATGACCCGGCACCTGACCGACACCCACACGGCCGCCTCGGCCCTGGGTCTTGAGGGCACGCCGACCTTCATCATCAACGGGCGCGCGGTGTCCAGCATCCAGCCGGCCGCCCTGGAAGCGGCGATCCGGGACGCCAAGAACCGCTAGACCTCAGGCCAGCTTCAGGTCCATGGCGCCGCCGATCCATTCGACCTGCGCGCGGCGGAGGGCCTCGGCGGCGGCCGCCGTGTCGCCCAGCGCGGCCTCGGCCCGCGACAACACGAAATAGCTGTAGGGGTCGTTCGGCCAGTCCTCGAGCAGCTCCAGCACCTTGGCCTTGGCTCCCGCGGCGTCGCCGTCGGCCAGCAGGGCGGCGGCCAGGCTGCGGCGGGTCGGATACCAGATGGCGGGCGGATCGCCGCCTTCATTGTCCTGGCCCTGGATCTGGGCGGCGCGGGTGAAGGCCGCCACGGCGGCGTCGGCATTGCCCTCAAGCATGGCGGCCCGGCCTTCCAGCACCCGCTGGGACAGTTCGGTGAAATCGTTGCGCCGCTTGGCCATCGGGCCGGCCTGGAAGCCCTCGGCCTCGCGGATCGCCTTGATCGCCTCGGCCTCGGCGCGAACGGCCGCGGCGTCACCGGCGCGCGCCGCCGCCTCGCCTCGGGCGTAGCGCCAGCTGACGCGCAGCATCGGGTGGTCGGCGCCCGGCTCCTTGAGCGCCGCCACCTGCTCCGCCGTCCCGAAGCGGCCGTAGATGGCGTAGGCGTTGTTGGCCACGATCTGACGCCAGACATTGGTCGCCTCGATGTCCGGATAGGTGGCCAGGAACCAGTCGGCCAGAAGCAGCCCCTGCTCGCCCCCGCCCGCCATCAGGGCGCCGCCCATGCCGAAGTGGATGTTGTGCCCGTGCAGCGGCATGCCCGGCACGCCGCCCGGCGGTCGCGCCAGCCCGTCATAGCGCCGGTCCAGCGCCACGGCGTTGACGTTCGACATCATGGCGTCGCGGTAGCGACCCACCCGGTAGAAGGTGTGCGACGGCATGTGCACCAGATGGCTGGCGCCCGGCGCCAGGGCGGCCAAGCGCTCGCCGTAAGGAATGGCCTTGTGCGGATCGTCCGACCACTCGGTCAGATGGATATAGAGGTGGATGGCGCCGGGATCGTCGGGCGCGAAGGCCAGCGTCTGCTCCAGGATGCCCAGGGCGCGGGTGATGGCCGGATCGGCGGCCTTGCCGTCGTCGTCCCACCAGCGGTCGGCCTTCAGCATCCAGGCGTCGGCGGTGATGGCCGCGACGGTGACGTCCTGCGGATTGCGCCGGGCGATGCGGTCCATCGCCTGGGCGAAGCGGCGCTCGCGGGTGGCCTTGGCGCCCGAGTAACGCTGCACCAGGGCGTCGATCATCTGGCGCTGCATGGGGGTGGCGCGGCGGGCCATGCGGCGGGCGTCGCGCGCGGCCTTCAGCGCCGCCGCCTGGCTCTCGTCGTCATTGCCGCCGCCGTTCAGGTTGGGGCCCAGCGCCCAGGCCTCGCCCCAGGCGCACATGGCGCAGGCGGGATCCAGCAGCCGCGCCTTCCTGAAGGCCCGCGCCGATTCCTTGTGTTCGAACGCCCAGCGCAGGCGGACGCCATGATTGAACCAGGCCTGGGCCTCGGGGTTGGCCGTCTCGATGGTGAAACCGCCGGTCCCGAAGCCGTCGACCATGACCATGTCGGCCACCGGCGTGCCGGACAGGGCCGAGGTCGCCGGTCCGCAGACCTGCGGCCGTTCGATGGCGTCGCGCGCCGCCCTGTCCGCGGTCGCGTCGGCCACCGCCGCCGGGCCGAACATCATCGCGCCCAGCGTCGCGCCGGCCAGCAGAATGCGCTTCATGGTCGTCTCCCCGTTCCACGCATCCTGACGGGTCGAACAGGCTTCGCCAAGCCGGGCGGGAGAGCCGGCTAGCCGCAGTCGACGCTCTTGATGATCCCCGTCTCCTGATCGAACCGGATGTTCAGCCGGTCGGGGCGGAGATCGCGCGTGGTCGGACATGTGGTGCAGACGATCCGCACATTGGCGCCCGCCGCGAAGTCCACCGCGCCGACGTGGCTGCCGATCAGCGAGCGCGCATTGGCGGCGTCGCAGCGCTGCGGGGCGCCGGGTCCGGTGGGCGGCGTGACCGGAGCGCAGGCTCCGGCCAGCAGGGTGACGGCTGCGGCCGCCGCGATCAGCCGCATTTGACCTCGCGGATCACGCCGCTGGCCTGATCGAACGTGATGTTCAGGCGGCTCGGGTTGTAGTCCATGGTCATCGGACAGGTGGTGCAGGTCACGCGCCAGGTCTCGCCCGCCGGAGCCGCCGGCAGCTGCGACCGGTTGGTGCCCACCAGGCGCTGGTACTGGTCGGCCTTGCAGGCGCGCGGACCGTCCATCGGCGGGGTCGCGGGGTCGCTCCCGCTGGTCGGCGCGCAGGCGGACAGCAGTCCGGCGGCGGCCAGGCTCAGCATCAGGATTCTCATCGGCGTCTCTCCCTTGGAAATTCGGTTCAGCCGCAACGGACCTGTTCGACGATCTGGGTCCGCTCGTTGAAGAAGATGTTCAGGCGGTAAGGCGAGAAGTCCTCGGTCACCGGACAGGTGGTGCAGGTCACGCGCCGGTTCACCACGTCCACCGGGACGGGAATGTCCGTCTTCGGCTTGCCGACAAGATACTGCAGATCGCCGGCACGGCACAGGTCGGCGGTGGGGTTCTGCGGATTGCGGCTGCCGACCGGCTGGTTCAGCTGCGCCGCCTCGACCGCGCGCGCCGCCGGAACGTCGCCGGGGGGCGTCGAGCCACAGGCCGCCAGCACGGTGAAGGCGATCAGGCCGCCTTTTCCCAGCGCCCCTCTGGCGACTGTTTCCAATAGGCCAGGTTGGCCCCGGCGTCCTTCAACGCCTTCCATCGCCCCCGCGCGCCGGTCAGCGACGCCTCGTCGCGTCCGTCGAAGATGATGAAGCATCGTTCCAGGCCCTTCGTATCGCCAAGCTCTGCGCCGTCCAGGATGAACAGCGCCTGAGCGGCGTTGGGGTTCTCCAGCGATTCGGTCAGGATCACCGGCTGCCGGTCCGCGTTCGGCTCGGACGCTCGGCCGTGGGCCAGGAAGCTGTCGTCCCGATAGGTCCACAGGTGATCGTCCATGTCGTCCAGCAAGCCGGGGCTGGATGCGCGCACGACGGCCTTCCAGCCCCGCTCGCGCGTCTTCTCCAGCAGCCCGGGCAGCACCTGCCCCAGGCTCGACCGCTCGAGGTGGTAGAACCAGATTTCGGGACCCGTGGTCATGTCGGCCAGAATGACGAAACCCCGCCCGCTTATCCAGTGACAGCGGACGGGGTCATCGAGTTTGAAGAGAATTCAGCGCCCAGCGCCCCCTCCCCGTCGCCAGGGAAGGGTCACGGCGAGGATCAGGACTCGTAGGAGTCCTTCACCATCCGGTCGAGCGTGCGCACGCCCCAGCCCACGGCGCCGTCCGGCACGGTCGGGTTGCGGCTGTCCTTGACCCAGGCGGTCGGGGCGATGTCGATGTGCGCCCAGGGCGTGCCGTTGGTGAAGCGCTGCAGGAACAGGGCGGCGGTGATCGAGCCGCCGGCGCGGCCATTGCCGGTGTTCTTCACATCGGCGATCGGAGTGTCGATGTGACGCTCGTAGAAGGCCGGGATCGGCATCCGCCAGGCGTTCTCGCCGACCTTGGGACCGGCCGCCAGGAAGTTGTCGGCCAGCTCATCCGAATTGGAGAAGACGCCCGCGTACTCCAGGCCCAGGGCCACGATCATCGCGCCCGTCAGGGTGGCCAGGTCCAGCATGAATTTCGGCTTGAAGCGCTCCTGGGTGTACCAGAGGCAGTCCGCCAGAACGAGGCGGCCCTCGGCGTCGGTGTTCAGCACCTCGACCGTCTGACCCGACAGCGACACGACCACGTCGCCCGGACGCTGGGCGTTGCCGTCAGGCATGTTCTCGACCAGGCCGATGACGCCGACGGCGTTGACCTTGGCCTTGCGGCCGGCCAGCGCGTGCATGAGGCCGACCACGGCGGCCGAGCCGCCCATGTCCCACTTCATGTCTTCCATGCCGTCGGCCGGCTTGAGCGAAATGCCGCCGGTGTCGAAGCAGACGCCCTTGCCGACGAAGGCGATCGGCTGTTCGCTCTTCTTGCCGCCGTTCCACTTCATGATGACGACCTGGCTGTCACGCACGCTGCCCTGGCCCACGGCCAGCAGGGTGCGGAAGCCCAGCTTCTCGAGTTCCTTCTCGCCGAGGATCTCGACCTCGAGGCCCAGCTTCTCCAGCGCCTTGACGCGCTTGGCGTATTCTTCCGGGTACAGGACGTTGGCCGGCTCGGCGACGAGATCGCGCGAGAACTCGACCGCGTCGGCCACGGCCGAATAGGTCTCGTAGGCGGCTTTTGCGGCCTTCTTGTCGGCGGTGACGATCTTGATGGTCTCGATCGACGGCGTCTTCTCGGGCTTCAGCGTGGTGCGGTATTTCAGGAACCGATAGCTGGCCAGACGGGCGGCGAAGGCGGCGCGGGCGGCCTGATCGGCCGACAGGTGGCTGACGTCGATGGTGATCGAGGCCGCGCCCGACAGCTTCACCGCGTGGTAGGCGGCGCCGGCGGCGGCTTCCAGCGCGAGGTCATCGAACTTGGCGGCATCGCCCGCGCCCGTCAGGACGATGGTCCCGGCGCTCACGCCCGCGGGGGCGGCGACGATCAGGGTGCTGTTCGATCCGCCGGTGAAGCGGCTGGCCTTCATGGCCTTCGTCAGGGCGCCGGATGTGGCGTTATCCACAGCTTGGCCATTGCCCGCGAACGCGCGCCCGTCATGGACGAGAACGGCCAAAACCTCGGCGGAGTCGGCCGAGGCGACGAATTCGATCTTCATTTACTGCTCCCGCCGGGATGTACGCCCCGGTCTTGTGCGAGTGGGATTGTTCGCGCGGTTTCACCGGCGCAAACGGGTGTGTATTAGATGCTCTCCCTCGCCGCCGGCTGCAACGGGCGATTTCCGTTCCCTTATGACGTTGATCCAAGGCTACCTTTTCCGGCAGATCGGCCGCCCCGTGTTGGCTGCGTGCGCCGCGCTGGCCGGAATCGGCATTCTTAGCCAGAGCCTCGACCAGCTGGAGTTCATCGTCGAACGCGGCCAGAGCGTCTGGGTGATGGTCAAGCTGACCTTGCTGGCGCTGCCCCAGCTGCTGGCCGTCATCATTCCCATCGGCCTGTTCGTCGGCGCCCTGACGGCCCTTACCCGCCTGCAACGCGAACAGGAGCTGACCGCCGTCTTCGCGTCGGGCGTGACGCGCTGGCAGGCGATCCGACCGGCGGTGCGGCTGGCGGTCATCGCCGCCCTGCTGACCTTGTTCATCACCACGGTGGCCCAGCCCTGGGCGCAACGGCAGGCGCGCAACGAGACCTTCGCCGTCCGCACCGACCTGGCCGCCCTGCTGGTCGAGGAAGGCCGCTTCGTCCAGGGGCCCAAGGGCCTGACCGTCTATGTGCAGCAGATCGAGCAGAACGGATTGCTCAAGAACCTGTTCGTCTATGTCCAGGACGGCGACAAGACCACGACCTGGGACGCGGCCGAGGCCCGCTTCAGCCGCATCGACGGCCAGCCCTACCTGACCCTGCTGAACGGGTCGTGGCAGCGCTTCTCGTCGCGGGGGGTGCTGGAATATCTGTCGTTCGGCCGTCAGGACCTGCCGCTGGCGCAATACATCGATGTGAACGAGACCGTCCGGTACAAGGCCTCCGACCTCTATCTGCCGCAACTCTTCAATCCGTCTCCACGTGATCTCGAACGGGTCGGCTCCGCGGGACAGCTGGCCGCCGAAGGGCATTCCCGCCTGTCCGCCCCGCTGTATGCGCTGGCCGCCATGGCCATGGCGTTGGCCGCGCTGATGGGCGGTTCGTTCAGCCGCACCGGCTACGGCCTGCGCATCGCCAAGGCCGCCGCGGCCTTCCTGATCGTCCGCATCATCGGCTACGGCATCGTCGCCGCCAGCGCCTGGAACGGCTGGCTCAACATTCTGCAGTATCTTCTGCCCATCCTCGCCACCGCCATCGCCCTTCGCGTCCTGTTCCGCGCGCTCAAGCCGCGCCGTCGGCGCCGCTGGCCGATGCTGGACCGGCTGAAGGCGAGGTTCGCATGACCAGTCGCACCTCCCTGCGCGCGCCCTGGCTGCGCCTCGGCCGCATCGAACGCTACATCCTGGTCCAGCAGGCCCGCGCCCTGGCCATCGCACTGGGGGTCATCGCGGCCCTGATCATGCTGATCGATTTCGTCGAGATCTCGCGCGGCGTCGGGTCCGATGTGGATCTGTCAGGCCTGCGCATCCTCGGACTGATGCTGCTGAAGTCGCCGCAGGTGATCATCCAGCTGCTGCCCTTCGTCTTCCTGTTCGGCACCCTGGCGGCCTTCGTCGGCCTGAACCGGCGCAGCGAGCTGATCGCCATGCGGGCGGCCGGGGTGTCCGCCTGGCGCTTCGTCCTGCCCGCGGCGGGCGCGGCCTTCCTGTTCGGCGTCCTGACGGTGACGGCGCTCGGCCCCGCGGCCTCGGCCGCCGACGGCCTGTTCCAGCGCGAACGCGGCCGCCTGTCCGGATCCGTCGCCGGATCGAGCGCGCCCGAAGCCGTCTGGATTCGCGAAGGCGACGACAGCCGCCAGATGGTCATCCGCGCCGACCGGCAGGACCGCGCGGGCGGCCGCCTGCTGGGCGTGACCTTCTTCATCTACACCAACGACGGCGAGGGCCTGCGCAGCTTCTCCGAACGAATCGACGCCGCCTCCGCCTCGCTCAGCGCCGGACGCTGGCGCCTGATCGATGCGGTCGGGGCGCAGATCGGCCAGCGCGCCGTGCGCTACGCCACCCTCGACCTGCCTTCCAGCCTGGCCGACGAAGAGGCGTTCGAGCGCTTCGCCCGCCCGCAGTCGACGCCCTTCTGGTCCCTTCCCGCCCAGATCGCCCGGGTCAAGAACGCGGGCTTCTCGGCGACCGCCTATGACCTGCGCCTGCAACAGCTTCTGGCGACGCCGCTGATGTTCGCGGCCATGTCGATTCTCGCCGCCGCCTTCTCGCTGAGGCTGATGCGGCTGGGCGATCTGGCTCGGATGAGCGCCGCCGCCGTCGTGCTGGGCTTCGGCTTCTTCTTCATCAACCAGGCCGCTTCGGCGTTCGGTTCGGCCGAGGTCATCCCGCCGTGGCTGGCCGCCTGGCTGCCGCCTTTGCTCACGGCGCTCGCCGCCTTCACCTTGCTGTTCTATACCGAGGACGGCTAAGCGATCCGTCGCCCCCCTGCCCGGCCTTTTCTGAAGTGAGCTTGCATGCAGCGTGACCGCCGCTGGCCCCGTACCGCAGTCCTGCGCCGCCGGCTCCTCGCCGGGGCGGGCGCGGTAGCGCTGGCCGCCTCGGGCGGCGCGGCCTTCGCCCAGCAGGCCCCCGCCCCGCAGCCGGTCCAGCAACCCGGCCCCGACGGCCTGGTTCCTGACGCCATCTACCTCGAGGCCGATTCGACCACGCGGACCGGCGACGTCATCACCGCCACCGGCGGCGAACAGCGGGTCCTGGCCCGGTTCCGTAACACCACCGTGCGGGCGGGCGAGCTCAGCTACGATCTGAAGCTCGGCGTCGCCGGCGCACGCGACCGCGTCGAGTTCACCGACCCCGCCGGCAACGTGGTCTACGCCAGCCAGCTGCAGATGGATTCGGACCTGCGCGCCGGCGTCGCCGTCGATTTCGCCAGCCGCTTCCGCAACG
This sequence comes from Brevundimonas sp. GW821-FHT12C05, assembly GCF_058807475.1. NCBI lineage: Bacteria > Pseudomonadati > Pseudomonadota > Alphaproteobacteria > Caulobacterales > Caulobacteraceae > Brevundimonas > Brevundimonas sp. GW821-FHT12C05. The sequence goes on from NZ_JBXAQS010000001.1 coordinate 1,584,292, forward strand.
GAGCCAGCCTGATGGCGGCCACGGCGGTGCGGCGCAGCCAGAACGTCAACGAGCTCAACTACGCCATCTTCACCCCCTGCCCGATCTGCGACGCCGAGGGGAACACCAAACAGCCCAGCATTTCGATCCAGGCCGAAAAGGTCGTCCAGGACGAAGGCCTGCGCGCCATCCTGTATCGCAATGCCGTGTTCCGGATCGGCGGAGTGCCGGTCTTCTACCTGCCCGTCTTTTCGCACCCCGACCCCACGGTCGATCGCGCCTCTGGCTTCCTGGTCCCGATTCCCAGCTATGACGAAGGCCGGGGCGTCAGCGTCGAGGTTCCCTATCTGCAGGTCATCTCGCCGTCCGAAGACTGGCTGATCAGCCCCCAGTTCAACACCGACGTCGCGCCGTTCGTGAACCTGCAATGGCGCCGCCGCTTCGCGGACGGCATGCTCGTGCTGCGCGGCGGCTATACCTACGAGCGCAATTTCGGCAACTTCGACCTCGACGGCGACGGGATCGTCGAGAACGATGTCCGCTTCGGCGACCTGACCAGCCGCAGCTATTTCTTGGGCTACGGCGCATTCGACCCGGCGGGCCCCTGGCGTTGGGGCTTCACGGCCGAGCGCACCTCGGACAAGACCCTGTTCGACCGCTACGACGTCCGCTCGCCCTATCAGGACAATGGTCTCTACTACGGCGACGAGCGCCGTCTGATCTCGCAGATCTACGCCGAGCATCAGACCGAGCGGTCCTATCTGTCGATCGCCGCCTTCTCGATCCAGAGCCTGCGGGTGAAGGAATTCAGCCCGATCACGCCGGCGCTCAACGTGTTCGAGAGCGACGGCGACCTTCCCTATGTGGCGCCGCTGATCGAGGCCCGGTGGGAGCCCAACGGGCCGGTGCTGGGCGGGCGTCTGCGTCTGCGCGGTTCGGCCGTGTCCCTGTCGCGTGACGACTATATCGGCAGCCCGGTCCTGCGCCCCGGCGTCATCCCGGCCGGCCCGACCACCGGGTATCCCGGCGTGGACAGTCGCCGGATCTCCGGTCAGGCCGAATGGCGCCGGACCCTGATTTCGCCGATGGGCCTGCGTTGGGAGCCCTTCATCGATGTGCGCGCCGATGTCTATTCGGTCAGCGACCTGCCGCCGGCGCTGGGGATCGAGAGCGACACCATCAGCCGCACCCGCGCCACCGTGGGGCTGGATGTCTCCTATCCGCTGATCCGCCGCATCAGTCCGGGCGCCGACCTGATCCTCGAGCCGATGGCCCAGCTGTCGATGTCGACCGATCCCGACCTCGATGTCCGCATCCCCAACGAGGACAGCGGGACGGTGGAGCTGGATGAAAGCTCGCTGTTCCGGATCGACCGCTTCCCCGGCTACGACCTGGTGGAAGGCGGCCTGCGCCTGACCACGGGCGCCAAGGCCACCTTGCGCTGGGGCGACAGCCGTCAGGCCAGCCTGTTCGTCGGACGCAGCTTCCGGGACGGCGAGCAGACCGGCTTCCTGGTTCCGGTGCCGGACGCCCCGACCCGACTCTATGATCCCACCGGCCTGTCGGCCGATACCTCGGACTGGGTCGTGCAGGGCAGCTTCTCGCCCTCGGACCGCATTCGCGGCTGGGGCCACGCCACCGTCGATTCCTCGGGCGACATCCGCCGCGCCGAACTGGCCGTCGACGGGCGCTGGGGACTGCGCAACCAGGGAACGCTGAGCTACGTCGTCGACCGCTCCAACCCGCTCGCCGGACCCGAGAACCGGAACTACGAATTCGTTCAGGTCGCGGGACAGCAGTTCATCTACGGCAACTGGGGCATAGCCGCCGCGGGCGTGGCCGATCTTGAGCGCGACATCATCACCCGCTCCGAAGTCGGCCTGCTGTTCGACGACGATTGCTTCCGTTTTGAGATCGGATGGCGCCGGGACAACACGAGTGTTCGCCCCAGCGGGCCGTCCGAGGGCATCTATATCCGCCTAAACCTCGCCACTTTCGGCGGTACAGGTTATGGACAGGGCGACGGGCGCTGACCGACGCGCGACTCGGGCTGCGCGAAGCGTGCAATTCCCGCGGTCGAACCGGACGGCGCCGCTTGAGGAACCAGGACTGACATGCGTTTGCAGCGTTATTTGACGGGCGTGGCTATGGCCGCCCTGCTGGCCGGTTCGGCCGTGGCCCAGACCGCTCCGGGACAGGTTCCCGCCGCCGCGGGCACGCTGAATCCCGCCGCCGAGCAGGCTCCGACGGCCGCTCCGGCCGCCGCGCCGCAGTTCCAGCTCGCCGATGGTATTCTGGCCACGGTCAATGACAGCGTCATCACCGGCTTCGACCTGCGCCAGCGCATGCTGCTGCTGATCGCCATGACCCAGGTCCAGCCGACCGCCGAAAATCTTCCGGCGATCCGGCAGCAGGCCATAAGCGTCCTGATCGACGAACGCCTGCAAAACCAGGAGCTCGCCAAGTACAAGGATCTGACGGTCCCCGACTCGGACGTGGATTCCGAGATCGCGGACATGGCGCGGGAAGTCGGCACGACGCCCGACAACTACATTCAGTACCTGGCCCAGGGCGGCATCAACCCCTCCACCTTCCGTGAGCAGCTTCGCACCCAGATCGGCTGGTCCCGGCTGGTCGGCGGTCGTTTCCAGAGCCGCGCCCGCGCCAGCCGCGCCGCCGTCGACGCCGCCCTGCGGCAGGTCAACGAGGCCGCCTCCAAGAAGCAGTATCTGATCGGCGAGATCTATATCGAGGCCAGCCGCGTCGGCGGCCAGCAAGCCGCGCTCAACGGCGCCAACCAACTGGTGACCCAGATGGTTCAGGGCGCACCCTTCCAGAACGTGGCCCAGCAGTTTTCGGCCGCCCCGTCAGCCACCCGCGGCGGCGACGCCGGCTGGGTCGTCGAGGGCACCGTCCAGCCCGCCCTGCAGCAGGCGCTCGACCAGCTGGCCCCCGGACAGCTGTCGCGACCCATCCCGGTCGAAGGCGGCGTCTACATCATCTACATGCGTGACAAGCGCGACGGCGCCTCGGCCAGCCTGGTCGCCATGAAGCAGATCATGATCGAGCTGCCCGAAACGGCCTCGGAGGCCGAGGTGGCCGCCGCGACGCAACGGCTCGAGGCCATCCGCGGCCAGCTGACTTGCGACAACATCCAGGCCCGCGCGAGCTCGGAACAGGGCCTGCTGGGCTCCGACCTCGGCGAATCCGATGTCCAGAACCTGGCGCCGCAGTTCCAGCAGGTCGCCCGTTCGGCCGAGATCGGCACGATCAGTTCGCCGGTGCGCACCCCGCTGGGCGTTCACCTGCTGGCCGTCTGCGGTCGTCGCGTAGGCGGCAGCGAGGCGCCCGACGCCCGCGCTGTCGAAAACCAGATCTTCCGCCAAAACATCGCCACCCTGGGCCGCCGCTACATGCGCGACCTGCGCAGCGACGCCCTGATCGAGTATAAGCAGTGACCCCGGTTCCCGCGCCGCTGGCTCTCTCGATGGGAGAACCGGCGGGCGTGGGGCCCGAGATCATCGCACGCGCCTGGACCGCCCTGCGCGAGACGGGGCCGGTCTTCGCCGTCATCGGCGACGCCGCCCTGCTGCGGGCGCAGGGACAGCCGGTCCAGTCCATTCCGCACATCAGCGAGGCCGCCGCCGTCTTCGCGCGCGCCATCCCCGTGCTGGACCAACCCCTGCCCGCCCCGGTCAGCCCCGGCCGGCCCGAACCCGCCAACGCCGGTCCGGTCGCCGACTGGATCGAGCAGGCCGTGAACATGGCCCTGTCCGGCGAGGCCTCGGGCGTGGTCACCGCCCCCATCGCCAAGGCGCCGCTCTACGCCGCCGGCTTCCGCTTCCCGGGCCACACCGAGTTCATCGCCGAACTGACCGCCGACGCGCCCTACAGCGGCACGCGCGGTCCGGTCATGATGCTGACGGCCGCCGACCTGCGCGTCTGCCTGGTGACGATCCACGTCCCCCTGGCCGAGGCGCCCGAACTGGTCACCGCCGAACGCATCCTGCGCACCGCCCGGGTGGTCCATGAGTCGATGAAGCGCGACTTCGGCATCGTCCGTCCGCGTCTAGCCGTCGCCGCCCTGAACCCGCACGCCGGCGAGGGCGGCGCCCTGGGCCTGCAGGAGATCGAGGTCATCGCCCCGGCGATCCGGATCCTGCGCGACGAGGGTATGGACGTGGCCGGCCCCCTGCCCGCCGACACCATGTTCCATGACGAGGCCCGCGCCACCTACGACGCCGCCATCTGCATGTATCACGATCAGGCCCTGATCCCGGTCAAGACGCTGGACTTCTGGGGCGGGGTCAATGCGACGCTGGGCCTGCCGGTGGTCCGCACCTCTCCCGATCACGGGACCGGGTTCGAGATCGCCGGCAAGGGCGTCGCCCGCGCCGACAGCCTGATCGCCGCCATCCGGCTCGCCGGGGTGATGGCGGCGGCGCGCGCGACGGGCTAAGCAGGGGCCGTGACCACCGACCTTTCCCTTCGCGAACACCTCGACGCACACGGCCTCGCGGCGAAGAAGAGCTTCGGCCAGCATTTCCTGCTCGACCTCAATGTGACGCGCAAGATCGTGCGGCTGGCCGGACCGTTCGAGGGCCGCGCGGTGATCGAGGTCGGGCCCGGCCCCGGCGGCCTGACCCGCGCGCTGCTGGAAAGCGACGCCGGCCAAGTGGTCCTGGTTGAGAAGGACCCGCGCTTCATCCCCCTGCTGTCCGAGCTGGAAGACGGCGCCGGCCGCCTGACGATCGTCGAGGCCGATGCGCTGAAGGTGAAGGAGGCCGAGCTCGTCGACGGCCCCGCCCACCTGGTCTCCAACCTGCCCTACAACGTCGGCACGCCGCTGCTGATCAAATGGCTGACCGGGCCGTGGACGCCGCTGTCCCTGACCCTGATGTTCCAGAAGGAGGTCGCCGAGCGGGTGGTGGCCAAGCCGGGCGATGACGCCTATGGCCGGCTGGCGGTGATCTCGCAGGCGGTGGCCGAGGCGAAACTGGTGATGCATCTGCCCGCCGCCGCCTTCACCCCGCCGCCCAAGGTCGCCAGCGCCGTGGTGCATCTGGTTCCCAAGGCCGACCGCCCCGACGCCGCCCTGCTCAAGGCGCTGGAACGGGTCACCGCCGCCGCCTTCGGCCAGCGCCGCAAGATGCTGCGCTCCAGCCTGAAACCGCTGGGCGGCGCCGACCTGTGCGAGGCCGCCGGCATCAGCCCCGAGGATCGCGCCGAGGTCATCGACCTGGACGGCTTTCTCAGATTGGCCCGAGCCGCCTCGGGACAGGCCCAGCCCGCCGCGCCGGACGACAGCGGGACTACGCTGATGCGGCGCAAGCGCTCGTAGGCTCCGCACAGCGAAGAGCCGCCCCTTGCGGAGCGGCCCCTGCCTTTGCCCGGTCCTATTCGCGCGTGACGGTCACACCGCGCGCGGCCAGCATCTCCTGCACGCTGTCGTCACCGGCCAGGTGCGCCGCCCCCACGGCCACGAAGCTGACGCCCGAACCCTGAAGCAGGGTCTCGATCTGACCGGCCCAGTCGGCGTTGCGACGGGCCAGGAAGATCTGGTGCGTCTCTTCCGAAATCGCGCGGCCGTTCTCCCGCGCGAACGCCTCCAGGGCGGTCTCGTCCCCTGCGACCCAGCCGGCGACGACGCGATCCAGATCGTCGGCGGCGGCGTTCCAGGTCTTCAGATAGTGGCGCAGATAAACCTTCTGACCGTCATCGCTCATCAGCGCGAGGCCGCGAATCTGCTGGCCCACCGTCTCAAAGCCGTGGACCGGCTTGCCCGCCGCCACGGCCCGGGCGCGCAGATTCAGCTCGACGCCGAGAGCGGGATCGAAGCCCGCCGTGGTCAGGGGACCGGTGGCGATCATCAGGGCGGCGAACCACGGGCGGAACGGGTCGATCTGCGCGGGCTCCATGCCGACGGAGCGCGCGGCGGCGTCAAGCGACGTCTTCTCCTCCGGCGTCAGCCAGTTGGACAGCGGCTGGCCGGGCTGGACGCCATACTGTCGGATCAACGGCCCCAGTTCGCTCTGGTCATTGGGGTCGACGATCTCGAGCCAGAGGTCCGAAGCGCTGTTGAAAGCAGCGTCGACCTTGTCCGAGCCCCAGGCCGTGCCCGGCTTCAGCATGTGGATCGTGCCGTACAGATAGATGGTCGAGTCCGCGTCACGGATGACCCAGAGGGGCGGACCGTCGCCGGCGGCGCGGGCGACAGGAGCCGGAGCGGCGGCCTGCGCCTCGGTGGCGTGGGCCTGGCCGGCGAACAGGACGGCGCAGGCGGCCAGGCTCAGGGCGATGCCGGCGGCGGTGGATTCAAGGCGCGAGGCGGCGCGCCCCAGAACGGCCTGGAGGGTCATGGTCGATATCCTTTTGAGGAAGGCTGGATCCGAAACCGCGAATGCGGCTCCGGCGAAGACCGGTCAGCGACCGGTCGGGATCAGAGGGCGAAGAAGGTCTCGACCGAAGGGTCGGCGCGTCCGGTCATGACAAGCTCCTATGTCTTTGTGACAAGCAAACTTTACGTCTCAAGCCGCGACGGCGTCAAGCACCTTTTACATTCGGACAATGAAACTTTCCATCGCGCCCGCGGTGCGGGCCAACCGAACAGCAAAAAAGGGCCGCCCCTGGCGGAGCGGCCCTTCCATTGTTCAGCCTGTCGGCTGGATCAGGCGCGAGCCCCCGAGAGGGCGGAAGTCGCGTTCGTCCGGGCCGAGCACGGCGTGAGACAATGAGACATTCGACACCTCCTTTCGATTGTTGAAACAGCAGTTTCGATGTGGGGACCGGTCTTTCCGGTTCAAGAGGCCCGCAGCACCGCCTCGGCCAGTTCGTCCATGGTCCGCTGCGAGATCGCGGTGTTGTTCAGCAGGACCACCGTCCCCCCGCCGTCGAGCCGATGCCCCAGCACCGAGCGGTAGCCGTTGGTGTTGCCCGTCTCCCAGGCCGCGATCCTGTCTGTTCCGCCGATCGCCACCGTCCGCATCCGCCCGCCGAGCGCATAGCTGTCCGACGCCACTTCGACCGTCGTCAGGGCCGCGCGCGACGTCCGGCTCAAAAAGTCAGTGTCGTAGACGCGATGGGCGAAATGCAGCAGGTCGTTGGCGGTGCTGTAATAGCCTCCGGCGGCGGCCAGGAAGGGCGGCCTCGGATTGGTCCATTCGACCGGCGGCGACACCGTCCGGTACGAGGTCTGGTCCGGCGGCGCGACCAGGGTGGTCCGGGTCATCCGCAGCGGCTCCAGCACCAGCGTCCGCATCGCCTCGGGATACGGCTTTCCGGTCACCGCCTCGATGACGCCCAGCACCAGGATCCAGTTGGACAGCGCATAGTCGAATCGCGCTCCCGGCTCGAACGCCAGGTCGCCGGTTGCGAAGCGACGGACCGCCTCCGCCGTGCTGATCCAGGGCTCGGCCAGAAGCGCCGGTTCGGCCTGTATCACCGTCCGGAACGGGTTCGGGACGCCGCTGCTGTTCGACAGCAGCCGCCGCAGGGTGATCCGCGCGCCCGGTTCGGCCGGATAGTCGGTCAGCCAGGTCGTGATCGGCGCGTCGAGCGACAACACCCCCTGCTCCACCAGCCGCATCACCGCCACCGCGGTCAGCCGCTTGGAGATCGACGCGATCCCCAGCGGCGTCTCCACCCGCATCGGGATCGCAGGCTCGATCCGCGCCATCCCCATGGCGCGGGCGAAGCGGACCCGGCCGCCGCGCCCCAGCATCACCACGCCCTGATAGCCGTGGTCGCGCACCATGCCCTCGACCGCCGCCGACAGGGCCGCGTCGTCGCCATGGGCGAGGGCCCGCCGTGGAATCAGGCTCGCCGCGCCGACGGCGACGGCTCCGCCCAGAAGCGCCCGCCGACTCGGCGCTGGAAACCCTGTCTCGATCATGAATAACTCCTCACTTGCCCAAGCCGGTCCGTGGCGGCACGGAGCGGTCATGCGTTCGCCCCCTCGCGCCCTGACATCGCGGACTTCAAACGCAGCCTCGGCCGTGCCAACGGCGTTTCGGTGAACGACCATGGGCGTCGGTGAACGCAGCCCCGGCCGATGGATCGTCCTGGCCGTCGCCATCGCGGGGCTGATCGCCCTGGCGGGACCGCAGGCCCGCGCCATGCTCTCGCCCGCTCCTCCCGGGCCCGCGCCGACCCAGGCCTGGAGCGTGTGCGCCACCCCGGGGGCCTGCCGTCCGGCGGACCTGTCGAACGTGTCGCTGGACGCGCCCGTGACCACCCTGACGACGACCTTCGTCGCCGACCGGCGCGCCCTGGCGGCGCCGCTGGCGATCCACATCGCCGCCGTCGCCAGCGCCGAGGTCTGGTGGAACGGCGCCAGGATCGGCTCCAATGGCCGCATCGGTTCGGACCGCGCCCATGAGGTCCCAGGTCGCTTCAGCGCCCTGATCCCCGTGCCGCAGGACCGCGTCCGCCCCGGCCCGAACCAGGTCGAGGTGCGGATGTCGGCGCACCATCTGTGGGCTCCGGTCCGGCGGCCGATCCATGCGTTGACGATCGGGCCGTACAGCGATCCCCTGCGCGGCACGCTGCGGCACTACCTGCCCACCCTGCTGCTGACCGGCCTGCTGGGGCTGGCCTTCCTCGGCGCCGCGGCCCTGTGGCTGCTGGGCCGAACGCCGGGCGCGGCGACGCTGACCCTGCTGAGCGGCGCGGTCGTGGCCCAGGCCGGGGTCGAGGCCTCCAAGCTGGCCCTGACCTATCTCTACCCCTGGCAACTGGCGCGGCTCGCCGCCGTGGCCGGACTGGCGGCGCTGGCGGCCTTCGCCCTGGGGCGTCTCTCCCTGGTCTTCGCGCCGGACCGGCGGCTGCGGCGGGCCCTGACGGCGGTCCTGGCCGTCGCCCTGCTCCTCGCCTTGTTCGGGCCGCCATGGTGGGACGCCAAGGCTCTCTGGGCCTTGCGGGCGGGCGTCGCCGTCGCCCTGGTCAGCACCACCGTCGGCGCCCTGTCCGGGGTGAAACACGCCCGCGCCGCGCAGCTCGCCTGCGTCCTCGGCCTTGCCCTGTCGTGGAGCCCGACCTTCCTGGACAGGGGCTACTATCTGTTGTGCCTGGCCCTGTTCGGCGGACTGGCCTTCACGACCGTCCGCGACCTTCGCACGCCGGCGGCCACACCACGCTCGACGTCAGACGAAATCCTGTCGATCCCCGACGGCGCCTCGCGCCATCTGATCAAGGCTCAAGACCTGCTGCATGTCCGGGCCGACGACGACTATGGCGTCGTCATCCTGGCCGATGGGCGGGAGTTGCTGTCCACGGCCAACCTGTCCGCCCTGGTCCGACTGGCGCCGGAGCATCTGCTGCGCATCCACCGCAGCCACGCCATCAACCCGGCGCGGATCGTCGCCATCCACCGCTCGGGCAAGGCGGGCCGAGGCGTCGAACTGCAGGGCGGCGCCCGCCTCCCCGTCGGCCGCACCTATTGGGCGGCGCTCAATGAGCGGATGGGTTGAGGCTCAGACCGCCTCGTTCAGCAGGGCGTCCTTGTAGGCCTCGACCCAGATGTTGCGGCCGCGCTTGCTGCGTTCGGCGTGGTAGATGTGCGCCAGCTCCGCATAGGAGCGGTCGAAGTCATCATTGACGAAGACGTAGTCGAAGTCGCTGCAGTGCTCGATCTCGCCCTTGGCGTTCTGGATGCGGCGCTCGATGACCTCCTCGGCGTCCTGCGAGCGGGTCACCAGACGGCGGCGGAGCTCTTCCAGGCTGGGCGGCAGGATGAAGACGCGGACGGCGTCGCCCGGGCATTTCTCGGCGATGTCGCGGGCGCCCTGCCAGTCGATATCGAACAGCACGTCGCGGCCCTCAGCCAGGGCGCGGTCGATGGGCGCGCGCGGGCTGCCGTAGCGGGCGCCGTGGACGTCGGCCCATTCCAGGAAAGCGTCGGCGTCGATCAGACGCTGGAACTCGGCGTCGTCGACGAAGTGATAGTCGCGGTCCGCGACCTCGCCCGGACGGATGCCGCGCGTGGTCATCGAGACCGACAGCTCCAGACCCTTGTGGTCCGCCATCAGGCGGCGACAGAGCGACGTCTTGCCGGCGCCCGAGGGGCTGGCGACGATCAGGAGGACGCCCCGGCGGGGCGTGCGTTCATTCGACATTCTGGACCTGTTCGCGGAGCTGTTCGATCACCGCCTTCAGCTCGAGGCCGATTCCGGTGAGCGGCGTGGTAGCCGATTTCGAGCAGAGGGTGTTCGCCTCCCTCATGAATTCCTGCATCAGGAAGTCGAGTTTCCGCCCGGCGGGGGGTTGCTGCAACAGGGTGCGGGCCGAAGCGACGTGGGCGGTCAGCCGGTCCAGCTCCTCGCGTACGTCCGCCTTGGTCGCCAGGGCGGCGGCTTCCAGGAAGATGCGGTCCTCCAACCCGGGGGCGTCGGGGGCCAGTTCGGTGATGCGGCGGGTGAAGCGCTCGCGGATGGCCACCACTTGCGCGCCCGCTTCGGTCTCGGCCTCGGCGACGAGGGTCTCGATGCGGTCGATGAAGGCGGTGATGATGGGAGCGAGCTGTTCGCCCTCGCGCTCACGCGACAGCTTCAACGCATCCAGGGCGGCGTCGATCGAGGCGGCGATCTTCGCCTCGACAGCCGCGCGGGCCTCGGCGTCGTCGGCCTCCTCAGGGGCTTCCAAAACGCCGCGCAGACTGAGCAGGCCGTCGGCCGAAGGGGGCGTGGCGCCGTCCTCGGCCAGTTGGTTGGCCAGCTGGAGGTAGCGGGCGAGGATGTCTTCATTGACCTTCAGCGCCGCGGCGCCGGCCTCGGCCCGCTTGGCCTGGACGCCCAGGGTGACCTGACCACGGCTGAGGCGCGCCTGACCCGAGGCCTTGGCCAGACGTTCGAGATTGTCGAAGCCCGGCGGGCCGCGGAAGCGGACCTCGAGGTTGCGGCCGTTGACCGAGCGGGCCTCGACCGACCAGTTCCAGTCGCCGTCCGCGCCGTCGGCGCGGCCGAAGCCGGTCATGCCCGAGAGCTTGCTCATCGCGCCCCGCCCTGGCTGGGAGCGGGCTGCTGCGGCACGCGGATCACCTGGGCGCCGGGCGGGACCTCGACGCCGGGAGGCAGGCCATTGGGCGTGGCTTGCGGCAGCACGGGGGCCGGCGGTTCGGGCGGCAGGCCCGCGCGCCGGCGCTCGACGGCGCGCCAGCGCGCGACATTGGCCAGATGCTCGTCATAGGTCCGGGCGAAGGCGTGGCCGCCGGTCCCGTCGGCGACGAAGAACAGGTCGCTGCTCTGCGGCGGGTTCAGCACCGCCGCGAGGGCCTCGCGCCCCGGATTGGCGATCGGCGTCGGAGGCAGGCCGTCGATCTGGTAGGTGTTCCAGTCGGTGTGCTGGTCGATCTCGGACCGGCGCAGGCCGCGCCCCAGCGGACGCCCCTTGGTGATGCCGTAGACGATGGTCGGGTCGCTCTCCAGCCGCATCCCGGCGCGCAGGCGGTTCGAGAACACCGCCGCGACGCGGGGCCGTTCGGCGGCGACGCCGGTCTCCTTTTCGACGATGGAGGCCAGGATCAGCGCCTCTTCCGGCGTGCGGACTACGCTGTTGGGACCGCGCGTGGCCCACAGCCGGGCCATGTTGTCGTCGTGCGCCCGCTGCATGCGCGCGATCACCGAGGCCCGGGTCTCGCCGCGCGAGACCTCATAGGTGTCGGGCCACAGGCTGCCCTCCTCGGGCACGGCGTCCACGGCGCCGTCGAGGATCGGCTGACGCGCCAGGATGTCGACCGCCTGGGCCGAGCTCCAGCCCTCGGGCAGGGTCACGTAGTGGCGCACCACCTTGCCCGAGACCAGCAGGGTCAGAACCGAGCGCAGCGAGGCCCTGGACGGCACCTCGTACTCGCCCGCGCGCAGGCGGCGGTCGGCGCCGGTCAGGCTGGCGGCGGCCTTGAACATGTCGGTCGAGCGGATCACCCCCGCCGCCTTCAGATTGGCGGCGATGGCGCTGACCCCGGCCCCGCTGGGCAGGGAAACAATGGTGGCGTCCCCTTCCCGCGCCGTCGGCCCCGGGGCGTAGAAGACGCTCCACGCCGCTACGAGGGCCGCGATCAGGAACAGGCTGAAGGTCGCCGAGGCGGCCAGGAAGGCCGTCTTGCGGCCCGGTGATCCCTTCTCCACCCCCCGACGGAACACTCAGGACACCTTCTTGAAGATGACCGAGGCGTTGGTGCCGCCGAAGCCGAAGCTGTTGGACATGGCCACATCGATCTTCATCGGCTTGCCCTTGTGCGGCACCAGATCGATGGCCGTCTCTTCTTCGGGATTGTCCAGGTTGATGGTCGGCGGGGCGATCTGGTCGCGGATCGCCAGCACCGAGAAGATGCTCTCGATGGCGCCGGCGGCGCCCAGCAGGTGGCCCGTCATCGACTTGGTCGAGGACACCGCCAGGTTCTTCGCATGGTCGCCGACCAGGTTTTCGATGGCGTGCAGTTCGATCCAGTCGGCCATGGTCGAGGTGCCGTGGGCGTTGACATAGTCCAGGTCCGACGGCTGCAGACCCGCCCGCTTCAGCGCCGCCTTCATGGCCCGCAGGCCGCCCTCGCCGTCCTCGGAGGGGGCGGTGATGTGATAGGCGTCGCCGCTCATGCCGTAGCCCACGACCTCGGCGTAGATCTTCGCGCCACGCGCCTTGGCGTGCTCGTACTCCTCCAGCACCATGATCCCGGCGCCCTCGCCCATGATGAAGCCGGCGTGGTCCTTGTCATAGGGACGGCTCGCCTTCTCGGGCGTGTCGTTGAAGGCGGTGCACAGGGCCTTGCAGGCCAGGAAGCCGGCGATGCCGATCGGCACGATGGAGCTTTCCGCCCCGCCCGCCACCATGACGTCGGCGTCGTCCAGCGCGATCATCCGGGCCGCGTCGCCGATGGCGTGGGCGCCGGTGGCGCAGGCGGTCACGACCGAATGGTTCGGCCCCTTGAGCCCGTGCCGGATCGAGATCTGGCCCGAGGTCAGATTGATCAGCGACATGGGGATGAAGAAGGGGCTGACCCGGCGCGGGCCCTGCTCCTTCAGGATGATGGCGGTGTCCGCGATGGGCCCCAGGCCGCCGATGCCCGAGCCGACCATCACCCCGGTCCGCTCCTTCTGCTCGTCGGTTTCCGGCTTCCAGTTCGCGTCGGCCAGCGCCTCGTCGGCCGCGGCGATGGCGTAGACGATGAAGTCGTCCACCCGCTTGCGGTCCTTGGGCGACATGATCTTCTCATGGTCGAAGACGCCGGGCTCGCCCGCCACGCCGCCGCCACGCCCGTCCACCGACGGAATCTCGCCCGCGATGGTGCAGCCCCAGCCTTCGGTGTCGAAGCTGGTGATCGGTCCGATGCCGGACCGGCCTTCCACGATCCCCTTCCAGGTGTGCTCGACACCCCAGCCGAGCGGGGTCAGGAGGCCAAGGCCGGTAACGACGACACGACGCATTCCTGCGTTCCTTCACAGTGAATCGAGCGGAGAGAATAGTGAGCGGAGGGGCACACGGCTAGGCGGAGCAGGAAATGGGCGACTCCGGCCAGGCAGGTCCGGATCGCGCCGGGGCGGCCCTCAGGTCGGCAGGGCCAAGGTCAGTCGTCTTTTCACGTCCTCCGCCAGCGGGAGGAGCGGTCGCGGCGGCTGCGCCTCCGTGAGCCCCAGCATGTTCGCGGCGGCGTACATCACCCGCAGGCCGCCGTGCGCGCGGAACAGATCCCACAGGCCGGCGAAATCGGCGTCACGGCGATCCGCGGCCGCGCGATCTCCCTTCATCGCCGCCGCCGCCAGGGCCGCGATGGGCTCCGGAAACAGACCCGCGGCCACGCTGTACCAACAATCCGCCCCCGCCAGCAGCGCCTCCTTGCAGCCCCAGTCGCCGCTGTAGCCCACGGACAGGCCCGGCGCCGCCTGGCGGAAAGCCGCCAGGTCCGACGCCATGTCGCGGGACGAAGGAAGGGGGAGTTTGATGGCGGCCACCGCGGGAATCACCGCCAGTCTCGCGACGAACTCGGGACTGAAGGTGAAGTTCGTCGTTCCCGGATTGCTGTAGATGCAGAGCGGCAGATTGCTGACCGACGCCACGGCGACGAAGTGTTGGAAGACCTCACCTTCCGTGAGCGGGTTGTAGCTGACCGGCGCCAGCAGGAGGCCCGCCGCCCCTTCGGCGGCCGCGTCCCGCGCAAGAGCTTCCGCGTCGTCCGTCCGCAGCGCGCCCACCCCGACCATGACGGGGATCGACGCGGCCGCCGCGACGGCCGCCGCCACGGCCCGACGCCGCTCATCACGGCCGAGGAACATATAGGTCCCCGTGCTGCCCAGCAGGCCGACGGAATCGGCTCCACCCGCCTCGATACGGCGCACGAGCCGCTGAAGATCGGGGACGACGACGCGGCCTTCCGGAGTCATCGGTGTGATGGGAAAGGCCGAAAGCCCCGAGAACAACGCCATGCCTTCAACTCCGCAATATCGCTCCGATGAAGCCGGGTTCGACGCGAGGCTCAAATCAGGCTTGGCTTCGATTTGTGACGACCCGTCAGGCAAGGACCGGAGCGACGTTGATCCGGCGGATCTAGAGGGGCGCCGGTTCGTCGAGAGCGTCGCGGACGGTTGGAAGGCGGTTGCGGCTGATGGGCAGGGGCGCGCTCTCGTCCATCAGCAGCCGGCTCCGGCCGCCGTCCCGCTCGAAGCCACGGACGTGGGCCAGGTTGGCGATCACCGAACGGTGGACCCGCAGGAAGCTGGCCGGCAATTCCTCTTCCAGCCGGTCGAGACGGGCGGCGTGCAGCAATTGCCGCCCGCCCGTCAGCCTCAATTCCACATAGTCGTCCGCCCCCACGACGGCCACGATGTCCTCCAGCGGCACCCGTTCGACACCGCGTGATGACGCCACCGTCAGACAGTTCGGACGGGCGGCGGCGCGGGTCAGGGCGACCTCGCGCTCCTGATCGTCGCGGCCCAGCCGCACGACCTCGGTCATCAGCAGGGTCAGCACCAGACCGACGGCGAACAGGAAGTAGGACAGATCGACGACCCAGCCCGGGAACAATGCGCCGATGGCCATGAAGACGCCGAGATAGACCAGCGTCAGGCGCGCGCCCGGCGTGCGGCGATAGACGGCGAACGCGGTCACCCCGGCGGACAACACCACCCCGATCGTCAGCGCCAGCAAGGTCTTGGCGTCAAAGCCGGGGGCGAACCATGTCGCCGCCACCGCCGCCACCGCGACGGCGACCACCGGACGCCGCGCCCGCGGCTGAAAGCGCGACACCACGTACGCTGCCAGCAGCACCGCGAAGACGGCGGTCAGCCCCCAGATGCCGACCAACCGCAAGCCGTGGATGGGATAGGCATAGGGAATCAGGCTCCGCAGGCTCTCCAGGATCGCCTGCACGCCCGCGACGCCGGCCATGGCCGCCAGCGCCAGGCTCGAACCGGTTCGGCGCTGGCTGTAAATGACGCCGAAGCCGAAGGCGGCGGCGAACAGGGCCCCCGCCGCCAGGAAGGCGATGGCCACCGGGATCGTGCGCGACGGCCAGGGCCAGGGGGCGACCAGGATCGCCGCAACGGGACCATCCAGACGCACCACCCCGTGGAACGACGACATGCGGACCACCACGACATTGTCCGCCGGGGTCCACATCCGCTCCGGGATGGGGAAGGCCGCCTCATATCGTCCGATCGCCTCCGACGCGGGCGACGCGCCGGGCTGTCCGTTGGCGCCCAGTTTCTGACCGTTGAGCCAGACCTCCGACGACGCGACGCCGACGACATACAGGGCCGCCGGATCGTCACCGGTCGGACGCTGCACGGTCGCGCGAAGCCACAACTCCCGTCCCTGCGGGTCGATCACGCCCTCGACCGGGCGACAGTCATCAAGGATCGGCGCGGCGGCGCCGGGCGCGCCTCGGCACGCCTGCCACGTCAGTTCGGGGGGCCGTTCCTGGGCCCGAAGGGCCGTCGAGACCGAGGCCAGAAGAATCGAAAGAAGAAGAATCCGCCACATGGCGCGGACACTATCGCCATTCGCCAGAGAGCGCTGCCGTTCGCCGATGCAGATGCGCCATTCGCCGAAGCGGCCCCCACCCGGTCGAAAACCCTGCTTCAACCGTCGCCATGACCTACACATCCCTGAACCGCCGCTCCGTCCTCGCCGCCGCAGGCCTCGCCGTGCCCGCCCTGGCGCTTCCCTGGAAAGCCCATGCGCAGGAGCCCGCCGGGCCCTTCCGCTACAAGGCCGGGAACGGCGAAGAGACCGACGCCGTCCGCGGCTACTTCGAGGTCCCCGAGGATCGGCGCATTCCCGGTTCGCGCCGCATCCGCCTGGGCTATGTGCGCTTCCCCTCGACCTCGCCGAACCCGGGCGCGCCCATCGTCTATCTGGCCGGCGGCCCCGGCGGATCGGGCGTGCGCACCGCGATGGGCCCGCGGTTCCCGATCTTCATGGCCCTGAGAGCGGTGGCCGACGTCATCGCCTTCGACCAGCGCGGCACCGGCCTGTCGTCCAGCATTCCCGACCGGGCCAACACCACGCCCTACCCCGCCTTGACCCGCGCCGGCATGACCGCCTGGTACCGCGAGGAAATGCAGAAGGCCTGGATCGACTGGACCCGCGCCGGCATCGCCATGACCGGCTACAACACCGAACAGAACGCTGACGACATCGAGGACCTGCGCATTCACCTGGGTGCGGAGAAGGTCAATCTGTGGGGCATCAGCTACGGCACCCACCTGGCCCTTTCGGTCCTGAAACGGCACCCGAACTCGATCGGCCGCGTCGCCCTGGCCAGCCTTGAAGGTCAGGACCAGACCGTCAAACGGCCCGCGCACATCGATATGTTCCTGGACCGCGTCGATCGCCTGATGGGGACGGATCCCGCCGTCCGCGCGGCGATCCCGAACATGCCGGCGCTGATGCGCCGCGTGCATGAGCGGCTTGAGGCCGATCCGGCGACGGTGACCATGCCCGCCGAAAACGGCACGGTCGATGTCCGGATGGGCGGCTTCGGAGTCCAGCTCATGGCCTCCGCCCTGGTCGCCAATCCGCCGCAGCTGATCATGCTGCCGAAAATCTACCTGGCGCTCGACGCCGGAAAGACCGACGTCCTGGCGCCGTTGTTCCCGCCGCCCCATCGCTACTTCAGCATCTCCGGCATGCCGGAGGCGATGGACCTGGCGTCGGGTATTTCACCCGCTCGCCTCGCTCTGATCACCGAAGAGGCGAAGACGGCCGTGCTCGGGGACGCCTTCAACATCCCCATGCCGCATCTGCTGGGGGCGATCCCCGGCGTCGATCTGGGCGAGGACTTCCGCAGCGCCATCCGGATCGAGACCCCGGCCCTCCTGGTGGCGGGCACCCTCGACGGCCGCACCCCGCTGGAGGAACAGGCCGAGGTCATCGCCCAGTTCCAGAACAAGACGCGGGTGGTGGTCGAGAACGCCGGCCACAACGTCTTCGAGGCCCACCCGGAGGTGACGCCCCTGCTGGTCAAGTTCTTCAGCGAGCAGCCGGTGAGCGACACCAACCTGACCCTGGCGCCGCCGACCTTCCCGGTCGCCTGAGGACGAATGGGGGCCCGACGGCGTTCGCCGCGACACGCGAACGCCGTCGGGTCGGCCGTCCCGGTCAGCCCCAGACGCAGAAAAGCCGCCGTGACGCCCTTCAGCGTCGCGGCGGCTTTTTGATGCCGTACGAAACGGCTGGTGAGCCTTAGCCCGCCAGCTTCTCGTCGATGAACTTCACGGCGTCGCCAACGGTCTGGATGTGCTCGGCGGCGTCATCCGGGATCTCGATGTCGAACTCTTCCTCGAAGGCCATGACCAGTTCGACGTTGTCGAGCGAGTCGGCGCCCAGGTCGTCGATGAAGCTGGCCTTTTCAGTGACCTTGTCCGGATCGGCGTCCAGGTGGTCGATAACGATCTTACGGACGCGTTCCAGGGTGTCGGACATGGTGTCTCTGCCTTCTGATGCCGCCATGGCGGCTGTTGTCTCAATCCTTGCCGTATGACGACGGCGACGGCGGCGCAAGCCTTGTAACGAAGACTCACCCCGACCGGTTGCAGCGCTCTAGCACAGCCGTGGCGGGGTGAAATAGTCCGTAGCCGTGCGGAACAAGCCTTACGCGACCCGGCTGACGGCGAAATCAGCCAGCAGCTCCAGCGCGGTCTTCCACTCGCTGTCGGCCAACGGCGCCAGCGCGGCCTTGGCCAGGTCGGCGTAGTCCCAGGCCACGTCCAGGGTCGCCCCGACCGCCCCGGCGCCGACGACCAGTTCGCGGGCGCGCTTGAAGTCGTCCTCGCGGCGGTCGCCCTTGTTGATGGTGCGCTCCCAGAAGCCGTCGTCGTGACCCTTGGTGCGGGCGGCGGCCAGCAGCAGCGGCAGGGTGACCTTGCCCTCGCGGAAGTCGTCGCCGGTGTTCTTGCCCAGATCCGCGGCCTGACCGCCGTAGTCGAGCGCATCGTCGGCCAGCTGGAAAGCCAGGCCCAGGTTCAGGCCATAGGCGCGCAGGGCCTCCACCGCCGTCTCGTCGGCGCCGGCGCCGACCGCGCCCGATTCCGCCGCTGCGGCGAATAGCTCGGCGGTCTTGGCCGAGATGATCTGCAGATAGGTCTCCTGGTCCAGACCCAGGTCGTGGGCGCGGGTCAGCTGCAGCACCTCGCCCTCGGAAATGACGCTGGACGCCCGCGCCAGGATGCCGAGGGCCCGCATCTGACCGGTCTCGACCATCAGCTCGAAGGCTCGCGCGAACAGGAAGTCGCCGACCAGCACGCTGGACGGGGCGCCCCAGATCAGGTGGGCGGCCACCTTGCCCCGGCGCAGGTCCGAGGCGTCGACGATGTCGTCGTGCAGCAGGGTGGCGGTATGGATGAACTCGACCGAGGCGGCCAGGCGGACGGCGGCCTCCATGCCGTTCGGGGCGCCGACGGCGCGCGCGGCGGCCACCGTCAGCAGCGGACGCAGGCGCTTGCCGCCCGCCGCCACGATGTGGTCGGCCAGCATCGGGATGACCGGAACGTCGGACTGCATCCGCGCGACGATCAGGGCGTCGACCACCGCCATGTCGTCGCGGGCGAGCCGGATCAAGGGCTCGACCTCTCCCTTGCGACGGGACTCGGCGACGGTGACAGCGTCCAACGGAATACTCTTCGGGAGCGGCGCGGGAGGAGGATCGCGCCTGAAAATCCAGCCGCCGCCTTGCCCGGCGGCGATGCGGCGCACAATGGTGATCGGGTCAACAGGGGTCAAGCCGCGTGACCGTCGCATCCGCCACTGAATCGCCATCGGAAATCGTCGAGAACGCCCTTCTCGGCGGTCGCGTGCGGTTCCTCCAGCCCGCCAAGGGCTATCGCGCCGGGATGGACGCCGCCCTGCTGGCCGCCGCCTGCGACGCCGCGCCGGGCGAGCGGGTGGTCGAGGCCGGCTGCGGCGCGGGCGCCGTGCTGATGCAAATCGCGGCGCGGCGTCCGGGCGTGGCCCTGACCGGGCTGGAGCGGGATCCGGCCATGGCGGCGCTGGCCCGACGCAACGCCGAGCTGAACCGCGCGGACGCCGTGGTCTTCGAGGGCGATGTGGCCAGGGGGTTCCGCGCCCTGGATCTGCCGGTCTTCGATCGCGCGGTGTCCAACCCGCCCTTCTTCGACGACCCGGGAGCCCTGCGCGCGCCGGCTCCGGGAAAGTCGGGCGCCTGGATGGCCGACGACGGACTGGGCGCTTGGGCGCGGTTCCTGCTGAAGTCGGTGCGCGAGGGCGGCAAGATCGTGGTCATCCACCGCGCCGACCGGCTGGCCGACCTGCTGGCGGGTCTGGGCGAGACGGCGGGATCGTTCGCGATCCGCCCGATCCACGCCTTCGCCGACGAGCCGGCCAAGCGGGTGCTGGTGCAAGCCATCAAGACGGGCAAGGCGCCGCTGCGCCTGCTGCCGGCGCTGGTGCTGCACCCCCGCGACGGGGCCAAGCATACGGCGGAGGCGGAGGCTATACTGAGGGGGGAAGCGGGGCTGGAGTGGTGAGCGCCTAGGGCTCCAACCGCCCCTCGCCTTCCCGATCCCTCACATAGTGTTTCGCCAGCGGAAACGGCGGCAGCCAGCCCTCGCGACGCACAGTCCAGTTCTCGTAGGTCGGCGCCAGCTGGTCTGGCGCGTCGAGCGCGCCGAGGTTGACCTCGATCTCGTCCCCGCTGCGCGCGAACACCGACGCGCCGCAACGCGGGCAGAAATGCCGTCCGGCATGCGAACCTGTCTCGCCCGCGACCGTCACCGCCGTTTCCGGAAAGATCGCCGTCACCTGGAACAACGAGCCAGAGGACTTGCGGCAATCCAGACAGTGGCACAGACCGACGCGATACGGTCGCCCCGTCGCGACGATCCGCACCTGACCACAAAGGCAGCCGCCGTTGAACTGATGCATGTAGAGCTCCTCGGCTCCATCGAACGTCCAGGGCGGGCCAGGTTTCCAGCCGCCCTCCTTCTCCCGCGAGGGGAGACGGGCTATCCACCTCCCATGTCCCTGCGCCCCCTCTTCGTCACCCAGGTCTATGAGGCCTCATTGGCCGACTCCGCCGGCTTCGCGGCGTTCAACGCCGAACTGGCCGACGCCTGCCGGATGCTGGCCGCCGAGGACATGGCCGGGCGTCAGTGGTGCAAGGAGCACGGCTATCGCGGCTACACCTCCTACGGCTCCCTGACCGACCTGCCGGTGCGGCTACCGGAGTTCGGCGAGCTGAAGCGACATCTCGACAAACACGCACAAGCCTATGCCAAGGCTTTGAATTTCGACCTGGCGCGCAAGCCGCGCCTGGACAATCTGTGGGTCAACATCCTCAAGCCCGGCGGCGGGCATACAGGCCATATCCACCCCCACGCCTTCCTGTCGGGCACCGTTTACGTCGAGGTTCCGGACGGCGCCTCGGCGCTGAAACTCGAAGATCCGCGCCTGCCGATGATGATGGCCCGCCCCGGCGTGCGTCCCGATGCGTCGGAGGCCGAACAACCCTTCGTCTACCTGGCTCCGAAGGCCGGGACGGTGTTGATGTGGGAAAGCTGGCTGCGTCACGAAGTGCCGTCGAACGCCGCCAAGTCCGAGCGCATCTCGATCAGCTTCAACTACGCCTAGGAGGCCTGTCGGACGGATCATGCTGCGCGCCGTCATCCGCACCCATCGCCTGCGCCTGGCCTCAGCCTATGGCCTGACGATCGTGGCGCACCTGGCGGGGCAGCTCTATCCGCTGGTGACCGCCTTCGCGATCAACGGCGTGCTGGCCCAGGACCTGCGGCCCGTGCTGGCGTTGGGGGTATGGCATCTGCTGATGATGGGCCTCGAGGTCGCGGCCAAGATGTACGACACCCGGATCTTCACCCGGGTCTATGCCGACCTCGCCGGCGGCTTCGTCGAACGCGCCCATGCCGGCGGGATCGAGCCGTCCGTGGTGGCGGCCCGCGCCATCCTGACCAGGGAATATGTCGACTTCCTCGAGAAGGACGTGCCGGGCGGACTGACCGCGCTGGTCGGGCTGGCCACCGCCCTGGTGGTGCTGGCCTCGCTCGATCCCGTGGTGGGCGGCGCCTGCCTGGTGCTGATCGCGCCGCTGATCCTGATCAACGTCGCGCTGGGCCGACGCGCCGTCACGCTGAACCGGGGACTGAACGACCGACTGGAGCGGGAGGTCGGCTTGCTGAGCCGCGGGCGCGCCAGCACGGTGCGGCGCCATTTCCAGGCCTTGGGCGTGTGGCGCGTCCGTTTGTCGGACTCCGAGGCCCGGGCTTTCGGCCTGATGGAAGTCTGCGTCATCGTTCTGATCGGCGCGGCGCTGTGGCGACTGAGCCAGGGTGACGCCGGAGGCATTCGGGCGGGCGACGTCTACGCCGTCTTCTCCTACGTCTGGCGCTTCGTGTTCGCACTGGACCAGGTCCCCGTGACGGTGCAGCAGATCGCCAAGCTCAAGGACCTCAACGGGCGCATGCGCCTGTCGGACCCGGCCTAGGCCGACAGTCCCGCCAGCCCGTCCCAGGCCAGCATGGCGGCGCGGGCGGTTCCGGCCAGTTCATCCGCCGTCGCCCCCTCGCGGGCCCGGAAGGTCATGCCCTGCTGGACCGTGGCGAAGAAGGCGGCCATGGCGGTCAGATCGGCGTCCGGCGCGATCTCACCCGCCGCCTGACCGGCGCGCAGCCGATCCTGCATCGCCGCGAACGCATCCTTTCGGATCGCCGCGACATCGTCGCAGGCGCCCTTCGGCAGGGCGTCGAGGTTGGCGCTCGAGATCGCCAGCAGACAGCCCTTCGGGTGGTCGCACTCTCCGTTGGCCAGCGCCGTGGCCAGCAACAGACCCCCGACGGCCTCTCGCGCCGTCGCGGCCTCGGTCATCGACGCCCACAGGGCCGCACCTTGGG
The DNA here is from genome assembly GCF_058807475.1 of Brevundimonas sp. GW821-FHT12C05. Taxonomy (NCBI): domain Bacteria; kingdom Pseudomonadati; phylum Pseudomonadota; class Alphaproteobacteria; order Caulobacterales; family Caulobacteraceae; genus Brevundimonas; species Brevundimonas sp. GW821-FHT12C05. The sequence continues at coordinate 1,606,617 of NZ_JBXAQS010000001.1, forward strand.
TGGCGGTGTAGAGCCGCACCGCCTCCCGGAAGAGTTCCTCCTTGCTGCCGAAGGCGGCGTAGAGGCTGGGGGCGTTGATCCCCATGGCCTCGGTCAGATCGGTCATGGACGCGTCCGCATAGCCCTTGGCCCAGAACACCTGAAGGGCGCGGGACAGGGCTTCATCACGATCGAAACTGCGGGGACGGCCGGCCATGGCGTCTTTCGGACCTCTTTTTCTAACGAGCGATACATAATCCCTTGACGACGGCAGGCAAGCTTTCCATCTGGCGATCTGTAGTAGTCGTTACAGAATGGAAATCAGAACATGACCGCCTCTCTCCCCCTCGCCGGAAAACGCGCCCTCGTCACCGGCGCCAGCCGCGGCATCGGCGCCGCCATCGCCCGCCAGCTGGCCGCCGACGGCGCCGATGTCGCCATCACCTATGAGAAGTCCGCCGACCTCGCCGAGGCGCTGGCCGCCGAGATTCGCGCCACCGGCCGCAAGGCCGTCGCCATTAAGGCCGACGCCGGTTCCACCGCCGGCGCAGCGGCCGCCGTCGACGGCGCCGTTTCGGGCCTCGGAGGCCTCGACATCCTCGTGAACAACGCCGGCATCGCCCGGATGGGCGCCTTCGCCGACCAGCCGCTTGAAGACATCGACGCCCTCCTGAACGTCAATGTCCGCGGCGTGCTGCTGACCACCCAGGCGGCGTTGCGTCACCTGCCCGACGGCGGCCGGATCATCACCATCGGCAGTAACGTCGGCCTGCAGGTGCCGTTCGGCGGCCTGACTGTCTATTCGGCCAGCAAATCCGCGCTGGAATCCTTCACCCGCGGCCTGGCCCGCGAACTCGGCCCGCGTCAGATCACGGTCAACCTCGTCCGGCCCGGCCCGACCGACACCGACATGAACCCTGCCGACGGTCCCCTTGCGGACGCCATCCTGCCCGGTCTGGCCATCCCCCGCTACGGCCGTTCCGACGAGGTCGCCTCGGCCGTCGCCTTCCTCGCCGGTCCGGGCGCGAGCTACGTCACCGGTTCCGGCATCCTGGTCGACGGCGGCGCCAACGCCTGATCGACCGACGGCGCGAGGGGGCGGCCGCCGCCCCCTCGCGGCCACATTCCGCCCTAGGCTGCCTCGCAGTAAAGCTGTCAGGGAGTCGGGTATGAGGGCGTTGGGTCTGGCGATAATTCTACTTGCGGCGACCGCCGTCATGGCCTGCTCGGACAGGGCCGGCGCTCAGTCTGCAAGGGAGCCCGCCCAGACGGAAGGCGCGCCCTATGTGCTGAAGGGCACCCAGGTCTGGACCGTGCCCGATCCCGTCTCGGGCCGCGACTACGAGGTCTTCGTCAGCCTGCCCGCGAGCTACGAGACCAGCCCGCAGCGCCGCTATCCGGTGCTGTACGTCACCGACGCGGACTACGCCTTCCCCATCATTCGCCAGATCGCGCGGCGGGTGAACCTGGACGGTCCGGTGATCGAGGAGTTCATCCTGGTCGGCCTGTCCTATGCACGCGGCGACAACGGCGCGGTCAGCCGGAACCGCGACTATACGCCGACCCCGAACGGACCTCGGCGCGCCAGTGCGGCCGTCCATGGCGGCGGCCCGGCCTACCAGACCTATTTGAAGACGCAGGCCCTGCCCTTCATCGAGAGCCGGTTCCGCGCCGATCCCGCGCGCCGGATCCTGCTGGGCCATTCCTACGGCGCCCTGCTCGGCGCCCAGATCCTGTTCACCGACCCGGCGCTGTTCCAAGGCTATGTGCTGGGCAGCCCGTCCTTCTGGTTCGACCAGCGGCACATCATGTCGATGGAGGCCCAATACGCCCGCACACACCGCGACCTCCCGGCCGAGGTCTTCATGTACATCGGCGCCTATGAGACCCCCGGCCCCGGCCCGCGCCATACGACCGACTCCGACATGGTCGGGGACGTGCGGACCATGGAACGGATCCTGAAGTCCCGCGCCTATCCAGGCCTTCGGGTCCAGTCGACGATTCTGGCGGAAGAGGATCACCTGACCGTCGCCCCGGTCGGCTTCACCCGCGCCCTGATGGCCCTCTTGCCGGCACGGACGTAGCGTCTTTCAGGGAACCGATCCGACCGTGGCGGCCTTCGTTCAAAGTCGCCGCAACTGGGGGTTCTCTTGAAGAAAAATCCGCTCATTCTCATCGCTCTTGGCGTCGTTCTGATCGCTGTCGGCGGGTGGATACACTTCACGGGTGGTCCGCCGGCCGCCGATCCAGGCCTCAGACAGGCCTGCGAGGCCTCAATGGCGGAACGCGGGGCCGATGCGGATTTGATCGCTCAATGCAAACAGGTGGCCTTCGCCACGGCGACCACTGCGACGGACGCTGCATCTGCAGCGAGATCCATCAGCGCGGCGAACAACAGCGAGATCGGCGGCGGCGCCTTCTCGATGTTTTTGATGGGCGCCGGCTTGGCCCTGGTTGTCGGCGGGGTCGTCATCCGTCGCGGCGTCGGTCGTGTCGCGCCCTGACGGCCGTGTCGCCGGTCAGGCCGTAGGCCCCCGGTCAGCGCCGCGTGTAGATCTCGCCGTCGTAATCCAGCGACACAGGGCGTCCGTCGGCGCCAAGCCGGAAGGTGACCCCCTGGCCGGTATAGGGCGTCAGTTCGACCCGCAGGCTTTCCGGATCGGTGAAGTTCTCGGCCACCGCCGACTGCACGCCGATGGCCAGCCGCAGGCGGTCGCCGTCCTCGCTCACGCTCAAGGTCCCGTACGCCGGGCTGACGTAGTCCCCGACATAGGCGGCGTTCGGAAGGCTGAGGGTCCGAGGCCGCTGCGCGCGGGCGGCCAGGTTGGCGGCGATCCCCTCGCGCCGCCGATCCCGGCGGACGGCCAGCTCGGCCAGCTTCGCGTCATAGACCGCGTCCACGTCCGGCAGGTTCGCGAACCAGTCATAGGCGTAGTTGGCGACCAGATCGGCCAGTTCGCCGGCGAAGGCGTCCTCATTGACCATCACGGCCACGCCCAGATGACGCTCCGGCATGAAGGAGACGTGGGCCCGCGAGCCCGAGAAATTGCCGAAGTGGTGGATCACGACGTCATCGCCGTACCGCCCGACCTGCCAGCCGAGGCCGTAGCCGGTGCGGACATAGGGACCGAAGGTCGTCTCCTGCGCGACCCTGGACGCATGGGTGGACGCGATGAGGCCCGCGGGCAGGACGCGGCGTCCGCCGACCGTTCCGTCCGTCACCTGCGCCTCAAGCCAGATCGCCATGTCGTGCGCCGTGGAGATCAGCCCGCCGGCCGACTGCATCGTGGGGTCGGTCTTCTGCAGATACGACCGCTCGGGTTGTCCGGCGAGGCGGCCGAAATGGCCCGCGGCGACGGTGTGGCCCTCCGCCCGCGCCTCATCGATGAAGGCCGTGGTGTCGCTCATGCCCAGCGGCGTCAGGACCTCGCCCTGTACAAGCGTGCGCCAGTCGCCGCCCCAGCGGCGCCCGATCAGGACCGTGGCCAGGTTGTAGCCGGAGTTGGTGTAGGCAAACGTCCCGTAGGCCCCGCCCTCGCGCGGCCGGGTCTCGGCGGTCAGCCGCCACAGCAGCTCCGGCGTCCAGTCGCCTGAATAGGCCGTGCGGAAGGCGATCGGGCCGTTCTCGACCCCCGACCGATGGCTGAGCAGATCGGTCAGGGTGATCCGCCCGGCGATGTCGGCGGGCACGCCCGAGTCCGGCGACCAGGCGGCCAGCGGGGCCTCCAGATCGACCTCGCCCCGTTCCGCCATCGCCGCGACGGCCAGGGCGGTGAAGGATTTGGTCGCCGAGGCGATGTAGAATCGCGTCTCCGCATCCACCGGCGCGCCGGTCGCGACATCCGCGACGCCGAAGCCCCCGGTGTAGATCGCGCCCTGCCGGTCCACGACCGCCACGGCCATGCCGGGCACGGCCTCGGTCCGCTCCAGCGCCCGGCGCGCGAAGGCGTCCATGGCGGCGGGGAAGGCGGCGCGATCCTGGGCTCCGGCCGCGGCCGGCAGGACAAGCAGGATCGCGGCGACGAAGGCCGTGCAGGCGAGGCGCGATGACATGGATGCTCCCTTCGCCCCGACACCGGAGCGCAGCGAGAAGAGGCCGCCAGACCGTCAAATGGATGCACGGCGTGGTCATCAAACCGCCCTGCCCGTCCGCTAGTCATTTGCCCTGAAGCGGCGCGGCGGCTACATCCCGCGCCAACCTCCCCATCCGATCAGACGACAGGGCGCACCGCACCTCATGGCGCAGCAATATATTTTCCAGATGCAGGGCCTGACCAAGGCCTTTCCCGGCGGCAAGAAGATCTTCGAGAACATCTGGCTGAGCTTCTACAACGACGCCAAGATCGGCGTGGTCGGGGTCAACGGCTCGGGTAAGTCCACCCTGCTGAAGATCATGGCCGGGCTGGACAAGGAATTCTCCGGCGAGGCCAAGGCCGCCGACGGCATCAAGCGCGGCTACCTGGAGCAGGAGCCGCAACTCGATCCGACCCTGAACGTCCGCGAGAACGTCGAGGCCTGGTGCGAAGAAAAGCAGTGGGTCAACCGCTTCAACGCCATCGCCGTGGAGATGGCCGAGGAATACACCGACGAACTCATGGAGGAGATGACCGCCCTCCAGGAGAAGATCGACGCCGGCGATGTCTGGGACATCGACAGCCGCATCGAAATGGCCATGGACGCCCTGCGCTGTCCGCCGGACGACTGGGAGGTCACCAACCTGTCGGGCGGTGAGAAGCGCCGCGTGGCCCTGGCCCGCCTGCTGCTCAGCAAGCCCGACATGCTGCTGCTCGACGAACCGACCAACCACCTGGACGCCGAAAGCGTCGCCTGGCTGCAGCATCACCTGGAGAACTTCCCGGGCTGCGTCATCCTGGTGACCCACGACCGCTACTTCCTGGACCTCGTCACCAAATGGACGCTGGAGCTGGACCGCGGCAAGGGTCACCCGCACGAGGGCAACTACTCCTCGTGGCTGGAAGCCAAGACCAAGCGCGTCGTGCAGGAGCAGTCGGAATCCGAAGCCCGCCAGCGCGCCCTCACCCGCGAACTGGAATGGGTCCGCTCGGGCGCCAAGGCCCGTCAGGCCAAGTCCAAGGCCCGTCTGGCCGCCTATGAGCGAATGGTGGACGAGCAGGAGAGCATGCGCGGCGCGCAGACCCACGCCGTCATCCAGATCCCGCCCGGCCCGCGCCTCGGCAACGTCGTTCTGGAGGTCGAGGGCCTGCAGAAGTCGTATGGCGACAAGGTGCTGTTCGACAACCTGACCTTCAAGCTGCCGCCCAACGGCATCGTCGGCGTCATCGGCCCCAACGGCGCCGGCAAGTCGACCATGTTCAAGCTGATCACCGGCCAGGAACAGCCCGACGGCGGCACGATCAAGGTCGGCGAGACGGTCAAGCTGGCCTATGTCGACCAGTCGCGCGACGACCTGAAGCCCGACGAAACCATCTGGCAGGCCATCTCGGGCGGCACCGATATCATGATGGTCGGCAAGCGCGAGATTAACTCCCGCGCCTACGTCGGCAGCTTCAACTTCAAGGGCGGCGACCAGCAGAAGAAGGTCGGCCAGCTGTCGGGCGGTGAGCGCAACCGCGTCCACCTGGCCAAGACCCTGGCTTCGGGCGGAAACCTGATCCTGCTCGACGAACCGACCAACGACCTGGACATCGAGACCCTGCAGAACCTCGAGGAAGCCCTGGAAGGCTTCGCCGGCTGCGCCGTGGTCATTTCCCACGACCGTTGGTTCCTGGACCGCCTGGCCACCCACATCCTGGCCTTCGAGGGCGACAGCCACGTCGAATGGTTCGAAGGGAATTTCGAGGCCTATGAGGAAGACAAGAAGCGTCGCCTGGGCGTCGAAAGCCTGATCCCGCACCGGATCAAGTTCCAGAAGTTCGGGCGGTAAAACCCGCCCTGACCGGCGCGTGCCCGGCGCGGCGGGATCAAGCGCTTGCTTGTCTGTTAGCCTCTAATTAACCTCCACCGCCAGTTGGGGGACTGTTGGCGCGCGTCGCGGCCCCGGTCGGGTTCGGGCCTGCAGGGCCCCGGGGGAAACAGATGCCGACGATCACCGGGACCGCCGGCTCAGAGACGCTGACCGGGGGTAGCGAGCCGGACATCATCAACGATGATGCCGGCGGCAACGACACCCTGCGCGGCATGGGTGGAAACGACACCCTTCACTTCTGGCGGCCCCGGACTTCGCCGGTCAACGTCCTGAGGGCCGAGGGCGGCGACGGGAACGATCTGATCGAATACTATGTCGCCAACGCCAGCACCGGCGTGCTGGATGGCGGCGCCGGATCCGACGTGTTCCGAATCTCGGACCTCGCCGGAAGCCTGGAGATCATCACCGGCTCCGGGGCCGACATCCTCGATTTCTCCGGCCTTAACCCGACCGGGCGCGGTCAGATGGTCGTGACCGATTTCACCGGCGGCGTCGGCGGCGATCGGATCATCTGGGACAGTCCGACCTTTAAGATCTTCAACTTCTTCACCGGCTGGAACGGCAGCAACCCCTTCTCTACGGGCTATTTCAAGCTGATGCAGGTCGGCGCCGACACTGTGCTGTTGATCGATCTGGACGGCGCGGCCGGCGCACAGGCCGCCTACACCCTCCTCACCTTCCGCTCCACCCTGGCCTCCAGCCTCACCGCCTGGAATTTCAGCGGCTTTGACCCGAACGGCGCCGGCGTCCCCGGCCAGACCTTCATGGGCACCGCCAGCGTCGACCAACTGATCGGGACCAACGGCGAAGACATCATGTCGGGCCTCGACGGTGATGATTTCATGCAGGGCCGCAACAGCAACGACCGGCTGGACGGCGGGGCGGGCAACGACATCCTGAACGGCGGCATGGGGGACGACGTCGTCAATGGCGGTGCGGGAAACGACCAGCTGAGCGATCTCGGCAACCCTGGCGAGGGCGGCGGCAACGACATCCTGATGGGCGGGGATGGCGACGACAACATCTCGGTCACGCGTTGGAACGGCTCCACGGATCGTGTTCAACTGTTCGGCGGAGACGGCGCGGACGAACTCAGCATCCTCGGCGACCCGGGGTTCTCTGCCCTGCTGGACGGCGGCGCGGGCAATGATCGCATCTACCTGCAGGGCTTCCTCTACGGCGACCTGACCATCGCGACCGGCGCTGGGGTGGACACGGTCTACATGGGCCGGCTCGAGAACCCGAGCCCGACGATCCGCTTCACCGACTTCACCGCCGGAGCGGGCGGCGACATCCTGAGCTGGGAGCCGCTGCTGACCGCCTCCCTCATCCAGTGGAACGGCTACAACCCCTTCCAGATCGGGTTCGCCCGTCTGGTTCAGGCGGGCGGCGACGTCCTGCTGCAGGTGGACCGCGACGCGAGCGGAAACGCGCACGGCTGGATCACGCTGATCACCTTCGTCAGCACCGTCCGGACCGACTTCTCCGCCGCCAATTTCGGCTACAATCCACTGGCCACGCCCGGACAGATGTTCAACGGCACGAGCGGGAACGACGTGTTCAACGGCACGGCCGGGGACGATGTCATACAGTCCTGGAACGGCGACGACGTCCTGAACGGCGGCGCCGGCGACGATAGCCTTCAAGGCGGATATGGCCTCGATATTCTGGCCGGGGGCGAGGGAGACGACCGCCTCGACGGCGGCCACGGCGGCGAGAGTTATCCGACCTATGTCAACGGCCAGTACCTCGCAGGCGGCGACATCGCCGACTATCGCTCCGCCACCCGCGGCGTCACCATCGATCTCCGGATTGTCGGACCGCAGAACACCGGCCAGGGCATGGACACTCTCGAATGGATCGAGAGCATCTACGGCAGTGCGTTCGATGATGTGCTCACCGGAACTCGGCAAGACTCCAACCTGCTGATGGGTTACGGCGGCAACGATCGCCTCGACGGTGACTTCAGCAATGACATTCTGGTCGGCGGCGACGGCGACGACATCCTCATCGGAGGCTTCGGCGAGGATCGGCTGGACGGCGGCGAGGGGGTTGATCAGGCCGTGTACGAAGGACCGCGGTCCAACTACACCATCACGACGGGCTCCGACGGCGTCACCATCGTGACGGACAATTCGCCCCCCAACCAGGCCGACCGCCTGCAGGGCGTGGAACAGTTGCGGTTTTCCGACGGCCTCTACGATATCAACGGTGATCGGCTCCCCAATACGGTCAATGGCACGGCCGGCGCCGACGCCCTGAGCGGCACCTCAGGGATCGACCGGATTCTCGCCGGAGACGGCGACGACACCATTTCGGCCGGCGACGGGGACGACACCATCACCGGCGGGGCGGGTCACGATGTGATCGACGGCGGCGATGGGCTGGACACCGTGGTGGTCAGCGGCACGCGGGAAGGCGCAAGGCTGATCATCCTGGATGACGGCCTGTTCCTGTTGAAGGGGGTGGATGGCGGCGACCGGCTGGTGAACGTCGAGATGATCCGCTTCTCGGACGGCAAGACGATCGACCTGCGGATCCAGTATGGTCCGAACGGCTGGGGCGCCTTCGTGGACGATGGGAAGATCGGCGAAGAGCCGCTGGTCCAGCCGGTGGAGTCCGCGGGCGGAAAGTTCGCGACGGACCTGCCGCTCACCCTGCCCGGTGACGACGCCTTCATCCTGGGAGGCGATCCCGAGGTTCTGCCGCCCCTGCCCTTCGACAAGGCGAACATCAATACGCCCCTGATCCAGCCGGACGACGGAGGGGCGGGTCCCGGGTTGATGGACGTCCTGCTTGAGGATCATGCGCCGATGGCGCACGAGCCGAACGGGCACGGAATGGTCGTTGATGGGCCGTCGGACATGCCGTTCAACCGCGACTGGATGTTCTGACCGCGTGAGGCGTTGATAGGGCTGGCGGGCCGCCGCGTTCTACGATCAGATGATCGCTTCGCCATCCGATGTGAGACCCGGCTTGAGCCAGCCTCTGATTGAACCCGCGGCCCCGATCGCGCCCCTGCGTCTGGAGTGCTTCCCGACCAAGCCGAACCCGCCCCAACTCGTGCCGGGGCGGCCCGAACGCGACTGGATGGACAGCTTCGCCGCACGCCATCCCTATCGCTGCCTGCCGCTGACCATGGCCAACACGACGGGCTGGGAGTTGCTGTGTCCGTTCGGCTTCGAGGCCGAATGGAACGGCGGGCTGGACGCGGACTCGATCCGGTTCCGTCCGCTGGTCGAGGGAACGCAACTGGATCACCTGGTGGTGTCCCACTTCACCCACGGGGTAATCACATTCCATGTGGGTTGGCTGTTCCGCACGCCTCCGGGCTGGGCGCTGCGAGCGTCCGGCAGTCCGAACCGGTTCAAGCACGGCCTGGCGCCGCTGGAGGGCCTGGTCGAGACCGACTGGCTCCCCTACCCGTTCACGATGAACTGGCGCTTCACCGCACCCGGCCGGGTGCGGTTCGAGAAGGACGAGCCCTTCTGCTTCATCCAGCCGATCCAGCATCACCACGTGGAGGCCTTCGAGCCGGTGGGGGCGCCGCTATCGACCGACGGCGACCTGTCACGCCAGTACGAGATGTGGAAGGAGGTCCGCACCGACTTCAACACCCGCATGGCCGACGGAGACCCGGCGGCCATGAAGCAGGCGTGGCAGCGCTACTATTTCCGCGGCGAGTTCCCGGATGCGGCCGAGACCCGACCGGAGGGGCACGTCAACAAACGCCGCTTGGGCGCCCTGCCGGAGTCCGAGACCGGCGAGCCGGTCTGATCAGCCGCCCGACCCGTCGGGCATCGGCATGGGCATCGGGTTGGCCGGCGCCGGCATTGGAATGCTCATCGGCCGCTGGGGCGCGGGCGCCTGCGGGCGCTCCTCCTCGGACAGTTGGCCGTCGCCGTTCGCATCCATCCGGTCGAACGCGCGCAGCGCCCCGGCCCCGAGCTCCTCGCGGGTGACGCGGGCGTCGCGGTTGGCGTCCGATTGCGAAACCAAGGCGCGCAGACGACCGCCGCCCATCGAGGCCACCGGCTCCTGGGTCAGGATCGTCAACTCATTGCCGGTGACCGCGCCGTCGGCGTTGGCGTCCAGACGCCCGAACACCCGGTCGGCCCACGGCTCAACCTCAGCGCGGGAATGCGGCAGGGCGCCCATGCCGCCGCCGCGGCCCATGCCCCCTCCCGGAGGACCGCCTTGCGGCCCGGCCTGGGGAGCGCCCTGAGGCGCCCCTTGAGGCGCGCCGGGCGGCGGGGTCTGGGCGAAGGCGGCGGGCGCCAGAAGAAGCAGGGCGGCGGCGGGCGCCGCGATCAGGGTCGGACGAAGACGCATCGAAAAAACTTCCGGATACGAGGGTTATCGACCACGCCAGAGTGTGCCCACGCGCCGCGTCTGGCCAGCGGTTTTTCCTTGCCAAAGCATATAAGGATATCCTTATATAAGGACATGTCGTTGAGCGCCGATCAGACCGTTGAAACCCTGCGCGCCGCGGGCGAGCCGACCCGGCTGCGCGTCCTGTCCCTGCTGGCTGGAGAAGAGCTCTCGGTCATGGAGCTCTCGCGCATCCTGGAGCAGAGCCAACCGCGCGTGTCCCGCCACCTGAAACTGATGGCCGACGCCGGCCTGATCGAGCGGTTCCCGGACGGGGCGCGGGTCTTCTACCGCCTGTCTTCCGATCCGCTGGCGCGTCGCCTGATCGACACCGTGCTGGACCTGCTGGACGAAACCGCCGGGGCCGACGACGACAGCCGGCTGGAAGACGTCCGCCGCGACCGTGAAGCCGCCGCCAGCGCCTATTTCGAACGCGTCGCCCCGCAGTGGGACCGCATTCGCTCGCTCTATGTCTGCGAAAGCGCCGTCGAGGCGGCGATCCTGCAGGCCGCCGGCGAGGGTCCGTTCGACCGGGTCGTGGACCTGGGCACCGGCTCGGGCCGCATGCTGACCCTGCTGGGCAAGAACGCCCGCATGTCGGTCGGCCTGGACCTCAGCCACAACATGCTCAACATCGCCCGCGCCAACGTCGCCAAGGCCGGGCTGGACAAGGTCGAGCTGCGCCATGGCGACATCTTCGCCACCCGCCTGCCCGAGCAAAGCGCCGATCTGGTGTTGGTGCACCAGGTCCTGCACTACCTGGCCGATCCCGCCGCCGCCGTGGCCGAGGCCGCGCGGCTGGTCGCGCCGGGCGGCCGCCTGCTGATCGTCGACTTCGCCCCCCACCGGCTGGAGCATCTGCGGGACGAGCACCAGCACCGGCGCCTCGGCTTCGCGGACGAGGAGATGCACCGCTGGCTGGCCGGCGCGGGCCTGCGGACCAGCGCCTCCGTCGCCCTGCCCCCGGACACCGACGGCCTGACCGTCTCCATCTGGACCGGCGAACGCCCGGCCCTGGCTCGGGCGAACGCGGCATGAGCAGTCCCGTCAGCCTGGCCGAGGCCCGCGCCCTGTTGCTGTCGCCGCTGGGGCCCGTCGCCCGCGCCGGTCAGGATTCATCGCGCCCGAGCGTTTCGTTCGAGTTCTTCCCGCCCAAGAGCGACGAGGCCGAGGCCAATCTTTGGAAGGCGATCCAGCGGCTGGCCCCGCTGAACCCGGCCTTCGTCTCGGTCACCTACGGCGCCGGCGGTTCGACCCGTGAGCGAACCCACCGCACCGTCGAGCGGATTCTGACTGAGACCGACCTGCGGCCCGCCGCCCACCTGACCTGCGTCGACGCCAGCCGCGATGAGGTCGATGCGGTGATCGAGGTCTATAAGACTGCGGGCGTGAAGCATATCGTGGCCCTGCGCGGCGACCCGCCGGGCGGCTCAGGCATCGGCGGTGTCTATCAACCGCGCGCCGACGGTTACGCCAACGCGACCGAACTGACCCGCGCGATCAGCCGCATCGGCGGCTTCGACATCACCGTCGGCGCCTATCCGGAGCGCCATCCGGAAAGCCCCTCCATCGAGCACGACATCGAGGTGCTGAAGGCCAAGATCGACGCCGGGGCCACCCGCGCGGTCAGCCAGTTCTTCTTCGACATGGACGCCTTCCTGCGCTTCCGCGACCGGGTGCGGGCGGCGGGCGTGACCATCCCGCTGATCCCCGGCATCATGCCGGTGTCCAATTTCGCCGGTCTTCAGCGCATGTGCGGATCGTGCGGGACGTCGATCCCGGACTGGCTGGCGGCCCATTTCGACGGGCTGGACGACGACCCCGAGACCCGCAAGCTGATCGCGACCTCCGTCGCCGCCGAAACCTGCGCCCGACTGCAGGAAGAGGGCTTCCAGGACTTCCACTTCTACACCCTGAACCGCGCCGATCTGGTCTACGCCATCTGTCGGGTGCTGGGCGTGCGCGAACAGAAAGCCGACGCGTGACCAACCTGTTTTCCCTGTCCTGCACCGGCTGCCGCTGGATCACCGAGACTCTGGGCCGCCTGCTGCCGCTGACCGCCACTCGCCCGCTCGTCGCCTACGGGAATCGCCAGGCATGACTCGCGCCGAACGCATCGCCGCCCTGCACGCCGCCGCGAAGGACCGCATCCTGGTGCTGGACGGCAGCTGGGGCGTGATGATCCAGCGCCGCGGGCTGGACGAGGCCGACTTCCTCGGCGACCGCTTCATCGGCCATCCGGGCCAGATGAAGGGCAACAACGACATCCTGTGCATCACCCGCCCGGACGTCATCACCGACCTGCACGACCAGTATTACGCCGCCGGCGCCGATATCAGCGAGACCAACACCTTCTCGGCCACGGTCATCGCGCAGGAGGACTACCACCTGGACGCCGAGGCGGTGTGGGACATCAACCTCGAGGGGGCCAAGCTGGCCCGCGCCTCGGCCGACCGCTGGACGCAGAAGGAGCCGCACAAGCCACGCTTCGTCGCCGGCGCCATCGGGCCGCTGAACAAGATGCTGTCGATGTCGTCGGACGTGAACGATCCCGGCGCCCGGCTGGTGACCTTCGACCAGGTCTATGAGGCCTACCGCCATCAGGTGAAGGCGCTGCACGAGGGCGGGGTCGACCTCTATCTGATCGAGACCATCACCGACACGCTGAACTGCAAGGCCTGCATCAAGGCGATCAAGGATCTGGAGGACGAGGGTCTGGAGCCGCTGCCGATCTGGATTTCGGGCACCATCACCGACCGTTCGGGCCGCACCCTGTCGGGCCAGACGGCCGAGGGGTTCTGGAACAGCGTGCGCCACGCCAAGCCCTTCGCCATCGGCTTCAACTGCGCCCTGGGCGGCGAGCTTATGCGGCCCTTCATCGCCGAGCTGAGCCGCGTCGCCGACACCCTGGTCGCCGCCTACCCCAACGCCGGCCTGCCCAACGCCATGGGCCAGTACGACGAGCAGCCGCACGAGACCGCCCACTTCATCGAGGAATGGGCGCGGTCCGGATTGGTCAACATCGTCGGCGGCTGCTGCGGCACGACGCCGGAGCATATCCAGCATGTGGCCAAGGAGGTCGCGGGCGTGCCGACGCGGGTCGTCCCGGAACGGCCGGTGGCCATGCGGCTGAGCGGGCTGGAACCGTTCGAACTGGCGTCCTGATGACCGCCCTGCGCCTGAACGCCAATGCGCCGCATGAGATCAGCGCCTTCGTGGACGCGGTCGAGGCCTTCGCGCGCTCTCTTCCCGAGACGGTGGCGCATGAGTTCGAGCGCGATGGCGACGCCTTCGAGCTTCGCATCAAGGCGTTGACCAAGGCGCATCGCGCCGTGGCCTTGTCGCTCGAAGGCGGTGAGCTGGAATATTCGCTCGGCGACATCTGGACCGACCAGATCGATCCGGCGGTGGCCGACCTGAACCAGCTTCTGGCGACGCTGGATGCAGTTCGGGACGGACGGGTGCGCGAGGCTCGCGACCGGCGCACCGGCGTAATCTACCACCTCTATCGCCTGGACTCGCGCGGTCTGCGCACCTGGCTACGCGACGGCCAGTACTCGCTCTGGCACTGGCTACGCCTCAAGATCCGGCGGGTCGACGTCCACACCCTGCCTCCGCTCGTTCCCGGTAAAGCCTGATGCGTCCCGTCTTCATCAACGTCGGCGAGCGGACCAACGTCACCGGCTCGGCCAAATTCCGCAAGCTGGTGGTCGAGGGCGACTATGGCGCGGCGCTGGACGTGGCGCGCCAGCAGGTCGAGGCGGGCGCCGCCATCATCGACATCAACATGGACGAGGGCCTGCTGGACGGCGCCGTCGCCATGCGCACCTTCCTCAACCTGATCGCGGCCGAGCCCGACATCGCCCGCGTTCCGGTAATGATCGACAGCTCCAAATGGGAGGTGATCGAGGCGGGCCTGAAGTGCGTCCAGGGCAAGCCGATCGTCAATTCCATCTCGATGAAGGAGGGCGAGCAGGCCTTCCGCGAGCACGCCGTCAAATGCCTGCGATACGGCGCCGCCGTCGTGGTCATGGCCTTCGACGAGGTGGGTCAGGCCGACACCGCCGCGCGCAAGATCGAGATCTGCACCCGCGCCTACCGGATCCTGGTGGACGAGGTCGGCTTCCCGCCCGAGGACATCATCTTCGACCCCAACATTTTCGCCGTGGCGACGGGGATCGAGGAGCACGACAACTACGCCGTCGACTTCATCGAGGCGACGAAGGTCATCAAGGCTTCGCTGCCCTATGCGCGGGTGTCCGGCGGGGTGTCGAACGTCTCGTTCAGCTTCCGCGGCAACGAGCCGGTGCGCCGGGCGATCCACTCGGTCTTCCTGTACCACGCCATCGCGGCGGGCATGGACATGGGCATCGTCAACGCGGGCGACCTGCCGGTCTATGACGACATCGACCCGGTCCTGCGCGAAGCCGTCGAGGACGTGATCCTGAACCGGCCGCAGCGGACCAATGTGTCCAACACCGAGCGGCTGGTGGACATGGCGCCCAACTACAAGGGTGAGAAGGGCGCGGCCCGCGTCGTCGATCTGAAATGGCGCGAACAGCCCGTCGGCCAGCGTATCGCCCACGCCCTGGTCCACGGCATCACCGAGTTCATCGAGGCCGACACCGAGGAGGCGCGCCTGGGCGTCGAACGCCCGCTGCACGTCATCGAAGGTCCGCTGATGGACGGGATGAACGTGGTCGGCGACCTGTTCGGATCGGGCAAGATGTTCCTGCCGCAGGTGGTGAAGTCCGCCCGCGTGATGAAGCAGGCGGTGGCCTGGCTGGAACCCTTCATGGAGGCCGAAAAGGCCGGCCAGCCCCGCCGGCAGGCGGGCCGCATCCTGATGGCGACGGTCAAGGGCGACGTCCACGACATCGGCAAGAACATCGTCGGCGTGGTCCTGCAGTGTAACAACTACGAGGTCATCGACCTGGGCGTCATGGTTCCGGCCGACCGCATCCTCGACGAGGCGGTGGCCAACAACTGCGATATCGTCGGCCTGTCGGGCCTGATCACCCCCTCGCTGGACGAGATGGTCTTCGTCGCCTCGGAGATGGAGCGGCGCGGCATGTCGATCCCGCTGCTGATCGGCGGGGCCACCACCAGCCGGACCCATACGGCGGTGAAGATCGAGCCCGCCTATCACCGGGGCTCGACCACCTACGTTATCGACGCCTCGCGCGCTGTCGGCGTGGTCGCGGGCCTGCTGTCGCCGACCGAGAAGGCGAAGAACGAGGCCGCCACCCGCGACGAATACATTCGTATCCGCGAGCAGTTCGCCCGGGGTCAGGAGGTCAAGGCGCGCGCCGCCCTGCCCGTCGCCCGCGCCAACCGCTTCAAGCCGCAGGCGGCGACGCCCCTGCCCTCGCGTCCGTCCTTCCTCGGCGTGCGCGCCTTCGACGGCTGGGACCTGCAGGACCTGGCCGACCACATCGACTGGACCCCCTTCTTCGCCAGCTGGGAGCTGATCGGCCGCTACCCGCTGATCCTCGAGGACGAGATCGTCGGCGAGGCGGCCAAGGACCTGTTCAAGGACGCCCAGGCGATGCTGAAGCGCATCGTCCGGGAGAAGTGGTTCACGGCCAAGGGCGTGGTCGGCTTCTGGCCCGCCAACGCGCGCGGCGACGACATCGTGGTCTGGGCCGATGACAGCCGCACCGTCGAGGCCGCCCGCTTCCACGGCCTGCGCCAGCAGATCGCCAAGACCAACGGCAAGCCGAACCTGTGCCTGTCCGACTTCGTGGCCAAGGACGGCGAGGACTTCCTGGGCGCCTTCGCGGTCACCGCCGGCCATGGCGAGCTGGAGAAGGCCGCCGAGTTCAAGGCGAAGGGCGACGACTATTCGGCCATCATGGCCACGGCCCTGGCCGACCGCCTGGCCGAGGCCTTCGCCGAGCGGCTGCACAAGGAGGTCCGCACCCAGCTGTGGGGTTACGTCCCCGACGAACAGACCAGTGTCGACGACCTGATCGCCGAAACCTATCAGGGCATCCGCCCCGCCCCCGGTTACCCGGCCCAACCGGACCACACCGAAAAGGCGACGTTGTTCAGCCTCTTGCAGGCAGAATCCAATGCGGGAATGCAACTGACCGAGAGCTTTGCCATGACGCCGCCCGCTTCGGTCTCCGGCCTCTATTTCGGTCATGCGGAAAGCCACTATTTCGGCGTCGGCAAGATCGACCGCGACCAGATCGAGGACTACGCCCGCCGCAAGGGCTGGGACGTGGCGACCGCCGAGCGCTGGCTCTCGCCCATCCTCAACTACGATCCCAACGCCGTGGCGCGGACGGCGGCGGCATGATGCGCTGGCTGGCGGCGCCGCTGGTGATCGCCGCCGTCCTCGGCCTGATGGCAGCGCTCGTCCTCGGTGCGATGCTGCTCGCGGACCGACTGGTTCCGCCTCGCGCCCGGCAGACGGTCCGCAATACCGGCATTCAGGTGGGCTTCGGCCTGTTCGCCCTCGCGGCAGGCCTGATCTTCGGCGGACTGGGGTTCCTGTCCCGCGCCCACGAGCGGCCCGGCCAGCTCTGGCCCTGGCTTGGCCTGGTGGCCGCCCTCATCGCGACAGGCCTCTATCTCTTCGCCGCCGGGGCTCGCGAGCGGGTCCGCTGGGACCGCAAGGGGATCGAACAGGCTCGGCTGCTCCTCCCGCCCCGCGCATTTGCATGGGCCGAGATCACCAGGTTGGAGCCGCGCGGGACGCGTCTTGGCCTGCGTGTGGGCGACCGGCGTGCGGTCTTGTGCGACCTCGGCGCCGAGGGGATCGACGGCCTGCTGAAAGCGGCGGACCGCGAAGGCGTGCCCGGAGTCACCGAGGTTCGCCTTCATCTGCCCCGGGATCGCGGGAACCGGTCCCCCCGCTAGAGTCTACTCCAGCCCGACGTCGCGCGGCGTGGCCGGCGGCGTGGTGATGTTCTCGCGGATGCGGCGGGCGGCGTGTTCGCAACGCCCCGGCAGGCCGAAGAACAGCCCGAAGGCCTGGCTGCGCGCGGCTTCGCTCTGTTCCATGAGCGGCGTCCATTTGGCGGCGGCCTCGGCGGCGGCGGCGCGCGCGGCGGCGCGGGTGGCGGCCGTCTGGCGCGGCTCGGCGACCTGCAGCGCCGAATGGAAGTCGGAGGCCTCCAACCTGCCCAGGCGGATAATGTCCAGATCCAGCGGATCGCGGTCAGTCAGCGTTTCGCCCAGAGCCACGTGTCCGTTCACCAGGGCCTCGCACCAGGCGACCAGCGGATAGTCACTCTGCGGCGCACCGCGCGGCAGGTCGTTGCCATAGGCCACGGCCTCCCGGAACCGCAGGGAGTCGATCGTCTCGCCCCCCGCCGGCGCGGCGGTGACGATGGGACCGTCATTGGCCTCGACGGGGCGCGGAGCCGTGACGACAGGACCGTCCTGAGGCGCGGGCGGGGTCTGGATCAGGAACAGGGCGGCGAGAACGCTGGCGATCATGGAGACAGGCATCTGAATGGCGACCGCGTGGGCCGGAGTGTTACGGCAACGCCTGAAGCGCCCCGGTGGTTTTTCTACGGCATGCGCGGCTCAAAGAAAAAGGCGGCGGAGCCGAAGCCCCGCCGCCCGATCTTACGCACGTTTCTTCAGGTCTTAGTACTTCAGGCGAGCGCCGACGAAGAAGTACCGGCCGTTCACGTCATACGTGTTCGGATCGGTGTTGCCGTCGTTCGCGTTGTCGAAGACGGGCGGATCTTCATCCAGCAGGTTCCGGATACCGCCGAACATCTCGATGCTGTCCGTGGCCTGCCAGGTCGCGCTGATGTCGTGGTACCAGTACGAGTCAACGGTCGAGTAACCCGACGGGTCACCGATCGCCGGGATGTTGCCCTGGTTGTCCAGAGCATCGATGAACGTGCCCGAATAGGCCAGACGCACCGGACCGACATCGTAGCCCAGCGAGAGGTTGGCCTTCCATTCCGGCAGGGTGGCGCTGATGTTGTAGGCGCCAGCCGTCCCGGCGTAGTCGATGCCGTCCAGCTCATACTTGTCCAGCCAGGTCAGGTTGAACGCGACGTCGAGCTTGTCGCCCCACATCCCGCCGCCCCACGGCACGGTCCAGCCGTAACGCGTCGAGAAGTCGACGCCGCTGGTTTCCAGCGCCGACACGTTGCCCAGAGGCGCACGCGCCTTCAGGTTGCCGGCCGGGTCACGATAGATGAGCGGCAGGCCGATGCCCGCGTTGTTGCACTCGGCGACCGCCGAGACCGCGGTCGGAGTGGTGGCCGAAGCCGCCGCGCCCGCCGCGAAGCACTGCGAGACAACGCCCGAAACGCCGCCGAAGATCGTGCCGATATAGTCCTCGACCTTGATCTGGTAGTAGTCCAGCGACACCGACAGACCCTGAATGGAGGTCGGTTGCCAGACGGCGCCCAGGGTCACCGTATCCGACTTCTCTTCCGACAGACCGGGGTTGCCGTAGAAGAAGGACTCCGTCTGGGTGTTCAGCGCGACGAAGCCGCTGGCGACCGGATCGAAGCCCAGCTGAGCGGTACAGAAGTTCCGCACGCCCGTGCTGAGGGTGCGCGCGGCGCCCGTGCTCGGGTTGACGGTGGTGCAGGGGTCCAGAACGGCCGGGAAGCCCTGGTCGTTGGCCTGGAACAGTTCGAACACGTTCGGGGCCCGGCTGGCGCGCTGATAGAGGGCGCGCAGGCGCAGGCTGTCGACCGGCTCCCAGGAACCGCCGAACTTGTACGACCAGACGCCGCCAACGGTGCTGTAGTCCGAATAGCGGGCGCCCACTTCCAGTTCCAGCGACTTGGCGAAGGGCGCGTCACGAAGCAGCGGGATGGCGGCTTCGAAATAGGCTTCCTTCGAGGACGAGCTGCCCTGGACGGCGCGTTCGGCGTTGAAGCCGTAGATGTCGCCGGCGTTCTTGGCGTCATCCGGAGTGAAGCCCAGGCTGTCTTCGCGATACTCGACGCCCGCGGCGAAGCCGAGGGGGCCCGCCGGCAGTTCAAGCAGCGTTCCGGTCAGGTTGAGCTGAACGTTGTTGCGCTCGAAGATGCTGCGGTCCGTGAAGTTCAGGCGCACGAACGCGGCGGCTTGCGGCGTGATCGTACCGGCGCCGAACAGATTGATCGGCACGCAGGTCGGGAACAGCAGTCGGACGGCCGGGGCGCACTGGGTCGCCGTGCCGCCGCCGGCCAGGGCGGCGTTCAGGCGCGAGCGCGAGACGTCGTTCTGGATGGAGGTGGTCAGCTCGGTGCGGCCATAGCTGTACATGGCTTCCAGCTGCCAGTTGTCGCTCAGGTCGGCCCGGATCCCGGTGTTGATCTGATAGACGTCGGTGTTGTTCAGCTGGACGCGGGCGCCGACCTCGGCCATCCGGCGGTCGAAGTTCAGCGGCAGGGCCGGGTTGGGGCGGGTGTTGGCGTAGGCCAGCAGCGCCGGAGAGTTCTGAACGAAGAAGTTGCTGACGGGAATCTCGATGCCGGTCGCCGGGGTCGGCGCCAGCTGCGAGTTGTTGCGGGTGTCGGTGTAGAAGACTTCCGCGAACGCCTCGACGTTGTCGAGAACCTTGTAGTGACCCATCAGCGCGAGGTTGAAGCGCTCCGACGGCGACTGCAGCAGGTTGACCGGGGCGAAGTCATAGCGATCGCCGGTTCCGCCGAGGGTGTTGTTGAACGGACCGGGCACGCCCGGGGTGCGGAACGAACGACGGCACGGGTTGGCCGTCGGACAGCCTGCGGCCGTATAGGGGTTGGTGCCCAGGTTGTTCAGACCACCGTAGATGCCGGTGCCGGAACCGCCGGCGTTGCTGACTTGCGACCAGGGTCGATCTTCGTTCGGCAGGAAGCCATCGCGATCCGCATAGCCGACGAAGCCGGTGACGTTGCCGCGGCCGTCGGCCACGTTGGCGCCGAACGTCATCGAGGCGTCGAACTGCTCGCCGTCGCCGTAGCCCGAGATGCCGTACTGGGTGTTGAAGCCGAACCCTTCATAGTTCCGCTTGAAGATGAAGTTCACCACGCCGGCCAGGGCGTCGGAGCCGTAGGTGGCCGAGGCGCCGCCGGTGACCACTTCCACGCGCTCGATCAGAGCGGCGGGAATGCTGTTCAGGTCGACCGCGTTGCTCTTGTCGTAGGGGACGAAGCGGTGGCCGTTGACCAGCACCAGCGTCCGGCTCGGCCCGATGCCGCGCAGGTCGACCGTGGCCGAACCGTTGGACGGGTTGTTGGAGTTGGCGGACAGGCCGGGCACGACCTGCGGCAGTTGGTTCAGGATCTGCTCGACGTTCACGTCGCCGCGGGCCTGGATCTGCTCGGCCGTCACGGTCGAGATCGGGCTGTTGGCTACATAGTCCTGTCGAACGATGCGCGAGCCGGTGACCACGACGTCATCGATGGAGGTCGGCTCGGCATCCTGCGCCATGGCCGGCGCAGCGAAAGCGAGCGCCGAGGCCCCTGCGATGATCGTCGTCGCCAGCAGGCGGCGGCGGTTGTGTTGGAATTTCAAGTGAATCTCCCCTCTTAATGCCAGTCACCAGCTTGGTGAGGGCATCGTTGGCTGCGTAAATATTGACCCTGCGGCAAACGAATGCCGCCCCAATCCTGCCGAGTTAGGCACCGACTCGCCTGCTGCGCTAGAAAATTACACTGCTGTAATGCCGACGTCAGCGGGGTGTCGCATTCTAGACACGATCCGTTACAGCGACGATGGCTGGTCTGTTAAAGCAACTATGGCTGGCCCAAACAGACGCGGCCTGCGACAAGAACGACGCCGCATTGTTCACAGTGGAGGGATCCTATGGTCGTCAGAGTCTTGAGCGCCCCGCTCGTCGTCCTCGCTTTCGCGATAGCGACTCCGACGAATGCTCAAGAGGCGGCGCCCGTCGGGTCGCCGGCGATCGCCAACCTGTCCAGCTGCCGGACGATGTCTGTCGCGAGCGAGCGGCTCAGCTGCTTTGACCGGACCGCGCTGGAGCTGGAAACCGCTCTGCGCAGCGGGGAGATCCTGTTGGTGGACCGGACCCAGGCGACGGCGGCGCGACGCCAAGCCTTCGGTTCGACCGACGCCCCCGCCGACGTCCTGCTGCCCCCGAGGCCCCAGGACCGTATCGATGCGATCGAGACGACCCTGACCCGCGCCACCCAGGCGGGCGACGGACGCTGGACCTTCGTGCTGGCCGACGGCAACACCTGGACCCAGGTCGACACGGACCGCGTCCGCATCAACAACCGCGCCGGCGAGACTGTTCGGGTGCGGCGCGCGGCCATGGGCAGCTATCTGCTGGTCGTCGGTCACAGCGGCGCTGTCCGCGTCCGGAGGCAATGACCATGACTGCCCCCAAACCTCTGTCGCCTCACGTCAGCACCGCGTCGCAGCTGCTCCCGGAAGACCTCTCCGCGCTCACGGCGCAGGGCTTCGGCTCGATCATCAACAACCGTCCCGACGATGAGGAAGCCGGTCAGCCTTCGTCAGCCGAGATCGAAGCGGCGGCCCTCGCGGCGGGGCTGAGCTATCTCCACGCGCCGGTGCGCGGCATGCCCGATGAGCAAGCCGTCGCGGCCGTGGCGGATCGTCTGAAGGCCGATTCAGACCGCGGCGTGCGCACCCTGATGTTCTGCCGCTCCGGCATGCGCTCCACTGTCGCCTGGGCCATCGCCCAGCGACAGGAGGGCGCCGATCCCGACGCCCTGCGCGAGGCCGCCGCGGCCGCCGGCTACGACCTCAGCCGCCTGCCGCTTTAGCGGACGACCGCAATGCGCGACGCATAGGGCGCCGGCTCCGGCGTGCACGAGGCGACCGCCAACTGCGCCGCCATGAGACAGAGGAAGGCTCCGGCGATGGGCAGAAGCCGATTTGAAACAGCCAAAGCTATGGAAACGGCCATATCGGGGACTCCGCGGAAGGTTTACAGAACCCTAACGCAAACCCCGGGCCACGCCGGGAGGCCCGCTTGATCCCCTTCGTTCGGGACTTTTCCTTCGAGTACGGTCGCAGCGACCGGGTCTCGCCGCTGATCCGGCGGGTGGTGGCCGCCAATCCCGGACCGTTCACCTTCACGGGCACCGGCACCTATATCGTCGGCCGTGATGCGCCCGGCGCCGGCGTTGCGGTGATCGATCCGGGCCCGCTGGACGACGCCCACCTCACGGCCCTGCTGTCGGCGGTGAACGGCCAGACGGTCAGCCACGTACTGGTCACCCACACCCACCGGGATCATGCCCCCCTGGCCCGCCCCTTCGCCGAGGCTGTCGGCGGGGCGCCGGTGCTGGCCGCCCGCCCCCCGCTGCGCACGATCCACGCTTCATCCGCGCTGGATGAAGATGACGACGAGACCTTCGCCCCGGATGTGATCCTGACCGGCGGCGAGAGGATCGCGGGCGACGGCTGGACGCTGGAAGCCATGGCCACGCCCGGGCACGCCTCCAATCACATGGCGTTCGTCCTGGCCGAGGAGAACGCCCTGTTCAGCGGTGATCACGTCATGGGCTGGTCGACCACCGTGGTCGCCCCGCCCGACGGGGACATGACCGACTACATGGCCAGCCTGGATGCGGTGATCGCGCGGGAGTTCGACACTCTGTGGCCGACCCACGGCGCGCCGGTGACGGAGCCCGCCCCGTTCCTGGCCGCCTATCGCGCCCATCGGCTGGAGCGTGAGGCGCAGGTCCTGGCGCGACTGCGGGCGGGCGACCGGACCATCGCGGAGATGGTGCCGGTGCTCTACGCCGCTGTGGACAGCCGGCTATGGCCGGCGGCCTCCCTGTCAGTGTGGGCGCACCTCAACGCGCTGGTCCGCGACGGGCGCGTCGTCGCCGAGCCCGAGCCGACGCTTCAGGCGATTTACCGGATTGCCTGATTCCTCGGCCGCGCAGGCCGCCTTCACCAGACGCCACTCCTCGGGGCTCAAGGCGCTCCGGCCCGGCCGGGCGGCGGCGCGCGCCGCGCGGGCGCGCCGTACGGAATCGGGATGGGTGGCCATGAATTCGGCGGCCTGGTCCAGCTCGCTGGACTCGCCCTTGCCCGCCAGCCGCTCGAAGAAGGGCGCCATGCCCTCCGACGAGAGGCCGTCGGCCTGGAGCAAGGCCTGCCCGCGGGCGTCGGCCTCGGCCTCGGCGGAACGGCTGTAGCTTAGCTCTGAAGCCTGCCCCGCCAGGATGACGGCCTGCTGGCCCGCGCCCGTGCCGCCGCCGACCACCAGATCCAGCAGCATGCCGATGCCGAAATTGCGCCAGACGGCCTGCATCACGTGGCGCTTCTCCACGTGGGCGACCTCGTGGGCGATGACGGCCGAAAGCTCGTCCGGCGTCTCCGCCTGACGGATCAGGTCATCGGTGATCAGGATGCGTCCGCCCGGCATGGCCAGGGCGTTGACCATGGGCGCGTCCACGGCGCGAACCCGGATATCGAACGGCGTGTCCGCCTCGGCGGCGATGCGATCACCCAGTTGCGCCAGCACGCGCTGGCCGGCGGAATCCTTGCACGTCGGGAAGACGTGCGACAGTTGGCCGTTGATGTTGTCGCCCATGCGCTCTTCCATCGACACGGGCGTGGCGCGGGCGATGGGGCCGGACAACGCAGGCACGCCCACGGTGACGAACAGGACCACGCCCGCCGCCGTCGCGGTCAACCCGCCGATCAGCCACCATTCCCGCTGGCGGCGCGCCCGGACCTTTTCGGTCAGGCGATCACCGGCGAGCGGCGTCCACTCTCCGACCGGCAGGACCAGACGGGCGTCCCGCTCGCGCCGGGTGGAGACCCGGGCCTGATCGGCCTCGACGACGACCTCCACATCTTTCAGCCGCCACACGAACTCCCGCCCGTCGGCCCGGATGCGCAACAGGTCTCCGTCCAGTTCGACTTGCGCCACATGGGACTGGGCCGTCAGGCCGTCGTAGAAGCGGGCGTCCACCTTCAGATCGCCGAGAAGCCGAAGGCGTCGGCCAGACCCTCGCCCGTGCCGGGACCACGCTCGGTCTGTTGGGCCAGATTCAGTCGGGCCGTACCGTCGGATTTCAGCCGCTTGATCAGATACTGGGCCGTGCGCGCCTGCGCCCAGGGCATCAGGAAGCCGAGGGTGATCAGCAGCAGGAACAGATTGCTGACCGTCAGCCACCACAGCGACAGGGCATGGACATCCAGGCGGAAGGTGGCGTTGTCCACGCTCACCCCGGCGGCGATCGAGCGCAGCAGGGCGGCGTGATAGGGGGCCCAGATCAGCAGGACGAACGGCGACGCGGCCAGCATGGCGCCGTAGATGCCCAGGGTGAACATGATGCCCGGGTCGGAGACCTGACCGTCGGCCCCGGGCTGGAAAGCGCCGGTCGACATGACGATCGCCACGAAGAAGAACATCACCACGATGTAGCCGACGACGCTGCCGATCCAGCCGATGGCGAACGGACCGTAGATGCCTTCCCGCTGCGAGCGGCCCATGCGGAACCGAATGCGGCGATCGCCGAAGCGGATCTCGTCCCAGATGCGCTCGGCCAGCATCCGCTCGCCGGTGGGGCGGAACCAGCCCAGGGTGATGACGTCAAGCAGGCCGATGCCCAGGAACAGCCAGCCATAATTGACCGCCGAGCCCTTCAGCCGGAAGCGGATGCCCCGCCAGGTCGTGCGGCTGGCCATGTAGCGGAAGGCGGTGAACACCCCGAAGCCCCACAGCCACGGCAGGGCGATGTACATCGGGAACAGCAGCAGGCTCATCCAGTAGTGCCCGAACTGCACCGCGAACACGACGGCCAGGAAGGGCACGCCCAGCACCAACGCGGCCAGCAGGAAGCCGATGAACAGCTCAACCCCGCGGCCGGTGTACTCGAACGCCTCGCCGTTCAGGCGGACGCCCTTCCAGACCCGGTGGCGGACCTCCGTCTTGCCCCAGAACCGGTAGAGGGTCAGCGTGATGACGTTCAGCAGGCCGTTCTTCAGGCTCAACCCGAGGAACCTTCCGGGCTCCAGCGTCGTCGAGAAGGTCAGGGCCTCGCCCACCTCTTCAGGCGCGCTTTCAGCGATAACATCCGTCACGTCAGTCCCCCTGGCATATCCCTGTTCCGGCGTAGCGAGCGGCCGGGCCGGTGGCAACGGGGGGAAATGCTGCCGCCCCCTCGAACGTGGCGCCGTCGCCACGGCTTGCCGGCTGGACCGGTCAGCCGGTGCTGCGCAGGGCGGCGCTGAGCTCGGTCGCCAGCCGGCAGGCTTCGCCGCCGTGCGGGCGGCCCTCCCGGGCGGCTACCCGGATATCGGTACGGCCGGGGCGGATACGGATCACGGCGTCATAGCCGAAGCCGTACCAGACGGTCCGGCGGCTCCCGTCGGCGCGGGCGACGCCGACGCGGCCCAGATTGAACCCGGCCTCCTGCAGCGCCCAGGCGGCGTTCTGCGGCGCGACCTGGGTCATGACCGGGAGCGCACCGGGGCAGGCCTCGACACCCACCGCCGGCTGCAGCCCGGCGGGCCGATCCGCGCGCCTGTCCCCAAAGCCGGGGATGTCGGTCAGGTTGGTGCTGACGTTCTCGACCGGCCCGGCGGCCAGCCGCCCCTTTTGCCAGATGAAGACGCCCAGCGAGCCCACGCCCATGATCAGCCCCGCCAGGGCGACGAGACCCAGGGCGCGGAAGCTTCGCAGGGCCAGGATGACGGCCAGCACGCCGGCGGCGGCGCTGACGAACGACAAGCCCCACGCCACGGTCAAGGTCAGGACGTCATAACCGGTCTCGACCGGCAAAAGGCCCACGCGCACGACGACGATGGCCAGCAGCACCAGCAACGGCGTCGCCGCCGCCAGACCCGTCAAGGCGTGAACCGCGCCCCTGCCCTTGATCGCGGTTCGCGCCATGGCCTCAGCTTCCCGTGGTCGGGAGACGATAGTCCTTCAGCCGTTCACGCACGACCTTCTTGTCGATCTTGCCGGTGGCGCCCAGCGGGATGTCGTCCACAAAGACCACATCGTCCGGCATCCACCATTTGGCGATCTTGCCCTGCAGGAAGTCGAGGTGTTCCTGCTTGTTCTCGGATTCGCCGGGCCGCAGCTTGATCACCAGCACCGGGCGCTCGTCCCACTTGGGGTGGGCCGCGCCGATGACGGCGGCCAGCTCGACCTTGGGATGGCCCATGGCGATGTTTTCGATCTCGATCGAGCTGATCCATTCGCCGCCGGACTTGATCACGTCCTTGGCGCGGTCAGTGATCTGCATGAAGCCCTGCTCGTCGATGGTCGAGACGTCGCCGGTATCGAAATAGCCCTCGTTGTCGAGGATCTCGCCGCCCTCGCCCTTGAAGTAGGCGCCCGCGATGGTCGGGCCCTTGATCATCAGACGACCGTAGGTGTGCCCGTCGTGGGGCATTTCCTGACCGGCGTAGTTCTTCAGCTTCAGCTCGACGCCCAGCGGCGGCTGCCCCTGTTTGACCCGCCACTTCATCTGCTCGTCGTATGGCAGGGCGGCCAGTTCCGGCGTCATGTTCGACAGGGTGCCGATGGGCGAGGTCTCGGTCATGCCCCAGCCCTGCAGCACCTCGATGTCGAACTCGTCGTGGAAGGCGCGGATCAGGCTTTCCGGCACGGCCGAGCCGCCGATCAGCACCTTCTTGACCGTCGGGATCTTCAGATTGTTCTCGCGCAGGTGGGTCAGCAGCCCCTGCCAGACCGTCGGCACGGCCGCCGAGAAGGTCACGCCCTCGCTCTCGATCAGCTCATAGATGGCGGCCCCGTCCATGCGCGCGCCCGGCATGACCAGCTTGGTGCCGCCCGCCGGACCGGCGAAGGCGATGCCCCAGGCGTTGGCGTGGAACATCGGCACCACCGGCAGGATGACCTCGCTCGGCGACGCCCCCAGCACGGTCGACTGCATGCCCAGCAGCGTGTGGATGAAGTTCGAGCGGTGCGAGTACAGCACCCCCTTCGGATTGCCAGTCGTGCCCGAGGTGTAGCAAAGGCCGCAGGCGGTGTTTTCCTGGAAGTCCCCCCAGACGACATTCTCGGACGCGCCCGACAGCAAGGCCTCGTAGCATTCCGCGCCCGGCAGCTTGGTGGCCGGCATGGTCATTTCGTCGGTCAGCACCACCACCCGCTCCACGCTCGGGCAGTGCGGTAGCACGGCCTCCAGCAGGGGGATGAAGGTCAGGTCGACGAAGATGATCTTATCCTCGGCGTGATTGATGATGTAGGCGAGCTGCTCGGGGAACAGGCGCGGATTCAGGGTGTGGCAGACCGCCCCCATGCCCATGATGCCGTACCAGACCTCCATATGGCGGCCGGTGTTCCAGGCCAGGGTGGCGACGCGGTCGCCGACCTTGACGTCCCAGTTCTGCAGCACGCTGGTCACGCGGCGCGCACGGGCGTGGATCTCCGCATAGGTGGTGCGGACGATTGGCCCCTCGACCGACCGGGTCACGACCTCCCGATGACCGTGCCAATTGTTGGCGTGATCAATGATCTTGTCGACCGTCAGCGGCCAGTCCTGCATCAAACCAAGCATACGATCCCTCACGCTCTGCATCCGCTATCCGGGACGCTTGCAGCCACGCTATCGGCGCGTCCGGGGATAAGCAACGTGACGCAGGGTCAAGGCAGGCGCCAAAAGCCCCGGGCTAGCCGCCGCCGTTTCCCCGCCCTAGAAGGCCGCCCATGGCCATCCTCATCGCGATCACCGGCGGTTCCGGCTCGGGCAAGAGCACACTCGCCGAAGCCGTGGTCGCCGCCCTGCCCGACGGCGCGGCGGTGCTGCTGCGCGAGGACTCCTACTATCGCGACGCCGCCGGCCTGCCGGACTTCGACCCGAACACCTTCGACTTCGACGACGTCGCCGCCCGCGACCACGAGCTGATGATCCGCGACCTGTCCGAGCTGAAGGCCGGGCGCACGATCACGGCCCCGATCTATTCCTTCATCCACCATGGCCGCGAGCCGGGCGGCGAGCCGGTGCCCGCCGCCCAGGTGGTGATCGTGGAGGGGACCCATGTGCTGTGCACGCCGGGCCTGGTCGACCTGTTCGATATCCGCGTCTTCGTCGACACCCCGGCCGACATCCGCTTCATCCGCCGCCTGCTGCGCGATCAGGCCGAACGTGGGCGGACGGCGGAATCGGTGATCACCCAGTATCTGGGCACCGTCCGTCCCGGCCATGAACGGCTGACCGAGCCGTCGCGGGTCAACGCCGACTTCATCGTGGCCGACGCAACCGCAGCGGTTCGCCTTGAAGATCCACAGGTTGTGGTCCGTCTGGCCGCCCCGGTCCTGGCCCACCCGCTTCTGGCGGCGCTCGTCCGGACCTGACGGTCCCTGACAGGGCCCTTGCCGTCCGCCCTCGGACGCGTCACTTTGTCGCTCACCAAGCGATGAATTCCGACATGCCACCTCCTTCCGGCGACACGCATTTCCAAGATCCCAAGCGACAGGCCATCATCCGCCATGCGCGCGCGGCCTTCATATCCGTGGGCTACGCCGGGACCCGCATTGAACCCATCGCCCGCGAGGCCGGGGTCTCCACCGCCACCCTCTACGCCCTGTTCGCCGGCAAGTCGGAGCTGTTCTCGGCGGTCATCGACGACGCCGCAGCCCAGTTCGCCTACCAGATGGCCAGCGTCCGCGCCTGCGACGGCGACGCCCGCACCCAGCTGACCAGTTTCGCCGAAGCCTACGCCGGCTTCATGGGCGACGGCTTCGTGCGCTCCATCTTCCGATTGGTCATGGCGGAACGTCCGCGCTTCCAGGCCACGGCGACCCGCTTCTTCGAAAAGGGCCGCACCGAGTTCGGCGCCACCCTGATCGGCATCCTCAAGGATCACCTGGCCCGCGGCGGGCTGAAGGACATCGAGAAACCGTCGTGGGCGGCGGGCGAGCTGATGGGGATGATCGAACACCCGGTCTTCTTCGTGCCGCTGGTCACCGGCGACGAGGTCCGGGTGTGCCGGACCAACGCCCAGGTCGTCGCCCACGTCATCAACACCTTCATGGCGCGCTACGGCGCCTAACCGTCAGGGTTGCAGGCGGGACGTCCGCCAGCCCTCCCCGTCCCGCGTGAACAGCAGGCGGTCGTGCAGGCGGAATGGTCGATCGCGCCAGAACTCCACCGTCTTCGGGATCACCCGCCAGCCGGTCCAGCGTTCGGGCCGGGGCACCTCCTGCCCCTCGAAGCGCGCCGTCTCGCGGGCCACGGCCCGCTCCAGCGCATCGCGGCTCTCCAGCGGCCGCGACTGGTCCGAAGCCCAGGCCCCGATGCGGCTCTCGCGCGCCCGGCTGGCGAAATAGGCGTCCGCTTCCGCTGCGCTGACCGGCTCGATACGCCCCCGCACCCGCACTTGGCGCCGCAGCGACTTCCAGTGGAACAGCAGACCCGCCGCCGGATGCGCCGCCAGCGCCTCGCCCTTGGCGCTCTCGCGGTTGGAATAGAAGGTGAAGCCCCGTCCATCGACGTCCTTCAGCAGCACCATCCGCGCGTCGGGATCGCCCGAGGCGTCGACGGTGGCCAGCGCCATGGCGTTGGCGTCGTTCGGCTCATACCGCTTGGCGTCCTCCAACCATTCGACGAACAAGCCGACGGGCTCGCTCCGCTGGAAGATGGTCTCGTCCCCGTTGGCGGCGAGCGCGGCGGCGTACTGATCCGCATACTCTTCGCGGGTCGGGCTGGGTGGGATCACGGGCGCGGTCATGATCTCCAGATAGCCCCTCGCGTGTCCGAACGGGAGAGCCGTCACGGTTAAGCCGGTCTTCACCACGTTGATGGCTTGGTGGTTTCATGCGCGCTCGCCCCTCCTCCGAGGTCTCCTCGCTCAGCGAAGCCTGGGCCCTGCTCGGCCTGACCGGCCCGGCCGAGGGACCGGCGCTGACCGCCGCCTTCCGCGCGGCGGTGAAGGCCGCCCGCCCGGATCAGGCCGGCGGCGACGAAGCGCGCTTCCGCCGGATCATCGCCGCCTGGCGGCTGGTCCAGGCCCAGGCCGTCCAACCCGCGCTCGCCGCACCCAAGGCTCCGGCGCACGCCCAGACCATCATCGCCATCACCCCGCGGGACGCCCTGAGCGGCGGCCCCATCACCGTCCACGCCGGCGATCGGATCCTGCGCGTCCAGGCCCCCGCCGGGATGCGCTCGGGCGAGCATCTGCGGCTCAAGGGCGGCGCGGCCGACGGCGCGGACCTGTATCTTCCGGTGCTGATCCGCGCGGCGGATGGGCTGAGCGTGATCGGCGACGACCTCTATATGAGCTGGCCCATCCCCCTGCGTCTGGTCGAGGACGGCGGGCGGTTGGAGATCGACACCCACGCCGGGCCGCGCTCGGCCTGGATCGTGGCGGGCCAGAAACCGCTGCGCCTGCGCCTGAAAGGGCTGGGTCTGCCGGCGCGCGGATCACGGCCGCAGGGTCATCTGTTCGTGACCCTGACGCCGTCCGAAGACGCCCCCTCGGCGGCCGAAGACCTGCTGATCCGCTTCACCCGCGTCTGGACGCCGGACCGCATGGCGGCCTAAGCCCTAGAGCATGTCGCACAACACCTTCGGCCATCTGTTTCGCATGACCACCTGGGGCGAGAGCCACGGGCCGGCGATCGGCTGCGTCGTGGACGGCTGCCCGCCCAACATCCCGCTGACCGAGGCCGATCTCCAGCCGTGGTTGGACCGGCGCAAACCCGGCGGCAGCCGCTTCGTCACCCAAAGGCAGGAAAGCGACACGGCCCGCATCCTGTCCGGCGTGTTCGATGACGGCGCCGGTCCGGTCACGACCGGCACCCCCATCTCGATCCTGATCGACAACGAGGATCAGCGGTCCAAGGACTACGGCGAGATCGCCCGCGCCTACCGCCCGGGCCACGCCGACTACGCCTACCAGGCCAAATATGGTGTCCGCGACCATCGCGGCGGCGGCCGGTCCTCGGCCCGCGAGACCGCCATGCGCGTCGCCGCCGGGGCCGTCGCTCGCAAGGTGCTGGGGGATGACATCCAGATCCGTGCCGGCGTGGTCCAGCTGGGACCGCACCGGATCGCGCCCGAGGCCGTCGATTTCAGCGCCGTCTATGACAACGCCCTGTTCGCCGCCTCCGCCGCCGTCGTGCCCGCGTGGGAGGACTATCTGGACGGCGTGCGCAAGGCGGGCTCGTCCATCGGCGCCGTGGTCGCGCTGGAAGTCACCGGCGTCCCCGCCGGCTGGGGCGCCCCGATCTACGGCAAGCTGGACGCCGAACTGGCCGCCGCCCTGATGTCGATCAACGCCGTCAAGGGCGTCGAGATCGGCGCCGGCTTCGAGGCCGCCGAACTCTCGGGCGAGGAGAACGCCGACCAGATGCGTCTGGGCGAGGACGGCCGGCCGATCTTCCTCAGCAACCGCGCGGGGGGTGTCCTGGGCGGCATCTCCACCGGCCAGCCGCTGACGGCGCGCGTCGCCTTCAAGCCTACCTCCTCCATCCTGACCCTGCGCCAGACCGTCACCCGCGACGGGACCGAGACCGACCTGCGCACCAAGGGCCGCCACGACCCCTGCGTCGCCCTGCGCGGCGTCCCGGTCGTCGAGGCCATGGCCGCCTGCGTGCTGGCCGATGCGATGCTCAGGCACCGGGCGCAGGTGGGGTGACGGTTCTGGCTCACGCCCGACTGTGGCTGTTTCTTCAGCGGGAATGGCTCGGTCTAGCGGTTGGAGGCATGATCGCGATGCTGATCACAGCCTGTCTCGCAACCTTCCTGATCCCGACCGGGCCGGGCGAAACCGTCCATGGCACGGTAACCGGCTTCGGCATGCGTGAACGGGACGGCGGCTCCTATCGCGTCATGGCCGTCCAGACCTCCGACCGACTTGTCACCGTACGTGTCTCCATTGCTCGGGGCTGCGAAGTCGGCGACGCCGTCACGGTACGGCGCCTGCCCCATTGGTGGGGGGCGTCACACCGCCTGCCCCTTGGAGACCCGCATCCCTGTCAGAAGCGGCCCGGCTGAATCGGACTCCGTCTGGGCATTCGGGCGCCGGCCTACTCCGGCCCGAAATCGCCCAGCGTCAGCATTCCACTGATCAGGCTGCCTTCCTGGACTCCGCCGCTGTTCGTGCTCCACTGGACATCGAACGCCTTGGCTGAAGCGGTCGAGAAGTCGGCCGCGTTGGTCGTCAGCGCGACGCTGACTCCGCCTGTCACGCCATACAGGGTTATGACCCCGCCCAGGGTGGTTCCCGAGGACAGGTTCAGCTGGACGTTCATCGGGCTAATGACAGCACCGGTCACGCCCAGAATACCCGCGAACGAGAGGGTCTGCGTACCGTTGAACGTGAACTGACTGCCGTGGATCTGGAAACTCAGGGTCGTGTCGCTGTTGGCGGTCACTCCGGTGAGGTCGATCCTGATCTGTCCGTAGTCGCTCATCGTATTCCCCCGCTCGTCAGCCAGAAAAAGAAACGCCGCCCGGAAAATCCGGGCGGCGTCCCTGTCGTCTTGTCGGCGGCGTCAGTGCGCCACCACCGCGGCCCCGTCAGCCGGCGGCTGCGCGGGCGGGAGCGGTTCGGTGTTTTCGTCCCACTCCACCGGCGTCAGCGTGCCGGTCAGGGCCCACTTCAGCGCCTCGTCCGCCGTTTTGATCGGGACGATCTCCAGCGCGCCCTTCACATTGTCGGGTACGTCGGCGAGGTCCTTCTCGTTCTCTTCCGGGATCAGCACCGTCTTGATGCCCGAGCGGAGGGCCGCCAGCAGCTTCTCCTTCAGGCCGCCGATGGCGGTGACTCGGCCGCGCAGGGTGATCTCGCCGGTCATGGCGATGTCCTTGCGGATCGGGATGCCGGTCAGGACCGAGACCATGGCGACAGTCATCGCCACGCCCGCCGAGGGACCGTCCTTGGGCGTCGCGCCGTCCGGCACGTGCACGTGGATGTCGGTCTTCTCGAACACCGGCGGCTTGACGCCGAAGGCCAGCGAGCGCGCCCGGACATAGGAGGCGGCGGCGGAGATGGACTCCTTCATCACCTCCTTGAGGTTGCCGGTCACGGTCATGCGGCCGCGGCCCGGCATCTTGATCGCCTCGATGGTCAGGATGTCGCCGCCGAACTCGGTCCAGGCCAGGCCGGTGACGATGCCGACCTGATCCTCCTCGTCCGTCTCGCCGTAGCGGAACTTCCGAACGCCCGCGTACTCGGCCAGCTTGGCGTCATCCACGGTGATCGTCAGCAAATTCGCCTTGGCCATCTCGCGCACGGCCTTGCGGGCCAATCCGCCCAGCGCGCGTTCCAGCGAACGCACCCCGGCTTCCCGCGTGTAATAGCGGATCAGGTCGCGGATCGTGCTGTCGGGCACGATGAACTCGGCCGGCTTGAGGCCTGCCTCTTCCGTAACCTTGGGCAGGACGTGACGCTTGGCGATCTCGACCTTCTCGTCCTCGGTGTAGCCGCTGACCCGGATGATCTCCATCCGGTCCATCAGCGGCTGCGGCATGTTCAGGCTGTTGGCGGTGGTCACGAACATGACGTTGGACAGGTCGTAATCGACCTCGAGATAGTGGTCGCCGAACGCATTGTTCTGCGCCGGATCCAGCACTTCCAGCAGGGCCGAGGACGGGTCCCCGCGCCAGTCAGCGCCCAGCTTGTCGATCTCGTCCAGCAGGATGAAGGCGTTGGTCGTCTTCACCTTCTTCATCGACTGGATGATCTTGCCCGGCATCGAACCGATGTAAGTCCGGCGGTGACCGCGGATCTCGGCCTCGTCGCGCACGCCGCCCAGCGACATGCGGATGTACTCACGGCCGGTCGCCTTGGCGATCGACTTGGCCAGCGAGGTCTTGCCGACGCCGGGAGGACCGACCAGGCACAGGATCGGGCCGCGCAGCGAGCCGGTGCGCGCCTGGACGGCCAGATACTCGATGATCCGTTCCTTGACCTTCTCCAGGCCGTAGTGATCCTCCTCCAGGATGTCCTCGGCCTTCTGCAGGTCGATCGGCTTCTGCTTGGCCTTGCCCCACGGGATCGACAGCAGCCAGTCGAGGTAGTTCCGCACCACCGTCGATTCCGCCGACATCGGGCTCATGTTGCGCAGCTTCTTGACCTCGGCCTCGGCCTTGGTCCGCGCTTCCTTGGACAGGCGGGTCTTGCGGATCCGCTTCTCCAGCTCGAGGATTTCGTCGCGCTGGTCGTCGGTCTCGCCCAGCTCGCGCTGGATCGCCTTCATCTGCTCGTTCAGATAGTACTCGCGCTGGGTCTTCTCCATCTGGCGCTTCACGCGCGAGCGGATCTTCTTCTCGACCTGCAGGACGGAGATTTCGCCCTCCATCAGGCCGTAGACCTTCTCCAGCCGTTGCGGCACGGCGACGGTCTCCAGCAGGCCCTGCTTGTCGCCGATCTTGACCGACAGGTGGGCCGCCACCGAGTCCGCCAGCTTGGACGGGTCGGTGATTTGGGGGATGGAGCTGAGGGCCTCGGGCGGGACCTTCTTGTTCAGCTTCACATAGTTTTCGAACTGCTCGATCACCGCGCGCAGCAGGGCCTCGGACTGCGAGGGCTCGCCGGCTTCGTCGGCGATCTCCACGGCTTCGGCCTCGAAATATTCGGTGCGGTCGGTGAAGCGCGTCAGGCGCGCCCGGCCCTTGCCCTCGACCAGCACCTTCACGGTGCCGTCGGGCAGCTTCAGCAGCTGCAGAACGTTGGCGAGCACGCCGATCGGATAGATGGCGTCGGCCGACGGATCGTCGTCGACACTGTTCTTCTGGGTGGCCAGCAGGATTTGCTTTTCACCCTTCATGATCTCATCCAGCGCACGCACGGATTTCTCGCGTCCCACGAACAGGGGCACGACCATGTGCGGGAAGACGACGATGTCTCTCAGCGGCAGGACGGGAAGGGTCTTGGTCTCGGTCATGATGCTACTCCGGGGCCCTTGTTGATCTCGAGCCCGCCGCGCCGGCGGTCGGGACGCTGTGCCCCGCCGTTTCGACTCGGCCCGCCATTCGGCGGCCTTCGGGACAGTATGTGGTTTTGCGGACGCGCCATTCAAGCGTGACCACTGCAGGCGACTGGGGACCGTTCATTCCCGGCCAAGCTGCATGGATCGTGCGATGTCGAGGCCTAACAGGTAATCCGCCCGCGCCGACGGGCCTGAGGGCCGCAAGATCGACCGCGAGCGACTGTGGCCGGTCCGCAACCGTTTCGTATGGATCACGAATGTTTTCGTCCGCCCGGCCCTGACGAAAAGGGCCGCCCGCCGAAATCCGGCGAGCGGCCCCTCTGGTCTTCGGCTCCGAAGGCCGCCTTGTTAGGCGGCGCTGTCGGGCTGGGCGCTCTTCTTGCCCTTGGTCTCGGCGTAGATCAGCAGCGGCTGGGCCTTGCCCTCGATGACCTCGGCGTTGACGACGACTTCCTCGACGCCCTCGAAGGTCGGCAGCTCGAACATGGTCTCGAGCAGGATCCCTTCCAGGATCGAGCGCAGGCCGCGCGCGCCGGTCTTGCGGGTGATGGCCTTCTTGGCGACGGCGTTCAGGGCGTCGTCGGTGAACGTCAGGTCCACGTTCTCCATCTCGAACAGGCGCTTGTACTGCTTGACCAGGGCGTTCTTCGGCTCGGTCAGGATGGTGACCAGCGCCGGTTCGTCCAGGTCCTCCAGCGTCGCCAGAACGGGCAGACGGCCGATGAACTCGGGGATCAGGCCGAAACGCATCAGATCGTCCGGCTCGACGCCCTTGAGGATGTCGCCGGTGCGGCGCTCGTCGATTTCCTTGACCTTGGCGCCGAAGCCGATCGAGGCCCCTTCGCCGCGCGCCGCGATCACCTTCTCCAGGCCGGCGAAGGCGCCGCCCACGATGAACAGGATGTTGGCGGTGTCGACCTGCAGGAATTCCTGCTGCGGATGCTTGCGGCCGCCTTGCGGAGGCACGGAGGCGACGGTGCCTTCCATGATCTTCAGCAGGGCCTGCTGCACGCCTTCGCCCGACACGTCGCGGGTGATCGACGGGTTGTCCGACTTGCGGCTGATCTTGTCGATTTCGTCGATGTAGACGATGCCGCGCTGGGCCCGCTCGACGTTGTAGTCGGAGGCCTGGAGCAGCTTCAGGATGATGTTCTCGACGTCTTCACCCACATAACCGGCTTCGGTCAGGGTGGTGGCGTCGGCCATGGTGAACGGCACGTCGATGATGCGCGCCAGCGTCTGGGCCAGCAGCGTCTTGCCCGAGCCGGTCGGCCCGATCAGCATGATGTTCGACTTGGCCAGCTCGACGTCGTTGTTCTTCGTCGCGTGGTTCAGGCGCTTGTAGTGGTTGTGGACCGCGACCGAGAGCACCTTCTTGGCGTGGCTCTGACCGATCACATAGTCGTCCAGGACCTCACGGATCTCCTTCGGGCTCGGGACGCCGTCCTTGGCCTTCGAGAACGAGATTTTGTGCTCTTCACGGATGATGTCCATGCACAGCTCGACGCATTCATCACAGATGAACACGGTCGGGCCGGCGATGAGCTTGCGCACCTCGTGCTGGCTCTTGCCGCAGAACGAGCAGTAGAGCGTACTTTTGGCGTCGGTGCCGGCTGCCTTGGTCATAGACCCTTCTCACTCCCGCGGTTCACCCCGATATGAGGCGGAACGCGCTTCCTCCGCGTTTGATTCCCGAACATTGGGCGCAAAGGTCTTCAAAAATTGACAATCACCCATCCCCGCGCCCGCCACAACCCCGCGAAAGCGTGGCCATTGCCGGTTTTGGGACGTTCACTGTTGATGGGGATCACGGCGAATGTCTGACATGGGAACCCTTAAGGGATTTCGCCACACCGTTGCAAAAGGCGTGCCCGTCGTCGCGTTCGATTTTGACGGCACCCTGACGATCCGTGACAGCTTCACCGCCTTCCTGCGCTGGCGCGCCGGTCCGGGCGCGTGGGCGCTGGGTCTGGTGAAGATGGCGCCCGCCGTGGCGACCTACGCCCGCGATCGTGACCGGGGACGGATCAAGGCCGCCTCGGTCAGGGAGTTCCTCAAGGGCGTCCCCCGCGCCACGCTGGAAGCCGACGCCGAACGCTTCGCCGAACGGGTCTGGACGGGCTTCATGCGACCCGACGCGCTCAAGACCTGGAACGACTGGGGCGCGCGCGGCGCGCATCGCGTCATCGTGACCGCCAGCCCCGAGACCACGGTCGCCCCCTTCGCCCGCCGGCTGGGCGCGGACGCCCTCCTGGGCACTCATCTGACCTTCGATGCTCAGGATCGCATCACCGGCGCCTTCGACACCCCCAACTGCCGGGGCGAGGAAAAGGTGCGCCGCCTGCGCGAGGCCTATGGCGACGACCTGCGCCTGACCGCCGCCTACGGCGACACCTCCGGCGACACGGAGATGATCGCCATCGCCGAGGAGAAGGGCTTCCGGGTCTTCACCGGTCGCCCCTAGGGCTTCAGCGCCCCTCGCCGTCCACGTCGAAGACCATGGCCTTGCCGCGCGAGGTGGGCTCCCAGCCCGCCTCGATCACCGCCGTCACGGCGTTGCGGACGTAGTCGGTGTTCACGAACTGCTTTTCGGTGTCGGGACGGCCGTTCGGGCGCAGCGGCGGCGGAAACTGCACGATGGCTTCACGCTTGAAGTCCTGCAGCCGCAGGGTCACGGCGATGCCTTCCCAGACGCCGCCGTTCAGCGGCCGCGGCTGGCGCCGCAGCTCCCAGTGATAGATGTCGCCGTCGACCTGGACGGTCCCGCTGTTGTCACGAGTCTGCATGGCGGCCTGATAGCACAAAAGAAAAAGGCGCACCGTTTCCAGTGCGCCTCTTCAAGGGGTGCTCTTGCGGCGATGGCGCCGGATCAGGGCGTCTTCACGCCGTCGGCGTCGGCCTGTTCGCGGCGGTCGTAGACGTGGTCCACGATGCCCCAGGCCTTGGCTTCCTCGGCCGACATGAAGTGGTCGCGGTCCAGGGTCTTCTCGACCTCCTCATAGGTCCGGCCGGTGTGCTCGACGTAGATCTCGTTGAGGCGCTTCTTGGTGTAGCGGATGTCGGCCGCGTGCAGCTCGATGTCCGAGGCCTGACCACGGAAGCCGCCCGAAGGCTGGTGCACCATGACCCGCGCGTTCGGCAGGGCCACGCGCTGGCCGGCCGCGCCGGCGGTCAGGATCAGCGAGCCGGCCGAGGCCGCCATGCCCATGCACACCGTCGAAACCGGCGAGCGGATGTACTGCATGGTGTCGTAGATCGCGAGCGCCGACGACACCTGTCCGCCGGGGCTGTTGATGTACATGCTGATTTCCTTCTTCGGGTTCTCCGATTCCAGGAACAGCAGCTGGGCGCAGATCAGCGAGGCCATGCCGTCCTCGAAGGGACCGGTCAGGAAGATGATCCGTTCGCGCAGCAGACGCGAGAAGATGTCGAAGGCCCGCTCGCCCCGGCTGGATTGCTCGACCACCATCGGGACGAGGTTCATGTTCATCAGTTCGATCGGATCGCGCATTCGTGCCTTCTCGGGATGCTGGGGCGTGGCGACTCACCGGAGGCCGACGCTAGGTCCAGCATATCGCGTCGCCGGGCCTCCTATGCAAGGCGCGGCTCCGGTCGTTACTCCCGTTGAGCCGCCGCGGCGTCCTCCTCCGCTCCCTCGCGCGCGCCCTTCATCATCAGGTCGACGATCTCGGCGCCGCGGGCGTTGGCGCCCAGGCTGTTCTGCTCGACCCGGTACAGGGCGTTCAGGTAATCCATGTCCCAGGACGTCAGGCCGGGCGTCGTGGAATCGGTGAACACGTTCAGGACGGTGTCAAAGGCCAGCACATCGGCCTCGGGATCCACCTGGGACAGTGCCACCAAGGCGCAGTAGTCGGCAAGCTGGCTCAACGTCAGGCCGGCGGCCTTGCTCATGTCCACGACGATGATCGCGCGCAGCAGGTCATCGCGGATATCGGTGCGAAGACGCGACCCGCGCGAGATGTTCGTCGTCGGCGCGTCACGACCCGGCAGGCGCGTGGCCAGTTGCCCGCTTTCGGAATCGACCGGGGCGCTGACATGCCACCAGCGGATCGGCGCCTCGGAGGTGCGGAAGGTGTCCAGCGCCCGCATCGAGCGCGTCATGCCCGAGCCGCCGGGCCGGAAGACCGCGCGACGCTCGTCCACGATCCCGTTCGCAACGGCGCGGCCATCGGACGCGGCGATGATCAGGATGTTGGGGCGGCAGCCCGGCTCTCCGGCTTCGATGCCAAGCTCCCGGGCGACGTCCGACGTGCGGTCGGCCAGATATTGGGCGATCTCGCCCTGCAGGTTGACGACGCCGACGCAGACCGGCCCGTTCCAGCGCGCGGGGCCGCGATTGCCCGCCGGCGCAGCCAGCTCACCGACGAAATCCTGCACGACGGC
Organism: Brevundimonas sp. GW821-FHT12C05; assembly: GCF_058807475.1. Lineage (NCBI taxonomy): Bacteria > Pseudomonadati > Pseudomonadota > Alphaproteobacteria > Caulobacterales > Caulobacteraceae > Brevundimonas > Brevundimonas sp. GW821-FHT12C05. Next base: position 1,646,132 of record NZ_JBXAQS010000001.1, read on the forward strand.
GCGAAGGCGGCGCTGCTCGACGACCACATCCGACAACGTCGTGGGATTCTGCGCCGACTGCGCCTGGGCGACAGGATCCTGCGCCAGAAGGCCAGCGGCCAGTGCGATTGCTGCGAATGACATGGGGCGTCCCCTCCCGACTGATTTTGCAAGCGCTAGGAGATCAAGATGGCGGCAAGGGGGCCGCCGTTTTTCAACCCAGACACATATCCAGCCAACCTGCCCGAGAATCGCGGGGTCGGGTCAAGGCCTGAAACGACGACGCCCGAACGGCGGAACCGTCCGGGCGCGAAGGGCGAAATCGCCGGAAATCCGACGAGAGATCAGATCTCGTCTTCTTCCTTGAGCAGATCTTCCTTGGTGATCGGGGTGTCGGTCACGTCGGCGGTTCCGAAGATCAGGTCGCAGACCTTCTCCTCGTAGATCGGGGCGCGCATCTGGGCGGCGGCGTTCGGGTTCTGGCGGTAGAAGTCCAGCACCTGACGCTCCTGGCCCGGATAGTTGCGGGCCTCGTTCATGATGGCGTTGTTCAGTTCCTGGTCCGAGACTTGGACGTTGTTGGCGCGGCCGATCTCGGCGAGGACCAGACCCAGGCGCACGCGGCGCTCGGCGATCTTCTGGTACTCTTCCTTCAGCTTCTTGTCGGACTTCTTGGCGTCCTCTTCCGGCAGGCGGCCGGCGGCCTTGTCGGCCTCGACCTGCTGCCAGATGCCCTCGAACTCGGCTTCCACCATCTTCGGCGGCAGCGGGAAGCTGTGGGCCTTGTCCAGCTCGTCCAGCAGGGCGCGCTTCAGCTTGAAGCGAGCGGCCGCCGTGTACTGCTGGTTCAGGTTGTTGCGCAGCAGCTCCTTGAGCTTGTCCAGCGACTCCAGGCCGATGCGCTTGGCGAAATCTTCGTCCACCTTGGCTTCGGCCTCGGCCTTGATGGCCTTCACGGTGACGTCGAAGGTGGCCAGCTTACCGGCCAGATGGGCGGCCTGGTAATCCTCGGGGAAGGTGACCTCGATGGTCTTTTCTTCGCCGACCTTGGCGCCCTTCAGCTGCTCTTCGAAGCCCGGGATGAAACGGTTCGAACCGATCACCAGGTCAGCGTCCTCGGCGGCGCCGCCTTCGAAAGGCTCGCCGTCCAGCTTGCCCAGGAAGTCGATGGTCAGCTGGTCGCCGTCGGCGGCCTTGACCGTCTTGCCCTTCTTGTCCTCGTAGGACTTGGCCTGGCCGGCCAGCTCCGTCAGGGCCTCGTCCAGATCGGCGTCCGACGCCTCATAGGTCGGGCGGGCCAGTTTCAGGGTCTTGGGGTCGACCGGGGTGAAGTCCGGCATGACTTCCAGGGCCATTTCGTAAGCTAGGTCTTCCTGACCGGCGATGACCTTGTCCATGTCCGAGGTCAGCTTCATCTCGGCCGGAGCGGCCGGACGCACCTTGGCGTCGTCCAGGGCCTTCTGGCTGGAGCTATTCAGCTGGTCATTGATGATTTCGCCCATCAGGTCGCGGCCGAAGGTCTTCTTGACGTGCGACATCGGCACCTTGCCCGGACGGAAGCCCTTCAGCTTCATCTGCGGCGCGACTTCCTTCAGGCGCGCGTCCAGCTTTTCGTTCAGCTCGGCGACGGGAATGGTCACCGCGATGACGCGGCTCAGGCCTTCGGAGGACTTTTCGACGACTTGCATGGTCGGGGTTCTGACGCTCTGTGGCGGCGCCAATGAGGCCGGCGCGCGCGGTGTGGGATAAAGCAGAAGGGCCGCCCTTTGGAGGCGGCGCCTTTGAAGCCCGCCCTTATGTCGATGACCGCCCCAAAGGTCAACGTGAGCCGAGGCGGTTTCGGTCGAGGCCCGACGCCGCTATCTGTGCCGGATGAGCCAGTCCCCCTCCCCGATCGGCGTCGGCGTCGTTCCCGTCACCCCGCTGCAGCAGAACTGCACCATCGTCTGGTGCCGCAAGACGAAGAAGGCCGCGATCATCGATCCGGGCGCCTCCGTCGACGGCCTGCTGGCCGCCGTGAAGCAGAACGGCCTGACGCTGGAGGCTATCTGGATCACCCACGGCCACCTCGACCACGCCGGCGGCGCGGCCGAGATGCAGGAGAAGACCGGGCTGGACATCATCGGCCCGCATGAGGCCGACCAGTTCTGGATCGACCAGATCCCGGCCAACGGGCTGATGTACGGCATTCCCGATGCGCGCAGCTTCACCCCGACCCGATGGCTGGACGACGGCGACATCCTGACCCTCGGGGAGACGACGTGGGAGGTCTACCACTGCCCCGGGCACACCCCCGGCCATGTGATCTTCTTCAACCGCGAGGCCCGCTTCGCCCAGGTCGGCGATGTGCTGTTCCAGGGCTCCATCGGCCGCACCGACTTCCCGCGCAGCGACCACGGCGCCCTGCTGGACGCCATCGTGACCAAGCTCTGGCCGCTGGGCGACGATGTGACTTTCGTCCCGGGGCACGGCTCCAGCTCGACCTTCGGGGCTGAGCGACGGAGCAATCCCTTCGTCTCGGACGAGGCCCTGAGGCGCGCGCCCATCGCGCGGCCCGCCTCGGGTCCGTCCTGATCTAGCGCGCCGCCAGCAGGCCGATCAGCAGGCCGATACCCAGCGCATAGAGCGAATAGCGGATCGGCTCGTCCTCGACCGTGTGACGCAGGCGGCCGGCGCGGGCCCTGCCCCAGTCGCTGACCAGCCGCGCATCTTCCTTCAGGGCCTGCCGCAGCGGCCGAACGCCCAGCCGGCGCATCTCGTCCCGCTGCAGGATCTCGGCGGCTTCGCGGTCGAGGCGCGACGACGGCGTCTCCGGGTCGTCGATATCGTCGGCATAGGTCTCGGTCATGGGCGGGCTCCGGTTTCCGGGAGGACATCAGGCCTTTTCAATCCGCCGCCCCCGAGGACGGTTCCGCGCGCGCATCGTGATGAAACAGCCCCCGCGCGGCGGCGTTGGATCAGACGAAAGGAACCGCCATGACCCATGTGGAGCCCGAGGGCCCGGACATCGATCCCGGCGCCACCCCGCCCGAGACCCCCGACCGCTCGCCGGACGGGGAACCGGAGATTCTTCCGCCCGACACGCCGGAGCCGGATATCGACCCCGGCGCCCTCCCCGAAGAAGCGCCCCAGCAGCAGCCCGGCGACGCCAGACGCGCCGATTCGCCTGACGGGGGAGAAGGCCTGATCACCAAGCCCCTGTGATTCGTTCGCATTTCCGTGACCGAAGCGCCGGAACCGGACGGGAGTCAGGGGGTTCTTTTCGCAACCGCCACCGTCGCCACGAAAGGAACTCCAGATGGCTCAAGGTCAGCCCACCCGAGCCTCCGGCGTGTCCAAGCGGGGCTTCGCCTCGATGGACCCGGAACGCCAGCGCGAGATCGCCCGCAAAGGCGGCGCCAGCGTGCCCAGCGAAAAACGCAGCTTCTCTCAGGACCGCAGCCTCGCCGCCCAGGCCGGCCGCAAGGGCGGCGAAGCCTCCCACGGATCCCGCACTTCCAAGCCGGAATCCGGCGCGGAATAGACCTCTTCCCGACAGGTCTTTCAGAAGGGCGGCGCCGAACGCGCCGCCCTTTGTCGTTCGGACGTCCGATTCAGGCTTCCAGCAGGGCCAGCGCCACCGACGGCGCGGGACCTTCACGGAATTCAGCCACATGCCAGCCCGAGGCGGCGGCGACGTCACGCACCGAGCGTTCCGTGAATTTGCGTGAGTTCTCGGTGTGGATGGTCTCGCCGCGGGCGAAGACGATGCGCCGCCCGCCGATGTGGACGGCCATGTGCCGGGTCGCCTGCAGGTGCATTTCCATGCGCGAAGCCTCGGCGTTCCAGACCGCGCGGTGGGCGAAGGCGTCGATGTCGAAATCCGCCCCCAGTTCGCGGTTGGCGCGGACCAGCAGGTTGCGGTTGAAGGCGGCGGTCACCCCCTGCGCGTCGTCATAGGCGGCGATCAAGGCCGCCGGATCCTTGACCAGATCCACGCCCAGCACGAACAGGGCGTCGTCCCCCAGCAGGCGCCGCGCACCCTTCAGGAAGGCCACGGCCTCATCCGGCGTCAGATTACCGATGGTCGATCCGGGGAAAAAGCCGACCTTGCGTCCCCGCCCCACCCCCGCCGGAAGCTCGCCCAGGGCCAGAAAGTCGCCGACCACCGGAATGACCTCCAGCTTCGGATAGGCCTCGCGGATGCGGTCGGCGGCGGCGTCCAGCGCGTCCGGGCTGATATCGATGGGCACATAGGCGGCCAGGTCCGGCGCCGCGTCCAGCACGATGCGGGTCTTCTCGCTGGCGCCCGAGCCGAACTCGACCAGCACCGCGCCTTCGCCGAACCGGGGCGCCCAATCCGGGGCGACGGCGCGCAGCAGGCCCGCCTCCTGCCGCGTCGGATAATATTCCGGCAGCCGGGTGATCTCTTCGAACAGGTCCGATCCGGCCCCATCGTAGAACCATTTCGGCGAGGTCCGCTTGGGCGAGGACGACAGGCCCGCGATCAGGTCGTCGCGGAAGGCCGCGCTCTCATCATCCGACATCCGCGGTCCATCGTTGCGCGCATCCGACGCCAGCCGCAGGCCCGCGAAGGCCCAGCGCTGATGCGGATAGAAGAAGTTCCGGTAGGTGACCCGGGCATGCCCCTCGGGCGTGGCGAAGCTGGAGCCCCGCAGCACCGCCTGGTTGATCATGAACTTGCCGTTGTACTCGGACGCCGTCCCCTCCGTGGGCGTGAAGCCCGGATAGGGAGAATAGGCGGACGCCGTCCACTGCCACACTTCGCCGAAGGCGTTGGACAGCAGGTCCGGTCGGGTCTCCACCGCATGTTCCCACTCCGCCTCGGTCGGCAGGCGGCGGCCCGACCAGCGGGCGAAAGCGTCGGCCTCGTACAGGCTGACATGGCGGACAGGCGCGGCCGGGTCGACCGCCTTGCGGCCCGTCAGTCCCATGACCGACCAGCCGTCCTCGCCCGGCGACCAGTACAGCGGCGCCGTCCAGCCCTCGGCCTTCACCGTGGCCCAGCCGTCCGCCAGCCACAGTTCGGGCCGCGCATAGCCGCCGTCCGCGATGAAGCGGATCCAGTCGCCGTTGGTCACAAGATCGTTGGCCAGCGCATAGGGCTCCAGCCAGACGCGGTGCCGCGGCCCCTCGTTGTCGAAGGCGAAATCATCGTCATCGTCGTGACCAATCTCGACCAGGCCGCCGGCGAAGACCGTCTCCCCGCCCCGCGCCGGTTCGACCGGACCGGAGCGCGGCTCCTTGCCATAGGCCGCGGGCGCCAGGGGCGAGTGGGACAGCAGGTTCAGGATATCCATCAGGAACAGCTCCTGATGCTGCTGGTCGTGATGCAGGCCCAGGGTGAACAGATAGCGGGACCGCGCGTCGGCCTCCTTGCGCCCCAGCCAGTCGACCATCCGGCGGTCGATCTCGCGCCGATAGGCCATCACCTCGTCCAGCGACGGGCGGGTCATCAGCCCGCGCTCGGGCCGCGCCACGCGCTCGCCCAGCGCCTCATAGTAGCTGTTGAACAGGATCTGCCAGCGGTCGTCGACCGGTCGGTAGCCGGGCGCCTGCGACAGGATCATCGCCTCGAAGAACCAGCTGGTGTGCGCCAGGTGCCATTTGCCGGGGCTGCAGTCGGCCATCGACTGGGCGGACAGGTCCTCCGCCGACAAGCCCCGCGCCAATTCGGGCATCGCCGCCCGAACCGTCAGGAACAGGTCGACATCGTCGTCAAGGTTCGGCCGGATCGGCGAATGCACGTTCATGCGGACTGGGCTCCCCCGCCGTGAACCCCGAACATGGGGCGGCGCCAGCGTAACTGCCAGCCCGCCGGAACCGTTCCTGTCAGCAGTCTGGCGTCAGAGCCCGCGCATGGCCTCGAGCAACTCGTCGACCACCTCTTCCCGCGTCGCCCAGGAGCAGACGAAGCGCACCGAGCCGTCGTCGAAGCGGTAGCAGGCCCAGCCCAGGTCGTTCAGCCGCTGATGGGCCCACGGCGCCATGCGCACGAACACCGCGTTGGCCTCGACCGGATGGGCCAGGACGAAGCTGGTGCCGTTCGTGATCCCGGCGGCCAGCCGTTGGGCCATCAGATTGGCGTGGGCGCCGCCGTCCTCCCAGGCCTGGCTCTCCAGCAGGCCGAGGAAGGGTCCGGCCAGGAAACGGCCCTTGGAGGCGGTCTGTCCCGCCTGCTTCAGCCGGTTGTCGATCCGCCGCGCCAGCGATTTGTCGAACATGACGATGGCCTCGGTGCAGTTGGCGCCCGCCTTGGCCCCGCCGAACACCAGGATGTCCACGCCCAGCCGGGCGATCTGGGTGAGGTCGAAACCGGCCGCCGCCGCATTGGCCAGCCGCGCTCCGTCCATATGCACGCCATAGCCCTTGGCCTTCACCGGCTCGATCAGGTGGCGCAGTTCTTCCTCGGTGTAGACCGTGCCGTATTCGGTCGACTGGGTCAGGCTCAGCGCCGCCGGGGGCTGACGATGGCTGACCTCGGGCTCGTCCAGCGCCGCCTGCAGCGCCGCCAGCTCGATCTTGCCGGAAAAGCCCGGCAGGCCGACCAGGCCCACGCCCTGGCCGAAGAAGCCCGGCGCGCCGGTCTCGTCAGTGCAGATGTGGGCCGCATGGTGGGCCAGCACGGCCTCATGGGGCCAGGCCAGCATCGACAGGGCGATGGAATTGGCCGCCGTGCCCGAGAAGACGAAACGCACCTCGGCGTCCGCATCCAGCCTTTGCCGGATCTGGTCCGCGGCGCGGGCGGTGACGTCGTCCGCTCCATAGGCGCGGGCATAGCCCTCATTGGCCGCGATCAGCCCCCGCAGGGCCGCGGGCGCCATGCCGGCGGTGTTGTCCGAACCGAAGTCGTAACGCACGCCCTACCCCTCGCTGCCGTGGTCCGTGGCCGGCTGGCCCGGCGCCGGATCGCTGCTCTTGCCCCTGCGGACCCTCGGCGCGGGCGGCGCTTCGGGTTCGTCCTCCTCGCCATACGGCACAGCCACCTGATGGGGGAAGGGAATCTCGATGTCGGCGGCGTCCAGCGCCTCTTTCGCGGCCTGCAGCACGTCGGCCTTGGCCTGCCAGTAGTCGCCCGACTTGGTCCACGCCTGCAGCGTCATCTCCACCGAACTGTCCCGCAGGGCCGTCACCCCCGCCCAGGGCGCGGGATCGGCCAGCACATGCTCATGCGACGCCGCCGCCCCGACCAGCGCCTCGCGGGCGGTGTTCAGGTTGTCGCCGTAGCCGACGCCGATCTTCAGCTCCATCCGCCGCGTGCGCTGGCCGGACAGGTTCAGGATGGTGTCGCCGAAGACCTTGGAGTTGGGCACCACGATCTTGACGTTGTTGGCGTCCGACATCTGGGTCAGGAACAGGTCCAGCCGCTGCACCGTGCCGACCCGTCCGCCCACGTCGATCAGGTCGCCGACGCGATAGGGCCGCAGGATCAGCAGCATGACGCCCGCCGCCACATTGGACAGCGTCCCCTGCAGCGCCAGGCCGACCGCCAGCGAGGCGGCGCCCAGCACGGCGATGATCGAGGTCGTCTGTACGCCCAGCCGCTGCAGCACGGCGATGAAGCCGATCAGGAAGACGATGACCCGCACCACCTGCACGGCGAAGCTGAGCACCGTCGGGTCCTGGCGGAAGCCGCGCACCCGCCCCAATCCCCTGCGCGTCATGCTCGACGCCCAGCGCGAGGCGAAGATGGTGACGATGAAGATCAGGATGGCGATGGACAGGTTGATCGCGAAGTCGCCGGCCATGTCGGTCAGCTTGGCGATCATGGCGGCGTCGACCGCGGCGGCCTTCTGGCCCGCGGCCACCGCCTCGTTCAGGGGAGCGACGAGGTTGGTCATGGGCCGGGTCTAACGCCTGACCCGGCGATTGGAACCCTCCCCCGCGATTTTCAGCCGCCGCAGGCGGCCAGAAGCAGCCCGCCGATCAGCGCGATGTTGCCGGTGAAGGCGTTCTGCGAGGTCTGGCGCGTCTCCGCGGGCTGACGCCAGAAGTCCAGCAGGGTGACGTTGGCCACGACGGTGAACACGATCAGCGCCGTCGCCGCGAACGGGATCAGCATCCCGGCGATCAGCAGGCCGCCCCCCGCGATCTGAAGCAGCGACCCCAGCGTCAGCAGGATCGCCGGGAACGGCCAGCGCCGGCTGACCAGCCATCCCGTCAGCTGGCGGAAGTGGAAGAAGTGCTGGATTCCAGCCCAGGCGAACACGCCGCCCATCAGGATCAGGCCGAGGTGGGGATGGGGTTGAAAGTCGAACATGGGACCGTCTCCGTGTCTGAGGCTTGCCCGGCTCCGCCGGATGTGGCTCTCTGTCTTCGATATCTAATCGATAGATATCTAATCATTCGATGTCTACAAGTAATTTCATGTCGCCTGAAGACTCTCCGATCGGTCTCGTTCTGGCCAAGGCCGCCAAGGGCTGCGGACGCGCGTTCGAGGACGCCTTGGCCGCCGCCGGCGGCTCCACCCCGGTCTGGCTGATCCTCCTGGCGCTGGTGCAGGGGCCGCACAGGACCCAGACTGAAGTCGCCGCGGCCGTCGGGATCCAGGGCCCCACCCTCACCCACCATCTGAACAACATGGAGCGGGACGGCCTGATCGAACGCACCCGCCTGCCTGCGAACCGCCGGGTGCATCAGGTGTCGCTCACCCCCTCCGGCCGCGATCTGTTCAACCGGCTGCGTCAGGCGGCGATGACCCACGACGCCCGCGTCCGGGAGGGATTCACGCCGGAGGAACTCACCGTCCTTAGGGGGCTGTTGCTCCGGCTCTCGGCCAACGTTCCGGACGTGCAACTGCTCTAGGTCCAGACGTGAAAACGCCCCGGAGGTCTCCTCCCGGGGCGTTTCAGTCAGCTCAGATCGTCGGGACCTTAGTTGAACAGGCCCGCGATGACGGCGGTGATCAGGCCCGTCGCGACGGCGGTCAGGACCACGTCATTGCCGCTACGGACGTACTGATAGCCCGAAGGCGGCTGGCGCAGGCCGTAGCGGTTGTAGTCGCGGACCACATAGGCGCTGCCGCGATAGTTGGCGGGCATCCGCTGGCCATAGGCCCAGGCGCGGGTCTGATAGCCGCGCGGCGGGGTGTAGCGGCCCGCGCTGTAGCGGCGCTGCGACTGCTGCCAGCGGCCGTAGGCGCGCTGGTCCTGACGGGCCTCGGCGCGATTGTCGCGGCGGTCGGCCCGGTCATCGCGACGGTCGTCGCGGCGGTCCTGGCGCTGTTCGTAGCGATCCTGGCCGCGCGATTGCGCTTCGGCGGCGGAGGCCATGCCGACCGAGCCCAGAGCCAGGGTGGCGGCGATAGCGGCGGTGAGAACCTTTTTCATGGTCGTGTCTCCAGTTGCGGCCGAAGGATTTCGACTTGCCCGCAATCTGGACCCCAGCCCTTGAGCCGGGTCTGAACAGCCGTGCTCACCCCAGGTTCAGCGGGCGGGCGGCTTTTGAACGCCAGTGTTTCAGTGCTGTTACGCAGCCGCCTTACGCGGCCTGGGCCTCTTGCACGGTCGACAGCGCCCGCACGCCCGCACGCCCCGCGCTGACGCGGTTCATCACCAGGGCCAGGGCGGCGAAGTCGATCGGCTTGTTCAGATAGGCGTCGGCGCCCGCGTCCAGACCCGCCTGGTGATCCTCGGTGCGGGCCGAGGCCGACAGCACCACCACCGGCGTGTCGCAGTTCGGGCCGTTCCCGGCGCGGATGGCGCGGGTGGCGGTCAGACCGTCCATCACCGGCATGTTCACGTCCATGATGACCAGGTCGAAGCGCTGCTCGCCCGCCGCCTCGATGGCGATCTGGCCGTTCTCGGCGGTCGCCGAGGTATGGCCCGCCGACGACATCCAGGCCTCCAGGATCATGCGGTTCACCGGATGGTCCTCGACGATCAGCACGTTCAGGGCCTGGCCGCCCTCGATCTCGGCGACGATGGCCTCGGCCGCCTCTTCCTCGATCCAGCGGACCACTTCGGCCTCGACGCTGAAGATGAAGGTCGAGCCCTCCCCCGGGGTCGATTCCACGGTGATGTCGCCGCCCATGATGTTGGCCATGCGCCGCGAGATGGTCAGGCCCAGTCCGGTGCCGCCAAAGCGGCGCGTGGACGAGGCGTCGACCTGGGTGAAGGGTTGGAACAGGCGCTCCAGGTCTTCCGGCGCGATGCCCGAGCCGGAGTCGCGGATCATGAAGTCGAAGCGCACGGCCTGATCGCTCAGCCGTTCGCCGCGCACCGTATAGGTGATCTTCCCGGCGTCGGTGAACTTCACGGCGTTGGACAGCAGATTGTGGATCACCTGGCAGACGCGCAGCGGATCGCCGCGCACCACGGCCGGCACCTCGCCCTCGCGCAGGGCGACGAAGTCCAGCCCCTTGGCTTCCGCCTGGGCCTGGAACGGGCCGGTGACGCGCTTGTCCAGATCCTCGACGTTCACGTCGACGACCTCGAAGGTCATCTTGCCGGCCTCGATCTTGGTCATGTCGAGGATGTCGTTCAGCAGGCTCAGCAGGTTGTCGCCCGAGTTGCGGATGATCGACAGATACTCCCGCTGCGTCGGTTCCAGTCGCGTCGCCGCCAGCAGCTGGGCCGCGCCCAGCACGCCGTTCATCGGGGTGCGCAGCTCGTGCGAGATCACGCCCAGGAAGTTGGACTTGGCGTCATTGGCGGCGTTGGCCTTGTCGCGGGCCGATTCCAGCTCCTCGATCAGGTGGGCCTGATGTTCCTGGAAGGCGCGGATCCGCTCCTCGCGCAGCATGGTCATGGTGACCAGCACGAACAGGCCGGCGGCGGTGAACGGAATCACGGCCAGGAATTGCCAGAACTCGGGCGTGCCCCACAGGCTGCCGGCGATGATCAGCGCGGCGGCGCCGTAGGGCGAGGAAATCACGATGGCCTGACGCGGCGAGCTGCGAAGCTGCGCGAACACCAGCACATAGCCGGCGACCAGCAGGGTCATGCCCAGGGAAGGACCGAAGGTGGCGCCCGAGAACCACGCCAGCAGCGGCGCGGCGGCCCAGGCGGCGGTCGTGGCGGTGGCGACGGCCGGGAAAACCAGCCCCCAACCGGCGCCGACGCGTTGGCTGATGCGCTTTTCGACCGCGCCGCGCAGAGCGCCCGCGGCCAGGGTGCCGACGAACCAGAGGGTGGCCGCGGTCCAGCCGACCGTGGCCAGCAGGCCGACCGCCCAGCTGGCGATGATCAGATAGCGCAGATACTGGGTTTGAAGGATGGCGCGCAGGGCCTGCGCGGCTTCCCCGGAGTCCGGATCGCTGCCGACGGGCTTCCCGATGCCGTCCGATTCAACCATTCCAGCCCCGCGATACGATTGCACAACCCGGCGCGGACGCTACGGGGAACCCCCTAAGACGAAGTGAACGCTGACGCTTCTATGACAAACTCTGTTCGCTGATTTTAACCCTGTACGGCCTCCGCCGGCGTCAGGGCCTTGATCGAAAGCGCATGGACTGGACCGGCCAGCTCGTCGCGCAACAGGCCGTTCACCGCCCGCTGACGCTGCACCCGTCCCTGCCCCTCGAAGGCCGTCGAGACCACCGTCAGATTGAAGTGGCTCTCGCCGCCGGGCTGCGCGTCCATGCCGCCTTCGTGATGATGACCGGCGTGTCGCCAGCTGTCGTCCTCGATCTCCAGATGCTCCGGAGCCAGCCCAGCGGTCAGTTTCTGGCGGATAATCGTCGCGATCGGCCCTTCGGGCATCGTCAAGTCCTTGTTGCGGTCTAATTCAGCCCTACACTTCGGGCGATGTCGTCTGCCTTTCAATACACGCCGCGCTTCAAGGACATGCGCATCAAGCCGCCCAAGCCCGAAGAGGAGGCTGCGGAGGCTGATGTCCTGCATCTGAAGCCCGGCGAGAAGCCCTGCAACTGGCCGGACTGCCGCCAGGCCGCCACGGCCCGGGCGCCGAAGTCGCGCGAGCGGCTGAACGATTTCTACGACTTCTGTCAGCGCCACGCGGGCGAGTACAACAAGGGCTGGAACTTCTACGCCGGGATGAGCGAGGGCGAGGTCCGCGCCGCCCAGGAGAACGAGGCCATGACCGGCGGCCGCCCGACCTGGGAGATGCAGGCCGGCAAATTCACCCGCGAGGCCGCCGCCTTCGCCGCCAAGATGGGCACGTCCAACAATCAGGGCGCCGGCTCCTGGCGCGACAGCTTCGGCCTGTTCGGCCGCCGCATGAAGGAACAGGCCGGGCCCGAGGGCCAGGACGACCTGCGCCTGGGCAAGCTGGAACGCGCCGCCCTGTCCGACCTCGATCTCGACGTCCGCACCGACAAGAAGGCGGTCAAGGCGCGCTATCACGAGCTGCTCAAGCGCTTCCACCCCGACCTGAACCAGGGCGACCGCGGCGCGGAGGCCAAGCTCCAGCGCGTCATCAAGGCCTACAAGACGCTGAAGAAGGCCGGGCTGGCGGCCTAGGTCCGCACGAGGCGCCGCCGCCCGGAATGACGCGTCGGTATTTAGTTATCGAGAAAAATGATTTCGCAGCATCTTTCTCGCTGGACTCTCCGCTTCGCCGTGCCTACCTAGTCGTTATCGCGATAACAAAGCGCCGCTCGCGACGGCCCCAACGATGGAGACCTGACATGCAAGTCCTCTACACCGCCCACGCCACCTCGACCGGAGGCGGCCGCGACGAGGGCCGCTCGACCACCGACGACGGCAAGATCGACGTCCTGCTGTCCCTCCCCGCCGAGATGGGCGGCAAGGGCGGCGCCGGGACCAATCCGGAGCAGCTATTCGCGGCCGGCTACGCCGCCTGCTACATGGGCGCCCTGCGTCTGGTCAGCGGCAAGGCCGGCACGCCGGTGGGTCCCGACACCAAGATCAGCACCTCGGTCGGCATCGGTCCGAACACCCGCGGCGAAGGCTTCAACCTGGACATCGCCATCAAGGTCACCGACCACGGTCTAGACCAGGCCGTCATCGACGACCTGATCCAGAAGGCCCACCAGGTCTGCCCGTACTCGAACGCCACCCGCGGCAACGTCGACGTCGCCCTCAGCGCGGGCTGAGGGCGCGCCGGGAGCCCAGCTCTAGTTCCGCTGCATCTGCTCGATCTGTTCCAGCCGCGCGCCCGCGGCGGTCTCGCCGCCCGCGAAGGCGGCGAGATATAGCGCCCGCGCCCGGGACAGATCCTTCCGAAGCCCCGCCTCGCCGGCGAAATACTGATCGGCGAGCAGGAACTGCGCCTTGGCGTAGTGGCGGTCCGCGGACTTCTGGAGCAGCCGCACCGCCTCGGCCTGGTCCACGGCGACCGCCTCTCCGCCGAACAGCATGAGCAGGCCGAGTTCGTAGAGGCCGCGCGGATCTTCCCGCGCGGCCGCTTCCCTCAGGTAGGCAAGGGACCGCGTCATGTCCTGGGGAACGCCCGACCCCGTGCGATAAAGGTGCGCCAGCCAGTTGAGCGCGCGGCCGTCGCCCTGCCCCGCCGCCTCTTCGAACAGACCGACGCCACGCTCCTGATCCATCTGAAGTCCGCCCGCGCCGGTAAGGTAGAACGACCCCAGATCCACCACGGCGGGCGGATAGCCCACAAGGGCGGCGCGGCGGTAGTGAGCCAGGGCGTCGGCGAGATCCACGGACCGCTGCGGCTCCCCCGCGTAGGTCTCTACGCCCAGCAGGCGAAGTTCGGCGGAATTGCCGGCGTACTCGGCCTTGACGCCCAGTATCCAGTTCGCGCGAGCGTCTCCGTTCCGGGCCCGCTGAACCAACGCCGCATAGGTCTCCACGGTCCGCCGGGGCTGCGCCGCGGCAGGCGCTGCTCCAGGCGCGGTCGCGACCGGCGCGACCGCCGCCTGCTCCCTCAGCCCCCGGACGATGGGGCTCCGTTCCGCGATGGCCTCGATCGTCGTGAAGGTGTTGGTGCAGCCGATGTCCACGGTCAGCCCCTCCACCCGTTGGCAGGTTCCGCCAGAGCCATAGTGGACGCCGACGAGGGCGGCATGATCGTAGGCGATGATCGGCGATCCCGAACTCATGTTGTAGGTCGTGACGCGATGCTGGACCTGGGTCGCGTTCTCCCGGTCTCCCAACGGAGCCATGTCCCCGCGAAGCGTCAGGGTCCACGGATGCTGGGGCACGAACACGATGGCTCGCGGCTCGAGCCTGACCGGGGCCAGGTTCATCTTGCCGAAGGCCTGCGCCGCGCTTCGTCCGTCGGGCCCGCGTCCGATCCGGACGACGGCGAAGTCCACATGCTCCGCCAGGACATGATTGCCCGCCACCGGACACACCGCCTCCGCGGGGTCTCCCGGCCGGCAGCCGGCCGGATCGCCCAGCACGGGATAGACGGCCGTGCCCTCGGGATCATTGGGGTTCTGATCGTCGACATAGCCCATCCGCAGCTGGGCCCGCGTGACGTACTCCTCGTCGGACGCCCCGGGTATGCAGTGCCCCGCCGTCAGGATGTAGTCGTCCGACAGGACCGAGGCGGTGCACCAGATCACATAGTCGTTCGCGGGCGAACCGACGCGGCGGCGATGAATCGCCAGCCGCCCCGTCGGCAACGCCGCCTTCTGCAAGCCGTCTCCCAATTCCGAGAACGGCAGCAATGTGGACGGCTCGTTCTGGATGACCGAAGAGAAGACTTGGGACTGCATCGTCACGGTGGGAGCCAGCCGGTCGTACAACTGTCGGCAGAACCGCCGCGGGGACGGCGTCTCGCAATAATCGACCGCCTCGGTCTGCGCGGCCGCCGGCGGCGGTGTCGCCATCCAGACCAACACCGACAGAAGGATTGCGAGTAAACGCATGTCAGGCGGCGGGGACGACGCTGCAGCCTGATGTCACCGTGACCGGGCGTCGGTCGAACTCGGCCTTGGTCAGACGCGCGCCCTGCCCCGCGCTGACGATGGTGTAGGTCAGGGTCAGATCGCGCGTGGCGGCCGGCATGTAGAAGGCTTCGCCCTGCGGCATCAACTGCCGGATGACTACCCGCGCCACCCACGTCGCGAGACCGAGCAGCAAACTCCAATCTTCCGGCTGACGGTGGGGGCAGACCACGACCTTGCCGTTGCTCTGATTGACCGCTTGCGCCCAGCGCTGCATCCGCGCGGGCAACAGGCCTCTGATGTTCCGGCCGTCGGCGGTTTGCGTGACCAGGGCCGGGTCCGTGGCCGAGAAGTTGACCGTGACCCGCTCGTTCGAGCCCGCCATCGCCCGGCGCATCGCGCACTCGAAGTCGTTGTTGTCCGCATAGGTGCTCACGGACTGGCCCGGTCCGACCAAGCAGTTGTAGGCGCGCCAGGCCTGCTCGGCTTCCGCGAACGGCAGGGCCGGCGGCTCGGTCCCCTGCTGCGCGCCGCCGGAACTCCCGCTTGCGCAAGAACTGAGGAAAACGGCCACGGCGACGGTCATCGCGATCGACTTGCGCATCTTCAATCCCTCCCCAGGAAGAATTTACCGTAGCGACGTTCTTTCAAAATACAACCGGTACTTCAATCCAGAGTGGTCCGGTAGCGCAGCATCGCCAGCGTCCCGACCACCATCACGAACAGCGTCAGGGCCAGCAGGCTGGGGCCTGCATTTTCGATCCCAACGCCCTTCAGCAGCGATCCTCGCACCACCCGCAGGAAATGGGTGACGGGGATCGCCTCGCCGATCGCCTGCGCCCAGCCCGGCATGCCCCGGAACGGGAACATGAAGCCCGACAGCAGGATCGACGGCAGCATGTAGAAGAAGCTCATCTGCATCGCCTGCAGCTGGGTCTTGGCCAGGGTCGAGATCAGGAAACCCAGCGCCAGCGAGCCGACGATGAACAGGTTCAGCCCCAGGATCAGGGCGATCCACCCGCCGCTCATCGGCACGGCGAACAACACCCGCGCCATGACCAGGATCACCGCCGCCTGGATCAGCCCGACCAGGACATAGGGGCTGAGCTTGCCCACCATGACCTCCAGCGGTCGGACCGGCGTGGCCAGCAGGCTCTCCATCGTGCCGCGCTCGCGCTCCCGCGCCATGCCCAGCGAGGTCATCATCACCAGGGTCATCGACAGGATCACGCCCAGCAGGCCGGGCACGATGTTGAAGGCGGTGACGGCCTCGGGATTGTAGCGGCGGTGCACGACCACCTCGAACGGCTGGGCGCCCGGCGCCCGATTGGCCAGCGGCCCGGTCAGCTCGCGCGCCAGCGCCTGCTGCGGCAGGCTGGCGATCGCCGCCACCGCCCCGCTGGTCGCCGACGGATCGGCGGCGTCGGCCTCGACCAGGATCTGCGCCCGCTCGCCGCGCACCACGCGCCGGGTGAAGTCGGCCGGGATCACCACCGCGAACTGCACCTCGCCCCGCGCCAGCGCCCGGTCCAGCTCCCCCTGGCTTCGCGCCTGCAGGGTAATCTCGAAATAGCCGCTGTTATCCAGCGCGGTCAGGATTGAGCGCGAGAAGCCGCCGTTGTCCTGCACCAGCACCGCCGTCGGCAGGTTCCGCGGATCGTCATTGATCGCATAGCCGAACAGCAGCAGCTGCATGATCGGCAGGGCCAGGATCATGGCGTAGGTCAGCCGGTCGCGCGTCAGCTGGATGAACTCCTTGGCCATCACGGCCCAGGTGCGGGTCAGGGAGAACATCAAGCCGCCTCCCGCGCCTTACCGGCCTCGATGTCGTGGATCATCTGGATGAAGACGTCCTCCAGCGTCGGGCGCGTCTCGGTCCACGTCAGCGGGGCCTTCCGCAGCGGCGCGATCGCCGCCTCCAGCGCCGCCCGGTCGCGGCCCGAGACGTGAAGCACCGTGCCGAACGGCGCGACCATCTCCACTCCCGGCTTGCCGCGCAGCTCAGACGCCAAACGATCCGCGCCCGGCCCCTCGGCATGGAAGGTGATCAGGCCCGAGCCGGCGATCACCTCGTCCGCCGTTCCCCGCGCCAGGGTCTGGCCGCCCGCGATATAGGCGATCTCGTGACAGCGCTCGGCCTCGTCCATGTAGTGGGTCGAGACCAGCACCGTCATGCCGTCCGCCGCCAGGGCGTGGATCTCGTCCCAGAAGGTGCGCCGCGCCTCCGGATCGACCCCGGCCGTCGGCTCGTCCAGCAGCAGCAGGTCCGGCTGGTGCAGGGTCGCCGCCGCCAGCGCCAGCCGCTGCTTCCACCCGCCCGACAGCGTCCCGGCCAGCTGCGCCCGCCGCTCGACCAGGCCCAGCCGCTCCAGCGCCGCCTGCACCGTCGCCCGGCGGTTCTTCAGCTCGTGGATCCGGGCGGTGAAGGTCAGGTTCTGCTCGATCGACAGGTCTTCGTAGAGCGAGAATTTCTGGGTCATGTAGCCGACCCGCGTCTTGATCTCGCGCGACTGCCGCATGACGTCGAAACCCAGCACCGTCCCCTCGCCGCTGTCCGGGGTCAGCAGGCCGCACAGCATCCGCAGCGTCGTCGTCTTGCCCGCGCCGTTCGGCCCCAGGAAGCCGCAGATGCGCCCGCGCTCGACCGTGATGCCGAAGTCCCTCACCGCGTGCAGGGCTCCGAAGGACTTGTTCAGCCCCCGCACGTCGATCACGGGGTCCGCCATCAGTCCGCCTCCAACGGCGTCACATCCACCGGCAGGCCGGGGTTCAGCGTCGCCGCGTTCGTCGGCAGGGCCTCCACCCGATAGACCAGCCGGTCGCGGCTGCCGCGGTTGTACAGGATCGGCGGGGTGAACTCGGGCCGGGCGCTGATCCAGGTGATCCGCGCCTGCCCTTCCCCGGCGCAGCCGTCGCAGCCGAAGCGCACCGTCCGCCCCGTGCGATAGCGGGCCATCTCGGCTTCCGGCACGAAGAAGACCAGCTTGACCTCCCGGTCCGGCAGCAGCGCCAGGATCGGCTGGTTGGCCGGGGCCCATTCGCCGGTGCGGTAGAAGACCTCCTCCACCCGCGCCGGGGCGGGCGCGACCGGCGACAGCTGGCCCAGCCGCGCATTGGCCTCGGCCAGGCCGCCCTCGGCCTGCACCGCCTGCTGGCGCGCCTGCGCCACCGCGTCCTGGCGGGCCCCCAGGGTCGCCACCTCGCGGCGGCGGCGGACGGCAGCGGTCTGGGCCCGGGCCGCGTCGCGGGCCGCCCGCACCTGATCCAGCCGGGCGGGGGCGTAGATGCCCTGGCGCACCAGCGGCGCGATCCGGTTGTAGTCGGCGTCCGCCTGCCGCTCGCTGGCCAACGCCGCCTGCAGCTCGGCGTCAAAGACCGACAGCTCCTCGGTCCGCTGGCCCTTGGTCAGGTCCTCGACCCGCGCCTGAGCGGCGCCGACCCCGGCCGCCGCGCTGTCGGCCTGGGCCCGCTGCACCTGCGGATCGATCAGGAAGGTCCGGCCGCCGGCCTCCACTCGCCCGCCCTCGCGGACATACAGCTGCGCCACCGCGCCCGAGACCGGGGCCGACAGATACAGCCGCTCGCCCTCGACATAGCCGGTCAGGGTCCGCGCCGGCGACGGCCGCAGGAACAGCTGCCAGCCCAGCGCCGCCAGGGCGACGAGGGCCAGAATGATCAGGACCGGGCGCAGACGCTTCATGGCCGCATTCCTCTCAGGATCGTGTCCAGGTGCTGGTCCGCCAGCTTCACCACATCGACCGGCGCCGCGCCGATCGGCTCGAAGGTCTCGCGCCAGACCATCGACAGGACCATCGGCCCCATCAGGCTGAAGGCGTACAGGCGCGGATCGCCCGGTCGGACCTCGCCCCGCTTCTGCGCCTCGGTGATCTGGGCGCTCATCATCTGGATGCCGGGCTCAACCACGGTCTCGTGCCAGATGGTCGCCAGTTCGGGATGGTTGCGGCTCTCGGCGATGACCAGCTTGACCACGCCGGTGATGCGCCGGTCGGTGACCACGGTCCGGGCCAGCATGCCGATGCCCGTCCGCGCCGCCTGTTCGAAGCCGACCGCCCCGGTCGCCATCGCCTTCACCCGTTCGATATTGGGCGAGATGGCGTCGCTGACCACGGCCCGGAACAGGTCCGCCTTGGTCTCGAAATACAGATACAGCGCGCCCTTCGACACGCCCGCGCGCTTCGCCACCTCCTCCAGCCGGGCGGAATGGAAGCCGCGCTCGGCGAAGACTTCCAGCGCCGCGGCCAGGATCTCGGCTGGGCGGTCGGCCGGACGGCGACGGAATTTGGGCTCGCCCAGGGGCAGCATGGCGACACCTTGGTAACTGACCGGTCAGTTATTAGTCTTGCCGACACGGACTGTAAAGCATCGTTATTCCAACGCCTGCCCCGGCGGACTGGACCATGCTGCGCGGGGCTTCTAAGGGTGGCGCATGACCTCCCCCCTCGACTCGACGCCCGATCCCCTGCTGACGCTAGAACCGCACCGCAACGCGACGGTCCGCGAGATCTTCGGCATCGACAGCGACATGTCCGTGCCGGTCTTCGCCGAGCGCGACAGCCATGTGCCCGAGATCGACGACGCCTACCGCTTCGATCCGCAAACGACCCTGGCCATCTGCGCCGGCTTCAGCTTCGACCGCCGCGTCATGGTCCAGGGCTACCACGGCACCGGCAAGTCGACGCACATCGAGCAGGTCGCCGCCCGTCTGAACTGGCCGCTGGTGCGCGTGAACCTGGACAGCCACGTCAGCCGCATCGACCTGGTCGGCAAGGACGCCATCGTCCTGAAGGACGGCAAGCAGATCACCGAGTTCCGCGAGGGCATGCTGCCCTGGGCCCTGCAGCGCCCCATCGCCCTGGTGTTCGACGAATACGACGCGGGCCGCCCCGACGTGATGTTCGTGATCCAGCGCGTGCTGGAGGCGCAGGGCCGCCTGACTCTGCTGGACCAGAACCGCGTCATCCGCCCGAACCGCTGGTTCCGCCTCTTCTCGACCACCAACACCATCGGCCTGGGCGACACCTCGGGCCTGTACCACGGCACCCAGCAGATCAATCAGGGTCAGATGGACCGCTGGAACATCGTCACCACGCTCAACTACCTCGACCACGACGTCGAGACCGAGATCGTGGTCGCCAAGGCGCCGGAATACGCCACGGCCGAGGGCCGTCGCACCATCGCCGCCATGGTCCGCGTCGCCGACATGACCCGCAACGCCTTCATGAACGGCGACATCTCCACCGTCATGAGCCCCCGCACCGTCATCACCTGGGCCCAGAACACCGCCATCTTCGGCGGCGACATCGGCCTGGCCTTCCGCCTGACCTTCCTGAACAAGTGCGACGAGCTGGAACGCCCGACCATCGCCGAGTTCTACCAGCGGGCGTTCGGCGAAGACCTGCCGGAGGCCGCGACGCGGGTGAAGGTAGGCTAGGCCGCTCTCGCCGCACGACCCCGCCGAGCACGGACCCTCGAAATTCGCTATGGTCACGCTCCACCTGAGGGAGCCCCCCATGAGCGACCATCCGATCGACAGCCTGTCCGATTTCCTCGCGCTCATCGAGATCCTGGCCCAAGATCCCGCGACCGCGCCCCGGGCCGCCGCGATGAACGCCGCCCTGCTTCACGTGCTGGAATCCGGCCCGTTCCTCGCCATGCTGCAAGCCGCGATGGCCGACGCACCAGCTCCCTCGGAACAACGGCGCCAGGCCCTCCTGGGCATGGCCGTCACCGTCCAGGAGATTCAGGCCCTCTTCGACGGTCGCCCGTAAACGGAAGCCTTGCCGTTGCGACCGCACCGGGTGAACCTCGGCGCGTCCCAGCCGTAGAGAGCGCCTCCTTGACCCTCCGCGCCGCCATCGCCGCCCTCCTCCTCTGTGCCGCGCCCGCCGCCGCGCAGACGCCCGATTACGCCCCTATCCGCACCGCCGAGGCCGCGCAGGCGGCGACGGCGCTGGCCGCCGCCACGCGGGACCTGTGCGGCCAGCGGATCGTGCTGCTGGGCGAGAACGGCTCCCATGGCGACGGCAAGACCGGCGCCTTCAAGGCCGATCTGGTGCGCAACCTGGTTGCCGAATGCGGCTTCGACGCCGTGGTGTTCGAGGCCAGCCTGTATGACTTCACCGCCCTGAACCGCGCCGTCCGCCGGGGCGACGCCACGCCCCAGATGCTGGTCTCGGCCATGGGCGGGCTGTGGAACCAGAACCGCGAGGTCCAGGACCTGATCGGCTTCCTGTTCGCCCAGGCCCGCGACGGCCGCGTGCTGCTGGCGGGCATGGATGACCAGCTGGGCTCGCGCGGCGCCTTCTACTCGCTGGAGACCATGCCGCTGGAGTTGGCCGCCTTCCTGCCGCTGGGCCGCCGCGAGGACTGCGCCGTCCGCCTGAAGCAGCGCATCTGGTCCCGCTACACGGCGGCGGATCCCTATGACGACGCCAGCCGCGCGGCTCTGCGCGCCTGCCTGTCCGAAATCGACGCCGTGGTCGCGACCGCCCGTCTCGACGATCCGAAGGACCGGGCGGAGTACCGGAGCCTGATCGCCGCGTTCGGCCGCGCGCTGGACCACGACACCCTCGGCCACCCCGGGCGCATCCACGCCCGCGACCGCGACATGGCCCGCAACGTCGAGGCCCTGGTCGACGCCCTGCCCGCCGACGCCAGGGTCGTGGTCTGGACCGCTAACAGCCACGCCGCCCGCGACGCCAGTACTCATGAGCTGTTCGGCGACCAGTCCAACATGGGCCACCTGCTGGACATCCGGTTCGGGACCGACCTGTTCGCCGTCGGCGTCACGGCGGCGGGCGGATCGTATCGCTACACGGTCCGGGAGGCCCGCCCGATCCCGGCCGCCGCGCCCGGGTCGCTGGAGGCCACGGCCCTCGCCGGCTCTTCGGCCGAGGTGGTCTGGGTCGGATCGGAGGCCCTGTCGGCCCTGCCGCCCGTGGCGGGCGCGGCCTTCGACCACAACCGACCGGTGACCGCGGAATGGGGCCATGTCTTCGACGGCCTGGTGGTCTTCCGCGCCGAGCGGCCGCCCTATCGCCTGGACGAGTAGGGTTTAGCGCCCCTCGCCGTTGCGCCAGCCGGCCTCGGCCATCCCCCGCACCGCCTCGCGCACATCCGCCGGCCAGCCGGCCACCGCCGCGTCGAAGGCGGTCCAGTCGCCCGCGAACAGCATGCGCGTGGCCTCCTCGTAGCCGGGCTTGTCGCCCGCCAGGGCGGTCATGAAGCGATAGGTCGCGTCCTTGGCCTTGCGCGCCCGGTCCGGCCCCTCGGCCTCCTTCAGCGCCGCCTCGACCAGTTTGCGCAGGGCCACCGAGGCGCCGCCGGGCTGGGCCGCCAGCCAGTCCCAGTGGCGCGGCAGCAGGGTGACCTCGCGCGGAGTGACGCCCAGTTTGGGGCGGCCCGGGCCGCGCTTCTCGGGCTCAGGCGCGGGCGCCAGCCGGGCCAGGGCGTCGGCGGCCGAGCCGCGCAGGTCCAGGTCGATGACCCGGCCCGTGGCAGCCTCGAAGACCAGCACCGCCTCCCCTGCCCCACTGGCCGCATGGATCGCCGCCATCGCCTCGCCCAGCGGCCCGCGGGCGATCAGGGTGTCGCCGGCGAAGGCGAGGACGGGCGTGTCGGCGGGCAGGGTCATGATTTCTCTTCTCAGGATGGCCTCAAGGATTTACCCGGATCAAACTGGAAGATCAATATCGCCCGGATATAATCATCGAGGACACGGCGCCGCACTCGCGTAATAAGGCCCGCGCCGGGCGGAACCCCGCCCCCGCTTCCGCGCTGTTCCGGAACGCCTCCCCGGCTCCCGCATCACAGAGAATGAAGACCATGACCGACCAACGCATCGAAGGCGCCGCCACCGAGATCAAGGGCAAGGTCCAGTCCGGCCTCGGCCGCCTGACCGGCGACAGCAAGCTCCAGGTCGACGGCGCCCTGAACGAGGTGAAGGGCAAGGCGCTGGACGCCTATGGCCGCGTCATCGACGGCCTGGACGGCCTCGTCGACAAGGCCCCGGCCGAGTACCAGGACAACGCCCGCAAGGGTCTGGACTTCGCCCGCCGCAAGCCTCTGCTGACCACCGGCATCGTGGCCGGCGTCCTGGTCCTGCTGGGCAGCCTCGGCGGCCGCCGCCGCTAACCGTTCTCGGCCGCCTGTGCGAACAGGCGGCCGATCTCGTCATTGACCGCGCCGGGGCCGTCCAGCTCGACGACGGCGCTCAGGCGCTCGGACCAGCTCTCCTTGCGCACGGCCTCGCTCAAGCGCGGCGAGAGCGCGGGGTCCAGCTTCAGGCCCAGCAGAGCCTTGCCGCCCTTGATCGGCCGGATCGCGGCGAACTGCACCGCCCGCGAGAAACTGGTGTAACCCTTGCGCTGGCCGGAGATGACGCCCTCGACCCCGGCGACCTTGCGCTCCAGCGCCTCGAGGATGGCCAGCGAGCGTGGCTCGGCCCACAGGGCGGCGCGCAACGCCTCGGCGTCGTCCCAGCCCATGGCGTCGTCCGGGCGGGCGGCGCTCAGGATGTGGGCCGCATGGTTCTGGCCGATGCCATAGGTCGCCTTCAACCAGGCCGCCTGGGCCTTGGGCCGGGTCTCGGGACAACCCTTCTTCAGGATATCGACCCAGACGGCGACCGGACGGCCGGTCTGCGCCTCGAAATTGGCCTCGACCGTGGCGAACCACTTCTTCTGACGCTCGGTCAGCACCGCATCGCCCATCTCAGCCTCCTGACAGCCAGCCGGCGAGGTTTGTCATGTACCGCCGGGTCTGACGCAAGGCCTCCGGATCCCGGATCATGGCGTCGCCCGGCGCCTCGCTGACGAAGCTGGGGCAGCCCGCGCGCGGGTCCCAATTGTAGTCGGCGAAGTGGTGGAAGGTGCTCTGGGCCAGGCCCCTGCCCTTGCCGTTTCCACCTTCGAAGGCAACGGCGATGTTGAACGGACGGCCGGTGACTTTGCTGGCGCCCGTGGCGATCACCCGCGCCTCGGCCACGCCCTCCGGCGCGCCGACGCCGCCCTCGTGCGGGTGGGCCGGCAGCCGGTCCAGCACCCCGCCGCCGGCGTCGCGCAGCAGCGGATGGATCTCGCCGACCGGGCGGATCGCCTGCCAGTCGCCGTTGGCGCCCGAGTGGTAGTTGGGGAAGTCGATATAGCCCGTCTCGACATCGTCGCGGGCGTTGCGGGCCGGATCGGGATCCAGGCTGCTGGAGTGGAAATAGTGGGCGTCGCCGACCCCGCCCAGGGTGCAGACGGATGACCCCAGGTCCATGTGGTCGCGGGTGATCATCAGCCCGCCGCCCCGCGCCCGGAAGGCGGCGATGGCGGCGCACTCCTCGGCGTTCAGCCCGTCGCCGGTGTCGACCGCGAACAGCCACAGCTGATCGTAGTCGCTGTCGGCCAGCCCGCCAATGACGGGGTCCGTCTGACCGCCCGGCGTGGCGCGATCCCGGGCCGTCACCTCCGCCCCCTCCAGCGAGGCGAGATGATCGCTCAGCCGTGAGAACCGCCCAGCATGCCAGTCGTCCTCGGTGAAGGGGATGGTGGTCTGCAGCAGGATCTTCGTCATGGCGCTCTCCCTGATCGCAGTGAACCTTCCGGCGGCGGCCTGCGCAATCCACGCCGTCCGCCGCCGGACAGACGAAGGGCCGCCGGTCCTGCGACCGACGGCCCTCCTCATTCCGTCCGCGACAGACCTCAGTCCGCCGCTTCGTCTTCCTTCACCTTGGCCGCGGCGCCGGTGGCCGGCGTCACGTCGAAGGCGATCTTGCCGTCCTTCAGCTCGACCTTCACATGTCCGCCGCGGGTCAGGCGGCCGAACAGGATGTCGTCGGCCAGCGGCTTCTTGATGTGCTCCTGGATCGTCCGGGCCAGCGGCCGGGCGCCGTAGAGTTCGTCGAAGCCGTTCTTGGCCAGCCAGTCGGCGGCTTCGTCGGTCAGCTCGATGGTGATGTTCCGATCGCCCAGCTGGTGTTCCAGCTGCATGACGAACTTGGACACCACCGACTTGATCGTGTTGGAATCCAGCGCCTTGAACGCCACGATGGCGTCCAGACGGTTGCGGAACTCCGGCGCGAACAGGCGTTGGATGGCCTTGTCGTCCTCACCCTCGACCTTGCCCCGGCCGAAGCCGATGGAGGCGCGGGCGTTGTCGGCGGCCCCGGCGTTGGTGGTCATGATCAGGATGGTGTTCCTGAAATCGACCTTCTTGCCGACCGCGTCGGTCAGCATGCCGTTGTCCATCACCTGCAGCAGGATGTTGTAGACGTCCGGGTGCGCCTTCTCGATCTCATCGAGCAACACCACCGAGTGCGGATGCTGGTCGACGGCGTCGGTCAGCAGGCCGCCCTGGTCATGGCCGACATAGCCCGGAGGGGCGCCGATCAAGCGGCTGACCGTGTGCCGCTCCATATACTCCGACATGTCGAAGCGCTGGAGTTCGATGCCCAGGGTGGACGCCAGTTGCTTGGCCACCTCGGTCTTGCCCACGCCCGTCGGGCCGGAGAACAGGAAGGCGCCGATGGGCTTCTGCGGATCGCGCAGACCCGCGCGGGCCAGCTTCATGGCCGCCGAGACCTGTTCGATCGCCGCTTCCTGACCGAAGACCACGCGGTTCAGATCGGTCTGAAGCTCGCGCAGGCTCTCGGTGTCGGACTTGGACACCGACTTGGCCGGGATGCGGGCCATCTTGGCGATGACGGCCTCGACCTCCTTCTGGCCGATGACCTTCTTCCGCTTCGACTCGGGCAGCAGCATCTGCGACGCCCCCGCCTCGTCGATCACGTCGATGGCTTTGTCGGGCAGCTTGCGGTCGGTCATGTAGCGGGCCGACAGCTCGACCGCCGAACGGATGGCGGCGTCGGTGTAGCGCAGCTTGTGGTGACCTTCGTAGCTGGTCTTCAACCCCTTCAGAATCTTGATCGTGTCATCGATGGTCGGCTCGTTGACGTCGATCTTCTGGAAGCGGCGGGCCAGCGCCCGGTCCTTTTCAAAGTGCTGGCGGTACTCCTTGTAGGTGGTCGAGCCCATGCAGCGCAGGCTGCCCGAGGCGAGCGCCGGCTTCAGCAGGTTGGACGCGTCCATCGCCCCGCCGCTGGTCGCGCCGGCGCCGATGACGGTGTGAATCTCGTCGATGAAGAGCACGGCGTTGTCGTGTGTCTCCAGCTCCTTGACCACCTGCTTGAGGCGTTCCTCGAAGTCGCCGCGGTAGCGGGTGCCGGCCAGCAGCGCGCCCATGTCGAGCGAGTAGATGGTGGCGCCCTCCAGAACGTCGGGGACCTCGTGGTTGACGATCTTGCGGGCCAGGCCTTCGGCGATGGCGGTCTTGCCGACGCCGGGGTCGCCGACCAGCAGCGGGTTGTTCTTGGTCCGGCGGCACAGGATCTGGATCGCCCGATCAACCTCGGCATGGCGGCCGATAAGCGGGTCGATCTTGCCCTTGCGGGCCTTCTCGTTGAGGTCGACGCAATAGGCCTCGAGCGCCTCTCCGCCGGTCTTGGCGGCGGCGGCGTCCTCGGCGTCCTCGGGGCTGGCGCCGCCGGTCTTGGCCGGACGGGTCTCGCCCGCCCCCGACTTCTTGGCGATGCCGTGGGCGATGAAGTTGACCGCGTCGTACCGCGTCATGTCCTGCTCCTGCAGGAAGTAGGCGGCATGGCTCTCGCGCTCGCTGAAGATGGCCACCAGCACGTTCGCGCCGGTGACTTCCTCGCGGCCCGAGGACTGGACATGGATCACCGCGCGCTGGATCACGCGCTGGAAGCCGGCGGTCGGCTTGGCGTCGTCGCCGTCCGAGGTCGCCAGGGCGGCCAGGTCGGTGTCGACGTACAGGGTCAGGGCGGTCTTCAGCGCCGTCAGGTCGACGTTGCAGGCCGTCATCACATTGGCGGCGTCGGGATCATCCACGAGGGCCAGCAGGAGATGCTCGAGCGTGGCGTACTCGTGCCGGCGCTCGTTGGCGTAGTGCACCGCGCGGTGCAGGGTCTCTTCGAGAGGACGGGAAAACGAAGGCATGGAGGTTCCTCTCAGTCCTTTTCCATCGTGCATTGAAGCGGGTGCTGGTGGCGGCGGGCGGTCTCGATCACCTGGGCGACCTTGGTTTCGGCCACCTCATAGGTGAAGACACCGCAGACCCCGACGCCATGCTGGTGCACATGCAGCATGATGCGGGTCGCGTCCTCGCGGCTCTTCTGGAAGAACCGCTCCAGCACGTAGATAACGAACTCCATCGGCGTGTAGTCGTCATTCAGGATCAGCACCCGATACAGCGAGGGCTTCTGAAGTTTCGGCCTTGTTTCGGTGATCGTCGCGGAGCCGGAGCCCTCGCCCTGATCGCCGATCTTGCGTGACGGCGGCATTCGTTGTCCGATTTTGGGGGAGTCGGATGGACAGATAGGGACTGTCCGCCGCTTTTGTAGATGCGTCCAGTAGGTCTTGCGCGCCTTCGACTACACGACTTGCTGACCAGAGCGCCGCCCCCGGCCTGACGGCCGCCCGACAGGTCGTTCGCGACGCGGCCGGGCCCACTGCAACGTTTCGAGGGCCAGATCATTTCGGTGAGCGAGCAATGCTTCCGTTCCCGAAAGGACACCTCGCATGACCGGCTCCCCCTCTATCGTTCTCGTCCACGGCTTCTGGGGCGGAGCCGCCCACTGGAGCAAGGTCATCCTGGAACTGTCCCGGCGGGGGCAGACGTCGCTTCAGGCGGTGGAACTGCCCCTGACCTCCCTGGCCGATGACGCCGAACGCGTCCGCAAGATGGTGGCGCAGCAGGACGGGCCGGTGCTTCTGGTCGGCCATTCCTACGGCGGCGCCGTGATCACCCAGGCCGGGAATCAGCCGAATGTGGCCGGGCTGGTCTACATCGCCGCCTTCGCGCCCGACGCGGGCGAGAGCCCCGGCGGAATCACCCAGCAGAAGCCGCCGGCCGCGGCGGCCAACCTGGCGCCGGACAGCGACGGCTATCTGTGGATCAAGCCGGACAAGTTCCATGAGAGCTTCTGTCAGGACCTGCCGGCCGACGAGGCGCTGGTGATGGCCGTCACCCAGAAGGCGCCCCTGGCCAGCGCCTTCGGCGACGCGATCACGGCCCCCGCCTGGCGCGCCAAGCCGTCCTGGTACCAGATCTCCAGCCAGGACCGGATGATCGCCCCGGCCAATCAGGAATGGATGTCGTCGCGCCTGAACGCCCGCAAGATCATCACCCTGGACGCCGGTCACGCCTCGCTGGCCTCCCACCCGAAAGAGGTCTCGGACCTGATCCTTGAGGCGGCTTCCGGGGTCTGAAGCGGCCCCCCTCCGCCCGTCCCGCATGACTGAAGTTTCACGGGACACCGGCGCGCGCGCGGCGCAGCTTTGGCGCGCCGTCAGTTGGGACGGCGGAGATCGCCGATGCTGCTGCCCGCCCTGTTCGCCGCCCTCGCCCTGACCCAGGCCGCCGCCCCTGCAGTCCCGGACCAGCCCGCGCTGACCCAGGCCCTCGCCGCGCGCGACCAGGCCCTGTTCCACGTCATGTTCGACGAATGCGACCCCGCGGCCCTGTCGGACCTCGTGACCGGCGATGTCGAATTCTACCACGACAAGGGCGGAGCGATGATCGGGCGGGCTGCGTTCGTGGAGGACTACCGCAAGAGCTGTGAGGCGAAACGCGCGCCGGACGCCTGGCGATCGCGCCGGGTGCTGGTCCCCGACAGCTTCAAGGTCCAGGCCATCCCCGGCTATGGCGCCGTCGCGGAGGGTGATCACCTGTTCTACGAACGGCAGGGCGAAGGCCCCCAGCGCCTCGTCGGCCGCGCCCGCTTCGCGATCCTGTGGAAGCTGGAGGCGGACGGCCAATGGCGCATGTCCCGCGCCCTCAGTCTCGACCACGCCGCCGCTTCCGAATGAAGGCGCCCCCGCCGATCAGGGCCGGGCGCCGCCCTGGTCGATGAGCCAGGCCGCCGCTCGCCGGACCGCCGCCAGCCGGCTCCGCTCGACACGATCAGCGGGAAACACCTCCAGCCTCACCGTCGGCTCCAACCCCACGCCTTCGACGGGCCGCCCTTCCGGCGTGACATAGACCTCGTTCGACAGGCCCAGACGCCAGCCGTTGGGCAGGGTCTTGTCCAGGACGTCCGAAAAGCCGCCGCGCGTCCTCTGTCCCATCTGCACGACCTGGGGAAACGCCCGCATCGAGAGCACCAGCACCTCGGCGGCGCTGAGGGTCACGTCGCTGGTCAGGACGGCGGTCGGCTTGAGATATTGTCGTGGCCCCGCCGGCGCGACATGGACCTGTTCGAGGCCGAGTTCCGGCGCGTTGTGGACCGACTTGGCGTAGACGATCCGTCTCTGGTCCGCGAACCGGCTGGCGACCAGCCGCGCCGCGGCGTCGGTTCCGCCGAGGTTCTGGGTCACATCGACGATCATGCCCCGCGCGCCCTGCATCGCGGCGATGGCCCGATCCAGTTCGGCGCCGAGCGCGGCCAGGTCGTCGTCCAGCCCCCCGGACGCGCCGAAGCCGCTCATCGCCGTCAGCCCGATGTAGCCCACGCCGCCGTCCAGCATGCCCCACATCATGCGCCCCTCGAACGCCTGACGGCGCCCGGCGCCCAGCGCGCGCCAGACGTCCTGGCTGTCCGCCTCGACCCAGGCCTTGTAGAAGGCCCCCGGCGTCTGCGCCCGCAGGCGCGCCGTGGGCTGGGCGTCGAGCGCCTGACGCAGATAGGTGAAGGTTTGCGGGCGGTTGAAGACCCGGCGGACCGGCTCGCCATCCACGCGGGCGTTCAGCGTCAGGTGCGGGTCGTCCAAGCCTTCCAACGCCCCGGCCAGCACCTCGAACAGGGCGCGATCGCCGTCCGCCGCCCTCGCCGCCGCGCGCCCCGCCTCGCCGCGCGCCGCCCAGTCGACGCCATGCAGGTCGAAGAAGGCGTAGTGGTCCCGCATCGTCGCCCAGAAGGCATCGAACACGGCCGCGGATGTGGTCGGGAACGGGGTCCGGCAGGCGGCCGGCAGTTCGGACAGCCGATCCAGGACGATCGCGGTCTCTTCCGCCGCCGGCGCATAGGCGATCCGATCGACCTCCACGCGGACATGCGGCATGGCCGACGGGAACCGGGCGCTGGCGTCGGGATCCGCCCAGCACAGACCGCCCGCCTCGTCGTAGATCGTGATCCCGCCGGGCGCGACGTCGGCGACATAGCCGTAGCCACGACTTCTCCAAACACCGATGGTGGCGGGATTGGGCCGGCCTTCGATCACCGACCGCTGAAGCGGCGCGGGGTCTGCGGACGCCGGATGCGCGATCGTCGCGCTGAGAAGGAAGGTGAGCATGACGGCAGGCTTCAGCACGGCGGCGTTCCATGACGGCGGATGTCCATCCCGCCCCTGCCGCCTTCGGGCCCAGCTGTCGTCCGATCCAACAGGCTCGGACATCCATCCGCGATGATGGCCCTGCCCAGCGGCCCCACGCTTCACCTCATCATCCTGTGCCTGCTGGTCGGGCATCAGGTCTTCGTGGCCGCCTTGCTGGCGGCGGGACGGGACGGCGACGCCCGGCGGCAGGCCGGCATTGTCCTGTTCCTGGGCCTCAACGTCTTCGCCGACCTGACCGTCGTCGCCCAGGCGCTGGGCGCCCCGCCGGTCTGGTCGGCCGCGCGGGTGATCTGCCTGTTCGGGTTCGGCCCGGCGCTGCTGGCCTATGCGCGCGCCATGACCGCGACGCCGCCCGCGCCGGATCGCCGGCTATGGCTCAAGCGCCTGGCGCCGGCGGGGCTGGCCGGGCTCTGCCTGACGCCGTTCCTGGCGCTGACTAGCCTCCCCCACGATCGCGCCCTGTCCGGACAGGATCCCCTTGCCCAGGCGGCGACGATCGGCGTCATGGCGGCCCTGCTGATCTTCTCGGCCAGCGGCGCCTTCTACCTTCTGGCGGTGCTGCGGCTGCTGCGGACCCATCTGGCCGGGCTGAAGGCCCTGTTCTCGAACATCGAGGACCAAACGCTGTCGTGGCTGCGCTGGATTCTGCTGATGCTGGCCGCCGCCTGGCTGATCGACCTGGCCGACACGCTTTGCGACATCCTGCTCGGCCATGCCTTGTTGAATGCGCTGGCCGCGGATCTGATCGAGGCGGCCTGGGTCTATCCGCTGACCTTCATGGCCCTGCGCCAGCGGTGGATGTCGGCGCCGTCCGGAGCAAAGACGGAGCCCGCGATCCGCGCGGTCGCCGACAGGCGCCGCTATGCCCGGTCAGCTCTCGGCCCCGAGGGCATGAAACGCATCGCATCGAAACTGGACAAGGCGATGCGCGACGGGCGTCTGTATCGGAACGCCGGGCTGACCCTGGTCGACCTTCAGACGGCGATCCGAACGCCGTCGAACCACATCTCCCAGACGCTCAACGTCTTCCTCGGTCAGACCTTCTTTGACTTCGTCAACGGCTGGCGGATCCGGGAAGCCTGCGGCCTTCTGGAGACGACGGACCTGTCCATCCTGGAGATCAGCGACGAGGTCGGCTTCCAGTCCCGCTCGACCTTCAACGCCGCGTTCCAGAAGCTTCAGGGCGTTGCGCCCTCAGCCTATCGGCAGAGCCACGGACCACGGGCCGGCGGCGACTGATCCGCAACGAAAAAGGCCCCGGCGTTTCCGCCGGGGCCCTCCGTACGCTTACTAAAAGACAGGTTCGCCTTAGCGGGCGGCCTGGAACTTTTCGACCGAGGCGGTGACGCGCTCGTTGATCGGCTTGAAACTGTCCTTGACCGAGGCGGTCAGAACGTCCGTCGCCTTGGTGACTTCAGCCAGATAGGCTTCGGTCGCCGTCTTGGCCCAGGCGGTCTGCAGCTCGAGCAGTTCCTGGATCGAACGGGCGGCGGTCAGCGACTGGGCGGCGGCGACGCCGTCTTCCCAGGACTTCTTGCCGTAGGCCAGCGAAGCGGCCGACAGGGTCTCGGCGCCCTTTTGGGCGGCCGTGGCCGAGGCGACGATGGCTTCGAGGTTCTTCTTGCCTTCGGCGTTCAGCTCGGCGAGGCCCGCGGCCGACTTGTCGGCGGCTTCACGGAAGGCCTTGGCGCCGGCAGCCTGGATCTTCTCGGCTTGAGCCGTAGCCTTCTCGGCCGAAGCCTTGACGTTGGCGGTGGCGGTTTCGACGGTCTTCTTCACGGTTTCGGCGCTGTCGGCCATGGAAGTCTCTCCTGAACCTTGGGCGGCGGGGGCCGCTGATTATTTTTCTCGCGTCGGGGGAGCCGTCGCGACGAGGCTCATATGGTGCAAGTGCGAAGAAGGGTCAAGAGAGATTGTGCACTGCACAAAACTTTCATGAACCGGCGTTCCTGCTACGGTTCACAAAGTTGTTGACGGCCTGTTTACCCTCATGAAACCCCCCGCGCCCATGTTAGCCTCCATGTCAGCGTCACGCCGGGGGGCCGTCGTCGCGCTACAGTGATGAGGCTTGCCGCTTGCCGTTGACTGCATTGCTCCGCCGGGGATGGCTCTCGTTGATGCTGGTCGTCGCGATCGCGATGACGCCCGCCGCCACGCCCCTCGTCGCCCAATCCGCCGACAATGCGCGCTACGCCGCCATCGTCGTGGACGCCCAGTCGGGCGAGGTGCTGTTCGCGCGCCACGCCGACAGCCGCCGCTACCCGGCCTCCATCACCAAGGTGATGACCCTGTATCTGACGTTCGAGGCGCTGGCCGAGGGTCGGGTCAAGCCGGACGACGTCCTGACGGTTTCGCCCCACGCCGCCAGCCAGCCGCCGTCCAAGCTGGGCCTCGCCGCCGGCCAGACCATCACCCTGGACGACGCCATGAAGGCCACGGCGGTGCGCAGCGCCAACGACATGGCCGTGGCCATCGCCGAGCACATCGGCGGCTCGGAGGCCCGCTTCACCGCCCAGATGACCCTGAAGGCGCAGGAGCTGGGCATGACCCAGACGCGCTACGTCAACGCCAACGGCCTGCCTGACGCGCGCCAGCTGACCTCGGCCCGCGACCTGGCCATCCTGGCCCGCGCCATCATGCGCGACTATCCGCAGTACTACCGCTATTTCGGCCTGCACGACTGGGCCTACAACGGCCGTGACTACCGCAACACCAACGGCCTGCTGCACTCCGGCAACGGCTATGACGGCATGAAGACCGGCTACACCAACGCCTCGGGCTACAATCTGGCGGCCTCGTCGGTGCGCGACGGCCGCCGGCTGATTACCGTGGTCCTGGGCGGCCGCTCGACGGCCAGCCGCAACGCCCACGTCGCCGCCTTGATGGACACCGGCTTCGAGGTCGAACGCGCCCGCGCCGGCGGCCAGACCATCCAGGTGGCCCAGACATTCTTCGAACAGCGCGGCTTCGGGATCAGCCCGGAGGCCTCCGGTCCGATCCAGTACGCCTCGGCCGGCGCCTCGGAGGACAGCGAGGACAGCGGCGTCGCCTACACCGCCCTGGCCGCCGCGCCGCCGCAGCCGACCCGCGTCACCCCCGCCCCGTCCGAGCGCGCTGCGGAACGCGCGCCCGCCCCGATGCAACGCGCCGAGGCCCGGCCGGCCGATGTGACCACCATCCTGAACGGCGGCGTGCCGGTGGCCTCGCCGCCCGCGCGCACCCCGCCCCGCGCCCCGGCCCGCCCGGCGCGCGAACCAGTCCGCGAGCCCGCCGGGCGCTGGGCCGTGCAGGTCGGCGCCTTCCGCGAAGAAGCCGTGGCCCGCGACTGGCTGACCGAGGTCAACCGCCGCTTCCGCGCCCAGTTCACCAGCGCCGAACGCACGGTGCAGAACGCCTCGGGCTGGTACCGGTCGCGCTTCACCGGCATGACCGAGGCGGGCGCCCAGGCCGCCTGCTCCGCCTTGGCCGAGCGCCGGGTCACCTGCATGGTCGTGCGCCCGGACTAAGGGCTCCGGCGTTTACCATCCGTGTAAGGCGCGGATTAAGCCGCCGGCGTGATCCTGCTCCCCAGGGGGAGTTGGAGGCGTGATGTTTCCGTCCTGGGTTCCCCATGGACTGTCCCGGCTGTTCCGCCGGTCTGACGCGACCCACAACGACCTGCGCAGCCTCGTCGAGAATAGCCGCGACGTCCTGTGCCGCCTCGGGCCCGACCTGCGCATCCGCTACTGCTCTCCGTCCTGCGCCCCTGTGCTGGGCTGGGCCCCGAAAGACCTGATCGGCCGGTTGCCCTCCACCTTCGTGCTGGCGGAGGACCGCGCCGTCATCGCCGACGCCGTCGCCCGGGTGGAGCGCGGCGAGGAGCCCGAGCCGATCACGGTCCGCGTGCTGCGGCCCGACGGCGACATGGTCTGGGTCGAGACCACCACCCGCACCGTCCGCGACGACGACGGCCGCCCCCGCGAGTTCATCCTGGTCATGCGCGACGTCACCGAACGTCACGCCCTTCGCTTGCGGCTGGAGCAGGAGGCGGTGACCGATCCCCTCACCGGCTTGGCCAACCGCCGGGCCTTCGACAGCGCGGTCGAGCGCGAATGGGCGCGCGCTGTCCGCGACGGCTCCGAGATGTCGCTGATCCTGCTGGACGTCGACTGCTTCAAGGCCTTCAACGACCGCTATGGCCACGCCGCGGGCGACGACGCCCTGCGCCGGGTCGCGGCCGCCATGCAGGGCGTGATCCGCCGCCCGGGCGACCTGGCCGTGCGCTACGGCGGCGAGGAGATGGCGGTCATCCTGCCCCGCACCCCGGCCGCGGGCGCGTCCCGCGTGGCCCACACCCTGCGCGAGGCCATCGAGACATTGGCCGTCCCGCATGCGGACAGCGCCTTCGGCGTCCTGACCGCCAGCGTCGGGGCGGCCACGGCCGAGGCGGCGGTGGGGCAGACCATCTCCATGCCCGAGGGCCTGTTGATCGGCGCCGACGGCGCGCTGTATCGGGCCAAGGCCAACGGCCGGAACCGGGTCGAGACCGTGGTGCTGCTGGCCCCCAAGGGCGACCGCCGGGCGGCGTGACCCCTTGCGCCTTGCCGCATCGCCGCTTTTCCCCTATACGCCCCGCCTTTCCAGGACCTCGGTCCCGGTGCGGAATTCCAAAGGGTTCGGGAAGTCATCCCGGCCGCCGCCTCGGGAACCATCGTGGAACGGACTTACCCGGTCCGCCCACGCCGATGTCCACAAGGGAGACTAACCGCATGGCTCTTTACGAGCACACGGTCATGACGCGCCAGGATATCTCGGCGCAGCAGGCCGAAGCGCTGAACGACACCATCAAGGCTCTGATCGAGGAAGCCGGCGGCTCCGTCGCCAAGATCGAGTACTGGGGTCTGCGCAACCTGACCTATCGCGTGAAGAAGAACCGCAAGGCTCACTATTCGCTGCTCGCCGTCGACGCCCCTCCGGCCGCCATGGCCGAAGTCGAGCGCCAGCTGTCGATCAACGAAGACGTGCTGCGCTGGCTGACCGTCCGCGTCGAGGAACTCGACCTGGAACTGTCGCCGCTGCTGGCCCGTCGTGAACGTGAGCGTGAACGCGAACGTGAGCGTGGTCCCCGTGACGACGCCCCCGCCGCCGAAGCGACCTTCTAAGGAGTTCGGAACATGACCGACACCACCGCCCCCTCCCCGGGCGCGCCGGCCGGCTCCGGCCCGGCCCGTCGCCCGTTCTTCCGCCGCCGCAAGGTGTGCCCGTTCTCCGGCCCGAACGCGCCGAAGATCGACTACAAGGACGTGAAGCTGCTGCAACGCTACATTAGCGAGCGCGGCAAGATCGTTCCTTCGCGCATCACCGCCGTCTCCCAGAAGAAGCAACGCGAACTGGCCAAGGCCATCAAGCGCGCCCGCTATCTGGCCCTCCTGCCCTACGTGGTGAAGTAAGATGAAGGTCGTTCTGCTGGAACGCGTCGATAACCTCGGCGCCATCGGCGACGTCGTCACTGTCAAGGACGGCTTCGCCCGCAACTTCCTTCTGCCGCGCGACAAGGCCCGTCGGGCCACCGCCGCGAACCTGAAGGCGTTCGAACTCGACCGCGCCGCCATCGAGCAGCGCAACGAGAAGAACAAGGCCGACGCTCAGAAGGTCGCCGACAAGATCGACGGCCAGACCTACGTCATGATCCGTCAAGCCGGTGAAACCGGTCAGCTGTACGGATCGGTCGCCGGTCGCGACGTCTCCGAGGCCGTTCAGGCCGAAGGCGGCAAGGTCGAGCGTTCGCAAGTCGTGCTGAACGTTCCGATCAAGACGCTGGGCGTCCACGAAGTGCTGGTTCGCCTGCACGCCGAGGTCTCGGCCACCGTCAAGATCAACATCGCCCGTTCGGCCGACGAAGCCGAGCGTCAAGCCAAGGGCGAGGACGTGATCAAGTCGGCCTACGACGAAGACCGTGAAGCCGCCGCCGAACAGGCCGCGGACATGGTCGCCGGCGGCGCCGGCCAACAGGATGGTCTCGGCTCCGAAGCCTGAGTTCAGTCCTGATACTGAAAAGACACGGCGGCGCAGGAGCAATCCTGCGCCGCCGAACTTTTTTCGGCCCCGTCCTTGACGGGTTTATGACGCATCGCAATATCGCATCTGCTCATCGAGACCGGCTGAGGGATAGGCCCTTTGACGTCGGGGCAACCTGCGGACCTCCGTAAGGTGCCAACTCCTTCGGGACCCCTCTCCGGGTCACGGCAGATGAGAGCCCGGCCACAGCCGGACTCCCTCCATCTGTCACCGCAGGCGTTCCCGAAAGAGCAGGAGACGATCATGCGCGCCATCCAGGCTCAGTTCCCGACCGTCCACGCCCCCGGCCATTTTGCGCCGCGCGACCTCATGCGCCGCGCGGGTCCGATGCGATGTCGCCGTTCGCTGTAATCGGCTGACCACCCGGTTTCACACCGGACCTGAACACCCAGAACGCAAGCCCGGCCCCCCGGCGATCGCTGCGCGCGACGCTGACCGGAGACCTGCGCCCCATCGAGAAGAGAGCCTCCCATGACCGCCACCACCCGCTTCCGCCTGACCTTGTTCGCCGCCGCCTCGGCCACCGCCCTGCTGGCGGGCGCCGCCCAGGCCCAGACCGCCCCCCAAAGTTCCTCCCAGACCGCGCCGGAAACCGAAGCCACCCAGATCGACGACGTCGTCGTGACCGGCACCCGGGTGGTCGGACGCTCGCGCCTGGACACCGTCGCGCCGGTGGATGTCGTCACCGCCGAGACCCTGCAGCAGCGCGGCTCGACCGAGCTGGCGACGCAGCTGGCCGCCAGCGTCCCGGCGCTGAACTTCCCCCGTCCGTCCGCCACGGACGGCACCGACTCCATCCGACCGGCCACCCTGCGGGGCCAGGGGCCGGACCAGACCCTGGTGCTGGTCAACGGCGTGCGGCGGCACGCGACCGCCCTGGTCAACACCAACGGCTCGGTCGGCCGCGGTTCGGCCGCCGTCGACCTGAACGCCATCCCCAGTTCAGCCATCGAACGGATCGAGGTGCTGCGTGACGGCGCCGCGGCCCAGTACGGATCGGACGCCATCGCCGGCGTCCTGAACCTGCGCCTGCGCGAGGCCTCCAGCGGCGGCGGCGCGACCGTCACCTACGGCAGCTATCTGACCGACTTCAGCGGCTACTACGGCCGGAACGACAACATCTCGGACGGTGAAAGCCTGACCGTTTCGGGCTGGCAGGGCTTCGGCCTGGGCTCCGACGGCTTCATCACCGCCTCGATCGAGTATCGCGACCGCGAACGCACCAACCGCAGCGACATCGATCCGCGCTACGCCCCGGCCCGCGTTCGCGGCGGCCAGGGCGACCCCCAGTCCGAGGACCTGGCCATCTATCTGAACGCCGGCAAGCCGCTGGCGGCGGGCTGGGAGGCCTACGGCTGGGCGGGCTACCAGACGCGCGACGCCTCGGCCGCCGCCTTCTACCGCACGCCCGACGACAACGCCCAGAACCCCGTCTATCCGGGCCCGGGCCGGATCTATCCGGACGGCTACCTGCCCTACATCCTGACCGACAGCACCGACTGGACCGCCGCCGCCGGCGTGCGCGGTCAGGCGAGCGGCTTCGATGTGGACATCAACGTCGGCTACGGCCGCAACGAGATCGAGTTCGGCGTCGAGAACACCCTGAACCCGTCCCTGGGGCCGACCTCCCCCACCCGCTTCGACGCGGGCTCCCTGACCTACGACCAGCTGGTGCTCGGCATCGACGCCGTGCGTCAGTACGAGGTCGGACTGTATGGCCCGCTGAACGTCGCCTTCGGCCTGGAGGCGCGTCAGGAAAGCTATCAGATCGGCGCGGGCGAGCCGGGCTCCTACCAGCGCGGGACCTTCCTCAACATCGGCGGCACGGACCTGAGCTGGGGCTCGCGCGGCTTCACCGGCTTCACCCCCGCCAACGAAGTCGACGAGGACCGGCACAATGTCGGCGTCTATGTCGACCTGGAAGGCGAGCTGTTCGAGAACTTCACCGTCTCGGCCGCCGCCCGGTACGAGGATTATTCCGACTTCGGCGACAACATCTCGGGCAAGCTGGCCGCGCGCTACGACTTCACGCCGAGCTTCGCGATCCGCGGCGCGGTCTCGACCGGCTTCCGGGCGCCCAGCCTGCAGCAGCAGTACTTCACCCAGACCGCCATCCTCTACATCTCCAACGTCCCGTACGAGACCGGCACCTTCCCGTCGGTCAGCCCGGTGGGGCTGGCGCTGGGCGGCACGCCGCTGGAGGCCGAGACCTCGACCAACTATTCGCTGGGCGTCGTCTATCGCAAGGGCGCGTTCGAACTGACGGCCGACGCCTACCGCATCGACGTCGATGACCGCATCGTCCTGTCGGAGACCCTGACCGGCAGCGCCACGGCGGCGGTCGGCACCAACGCCCGGGCCATCTTCGACCTGCTTCAACCCTACGGCGCCTCCGCCGCCCGCTTCTTCATCAACGGGGTGAACACAGAGACGACCGGCCTGGACGTGGTGGCGCGCTACCGGATCGACGAGGGCTACGGCCGCCTGGACTTCACGCTGGCGGCCAACGTCAACGACTTCAAGGTGACCAAGACCCCGACCACGGCCTCGGGCATCCTGCCGACGCCGGTGTCCCTGTTCGCCCGTCAGGCCACCCTGCGGTTCGAGGAAGGCACGCCGCCGTGGAAGGTCGTGGCCCAGACCGACTGGAGCAAGGACAAGTTCGGCGGAACGATCCGCGTCACCGGCTTCGGCGATGTGCTGGCCCCCGGCGCGACGGCGGCGACCGACCTGCAGCTGGGCGAGTCCGTCGTCGTCGATCTGGAGGCCCGCTACAGCCTGACCGATCGGGTCACCCTGGCCGTCGGCGCCGACAACGCCTTCGATGAGTACGCGGCCCAGATCCAGCCGGCGAACAACACCTCGGGGGCTTTCCCCTTCTCCAACTTCTCCCCGTTCGGCTTCAACGGCCGCTTCGTCTATGCGCGGGTCGCCCTGAGCTGGTGACGGCGGCGGCGCGGGCGGTCTCGCCGTCCGCGCCATCGACCGTCGTTTCGCCATAAACTCTGCTGACAAGCTGAGCCGTTCTGAGGGAGCGGTTCATGCGCGCAGTCCTGATGGCGGTTCTGGCCGCCTGTCTTTTCGTCGGGTCGGCGTCGGCCCAGTCCGGCATGACGCTGGACGACTTCGTCACGCGCGCCAACCGCATCCCGCTTAATCCCACGGCCATGCTGCGACCCGACGCCCACCGGTTGAAGGGCGAGGCCGAGCGGGGATTCCGCACCGTCGGGACCGAAATCGAGACCGCCCGCGCCGCCGGCCGGACGCCGCCCGCCTGCCCGCCTTCGCAGATCAACCTGAACGTCCGCGAACTGCTGGCCCACCTGAACGCCATCCCCCAGGCTCGCCGCCAGCGCATGAGCGTGACGGACGGCATCCGGTCCTGGATGGGCGCGCGCTACCCCTGCGCGGGCTAACGGCGTTAACTGATCCGATTGCGGAATTTCCACCGCATCCACAGCCGCCCGATTCTGTCCCCCGGGAACGATCCCTGCGCGCATGACGAGCCAGCCTGCTAAGGGCATGAGCATGACGATGAACGCCTTCGCTCCCGCCGCCTTCCCGTCCATGGATTCCGGCTCCATCACCTCGCTGCCGCACAACCTTGAGGCGGAGCAGGCGCTGCTCGGCTCCCTGATGTTCGACAACGGGGTGTTCGAGCGGCTGAGCGACCGGCTGCGCGGCAGCCATTTCTACGAGCCCTTCCACCAGCGGCTCTATGAGGCGGTCGAGGACCACATCCGCCAGGGCATGCTGGCCGAGCCCACCATCCTGATGGAGCGGTTCAAGCAGGACCCCGCCTTCCAGGAGTTCGGCGGACTGCGCTACCTGGCCGATCTGGTCGACCGCGCCCCGCCCGGCGCCAACGCCCCCGACTACGCCCGCGTGGTCTATGACCTGGCGCTGCGCCGCGATCTGATCCGCATCGGCGGCGAGATCATCAAGGAGGCGCCGAACCCCGAGACGCCCGCCGACGAACAGATCGAACAGGCCGAACAGACCCTGTATTCGCTGGCCGAGACGGGCAAGCCGTCCTCGGGCTTCGTCAGCTTCTCCACCGCCCTGTCCGGCGCCGTGCAGATGGCGGCCGAAGCCTATCAGCGCGATGGCAAGCTGGCCGGGCTGGCGACCCACCTGGACGACCTGGACTCCAAGCTGGGCGGGCTGCACCCGTCCGACCTGCTGATCCTCGCGGGCCGTCCATCGATGGGCAAGACGGCGCTGGCGACCAACATCGCGTTCAACGTGGCGCGCAGCTATCGCTGGGAGCCGACCCCGGAGGGCCGCAAGACGGTCAATGGCGGGGTGGTCGCCTTCTACTCGCTGGAAATGAGCGCCGAACAGCTGGCCATGCGTATCCTGGCCGACGCCTCGGGCGTGTCGTCCGACAAGCTGCGCAAGGGCGAGATCGACGCCTCGGACTTCGGCAAGATCCGCGACGCGGCGGTCGAGATCGGCGAAAGCCCGCTCTACATCGACGCCACCGGCGGCCTGTCCATCTCCAAGCTGGCCGCCCGCGCGCGCCGCCTGAAGCGGATGGAGCACGGGCTGGACCTGATCATCGTCGACTACCTGCAGCTCATCACCACCGGCGAGAACAGCCAGAAGAACCGGGTGCAGGAAGTGTCCGAGATCACCGGCGGCCTGAAGGCCCTGGCCAAGGAACTGTCGGTGCCGATCATCGCCCTGTCGCAGTTGTCGCGTCAGGTCGAGCAGCGCGAGGACAAGCGGCCACAGCTGTCCGACCTTCGGGAGTCGGGCTCGATCGAGCAGGACGCCGACTGCGTCATGTTCGTGTACCGCGAGAGCTACTACCTGGGCCGGGCCGAGCCCAAGGAAGGCACCGAGGAACACCTGCAATGGCAGCAGGACATGGACCGCCTCGAGCACCAGGCCGAAGTGGTCATCGGCAAGCAGCGCCACGGCCCCATCGGCATCGTCAAGCTGAGCTTCGACGCCGACACTACCAAGTTCGGCAACCTGGCCCACGGCCAGGGCTACAGCAGCAACTACGAGTGACCGGGCGGACGCGGTTCCCCTGACGGGCGCGTCCGCGCGCCGCACGCGCCGCGGTTGACTCACCTCCAGCCGGAGATAGGTTAACCAAAGTGTCGTCTGGGGAGACGACTTGGGGGCTAACATGCGAAATCTTGTCATCAGCGCGCTTGTCGCGTCGTCTCTGGCCGCCTGCGCCACGGTTGAGCCGTCGCCGCTGGCGCGTCCGCTGAACGCGCAGCATATCGAGACAGTCGGCCCCACCTCCGTGGTGGTCGCCGAGAACAACAGCGGCGTGATGAAGAGCTGGGTCCGGCAGGACTCCTCGGCCGCCGCCGCCTCGCAGGGGCTGCTGGGCGTGCTGGTCGGCGCCGCCATCGACGGCATCATGAACTACACCCCGTCGCGCCGGGCCCGGGCCGCCGCCAATGAACTGGCCGAGGTGATGCCCGCCGAGGCGCTGAACGAGTCGCTGGTCCAGCACTTCACCCGGCAGATCGCCGCCGCGGATCAGGGCGGCGTGGTCGTCTCGGACGTGCGCACGGTGCAGAAGGTGACCACCCCCGGCGTCGTCGACGACGCTCTGGAAGTCACCACCTCCTACCTTCTGTCGGAGGACGCCACGACGCTGCAGGTCTCGGTCACCCTGACCTATGAGAACGCCGCCGTCCCCTACGCCACGCCCTACGCCTTCGAGAAGGTCCCGGAGACCGAGCTCAGCGGCCCGCTGTACCGGAACACCTTCACCTACAGCTCCAACCAGCTGCCGATCCCGATCCTGACGCCCGCGCTTCGCGAGCGACTGGTCGCCTCCATCCGGGAAAACGCCCTGGACGAGCATGGCGCCCCACCGGCCGAGGGCACCGACGCCTTCAAGGCGATGAACAAGGAGTTGGAGGAAGCGGCCAACGATACGCTGACGAAGCCCGAAATCTCGATCTTCCTGGCCCGCGAGTGGACCAAGAACAACGGCGCCCTGCTGCGCGCCGAGATCGAAGGCGCCCACGCCTTCGTCGCCCGGTACGCCGTCCTGGACATGAACCAGACCGCCATTCCCAGCCTGACCGGCGTCGATGAACTGGTCGAGACCCTGCCGGACGGCCGCACCGTCCGTCGCGTCGGCCCCGGCGTCATGGCGGGCTCCTATGTTTCGCTGCCGGGCAATGTCACCGACTTCGTGACCTACGGAAATGCGGCCGCCATCGCCGAGGTGAACGAGACCCGCACCCGCAACATCCAGGAACAGGCGCGGGCCGCCCGCTCGGCTCGATGAGGGCCGTGCGGACCGGGGCCGCGGTGCTGGGGCTGACCCTTCTCGCGGCCTGCGTGACCGATCCGGGTTACACCCCGATCGATGTCGCGGCGCATAAATACTACGGCTACACCGACACCCTGAACGGTGCGGGGGGCTACACCATACGCGTGAGCCTGCCGCAGGGGGTGCGGGATCCATCGACGGCCTTCGCCCACTGGGAGCGCCGGGCGGCGGAGCTTTGCGGCCCCGCCGGCTATCGCAAGCAGCTGCATACCGCCCGCCGCAACCTGATGATGATGCCGGGCTATACGCCCACAGCCTTCAGCTACGACGTCATGGGCGACGCCTATTGCAACGATCCCTCGGTCCTGCGGACCGAGCCCGCCCCGGCGCCGCTCGAGGCGCCGGCGGCGGCTCAATAAGCCCAACTATCGCATCTCCACCCGGCGCGCGCCGGGTGGGATGTT
Source organism: Brevundimonas sp. GW821-FHT12C05 (assembly GCF_058807475.1). Taxonomy (NCBI): domain Bacteria; kingdom Pseudomonadati; phylum Pseudomonadota; class Alphaproteobacteria; order Caulobacterales; family Caulobacteraceae; genus Brevundimonas; species Brevundimonas sp. GW821-FHT12C05. Next base: position 1,689,017 of record NZ_JBXAQS010000001.1, read on the forward strand.
GAGTTCCGATCCCGTCCACGCCGCCGCGCGCCCATCGATCCGCACATGGGCCGGCGGCGTTTCGCCCTTCGGCCATTGGAGGACGAACCCGCCGGGCGGCGTCACGCCCGGCCCGAGCGCCAGCACATAGCCGCCTCCGTCCCGGCGCAGGCGGTAGGTCAGGGCTCCGTATGCTGTTCGTACATTTCTGACCCCGACGCCCTCGCCTTCCAACCAGGCGGTCGGCGCGCCCGCGGCCAACACCAGGGCGTTGTCGCTGTCGCGCTCATAGACCAGCAGGTCCAGGGCCGAGCGGATGTAGTCCGAGCTGATCCAGGCATGCGGCATGTCGCCGATGAAGCGCGGCTCGCGCGCGTCGCGGCCCACCACCTCGGCCCAGCCGTTCCAGGCCCGGGGGCGCATGTCGGCGAAGTAGAAGTCCAGCGCCCGCAGCGCCTCATCCCGCCGTCCCAGCCGCACCATGGCCCCGACGTTGCGCAGTTCGTACGGCGTGTAGTCCTTCCAGGCCTGACGGTTCTCCTGCCGGGCGGTGAAGTTGTCCCACCATTTGTCGAAGGTGCCGGTCAGCAGATCCTGCGGCAACTCATCGACCAGCCCGCCCGGCGACAGGGCGATGGTGGTCGAGGTCGCGTCGAAGTCGCCCCGGTCGGCGGCGCCGGCGATCCAGTCGATGCCGTGAACACGCGCCGTGGCGGTGATCGAGGCCATGATGTCGGCCTTGAACTGGACCTCTGACGCCCGGAAGCGCGCGGCGGCCTCCGCATCCCCCAGCGTCTGCGCGATGAAAACGGCGTCGCCGTAGCCGCGCAGGCCCCAGAAGTCGTCCCAGTAGGAATAGGCCGGACGGTCGGAATAGCCCTCGTGGCTGATGGTCGGGGGCAGCAGGCCGTAGAGGTGGCGCTTGTCGGCCGCCTCGAACGCCGCCGTTCGGGTCGAGGCGCGCAGTTCGTCCATGTAGCGGATCGCGCCCTGCACCTGCGGCCAGACCGAACGCAGCAGGGCCGTGTCGCCGGTGTAGCGGTAGGCCTCGGCGGCCAGGAAGACGAACTCGCCGTGGCTGTCGTTCTCGGGCACCGGATCGGCGCCCCGGCTGTCGGCGCAGCACGGCACCTTGCCGTTGTCGAACACCAGCGGCGCGAACCAGCGCAGATAGTCGGCCGACAGGTCGGCGTGACCCAGCCGGTTCAGGCCCTCGGCCATCATGGCCCCGTCACGGATCCAACTGCGGTTATAGCTGCGCGTGCCCGGCTGCAGGATCGGCCCCTGCCGCGACATCAGCATATGGGCGAGCGAGGACTTCATCACCGCCTCCACCGGCCCCGCGGAGGGCGGCAGGGTGATGTCGAACCGGTCCAGCTTCTCGCGCCAGGCGGCGGCGGCTTCCGATTGCTCGCGATCCAGATAGACCGCCGGATCGGCCCATTCGCTGCGATCGAAGAGGGCCAGATGGTTTCTGGACAGCTGTTGCTGGAACCCGAAGGTCCGCGTCTCCCCCGGAGCCAGCTCGACGTCATAGACATAGGCCGCCGAGGCGAGCCCGGCGCGGTCCATGACGCCGCGAGGACCTTGGCGCCCGGCAGAGGCGACCAGACTCTGTGGGTCGGCGCCGGCGTCAAAGCTGGAGGCGACATACCGGTCGGCGGGTACGAATGGAATGATCGTTCCGGCGCCCGGCACAACCAGGGACTGATGATCATGGAGCGTAATCCCGCCAATCGGCGCCACGCCTCCCGGGGTCGTCAGGAACTGGCTGGGACCGTTCACCTGGAAAGGCCGAACAGCGAGGGCCAGCGACAGACGCAACGGCCGGTCAGAGTGGTTGGTCAGGTCATAGCGCCCGAAAAGCCAGCCGAGGTTGGACGATCCACGGGCGAAGGACGTGATCTTCAGCGTCCAATCGTCCGCCGTCCAGGTGACCGACGGGATGGGCAGATAGCCGTCCTGCAGCGACTGGGTGACATTCACGTCGGCCCAGGTCACCAGCCGCCCGTTGTCCAGAACGAAGGGCTCGACCGACGGCCCGCCCCGGCGCAGCTCGATGGCGCCGTCCTCGCCCATCAGGCCGCTTTCGCCGCCGCCGTCGACGCCGACCAGGGTCCAGTAGGGCTGCTCGCCGGCGAAGCCGCGCGGATAGAGGCCGCGGCGGCTCTCCCTGGCCACGGCCAGCATGAAGGTCGTCGGCGTCTCGCCGAACGACAGGGGTTCGATCTCGAGGCTGTTCAGCGCATAGGCGTTCGCCGCCGCCTGCCCCAGCCGCTGACCCGCCCCCGCCTGACCGACGACCCCGCTTTCGTCACGGGGCGCCTCGAGGTCGAGCCGCAGCCAGCGGGCCGAAGCCTCCGGCGTGCGCAGCCAGTCGACGCCGCCGTCACCGCCGTTCACCGCCGCCAGTTCGCGCCAGCCGCGCCCGTCCGATGACGCCATCAACCGATAGCGCGACGCCGCCATCCGATCGGCCCAGCGCAGGGTCAGACCGCCGAACTCCCGCTCATAGCCGAGGTCCAGCGTCAGGCTCTGTTCGCCGGCCCCGGTGGTGCGCCAGAAGGTCAGCGGGTCGTCGTCCACCGCGCGGGCGGCGAAATTGACGCCATCCTCGCTGGTCGCGCTCGCCACTGGACGCGGCGGCACGGACGGCTCAGGCGGCAGGTCGCGCAGCTCCAACTGGTCGATCTCCAGCCAGCCTCGCCCTCCTTCCCCGGCGGTAACGACGAACTCGATCCGCGCCGCGCCGCGGAAGGTGCGGTCGGGGTTCGGCCCCCAGGCCCAGAGGATCTGGCGCTTCTTGATCGTGTAGCGGGTCCAGCCGTTGGCGGCCTGGAAGCCGCGCACCTGGCGCCAGTGGACATTCTCGCCCGAGGCGTCGGTGAATTTGATCTCCAGCGTATTGGGCCGCATCTCGCCGCGCGCCCAGAAGTTGATCTCGTAGTTGTCGGGGACCGCCAGATCGAGCGACCGCGCCGCGAAGGCGTAGCCGGATCGGCCGTTGAAATCATAGTCGAGCCGCATCGCCCGGCCGTCGTGGCCGGGGACCGCGGAAATGGCCGAGGACACGTCGGTGGAGGCGTCGGCCTTCCACGGGGTCAGGGTCTCGAACGTGTCGAGCGCGCGGGAGGTCTGGGCGTGAGCCGGGAGCGCGAGGACCGCGGCGGCCAGAGCCAGCAGAAGCGTGCGCATACCTTTACTCCGCTCAGCCCTTCACGCTGCCCGCGAGCATGCCGCGGATGTAGTAGCGTTGCAGGGCCAGGAAGAGGATCAGCACCGGGGCGACGGTGATGACGGCGCTGGCCATCATCAGCTCGACGTCCTGCACATGCTCGCGCGACAGCGCCGCCAACGCCACCGGCAGGGTGTAGTTGGACTGGTCCGTCAGGATGATCAGCGGCCACAGGAAGTCGTTCCAGCTGCCCAGGAAGACGAACAGCGCCAGGGTCACCACGATCGGCTGCAGCGTCGGCAGCACCACGCGGCGGAAGATCTGCCCCTCGCTGGCGCCGTCGATGCGGGCGGCCTCCAGCATCTCGTCGGGAATGCTCAGCGCATACTGGCGCACCAGGAACAGGCCGAAGATCGAGGCCAGCCACGGCACCAGCGCCCCGGCGTAGGTGTTCACCAGGCCCATCGACTTCAGCATCAGGAACAGCGGCAAGGTGCCGATCTGGGCCGGCACCACCAGCGCCCCGACCAGGATCTGGAAGATGCGCTCGCGGCCCCGGAACCGGAGCTTGGCGAAGGCGTAGCCGGCCGGAACGGTGAAGGCCAAGGCCAGCACGGTGCCCAGGGTCGCCAGGGCGAAGCTGTTCCACAGATAGCGGCCCATGCCCTGGTTCAGGAACAGGTCGCGATAGTGGTCCAACGTCCAGACCTTGGGCAGCAGAGGCGGCGGGAAGGCCGATGCCTCGCCGGTCGACATGAAGCTGACCGACAGCATCCAGGCCAGCGGGAACAGCACCAGCAGGGCGATGATGGCGACCGCGACATTGAGCAGGATGGCGCGCGGCTTCATTCGTAGGCTCCCACCCGCCTGGCCACGGCCAGCTGCACCAGAGTCACGGCCAGGATGCAGAGGAACAGGACGAAGGCCACGGCGCTGGCGGAGCCCAGGTTCCACCATTTGAAGCCCTCTTCGTACATGAAGTAGAGCACCGTCACGGTCGACTGGGCGGGCCCGCCCTGGGTCATCACATAGGGCTCAGCGAACAGCTGGAAGAAGCCCGCCACCGAGATGATCGAGACCAGCAGCAGGGTCGGGGCGATGGCCGGAAGGGTCACGTGCCGGAACTGCTTCCACGGCCCGGCCCCGTCGATGCGCGCGGCCTCGTAGAGGTCGTCGGGCACGGTCTGAAGAACCGCCAGGAAGATCAGCATGTTGTAGCCGAAGATCTTCCACACCACGAACATCAGGATGGCCGGGATGGAGGTCGAGGGATCGCCCAGCCAGTCCACCGGCGGCAGGCCGATGCTCGAGATGGCCCAGTTGATCACGCCGTAGCGGGTGTGCAGCAGGTAGTTCCACAGCACCGCGGTGGCGACCAGGGTGGTCACATAGGGGGCGAAGAACATCACCCGCCACAGGGGCCGCCACTTCACCACCCGGGCGTTCAGGATCACGGCGGCGCCCAGGGAGGTGGCGATGGACAGCGGCACGCCCAGAACGGCGAACAGGCCGGTGTTCTTCATCGCGCCCCAGAACAGCGGATTGGTGAACAACCGCTCGTAGTTCTGCAGGCCGACGAAGCGCATGTTGCCGATGTCGGCCAGCGCATAGATGTCGAAATCGGTCAGGCTGAGCAGCAGGGCCGCGAACACCGGAATGGCGAAGAAGACGCCGATGGCGATCAGGGCCGGAGCGACGAAGCCCCAGGCCGCGCGCTCGCGCTTGCGGGTCATGGGCGCGCCGCCGGCGTGCGGGACGGGCTGGACGGTCATTCCGCCCTCCCCTGCTCGATCATCCAGCGGCGTTTCTCTAGCAGGCGATCGGCGCGGCGGTCGATCTCGGCCGCGGCGGTTTCAGGGGTGTACTGGCCCCGCACCATGCGTTCGGCCACGATCTGCATCTCGGTCACGATCCGCTCCCACTCCGGCACCTTGGGCACCGCCTTCGCCCGCGACAGCTGACCCTTGAAGGCCGCGATATAGGGGTCGCCGGCCACCGTCGGCGCGGCCCAGGCGCTTTCGCGCGCCGGCAGATTGCCGGTGATGCCGTTGAAGATCGCCTGCACGCGCGGCTCGGACAGGTAGCGGACCAGTTTCCACGCCGCCTCCTGATGCGGCGACGAGCGATAGACGACCAGCGACGATCCACCCGGCGCGGAGGCGCCCGGCCCGGTCGGCCCCGGCACGCCCGAGGTCATCCAGCGCGTGCCCGGCGCCAGACGCGTCTTGAAGTCGCCGATGGTCCACGGGCCGGAGAAGTAGAAGCTGAACCAACCACGCTCGAACTCCGTCCAGACATTGGAGATCTGCGCCGCCGAGGCCAGCGGGGCGAGCCCCTCGTCGAACAGGCTCTTGTAGAAGGCCAGGGCCGCGATGAAGGACGGGTTGGAGAAGTTGCCGCGGGTGTCCCGGTCGCGCAGCAGGGCCTCGTCGCCTTGCAGGCCGAAGGTCAGCAGCTGCTCGAACTCATTGACCGGCAGCAGCACCGCGTACTTGTCCGGCCCGACCACGCGCTTGATCGCATGCATCGACCGTTTCCACTCCGCCCAGGTCTGGGGCACGGCGTCATAGCCGGCCTGCGCAAGGATGTCGGAGCGGTAGAAGATCAGCCGGGTGTCCACATACCAGGGCGTCGCCATCGGGCGGCCGTTGATGCGGTTGGTGTCCAGCACCGCCGGGAACTGGTCCGTCAGCAGGTCGGCGGCGAAGTCGGGCGTCGGGCTGATCGCGCCGATGGCCGTCATCTCGGACACCCAGGTGTTGCCCACCTGGCTGAGATCCGGCAGCGAGTCGCCCGCATAGGCGGTCAGCAGCTTGGAGTGGGCCGCCGTCCACGGCAGGGCCTGGACCTCGACCCGGATGCCCGGGTTCAACCGCTCGAACTCGGGCAGGATCTGGCCGACGTTGGTCGCCTCATTGCCCATGGCCCAGAAGCGCAGATGGGTCCGGCCGTCATTGCGAGGGCCGCAGGCCGTCAGGCCGGACGCGGCCGCCCCGGCCAGGAGGCCGAGCGTCATGCGTCGATCCGGCCGGGTCAGGCTCATGCGTCCAGCCAGCCGCCGGTGAAGCCGGCCTTCCGCAGGCCGCGCGTCAGGTTCGGCTCGCCGCGCATATGCTTCCACACCAGGTCCGAGCGATGGTTCTCGATCTGGATGACGATGGGGCCCTGGTCGATGCCCAGGTAGTCGTCCGCGACCCAGCCGATGCCCGGCAGGATCTTGCCGTGGCGCAGTTCGGCGTCGCTCCGGGTCAGGGTCGGGTTGAACGAGTCCAGGAAGCCGTAGCGGGTGTAGATCCCCGCGCCGTAGCGGGCCTTCATGGCCTTCAGGCAGGCGGTGACGTGGTCCGGAGCGAAGGGGAGCGAGGCCATGGCCGCCGTCGGCGCGATGGTGCCGTCATCCCGCTCGCCCGGACCGCGCGCCGAATAGCTGAAGAATTCACGCTCGCGTCCGTCAACGACCTGACGGAAGTCGCCCGGCCCGTCGCAGGCCGTCAGGCCCCAGACGTTCTCCGAATAGCCGGCCCAGCCCATCGGATTGTCGATGGCGTATTTGCGCTGGGCGTCGACGGCGCGGACGCTGTTCTGGAAATAGTCGAAGCCCGGAATCTCGGCCTGCTGCTGGCGCAGCCACGGGTCCTGAATGCCGCGGAAGTCGACGTACATATGGCTGAACTCGTGCCCGAACAGGGGCGCGAAATGCAGGTGTTTGGGACCCCATCGGTCGGTCCAGCTGTGGTCGTAGACGCTGCACCACTCGTCCCAGACGGTCGTCGGCACGGGGTGGGTCTGGCTGCCGATGGCCAGCAGCAGGACCAGCATGCCCTCGTTGTAGACGTTCCAGTCGGCCGGGATGTAGCCGCTCTCGGGGTGCCAGCCCATGGTGATGCGGTTCGGGCGGACCACGGCCCAGTCCCATTCGACCCGGTCGTAGACGGCCTGGGCCAGGCGCCGGATCTCGGCCTCGGCGGGGTGCTCACCGTCGAACCAGCGGGCGGCGAACAGCATGCCCGCGACCAGGAAGGTGGTGTCCACGGTCGACAGCTCGGTGCGGTCGAAGCGGTGGCCGGTCTTCATGTCGAGGAAGTGGTAGAAGAAGCCCTTGTACCCGCCCACGCCGGTGGGCTCAGGCCCCTGCGGCAGGTCGTGGAAGAAGCGGATGGTGGTCAGGGTGCGCTCGCGCGCCTCGGCGCGGCTCATCCAGCCACGCTCGACGCCGACGGGCCAGCAGGTCAGGGCGAAGCCGACGGCGGCGACGGAGCTGAAGGACGGGGTCGGCCAGCGGTCGGGCGTCAGGCCCGTCGAACGGTCGGTGACATGGACGAACCAGTCGAAGGTCCGGTGCTGCAGGTCATTGACGGCGGGATCGACGCGGGTCCGGATCGGCGAAACGGCAGGCTGAGCCATGGTCGTGCACCCCGCCGCCGCGAGGGCCGCGCCGGCGACGGCGGAGCCCATCAGAAACCGTCTGCGATCCATGGGGTCCATCCTTACTCGAAAATACTCAGTCAAAAAATCGACCGCCCCCGGGGTTGGCCCGGGGGCGGCCGTCAGGCTCAGGAGTCGATCAGAAGCGGTAGCGGGCTCCGAACTGGAAGGTGCGCTGCAGGCCGAGCGTCGAGTTCGGCTTGCCGAAGTTCGCGTTCGTGCCCGTCTCCGGAATGAAGCCGTCGAAGCCGCTGTAGTTGTCGAAGTTGAAGACGTTGAACACTTCACCAATCAGCTGAAGCTTGCCGCCGGGCACATCCAGTTCCTTGGTCAGACGCAGATCCAGGTTCCGGTAGGCGAAGGCGTCCGGAATGATGAAGCTGTGACGATCCGGCCGACCGTAGAAGCCCTGGCGGAAGTTCTGGAAGAACTCGGGCGCTTCGTCGATCCGGCTGTTGTCGTTGACGTTGTACGGGTTGCCGGAGGACAGCGACAGAATGCCCGACAGCTGCATCTCCCACGGCAGATCGACGATGCCGGTCGCGACGATCTGGTGCTCGACGTCGCCGCCGTTGGGCACGAACGGACGACCCGCGGCCCGCGGGAAGTCGAAGTTGAACTCGTTCCACTTCGCTTCGGAGTCGGCGCCGGTGTAGGCGAACGTCGCGCCCCAGCCGCTGGCGCGGGTGTAAGGCTTGTCGGCCTGCACGTAGATGGCGGTGTAGCGGGTCTCGCGGGCATTGTCCGCCGCCACGATGGAGCCGAAGCCGGGAACGGTGAACGCCACCATCCGGCCTTGCGCGTTCAGCGTCACATTCCGGTTGATCGGGAAGTAGGCGATCTCGTTCTTGCCGATCTGGTGAACGAGCGACACCGAGGTCTGCCAGTCGCCGATCTTCTGGCGCAGGCCGATCGAGAACTGATCGGTGTACGGCGGTTCCAGATCGTTCGGGATGACCCGCAGTTCGCCGTTCGGCGCCTGACCGGAAGCGATCAGACCATCCAGGCCGGCCCGGCTGCGATAGGACTCGTTCCACAGGATGGTGGACTCGCCGTTCCGCGGCAGGCCGTCGCGCGAGAAGCGGAAGGTGCGGTTCACGAACTGACGGAAGAGGCTCTCTTCCGCCGCGTTGCGGAACAGGGTGCGGTCGAAGAAGCGGCCGGCGCCGCCGAAGATGACCGTCCGCTGGTCCGCGAACACATCGTACGAGAAGCCGACGCGCGGCCCGAAGGCGTTCTTGTAGGCGTCGCGGTTATCGCCGGTCGAGATGTAGCGCTCGGCGTCGAAGCTGCCGCCCTGACCCCGCAGGGTGGTTTCGGCGAAACGCAGCGCCGCGGCGGCGTTGGCCGGCGTGACGTAGTTGTTGTTGTTGGCGTTGCTTTCCAGATCCCAGCGGATGCCCAGGTTCAGGGTCAGGTGGTCGTTCACCTCCCAGTCGTCCTGGATGAAGATGCCGAACTGGTGGTTGCTGGCGGTCACCGTCGGCGCGCCGACGCCGTACGTGGCCTGGCTCGGGAAGCTGTAGTCCAGACCCTGCGACGGATTCAGGTTGTAGGTGAAGGTCGGGTTGATGTTCTGGCCGCTGAACACCGTGAAATCCATGAGCGACATCTTGATGCCGAACTTGACCAGGTGCGTGCCGCCGAAATCGATGGGATCCAGCGTCGTGTTGTTGCGGAACGTCAGGATTTCTTCGCGAACCTCCTGCGCCGTCGAACGCCCGCCGATGGCGATGATGCCCGAGAAGGTCTCGCCGACCAGATCCGGGTTCATGATTTCGGGACGGAAGGAAGACTCGCGGTAGTCGACCGCCATCTCGTTGAAGAGGCCCGAGCCGACGTATTCCCATTGCCCCTTGATGCTCAGGATCTCGTTGACGGCCCGCTCGGCGCGCTCGAACGAGTTCTGCCCGCCGAAGCTCCGGATGTCGTCTTCGTCGCGATAGCTGACCTGCAGGTCGAACGTGGACGAGTCGTCATGACGGTAGGTCAGCTTGCCGAAATAGATGTCCTGACGGAACGGGCTGGCGAAGCTGCCTTCATAGTTCGCCAGGTTCACCCGCGACGGCAGGGTGGCGCGCTGGGCGGCAGAACCGCCGGCGATGACGTCGTTGTTGCGGACCTGGTCATTGACCTCGTAGGCCCCGAAGAAGAACAGGCGGTCGCGGATGATCGGGCCGCCCAGCGAGGCGCCGTACTGCGAGCGCTCGACCGAGGGCTTGGCCGTGCCGTTGCGCCGCTGGAAGATGTTCCGGCGGGTCATGTCGTCGTTGTAGTAGACGCCGAAGACTTCGCCGTGCAGCTCATTGGTGCCCGACCGCGAGATGGCGGTGATGACCGAAGTGCCGGCGTTCTCGTACTCAGCCTTGAAGTTCGAGGTCGAGACGCGGAATTCCTGCACCGCCAGCTGGCTGAACGGGTTGCCGCGGCTGGAATCCTGGCCGATCAGGCCGCCCTGGTTGACGTTCGACTTCAGGCTGACGCCGTCGATGAAGACGTTGACCTGGCTCGATCCCAGGCTGCCGCCCGTATTGCCGCCCGCGGCGAAATCGCGGCGGAACTCGTCCGGGTTGAGGCGGATCCCCGGAGCCAGGGCGGCGAAGTTCAGGAAGTTGCGGTTGCTCTGCGGCAGGGTTTCGATCTGCTGGGCCGTGACCTGGGTGGCGATCTCCGACGTCCGCACCTCGATCGCGTTGCGCGACCCGGTGACGACGACTTCGCCCAGTTCGGTCGCGTTCGCATCGACGGCGGGCGTCGAAACCTCGAACGGCAGATAGGCCTGCTGACCGATCTGCAGGGTGAGGATCTCGGTGGAGGTCTGGCCGTCGGCGGTCTGGACCGTGATCTCGTAGGTGCCCGGACGCAGGTTCGGCAGGGCGTAGGCGCCGTTCGCCGTCGCCGTCGCGCGGTTCACGAAGCCGGTGCTGGTTTCGCGGGCGGTGACCTGGGCGGCGGCTTCAGCCACGCCGCCGTCGGTGACCACGCCGCGAAGCGTCGCGGTCGAGGTCTGGGCCGCGACGATCCCCGGCGCGCCGACGGCGATCGCCAGCGCCAGAACGGAGGCCGCTCCGACACCGCGCATGTTGAATTTAGACATCTAGGTTCTCCCCCTTGGAAATGGTTTCGCCTGCGGTCGCGAGCGACCGGTCGTCGGCGGATCGAGTTTCGGAAATTGTCAGCGTCACGCTGGAGGGCCGAACGACCAACTCGGGTCTGATGACCTCGCAGTCAGCCGCGACCTCGCCGGTGGCTTCCATGGAATCGACCAGCCGATGCAGGGCGCGCCTGCCGGTTTCGGCGATGTTGATCTTCAGCGTGGTGAGCGCGGGGCGCACCAGACTGGCCAGGGGAATGTCGTCGAACCCGACCAGCGCGATGTCTTCCGGCACTCTCAGGCCGGCGTCCTGCAGCGCCAGCATCGCGCCGACGGCCATGTTGTCGTTGGCGGCGAACACCGCGTCCGGCCGGTCGGTCAGCGCCGCCAGAGCCGCGCCCGCCTCATGTCCCGACGCCTTGGTGAACGCCCCGTCGACCACCCAGGTCGGCAGGCCGGCCGCGGCCATCGCCTCCATGTAGCCCGCCATCCGGGCCTCGGCTTCGAGGTTGCCGGCGGGGCCGGCGATGTGGGCGATCCGGCGACGCCCCAGGGCGACCAGATGCTCGACCGCGGCGACGGCGCCGCCGTGATTGTCGACGATGATCGAAGGCCGGCCGGTGTCCACGCCGCCGCCGTTCATCAGCAGCACCGGCATGCGACCGGCAAGGCCGGAGGCCAGGTTGGCGGCGCCCAGATGGGGCGACAGGACGATCAGCCCATCGACCCGCCCGCGCATCGAGCGGATGGCCGACGACGCTTCGTCGGCGTCGTCGTGCGAGGACGAGACGATCAGGTGGTAGCCCAGAGCCCGGGCCGCGACATCCATGCCGCGGATCAGCTCCGAGAAGAATTCGCCGTACAGGTCAGGCAGGATCACGCCGACGGTGTTGGTCTTGCTGGTCGACAGGCTGCGGGCGCCGGAATGCGGCACGTACTGCAGGGCCTCGACCGCCTCGAGCACGCGCTGGCGGGTCGCCTCGGTCACCGGACCGGCGCCGTTCAGGACCCGCGAAACCGACGCCACCGACACGTCCGCGCGCTCGGCGACATCGCGAATGGTGGCCGGTTTCAAGCCCGACCACCCGCGCCGTGAGGCTGCGTCATCGAATGGAACAAGGTGATTCTCCCAGGTCGGTCACAGGTCCCGGCCCGCTTCCCGCGGGTCCGTCCATTTACCGTGTAACCGATTACATGACACAGGAGTCATGCGGCCCGCAAGGCCCCGATTTGGCCACATCCGGGTTGTGGCCGGGGGGACACCCCGACGCTGGACGGGGTCGCGCGCCGCTAAATCCTCCGAACCCGGTCGCTTGAAGGAGCAAACCTGTCGCGTCAGGCTTTTAATATAACTATTTATTATTAAGTGATTTTATAATTTCGGGAACGGTCGCTTTCCACCCGACGAAATCCCCTTGAAGGGCTGACGGCGCGGGGCGCTTCGCCGGGTGCGGATTCAGCCACACTCCGGGCATGATGGCCGACAGCGACACCGACGGCGCGGCTTGCGACCACCACCATCGGTGGCGCGACGACATCGACCCAACGACCTGGTTGAACCCCCGGCCGACCGATTCTCGGTCAACGGAAGCCGGGTCACGCCGGGGAGGCCCATCGATGCGAGCGACGGGTCGTCCACGACCGGCCAGACACGGTCTGAGCCGTTCGCCGCTCCCTGAGATCAATCAGCGCATTCGGTCGTAATACGCCTCGATCAGGTTCAGCCGCTCGGCGAACGGGATCGGCTTGGCCACCGGCCCGTCGTTGGTGAACTCCAGCAGCTGTTCGGGTTGGGCCCCGAACTCGGGCCACGGCGGCCGTGTCTCGCCGTTGGGGTCGCCGACCGCCGCGAACCGCGCCCAGTAGTCGGCCATGGCGGCGGCGGCGCGCGCGTCCCGCTCGCCCATCGGCCGTCCGACCGTATGCAGATTGTCGAAGACGTAGGGCCGTTCCGACGCGTGGGTCGCCCCGCCGCTGGGCTCGGGATTGGAGTCCGGCACCACGTCGAAGCGGTACAGGTACATCGGATGCCCCGCCCGCGCGTGCAGCCGCGCCAGCCGCCGGGCGGGTTCGTTGAAGATCAGGTCGCTGACCACGTGGGCGTCGTAGCCCGCGGCCCCGCCATAGGCGTTCAGCAGGGCGTCATGCTGGGCGTCCGTCAGGGCGTCGTCAATCCGCCCGTAGGCGCCGGCGTCGGTCGGCCGGATCCACCAGAATTCGGCGCTGTTGGTCCCCAGCACCATCGGCACGGGCGCCTGCCGTCCGGCTTCGAAGGCCTCGATCACGTCCTCGGTCAGGACCTGGCCGTCGACGATCAGGTTGTCGCTGTAGAAGGCCGGCATGGGGCTGAGCAGCGTTTCAGGCGGCGCCGCCCGCAGATCCGCCGCCGTCACATCAATCGGCATGCCCGCGCCCCGCGCCCAGCGGACCCCCAGCGACTGCGCCGACGGCCGGCCGGGCCGGTCCAGCGCCAGTTCCGCGGATCTCTGGCGGCCCAGACCGGACTGCACCACCGCCTTGTGGAACAGGCCGCGCGCGGCGGGCGCGATCATCAGCTGGGTCACGGCCACGGCGCCGGCCGACTCGCCGAAGACGGTCACATTGCCCGCATCGCCCCCGAAGGCGCCGATATTGTCGCGCACCCACTCCAGCGCCGCGATCTGGTCCATGACGCCATAGTTGCCGGCGCGCTCGCCCGGCAGGCGGTCGGCGGCCAGCGCCGGATGGTCGAAGAAGCCCAGCCGCCCAAGCCGGTAGTTGATCGTGACCACCACCGCGCCGCGCTCGGCCAGGTGGGTCCCATCATACAGGTCGGCCGTGCCCGAGCCGTTGTTGTACCCGCCGCCGTGAATCCAGACCATCACAGGCAGGGGCCCGTTCCGCTCGCGCGGCGTCCAGACGTTCAGGGTCAGACAGTCCTCGCTCATCGGCAGGGGGCCGACGCCCGGGTCGCCGTTGGCGGGCGGCTGGATGCAGATCGCCCCCACCTGCCCCGCATCCAGCGCATCGGTCCAGGTCGGAGCCGGTTGGGGCGGACGCCAGCGCAACGCCTCCACCGGCGGCGCGGCGTAGGGAATGGCCTTGAAACTGTCGATCCCGTCGGCCTCCCGGCCGATCAGATTCCCCTGGGCGATCGCCACCGTCGGACGGGCCTGCGAAGCATCGGTGGGAGTCGCCATCAGGGCCGCCGCCGCGAAAAGTGAAGCTAACATCCGCCCACACTAGCGTCCGCCCGCCGGAAGGCTCAAATGACGTTTGTATTTCTTGCTAAGGTTTCAGGAACCGGTGCGAGGTCAAAGCGTTACAGTATCCGGAGCGTGGGGATAGGCTTGAGGGAATTGGCTAAAACAGGCGGCCTGCCGGTCGATCTGGCGAGCGCGTTCGACGCCTCGCCCAATCCCTATGTGCTGGTCACCCCCGACCTGCGCATCGCGGGTCTCAACCAGGCCTATCTCGACGTCACCAGCAGCACGCGCGAGACGACCATCGGCCGTCCGCTGTTCGCCGCCTTCGACTCCGGTCCCGGCGCGGAGGCGCCCGAGAACGTCCGCCAGGTCCGGGCCTCGCTGGAGAAGGCCCGCGACACGCGCCAGCCCGACCATCTGGCCGTGGTCAAATTCGCCATCTCCCGCCCCGGTCCGAACGGCGACGCCCTGTTCGAGGATCGGTTCTGGAGCGCCACCCACACCCCGATCCTCGACGAGGCGGGCGAGGTTGTCTTTCTGCTGCAGCACACCACCGACATCACCGAGCTTCAGCGCCTGCGCGCGATGACGGCCGGCCTCGGAGACGCCAATGCGGTGGATCTCCTGGGCGGCGCGGTGCTGGGCCGGGCGCAGGCGGTGCAGGAGGACAACCAGCGCCTCCAGACCGAGCGCAACCAGCTGGTCGAGATGTTCATGCAGGCCCCGGGATTCGTCACGATCCTGAGCGGACCGCAGCACGTGTTCCAGATGCACAATCCGGCCTACGCCCAGTTGATCGGCCACCGCGTCATCGCCGGCAAGACGATCCGCGAGGCCCTGCCCGAGCTGACCGGTCAGGGCTTCTACGAGCTTCTGGACACCGTCTACGAGACCGGCGAACCCCACGAGGGCCGAGCCAGCCGGGTGCAGCTGCAGCGCTCGCCCGAGGGGCCGCTGGAGACCGTCTATCTGAACTTCATCTACCAGCCGATCCGTGACGCCACGGGCAAGGTCGCCGGCATCTTCGTGCAGGGCCACGACGTCACGGACACCATCGTCGCCGCCGAGCGGCAGAAGCTGATGATCGACGAGCTGAACCACCGGGTGAAGAACACCCTGGCCACGGTCCAGTCGATCGCCATGCAGACGGCGCGGTCGCACGCCGATCCCCGGACCTTCGCCGAGGGCTTCCAGGCCCGGCTGCTGGCCCTGTCGCACACCCACGACCTGTTGACCCGCAGCCACTGGGAGGGCGCCGACCTGCGCGCCATCCTCCAGCACGAAACCGAGGCCCATGGGCCCCAACGGATCAGCCTGAACGGCCAGCCCGTCGCCCTGGGCGCCGCGGCGGCCCTGTCGCTGGGCATGATCCTGCACGAACTGGCCACCAACGCCGCCAAATACGGCGCCCTGTCGGGACCCGAGGGCCGGGTGCTGATCGATTGGGCCGTCGCCGACCAGATGAACCCGGTTCTGCACCTGACCTGGCGCGAGATCGACGGCCCGCCCGTCGTCGAACCCACGCGCCGGGGCTTCGGCAGCCGCCTGATCGAACGCAACGTCCGCCACGACCTGGCGGGCGAAGTGAAGCTTGAATACGCAACCTCCGGCTTCACTGCGGAGTTTATGGTCCCGCTGGACCGGGAGAAGAGTGAATGACCGCACCCCTTTCGGGCCGACGCGTCCTGATCGTCGAGGACGAGTCCCTCGTCGCCATGCTGCTCGAGACCATTCTCGAGGACATGGGCTGCACGCCCGTGGGGCCGGCCGCCAATATCGACGACGGCCTGAGGCTGGCCGTGGAAGAGACGCCGCTGGACGCCGCCCTGCTGGACGTCAACGTTGCGGGTCGCCAGGTCTTCCCGGTCGCCGAGGCGCTGAAGGCGCGCGGCGTGCCGTTCATCTTCTCGACCGGTTACGGCGAAAGCGGCCTGCCCGACGCCTGGCGCGGCCAGCCGACCATCCAAAAGCCGTTCACCGAGGCGGCGGTCCGCGATGCGCTGATGGCGGCGGTGGGAGTGGCGAAGGTCTGAAGAGGCAGTAGGCAGTAGGAGGATCTGCGCCTTCCGCCGACGACCTGCGATCCTGCTGCCTACTGCCTGACCTTCAGGTCCTTCAGCACCGCCCGCGCCGCATTGTGCCCCGGCGCCCCCGTCACGCCGCCGCCCGGGTGGGCCCCGGAGCCGCAGAGGTAGAGCCCCGGCACGGGCATCCGGTGATCGGCATGACCCAGCACCGGCCGGGCGCTGAACAGCTGGTCCAGCGTCAGCCGCCCGTGGAAGATGTCGCCGCCGACCAGGCCGAAGCGGCGTTCCAGATCGCGCGGCCCCAACGCAAGCCGCCCGACCACCGAGGCCTTGAAGCCCGGCGCGTGGCGGTCGACCGTCTCGATCATCAGGTCCGCCACCGTATCGCGGTGTTCATCGGCCAGCGTCGGATCGACGTGCTGGCAGAACAGGCTGGCCACATGCTGTCCAGGCGGAGCCAGGCTGTCGTCCAGGGTCGAGGGGATCAGCATTTCGACGATCGGCTCGCTCGACCATCCATTCAGCCGCGCGCTCGCATGCGCCCGATCCATGTAGGCCAGCGTCGGCGCGATGATGATGCCCGCCGTCAGATGGTCGCCCTGCCCGGGCAGGACGGTGAAGTTCGGCAGCTCCGACAGGGCCACGTTCATCCGGAACGTCCCCGAGCCCGACTGGTAGTTCCCGATCCGCTCGCGGAAGTCCGCCGGAACCACCGCCTCGTCCACCAGCGTCTCGAACAGCAGCCGGGGATGCAGGTTGGAGACCACGGCCCGCGCCCGCACCGTATCGCCGCCCTCGGTCACCGCGCCGACGGCCCGGCCCTTCTCGGTCAGAACCTCGGCCACGGCGGTGTCCAGCCGCACCTCGACGCCCAGTTCGGCGCAGGCCTTCGCCATGCTTTGGGTGATCGCGCCCATGCCGCCCAGGGCGTGGCCCCAGACGCCCTTCCTCCCGTTCACCTCGCCGAACACATGATGCAGCAGCACATAGGCCGAGCCCGGCGTGTACGGGCTGCCGTAGTTCCCCACGATGCTGTCAAAGCCGAACAGGGCCTTGATCGGATCGCTCTCGAACCAGCCGTCCAGCCAGTCGCCCGCCGACTTGGCGAACAGGTCCAGCAGGTCGCGCCGCCCCTGCACGTCCAGCCCCGCCGCCTGCCTGCCCAGCGACGCGCCCTTCAGCAGTTCGGGCAGCATCGCCGCCCAGCCCCCGTCGACCACATTGGGCGGGCTCTTCAGGATCCAGTCGCGCAGGATGGCCGCCACGACCTCCAGCCGCCGCTCGTACTCGGGCAGCCGCGCCGCGTCCTTGGCCGAGAACTTCGCCACCTCGCCCTGGGTGCGCCCCTCCCCCGCCAGCAGGTAGCGGCCGTCGTCGAAGGGCAGGAAGTTGGCTGCCTTGCGCTCGACCACGGTCAGCCCGTGCCGGGCCAGATCCATGTCGGCGATGACCTTCGGATTCAGCAGGCTGACGGTGTAGCTGGCGGTCGAGTTGCGGAAACCAGGATGGAATTCCTCGGTCACCGCCGCCCCGCCGACGACATGGCGCCGCTCCAGCACCGTCACCTTCAGCCCGGCCCTCGCCAGATAGAAGGCGCAGACGAGGCCGTTGTGGCCTCCGCCCAGGATGACGACGTCGGTGGCGGTTGTGGTCATGGTCCCTCCCTCATGCCGCTCTAGCATGTCCGGCGAACCGGTCACCCCGCCTCAGGCCGGTCGGGTCCATTCCATCAGCATGAACCAGGGCGCCCGGACATAGCGGGCCCCGCGCGCCGGATCGCCTCCCACCGGCGCGGGCTCCTCGAACCGGGTGAGCGTCAGCCCCTGCTCCAGCAGCAGGGTCATGTAGGTGCTAAGCGGGCGGTGCCAGTTCACGATCCGGATGCCCCGCCACTCGACCCAGGCCGCCCGCTCCTCCAGATAGCCGTCCATCGCGAAGCCCGGCCGCCCATCGGCCAGCTTGGTCCAGCCCATGTCATGGGCCGCTCCGGCCGTGTTGAACCCGGTCAGGTTGGCGATCAGCAGCGTTCCGCCGGGCTTCAGCACCCGCGCCATCTCCGCGATCGCGGCGGCGATATCGGGAATGTCGATCAGCGACAGATAGCTGACCACCAGGTCGAACCGGCCGTCCTCGAACTCCAGCGCCTCGGCGCGGCCGAGGTGATACTCGCCCTTGCCGTCCAGCTCCCGGGCCCGCGCGATCAGCTCCGGCGTCGGATCGATCCCGACCGTGCGGACGCCCTCGCGCTGGAGCATCCGGCAGAACCGGCCTTCGCCGCAGCCGACGTCCAGCGCCTCGGCGAAGGCGCCCGCGCGCACCCTGGCCAGCATCGGCGCATCCATGACGAACCGGCGGCCATAGTCGCCGTCCTTGCCCATGTCGGCGATCCAGGCCTGGGCGGACTCGTTCCATCCATCGCTCATACCGCCACCGCCAGCGACGGATGGGCCCTCAGCCGCTCCAGGTCGCGGCCCGGCGGGCGGCCGAACAGGCGGGCGTATTCGCGGCTGAATTGGGAGGGACTGTCGTAGCCGACCGTGAAGCCGATGCCGGCCACATCCCGGCCCCGGCTGAGCAGCAGGTTGCGCGCCTCCTGCAGCCGGATCTGCTTCTGGTACTGCAGCGGGCTCATCGCCGTGACGGCCTTGAAGTGGCGGTGCAGCGAGGTCTCGCTCATGCCCGCCACCTCGGCCAGCCGCTCGATCCGCATCGGCTCGGCATAGTGGACGCGCAGCCAGCGGATCGCGCGGCGCACCTGCGACAGCCGTCCGCCCTCGGCCCCGATCTGGCGCATCATGTCGGCCCGTTCGCCGGCCAGCAGCCGCCACATCAGTTCGCGCCGGATCAGCGGCGCCAGCACCTGGGCTTCCCGCGGGCGATCCAGCAGGCGGACCAGCCGGATCACCACATCGGTCAGGTCGTCGTCCATGTCGCTGACCGCCAGCGCCCGCACCGGCGGCGCCTCCGGCAGGGCGTCGCCCGCCTCCATCATCAGGTCCGCGATCACCGCCGGGTCCAGCGGTATGCCCACCGCCAGATAGGGCGCCGCGATCACCTGTCCGCTGACCGGCAGGTCCGCCGACACCACCAGATACTGTCCCGCGCGGT
Source organism: Brevundimonas sp. GW821-FHT12C05 (assembly GCF_058807475.1). Taxonomy (NCBI): domain Bacteria; kingdom Pseudomonadati; phylum Pseudomonadota; class Alphaproteobacteria; order Caulobacterales; family Caulobacteraceae; genus Brevundimonas; species Brevundimonas sp. GW821-FHT12C05. The sequence goes on from NZ_JBXAQS010000001.1 coordinate 1,708,010, forward strand.
AGGGATGGGTCTCGGTCCCCAGGGTGGTGTTCTTGGCGCCCTCAAGGATCAGGCACAGCATCGGCTCATAGACCAGCTGCTGCGCCTCGGTGACGGCGCGACTGGCGATGATCTGCAACCCCGGCAGGGTCATGGGCCCCACGCCCTCGGGCGAGGCCTCCCCCAGATGGCGGTGCACCAGGGCGACGAGTTCGTGCAATCGGCTCATGGCGACATCCAAGCCCTGACGGAAACACAATACAAGCACGCGAGGCATTGGATGGCGGGATTGTGCAAGAGAGTGGCGCGATCCGTCTACGGCCTGCCCGGTCCCGCGGCCCATATCGGGGCTCCCAACAAGGAGACTTCCCATGACCTCCCCCATTCCCCAGATCGGGCCCCGCACCTGGTTCGTCACCGGCGCCTCGCGCGGCCTCGGCGCCGCCATCGTCCGCACGGTTCTGGACGCCGGCGACCGCGTCGTCGCCACCGCCCGCAACCGCGACAGCCTGGTCGAGACTTTTGGCCCCGACAGCGACCGCCTGCTGTCGGTCTCGCTGGACGTGACCGACCCCGCCGCCGCCCGGGCCGCCGTCGATGCGGCGCTGACCGCTTTCGGCCGCATCGACGTGCTGGTCAACAACGCCGGCTACGGCCACCTGTCGCTGTTCGAGGAGTCGACGGCGGATGACGCCCGGACCCAGTACGACACCAATGTCTTCGGCCTGATGCACGTCACCCGCGCCGTCCTGCCGACGATGCGCGCCCAGCGCTCGGGCCGCATCTTCAACATCTCGTCGGTCGGCGGCATCGTCGGCGGCGCCAGCGGAACCCTGTACTGCGCCTCGAAATTCGCCGTGGAGGGCTTCACCGAATCCCTCGCCGGCGAAGTCCGCGACTTCGGCATCCACGCCACCGTGGTCGAGCCGGGCTTCTTCCGCACCGACTTCCTGGAGCCGACCTCGGTCCGCCACGGCTCGCAGCCGATCGCCGACTACGCCGCCGTCTCTGAGGCGCTGAAGACCTTCTATGACGGCCGCAGCCGCAACCAGGCCGGCGATCCGGCCAAGCTGGGCCTGGCCCTGATCGCCCTGGCCGACGCCGACCAGCCGCCGGTCCGCTGGGCCGCGGGCACGGACGCCGTCGGCATGATCGAGGCCAAGATCGCCGGCCTGCAGGCCGAACTCGACGCCTGGCGCGCCCTGTCGCTGAGCACCGACGGCGACTTCGCCTTCCGGGACGAGTCGGGCGTGAGCGCCTGGGGGTGAGGTGAAAGGGGGCAGTAGGCGGCAGGGCGACACAACCCTACTGCCTACTCCCTACTGCCTGCTCTTCTTCCGGCCGATGCACGATCGACACCAGCACGACCGAGATGATCATCAGCAGGAACCAGCTGCCCAGCTTCTCCAGCCCCACCATCTCCCAGCCGTCCTCCTGGCCGGGATAGGCCCAGGCCCGGCCGAAGGTGGCCAGGTTCTCGGCGAACCAGATGAACAGGGCGACGAGGAAGAAGCCGAGCAGCAACGGCATGGCCCGCCGCCGCCGGTCGGTGGTGAACCAGAACCAGCCGCGCCCGAAGATCAGCACCGTCGCCGCGAACAGCACGATCCGCACATCCGGCAGCCAGTGATGGGCGAAGAAGTTGACGTAGATCGCCGCCGCCAGCACCCAGGTCGTCCACAACGGCGGATAGCCCCGCACCGTGATGTGGAAGATGCGCTGCACCCGCGCGATGTAGCTGCCGACCGCCGCATACATGAAGCCCGAGAACAGCGGCACCGCCCCGATCCGCAGCAGCGAGTCCTCGGGATAGATCCACGACCCGTGGGCGGTCTTGAACAGCTCCATCACCGTCCCGGCGATATGGAACAGCAGGATGACCCGCGCCTCCTCCCAGGTCTCCAGCTTCAGCGCCAGCATCCCCGCCTGGATGACCACCGCCCCGACAACTAGGAAGTCGTAGCGCGAGACCGGCGCGGCCTCGGGCCAGAACAGGAAGGTGCCGACGATCAGCGCCAACATCAGTCCGCCGAACAGGCAGGCCCACCCCTGCTTCAGCCCGAACCACAGGAACTCATAGCCGCCTCGCCGCAACGGCGACCGGTCGGCCCATGCCTCGGCCCGCGCCAGCCACAGGCGGCCACGGGCTTCTAGCGGGAGACGCGCGGATGTCATGCGCGCAGGCTAGGCCGGAGAAACGGCGGTGGCGCGTGGAGATTTGGTGCAGCGCCCCGGAGAATGTGACGGAGTGTGGAGAAATCATGGAGACCCGGCGGACCTGATCGGGAGAGATTTCCAGCCACATCTTATTGAAAAACATAAGAAACATTCTCCCGCATGTAATGCGGGCGGCATGTACGCATCTTAGGCGTGGCCCCCTCTCTCGGGGATCCAAAATGAAAAAACATACCCTTCGTCTGACCCTTCTGGCCGGCGCCGCGATGATCGTCGCGCCGATGCCGGCCTTCGCTCAGAACACCGTCGCGCCGGACCCTGAGCCGTCGGGCCTGGCCACCGCGCCGGATTCCGAACCGTCCGGCCTGGCCGATGTGGTCGTCACCGCGACCAAGCGCGAAACCAACCTTCAAGAGACGCCGATCTCGATCTCGGTCGTGAACAGCGAAGCGCTCGAGAACCGCCACATCCAGAGCCTGATGGACCTGGCCGACGGCGCGGTCCCCGGCCTGCGCGTCGCCACCTTCGAAGCCCGCCAGTCGGCTCTGACCATCGGCATCCGGGGCATCGTCCCGCTGGACGCCAACCAACCCGCCCGCGAACAGGGCGTCGGCGTCTACGTTGACGGCGTCTACCTGGGCCGCCAGCACGGCCTCGGCGCCGCCCTGCTCGACGTCGAGCGCATCGAGGTCCTGAAGGGCCCGCAAGGCACCCTGTTCGGCCGCAACACCGAAGGCGGCGCCCTGTCGCTGGTCACCCGCAAGCCCACCGGCGAGTTCGGCATGCGCGCCGTGGCCGGCGTCGGCAACTTGAACTCCTACAACAGCGAGCTGCACGTCGACTTCCCGGCGCTGGGCGACTTCGCCTTCAAGGTCGACGGCGTCATCCAGGTCCAGGGCCCGGTGACCCGCAACAGCCTGCCGGGCGAGGAAGGCTTCGGCCAGTACGACCGCCGCGGCCTGCGCTTCCAGACCCGCTGGACGCCCACGGCGAACTTCACCGCCGACCTGGCGCTGGACACCGGCACGGACAAGAACACGCCCTTCTACAGCCAGCTGCTGAACTTCAACCCGAACGGCCTGACCGTGGTGCCCTTCACCGCGGGCTCGGTGCCCGCCGGCAGCATCCGCGACCTGGCCCCGATCGTGCGGGTCGAGGGCAATGACCGCATGACCGTCTCCGACATCGGCGTGCCGCAGCAGTGGAGCGTCGACGAGACCCAGGGCGCCGACCTGCACCTGTCGTATCGTCCGAACGACAGCCTGGAGCTGCGCTCGATCACCGCCTACCGCGAAGTCGACGTCGAACAGTACGACAACATCGCCGGCGCCCACCGTCCGCCGGTCGTCGGCCCGAACGCCAACTTCAGCCGCTACTCGCTGGCCGGCCTGTGGCAGCACCAGTTCAGCCAGGAACTCCAGGCCGTCGGTTCGCTGGGCGACAACTTCGACTACGTCGCCGGCCTGTACTACTTCAAGGAAACCGCCTCGGACGACGCGGCGACGCCGTCGACCAACCGCTGGAACGCAGACGGCACCGGCTACACCATCCTGGATCCGACGCCGACCATCCGCGGCTTCCGTTCGCTGGACCGCGCCTCGACCGCCCACTCGGAATCCAAGGCCATCTACGGCCAGGGCACCTGGACCCCGATGGTGATGAACGAGACCCTGCACATCACCGCGGGCGGTCGGTACACCTGGGATGAGAAGGACGGCATCCTGAACATCGTCAACAACGCGGCGACCAACTTCACCTTCTCGGAGAAGACCGACCGCTTCGACCCGATGATCACCGTGGCCTGGGACGCGGCCGACGGCGTGAACCTGTACGCCCGCTACGCCACCGGCTACCGCGCCGGCGGCGCCTCCTCGCGCTCGCTGACCTACCGCTCGTTCGGTCCGGAAGAGATCAAGTCCTGGGAACTGGGCGCCAAGACCGACCTGTTCGACCGTCGCGTCCGCCTGAACGCGGCCGCCTTCTACTCGGAACGGGAGAACAGCCAGATCGACTTCAGCCTGGTCACCGTCATCGGCGCCTCGACCCGGAACACCCTGGAGACGATCAACGCCCCGGGCACGACCAAGATCAAGGGCATCGAGCTGGAAGGTTCGGCGCTGGTGACCGACGGTCTGACCCTGTCGGCCTCGTATGCCTATACCGAGACCGAGATCCCGCCGACCCAGAACCCGTTCACCGGCATCGTCCAGCCGGTGTTCATCGTCTTCACGCCGAAGAACGCCTTCAGCGTGGCCGCCGACTACGAAACCCCGATGCTGGGCTCGACCTTCAAGGCCCACATCGACGGCAACTACGCCGATGCGACCCAGACCTTCGACCAGACGCCGGTGAAGAACGACTCCTCGTTCATCGTCAACGGCCGCCTGTCGCTGGCCGACATCCAGACCAGCGCCGGCGGTCCGACGCTGGAAGTGGCCCTGTGGTCGCGCAACCTGCTGGACGAAGCCCACGTCTACCGTCGTGACCCGGCCAACCGCGGCACGATCGGCGACTACGGCAACTTCAACGCCCCGCGCACCTTCGGCATCGAGCTGCGCGCCACCTACTGAGCCTGCCTTCAGGCAGATCGATCAGGGCCCCTCCCCTCGCGGGAGGGGCCTTTTTCGTCCGCCCTTCCCCCTTTCGGATCGGTGGAGATCATGTGAATTTTGTCCGAAGATACCTCCTTCCACTGGACGTCGGGCCGGTCTGGAGAGATGGCCGCGTCAGGAGCGCCTCATGAACCACCTGATCCTGATCGCCGACGACGAACCCGAGATCGCCGAGATCCTCGACGCCTACCTTCGCCGCGAAGGCTTCCGCACCGCCTGCGCCGGGAACGGTCAGGAGGCTCTGGACCTGCACGCCTCGCTGCGGCCGGACCTGGTTCTGCTCGACGTGCGGATGCCGGTGCGCGACGGCTGGGATGTTCTGGGTGAGTTGCGGCGGCGCGGCGAGACGCCGGTCATCATGGTCACCGCCCTGGATCAGGACTTCGACAAGCTGCAGGCCCTGCGCATCGGCGCCGACGACTACATCGTCAAACCGTTCAACCCGGTCGAGGTGGTCGCCCGCGCCCGCGCCATCCTGCGCCGCGGAACCGGCGCGGCGGAACGCGGCGCCCTGCGGGTCGGTCCGGTCGAGGTGAATATCGAGAACTACATGGCCGCGGTCGTGACGCTGGAGGGCCGCCGCCGTCTGGACCTGACCCTGACCGAGTTCCGCATCCTGGCCCACATGGCGCGCATTCCGCTGCGCGTCTTCACCCGGCTGGAGCTGGCCGAGGCGGCCGGCCTGACGGAAATCCAGGCCCGGACGGTCGACAGCCACGTCAGCCATCTCCGCCGCAAACTGGAGGCGGCGGGGTCCGGACCGATCCTGACCAATGTGCGCAGCGTCGGCTACCGGCTGGAGCCCGACGCGTGACAGGCCTCGGAGGACTGAGAGGGCGCATCGCCGTCCGCATGGCGCTGATGACCCTGTGCGGGTTCGCGCTGGCGGTCCTGTGCGCCTTCTTCGTCTACAGCTGGGTGTTCCGGAACCACCCCGACGCCGTGCCGCCGGCGAACGAGTGGGTGCCCCAGACCTCCGACTGGCTGATCATCGCGGCCCTGGTCGCGGCGGCCCTGCTGATCGCGATCGCCAGCGGCGCGCAACTGGCCCGGCGCATCGTCATTCCACTCGACGCCATCGCGGACGCCGCCCGCCGCATCGCCAACGACGACCTGACCGCTCGCGCCCGGATCGAGGACCGCACCGGCGGCGAGATCGCCGACCTGGCCAGCGACTTCAACCACATGGCCGAACGCCTCGAGAGCCTCAACCGGGGCATGGTCGACTGGAACGCGTCCATCGCCCACGAACTGCGCACGCCGGTCACCATCCTGCGGGGGCGGCTGCAGGGGGTGTCCGACGGGGTCTTCGCCCTGGACGAGCGGACGCTGACCAGCCTGCTGCGTCAGGTCGACGGTCTGGCCCGCCTGGTCGAGGACCTGCGGGTGGTCAGCCTGGCGGACGGCGGGCGCCTAGACCTGCGGCTGGAACTGATCGATCTGGCCGCCATCGTCGATGAGCTGCAGCCGGCGGTGGCCGAAGGGCTGGTCGCCGCGGGTTTCGCCTGTCAGTGGCGGCTTCAGCCCACGACCATCGTGGCCGACCCGACCCGCCTGCGGCAGGCCGTGCTGGCTCTGATCGAGAACGCCCGCGTGCACGCCGATCCGGGCGGCCTGGTGATCCGCACCGAGATCCGCGGCGCCGACGCGATCATCGCCGTGGACGACGACGGCCCCGGCCTGCCGGAGGCGATGCGGACCACGGCCTTCGAGCCGTTCCAGCGCAACCGCGCCAAGGCCCAGGGCAGCGGACTGGGGCTCGCGGTCGTCCGCGCGGTCGCCGAGGCTCACGGCGGGCGCGTCGACTACCGGCCGAACGACAAGGGCTCGACCTTCGAGATCCGCCTGCCCCTCGCCGCCGCGGCGGACTGACAGGCCGGGACGTCAGCCCCGTCCGCGATAGGTCGGCACGCCCTGGTCGGGCAGCCACAGGCCTTCCGGCGCCGGACCGGTCTGCCAGAAGACGTCGATCGGAATGCCGCCGCGCGGATACCAGTAGCCGCCGATGCGCAGCCACGTCGGCTCCAGCAGATCGGCCAGCTTCTTGCCGATGGCGACGGTGCAGTCCTCGTGGAAGGCGCCGTGGTTGCGGAAGCTGGTCAGGTAGAGTTTCAGCGACTTGCTCTCCACCAGCCACGGGCCGGGGGCGTAGTCGATGACGATGTGGGCGAAGTCCGGCTGGCCGGTGACCGGGCACAGGCTGGTGAACTCCGGCGCCGTGAAGCGGGCCAGATACAGGGTGTCCGCGTGCGGGTTGGGCACCCGCTCCAGCACGGCGGTCTCCGGGCTGGTCGGCGCGGCGGTCATTTGGCCCAGCTGGTGCAGGCCCGAGGTGTCAGTGGTCATGGCCTCGCTCTACCGATTTCGATCTCTTTCGTCACGCCGCCAGCGGCGCCACGCCCCGGAACGGCTCGTCCAGGCTCGGCTGCGGCAGGGTGAACCAGTTCGCCCCCGCCGCGGTCATGTGGAAATGGTCCTCCAGCCGGATGCCGAAGCGGCCCGGCACCACGATCATCGGCTCGTTGGAGAAGCACATGCCGACATCCAGCGCCGTGCGGTCGCCGCGCACCAGATTGGGCGCCTCGTGGATGTCCAGGCCGATGCCGTGGCCGGTGCGGTGCGGCGTGCCCGGCGTCTGATAGTCCGGGCCCAGCCCCTCGGACGCCAGGAACACGCGCACCGCCGCGTCCACCGCCTCGCACGGCTCGCCCAACCGCGCCGCCGCGAAGGCCGCCGCCTGCGCCGCGTGCTCCAGCTCCCAGATGCGCCGCACCTCGGGCGTCGGCTCGCCGAACACATAGGTCCGGGTGATGTCGGCGTTGTAGCCGTCCAGCGCGCAGCCGGTGTCGATCAGGACGACGTCGCCCTCGCGCAGCTCCGGATCGCCCTCCCCGCCATGCGGCAGAGACGTGTCGGCCCCGAACGAGGCGATGCAGAAGGTGTTGCCGCCGTCGGCGCCCAGCGCCCGGTGCTGGCGGTCGATGAAGGCCGCGACCTCCGAGCCGCGCATGCCTGCCTGCAGGCTCCCGTGCGCCCGCCGTTGCGCCTCCAGCGTCAGCGCCTTGGCCCGCGTCATCAGTGCGATCTCGGCCTCGGACTTGCGCGCCCTCAGCGGCGTGATCAGCGGGTCTGCGCCGCGCAGCCGCTCGACGCCGAACGCCTCGGCCAGCCCCAGCCAGGCGAACACCGGCGCCTGTTCGTCCACCGCCAGGACCCCGGTCGGGACCGCATCGGCCACCAGGGCATAGGGGCTCTCATGCTCTTCCCAGGTCAGATACTCGCCGGGCACGCCGACCGAACCGGCCACCTTGTCCAGTTCGAACCGGGGACAGATGTAGGTCAGCGGCTTTCCGGGGCGCACCAGCGCCGCGATCATCCGCTCGGACCGCCGCCAGACCAGGCCGGTGAAATAGCGCAGGCTGGTCGTCGCATCGATCAGCACCGCGGCCACGCCTTGGGCCTCCATCGCGGCCTCCAGTCGGGCCAGCCGCTGACGGCGTTCCTGCAGGGTGATCGGCGGCGGGTTCATGGGCGGTCTCGCGAGGAACGGAACGGCTTGCCTGTCCCCGGCGCACCGGGGCATGAAGCAGGAAGGGTCTGTCGGGGAGATAGAGACATGGGCGGACGTTTTCAAAGCCAGTGGGGCCGATGCGCCCTTTCGGTCGCGGCCCTGTCGCTGATCATGGCCGCCCCCGCGCCGGCTCAACAGGCCAAGCCGAAGCCCAAACCCGGCGCGACGCAACCATCGCCGCCTCCGCCGGTCATCATCTTGCCGACGCCGCGGCAGAATGGCGGGACGGCCCCGCCCGTCATCGTTCCGAGTCCGCGTCCCGGGCCGCCGCCGGCGCGGGCGAACCCCTCGCTCATCACCAATCCGTCCTGGGCGCGTCAGCCCGTGCCTGACTACCCGGCGACGGCTCTCGCCAACGGAGTCATTGCGGGCCGCGTCACCCTGCGCTGCCTGGCGCATCCGAGCGGGGCGCTTTCCGGCTGCGAGGTCATCGAGGAGACGCCGGCGGGCCAGGGGTTCGCGGCATCTGTCATCGCCGCCGCCGCGCGGGCGCGGCTGTCGCCCCGCACCGTGGACCGCGCCGCCGCGGGCGCCAAGGTGCAATTCACCATCCGCTTCGTCGCGCCGGAAGTCGTCGAGCCCGCGCCGGCTCCTCAGGCCACGCAGGGGTCGGCCATGACCATCACCACCATCACGCCGATCCCGCCCCCCACTTCCGCTTCTGGCGTATCGGCGCCTTAGGATGCGCGTTCGTCCTCCCGGGCGCTTCGCGCTGTTCGCACCTTGTTTTTCCGGTTTGCCTTACCCGGGGACAGCCCGCTATCCGTAGCGAAAGACAACTCGGGGAAACGCCATGGCCATTCCGGCTTCGCTGCAAAAAGGTCTCAAGCTGCCGGTGATCGCGGCGCCCATGTTCCTGGTCTCCGGACCGGATCTGGTGGTCGAGACCTGCAACGCCGGGGCCGTCGGCACCTTCCCGTCGCTGAACCAGCGCACCAGCGAGGGCTATCGGGAGTGGCTGCACGAGATCAAGGGGCGGCTGAACCCCGACGCGGCGGCCTTCGGCGTCAACCACATCGTCCACCCCACCAACCCCCGCCTGATGGCCGACATGATGGTCTCGGTCGAGGAGAAGGTGCCGCTGATCATCACCTCTCTGGGCGCGGTGCGTGACGTGGTCGATGCGGTGCACGGCTACGGCGGTCTGGTCTTCCACGACATCGCCAACGTCCGTCACGCCCGCAAGGCGGCGGAAGCCGGCGTCGACGGCCTGATCCTGGTCGCCAACGGCGCCGGCGGCCACGCCGGGATCGTGAACCCCTTCGCCCTGGTGGAAGAGGTGCGCGGCTTCTTCGACGGGACCATCATTCTGTCAGGCTGCCTGTCCACGGGCTCGGACGTGGCGGCCGCCCTGATGATGGGCGCCGACTTCGCCTATATGGGCACCCGCTTCATCGCCACGACCGAGAGCGAGGCCCAGTCGCACTACAAGGACATGATCCTGGATTCGGGCTCGGCGGACATCGTCCACACGCCGGCGGTCTCGGGCATCCCGGCCAACTTCATGGTCAAGTCGCTGGTCGAGAACGGCATCGACCCCAAGACCCTGCCCGAGCACAAGCTGGACATGGCCGACGAGGCCAAGGCCTGGAAGACCGTCTGGTCCGCCGGCCAGGGCGCCGGCGCCATCCACGACATCCTGCCGGCCGGGGAGCTGGTCGGGCGACTGCGACAGGAATTCGCTCAGGCCACGGACCGGTTCGCAAAAGCGACCGCTTTCGTTTAGGAACCTCCCGCGCCTTCGCGCGTCAGGGAGTTCCATGATCCGTACAGCGACGTTCGCCGCCCTCGCCTTCCTCGTTCTCGCCGGGACGGCCCAGGCCCAGAGCGGCCCCCAGAGCACGCCTGAGACCGCGTCTCAGGGCGCCGGAAGCTGGTCCTTCTCCTTCGGGGCGGCGACCGACAACCGGTCCAAGGACGCCTCCAAGTCGCGGGGCGACGCCTTCGCCTGGGGCGCGGCCGAGTGGGAAAGCGCGTCCGGCCTGTTCTATGCGGGGCCCGGCTTCGAGACCGTCAAGAGCTCGACGGGTTCGGAGTTGGAACTCGAGGCCGGCGTCGGCATGCGGCCCGAGATCGCGGGCTTCGACCTGGATCTCAACGCGACCTACAAATACCAGGTCGACGCCGATCCGGGTGCGGACAATACCGCCTGGGAGCTGACCGCCGACGTCAAACGCTCCATCGGCCCGGCCAGCGCCCGCGTGCGCCTGCAGTACTCGCCGGACGGCATGGGCTCGACCGAAGCCTGGACCTGGGTCGCGCTGCGCGGCGGCTGGGACTTCAACGACAAGCTGACCGCCACCGCCGAGATCGGCCGTCGCGAGCAGGACAGCAGTGTCGATTACACGGGCTGGAACGCGGGCTTCACCTACGCCCTGACGCGCAACATCGAGGCCGAGGTCCGCTACTACGACACGGACGCCGACCCGGCCAATCCGCAGTACGCCGACGCCGTCGTGGCCGGATTGAGCTTCTCCTTCTAGGAATTCCGGCCCACAGGGCCCATATCGGGGGGATGAGCTCCCACCGACCGACGACCCTGGAACGCGCCTATGAACTGGCGCGGGAGGGGCGGTGCCGCACCGTCAGCGACATCAAACAAGCCCTGTCCGCCGAAGGTTTCGACCGCATCCAGGACTCCCTCTACGGCCCCACCCTGAGCGCCGACCTGCGCAAGCTGTGCCAGGCGCACTACGTCGCGCCGCCTGACGAGACCGCCGAAGGCTGACGCCCCCGCCTTGCTTTCGCCCTCCGTCCGGTTCAAAAGGGTGGACGTCGATCTCTCTGCGAAACGCCACCCCTCTGCTTTCGCCCGAGGTCCAGCCGCTCCATTCAGACCCGACAGGCCTCCAGGCGCTCTTGCCTGCGGCCAACGCCAAAAGGAGGTCTACAATGGCTACCGGCACCGTTAAGTGGTTCAACCCGACCAAAGGCTACGGCTTCATCCAGCCGGACGACGGCGGCAAGGACGTCTTCGTCCACATCTCGGCCGTCGAGGCCGCCGGCCTGCGCGGCCTGGATGAAAACCAGAAGGTTTCCTACGAACTCGAGCGCGACCGTCGCTCGGGCAAGGAATCGGCTGGTCAGCTGAAGACCGAAGGCTGAATTCCGGCGCCCTCATCGGGTGCATGATTTCGACGGCGGCGGTGGCGAAAGCCCCCGCCGCCGTTTTCGTTTCCGGACACGGTCCTTGCTATTCCGATGGAAAGCGCCCACCTGAGGCGCGTCGATCTCTCTGCGAAACGCTGCTGCCCCTTTGCATCGCGCACCGAGGTCCAAAGCCGATCCCAATCAGACCCGACAGGCCGACCGGGACATCCTTCCCGCGGCCAATGCTTGCGGAGGTCCTGAAAATGGCTACCGGCACTGTAAAATGGTACAACTCCACCAAGGGTTACGGCTTCATCGCTCCCGATGACGGCGGCAAGGACGTCTTCGTCCACGCCTCGGCCGTTGAAGTCTCGGACCTGGGCATCCTCAGCGAAAACCAGAAGATCTCGTACGAGATCGAGCGCGACCAGCGCTCGGGCAAGGAATCCGCCGGCCGCCTGAAGGCCGCTGAGTAGGTTCTAGAACCCATCGGGGGGGCCGGCCGCTGAAGAGCGCCGGCCCTTTCGCCTTTCAGAGCACCAGGAGAGTCCCATGACCCCGCTCGCCGACATGATCCCCACCATGAGCGATCCCGACCTCAAGGCCCTGCGCGCCAACGCCGAACGCCTGTCCGCCAGCGGTTCGCCGGTCCAGGCCGCGACCGCCGCCGACATCCTGCCGCTGATCGACGCCGAGACGGCCCGCCGCGCCGCCCTGCCCTCGACCGCGGTGAAGAAGCCCCGCGCGCCCGCCAAGAAGAAGGCGCCGCCCGCCACCGGCCACCAGACCGCCCTTCCGTCGAAAGCCGCCTGAGCCTTTTTCCGGTCTCCGGCGTTGTGCGATGATGTCCCGCCGGAACCGGTCCGGCGGGTGACATCCCAGGGACGAGATCATGCTGCTTATGGCCCTGCTGGCGCTGGCCGGCGCCCCCCAGGACGCAGGACCGCTGGAGCCCGGCCGCGCCGGCAAGCTGCAATGCTACGGCCCGAACGTCGCGGCCAGGACCTGCACCGCCATCGGCGGCTACCGGTTCGATGCCGACGGCACGATCTGGAACATCGCCCGCAACCAGATCAACGCCTCGCCCGCCGTGATCCTGCACGCCACCGGCAAGGTCTATGTGAAGGACGGCGCCGAGTGCGCCCACCCCGAAAACCGGGCCGAGGAAATCACCGGCATCGACATGGACGGGATCCCGCTCCAGGGCGACCAGCTCGTCTCCTTCCGCCAGCAGATCGCCGCCAACATCTCGGCCATGCTGGGCGACGGCGAGTTCTGCAGCACCTATCATCCGAACCCGGACGGTTCGATGCGCGCGGCCGTCACGGTCGACGGCGTCGCCCGTCCCGAGTTCGAAAGCACCGTCCTGTGGATCGAGCCCGACGCCGGCTGGACCATCGCCCTGCCGGCGAACTGACGCGCCTCACCCCAACGCCTGATCCAGATCGCCGATCAGGTCGTCCAGGTCCTCGACCCCGACCGACAGGCGGATCAGGTTGTCGGTCACCCCGCCGGCCTCGCGCACCTCTTTCGGCACGCTGGCGTGGGTCATGATGGCCGGGTGGTTCACCAGACTTTCGACCCCGCCCAGCGACTCCGCCAAGGTGAACACCTGCACCCGCTCCAGCACCTGTTTGGTGCGCGACAGGTCGCCGTCGATGATCGCCGTGACCATGCCGCCGTAGCGGCCGTTCATCTGGCGCGACGCCAGATCGTGCTGCGGATGGCTGATCAGGCCCGGATAGATCACCTTGGCGATCCCGTTGCGGGCCTCCAGCCAGCGCGCCACGGCCAGGGCGTTCTCGTTGTGCGCCTTCATGCGCAGGCCCAGGGTCTTGAGGCCCCGGTTGGCCAGGAAGGCGTCGAACGGGCCCATCACTCCGCCCACGGAGTTCTGCAGGAACTTGATCTCCTTCGCCAGATCGGGATCGGCCGTCACCAGAGCCCCGCCGATGATGTCCGAGTGGCCGTTCAGGTATTTGGTGGCCGAATGCATGACCACGTCGGCGCCCAGCTTCAGCGGCTGCTGGCTCCACGGCGTGGCGAAGGTGTTGTCGACGATCAGCAGCAGGCCGCGCGCCTTGGCGATCTTGGACAGACCCGCGATGTCGGTCAGCTTCATCAGCGGATTGGTCGGCGTCTCGGCCCAGATCATCTTCGTCTTGGGCGTGATCGCCGCCTCGACGGCATTCAGGTCGCTGAAGTCGACATAGCTGAAGTCCAGCCCCATCGAACGGCGCCGCACCCGCTCGAACAGCCGCCAGGAGCCGCCGTACAGGTCGTCGCCGGTGACGATGTGCGACCCGGCGTCCAGCAGCTCCAGCGCCGTCGACGTCGCCGCCATGCCCGAGGCGAAGCCGAAGCCCTGGATGCCGCCCTCCAGGTCCGCCAGGCAGGCCTCGAAGGCCTCGCGCGTCGGGTTCTTGCCGCGGGCGTATTCATAGCCCTTGTTCACGCCCGGGCTTTCCTGGGCGTAGGTCGAGGTGGCGTAGATCGGCGTCATCACCGCCCCGGTCGTCGGGTCGGGGCGCTGGCCGGCGTGGATGGCGCGGGTCGAGAAACCCTGGCTGTTCTTAAGCGAGCTCATGAAGCGTCCTGGTCGATGCGGCCGATGTTGCCGCCGTAAAACGCCGCGGAGCGCTCGAAGATGTCGAGCCACTGCGGAGGCGTGAAAATATGGCCCGCGCCCGGCAGCACTTCCTCGCGGACGCTGACGCCCTTGTCACGCAGGAAGGTGATCCAGGCCGCGGTGTTCTGGGGCAAGACGTGGGTGTCGTTCTCGGCGCGAAGGATCATGACCGGGATCCGTCGCCGGGGCGTGCGGGGCGTGTAGACGTCGACGCCCCCCGCCAGCCCGATCGCCGCCGCGGCCCGGCTGTTGCCCAGGGCGCCGTCCACCGCGACGTAGGAGCCCAGCGAATAGCCGAACATGGCCGTGCGCCGCCGGTCGATCCCGCGCGCGATGAACCAGTCGATGGCGTCCTCGCCCACATAGCGCCAGGCGTTCATCATCCGCTCGGGCCGGACGCCGTCGTCGGCGAAGGCGTCGGTGAACAGCGGGGTCAGGACCTGGTAGCCGTCGCCGGCGAACCGCAGGGCCAGCTGGTGCCAGGGCCCCCGGTTGGCGATCCGCGCGCCCGACCCGTGCATCATCACGATCGCCGCTCCGCGCCCCTCGCCCACCGGGCTGTAGTGGATGGCCCGGATCGGCTTGCCGTGACTGTCGAAGGTCATCCCCTCGTAGGCGGGCGCCGGCGCCGCATCCTGCGCCCGTACGGCGCTCGCCAGCCCGGCCGTCGCGACCGCGCCCGCCAGCAGGCTACGACGGTCCATCGGTCGTCTCCCTCCGGTTCTCGAGGAAGGTCCGCGTCTTGGCGAAGGCATCGCACCAGGTCGGCAGGTCGTACTGATGCCCGTCGAAGGCCAGTTCCTGAACCTCCACCGCCGCTCCGGCGTCACGCAGGTCATCCGCCAGCCGCAGGGTCGCGCGAACCGGCACGGCCTCGTCGCGGCGGGCGTGCAGCAGCAGGACGGAGAGGTCGCTTGCGCCGCCCCTCTCCTCGATCTTGCCGCCGCCCGCCACAAGGACGGCGGACCGGATCGGGCTGTCGGAAGCCGTGGCCGCATCAACGGCGACGCCGGCCCCGCGCGAATATCCCCACAGGGCCACCTGGTCGGCCGAGACGCCCGCCGTGTCCGCCAGGCGCCGCGCGGCGGCCAGCGCCGCCTGACGCCAGGCCCGGGCGGTCACCACCGGGCGGGTCCGATCGGGCTCGGCGGCGTCGAAATAGGCGGGCAGGATGACCTGGTAGCCGCGCGACGCCAGCTGGATCGCATGGGCGTCGAACAGGATGGAGTTCATCTCGAACCCCGTGCCGCCGTGCAGCAGGACGATCCCGGCGCCGTTCCTCTCGCCCCGCGGCGTATAGAGGTAGGCCCTGATCTGACGTCCCCGGCTTTCGAAGGTGATCGCCTCTCTCGACGCCCGCACCGCCACGTCGTCGGCGCATCCCGGGATGCCCACCTGGATCTGGCTTTGGGCCACGGCGCCCGGGCCGCCCGCGAGCGCCGCGACCAGGCCGGTCAGCGCGATGCAGGCAAGCCAGGGCCAGCCTTTTCTCATCGATTCAGGCTCAGGTGATTGATCAGGTCCGTGCGGGTGATCAGGCCCACGAAAGCCTCGCCGTCCAGCACGATGGCGACCCGGTCCCGGTCGAACAGGGGGATCAGGGCGTCCAACGGCTCCGAGACCTGCACCGTGTCCAGGTCGCGCGTCATGGCCGAGGACACCGGCTTGGCGAACCGCTCCTTGCGGGTGATCTCATCGGTGTTCATCACATGCACCAGGTCGCTCTCGTCCAGGATGCCGACCAGACGGCCGTCCTGGATGATCGGAAGCTGGGACACATCGGCGCCCTTCATCCGCTTGAAGGCGGTGTCCAGGGTGTCCTCCGGCCCGGCCACGACGACGTCGCCGTTGGCGTATTTGCGCGTGATCAGGTCGGACAGGTCGCCGTGCAGCTCGCGCTCGCCCAGACCCTGATCGGCCAGCCAGGCGTCGTTGTAGACCTTGGACAGGTACTTGGCCCCGGTGTCGCAGACGAAGGTCACGCAGACCTTCGGCTCGGTCTGCTCGCGGCACCAGCGCAGGGCCGTGGCGATCAGGGTGCCCGACGACGACCCGGCCAGCACGCCTTCCTTCAGCAGCAGCTCGCGCACGGTGGCGATCGCCTCGGCGTCGGGGATGGAATAGGCCTTGTCGATCAGGTCGATGTCGGCGGTGTCCGGCACGAAATTCTGGCCGATGCCCTCGACGGTGTAGCTGCCCTCCGGTCCCGGGACGCCCTCGTTGACGATCCCCGCCAGGGTCGAGCCGACCGGGTCGGCCAGGATGATCTCGGCCTTGGAGCCGACGCTCTTCAGATACTGGGCCGTGCCGGTGATCGTCCCGCCCGAGCCGATACCGGCGACCAGGGCGTCGATCTTGCCGTCCAGCTGCTCCCAGATCTCGGGGCCGGTGGTCTTGAAGTGGGCCTCGGAGTTGGCGTCGTTGGCGAACTGGTTGACGTAGAAGCCGCCCGGAATCTGCTGCGCCAGCCGCTCGGCCATGTCGGTGTAATACTCGGGATGCCCGTGCGGCACGTCCGATCGCGTCAGGCGAACATCCGCGCCCATCGCCCTCAAATGCTGGATTTTTTCCTTGGACATCTTGTCCGGGATGACCAGAAGCACCTTATAGCCCTTGGCCTGCCCCACCAGGGTCAGCGCCAGACCCGTGTTGCCGGCCGTCGCTTCGACGATGACGCCGCCGGGTTTCAGGAACCCCTCCCGCTCCGCCGCGTCGATCATCGACAGGGCGATGCGGTCCTTGATCGATCCCCCAGGGTTCTGCGCCTCCAGCTTCAGGAACAGACGGCATTTGCCGGTATCGATCTTCGTCACCTCCACCATCGGCGTCTTGCCGATCAGGTCCAGCAACGAGCCGGTAGGACCGGACAGGACCGGGGTGGGGGCGAGAGACATCAGAAACTCCAGGGGACGTTCGCGCCGGAAGCTAAGCGCGCCCCTCTCTCATCACAAGCCGCGCAAGATTTCGCCTCTCGAAGAGCGCCGAAGCGCGGTATCAAAGGATTCAAATGACAAACACTCCCAAGAGGCCGCCCGCCGGCCTTCCCGACAAACAAACCCTGCTCGCCTTCCTGCGTGACGCCGGATCGGCCGAGAAGACCGACATCGCCCGCCACTTCGGGCTGAAGGGCGGCGACCGCCGCGCCCTGCGCGAAATGATCCGCGAACTCGAAGCCGAAGGCGCCCTGGGCAAGCGCGGCAAGAAGGGCTTCTCGCCCTCCGGCGCCCTGCCCCCCGTCGGCGTCGTCGACGTGGTCGAGCGCGACGTGGACGGCGAAATGTACGTCCGTCTGGTCGAGGCCTCGCCCGACGCCCCGCAGGCCATGCTCGTGCCCGACAACACCGGCCGCACCGGCCCCGCCCCCGGCATGGGCGACCGCCTGCTGGTCAAGTTCAGCCGTGGCGCGAACGGCTGGGAAGCCCGGCTGGTCAAGAAGCTGGACAGCGAGCGCACCCGCGTCCTCGGCGTCATCCGCAAGTCCAACCGCGAGGTCCGGGTCGAGCCCGTCGACCGCCGCTCCAAGGACGTGCTGCTGGTCCCCCACGCCCAGGCCGAGGGCCTGAAGGACGGCGACCTGGTCCTGGCCGCCATCGAGAAGGGCGACCAGCGCTACGGCCCCAAACGCGGCAAGATCCTGGAGACCATCGGCCGCGAGGACGACGCCCGCGCCGCCTCCCTGATCGCCATCCACAGCCACGGCGTCCCGACCGGCTTCTCCGAGGCCGTCGAACAGGAGGCCGAGCATCAGGAACTGCCGTCGCTGAAGGGCCGCGAGGACCTGCGCGATCTGCCCCTGATCACCATCGATCCCGCCGACGCCCGCGACCATGACGACGCCGTCTACGCCATGCGCGACGACGATCCGAAGAACGCGGACGGCTGGATCGTCTGGGTCGCCATCGCCGATGTCGCCGCCTATGTCCGCCCCGGCACGGCGCTGGACCGCGAGGCCCGCGAGAAGGGCAACTCCACCTACTTCCCCGACCGCGTCGAGCCGATGCTGCCCGAACGCCTGTCCAACGGCCTGTGCAGCCTGACCCAGGGCGACAACCGCGCCTGCATGGCCGTGCGCATGGTCTTCGACAAGGATGGCCGAAAGACCGGCCACAAGTTCGTGCGCGGCCTGATGCGCAGCCACGCCAAGCTCTCCTACGAGCAGGCCCAGGCGGCCATCGACGGCGCGCCCGACGACACCACCGGCCCGATCATGGAGGCCATCCTCTATCCGCTGTGGAACGCCTATCGCGCCATGCTGAAGGGCCGGCTGAAGCGCGCGCCCCTGCAGATCGAGAGCGCCGAGCGCCGCATCCGCATGAATACCCAAGGCGAGATCACCTCGATCGAGGCCCGCGTCTCCCTCGAAGCCCACCGGCTGATCGAGGAGATGATGATCCAGGCCAACGTCTGCGCCGCCGAAACGCTGGAGCAGAAGAAGACGCCCCTGCTCTACCGCGTCCACGACGCGCCCAGTCAGGAGAAGCTGTTCAACCTCGGCGACTTCCTGTCGACCATCGGCAAGCCGTGGACCAAGGGCGAGCCGGCCACCACCAAGCGCTTCAACAAGCTGCTGGACGAGACCCGCGAGACCGAGCACGCCGAGGTCGTCAACGAGGTCGTCCTGCGCACCCAGATGCAGGCCATCTATTCGGCCGAGAACGTCGGCCACTTCGGCCTCAACCTGGACCGCTACGCCCACTTCACCTCGCCGATCCGGCGCTACTCCGACCTGATCGTCCACCGCGGCCTGATCCGGGCGCTGGGCCTGGGCAAGGACGGGCTGACGGACCGCGAGATCGCCGAACTGCCGTCCATCGCCGAGCACGTGGTCATGACCGAGCGCCGCTCCATGGCCGCCGAGCGCGACGCCATGGACCGCTATATCGCCGCCTATCTGGAGGACCGGGTCGGCGCGACCTTCACCGGCCGCATCACCGGCGTCACCCGCTTCGGCCTGTTCATCCGGCTGGACGAGACCGGCGCGGACGGCCTGGTGCCTGTCTCTACTCTGGGCAGCGAATACTTCACCCACGACGATCGTAGCCACGCTCTGGTCGGCGAGCGCTCCGGCCTGCGCTGGGTCCTGGGTCGCAAGGTCGAGGTCAAGCTGAAGGAGGCCACGCCGGTCACCGGCGGCCTGCTGTTCGAAATGCTCTCGGAGCCCGGCCCGCGCGACCCCAACGCCCCCTCGGCGCGGCTGGGCATGCGCGCCCGCGGCGCTCCCGGCGGCGGCTATCCCAAGCGCGGCGGCCCCGGGAACAAGCCCCGCGACGGCAAGAAGCCCTCGGGCGGCCTGAAGGGCGTCCGCAAGGGCAAGCGGCGCTAACCCGCGAACAGGATCAGGTTTCCGTCCGGATCGGCGACGATGAAGGTCCGGGCGCCCCAGGGCTCGGTCCTCAGCGGCTGGTGGAACGCGACTCCGGCGGCGTCGAAGGCCTGATACAGGCCCTCCACCTCGTCGCAGGTCAGGGTGGCCGCCAGCAGGTCCGCTTCCCCGCCCGGAGCGAACACCGGCCGGTCCACATGGCGCAGGTTCAGCCGCGCCCCGTCGCGCTCGACCTGCGCCCAGAACAGCGGCTCGCCGTGCGCGATGGCCAGCCGGAAGCCGAGCCGGCCCGTATAGTGATCGATCGCCGCCGCCATGTCGGTGACGTACAACTGGGGTTCGGCCTGCAGCTTCATCGCACCGGCTCCTCCTGGCGGTCGCCGCCGACGCCCACCCTAGACCCGCCCGGCGCGACCGTCATGGTTCCGCCATTCCTCAGCGGCTAAGCTGTCCCGGGGGAGTGACGATGATGATCCGCAAAACGGTCCTGGCGGCGCTGGCCGCCCTATGTCTCGCCGCGCCGGCGACGGCCAATGACAGCGTCGCGTCCATGGGCGCGGGCGGGCTGATCCTGCAGCGCACCGACGGCATCGTCATGCGGTCCGAGGACCTGTTCGTCTCGGCCCGCGAGATCCGCGTGAAGTACCGGTTCTTCAACCGGACCGACCGCGACATCTCCACCATCGTCGCCTTCCCCCTGCCCGACATCGTCGGCGGCGAGGAGGGCGACGTCGCCCTGTCCGACCCGGGCGCCCTGACCTTCGTCACCGCCGTCCAGGGACGGCGCGTAGCCACCAATGTCGAGCAGAAGGCCATGCTGGACGGCGTCGACCGCACCGACCTGCTGCGCGGGCTGGAGCTGCCGCTGTCGCCCTATGATCCGGCCGTCCGCGCCGCCATCGCCGCCCTGCCCCGTCCGCAGATCGACATGCTGCTCGAGATGAGGCTGATCGAGGATCGCGGCTACGTCGACGGCGCCCGCCGGGTGCCCGACTTCGCGCCGCTGTGGACGCTGAAGACCACCCACTACTGGACCCAGGTCTTCCCCGCCGGGAAGGAACTGGCGGTGGACCACCGCTACACGCCCGCCGTCGGCGGCTCGGCGGGCAGCGTCTTCGGCGATCCGGACGCGGCGAGCAGCGACTACGCCGCCGAGCATGCGGCGCGATACTGCGCCGACGCCGCCTTCCAGGCCGGGGCCGCCCGGATGCGCCGCCGGGGCCAGTATCTGACCGAGACCTGGGTCGACTACATCCTCACCACCGGCGCCAACTGGGCCGAGCCGATCGGTGAGTTCCGGCTGGTCGTCGACAAGGGCTCGTCGCGCAATCTGGTCAGCTTCTGCGGCGAGGACGTGCGCCGGATCAGCTCGACCCGTTTCGAGATCCGCCGGACCAATTTCACCCCCACGCGCGATCTGTCGGTGGTAATCGTCTCGGGTGTCCGACCCGAGTGAACCCTTCGACGCCCGCCAGGATCTGGCCGACGCCCCGCGCACCGCGGCGACCGGCCGGCCCAAGGATGCGGCGACCCTGATCCTGACCCGTCCCGGCGCTTCCGGGCCGGAGGTGCTGATGGGCCGCCGCGCGCCCGGGCACGTCTTCATGGCCTCAAAATGGGTCTTCCCGGGCGGCAAGGTGGAGCGGTCGGACGCCGCCGCCGCCTTCGCCACCGACCTGAAGCCCGCCGACGCCGCGCGCCTGGCCCGCGAGGTCCCGGCCCGCCGCGCCCGCGCCCTCGCCCTGGCCGCCGTGCGCGAGACCTACGAGGAGACCGGCCTGCTGCTGGCCGAGCCCGCCCCGCCCGCCTCCGTCGCCGGGGGCTGGCGTGAGTTCCGCGCCGTCGGCGCTCTGCCCGACCTGGCCGCCCTGTCCTATGTCGCGCGGGCCATCACCCCGCCGGGCCGCACCCGCCGCTTCGACGCCCGCTTCTTCATGGCCGACGTCTCGGCTCTGCTGCACCCGGAGCCGACCGCCGGCTCGGGCGAACTGGACGAGATCGCCTGGCTGCCCCTGACCGAGGCCCGCGCGCTGGACCTGCCCGCCATCACCCGCTTCGTGCTGGGCGAGGTGGCCGAGCGGCTGGCGACCCCGGACCGCCCCCTCCCCTTCGTCCGCATGGTGCGCGGACAGCATGTCGTGGATCATCAGGACTGAGGTCTGACGGTCCCTGACCGGAAAGGCTCGGCGGTTGCCTGTTTCCGGAGACTGGGGTTCTCTCGACGCGGGAGGACCCCATGCGCCTTTACGCAGCCCTGATCGCCGCCCTCGCCGGGGCCCTCCTGCTCGCCCTGCCTGTCACGGCCCAGACGCGGGACAGGATCGAGGTCGTCGATCGCCCCGGCGTGCTCTTCTACAGCCTTGAGGACGGCGGACAGGCCCGATTCCGCAGCGGCGACCGCGAGGACTGGACCTTCACCGTCACCCATGAGGAATACATCCGGATCCGTGAGCTTCTGGAGCCCTACAGGGCCGAGGGGCATGCCTGCGATGATCCCAAGGCGACCGGCGTCTATCGCGACGGCTACCTGCTCTGGCGCGATGGTCGAGGCGAGCTTCGGCGTCCCAACGACAGCTTCTGCTACACGCCGACGTTCTCCACACAGGGCCAGAATCTTGACCGGGCCTACCGTCAGATGAGCGACTGGGGCCGCGCCCGGTGGACGCCGCCGCCCGGCCTGCCCGCGCCGACGACCATGACCCTGGTCTGGCGCTCGTGGGGCAACCGGCTGGTCGAGTGGACCCTGCCGCGCGGCGGTGAGGGGCGATACGTGAACCGCGACGCCGAGCCGGTGACCTTCCCGGTGTCGGAGGAGCAGTTCGACCGCTTCCGCGCCCTGTTCGCCCCCTATGAGGGCGGGCGCTTCGAATGCCGGCGCGTCCTCACCGACGGCGCCTACGGCAGCGTGGTCTGGTCCCAGCCCGGCCATGCGGACCAGTCGCTGAACTTCGACGCCGGTTGCGTCAGCGGCGACGCCGCCGACGTCTTCCAGCGGCTAGAGCAGGCCGAGACGATGCTGGATACCTTCAAGGACGCGCGCTGACATGGCCGACACGCCCATCACCCTGCGCCTGACCATCGCCGACCCCGTCCCCGGCGTCCGCTACAGCTTGCAGAAGGACGACGCGCCGTTCGAACCCGTCACGGCCACCGACGCGCCCCTGTCTTTCGAGGTACCGATCCGCCTGTCCGCCGACAACCGCGTCCTGGGCCCCTTCGTGCGCCGGGAAGGGCCGACGCGCCGCTTCGTCTACATCCGCATCGGCCAGTCGGCGGGCGACCATGCGACGGAATGGAACCGCCGGGCCAAGATCGACATCCACGACATTCCGCCCGCCCTGCTGGACAAGGCCCGCGCCGGCGCCGTTCTGGAGGTGGTCCTGCCCGGCAAAGGCAAGGACGGCTCGCCCGCCTGCGCCACCGTCCGCCCCGTGAAGGGCTGGACCGCCCCCTGACCGCGTCCGTCCAATTCTGACGGACGCCCATGCCAGACTGACGGCGGTCTTTCCCACCGTTCATCGCGTCCCGTCGCCCCGCGCGCGATATCGTATTTTACGGTCTGGCCGACTTTGAAAACGGAATTCGGCCGGGCGCTATCAACCCTGTCAATCCGCCAGCGGGCGGGTCAGGTCGAACTCGACGCGGAAGAAGCGCCCGCCCGGACGGCTCAGCTCATAGGCGAAGGTCTGGCCGGGATGCACCTCGACCGCCCAGACGTTGGTGGTCGAGACCTGGGCTCCGCCGGCCAGGAACTGGTCGATCGACTCCTGATCGACCGGGAACTGCTGCCGCCCGGCCGTGCCCGCCTCGGCGGTGTCGCCGCCGTACAGGTGATAGCCGTGGATCTCGCCCTGCGGATCGCGGTGGTCATGCTTCAGGCGCAGGCCCTCGCCGGTGCGGGTGATGACCCAGCGCCGCGAGCGGTCCTCGCCCACGGCGAAGGGGATGCCGACCTCGTCCGCGGCGCAGTCGCGCACATGCATGACCAGCCGCTTGCCCCGGAAGTCGGCGTCGGCGGCGTCGGTCGAGACCACCCGCCCCTCGAAGCGCTGGCCGCACAGGGCGTTCAGCCGGGCCAGGAAGGCGTCCTGGGGGTCCGCCGCCTCCTGCGCCAGGGCGGGAGCGGACAGGGACAGGGACAGGGCGGCCGCCGCGGCGGCGAGAAGAAGCGCTTTCATGCCCGCCACCGTGGCCTTTGAACGGCCGATGCTCAATGCGGCGTCGCGCCCGTTGACTTCCGGGCGCGCCTGAGTATGTTCCGCGCCTCTCATTTAGCGGCTTTCGCCGTCCGCAAAGGTAATTTCCGATGGCCAAGCCGGCTTCCATCAAGATCCGCCTGAACTCGACCGCCGACACCGGCTTCTTCTACGTCACCAAGAAGAACGCCCGTACGATGACCGAGAAGATGGTCGTCAAGAAGTACGACCCGGTCGTCAAGAAGCACGTCGAATTCAAGGAAGGCAAAATCAAGTAAGCACTTGATTTGCTAACGACTTTCGAAGCGCCCGGTCAGCGATGACCGGGCGTTTTTCGTTGTCCGCCCCTCATGCGCGGCGAGGCGTGCTAGGGTGCCCTATGAGCGATCCTGAAGACGGCCAGACCGACGCCCCGCCCGAGGGCGAGACCCCCGTCCAGCGCGCCCTGCGCCTGAAGAACGCCAGGATCGCGGCTCTGCCCAAACCCCCGCGTGGCGGCAAGTTCCAGCGTGAACAGGCCGCCCGCATCGCCACCGGCAAGTCCAAGCCCTGGATGAGCCGCTAGAGCGAAATCGATTGAGTTGGACGCAGTCCGACTCGGCTCGGATTTCGCTCCAGTTCGATGCTGGACCATCTTTTGGCTTCAGGTCGCCGTGACCTGAAGCCAGAATGGTCTAGGCCGGATGACCGCCCAGCAGGGAGCGAATGCTCTGCAGGGCCTTCACATCCCGTCCGTCCGCGCGACCGCCGAGGGAGACCTCGGGGATGATCACGTCCAGCATCGCCACGGCTTCGGCGAGCGTCTTGGGGACATGGTCGAGGATGACGCGCTCGAGACTCTCGACCGCCCTGTAGGCGGCCTCGTCCGCTGATACGCTGAGGTTGGAAAACTGCTCTATGGCTTGGGAGAAGGATGCCCGGCCCATTGTAGCGCCTTTCCGACGAAGCTCAGGCGGTGCAGGCCGGGTCGATGGACGGCGGTCCTGACGGCTGTTCGTCTATGGTGAAGCTGTCGCTATTCGCGATTTCTGTCCAGTATCAACGTGTTTCAGAAGTTACAGAACGACGGTCATCAGGCCGCCCTGGCGATCACCTGGTTGCGCCCGCGGGCCTTGGCCTCGTAGACGCCTTCGTCGGCGCGCTTGAGCAGGGCGTCGGGCGTGTCGGTCACGCCGTTGAACGCGGCCACGCCGACCGAGACCGTGATGGTCAGGCTCTCGGCCCCGCCCATGATCGGGAACGGCAGGGAGCCCACGTCGCGGCGGATGCGGTCGGCCACGCGGGTGGCGTCCTCCAGCGAGGCGCCGGGCATGACCACCACGAACTCCTCGCCGCCCAGACGGCATGGCA
Organism: Brevundimonas sp. GW821-FHT12C05; assembly: GCF_058807475.1. Lineage (NCBI taxonomy): Bacteria > Pseudomonadati > Pseudomonadota > Alphaproteobacteria > Caulobacterales > Caulobacteraceae > Brevundimonas > Brevundimonas sp. GW821-FHT12C05. The sequence continues at coordinate 1,732,935 of NZ_JBXAQS010000001.1, forward strand.
GGTCGATGGCGCGGACGTTGGTGGCCAGGCGCACCGCGAACTCGCGCAGCACCTCATCCCCGGCGTCGTGGCCGAAGCCGTCGTTGACCGCCTTGAAGTGGTCGATGTCCAGCACCAGCACGGCGACGGTGTCGCCTCCCTGCCCGGCCCGGCCGAGCAGGGCCTGCAGCTGGCCGGCCATGTAGCGGCGGTTGTGCAGCCCGGTGAGCGCGTCGGTGACCGCCATCTCGAGGCTGTAGTCCAGCTTCTGCTTCAGGAAGTCAGCGTAGCGCTTGCGCTTGATCTGGCTGCGCGCGCGGGCGTCCAGCTCCTCGGCGTCCACGGGGCGCGGCAGGATGTCGTTGACGCCCAGCTCCAGCGCCTTGATCAGCCGGGGCCGGTCGGCCGGATCGACCACCGCCAGGATGGGCACGCGCCGGGACGCCTCGTTCGAGCGCGCCTGGGCCACGAAGCGCAGGCCGTCGAACTCGGAAGCCGAGACGTTGACGATCATCAGGTCGACCGGACCGCGCGCGGCGATCAGGGCCGCCGCCGGATCGGGCTCGTGCACCGGGCGGTGCTCATCGGACAGCTGGGTCACGATCTTGCCGGCCTGCAGGGCGCTGTCGTCCACGACCAGGACGCGCCCGCCCGAGCCGCGCAAACGGCCCGCGCCGTCGGTGTCGACGCCGAAGCGGCGGCCGCTTTCCTCGCGCTCGCGCAGCTCGTCCATGACCGCCTTGAGCCGCACCAGCGACTTCACGCGCGCGAACAGGATGACGTCGTCGATGGGCTTGGTGATGAAGTCGTCGGCGCCGGCCTCGAGGCCACGGATCTTGTCCTCGCGCCCGTCCAGCGCCGTGACGAGCACGATCGGGATGTGGCGGGTGACCGGATCGGCCTTCAGCCGGCGGCAGGTCTCGAACCCGTCCATGCCGGGCATCATGACGTCCAGCAGAATGATGTCGGGTCGTTCGGCCGAAGCGATCTCGATGGCCGTATGGCCGTCCATCGCCGTCATGACCTCATAGTATTCGAGGGTCAGCTTGGCTTCGAGCAGGCGGACGTTCGGCTCGACGTCGTCCACGACAAGGATGCGCGCCGTCATGCCGCCCTACCCCAGGTGCTTCCGGACGACCTCGAGGAAATGCATCACCGAGATGGGCTTGGAGATATAGGCCTCGCAGCCGCCCTGACGGATCCGCTCCTCGTCGCCCTTCATGGCGAAGGCGGTCACGGCGACCACCGGGATATGGTTCAGCTCTTCGTCGTCCTTGAGCCATTTGGTGACCTCCAGCCCCGAGATCTCGGGCAGCTGGATGTCCATGAGGATCAGATCGGGACGATACTGGCGCGCCAGGGCGAGCGCCTGCAGCCCCTCGCGGGTCTGAAGGGTTTCGTAGCCCTGCGAGTCGAGCAGATCATGAAACAGCTTCATGTTCAGCTCGTTATCCTCGACGATGAGGACCTTCTTCGACATCACCACCCGGCCTGTTCACCCCTCTCAGACGCGATTGCGCGGGGGCTTGTGCTCTTCCGAGACAGTCTCACCACGGTTCTCTTAAGTTGACGTGAAGCGCCGGTTTTTCGCGTCCTGATACGAACGCTCTCCTCGCCCTTCGATTCGCGAAGGCGAATGGGCAGGTGAGCACGATGGCTTGCCGACGACGGCTCAGGCACAATCTCCCCTTCATGAAGTCCATCTGCCGCGACTGCCTCTGGACCAGCGACCGCAAGGCCGAGCGCTGCGGCGCGTGCGGGTCGCGGCGGGTCGTCGCGCATGACGAGCTGGACGGCCTGACCATCGCCCACCTGGACTGCGACGCCTTCTACGCCTCGGTGGAGAAGCGCGACCGGCCCGAACTGCGCGACGTGCCGGTCATCGTCGGCGGCGGCAAGCGGGGCGTGGTCTCGACCTGCTGCTATATCGCCCGGATGTACGGCGTGCATTCGGCCATGCCGATGTTCAAGGCGCTGAAGGCCTGCCCCGAGGCCGTGGTGCTGAAGCCCGACTTCCGCAAATACGTGCCCGAGAGCGAACGCATCTTCGGCCTGGTCCGCGAGCTGACCCCGCTGGTGCAGACCCTGTCGCTGGACGAGGCGTGGATCGACCTGGCCGGCACCGAACGGCTGAACGGCGGACCGCCCGCCTTCCAGCTGGTCCGCCTGCAGAAACGGATCGAGGACGAGATCGGCCTCAGCGTCTCCATCGGCCTGGCCCCCAACCGCTTCCTGGCCAAGATCGCGTCGGAGTTGGACAAGCCGCGCGGCTTCTCGGTCATCGGGGCGGAATCGAAGGCCCTGCTGGCCGCCAAGTCAGTGCGCATCCTGCCGGGCGTGGGGCCGGTGTTCGGCAAGACCCTGCAGAGCGACGGCTACGCCACCGTCGGCGACCTGGCCGCCGCCGAGGTGCGGGACCTGGTCAAACGCTACGGCGAGACCGGCCTGCGCCTGCACGACCTGGCCCACGGCCGCGACGCCCGCGCCGTCCGGCCCGAGCACGACCGCAAGGGGATGAGCGCCGAGACGACCTTCAACGACGATCTGACCTCGGCCCAGGACCTGGAGAACGAACTCTGGCCCCTGTGCGAGAAGCTGGCCTCCAAGGCGCGCCGCGACGGCGTGGCCAGCCGGGTCATCGTACTGAAGCTGCGCCGGACCGACTTCAAGATCGTGACGCGGCGGACCAGCCTGCCCGAGCCGGTGCAGACGGCGCGCGCCCTGTTCGCCGCCGGACGTGACCTGCTGGCCCCCGAACTGGGCCTGCCCTACCGGCTGATCGGCATCGGCATGGGCGAGGTGGTCGACGCCGTCGACGCTCCCGCCGCCTTGTTCGAGAGCACCGAAGCCCGGACGTTGAAGACCGAAAAGGCCATCGATGCGTTGCGCGACAAGTTCGGGAAGAGCGCCGTCGTGGCCGGACGGGCGTTGAAGGGCTGACGCCGCCCTTCCCTCAGGCTAAACCGCCCCCAAATCCCCTTCTGGAGAGTCCCATGACCGTCGCCGCCCGTCTCGCCGAACTCGGCATCAACCTGCCGGAACCCGCCAAGGCGGTCGCCAACTATGTGCCCTACGTCCAGACCGGAAACCTGCTCCACATCTCGGGCCAGCTGTCGAACGACGCCGCGGGCGGGCTGAAGGGCACCGTCGGCGCCGACGTGTCTCAGGATGACGCGGTCAAGGGCGCGCGCATGTGCGGCGTCAACCTGCTGGCCCAGATCTCAGCCGCGCTGGACGGCGATCTGGAGCGCGTCGTGCGCGTGGTGAAGCTGGGCGGCTTCGTCCAGGTCGCCGGCGATTTCGAAGCCATTCCGGCCGTGATCAACGGCTGCTCGGACCTGATGGTCGAGGTGTTCGGCGACAAGGGCCGCCACGCCCGTTCGGCCGTCGGCGTCTACAAACTGCCCCTCGGCTTCGCGGTTGAAGTCGACGCCATTGTCGAGGTGCGGTGAGTTTCACCATTCGCGTCAACGATCGGGTCGCCGAGATCGGCCGGGAGGCGTGGGACGCCTGCGCGGCCCCGTCCGGCGACCCGTTCGTCAGCTTTGACTTCCTGGACGCCTGCGAGGCCTCCGGCAGCGCGGTTCCCCGCGAGGGCTGGGCGGGGCGTCACCTGACGCTGGAGGACGAGGACGGTCGCGTGATCGGCGTCATGCCCCTCTGGCTCAAGGGGCACAGCCAGGGCGAATACGTCTTCGACCACAGCTGGGCCGACGCCTATGAGCGCGCCGGCGGCCGCTACTATCCCAAGCTGCTGGGCGCCGTGCCCTTCACCCCGGTGACCGGCCCCCGCTTCCTGGCCCATCCGGACGCCGACGCCGCGACGGTGCGGCAGGCCCTGATCCAGGGCGCGATGACCCTGACGCAGCGGCTGGGCGCCTCGTCCCTGCATGTGAACTTCCCGACCCGCGAGGACTGGGACGCGATGGGGCAGGCCGGGCTGCTGAAGCGGCAGGACATCCAGTATGTCTGGCGCAACGGCGGCTACCGGACCTTCGACGACTTCCTGTCGGCCCTGTCGTCCAGCCGCCGCAAGACGGTGCGCCGCGAGCGCCGCGAGGCCCAGGCCGGGCTGGATATCCGCGTGCTGACCGGGGCGGAGATCACGGAGGCGCACTGGGACGCCTTCTTCGACTTCTATCAGGACACCGGCGAGCGGAAGTGGGGACGACCCTATCTGACGCGCGACTTCTTCAGCCGACTGGGCGCGACGATGGCCGACCGGATCGCGCTGGTGATCGCCTTCCGGGACGGCGTGGCGATCGCCGGGGCGCTGAACCTGATCGGCCGCGACGCCCTGTATGGACGCCAGTGGGGCGCGCTGGAGGAGGTCCCCTTCCTCCATTTCGAGCTCTGCTACTATCAGGCGATCGACTTCGCCATCGCCCGCGGCCTGTCGCGGGTCGAGGCGGGGGCGCAGGGCGACCACAAGATCGCGCGCGGCTACCTGCCCTCGCCCGTCTATTCGGCCCACTTCATCGCCGACCCGGCCCTGCGCGGGCCGGTGGCCGACTACCTGGAGCGCGAGCGCCCGGCGATGGAGGCCGAGATGCACGCCATGACGGAAGAACTGTCGCCCTTCCGCCGGGACCTGGGCTGAGGAGCGCCGGAATGAAGTACACCAACGGTCAGATCGCCATTGTCGTCCTCGGGTTGGCGAGCGGCGCGGCGCTGGTGTTCTTCGCCTTCAGGGCGACGGTCATCGAAAGCAACGGCGCGTTCTTCCTCACGCCGACCGACTGGCTGACGCTGGGCATGGCGGCTGCATGGCTCGGAATCGGCGGCTATCTCCTGCGAAGATTTCGACGCCGCCGATAAGACCGGGGATGCTGGCCGTCAGTCGGCGCGGCGAGCGTCCGGGCCGCCGATGAACCAGCCGGCGATCCAGCTGACGATGCCTGTGACGATGGCCGCGCCGATGCCCGCCATCACGCCGTTGACCGCGAAACCGCCCAGCAGATAGGCGACCAGACCGATCACCGCCGCGTTCACCACCAGCAGGAACAGGCCGAAGGTGACGATGGTCAGCGGGAAGGTCAGCACCGTCAGGATCGGCCGCACGATGGCGTTGGCGATCCCCAGCAGGATGGCGGCCAGGATCAGCGAGCCGCTGTCGCTGAACGACACCCCCGGCACGATCCGCGCGGCCAGCCACAGGGCCAGGCAGGTGACGAGGAACTGGACGATGAAACGCAGCATGGCCGATCTCCAATAGGAACCTTGACCATAACACCTGAACGCCGTTGGGGCTCCCCTGCCCGCGCACAGATTGCTAGCGTGGGCGCCGAGAGCCGGAGCCCGACATGACCCTTCACGCGCCCTACGACCCCGACAACATCTTCGCCAGGATCCTGAAGGGCCAGATTCCGTCGGTGAAGGTGTGGGAGGACGACGACGTCCTGGTCTTCATGGACGTCTTCCCGCAGTCGGAAGGCCATGTGCTGGTGGTGTCCAAGACCTCGACCGCCCGCACCCTGCTGGAGATCGAGCCGGAGGCGCTGGCCAAGGTCATGGAGGCCACCCGGCGCACCGCCCGCGCGGTCGAGAAGGCGCTGAAGCCCGAGGGCTTCCAGATCATGCAGTTCAACGGCGAGGCCGGGGGCCAGACCGTCTTCCACCTGCATTTCCACATCGTGCCGCGCTGGGCCGACCGCCCGATGAAGGGCCACGGCCACGCGCCGATGGCCGACACCGAGGCGCTACGCGCCCTGGCGGACCGCATCGCCGCCGAGCTGGAGTGAACGCCGTTCATTGACGGTGGACCGCGCGGGCGTAGCCTCACCGGCTGGCGGACTCATCCGCCGCCTTGGGAGGGGCATCCAATGAGCAAGCTGAACTGGCCGGGCATCCTGGTGGCGACCGTCGTCGCCTTCTTCATCGGCTTCCTGTGGTACGGCGTGATCTTCGAGGCCCAGTGGAAGGCATGGACCGGCGTCACCGGCGAGGGCGGCGATCCGGTGTGGATGCTGGCCGGCCTGGTCCAGACCTTCATCACCATGACCGGCCTGGGCTGGTTCATCGCCCGCGAGGGGTCGGCGGGCTGGAAGGGCGGACTGAAGATCAGCCTGGTCGCCTGCGTCTGCTTCGCGCTGATGACCTCGGCCTACAACTTCATCTACCAGACCTCGGACATCCGCCTGATCCACATCGACTGGAGCCACCTGCTGGTCATCTACGCGCTGGGCGGAGCGATCATCGGCGGGCTGAAGATCGGCAAGAAGGCCTAGAGCGGCCCACGGAAGATGAACCACGCCCCGGCGATGATCAGGGCGAAACCGACGGCGTGGTTCATCGTCAGCTTCTCGCCCAGGAAGGTCACCGAGAAGACGGCGAAGACGATCAGGGTGATGACCTCCTGCATCGTCTTCAGCTCGGCCGCCGAATAGACCTGATGCCCGATGCGATTGGCGGGGACGGCCAGGCAGTATTCGAAGAAGGCTATGCCCCAGCTGACGATCACCACGATCCACAGCGGCTTGGACCCGAACTTCAGGTGGCCGTACCAGGCCAGCGTCATGAAGACGTTGGAGGCGACCAGCATCAGAACCGGCGCGATGTGAGGAAAGGATATCGGCACGTATCGACCCCGCTTGCGTCCCGCCTCATGCGCCAGCATAAGGACCGCCCGTCAAGCGGGACGCCGGCTTAGCTCAGTTGGTAGAGCGCCAGTTTTGTAAACTGGATGTCGCGGGTTCGATTCCTGCAGCCGGCACCACCGCCCCGAGAAACCCGCACATCGTTCGCGCCTAGCGTATCCTATCCGCACCACCTGCGTGACCAACTGGTGTCATTGCGGGATTCATAGACCCGTGTTCTCTGGGCCGCGAGCGGAAGGGAATACGATGACGGATATCAAGTTCACGGACTCTGCGATCCTGGCCGAGGGTGCCCTCGGCGTGAACGAGCCGGACCCGCAGCGTCCCCTCCACGTCACCGGCAACGAGATCCATTCGGGCGGCGCCGGAGGCGGATTCTCGTTCTCCAACCGCGAAAGCGCGTTCGTGAACATGCCGCCCGCGGGCGAACGATGGGTCTGGTACGCATCGGGCGGGACCGCCCGGCTCTGGTCAGGAAGCGACAAGTTCAGCGTCTCGCAGAACGGCGAGGTATCGGCCTTCGTGACCAGCAACATCCGGCCCCTGACCATTCTGGGGGCCAACTTCCTGGGCCGGACGGCGTCAGTCCGAATGCTGGCCCAGGACCTGATGCTGACCTTCATGAAGCAGGATCCGACCACCAAGCATTTCAGCGCCGTCCATCCCGACGACAAGAACCCCAGCAGCAATTTCGCCCTGTCCCACATGGAAGGCGACACCTTGGTCGTGAACCGGGGCGGCGGCTATGTCGGCGGCGTCGTCATCGAAGGCGAGGTGCGCGTCCCGAACAGGCTGGTGGTGGAGAATCGCGACGTCGGCAAGGAACTGGCCATGCTGCGCGCCGAACTCGACGAGCTGAAAGCCAAGATCAACTAGGGGGTCGCAGTGGAAAACAGCGTCAGGACGGCCCTCAGATTCCCGGTCGGGGCCACGGGAAGCGTCCAGCAGAAATTCGCGGCGGCGAAGATGACCGCCTCCCCGAAATCGCTGCGGGAGCTGATGAACCTGGTCAGCCCGGAGAGCCGCACCTTCACCGCGCACCTCACGGCCGGCGATGTGACGGTCGACACCCGGCTGACCCTGGCGAGCAACGGCGAGTTCTTCTGGAATGTCGCCAGTTCGGACAGCGGCACCTTCTTCGGCGACAACTATACCGTCGCCGTGGCCCTGTCGGGCGTCTCGCCGGACGGTCAGGTCTTCGCCCTGGCCGAAAGCGGAGAGGTCGAGAACAAGAAGAAGGCCGGCTGGACGCGGACCGGCCACTCGGCCTGGATCAAGGAGAACTGGGCCCTGGTTCAGGGATCGTCGATGCGCACCCACCTGAAGGCGAGCGCGGACGTGGAGGTGCTCGACGTTCTGTCGCTGGCCCTCACCGCGCTCGGCATCGCCGCGATCGGCGTGGCCGCCTACCTTCTGGGCCCCGGCGACTGCAAATGGGTCGTCAACGACGAGGGCAAGCACGCCTGCCGCACCGAGTTCTAGCCGCCGCCCAGCGCCACCGACAGGTGATAGGTCACGAAGGCGGCCAGGTAGGCCAGGCCGAACATGTAGACGACCATCACCCACATCCATTTCCACGAGTTCAGCTCGCGCTTGACCACGCCCAGCGTCGCCACGCACTGCGGGGCGAAGATGTACCAGGCCAGGAAGGCCAGGCCCGTGGCCAGCGACCAGTGCGACGCCAGGGTCGCGCCCAGCAGGCTGGTCGCGCTCTCGGGATCGGCGACGGCGTAGACGGTGCCCAGGGCCGCCACCGCGACCTCGCGCGCCGCCATGCCCGGGATCAGGGCGATGACCATCTGCCAGTTGAAGCCGATGGGGGCGAAGATGGGCTCCAGCGCCCGGCCGATCATGCCGGCGAAGGAGTAGTCGATGGCCGGCTGGGTCGCGCCCTCGGGCGGATAGGGGAAGGTCGCCAGCGCCCAGACGATGACCATCAGCGGCAGGATGATCCGCCCGGCCCGCTCCAGGAAGATGCGGGCGCGGAGCCACAGGTTGAAGGCCACGCTCTTGGGGTCGGGCAGCTTGTAGGCGGGCAGCTCCATCATGAAGGGCTCGACCGCGCCCCTCCAGAAGATCTTGCGGATGACGAAGGAGACGATCAGGGCGCTGACGATGCCGGCGGCGTAGAGGCCGAACATGACCAGCCCCTGCAGGCTGAGCAGGCCCCACACCTTCTCGTTGGGGATGAAGGCGCCGATGATCAGGACATAGACGGGGATGCGCGCCGAACAGGTCATCAGCGGCGCGACCATGATGGTGGTCAGCCGGTCGCGCTTGGAATCGATCACCCGCGCCGCCATCACGCCCGGAATGGCGCAGGCGAAGCTGGAGAGCAGCGGAATGAAGGCCCGGCCGTGCAGCCCCGCCCCGCCCATGACGCGGTCCATCAGGAAGGCGGCCCGGGCCATGTAGCCGAAGTCCTCCAGCAGGAGGATGAAGAGGAACAGGATCAGGATCTGCGGCAGGAAGACCAGCACCCCGCCGACGCCCGCGATCAGGCCGTCGACGATCAGGCTCTGCCAGATGCCGTCGGGCATGACGGTGGCGATCCAGGCGCCGAAGCCGCCCAGGACGCCCTCGATGCCGTCCATCAGCGGCGTCGCCCAGGTGAAGACCGCCTGGAACATGACGAACAGCAGGGCGACCAGGATCAGCAGGCCCGCGACCGGATGCAGCAGCACGCCGTCGATCTTGCCGGTCAGGGTGTCCGGCCGCTCGGGCGGCTTGACGCAGGCCTTCATGATGCGCTCGGCCTCGCGGGCCTTGCCGCGCAGGGCCTCAGCGTCGGGCGAGATCCACTGGCTGTCGGCCGCGGCCGACAGGGTCCCGGCGGCGGCGTCGACGGCGGCGATCAGTTCGGCGATGCCCCGCCGGCGCGTGGCCGTGGTCGGGATGACCGGCACGCCCAGTTCGGCCTGCAGCGTCTCCAGATCGATGCGCAGGCCCTGACGCTGGGCGATGTCGTACATGTTGAGCGCCAGCACCATCGGCCGCCCGACGGCCTTCAGCTCCAGCACCAGACGCAGGACCAGGCGCAGGTTGGTGGCGTCGGCGACGGCCACGATCACGTCCGGCGGAACCTCTCCGGCCAGCTTGCCGAGGACGGCGTCGCGGGTGACCTCCTCGTCCGGGCTGCGGGCGCGCAGGGAATAGGTGCCCGGCAGGTCGAGCACGGTCAGGGCGCGGCCCTCGCCGGTGCGGATATGGCCTTCCTTCCGCTCGACGGTGACGCCGGCGTAGTTGGCGACCTTCTGGTGGGCGCCGGTCAGGGCGTTGAACAGGGCGGTCTTGCCGCTGTTCGGATTGCCGACCAGGGCGACGCGGGGCGTGCGAACCTGCATGTCCATCAGACGGTCGCCCCGTCGAGACGGATCGTCAGGCTGGCGGCCTCGTGCCGGCGCAGGGCGACGCGCATGTCGTCGACCTTCATGGCGATGGGATCACGGCCGAACAGGCCCTCGTGCAGCAGTTCCACGCGCGCGCCCTCGACGAAGCCCAGCTCGATCAGGCGGCGCTCCAGTTCGACGGCGTCGCCCTTGTGGTGGCAGTGCTCGCCGACCTGAACGATGACGCCGCGGGCGCCCTTTCGGGCCTCGCTCAGTTTGAGGGTGTCAGACATGGAACTCGTGGAAACGCCGGCGCGAAAAAGGCGCGCCCTTCCTGACAGTGATTATCAGGAGCGACACCTCAGCGTCCACCCCGGCCAAGCGTCGCAGGGCGGTTGTCCGGGCCGGTGTTTGAGCTATCACTGCTCCCGGATTCCGGAGCCCCGCCATGACCCGTCTCGCCCTTGTCGCCACCGCCCTGCTGGGCCTGTCCGCCTGTAGCGACGGCGGGTCCGGATCGGCCGCGCCCGCCACGCCCCCGAAACCGGAATTGACCCCGGCGCAGAAGGCCGTGCTGCTGGCCGCCCTGCCCGCGCCCTACAATCAGGGGGACCTGGACAATGGCCGTCGCGTCTTCGCGCGCTGCCGCTCGTGCCACACGGTGACCGAGGGCGGGCCGAACATGACCGGGCCAAACCTGTACGGCGTGTTCGGGCGTCAGGCCGGGACCGCGACCAAGTACAACTATTCGAACGCGGTGAAGACCGCCGGCTTCGTCTGGGACGCGGAGAAGCTGGATCACTGGCTGGAGAACCCGCGCACCTTCCTGCAGGGCACGAAGATGACCTTCGCCGGCCTGCCGGATGCGACCGACCGCCGCGACGTCATCGCCTGGCTGAAGGTCGAGACCGGGTACGTTCCGCCCGCCGCGCCCGAGGCGGCGGCGCCCGCCCCAGCGCAATGACGCGGATCGCGGTCCTTTCGGACATCCACGGCAACCTCGCCGCGCTGGAGGCGGTGCTGGCCGATATCGAGGGCCGGGGCGCGGACCGGATCGTCAACCTGGGCGACATCTGCTCGGGCGCCCTGTTCCCGCGTGAGACCGCCGACCGGCTGATGGCGCTGGACCTGCCCACCATTCGCGGCAACCACGAACGGCAGGTGTTGACCCTGCCCCGTGAGCGCATGGGCCTGTCCGACCGGCACGCGGCCGATACGATGCGGCCCGACCAGATCGCCTGGTTCGAAAGTCTGCCCGTAGACCTGCGACTCTCACCCGAGGTGCTGATGGTTCACGGCACGCCGCGCAGCGACGTCGAATACTGGCTGGAGACGGTCGGGGCGACCGGACTGCGCCCGGCGACCGAGCCGGAAATCCGCGAGCGCGCGGACGGCGTGGACGCCGCCGTGGTCCTGTGCGGCCATACCCACATCCCACGCGTCGTACAGATCGAGGGCGGCCCGCTGGTGGTCAATCCAGGCAGCGTGGGCCTGCCCGCCTATGACGACGACCGGCCCTTCCCGCATGTGGTCGAGACCGGCTCGCCCCACGCCCGCTACGCCATCGTCGAACAACGCGACGGCCAATGGTCGGCCGAGCTGTTGAGCGTGACCTACGACTGGGACGAAGCCGCCCGCGTCGCCCGCTCCAATGGTCGGGAAGACTGGGCCCGTGCGCTGGGCACGGGCCGGGTCTGAACCCTACTCCGCCGCCGCCGGGACGGTGTCGTTGGCGGTGGTTTCCTGGGCTTCCCACTCCTCGATCTTGCGGGCGGTGTAGTCCGGCGACTTGGTGAAGCGCGCCAGCACGCCGTAGATCACGGGCACCACGAACAGGGTCAGCAGGGTCGCGAACATCGCTCCGGCGAAGATGACCACGCCGATGGTCTGGCGGCTGCCCGCCCCCGCCCCGTGCCACAGAACCAGCGGCAGGGCGCCGAAGGCGGTGGCGATCGAGGTCATGATGATCGGGCGCAGGCGCAGGGTCGACGACTCGATGATGGCGTCGCGGATCGAGCGGCCCTGGTCGCGCAACTGGTTGGCGAACTCGACGATCAGGATGCCGTTCTTCGCCGCCACCCCGATCAGGATGATCAGGCCGATCTGGCTGTAGATGTTCAGGCTGGAGCCCGCCATCACCAGGCCGAACAGCCCGCCGGCGGCCGCCAGGGGCACCGTCAGCATGATCACTGCGGGGGTGATCCAGCTCTCGAACTGGGCCGCCAGCACCAGGAAGACCAGCAGCAGGGCCAGGCCGAAGGCCCAGGCGACGGCGCCGCCCGCCTCCTGCTGGTCGCGCGCCGCCCCGCCCCACTGGGTGGTGACCACGCCCTGCGGCTGCTGGGCGGCGGTCTGGGTCAGGAAGGCGGTGGCGTCGGCGATGGTGTAGCCGGGGTTCAGGTCCGCGCTGAGGGTGATGGCGCGCTGGCGGTCCAGACGGCGACGATCAGGCGTGTCGCCCGAGGTCTGGGTCGTGACCACCGCCGACAGCGGCACCAGCTGGCCGGCGCCCGTGTTGACGTAGAGGGCCTCCAGGTCGCTGACGTTGCGCCGGTTGTCGCGCTCGGTCTGCAGGATGACATCGTACTCCTGCCCGCCCTTCAGATAGGTGGTGGCGCGGCGGGACCCGAACATGGTCTCCAGCGTCCGGCCGATGGACTGGGCCGAAACGCCCAGGGCCGCGGCCTTCTCGGGGTCCACGTCGACCAGCAGACGCGGCGCGTTCGGCTCATAGTTCAGGCGCGGGCGCGAGAAGCCGGGGTTCTCCAGCGAGGCCGCCAGCATGGGCTGCAGCCAGTTGTAGATGTCGCCGTACTCCGCCCCCGTGACGATCATCTCGACCGAGTTGGAGTTGCCGCCGCCGCGCTGGAAGGCGCCGGGCACCGAGGCGTTGACCTGGGCGTCCGTCTGGCCGCGCAGCTTGCCGTTCAGTTCCTGGGCGATCTCGTCGGCCGAGCGGTGGCGAAGCGACCAGTCGGCCAAGATCAGACTGCCGTTGCCGGAGTTGTAGCTGCCGCCGCCGAAGCCGGGCGCCGAAACCAGATAGCTGTCCGCCTCGCCGCTGGCCTTGTACTCGGCCAGGATGGGCTCCAGGCCCAGGACGATCCGGCGGGTGTAGTCGAAGCCGGCCCCCTCGGGCCCCTGGACGCGGATCTGCACCCGCCCCCGGTCTTCCGGCGGCACCAGTTCGTCCGGAAGGGTTAGGAACATGACCGTCGCGCCGGCCCCGACCAGCACGATCAGGCCGATCACGCCCACGACCGCGATCCGGGTGCCCAGCAGGGCGCGCAGGGAGGCGCCATAGGACTCGCGCAGCTTGTCCATGGCCCAGTCGACGCGCTTGGCGACGAAGCCGCCGCTGTGCGCCGGACGCAGGATCTTGGACGCCAGCATGGGCGACAGGCTGAGCGCCAGGAAGGCCGAGAAGGCCACGGCCGCGGCGATGGCCGCCGCCAGCTCGACGAACAGGCGGCCGACATAGCCGGGCAGGAACAGCAGCGGCGCGAACACCGCCAGCAGCACCACGGTCGTGGCGACGACGGCGAAGAACACCTGGCGGGCGCCGCGCTCGGCGGCGACCAGCGGCGGCTCGCCGTGGTCGATGCGGCGCTGGATGTTCTCGGTCACCACGATGGCGTCATCGACGACCAGACCGATGGCCAGCACGAGCGCCAGCAGGGTCAGCAGGTTCAGCGAGAAGCCCAGCGGGGCCAGGACGATGAAGGTCGCCAAGAGGCAGATGGGCGCCACGATCGACGGGATCAGGGCGGCCCGGAACGTGCCCAGGAAGATGAAGTTGACCAGGGCCACCAGCGCCATGGAGATGCCGATGGTGATCCACACCTCGTCGATGGCGTGGCTGGTGAAGACTGAGTTGTCGGACCCGACGACCAGCTCCGTACCCGGCGGCAGGCTGGGGCGGATCTCCTCGATCATCTTGTGCACGCCGTCGGAGATGGCCAGGTCGTTGGACTGGGCCTGACGGGTGACGGCCAGGCCGATCTGGTCGACGCCGTTGCCGCGGAACAGGCGGCGGTCCTCGGCGGGGGCTTCCACGACGCGGGCGATGTCGCCCAGGCGGGTGACGTAGGCCGCCTGGCCCTGGATCGCGCCGGTGGCGCCGCTGGGCAAGGCGCCGGTGTTGGAGGCCAGACCGCTGGTGTTGTTCGAGGCCGCGGCGTTGGACGCCGAGCCGCGCGTGCCGATGGGCAGCTGGCGGAAGTCCTCGGCGCGGGCGTAGGTGCGCGCCACGCGGACGGTGTAGTCCTTCTGGCCGGATTCCAGCGAACCGGCGGGCAGTTCGACGTTCTGGGCCGTCAGGGCGGTCTCGACGTCGGTGACGGTTAGGCCGCGCGCGGCCAGGGCGGCGGCGTCCAGCCAGATGCGCATGGCGTAGCGCTGCTCGCCGTAGATCTGGACCTGGGCGGCGCCCGGCACGGTGGCCAGCCGGTCGATCAGATAGCGGTCGGCATAGTCCGTCAGCTCCAGCCGGTTCAAGCTGGTGGAGCGCAGGAACAGGATGATGATCGGCTGGCTGTCCGAGTCGGCCTTGGCCACCTCGGGCGGATCGGCCTGGTCCGGCAGGCGGCCGACCACGCGTGAGACGCGGTCGCGCACATCGTTGGCGGCGTCGTCGATGTTGCGGTCCAGCGAGAATTCGATGTTCACGCTCGAGCGGCCGTCGCGGCTGGACGAAGTGATGCGCTCGACGCCCTGGATGCCGGCGATCTGCTGCTCGATGGGCTCGGTGATCCGGCTTTCGATGACCTCGGCGGAGGCCCCGGCGTAGCTGGTGTTGACCGAGACGATCGGCGGATCGACGTCCGGCAGTTCGCGCACGGGCAGGAAGAAGAAGGCCGCGGCGCCGATCACGCACAGCACGATCGCCGCCACCGCCGCCATGACGGGGCGGCGGACGGAAACGTCGGAGAGCATCATCGGGCGGCGCCCTGGGTTGCGCCCTGGGCCGGAGCGGCGGCGCGGCCGCCCTGGCCGCCTTGCCTGCCGCCGCCACCGCCGACGCGCACCGGCGCGTTGGGCTGGATGCGGTTCAGGCCGGAGCCGACCACGCGGTCGCCGTTGGTCAGGCCGGACAGGATCTCGACGAAGCCGCCCTCAACCGCGCCGGTCTCGACCACGACCCGCTGGGCCGTGGAGCCGCGCTCGCCGTTGGCGATGCGATAGACGAAGGCGCCGTCGCCCTCATACTGGACCGCGGCCTCGGGCACGGCGATGCCCTGGCGCAGGCCCTGCTGGACGGCGACGCGGACGGCCATGCCGGGCCGGATGCGGGCGCCGGGGTTGGGGATTTCGGCGCGGGCGGTGACCGAGCGGGTCGCCTCGTTCACGCGCGTATCGATCAGGGCGATGCGGCCGCTGAAGACCTCGTCGCCATAGGCGTCGATGGTGGCGGTGATCGGCGTGCCCGCCCGCAGGACGGCCAGGTAACGCTCGGGGATGGGGAAGTCGACGCGGACCACGTCGATGTCGTCCAGGGTCGCGATGACGGCGCCCGGATTGACCAGGGTGCCGGGGGTGACGGTGCTGAGGCCCAGCACGCCCGCGAACGGCGCGCGGATGGTGCGGTCGCCGGCGCGGGCCTCGGACGCGGCCAGGGAGGCGCGGGCCGATTCCAGTTCGGTCTCATACTGTTCGACCATGGCCGCCGAGGCGAAGCCGCGCTCGTTCAGGGTCTTGTAGCGCTCGTACATGGTCTCGGCGCGGGCGACCTGGGCGCGGTTGTCGGCGATGTTGGCGTCTTCCTCGCGGGCCTGCAGCTGGACCAGGGGCGTGCCGGCGGCGACGCGCTGGCCGTCCGTGAACATCACGCGGGTGATCAGTTCGCTGGTCGAGGAGGTGATGTTGACCGAACGCCGGCCGCGGGCGACGCCGAGGACACGGATCCGGTCGCTGAACTCGCGCGGCGCGGCGACGGCTTCCGACACGGCCTGGCCGCGTCCGCCGCCGGGTCCGCCTCGGCCCCCGCCCGGTCCGCCGGCCTTCTCGTCGTCAGCGAAGGCCATGCGCAGCACGACGGCGCCGACCATCAGGGCCAGGAGGATCGCCGCGGCGACGAGGAAGAAGTGACGCTTGACCACGCGGCGGGCGCTCCGGGACTTTGGGGACGTGCCGACTTAGCGGCTCTCGCCGTCGACGCAACTTAAGTTCATGTAACGGGCGGTGTTCTGCATTCCGTCGCGGTCAGAAACGACGCCAGAGACCGATGACCGGACCGCCCGAACGCGGCGTCTCCCGCCCCGCCACGGCCTCGCGCCAACCGGCCTGGACGCTCCAGGATCCGAAGCGCCGGACCACGGAGGTTTCGACCGACAGCCAGCGTGGCCCGCCGTCGTCCGCCTGTCCGCCGTAGGCCTGGTTGAGCAGCATCCATTCGTCGCCGAAATGCAGGCCCAGCGCGGCGTCGACACGGGTCTCGTCCGGCAGGCCGCCGCGCATCCGCCGCGCCGCCTCCAGCGTCACGAAGCCGCCAGAGGCCCCGCGGGACATCCACCCTGCCCGACCGAACGACCGCCCGGCGGAGGCCCGGACCTCCCAGTCCTGCCCGCCCACGCCAGGTGGGGCATAGCCGGCGTTGCGCCCCTCCCCGCCGTCGGCCACGCCGCCGTACAGGGCCACCGCCGTGTGGTCGTCGCGCCAGACCTGCCAGTTGAGGCCGATCTCCAGCGGCCCGCGGCCCTCGTAGTCGACGAAGGCGTCCTCGCCCGACTGCCAGTCGCCCTTGAAGCGAACGGTCAGGCGCGGCGTCAGGCCGTACTCGGCGAAGACCGAGACCACGGTGTCGCGGCGATCGGCGGGCAGATCGGCGAGATGGCCGTCGGGGTCGAACCCTTCGCTGGCCCGCATGCCTTCGAATTTGACGATCACCTGCCCTTCGCCCCTGGGCAGGGTCCAGGGACCGGCCGTGGCCGGGGCGGCGGCCGCCAGGGCCGCCAGCGTCAGCAGCAGCCCCCCGGCCGGCCTCACACGTCGTAGCCGGGCGACTTCCTGTCGAGCATACGCAACGCGCCCGGCCAGGCGAGGGCCGAAATGAAACCGATCCCCTTGCCCTGCTCCCGCGTCTCGGCCTGGGCCGCGTCGGGGGCGAAAAGGACGTGTTCCCGCCCGCCGGACAGGGCCGCGATCTGCTGGGCGCAGGCGCGCTCGAGGAAGAACATGCCGATCCAGGCCGCCGCCGCCGTCGGGCCGACCGCCAGGGTGCCGTGATTGCGCAGCAGCATCAGCGGCTTGTCGCCGAGGTCCGCCACCAGCCGCTCGCGCTCCTCATGGTTCAGCGCCAGCCCTTCATAGCCGTGATAGGCGACCTGATGCTGCAGCAGGCAGGCGTTCTGGCCGATCGGCAACAGGCCCTCCTGCTGCGCGGCCACGCCGACGCCCGCGACGGTGTGCAGGTGGATGACGAAATGCGCGTCCTCCCGGGCCCCGTGGATGGCCGAATGGATGGTGAAGCCCGCCGGATTGATGAAGTTCTCGGTCTCCTGAACGATGTTCCCGTCCAGATCGACCTTCACCAGGGACGAGGCCGTCATCTCCTCGAAATACCAGCCGTACGGATTGATCAGGAAATGATGCTCAGGTCCCGGCACGCGGGCCGAGATGTGGGTGAAGATCATGTCGTCCCACCCGTGCAGGGCCACGAGGCGATACAGGGCCGCCAGTTCGACGCGGGTGTTCCACTCCGCCTCGGACACCCGGGACTTCATGGAAGTCATTGCACCGTCAGCCATGGCCGTCTTCCTCACCGTGTTCTTATGGCCGGCACGCTCGCCCCGGGGCGCGGCCGCGTCAAGATTCAGGTTCCGTTAACCGCGTCTTAGTGTCGAAGCGTTACGGTAAAGGTCGCCGAAGCCCTGTCGGCGCGCCGGAGGCGTGTGTGTCCGTTCTCGTCCAGCTCAATCCGTCCCGGTCCCCCGAGCGCGCGCCCCGCGCCGAAGACCTGCTGGCGCTGGCCCGAAACAACAGCCCGGACGCCCGGCAGCGGCTGCTTCTGGGCGTCATGGCCCTGTGCGACGCCAGCCCGCCGGACGGCCAGCTGTCGCCCATCCTTGGCGAGATCTTCCTGTTCCTGGCCCGTCAGGCCGAACGTGACATCCGCAAGGCCCTGGCCTCGCGCCTGGCTCACGCCGACTGGGCCCCGCCGGCCCTGGTCAATGTGCTGGCCCTGGATGAGATCGAGATCGCCGCCCCCATCCTGGCCGCCAGCCCCGTGCTGCAGGACGACGACCTGCTGCGCATCCTCGTCGAGGCCTCGCTGGACCATCAGATCGCCGTGGCCCGCCGCCCGGAGATCAGCGGCCGCGTCGCTGACGCCGTCATCGAGCGCGGCGTCCCCGCCGTGCTGACCGCCCTGGCCACCAACCGCACGGCCCAGATCAGCGGCGAAGGCTTCCGCCGGCTGGTCGAGCATTCGCGCCGCATCGCCGCCCTGCGCGGGCCGCTGTCGCGCCACCCGCGCCTGACCGAGGCCCTGGCCGAACAGATGTACCACTGGGTCGGGGCCGCCCTGCGCGAGTCGATCGGCGCCCGCTTCCAGGTCGACGAGCGCAAGTTCGGAAACGCCGTCTATGACGCCGTCGAGGGCGTCATGCGCAAGGCGCGGCCCGACGACGTCCCCGAGGACACGCCCGAGCGCGAGGAGATGGAGCGCCGGCTGGTCGCCAAGCTGCAGGCCGCCGGCCAGCTGAAGCCCGCCATGCTGATCCGAGCCGTGCGCGAGAAGCGCCTCAGCCTGCTGGTCCACGGCCTGGCCGCGTTGAGCGGCTTCACCGTCAACCAGATCCGCCAGGCCTTGCGCGCGTCCAAGCCCGAGGCCCTCTACTACGCCTGCTCCGTCGTCGGCATCGACCGCGCGGTCTTCCCGACCCTGCTGACCGAACTGCGCAAGCTGAACCACGGCCTGCCCGGCGATCTGGGCGATCCGGTGTGGCAACGCGGCGCCCTGTCGTCGACCTCAGCCGCCCGCGCCTTCCGCGCCCTGGTCGACCCGGATCCGACCGAACAGCGCATCGCCGTTTGACTTCACCGGTCCGCTCGGCTTGCGTGCAACGGTGACCGCCTCCTCAGACCGCCCCCTTCGCATCGCCTTCGTCGCCTCCGACCGTCCGGAGTCGCAGGACGCCCGCACGCGGCTGGCCGAGCGCTACGGCTCGGCGCTCGAGGACCAGGCCGACGTCATCGTGGCCCTGGGCGGCGACGGCTTCATGCTGGAGACCCTGCACACGGTGATGGAGCGCCGCACCCCGGTGTTCGGCATGAACCGCGGCTCGGTCGGCTTTCTGATGAACGACTATGAGGAGGACGGCCTGCTGGAGCGGCTGTCCGGCGCGGGCCGCGCGGTCATCCACCCCCTGCAGATGGACGCCTGGACCGAGTCCGGGCAGGTCCACAGCGGGCTGGCGATCAATGAGGTCTCCCTGCTGCGCCAGACGCGGCAGAGCGCCAAGCTGCGCATCAGCGTGGACGGCCGCGTGCGGCTGGAGGAACTGGCCTGCGACGGCTGCCTGGTGGCCACGGCCGCGGGCTCGACCGCCTACAATCTATCGGCCCACGGTCCGATCATCCCGCTGGACTCGCGGGTCCTGGCCCTGACCCCGATCAGCGCCTTCCGCCCGCGCCGTTGGCGCGGCGCCCTGCTGCCCCATCAGGCCACGGTCTGTTTCGAGATCCTGGAAGCCGACAAGCGCCCGGTCAGCGCCACGGCCGACAATTTCGAGGTTCGGCGGGTCACCCGCGTCGATGTGCGCGAACGCCGCGACATCGCCCTGACCATGCTGTTCGACGAGGGCCGCTCATTCGAAGAGCGTGTATTGGCTGAACAATTCGCGTCTTGAGTGTCACTTCGCCCCCGTGCACGGGTTCTTAAGGTCGATTGTGTCACCAAGACCGCCAGTCAATTTCGGGAGCGCCCGTTGAGCAACTCTGCCCAGGTCATTCGCCCGCCCAACACCCTTCGCATGAAGGTCGGTGGCGCATTCGGCGGCATCGACGCCAATGCGATCGCCAAGGCCGAGGAAGCCCTCAAGGCCATGTCGGCCCAATTCGGCCAATGGCTGCAGGACGAGATCACCAAGCTGGACCAGGCCCAGGCCGACATCCGCGCCCAGGGCTATACCCCCCAGACCGCCGAGGGCCTGTATTTCCGCGCCCACGATCTGAAGGGTCTGGGCTCGACCTATCAGTATCCGCTGGTCACCCGCCTGGCCGGTTCGCTGTGCAAGATGATGGACGATCCGGCCAAGCGCATGGCCGCGCCCCTGCTGCTGATCGACGCCCACATCGACGCGATCCGGGCCGTGGTCCGCGACCAGATCCAGACCGACGACCATCCGACCGGCAAGGTGCTGGCCGAGACGCTGGAAGCCAAGGTGGCCCAGCACTTCGCCTGATCCTGATGGACTGAAGAGATGAGCGAACGCCCGCCCTCACCGGCGGGCGTTTTGCTTCAGGCCGCGACGCTCACGCCCGCGCGGGTCGGCGCGGGATCCTGATCCAGCCGTTCCATCAGATAGGCCAGGTCCTCGCGCGGGGCGTTCGGACGCTGGGTCAGGAACCGCTCCAGCATCTGCTGGCGGAAGGCGTCGTCGGTGGTGTCCACGCCCTCGGCCTGCAGCGACCGCCAGGTGTCGACGCCGGCGCGGAAGGCCTGGAACAGGCGCGGCGGCAGGCCGGCCCGGTCATAGATGGCCTTCAGACCCAGCGGCCCGGCGTCGTGGATCATCAGCCAGGCCCGCTGGTGCGGCGCGCCGGCCAGCTCGGCCAGCCCGTGCTCGAACAGGGCCATCTGCCCCCGCGCCAGCGCCCGCAGCAGCAGGGAGCCGGTCAGGGCTCGCCGCGCATGCAGGGTGGCGACGAACTGGGACAGGTCCGCGTGACCGGAGGCCTGATCGACCAGATCGACCGTGGCGCGCTCGCGGGCGAAGGAGGCCAGACGGATGGCGGTCTCGGGCGCGACCGAATGGCGGGTGACCAGATGCTCGCGCACGGCCTCGGAGGCCAGTTCGACCAGGCGCTCGGTCACCGACAGCGGCAGAACCTGGCGATAAGCCAGGGCCGCGATGATTTCGGGAGAGGCGCCGAAGCGGTCGACGCAGCGGCCCAGGGCGGCTTCGGCGATGTCGGCGTTGTCGTTCGCGGCCAGCGCCCGCACGGCGGGTTCGGCGCCCACTTCGGCCACGGCGGCGGCGACGTCGCGGCTGACTTTCGGCCGTCCGGCCACGGCGGTCTGGCGCACGACCGAGCCGGCCTGCACGATCTCGATCAGGTCCTCGTCCGAAAACACCGGGGAGAAGTTGATCAGCGGCAGAGCCACGCTGTCGACATCGGCGGCCAGCCGGCGGGCCACGTCGCGCGGGATCAGGTCGGAGGCCTTCAGCGTCACCGCCATGGCCCGGCGCACCAGCTCGGCGGCGTCATTAGCCAACAGGCGCAAAATCTTGTGGGCGGCCGCGCGGTCGTCCTCGTCCAGGTCGGCCTTTTCCATGTTGCGGCACAGCTTGTGAGCCGCGGCGGCGCGCTCATCCTCGTCACTCGACTGGATCAGCCGACGGATGTCGATCTCGGTCAGGCTGGCGCGGTAGGCGGTCATGGGACGCTCGAGGTCTGATCAGGCGGGCAGCATCGGCCCGGCATCGTTAACGGGCAGTTCACCATGGCCGGATTCGCGGTCAGGCGTCGGCCTTCTCGTCCGGTCCGAAGGCGCCGCCGAAGCCGCCCGCCTTGCCGTCGCCGTCCTGGCCCAGCAGCAGAGCCAGCAGGCTCTGGTCCTGTTTCAGCCGATCCAGCCGCGCGGCCAGCATCTGATCCCGCTCGGACAGGGACGGCGGAGCGCCAGGGCCGTCGCCGGCTCCCACTCCCGCCGCCGGGGCGCCCTGCCCCGCCGTGCGTTGCAGGTTGGCGTGCACCTCGGCCACCGTCGCCGGACGGCCGTCACGGTAGAAGATCGAGCGGTTGGCGGCGGCCGCCTCGGGGAAGATGGCCGCGGCGCTGGAGCCCGGACGCCGGTCCATGGCCTCCATCAACTGCGCCGCGCCGGCCGGGCCGAGGAAGTGGGCCGCGTACAGGTCGCCCGCCCCCGGCTCGCGCCCCGTGCGGCCCCGCAGATAGGCGGCGTTCGAGGCCGTCAGCTCCCCGGCCATCGTCGAGGCCGCCTGGGCGTCGAAGCGGAGGTCCAGCACCACGTTGCGCGCCGAGCCCTCGACCCGCCAGCGCCCGTCCGAGCCGCGATAGATCAGGTCGGCGTACTGGCCGTAGCCATGCTTGGCGCCGTGGGCCTTCACCGTGCCCAGCCAGGTCTGCTCGATGAACTGGAACAGCCCGGACGCCGAGGAGGTCGGCGCCCGCGCCAACGGGTTCATCGCGCTTTCGCGCCGGGCGGTGCGCACGAGGAAGTCGGCGTCCACACCCGTCGCGCTGGACGCACGCCGAATGGCCGCCTCTACCCCGCCCGACGATGGAATCGCCCTGATGGTCATAATCGTTAATGCTGGTGAACTCTGGTTAACGAAACCCTAACGTGACCGTAAAGCCACGTTCTTTGATGTGTCCAATCCGGCCAGACCCTCGCCGCAAACCCGCCCCAACGGCAGCGCTCCATTTCCGTCAGGGACGCTGTGGGGACGGCGATAAAGACAGGGAAGTACGGCCATGATGATCAGAACAGCGGGCGGACCAGGACTGGTGAGCCCCATCGACTTCCACGAACGGAAAGGCCCCAAACTGTCGCGCTCCGCCTGGGTCGCGATCGGCCTGGTGGCGGCGGCCCACATCGGGGTCGGCGTCGCGCTCTACTATCAACGCTTCGAGATGAAGCTGATGGATACCGGCGAAGCTCCGACCGAGGGGATCTTCCTCAAGCTGGAGCCCCGGCCGGTGATCAAGCCGGAGGTGGTCGAGCACAAGTCGGCGGCGCCGAACATGCCGATCCATGAGACCCCCGCGCCGACGAGGGACACGGAAGTCCTGAGCGTGCCGATCAATCCGGATGCGACGCCCACCACCAGCACCACGGTCACCCTCGGACACACGGTCACGGAACCCGTGCCCGAAGCGCAGCCCGCGCGCGAACCGGTCGCCGAACCGCCCGTCGCGCGCGTGATCAACAACCCCAGCTGGATCCGCCAGCCGACCGCCGACCAGATGATGCAGGCCTATCCGAACCGCGCCATCGACCGGCGCATCGCCGGCTCTGTCTCGCTGAACTGCATGGTCGAGGCCAACGGCACGGTGTCGGGCTGCGCGGTCACGGGCGAGACTCCGGCGGGTCAGGGCTTCGGCCGCTCCGCTCAGCAGCTGTCGCGTTATTTCCGCGTGAGTCCGCGCACCGTCGACGGAGCGCCGGAAGGATCCCGGGTCGCCATCAACCTGCGCTTCGTGCCGCCGGCTGACTGACGAACCGGAGGGGCGAGAGGGCCGAGGCGTCCGCAAGAGACGTCCGGCCCTCAAGCGCGTCTGCGACCACATGGGCGACCAGCGGTCCCAGCAGCCAGCCGTTGCGGCGCGGCGCCAGGGCCAGAGAGAGACCGTCCGCGCCGGAAGGCCCGGCCATCGGCAGGCCGTCGGGCGAGGCGCCGCGGATGCCGACGCGGGGTTCACCGGCCTGTCCCTCGGCGCCGATCAGGGACAGCCCCATCTCAGCCTGACGCGCGGCCATGACCATGTCAGGCGCCACGGCGCGTTCGCCCGCCTCCATGGTCGCCCCGCACAGCGCCCCTTCCGGCGACGGGGCCGCATAGCCGCCCGGCCCCCGCAGCACCCGTCCGGGCGCGGCGCAGCGCACGGGCGTCAGCTGCCCTCGGATCGGCTCGATGGTGTTGATGAGCCCCACCACGGCGTCCGGCAGGCCGTCCAGCGCCCGCGCCGCGCCGGTGGCGAGCACCACCTGCGGCGCGGACCAGCGGCGTCCGTCGTCGGCGACCGCCGTCCAGATCTCGCCCTCGCGGGACAAGTTCGCCACGGACGCCTCGGCGCGTGTGACGCCGGGGACTTCGGACAGTTGCGCCAACGCCGCCTGCGCGTCGATCCGCCAGTCGTCGGGGGTGAACAGGCCCTCGCCCTCCCGCTCCGCCACGAAGCAGAGGGTGTGCAGCCGGGCGACGGCGGCGTCCGGATCCGGTCCGCGCCACTCCGCGCCGTCCATGACCAGGGTCAGGCCGTTCCGTCCGGCGAAGGCGGGCCACAGGTCACGCCCGCGGTTCAGCAGAGCCGCGTGGGCCGGCGACAGGCCGTCGATCAGGCTTTCCATCGCCGGGGCGATCATCCCCGCCGCCGCCGAGGAGGCGTTGGGGCCGCCGGGGTCGAGCACGGTCACCGCATGGCCGCGCGCGGCCAGTTCGGCCGCGCTGCACAGGCCGAGCACGCCGGCGCCGATGACGATGACATCAGGGGAAGACACGAGGGGTCAGATCGACCCCTCGTGGTTCTTTTGCAAGAGCGCTGACGCCTGAGCGCTACTCCGCCGCGATGGCGGCGGCGCGGTGGGCGTCGATGCGGGCGGTCAGGGCCGCGTGCTGGTCCCACAGGGCCTTGGGCAAGCGGTCGCCGAACTTCTCGTAGAAGGCCGGGATCAGCGCCGCTTCCTCGGCCCAGACCTCGGCGTCGACGTCCAGCAGGGTGGCCAGGTCGGCGTCGGTCAGGCTGAGGCCCGACAGGTCCAGCGCCTCGGCCGACGGCACGCGGCCGACCGGGGTGTCCACGGCGGTGGCTTCGCCGTCCAGGCGTTCGGCGATCCACTTCAGGACGCGGGCGTTGTCGCCGAAGCCCGGCCAGACGAACTTGCCGTCCTCGTTCTTGCGGAACCAGTTGACGAAGTAGAGGCGCGGCAGCTTGGCGGCGTCGGTCCGGCCGCCCATCGACAGCCAGTGCGCGAAGTAGTCGCCCATGTTGTAGCCGCAGAAGGGCAGCATCGCGAACGGGTCGCGGCGCAGCTCGCCGATGGCATTCTCGGCGGCGGCGGTGCCCTCCGAGGCGACCGACGAGCCCATGAAGACGCCGTGCTCCCAGTCGAAGGCTTCCGTCACCAGCGGCACGGCCGAGGCGCGGCGGCCGCCGAACAGGATGGCGTCGATCGGCACGCCCTTGGGGTCTTCCCACTCGGGCGCGATGGTCGGGCACTGGTGGGCCGGGGCGGCGAAGCGGGCGTTCGGGTGGGCGGCGGGCTCGCCCGAGGCCGGGTCGTGGGCCGCGCCCTTCCAGTTGGTCATGCCGGCGGGGGCGTCCTTGGACAGGCCCTCCCACCACACGTCGCCGTCGTCGGTCAGGCCGGTGTTGGTGAAGACAGTGTTGGAGGCCAGGGTCGCCAGGGCGTTCTGGTTGGTGTTGCGGCTGGTGCCCGGGGCGACGCCGAAGAAGCCGGCTTCCGGGTTCACTGCGTACAGGCGGCCGTCGTCGCCGAAGCGCATCCAGGCGATGTCGTCGCCGATGGTCTCGGCCTTCCAGCCGTCCAGAGTCGGCTGGAGCATGGCCAGGTTGGTCTTGCCGCAGGCCGAGGGGAAGGCGGCGGCGACGTATTTGGCGCGCCCCTTCGGATCGGTCAGCTTGAGGATGAGCATGTGCTCGGCCAGCCATCCCTCGTCGCGGGCCATGACCGAGGCGATGCGCAGGGCGTAGCATTTCTTGCCCAGCAGGGCGTTGCCGCCGTAGCCCGAGCCGTAGGACCAGATTTCGCGGGTCTCGGGATAGTGGACGATCCACTTGTCCTCGTTGCAGGGCCATGGCACGTCGGCCTGGCCGTCCGCCAGCGGAGCGCCGAGGGTGTGCACGGCGGGCACGAAGACGCCGTCTTCGCCCAGCACGTCCAGCGCGGGCTGACCCATGCGGGTCATGATACCCATCGAGACGGCGACGTAGCCGCTGTCGGTGATCTCGACGCCCAGAGCGCTGATCGGCGAGCCCAGAGGGCCCATGGAGAAGGGCACGACATACATCGTGCGGCCGGCCATGCAGCCGTCGAACAGGCCGTCCATGCGGGCGCGCATCTCGACCGGATCGGCCCAGTTGTTGGTCGGGCCGGCGTCGATCTCATCGGCCGAACAGATGAAGGTGCGGCTCTCGACCCGGGCCACGTCCTTGGGGTCCGAGGCGGCGTAGTAGCTGCCCGGGCGCTTGACCGGGTCCAGCGCCTTCAGCGTGCCCTTGCCGATCAGGTCGGCGACGATCTCGGCCTTCTCGGCCTCGGAGCCGTCGCACCAGTGGACGCGGGCGGGCTTGGTCAGCGCCGCGATCTGCTCCACCCAGGCGACGAGGCCGGCATGGCGGGGCGGGGCCGGGTAAAGGCCGGGGATCGATTGGGTCACGCGGGTCTCCTGAACCGTCCTGGCCCGGCGATCTGATGCCGCCGTGGCCTTCCCTTGCGTGCGTTCACGCAGTGTTTCAGCGGGGGGAATGACATCGAAGGCCGAAGCACGTCAACCGATGCACGTTTCAACCTCTCGCGAGGCGGCGGCCTCCGGCGATCTGCATATTTCCGGTCGCGATCCGGCCCTGACCGGGGTATCCGGCGCCATGCAGACGATGGACGCCCTCAGCCCGACGCCCGAAGGGGCCCTCGCCTCCCCGGCCTCGGTCCGCAACGCCGGGCCGATTCTGGAGGTGCTGAAGGCCCATCTGCCCGCGCGCGGCCGGGTGCTGGAGATCGCCGGCGGCAGCGGCCAGCACTCCGTCGCCTTCGCCGGCGCCCTGCCCGGCCTGACCTGGACGCCCAGCGATCCGTCGCCCGAGGCCCGCGCCAGCATGGCCGCCTGGGCCGGTGAGGCGAAGCTGCCCAACCTGAAGCCCCCGCTGGCGCTGGACATGCTGGACGAGGCGGGTTGGCCGACGGAACAGACCGACGCCGTCATCTGCATCAACATGATCCACATCAGCCCCTGGGCGGCGACCGAGGGCCTGATGCGGCTGACGGGCCGCGCCTTGCGCCGCCCCGGCGGCCTGCTGGCCCTGTACGGCCCCTATCGCGAGGACGGGGTGGAGCTGGCCCCGTCCAACGCCGCCTTCGACGCCGACCTGAAGCGCCGCAATTCCGACTGGGGCCTGCGCGACAGCGAGGCGGTCATCGCCGAGGCGAAGGCCGGGGGGCTCTCCCTCACCCAAAGGATCGCCATGCCGGCCAACAACATCATGCTTCTGTTCCGGGCGCTCTGACATGGCCTGGACCAAGACCTATGACGGCGCCGAACCGGTCCGGATCAACAAGTGGCTGGGCCAGTCGGGCGTCTGTTCGCGGCGTGAGGCCGACGCCCTGATCGCCGATGGACTGGTGTCCATCGACGGCGAGGTGGTGAGGGACGCGGGCCGCAAACTGGAGACGGGCCAGACCCTGACCCTCAGCGACACGGCCACGGCGCAGCTGGCCGAGGGCATCACCGTCGTCATCCACAAGCCCGTCGGCTACGTCTCGGGCCAGCCGGAGCCGGACAAGCTGCCGGCCATCCGCCTGCTGAGCGCGGGCAACCTGGTCGGTCCGGGCGAGGTTCCGGGCGACATCTCCCTGCCCCCCATCGGGCGGCTGGACGAGGATTCGCGCGGCCTGCTGCTGCTGTCGTCCGATGGGGTGGTGGCCAAGGCGGTGATCGGACCGGAGTCCGATCTGGACAAGGAGTACCTGGTCCGGGTGGCCGGCGACATCACCGAGAAGAAGCTGAAGATCCTGCGGCACGGCCTGATGCTGGACGGCCGCCAGCTGCGCCCGGCCTACGTCAGCCGGATGGAATCGCACCGGCTGAAATTCATCCTGCGCGAAGGCCGCAACCGCCAGATCCGGCGGATGTGCGAGATGGTCGAGCTGGAAGTCATCGACCTGATCCGCGTCCGCATCGGCCCGCTGAAGCTGGACAACCTGCCCGAGGGCAAGTGGCGCATGCTGACCGCCGAAGAGCGGACGGCGCTGGTCGGAAGCTAGAGCGAAATCGGCCGAGTTGGACGCAGTCCAACTCGGCTCAGATTTCGCTCCAGTTTGATGCTGGACCATTTTTTGGATTCAGGTCGAAACGACCTGAAGCAAAAATGGTCTAGGTCGGAACGTAGGTCAGCAGGATCGCCTCTCCGCCGATCCGCTCGTGGGACACGAGACGGAGCGGCGGCCGGGGCCCGGCGAAATAGGGCTTGCCGCCCCCGGTGACGGCCGGGTGCAGGTAGATCCGGTAGGCGTCGATCAGACCCAGGTCGCCCAGGCTGCGCGCCAGCTCCGGTCCGCCGACCTCGATCTCGCCATCAACCTCGGCCTTGAGCTTGCGGACCCCCGCCTCGACGTCGTCCGAGATCAGGGTGGCGTTGGGGCCGACCGAGGTCAGCGAGCGCGAAACGACCCACTTGGGGTGGGCGCGCCAGGCTTCGGCGAACTCGCGGTTCTCCGGCGACCAGGCGGGATCGTCCTGGTCCCAATAGCGCATGACCTCATACAGGCGACGACCGTAGAGGCTGCCGGCCTGGCCGCGCACCTGGTCAATGAAGTGGCGGAACAGCGTATCGTCGGGCCCGAAGGCGTCGTGATCGACATAGCCGTCCAGCGACTGGTTCATCCCGAAGACGAGGCGCGCCACGTCAGACGCCTCCGACCAGCGCCGGATTTCTGGCTTCCGCCGCCCTGAACGGCTTCAGTTGGTCCGCCAGCGCGCGCTTGAACGCCGGACGGGCCTCGGCGCGGGCGACGTAGTCGGCCAGGGCCGGGAAGTCGGCGAGGATGTCGGTGTGACGCAGGTCGCGCAGCACATGGGTCATCAGGATGTCGGCGGCGCTGAAGCGGTCGTTGGCGAACCAGCGGCGGTCGCCAAGAGCGGTCTGCAGGTCGCCCAGCCGCCTGCGCACGAAGACCTCGACCTCGGGCCGACGGGCCTTGGCCCAGTCCTTGTCGGCGTTGAACAGGTCGATGCCCGCCAGCTCGGCCACGAAGGGCTCGACGCTGTTCATGGCGGCGAACAGCCAGGTCATGACCATGGCCCGGCCCGCGTCGTCGGCGGGCATCAGCTGATCCGAGTTCTGGGCGATCCACAGCACGATGGCGCCGCTCTCGAACATCTCGACGGTGTCGTCGCGATAGGCCGGCACCTGACCGAAGGGCTGCATGGCCCGGTACTCGGGCGTGGCCTGGTCCTCGAAGCCGATCAGCCGGTCGTCATAGCCCAGACCGGCCTCCTCCAGCGCCCAGCGGACCCGGATGTCGCGAACGGAGCCCTGGGCGAAGGGCGGCACCCATTTGAAGGCGGTGACCTGGATCATGAGGGCGTTCCTTCCACGCGTTCGCGGCGCTGTCCGCACCGTCGTCATTGACGAATAGGTTGATATCAACATATCAGAAGCCATGTCAAACGCCGTGTATCCCTTCTCAACAACCCTGCACATCCGCGACCACTGCCTGTGCCTGCATGCGCAGCGGGCGGCGCGGGCGCTGTCGCGCCGGTTCGACGAGGCCTTCCGCCCCTATGGGATCACCAGCGGCCAGTTCTCCCTGCTGAACAGCCTGAACCGCCCCTCCGCGCCGACCGTCGGCCAGGTGGCCGAGACCCTGGCCATGGACCGGTCGACGGTGACGGCCAATCTGAAGCCGCTGGAGCGGACCGGCCTGGTGGCCACCACCGTCGACCCCGACGACCGGCGCGGGCGGCGCATCGCCCTGACCGAGGCCGGGCGCGACCTGCTGGCCCGGGCGACACCCGTCTGGATCGCCGAGCACGGGGCGATCGAGGCCGAGTTGGGAGACGGCGGCGACGCCCTGAGGGTCGGGCTGCGCCGATTGATCTGAGGCCTCAGATCGGGGCGCCATCCTGGCTATCGCGACGCCTGAACAAGCCGCGGACGGCGCCGGTCATGTGCGTCAGCCGGGTGGTGCAGCCCTCGATCAGGCCCCGGGCGGGCAGCGGCTTGTCGCTGCGCCAGAAGCACATGTAGCAGATGAAGGGGCGACAACCGTCCAGCTCGATCCGGGTGCGCCAGTCGGCCTCGAAACAATGCGGGCAACGCACGCGCACCGCCCCTTCCAGTCCTCGCATCCACATGGCCCTGCCCCCCTCCTTGCGGGGTCCAGAAACCGCGATTACTCGCTATACGTGCATTAGAGATGCGCTGATTCTCGCCTTCCGTCTTCTTTTCACGCCCTAGTGCATAAAGGCCAACATCCAGACGGCCATGGCGATCATCATCAGGTTCTCGGTCAGGGAGACGAAGCCCAGCGGGACGTTGGAAGATCCACCGACGCAGGCGCACTTCAACTCCCGCTTGTCGATGTAGACCGCCTTGAACACGGAGGCCGCGCCGATCCCGCCGATGACAAGGGCCACGGGGGCCGAGACCCAGGTCAGGACCCCGGCCAGCATGAGCACGCCCGCGCCCAGTTCCGCGAACGGATAGACATAGCCGTAGGGAACCCAGCGCTGGGCCAGCAGGTCGTAGTTCAGGAACATGGTCGAGAATTTCTCGATGTCCTGCAGCTTCAGCATCGCCAACAGACACATGGCCACGGAGATGAAGGCCGGGAGCAGGCTGGCCAGCACCGGCCCGTCCTTCAGCCAGGCGATGGGCAGGGCGATCAACAGGGCCACGGCGAAGACGGCCAGCACCGGCACATAGCTGGTCGCGCCGGCCTCGGGCACGCGCTGGCCGAAGTGACGGCGCAGGTCGTCGTAGCCGCCGATGCGGACGCCGCCGATGAAGGTCTGGGGCGTGGTCTTGACCCCGTGCTCGGCCTTGAAGGCGTCGGTCTGGGCGCGGGTGGTCAGGTGGTGGTCCTCGACCGTGAAACCCTTGCTCTTGAGCAGCCACAGCGCTTTTCGGCCGTAGGGACAGACGTGGTCGGGCATGACCATGCGATAGACGACGGCGGTCTTCGGGCCGGCGGATCGGGGGGCTGACATCGGCGAAAATCTCCTTGCCTCAAAGCGGACCCGCCCTATGTAGGTTCCGGACCATGGTACGGAGTCAAGCGATGTCGGGAACGTCCCGCGACATGACCATCGCCCGGCTGGCGCAGGCCGGCGGCGTGGGGGTCGAGACGGTGCGCTATTATCAGCGGCGCGGCCTGCTGGAGACGCCGGAGCGGCCGCATAACGGCGGATCGGGCGGCGGGACGAGGCGCTATGGACCGCCGGCGGTCCGGCGGCTGCGCTTCATCCGCTCGGCCCAGGCGGCGGGCTTCACCCTGGAGCAGATCGGCGAACTGCTGACGCTGGACGCGAGCGACGACCGGGCCCGGGCCCGGGAGCTGGCGCAGTCGCGGCTGACCGAGCTGGACGCGCGGATCGCGGAGCTGGAGACGGCGCGGGCGGCGCTGACCCGGCTGGCCGAGGCCTGCGGGGACGGCCGGACCGGCCCCTGCCCGATCATCACGGCGTTCGAGGGAGACGGCGCGGCGCGCTGAAAAAACAGGGTGCGAACAGTGCGAACGGTGCGGATCGAAAACACCGTCCGAAGCGTCCGATGCGTCCGGATCGGGCGCGCGGCGTTGGGCTGTCAAAGACCGGAAACCGCACCCTGACACGCCGGAGCGTCAGAAATGGACGCAGCGCCGTTCGGGGGTAAGCTGACGGTCATGACCGGGAGCGGCCCCATGAACGTCCTGACCATCCTGAGGTCCGTCGAGGAACTGCTCTACGAAGTCATGTCGTGGCTGCTGTTCTATCCGCGCACCCTGTTCATGACCCTGCGCCACCCGCTGAAGACCATGCGCTATTCGGACAGCGAACAGCGCGACAAGCCGGACCAGCAATATCTGGAGACCCTGAGCCCGCCGCTGTTCCTGGTGCTGAGCATCCTGCTGGCGCACGGGCTTGAGATGGCCTTCGGCTTCCGGGTGGAGGGCGGCCATACCGCCCTGGGCCGGCTGGTGGTGGGCAGCGACCAGAACCTGCTGGCCTACCGCGCCCTGGTCTTCAGCCTCAGCCCCCTGCTGTTCGCCTGGACCTTCCTGAAGCTGTCGGGCCACAAGATCGACCGCAACACCCTGCGGGCGCCCTTCTTCGCGCAATGCTACCTGGCCGGCGCCACCGCCATCCTGATCAGCCTGGCCACCCTGGGGGTGCGCGACCCGCGGGAGTGGACGACGCTGGCGGGCGTGGCGATCGCCGTGGCCGCAACCGTCTGGTACCTGAGCGTCCAGCACCTGTGGCTGATGCAGGTCGCCGGCGTGGGGCGCGGACGCGCCTGGTTCTGGTCGATCGGGACCTTCGGCATGGCGATGGGGCTGATGGCCGCCGTCAACCTGCTGGCGTCGTAGACGCGGGCGTCAGCCCTCGCCGCCCCTCGGCCGGGCCACGGCGTCGGCCAGCCCCCGGACCCGGGCGTTCAGGTCCATGAGATCGGGGACCGTCAGGCCCGAACGGTTCAGCAGTTCGTCCAGCAGGCAGCCGGCGCGGGATTCCAGGTCCCTGCCCTTCTCCGTCAGATCGACCACCACCTGACGCTCGTCATCCGGATTGCGGCGACGGTCGACCAGCCCGGCCTGCTCCATGCGCTTGACCAGGGGGGTGATGGTGCTGGGCTCGAGGTCGAGCCGTTCGGCGATCCCGCCGACGGTATGGGCGCCGCCCTCCCACAGGGTGCTGAGCACCAGATACTGGGGATAGGTCAGGCCCAGATCGTCCAGCAGCGGCTTGTAGGCGCGGTTGATGGCGATGCCGGCGGCATAGATCGAGAAGCAGAGCTGCCCCTGCAGGGGCACGGCGGGCTTGGACATGATAATCTCCTTGAGGCCTGAATATGGGGCTTTCGCGAAAAAATACATATCGCGATAAAAAATATCTGGACAACGATCTGGAGTGAGCGTACCCAACAGTTATCGCGATAATGTTTATCGCAGAAACATGAAAAGGAAACGATCATGACCACCGCTCGCAAACTGATGGCCTCCGCCGCTCTCGCCGGAGCTGTTTTCGCCGCTGACGGCGCCCTGGCCCAACAGGCCGGTTCCATGAAGAACGTCGTGCTGGTGCACGGCGGCTTCGTCGACGGCTCGGGCTGGAAGGGCGTCTACGAGCTGCTGACCGCCGACGGCTACAATGTCGCCATCGTGCAGAACCCGACGACCTCCCTGGCCGACGACGTGGCCGCCACCCGCCGCGTGATCGCCTCGATGGACGGTCCGGTCATCCTGGTCGGCCACTCGTACGGCGGCGTCGTGATCTCGGAAGCCGGCACCGACCCCAAGGTCGAGGGCGTGGTCTATATCGCCGCCTTCGCTCCGGACGCCGGTGAATCGGTCTCGACCCTGATCGCCAACCCGCCGGCCGGCGCCCCCGTGCCGCCGATCCTGCCGCCGCAAGACGGCTTCCTGCTGCTGGACCGCTCCAAGTTCGCGGCCTCCTTCGCGGCGGACCTGCCGGCG
The DNA here is from genome assembly GCF_058807475.1 of Brevundimonas sp. GW821-FHT12C05. Lineage (NCBI taxonomy): Bacteria > Pseudomonadati > Pseudomonadota > Alphaproteobacteria > Caulobacterales > Caulobacteraceae > Brevundimonas > Brevundimonas sp. GW821-FHT12C05. The sequence goes on from NZ_JBXAQS010000001.1 coordinate 1,766,159, forward strand.
GCCGAAGCGGCCTTCATGGCGGACTCGCAGGTGCCGTGGGGCGTCGAAGCCCTGGCCGGCGCGGTCAGCGCCCCCGCCTGGCGCGTCAAGCCCAGCTGGTACCTGGTCGCCACCGAGGACCACATGATCCCGCCCCCGGCCCAGCGCATGATGGCCGCCCGCGCCGGCGCCACGGTGTCGGAAAGCACGGGCAGCCACTCGGTCTATGTCTCGCAGCCCCGCGCGGTGGCGAACGTGATCGAACAGGCCGCCCACGCCGTCGCCCACTAAGCCTTCCCCTGGAAATGAAGAGGCCGCCCGGATTCCGGGCGGCCTCGACGTCGTCTCAGCGGCGATCGGCTATTCGATCGGGCCGGGGCCCCACCCGCCGCAGTAGAAGATGGGCGTGGTGTCGTAATAGCCGGACGGCACATAGGCCCGCTGGACCCAGATGTTGGAGCCGAAGCCGCGGCAGCCGATGTCCGAGACCTCGCCGCCGACGATGGTCTTGGCCGCGTCTTCGTACCAGACGTAGTGATAGCCGGTCCATTCGGGCGGCCACTCCTGGGCCTTCATGCCCATGGCGCCGAACGCGGCGAACGCCACGGCCGAAACGACGGCTACGCTTCTGATCTTCCTCAACATGCAGACCTCCCTAGAATGCGCCTCACGCGCGAATTCAGGGGAGGACCGCCAGGAGCCGGTCGCAACTCAAAGTTTCGTGACGTTAACGGCGACGCACTTTGGGTTGCCGCCGGCGTTCGACCCGGAAACCGCCTCAGGTGATGGAGGCCACATCCACGCCCAGCCGTTCGGCGTAGAGCGCGCGCGTCCGCAACCAGGCCGGGCGGGCGAAGGCGCGGGCGTAGAAGGCGCCGACGTTGGGGTAGTCGGCCAGCAGCTCGGCCTCGCGGATCTCGCGCAGCACGGTGGCCATCAGGATGTCGGCGATGGTGAAGTCCTCGCCCATGATCCACGCCCGGCCCTCCAGCCGGCGCTCCACCCCCTCCAGCCAGCGGCGGCCGATCATGACCAGGAAGTCGCGGGCCGCGGCGTCCGCGCCCATGAAGCCCGCGTCGAACATCGAGATCATCGACAGGGCGGGCGAGACGGTGGCCACGGCGGCGAAGCACCACTGCATGACGTGGGCGCGGCCCTCGAGGTCCGGCGGCGTCAGCCGGCTGGAGGTCTCGGCCAAGTGGATCAGGATGGCGGCGGATTCGGACAGGACCAGGCCGTCGTGCTCCAGCACCGGAATCTGGTTGAACGGGCTGAGGGCCGAGAACTCCGGCCCGTTGGTCTCGCCCGCCAGATAGTCCCAGGCGCGGACCTGATAGGGCAGTCCCATCTCCTCCAGCGCCCACTGGATGCGCATGTCCTTGGTCTCGCCGACCCCGCCGGGGAACATGTTGCCGAAGGCGTGCAGGATGATCATGGGGCGATATTGCCCCTTCTCCCCGTGCGGGAGAAGACGGTCCGCGTGCATCCAAACGTCAGGCTCGCGGCCTCTTCGCCTTGGGAAACCATCAAGGGGGAGCCTTCCATGATCCGACACCTTCCGGTCCTTTGCGCGGCCGTCATCGCCCTGGCCTTCACGCCCGTCGTGGCCCGCGCCCAGCCGGGACCGCCGCCGGATCCGGCCGGCGTGACCCTGAGCGCCGACGAGACCAGCGCCGTCTTGCTGTCGCTGGCCCAGGTGCTGCGCGAACGCTTCGCCTTCCGCGAACGGGGCGCCGCCGCCGCGCGGGAGATCGAAGCCATGGAAGGTCGCGGAGAGTTCCGCGGCGCCCGCACCGCCGCCGACCTGCTGGCGCTGATCGACAGCCGCGTCAAACCCGTGGTGAACGACCGGCATTTCCGCATCCGCTACATGGGGCCCGAGATCCTGGCCGGGTTCAGCGAGGGCCCGCCGCCGCCGGAAGAGGTCGCCGCCTTCAACGAGGAAGTCCGCCTGCGTGGGTCAGAGATCCCCGAGGTGCGCTGGCTGGCGGGCAATGTCGGCTACCTGCGGATCAACCGGTTCATGGACGCCCCGCCCATCGCCGAGAAGCTGGCGGCGGCGATGGGCATGCTGGCCGACACCGGCGCCCTGATCATCGACGTGCGCGGCGCGCCGGGCGGCGAGCCGGCCGGGGTGGCCAACGTCATCGGTCACCTGGTCGACCGGCCCACGCCCACGGTGCACGTCTTCGATCCCGCCGGGCCGGCCGAAGGCCGCACCTATCAGGCGGAACCCCGCACGCCCGCCTTCACCGGCCGTCCCGTCTATGTGCTGATCGACAGCAAGACCGGGTCCGGCGCCGAGGAGTTCGCCTATGACCTGCAGGCCATGGGCCGCGCCACCCTGGTGGGCCAGACCACCTGGGGCGGCGCCACGCCCGGCGGTTACCGCCCCCTGGTCGCGGGGTTCGCCGCCTTCATCCCGATGCAGATCGTCACCAACACCGTGACCGGCGCCAACTGGGAAGGCGTGGGGGTCCGGCCCGATGTCGAGGCTCCGGCCGACCAGGCCCTGACCGTCGCGCACCGGCTGGCGCTGGAAGCCGTCCTGCGCGACGCCCAGGGCGTCCGGCGCGCCATCGCCGAGGAAGGCCTGGAGTCACTGACGGGCGGCTGAGGCCTGCAGGCGATCTCTCTCCGCTATCGTCATCCCGGCGAAGGCCGGGACCCAGCGGCGCCGAAGGCGATGCATCCACGCGCCGTGCCCGCGACAGCTTCGCGCTCCCGCGCGCCGCTGGGTCCCGGGGCTCGCTTCGCGCCCCCGGGATGACGATAGCTATCTGAGGTACGGCCCCACCTTCTTCTCCAGCAGGGCCACCAGCTCCGGCTGCATGAAGGCGTAGTCGTCCGGGATGTCGAGGCAGATGACCCGAGCCCGCTTCAGATGGGCCCTGAAGCGGCGCTGCAGCCGGGCGCGGTGGGCGCGCTCCATGACGAAGATGATGTCGGCCCATTCCACCAGCTCGGCGGAGCAGTGCTCCTCCGCGTCCGGCGCCAGGCCGGCGGAGGCGGTCTCGACGCCGGGTCGGGACGCGAACACCTGCTCGGCCGTGGGCGAGCGGAGGCGGTTGCGGGAGCAGAGGAAGAGGAGGTTGGTCAACAAGCCGCACTTGGATAGGAGCTAGAGCAGTTCCCTGATAAGCCGCTGCAATGTGATAGCTGCCCGCCGGGAGGGGCCATGGCTCGCGCACCAAAGAACATTGAAATTGAGCCCGCCGATCAGGAACTCGCTGACCAAGGGGCCATTACCCTTGCCGAGAAACCTAAAGGCCGACGAGCCCTGTCACGCATGCGTAGAGAGCTCACTGAAGAAGAGCTCGGAAATCCCGCCGTCCAAAAACTAATGATGGACGATCTAGACCGCCTTGAAAATGAAATATCTGAACTGAAACGATTTCGCGAAAAATATCACGAGGTCGACAAGAAGTGCGAAGTTATGACTGAGAAGCTTAAACCGCGCGTACAGGCCGACATATTCTTCGGCGGCTTTGTATCCGTCGGATCGATTTTGATAGGTTTAGCGCCAGCCGTTTGGGAAAATCTGTTGGCCGGAATTGCAAGCGCCGTGTTGGGACTGATACTCGTAGCCGGCGGCATCGCCTCAAAGGTGGTGCTGAAATGAACCTTGAACTGCGATCAATTTTGGAGAGGGGCGTCCACGCCAAAGAACGCATCACCTTGCGCGCTTTAACCGCATGTGACGCAGGAGACTTCGCATTACTTCAAACAGGAGTGAACGGGGGAACTATAACGATAGGAGTAAATCACACCTACTGGTTCCCTTACACTGCAGTCGAAAAAGGCGACCTGATTATCCTCTATACAAAGTCCGGAAAGCAGAACTCGAAAATCTTGGAGTCCGGGAAAACCGCACATTTCTTCTATTGGGGAATTGACCGCGCCATTTGGAGCGAGGAAGTCAGCGCAACCCTCCTCTATTCGCCCGAATGGCAAGGCAAATTGGCTTCGGAATTGTAGCTCTAAAGCGGAATATTATCGTGCTTCTTCCACGGGTTCTCCTGAACCTTGTTCTTCAGCGTCCGTAGCGCCTTGATCAGGCGGCGGCGCGTGCCGTGGGGCATGATCACGTCGTCGATGTAGCCGAGGCCGGCCGCGACGAAGGGGTTGGCGAAGCGTTCCTTGTACTCGGCCTCGCGCGCCGCCAGGGCCTCGGGGTCGCCGGCCTCCTTGCGGAAGATGATCTCGACCGCGCCCTTGGCGCCCATCACCGCGATCTCGGCCGAGGGCCAGGCGTAGTTGACGTCGCCGCGCAGGTGCTTGCTGCTCATCACGTCATAGGCGCCGCCATAGGCCTTGCGGGTGATGACGGTCAGCTTGGGCACGGTGGCCTCGGCGTAGGCGAACAGCAGCTTGGCGCCGTGCTTGATCAGGGCGCCGTACTCCTGTCGCGTGCCGGGCATGAAGCCGGGCACGTCGACGAAGGTGACCAGGGGAATGTCGAAGGCGTCGCAGAAGCGGACGAAGCGGGCGGCCTTGCGGCTGGAGTCGATGTCCAGCACGCCCGCCAGCACCTGCGGCTGGTTGGCGACGATGCCGACCGACTGGCCGTCCAGGCGGCCGAAGCCGCAGACGATGTTGCGGGCGAAATCGGCGCCGATCTCGAAGAACTCGGCCTCGTCGACCGTCTTCAGGATCAGCTCCTTGATGTCATAGGGCTGGTTCGGGTTGGCCGGGACCAGGGTGTCCAGACTGGCCTCGTCGCGGTCGGGATCGTCATAGCTCTCGCGGACCGGGGGCTTCTCGCGGTTCGACAGGGGCAGGAAGCCGATCAGGCGGCGGACCTCGGACAGGGCCTCGAGATCGTTCTCGAAGGCGCCGTCGGCGACGCCCGACTTGCCGGCGTGGACGCGGGCGCCGCCCAGGTCCTCGTGGGTGACCACCTCGTTAGTGACCGTCTTCACCACGTCGGGGCCGGTCACGTACATGTACGACGTGTCCTTCACCATGAAGATGAAGTCGGTGATGGCCGGCGAATAGACGTCGCCGCCGGCGCACGGCCCCATGATGACGCTGATCTGGGGGATGACCCCCGAGGCGAGGGTGTTCTGCAGGAAGATGTCGGCGTAGCCGGCCAGGCTCTCCACGCCTTCCTGGATGCGGGCGCCGCCGGCGTCGAACAGGCCGATGATCGGGGCGCCCGTGGTCAGGGCCATCTTCTGCAGCTTGACGATCTTGGCCGCGTGGGCGCCCGACAGGGAGCCGCCGAAGACGGTGAAGTCCTTGGAGAAGACATAGACCAGACGGCCGCCGATGGTGCCGCGGCCAGTGACGACGCCGTCGCCGGGGACGCGCTGCTTCTCCATGCCGAAATCGTGGGAGCGGTGCTCCACGAACATGTCGGTCTCCTCGAAGGAGCCCTCGTCCAGCAGGACCTCGATCCGCTCGCGCGCGGTCAGCTTGCCCTTGGCGTGCTGGGCTTCGATCCGCTTCTCGCCGCCGCCGAGACGGGCGGCCGCGCGGCGGGCTTCAAGCTTGTCGAGGATGTCTTGCATGGGGAGTCGCTTTCCGTGTCTCCCGCACGGGCTTAAAAGGCGAACCGCCGGGCGGCAAGCGTGACGCCCGTCCCGGCGGGGATAAGGCGACGATCGACGGCGGCTAACCGGCGCCGGGGCCGGGCCGATAGGGCCTGTCGGGGCGCGGCTCGAAGGTGCAGTTCCAGCTGTGGTCGGCATTCACCGCGCACGTCTCCTGAGCCGGCGGCACGACGACACGCACAGCGTCGGACGCGTCGCAATCGACGCGAAAGCCGGCCGTCGCGCTGTCGACGCACTCGATCCGCATGGTCGGGTCGGCCCAGAAGCCAACCCACCGGAGGTCGTCCGGCCCGTTCAGGGGCAGCAGGGTCGCGACGCAGGCGCCGGTCGTGGCGCATCTGGCGGGCGCCGGGGGCATGCTCCGCTGGGCCTCCCGGGCATCCGCGAACTGTCGGAGGCTCTCCTGAAAGGCCGGGGCCGCGCTCGCGGGCGGGACCGCGAGGACGGCGGCGAACAGGCTCGCGGTGAGGACGACGGTTGCCATCGGAAGCTCCCTGAAACGCCTTTGCCCCCGGACGCTAGAACCTCCGCGCGCGGTTGCAAGGCGTCTAGCCGACGAAACCCTGCCCGCCCGGGGCCGGCGCGGTCATCCCCGCCAGTCGAGTCAGCTCGGCCACATGGGCGGCGAAGGCCTTGCGGCCGGCCGGGGTCAGGCTGGCCCAGGTGCGCTGGCGGCCCTCGGCGGCGGCCTTGCGCACGGCGATATAGCCCGCCTCCTCCAGCTGCTTCAGGTGTTTGGACAGGACGGAATCGGACACCGCCAGCGTGTCGCGCAGGGTGGAGAACTCCGCCTCGTCGACGCTGGACAGGATGGCGCAGATCTGCAGCCGGCCCGGCGCATGGATGACCGGGTCGAAGGTCGGCGGCGTCATCCCGCCTCTCCCGTCAGAGCCCGCCGGTAGGCCCGGCCCCAGAGCCGCGACAGGACGAAGGTCCCCGCCGCTGCGATCGCGCCCGCCGCCAGCGCCGGCCACCTCAGTCCCAGCAGGAGGGACGACGCCAGGACCACCAGCAGCATGGCGCCGAGCAGCAGGTTCAGGGCGATGGAGTACGGACGGGCGGAACGGGGGCCGGGCCCCTGGATCCAGAAGCCCGAACGCGAGCGGCGCACAACGACCAGCCACGCGACCAGCATCACGAACGGGACCATGGTCAACGCCCCCAGGGGCGGCGGCAGGGCGTGGACCGCGTAGACGGCACCGATGGCCAGGGCGAAGGCGGCGTCCCAGCCCCAGTGCACCGTTAGGCGTTCCGCCACGGCGTTCTTCGCCTGTTGAACGACCTCCAGCGCCTCGGCCGGCGTTTGGAACTCAGCGTCGATCGGGCTCATCGGTCCAGCCTCATCTCGGCGCGATAGACACGGCGCCAGATCCGCGACCCGATCAGGGCGACGACGAAAACGGCCACGCCCGCCACGCCGGCGATCAGCAGCGGAGAGGTCTCCGGCGACAGCCGCCGGATGACCAGCAGGCCGATCATGGCGGCGGCGAACAGCAGGCCGATGCCGATGGCCACCCAGCGGGCCCAGCGCGGCGACAGGCCGGTCACGCGCAGGCCGGTGCGCTTGGTCTCGCGCTGGAAGATGATCGTCAGACCCAGCACGCCCAAGGTGCTGGCCAGCACATTGTAGGGCACGTCGAACACCTGGCCGGCGACCATGCCGGCGGCGATGACCGAATAGGTCAGGTCGTAGCGCCAGCCGCCGCCGGCGACGCGGTCGTGCACGGCCCGGCGGGATTTCTCGATGGCTGCGAGCGCCTCGGCGGGGCTCAGGGCGGGGGGAGGCTTGTCGTCGGTCATGGCGTGCTTCTCACTTTCCAAAGTGGAAAATGACATGACTTTCCAACTTGGCAAGTGAAAACTTTCCGCTTTGGAAAGTCAGCGCTCCAGACTGCGGAACCACCGGTCGAACAGCACGGCCTCGGCGCGGCGGAAGGCGGTGCGGGCGGCGTTGTCCTCGTCCACGCCCCAGCGGCTCTCCTGGAAGGCCTCGTCGATACGCGACAGGTCGAAGGCCATCTCTCCCGACAGCGCCCCACGCTGCACCGCCAGCCCCAGCACCGCCGAGCCCAGCAGGGGCGTGAGGGCGGCGAGGCCGGTCAGGGCGAAATCGTCCAGGTCCAACGCCAGCGCGCGCACCCGGGCGACGGCGGCGGGGTCCTGGGCCGTGTGGAGGAGGCCTTCGGCGACCTGGAGCGGGACGCCCAGCTCCCGGGCCCAGTCGCGCCACGGCGCCCATTCGCGCGCCTGCTGTTCAACCAGCGAGCCGGGAGCCTCGGCCGGATAGCAGAGCAGGTCCGACCCGGCGTAGGCGGCGACCTCGTCGGCCACGGCCTCGCGCACCTGGCTGACGCGGTCGATGGCGGTGGAGGCCAGGCGGGTGGCGGGCATGGTCCCGGGCTCGATGAACTCGCCCTGCGCGGCCCATTCGTCGGCGACCATGCGGGCGGCGGCCTCGGTCGGCAGGGTCAGTTTGGCATGGGCCGGAGTCTTGGGCGCGCGGCCGTCGAGCAGGACGGTCCAGCCCCCCTCCCCTTCACTGATATCGACCGTCTTCCAGAAGCGCTTCAGCCGCTCTTCGGACTCGCGGAAGCCCTTGCGGGCGGCGACCATGGGATCGAGGGGGGGAATGTGGCTCATCGTGTGTCTCGATATCAGGCGTAGCTGCGGGCGAAGCCGTCCAGCACGACGTTCAGTTCGCCGAAGCTCTTGGCCACGTGACGCGCGCCGCCGGCGATCTGTTCCTCGGCCGTGTGGAAGCCCCAGGCGACGCCCAGCGGCAGCACGCCGGCGTTGACGGCCATGGTCGCGTCGTGGGCGGTGTCGCCGATCATGACGGTCGAGGCCGGGTCGGCGTCGCAGGCGGCCATGGCGGCGTGGAGCATGGCGGGATCCGGCTTGCCCGGCCCGTCCTCGGCGCAGTGAGACGACAGGAAGATCTCGGCCCAGCCCTGGCGGGCCAGGTTGCGGGCGACGCCGCGGCGGTTCTGGCCGGTCGCCAGCGCCAGGCGCCAGCCGTCGCGGTGCAGGCGGCGCAGATGATCCATGGCCCCGTCGTACAGCGGCTCTTCGTGCCCGTCGGCGTACATGCGGTTGAAGCTGGCGCGGAAGCCGGCGACGAAGCGCGCCAGCCCCTCGGCGTCCAGGCCCGGCTCCAGCACGGCCATGGCGTGATCGAGGGACAGGCCGACGATCTGGCGCACCCGGTCATACTCGGGCTCGGGCAGGCCCATGTCGCGCGCGGCCTCGCAGGCGGCGCGGTGGATGGAGGCGCGGCTGTCGACAAGGGTGCCGTCGATGTCGAAGACGGCGAGCGGGCGGCTGGAGAAGGTCATGCGGGTACGACGTCGAAGGCAAGGGTCAGGCGAGGCCGCTCGCCCGTGAACGGGACGGTGCCATGCCACAGATAGGAGGGGAAAAGCACCAGCTTGCCCGGCTCGGGCTTCTCGAACCGGACGGGCGGGAAGACGTCGGGGGCGAAGGGGGCGCCGCCGAAGCCGAGCCAGCCCTCGTGGCCGCCCGCGTCGACGGCGGCGGGCACCTCGATATAGCAGGCCGAGGACAGCCACCCATTGGGATGGACATGGGGGGCGTGGAAGCCGCCGGGCGCCAGCTGGACCGACCAGCAGCCCGCCATCCGCCAGGCGCCGGTATTGCGCCTGCGCGTGGGATCGGAGCCGGCGCCCAGACCCGCGACATGGCGGGTGATCGGGCCGTGAACGGCGCTGAAGAAGGCCTGGATCACGGGATCGTCGCTGGCCTTCAGATCGACCGCCGTCTGGGTGCCGTGGCGCAGGCTCTGGCCGACCGGATGGGTCCGCAGGCCGTGGAGCCGGCGCAAGGACACGGCCAGATCGGCGAGAAACGACGGGAGATCCGACCAGCCGGCGGGGGTGTCGATGAGATGGCCGCGCACCAGGTCGGCGTCATACCAGGCGCGGTCCGCCAGCCGGCGGGCGAGGCCGAGCAGAGACAGGACGCTCTGATCGGCGGGGAAGCGTTCCGCCAGCGGCTCGATCAGGCCGAGGGCCTGGTCCGCTTCGCGCCGGGCCAGCCGCACCTCGGTGAGCCGCAGCCAGGCCCGCAGGTCGCCCGGGGCGAGGGCTGTCGCCTTGAGGGCGTGGGTCAGGGCCTGATCCAGATCGAAGGACAGGGCGGCATGGGCGGCGGCCAGCTCCACCTCCGGATGATCCGGTCCCGCCGCTTCAGTCAGGGTTCGCCAGACGGTCCGGGCGTCGTCGCCCGCATACTCCATCAGACTGGCGCGGAGCAGGTGCAGGGCCCGGTCGGCGGGCGTTCGCGCCAGCGCCTCGCGCACCGGCTCCAGGGCCCGTTCGCCGTCCGCGGTGCGCATCCAGATCAGTTGGGCCAAGTCCCGGACGGCGTCGATATAGCCGGGCCGGCGCGCCAGCGCCTCGCGATAGGCGGCGTCCGCATCGTCATGCTTGTTCTGCGCCACCAGGGCCCGCGACAGGACCAGCCAGGTCTCGGGCGCGTCGCCGCCCTTGGCGAAGGCGCGGCGGGCGGCCGCCTCGGCCTCGGCGGAGCGGCCGAGGTCGCCCAGCAGGGCCGCCAGATTGTGCTCCGCGACCGCGCTGGCCGGGCGCGCGGCCACCGCCGCAAGGCGCTCGACCAGGGCCTGGGGATCTCGCGGCGACGGCGTCATTTCAGCCTGAGGGTGCTGGCGCGGTTCATCGCTGCCGCCTCACGCCCTCGAACGGGTCCTCCCCCGCCCCCTCATGCGGGTCGAAACCGAAGTGGGCGAAGCCGGCCTTCATCTCGGGGCTCAGCGGCGCCTCGACGATCAGCTTGCCGCCCGACGGGTGGTCCAGCTCGATCCGGTGGGCGTGCAGCTGCAGCTTCAGCCCGCCCGACAGTTCTTTCGATTTCTCGTCGCCGTACTTGGGATCGCCGAGGATCGGGTGGCCGATCGCGGCCATGTGGGCGCGCAGCTGGTGCGTCCGGCCGGTGAAGGGGCGCAGCGCCATCCAGGCGGCGCGGTGGGAGGCCCGGCTGATGGTGGCGAAGGCGGTCTCGGCCGGTTCGGCGCGCGGATCCTTGCGCTCGGCCGGGCGCATCATCTCGAAGTCGTTGATGCCGGTCTTCTTCAGCGGCATGTCGATCTGGCCGGCCGACGGCTTGGGATTGCCGATGACGATGGCCCAGTAGGTCTTCTTGGCCTGGCGCCGGGCGAAGGCGCCGGCCAGCCGCTTGGCCGCCTCCGGCCCCTTGCCGAGCAGCAGGACGCCCGAGGTGTCGCGGTCAAGGCGGTGCACCAGGCGCGGACGCTCCATCCCCTCGCCCCAGGCGCCCAGCAAGCGGTCGACGTGGCGGCTGGTCTTGGTGCCGCCCTGCACCGCCAGCCCGTGCGGCTTGTTCAGGGCGATGACCATGTCGTCCTCGTAGATCACGAGCGACTTGGCGAAGCGGATGTCCTGTTCCGACAGGGTGTGGGCGTCGCCCGCCTGACGCGAGGTGTCGTCGGGGATCGGCGGCACGCGCACGGCGGCGCCGGCGGTCAGGCGACCCTCAGGCTTGATGCGGGCGCCGTCGACGCGGATCTGGCCGCTGCGGGCCATCTTCTGCACCTGGATGTTCGACAGGTGCGGCCAACGCCGGCGGAACCACCGGTCCAGACGAATGCCGTCCTCGGCCTCGGCGACATAGATGGTCAGGACTTCCCGCTTGGGGGCCTCCGGGGCGTCCGTGGGGGTCTCGTCGGTCAAATTGCGGCTCCGAAAGCGCGGCGGGCCAGCATCAGGCCGAGGAACAGGGCGATGACCGAAGCGGCCACCGAAACGGCGACATAGCCGGACGCCATGGCGAACTGACGGCGCTCGATCATCAGGACCGTCTCCAGCGAGAAGGCCGAGAAGGTGGTGAAGCCGCCCAGCACGCCGACGGCGGCGAACAGGCGGATCGTCTCGCCCTGGGCCCCGCCCCGGAAGGCCAGCCAGCCGGTCAGCAGTCCCATCAGCAGGCCGCCGGCGACATTGGCCGTCAGCGTCGGCCACGGCCAGCCGCCGGTCACGGGCAGCAGTCGTCCCAGGCCGTAGCGGGCCATGGCGCCCAGCGCACCCCCGGCTGCAACGATGAGAAAACGTGTCATGATCCGGGGCTTATAACCCCGTTTGCGGCATTGCGAAGGGAGACGCCCGATGACCGACCTGATCCTCGCCATCATCCACCACCTGCTGGTCTTCGGCCTTGTCGCCATGCTGGCGGTCGAGCGGGTGCTGGCGGGCGCGCCGGTCGTCGACATCAAGCGGCTGTCGCGGCTGGACGGCGGCTACGGCGGGACGGCGACCCTGATCGTGCTGGTCGGGATCGGGCGGGTGATCTGGGGCGGCAAGGGCTGGGCCTTCTACCAGGCCAATCCCTTCTTCTGGGCCAAGATCGCGACCTTCGTCCTGATCGGCCTGATCTCCATCGGACCGACGGTGGCCTTCCTGCGCTGGGCGAAGGCCGCGCGGGCCGAGGCCGGCTTCCAGCCCCCGATCGCGGAGCGCAAGCGGGTCGTCGGCGCGCTGAACCTGCAGGCGCTGCTGCTGGTCGTCCTGCTGGCCTGCGCCGCCGCCACGGCGCGCTACCCGTTCTGACCGAAACTTCACTTGCCGGGAGACAGGGTTAACGGCGATACCCGAACAGCGGCGCTTCGCGTCGTGAGAGAACGCCGTCCGCCCTGCGGCGTGATCTGCCATAGTGCCGGGCATCGAGATTCCTGAGGACCGCCGAAGCGCCATGTCGCACGACGATCACAACCACGCGCCCGACCCGCACGCCTCGCCCTTCGACGGCGGCCACGGCGGCCATGGCGCCGACTCGCGTCTCCAGGCCGCGCCGAATCCACCGCCCCCGGGGGCGCAGGACAGCCCGAACCGCGAGATCCCGCAGCCGACGTCGCACGCCTCGGCCCCGCCCCTGCGCAGCGCCGACGGCATCCTGCGGCCGATCCAGGACAGCGAGTATTTCTCGTACGACCCGGCCTCGGTGGCCGCCGTGTCGAGCCATATCGACGAGTATTTCAACCAGCCGCTGGACCTGTTCCCCTTCTGGGAGAGCGAAGGCAAGCCGGACCGCTTCCACGTCCTGTTCAGCCGCCAGATCGAGGAACGCTTCCCGGTCGACAGCGATATCCGCAAGCTGATCCACGACTACGGCCGCCGCGTCTTCCGCGCGCTGGTGGTGCACGTCTCGGTCAAGCGGGGCAGCCAGCTGGCGGCCCTGGTCGCCTTCACCCTGCTGGCGACGCTGGGGCCGACCTGGTTCTCGACCTGGACCGGCTCGCCGCCGATGGGACTAGGCCTGGCCTTCGCCGCCATGCTGGCCGTGGTCGGCGTCTTCTGGGCCGCGCAGGCGATCCTGTTCATCCAGTACCGTTTCCAGCTGGAGAACGACTCCTACGAACTGTCGCGTGAGATCGTGACGCGGACCCGCGAGCTGCAGAACCTGTTCACCAGCGCCCGCGCCATGGCTGACCAGGCCGAGACCCAATACCAGATGGACGGCAAGGGCTGGGGCCAGCGCGCCCTGTACCTGACCCGCCTGACCATGTGGATCGGCGCGCGGATGGAGTACCTGGAGAAGTACGTCCAGATGGAGCTGTGGCGTGTCCGCCGCGAGCGCTACTGGATGCGCTGGGCGCAGCGGATCATGACGCCGCTGGTGTTCGTGGTCTGGCTGGCCCTGTTCCTGCTGGAGCCCGCCCCGGCCGACGCCGGCGCTTTCCGCGCCCTGCAAGCCGCGGCCGTCGCGCTGGGTCTGGGCGTCACCTGGCTGTCCTACTTCCGCTGGCGCACGCCGGTGGCGGCCATCCAGGACAAGCTGGGCGTCGAGGGCTGGGTCCGCTACGCCTCGCTGGACGTCGACAACGCCGTGGCCGACCAGGTGCGGCGCGACAAGGAGCGGTTGGTGGAATACCGGGCGCTGACGCGGGGGCGTTGACGCCAGGGACTAGTCTCTACCGCCGCAACGCGTCCCGCACGCCCCGGGCGTCATACGCTTCAGGCCGGTCCGGACGCTGGCCGCGGCCCATGACCACTTCCAGAGAGGTCGAGGTCGCGGACGGGCCGGTGAAGTTCAGGCCGACGCCGAGACCCACGCCGGACGAGGAATAGCGGCCGTAGGGGCTGGAGTAACGGCCGCTGCCGTAGCTGACGCCGACGCTGGGGCGCATGCCGCCGGCGCTGTCGGGACGGCCGTCGGTCCAGCGCTGGGTGACCTCGAACCAGTCATAGCCCTCGGCCGTGGTCAGCTCGGCCGCGCGCAGCAGGGCGTAATCGGCCACGGGCCCGGGCGCGCCGACGCCGTTGTAGGTGACGCGGAACCGGTTGGATTCAATCCGCTGCTCGGAATAGCCCTGCCCGTTCGGCCCCATCTGGGCGCCGTAGGGGGCGAGGCTGGCGCAGGCCGACAGGCCGAGACCGGCGGCGAGGATCAGGGGCAGGACAAGGCGCTTCATGACAGGCTCCGAGGCTTCCGGAGGTTAACCGTAGCGGGACGCAGTGGTTCCTGTCACGGCGGCCGATGTTACGAGAGCCCCGCCGCCGCCTTCAGCGTCTCGAAATCGTCCGGCAGCGGCGCTTCCACCGTGGCGTAGCCGCCGGACGGGTGCGGGAAGACCAGTTTCGAGGCATGCAGCATCAGTCGGGGCGCCGCGCGGCCCGCGAAGGTCAGGGCGCCGCCGTAGCGCACGTCCCCGGCCAGGGGCCGCCCGATGGAGGCCATGTGGACGCGCAGCTGATGCATCCGCCCGGTGGCCGGGTCCAGCTCAACCAGGGCGCCGTCCTCCGACGCCGACAGGGTGCGGTAGCGGCTCAGCGCGGCCTGGGCGCCCGGCGCATCGGCGCTGACGGCGCGCATATAGCTTTCCCGCCCGATCTCCTGGCGCGCCAACGGCGTGTCGATGGTCCCGGCCCGGGGCTCGGGCGCCGCCGACAGCAGCGCCTGATAGGTCTTCTTGAACCGCCGCGCCTGCAGCGCCTTGCCCAGGAACCCGGCGGCGGGCTTGGTCCGGGCCGCCAGGATGACGCCGGAGGTGTCCCGGTCGAGCCGGTGCACCAGCTCCGGCCGCTTACCGTTCGAGCGCATGAAGGCCCACAGCAGGTCGTCCAGCGTATGCACCTGGATCCGTCCGCCCTGGCTGGACAGGCCGGACGGCTTGTTGAAGGCGATGACGTGCTCGTCCTCGAGGATCACCCACGAGCGGACGGCGGCGATCTCGTCCTCGGTCAGGGAAACGGGCGCGCGGGTGGTCACGCGACGGTCTTCGGCGTCCAGCGGATGCGCTCGAAGCGGGCGATCAGCCCGGTCACGACGCCGGTGATGATCCCGGCGAACGGGCCGACGAACAGGGTGGCCAGCAGGATGCGGTGGGCGGCGATCACCTGCCCTCCGGCCTCGATCTGAAGGAAGGCCGACAGGCGGGCGTTCAGGTGCACCGCCCAGGCCATCAGGATGAAGGCCAGGGCCCCGGCGATCAGCGCCTTGCCCCGGCCCAGCGGGGCCAGCAGCAGCACGATGGCCGCCCCATAGAGGAACAAGGCCAGCACCTCCATCGCGTGCGCCGAGCCCGCGCTGACGCGATAGCCCAAGAGCCACTGGGCGAGGACGCCCAGCCCGACGAGGCAGACGGCGGCGAGGGTCAGGGTGGGGCGTGGCGCGGTCAGGATCATGCCCGACCGCTTAGCACGATCCGTCCCGGACCCAAGCCCTCAGCGCAGCACGCCCCGCTTCGTCGCGAACCAGGCGTACCAGATGAAGAAGACGCAGCCGGCGCCGATCACGACGTTCATGACCCAGGCGTTCGGCCCCATCACCTTGGAGGCGTCGGACATCCCGTAGCTGTAGACCAGCCCGCCCAGGAAGCCGAGGAACGACAGGATGAAGGCGTGCAGCGCCCATTTCTTGCGCAGCAGCAGCAGGATCGCCCCCAGCATCCCGCCCCACACGCCGATGGCCCAGGTGGCGTGGGTCCAGGCGGGCATGGCGTGGAAATAGGCGATCTGGGCTTCGGTCATGCCGTAGCCGCGCAGGTATTCCTCGCCCTTCAGATTGGTCATGGTGAAGTCGTAGCAGCCGTAGGAATTCCACAGCACGCCCACGATCCCCACCACCCACAGGTGCCAGGGCGTCTTCACCGTCATCGAGTTGGCATCAGTCATGGTCCCCTCCCAAGGTCATGTGATCGCAGGAGAATGCTCCGGAACCGCCGTTACGGCAACGGTGCAGCCGCAGGGCGCCGCAACCAGCCCCTCCAGACCGTGAGCGCCGTCAGCAGGCCGCTGAACAGCGCCAGCGGCGCACCGAGAACGACCAGGACGGCGCTCAGCTCAAGCAGCAGCAGCTTGGGCACGCCCGCCGAGGTCAGGAGATGGATCGTCAGCCAGGCGTTGGCCAGCGCGCCCAAGCCGACGGCGACCATGGTCAGCAGGATCGCAGGAAGCCACCAACGCCGCTCGAAACCGCCGAAGACCAGCAGGGCCGAGATCGGCAGCGCCACCAGGCCGCAGAGCCCCGCCCAGTCGCGCAGGTCCAGGGCGCCGAACACAGACAGCGTCGTCAGCAGCAGGGCCACGGCGATCGGGAACAGCCCCCACGCCATAGGGATCCTTCGCACCGTCATTCGCGCTCAGCCCTCCTTCCGCGCCCGCATCTCGGCCCAGCGGTCCAGCCGTTCCTTGACCTTGGCCTCGTGGCCCTCGCCCTTCGGTTGGTAGAAGACGCGGCGCTCCATCTCGTCGGGGAAGAAGTTCGCGCCCGAGAAGCCCTCCGGCGTCGAGGGGTCGTACTGGTAGCCCTTGCCGTAGCCGAGCTGTTTCATGAGCTTGGTCGGCGCGTTGCGGATGTGGGCGGGCGGCATGAAGGAGCCGGTTTCGGCCGCCGCGCGCTTGGCCGCCTTGAAGGCCTCATAGACCCCCACGGACTTGGGCGCAGTGGCCAAGTGGACCACCGCCTGGGCCAGGGCCAGCTCGCCCTCCGGGCTGCCGAGGAAGTCGTACGTATCCTTGGCCGCATTGGCGACCAGGAGGGACAGAGGGTCCGCCTCGCCGATGTCCTCGACCGCCATGCGCACGATCCGGCGCGCGAGATACAGCGGATCCTCGCCCCCGTTCAGCATCCGCGCCAGCCAGTAGAGGGCCGCGTCAGGGTCTGACCCGCGAACTGATTTATGCAGCGCGGATATGAGGTTATAGTGTTCTTCTCTGCTCTTGTCATAAGCAGGGGCGCGCTTCTGCAGGATGCCGGCGAGGGCCTGGACGTCCAGCGGCTCCACCCCCTGCAGGTCGAACAAGACCTCGGACATGGTCAGCAGGTAACGGCCGTCCCCATCGGCCAGGGCCAGCAGGGCATGGCGCGCCTCGGGCGTCAGGGGCAGGCTCTTGCCCTCCATCGCCTCGGCCCGGATCAACAGTTGATCCAGCGCTGCATCGTCCAGCCGCTTGAGCACATAGACCTGCGAGCGGGACAGCAGCGCCCCGTTCAACTCGAACGAGGGGTTCTCGGTCGTGGCCCCGACCAGGGTGACGATCCCCTCCTCCACGAACGGCAGGAAGCCGTCCTGCTGGGCGCGGTTGAAACGGTGGATCTCGTCGACGAAGAGCAGGGTCGACTGCCCCGCCGCGCGGCGCATGCGGGCGGCCTCGAACGCCTTCTTCAGGTCGGCCACGCCGGAGAAGACGGCGCTGATCTGCTGGAACTGATACCCGGCCGCCTTGGCCAACAGGCGGGCGATGGTGGTCTTGCCGGTGCCGGGCGGCCCCCACAGGATCATGGACCCCAGGCGACCCGCCTCGACCATGCGCCGGATCGGCCCGCCCTCGCCCAGCAGATGGTCCTGGCCGACGACCTCGTCGAGCGTTTGCGGCCGCAGGCGGTCGGCCAGGGGCGCGTCGGGAGGATGGATGCCGGAAGCTTCGAACAGGTCGGTCATGGACGCCCAGAGATAGGCGTTAACGGCGCCGGTTTCACGCGTTACTATGCGCAGGCACCAAGGAGAATGACATGGCAGACGCTCCGAAGACCCAGGGACCGACCGCCGGCATCAGCCCCCACCTGACCATCCCTTCGCGCGGCGGCCAGGCCGCGATCGAATTCTATCAGCGCGCCTTCGGAGCCCGGGAAGAACGACGCATGCTGGCCGAGGACGGCGAGCGCCTGATGCACGCCGCCTTGGTCATCAACGGCGCCAACGTCCTGCTGGCCGACGAATTCCCCGAGTACAACGGCGAGCAGGACATCGTGCCGCGCGGCGTGACCCTGCATCTGCAGGTCGATGACGCCGACGAATGGTGGAACCGCGCCATCCTGGCAGGCGGCGTGCCCCTGTTCCCTTTGGCGGACCAGTTCTGGGGCGACCGCTACGGCCAGTTGAAGGACCCCTTCGGCCACACCTGGTCGATCGGGGCGCCGATCAAGGGCCGGTGAGATGACCTACGTCCCGCCCGATCCGCCCGTCGTCCCCTATCTGATGGTCAATCGCGGACATGTGGCGCTGGACTGGTACGTGAAGGCCTTCGGCGCGCGCGAGACGGCGCGGTACGATATGGACGACGGCCGGCTGGGCCACGCCATGCTGGTGCTGGCCAACAGCGGGGCGATCTATCTGGCCGACGAATTTCCCGATCCGGACGGGACCATCGGCATGCGCTCGCCCGCGCGGCTGGGCGGGACCGCCGTCACCGTGGCCCTGGCCGTCGAGGACGTGGACGCCTGGATCGCCCGGGCCGAGCGCGAGGGCGCGACGGTGATCCGTCCCGCCACCGATGAGTTCTACGGCCGGCACGGCAAGCTGCGCGACCCGTTCGGACACGTCTGGTCGATCACCGGACCTAAGCGCGACAGCTAGCGGATCGTCCCGGTCATGGTGCGGCCGCGACGGTTGATGCTCACCTCGGCCCCGCGGCCGACGTTGGCCAGCTGGGTCAGGGCGCTGACCGGACGGCCATTGATCGCCACGACCACATCCCCGGCCTGGAATCCGACCCGGTTGGCGTAGCTGCCGCGCTGCACGCCGGTGATGATCGCCCCGGTCGAGAAGGGGTCGCCGCCCAGTCTGTCGGCCAGGGCCGGGTTCAGCGCCACGGCCTGGGCGCCCGACAGGCCGCCCTGCTGGATCAGGGTCGCCTTGTCGGTGTCCGGGTCGCCGGGCAGCGGCGCGATGCGGGCGTTCAGGGTCTGGCGGCGGCCGTCGCGAACGACGGTGACCTCGACCGTCTCGTTCGGGTCGTGCAGGCCGACACGGAAGTTCAGTCCGCCCTGGTCGTTGATCTCGGCGCCGTCCACGGCGGCGATCAGGTCGCCCTCGCGGATGCCCGCCCGGGCGCCGGGGCCGTTGGGCCAGACCTGGGTGACGACGACGCCCTGGGGCCGCTCGAGGCCCAGGCTGCGGGCGATGTCGGCGCTGACCGTCTCGCCCTTCACGCCCAGCCAGGGGCGCACGACCACGGAGGCGCCGCCGACGGCGTTGTCGACCACCCGCTTGACCATCGAGGCCGGGATGGCGAAGCCGACGCCGGACGAAGTGCCCGAACGCGAGAAGATGGCCGAGTTGATGCCGATCAGGTCGCCGTCCATGTCCACCAGCGCCCCGCCCGAGTTGCCGGGGTTGATGGCCGCGTCGGTCTGGATGAAGGAGCCCGAGTCCGAGATATTGGTCTCGGTCCGGTTCAGGGCCGAGATGATGCCGTTGGTCACCGTCTGGCCGACACCGAACGGGTTGCCGATGGCCAGCACCAGGTCGCCGACCTGTTGCTCCTCGCGATCGTCGATGTTCAGCACCGGCAGGCGTTCGCTGACGCCCTCCAGCTGCAGCACGGCCAGGTCGGAGCGCTCGTCGCCCAGCACCACGCGGGCGTTGAATTCGCGCCGGTCGTTCAGGATCACCCGGATCGAACTCATGCCGTTGACGACGTGATAGTTGGTCACAACCACCCCGTTCGGCCGCACGATGACGCCCGAGCCGACCGAGCCGGTTTCGCGCTGGCCCGGCATGCCGAAGAAGGGATCACGGACCTGCTGCACGCCCCGCGCGGCGATGTTGACAACGGCGGGCGCGGCGGCGCGGACCACCGGCGCGAAGCTGGACTTCATCGCCGTGGCGTCGCCGGGCGCGACCCGGTTGTCGGCGAAGACGCCGTCCTGGGCCTTTGAGCTGTTGGGTTGTCCGCAGGCAGCGAGCGTGAGGGCGAGGGCGAGCGCGAGAGAGCCGGTCTTCATCGTCATCCATAGCTGGTCAGGGAAGGACATGGCCCATTCCGCTCCGGATTTCGGGCCGGATCAAGGCGGTTACGCTTGCACCTCGATCGCCTCCGCCCGCGACGCCTTCCGCGCCACCACCCAGCCGATCACGGCGGCCAGCAACAGGACCGCCCCCGCGATGTAGAAGGACAGGCCGGGATCGTAGAGGCCGCCGACCAGCAGGCGCGACGCCGCCCCATGGCCGGCCCAGCTCTCGATCCAGCGCGCCACGCTGTCGAAATGCCCGCCCGTCGAATGGGTGTAGACCCAGCCGAAGAACAGCGGCGACAGGACGCCCGCGATGGCCCCGACGCTGTTGTTGGCGCCCTGCAACTGACCCTGCTCGTCCTCGCCGACGCGGCGGGTCATCAGGGCCTGGATCGTCGGCATGGCGAGGCCCCACAGGGCGTTGGGCAGCATGGCGGCGACGAAGGCCCAGCCGGTGGGGGCCCAGCCCATCAGGCAGATGCCGATCGTGCCGCCGAACAGGCCCAGCACCAGGGTCGGCCGCTCGCCCAGCCGCTTGGACACGGGCCCGACCAACAGCCCCTGCACGATCATGTCCAGCAGGCCGACCAGCGCCAGCAGCAGGCCCACCTGCACCGGCCCCCAGCCGTAGCGCAGGGCCGCGTACAGCACGAACACCGCCGAGAAGACGTGGTGGGCGAAGTAGAGCAGGAAGTTCACGATCGCGAGCCCGGTCAGCTCGGCGTGACGCTTCAGCAGGATCAGGGCGCCGACCGGATTGGCCCGTTTCCAGCTGAACGGCATCCGCCTCTCCAGGGGCAGGCTCTCGGGCAGGACGAACAGGCCGTACAGGAAGGCCACGCCCGACAGAACGGCGGCGAACCAGAAGGGGGCGCGCGGCCCCAGCTCGCCCAGGAAACCGCCCAGCACGGGCCCGAGCACGAAGCCGCCCGAGAAGGCCGCTCCGATCAGGCCATAGGCCTTGGCCCGGTTCTCCGGCGCGGTGATGTCGGCCATGTAGGCGAAGACGGTGGTGAAGCTGGACGAGGTGATGCCCGCGATGATCCGCCCCGCCGCCAGCCACCACAGGTTCGGCGCCACCGCCATCAGCACATAGTCGAGCGCCAGCCCGGCGCAGCTGATCAGGATGACGGGCCGCCGGCCGTACTTGTCCGACAGCGAGCCGATGATGGGCGAGCAGATGAACTGCATCCCCGCCCACAGGGCCACGAACACCCCGTTGATCCAGCCGGCGTCGGCGTTGGAGCCGACGAACTCGACCACCAGCTGCGGCAGCACGGGAATGATGATCCCCATGGCGATGACGTCGAGCACCGCCGTCACCAGGATGAAGGCGATGGCGGCGCGGCGGACTTTCAGGTCGTTGAGGGCGTTCATGGCGTGGTGGATAGCGCTCCAGGCCTTCGGACGCCATCCGCGCCGGCCCGACGGGCCACGATCAGATGAGGGTGTGCACCAACCGATCGCGGCTGGCGATCTTGGACGCGCGGTAGGCCGAAATCGTCAGACCGGTGAGATCCATCAGGTCACGGGCCAGATGCGAGTCGTCGGCGTACTCCAGGCGGGCGTCGTCCTCATCCCCCGATGAGAGCCAGGGCGAGGGGTGCAGAGTGCGCAGCAGGCGCTGAAGGCGGGCGATGCGCAGCACGCGCTTTGGCGACCAGCCGATCAGGCGATGGCAACGCTTGTGCAGCGCGCGCTCGGAAATCCCGCATCCGCGCGCGATCCCGGCGACGGGGCCGCGGACCCGATGCTGCAGCATGGCGTCCATCAAGGCCTCCGCGGCGTTCGGCTCTCCCGCCCGCCCCATGACGCCGCGAAGCCAGGCCTCCGCGGCGGCGATGCGATCGGTCGCCTCCGGCGCCTGCGCGATACGGGACAGCCCGCGCCGCGCCTCGGGATCGAGGAGATCGCCCAGATTCATGCGCCGGTCGGCGATCGGTCCCTCCGCCGCCCGGGCCAGCACCGCCGCGCCCCTGAGCGTCAACACGGCGACGAAGGCATGCATGGGCTGCTCGGTCCGGGACCACGGCGTGGTGGATGACGGTCCCCACAGCCCCATGCGCGGGACGGTCGCCGTCGTGGGGCCGTCCGTCAGGTGAACATCGGCGCCCAGCATGATCTGGATCAGCGGCGCCGGCACGGGCAGTTCCCGCATGGCCTGGAGCGCGGTCAGATCCTTCCGCTCGATGAAGGCCGAGACGAACGGCTGCAGGTCGGGCGACGCGACCCGCGAGGTAAGCTCCATCCTTGGCGGCGTCGACTGGGCCAGCACGGGGTTTGTCCGGTTCCGATTTCTACAGGAGATGAGCCGGGGATGGCGCTAGCGTCAATCCAGCCGGAGAACGCCGTTCATGAATCAATCCCCCACCCGACTGACGTGCGTCTGGGCCCTGACCGTGGTGATGAGCGTTCCGCCGGGCGACGCCTTCGCGGCCCCGAGCGATCCCCTGGCCGCGATGCGGGAGGGCGCCCAGCCGGGATGCGCGGTCGCCGTGCTGAGCCCCGCCGGACCGACCTTCGACGCGGCGGGCCTGGCCGACATCGAGGCCGCCGCGCCGATCACCGCGCACACGGGGTTCCTGATCGCCTCGGCCTCCAAGCAATTCACCGCCCTGGCCGTGCTGAGCCTTGTCGATACGGGCCGGATCGAGATGGACGCGCCGGCGGCCCGATGGCTGCCGGACATGGCCGGCGCGCTACAGGGAGCCACGGTGCGCCAGTTGCTGAACCAGACGGCGGGCGTGCGCGACCACACCACCCTGATGGCGCTCTCGGGGATCGAACGCATGGGCGAGGCGGCGCCGGCGGCGGTGCTGGCGATGATGCGCGGGCTGGATAGCAACAATTTCCCGGCGGGAAGCCGCGCGGCCTATTCCAACGGCAACTACCTGATGCTCGCGCAGCTGGTGGAGCGGGTCTCGGGCCAGACCCTGGCGGACTATGCGCGCGAAACCCTTTTCGCCCCGCTGGGCATGACCGGGACCGGCTTCGTGGCCGAAGGCCTGACCACCCACGGCTACCGGCGTCTTCGCGACGGGAGCTTCCGGATCGCGGACGACCAGCCTTCCCTTCCCGGCTCGGGCGGCCTGGTCACGACGGTGGAGGACCTGGCCCGCTTCGACGCGGCCTTCCGGGCCGGTCGCGGCGCCTGGACCCCGACAGTGAAAGCCCTGTTCGTCGAGCCCGGCCGTCTGGCCGACGGCGCGATCGCGACCCTGCCCGAGTTCGGAACGCCCTACGGCGCCGGGATCGGCCTGGAAGACCGCGACGATGTCCTGTGGCTCAGCCACGACGGCGGCTCGGAGGGCTTCCGCGCGGAATACATCCGGCAGGCCGAAGCGCCGGTCGGGGCGATCGTGCTGTGCAACCGCACCGACGTGACCCCGGGCGCGATCGCCGAGGCGTTCCTAGGCACGCCGATGGCGACACCCTCGCCGCCCCCTGCTCCGTCCGGACCGCGTCCCGCGCCGGAGCCGGCGTCCGAGACCGCGCGGGCCAGCCTGGTCGGGCGCTGGATCTCGGCGGAGACCGGCATCGACTATGACATTCGTCCGGCCGAGGACGGCGTGCAGGTCACGATCCGCTCTCCCCTGTCGCCGGAGCCCATTGTCGAGGACTGGGGCGGGTTGCGGGCGGGGTCCGACGGCGCGGTGGTCACCGGCCCGCTTCGACTGAAGGCGGACGGGGACAGGCTGACGGTCAGCTTCGGACGACGGATCGAGAACCTGATCTTCCGCCGGATCGACTGATCGCCGGAGCCCTCCCCTCACCTAGCGCGCCATCGCGGCCTCGGTGTCCGCCGCTTGGCCGTCGCCCGCCGGGACCGGCAGCTTCAGCAGCCGGGCCAGCAGCGGCTGGACGTCGACGCTGTCCATCTCGGGCAGTCGGATGCCCCGCGCCAGATCGGGGCCATAAGCGATGAACAGGGCGCGCATCTCGGGCGCCTGATTGTCGAAGCCGTGCGCGCCGCCGCGAACCCGGGCCGGGTCAGTCCGCTCGCGCGTGCCGATGATCCAGCCCGTCTCGGCCAGGCAGACGATGGCTGGGATGCGGGGATTGGTTCCGTAGGCCAGTCGCGCCGGGACCTCGCCCTTGCGCCAGCATTCCATATGCGGCGAAGCCCCCAGCAGGGCGGCCTCGACCTCGGCCTCACGGCCCGCGACAGGATCCAGGGTCGCCACCGGCCCGTGGGTCGTGACGGTGACGGCCGCGGCGTCGACCTTGTCGTCGAGGAAGATCACCCGTTCACCCGAAATCGGCGCCATGCCGTGATCGGCCACGATGACCAGGTCCGCTTCGATCCCTTGATTTTCCAACCCGTCCACCAGCGCCTTCACGGCGGCGTCGATGTCGACCAGCACCGCATCGGTCTCGGGTGCATCGGGGCCGTACTCGTGCCCGGCGTGGTCCAGCACGTTGAAATAGAGGGTCGCCAGTTGCGGACGCTCCGCCTCGGGCAGGCTCAGCCAGGCCAGCAGGATGTTGACCCGCGCCAGCGACGGCACCGTCTGTTCGAACGGCAGCCAGTAGGTCGGCCGCACGCCCCGGATCGGGGCCTCCGAACCCGGCCAGAACAGGGTGGCGGTGCGCAGGCCGGCGTTCTCGGCCGTGACCCAGATCGGCTCGGCGGCGTCATACCAGACCCGGTCCATGACCTCGGCCCGATTGCCCAGCGAGAAGCGGCGGCCGGGCAGGTTCGGGTCCGTCATCATATTCGCGACGAGGCCGTGGTGGTCCGGGTGCAGGCCGGTCGCCAGCGTATAGAAGTTCGGGAAGGTCACGCTGGGCCACGACGGCCGCATGCCGCCCTCGGCCTGGACGCCCTCAACCGCCAGTCGTGACAGGGTCGGGGTCAGTCCCCGCTCCAGATAGTCGGCGCGGAACCCGTCGATGCCGACCAGGATGACGGGCCGATAGGGCTCCTGGGCCGGAGCCTGGGCTTGGGCCGACAGGCCGGCCGCCATCGCGGCCACGAGGATGAGCAGGAACAGGGGGCGCAAAACCATACGGAAACTCCAGCGAGACTGGAGATTGCCTAAGCTTAATCTGC
Organism: Brevundimonas sp. GW821-FHT12C05; assembly: GCF_058807475.1. Taxonomy (NCBI): domain Bacteria; kingdom Pseudomonadati; phylum Pseudomonadota; class Alphaproteobacteria; order Caulobacterales; family Caulobacteraceae; genus Brevundimonas; species Brevundimonas sp. GW821-FHT12C05. The sequence continues at coordinate 1,790,972 of NZ_JBXAQS010000001.1, forward strand.
GACAGCACGACAACGCCTTGCCTCGGGCTGTTCACACGGCCAAGCTCCTTTCCATGAACGCTGTGATTGAAACCCGTGGGCTGACCAAGACCTACGGCTCCGTGCGCGCCCTCGACGGGCTGGACCTGACCATCCCCAAGGGCGGGGTCTATGGCGTGCTGGGGCCGAACGGCGCCGGCAAGTCGACCCTGTTCCGCATCCTGCTGGGCCTGATCCGCGCGACGGACGGCACGGCCACCGTGATGGGGGGCGGCGTCGGCGACGTGGGCGCCATGCGCCGCATGGGTTCGATGATCGAGACCCCGCGCTTCCCACCCTTCATGACCGCCCGCCAGGTCCTGCGCTGGCTGGCGCTGGAGCACGGCGTCGGCGGCGAGACCGACATCCCCCACTGGCTGGAGCGCGTCGGCCTGACCCAGGCGGCGGACCGCAAGGTGCGCGGCTTCTCGGTCGGCATGATGCAGCGCCTGGGCGTCGCCGCCGCGCTGATGAGCCGTCCGGAGCTGGTCATCCTGGATGAACCGACCAGCGGCATGGATCCGCCCGGCATCCAGGAGATGCGCGCCCTGATCCGCTCGCTGGCGACCGAGGACGGCGTCACCGTCGTCCTGGCCAGCCACCAGCTGCTCGAGGTCCAGCGCGTCTGCGACCGCGTGGCCATCCTCAACAAGGGCAAGCTGGTCCGCGAAGGCGCGGTCGGCGAGCTCACCGCCGTCGGCGAACGCCTGCGACTGGTCGGCACGCCGATCGAGAAGGTGCTGGGCGCGCTCAGCGTGGCGGCGACCCGTGACGGCGACGCCGTCCTGGCCGACGTCAAGCGCAGCGAAGGTCCGGCCCTGATCCGCGCCCTGGTCGAACAGGGCGTCGACATCCACGAGGCGCGCTGGGTCGGCACCGATCTGGAAGCCATCTTCTTCACCGAGACGGGCTCCGTGCAGACCCCGGAGGCCGATCATGCTGGCTGACGCCATTCGCGCGGAGAATTTCCGCCTCTGGAAGAACCGCACCACCCTGCTGTGGAGCACCGTCTTCGTGCCGGTCATGGGCGTAATCTTCGGCGCCATCGGCATCTTCGTGATGAAGGGCAGCGAGGCCAAGATCGCCGCCGACACCAAGATGCCGCCGCAGGTGATGGAGCTGATGTCCTCCGCACCCATCAATCTGGTCGAAGCCGTCACGAGCAACGCCGCCAAGCTGGATAACCCGGCCCTGCTGCTGTTCGTCCTGATCGGCGCGGCGACGATCTACGCCGGCGACTACCGTTGGGAAACCTGGCGGCTGATCAGCGCCCGCAACAGCCGGGCCAACCTGCTGCTGGGCAAGCTGGCCGTGACGGCCCTGCTGGCGCTGGGGGCCATGGGCCTGATGCTGATCGCCGGGGTCTTCGAGACCCTGATCCGCGCCAGCGTCTTCACCCGCCCGATCACGTTCGGCCTCACCGGCGAACTGTTCGGCCAGTTCCTAGCCGGTGTCGGCCTGAGCTGGCTGCGCATCATCCAGTTCACGATGATGGGCATGCTGGCCGCCGTGGTCACGCGGTCGCTGCTGGTCGCCCTGTTCGTACCGCTGGTGATGGGCGTCGCCCAATTCTTCACGCCCCAGGTCCTCGGCTCCATGGGCGTCATGCCCGACGCCTGGCTGTCGATCCTGGTGAACCCCGGCGCGGCCATGGATATCCTGAAGCTGGTGGTGATCCAGCCCGAAGGCGCGCCGCCCGCACCCGACGGCACGCTGTTGAAGTCGGTGATCAGCATGGTCCTGTGGACGCTGGTCCCGCTCGCCGGCGCCCTGGCCTGGTTCAACCGGCAGGACCTGTCCAAGGAGTAGCGGTCAGAACCGCTTTTCCATCCACACGTCGGCCCGGGCATAGGGACTGGGCCGGGGCGGCAGGTCGGTGAAGCCGAAGCGTCGGTAAAGGGCGATGGCGTGGGTCTGGGCCGTATTGGTCTCCAGATAGAGGCGCGGCGCCCCGGCCGCCCGCGCCGCCGTCTCGCAGGCCTCCAGAAGGCGGTGACCCAGGTTCAATCCGCGCGCCTGCTCCAGCACTGCCATCTTGCCGACCTCGAAGCCGCCGTCGTCCATCGCCATCAGGGAGCAGCAGCCGACCGGCGTCCCGTCCTGTTCGGCGATGAAGATGTGGCCGCCCTTGCTCAGGATCGCCCCCTGAGGGTCGCCCAGCACCAGTTGGTCCTTGGCCTCCAGCACATAGCCGCCCGCGACCAGCCAGTCCTCGTTCAGGGACCGCCACGCGGCGGCATGGTCGGGACGGTAGGGTTCGATGGTGATCACGGCTTCGGCTGTCGGCATGGCGTTCTCCTCGCCTCCCATCTGGGAAGCGGGAGCGGATGGGGTAAGCCCCCTTTCCTCTTCAATCGGCCGATCGCCAGAGGTCAGGCGACTTCAGACCGCGCAGCCAGTCGCGCCTCCAGCGCCGCCAGGTCCGGAACGAACCACACCCGATGACCGGCGTTGGACTCGCGGACGAAATCGGTCAGGGCGCCGCTGGTCGCGAGCTCGGCGGAGATGTCGCCGACGATGGCCAGCCGGACCTGATAGGTGACGAATTTCTGGATCACCGCCCCGGCCAGACCCGTGCGCAGGCGCAGGAAGTCCTCGCCCAGCCGCTCCGTCGGCAGGACCAGCCAGTCGACCTCCAGCCCCCACAGCCCGCCGATCAGGTCCAGCGCGTCGGCCTCGCGGGTGACGCGCGGTCCCTCCGCGGCGCACACCAGCACCGACGCGCCCCCCATGACCCTCACCTCGTCACTCATGTCGTCTCCGCATTGCGAAGGGTCGCCGCCGGTCCTCCCTCGAGGGAACCCGGGACGGCCTGCGTCCTTAATCCTGACGGACAACAGGGGCGACGGATGGTCGAAGTCAAGAAAGCCAGGCGGCCAAATCTGAAGGACGGCGATCTGTTCTGCGTCACCTTGGCGGACGGTCACGGTTACGCGTTCGGCTATGTGGCGCTGGCGTCCTCGAAATCCGGCAAGCTGGTCGACGTCTTCGACCACGTCAGCGCGACACAGACGCCGCCGGAGGACATCGAGGACAAGCCGCTGATCCTGCACAACCTGCTCACGGGGTCGGGAATTTTCGTCCAGACCCGCAACAATCCCACCCCTTGGCGCCTGTTGGGACGACGGGTCTCGCGGATGAGGCCTGTCGGGCAGGCCCTGCTCCAGATCGGCGGCAAGGTGTTCGACCTGCGCACGGACGGGCTGATCGACGAACCGGCTGGCGTGGATCGGCGCAACCTGCCTCGGCATTCCCTTCCCCTGGACGACGCCCACACCTGGAAGATCACGGCAAGGCTGCTGCGCCGCGACTATCGGTTCAAGGAGGATGACAGCGGATGGGAGCTGACCCCCTGACCCCGGGCGTCCTCCTGTTGTCGTTCGAAGGTCACGGCCGTCAGACCGCAGAGCGCATCGTGGCCGATATCCTGGCGCGCGACGCCCCCGCCGCGATCATCGGCGGCGGCGCGGACCTGCAGGGCGGCGGCTTCGACATCGAGGTCCAGACGTCCGATCCGAACGGGCTGGTGGCCCGGATTGAAGCGGCCCTGACAACCGTCCCGGAACTCGTCCTTGTCGCCGCCGCCTGGATCGAGGACTGATCCCGGGCGCTCCCTCGATCCGCTTCACGGTCCAAGAAAAAAGGCGGCCGGTTCGCACCGGCCGCCTTCTTCAGTGCCCCAACGAGCGAAGCTTACGCTTCGTCGTCGCCCTCGATTTCATAGACCGGACCCGAGTCCAGGCCCTTGGCGTCCACGTCGCGATCGACGAACTCGATCACGGCCATGGCGGCGTTGTCGCCGTGGCGGTAGCCGGCCTTCATGATGCGGATGTAGCCGCCGTTACGTTCGGCGTAGCGCGGGCCGAGCGTCTCGAACAGCTTGCCGACCTGCGGCACGTCACGGACCTGGCTGATCGCCTGACGGCGAGCGTGCAGGTCGCCCTTCTTGGCGAGCGTGACCAGCTTCTCGACGAAGGGACGCAGTTCCTTCGCCTTGGGCAGGGTCGTCGTGATCTGCTCGTGCTTGATCAGCGACGCAGCCATGTTGGCGAACATCGCGGTGCGGTGGCTGGCCGTGCGGCCGAGCTTGCGATAGGCGGCGCCGTGGCGCATCGGGGTCTCTCCTACTCAACCCTGGTTTCCACGATACCGCGTGGACCTGGGGCTCTATCATTCTAACCGCTCCGCGATCCCGAAAGGGTCATGGGCGGAGGGTTGAAACTAGATCTGGTCGTCGAACTTCTTGGCCAGGTCTTCGATGTTTTCGGGCGGCCAGTTCGGCACATCCATGCCGAGCGACAGGCCCATCGTCGCGAGAACTTCCTTGATCTCGTTCAGCGACTTGCGGCCGAAGTTCGGGGTGCGAAGCATTTCGCCCTCGGTCTTCTGGATCAGGTCGCCGATGTAGACGATGTTGTCGTTCTTCAGGCAGTTGGCCGAACGGACCGACAGTTCCAGCTCGTCGACCTTCTTCAGCAGGGCCGGGTTGAACGGCAGATCGGGCTTGCCGTCCGACGCTTCCACAGCCTTCTTCGGCTCGTCGAAGGTGATGAAGATCTGCAGCTGGTCTTGCAGGATGCGCGAGGCGTAGGCCACCGCGTCAACCGGCGAGACGGCGCCGTTGGTTTCGACTTCCAGCACCAGCTTGTCATAGTCCAGCGACTGGCCCTGACGGGTCGGCTCGACGCGATAGGCGACGCGCTTGACCGGCGAGTACAGGGCGTCGACGGCGATCAGGCCGATCGGGGCGTCTTCCGGACGGTTGAACTCCGACGCGACATAGCCCTTGCCGTTCTGGACGGTCAGTTCCATGCGCACCGAAGCGCCGTCATCCAGGGTGCAGATGACGTGATCCGGGTTCAGCACCTCGATGTCCGCGGGGACGTCGATCTGGCCGGCCGTGACGACGCCGGGGCCCGTGGCGCGTAGGGTCATACGCTTGGGGCCTTCGGCGTGCATGCGCAGCGCCAGTTGCTTGATGTTCAGCACGATGTCGACGACGTCTTCCCGCACGCCTTCCAGCGACGAGAATTCGTGGACGACGCCGTCGATTTGAATCGCGGTCACCGCGGCGCCTTGCAGCGACGACAGGAGAACGCGGCGCAGGGCGTTGCCGAGCGTCACGCCGAAACCACGTTCCAGGGGCTCAGCGACCAGGCGCGCCTTGCGCTGGGGGTCGGAGCTCGCCTCGATCTGCGGCTTCTCGGGACGGATCAGCTCTTGCCAGTTTCGTTCGATCATGGGTGTCCCTCGGTACGGAGTTCGCCGGCCCCTCGCTCCTCGTCAGGGCGTCAGGACCGGCGGAGATGGTTCAGTCGTCGTTCGCTTAGACGCGGCGGCGCTTGGGCGGACGGCAACCGTTGTGCGGCATCGGCGTGACGTCGCGGATGGTCGTGATGGTCATGCCGGCGGCCTGCAGGGCGCGCAGCGCGGATTCACGGCCGGAACCGGGACCCGAGACGTTGACTTCCAGCGTCTTCACGCCGTGTTCGCTGGCCTTCTTGGCCGCGTCTTCGGCAGCCATCTGGGCCGCGTACGGGGTCGACTTACGCGAACCCTTGAAGCCCATGTGACCGGCCGACGACCAGGAAATCGCGTTTCCTTGAGCGTCGGTGATGGTCACCATCGTGTTGTTGAAGCTGGCGTTCACGTGGGCGACGCCCGACGTGATGTTCTTGCGCTCGCGCTTCTTTACGCGACCCGGTTCCTTGGCCATCGTTATCTCTTACTTCTTCTTGCCGGCGATCGGCTTGGCGGGACCCTTGCGGGTGCGGGCGTTCGTGTGGGTGCGCTGGCCGCGGACCGGCAGGCCCTTACGGTGACGCAGGCCGCGGTAGCAGGCCAGGTCCATCAGACGCTTGATGTTCATCGACGTCTCGCGGCGCAGGTCGCCCTCGACGGTGTGATCACGGTCGATGGTCTCGCGGATCTGCAGCACTTCGGCGTCCGTCAGTTGATTGACGCGACGGGCGGCTTCGATGCCGACCTTGCCGGTGATGTCCTTGGCGGCGGCGGGGCCGATGCCATGGATGTACTGCAGCGCGATTTCGACGCGCTTGTTGGTCGGGATGTTGACGCCAGCGATACGGGCCACGAAGCTCTCCAGATACGCGTGTGCGGACGCAATAAACGCTCCGGTCAACAGACCAGGAGCGTGACGCGCCCTTCGCGGAAGCGGGCCTTATACAGGGGATTCAGCTTCCGTCAACGGGTTGGTTGCGTCTCGGCCGGCGGCGGGGGCGTGAAAAAGATCACCAGGTCCTCGCGATGGGACGATTTCACCCGCCCGTTCACGACCGGCGGCCGGCGGCGCATCAGCCGCACCGATTGCAGGGCCGCCGCACCGAACCCCTGCCCGCCCGGGCTCTCCGAACGCACCCGGCAACGTTCGATACGGGTGCTGGCGTAGGTCACGCAGCTCAACACGACCCGTCCCGACAGCCGGCGATATGCGGTGGCGCGCGGATAATGGGCGTCACGCTCGGCCGCGGTCAGGGTGCGCACCCAGCGCGAGGGGCTGTTGCCCGCGCCCGCGCCCACGCCGTCGCCCGTGCCGGTTCCAACGCCGGTTCCGACGCCGGTCCCCACGCCGCCGCCCTCGCCCGCCTGGGCGCCCGCCGCGCCCTGCGGCGCGCCGAACGGGGCGGCCTCGGGCTGAACCGCGGCCTCAAGGCCCGGATTCAGCGGCGGGATCAGGGCCGGAGGCGCCGGATCGATCGGCGCGGTCAGGCTGTCGGGCTCAGGCGTGGAGTCCAGCGGGACATGGACCGAAGACGGGGTCGCGCGGCGCGCCGAGGCCGCCGTCGTCTCCGCGGGCGCGTCAGGCTGGCCGCCGCCCCCGCCTGGAAACAGCATCACCTCGATGGCCGGAATCTCGGGCGGGAACACCCCGGCCCGCTCCAACGCCAGCCACAGGAAGGCCAGCAGGTGAAGGATAAGGACGATCAGAAAGGCGGTGTAGCGCGAGCCGCGCGACGTCCTGGGCGGCTGGTGGTCGATCACAAGCACGGCGGCGCACCTCCCCTGCTCAGCCCCCATCGGCACTATCCGCCAGTTTTTCGTCCGGGCAACCCTCTTCGTCGAACCGGGGTCTCCCGGCGCCGAACGGCCCTCAGGGCCAGATCACCCCGATGGTGATGCGTCCCCCGGCGACAGGTTGACCAGAGGGGCCGCGGGCGGGGCGAATGCGGAAGCGACCTTCGGCGATGCGGACCGCCACGGCGCCGAACCCCTGCCCCGCCGGCCGTTCGTCGACCACGCGGCAGCCCTCCAGCCGCTCGTCGAGACGGATTTCGCAATTGACGGTGACGTCGATGCCGCGCGCCCGCCGGCGCAGTTCGCGCGGCGTGTCATCGCGGATCTCCCGCGCGTTGGCGCCTTTCAGGATGATCGGGCCGATGCCCGAGCCGGGCCCGTTTCCGGCGCCGACGCCCGTTCCCAGGCCCGTGCCCTGCCCGCCCTGTCCCATGCCGGGCTCGGGCGAGGCGATCGGAGCCACGCCGACCGTCAGGGCGGGCTCGGGCGCCGGCGTGACCGGAGCCGTCAGCTCGGGCGGAACTTCGGGGGGGCGGGGCGACAGGTGAACGCGCGACGGCGCGGCGGGCGCCCCTCCCCCCTGGCTGCGCACGGGCTGTTCCGGCGGCGGCGGAGGCGGAGGGGGCGGCGGAACCGTCGGGCGGAACAGGATGACGTCGAACGGCGGCGTGGGCAGGACCAGAGGTCCCGCCGGCCCGCCCCGACCGATGAGAACGGCCACGACCAGATGCGCCGCGAGGATGCCCGCGGCGATGCCGGCGTTGCGGACCCGGCGGTCCTTCAGGATCGGATGTCCCGTCTTCACCGGCGTTCTATGCCACATGGGACATGAACGCGCGCTGTCACGGATCGTACGCCCGCTAGGTCGAGCGGGCCGGCGCCGGACCCCGGATCAGACCAGGGCGGCGTCGATGGCTTCGGAGACCGCGGCGATGGAGCCCATGCCGTCGACCTCGGTCAGCAGGCCCTTGTCCGCATAGTAGGGCAGCAGGGGCGCCGTGTTGCGGTTGTAGGCGTCCAGGCGGACCTTGAAGCTGTCGGGGTTGTCGTCCGGACGGCCCTGGTCGGCGAAGCGCGTGGCGACCCGCGACAGCAGAGCCTCGTCGTCCACCTTCAGGCGGATGACGTGGTCGATCTTCTTGCCCAGCTTGGCCAGCATGGCGTCCAGCGCCTCGGCCTGGGCCAGGGTGCGGGGGAAACCGTCGAAGATGGCGCCGCCGGCGTCTTCCGCCGCCTTCAGCTGGGCCTCGATCAGGGCGATGACGACCGCGTCCGGCACCAGGTCGCCGCGCGACATGATGGCCTGGCACTCCTTGCCCAGCTCCGAACCCGAGGCGATGGCCTCGCGGAGCATGTCGCCGGTCGAGAGCTGGATCATGCCCCGCGTCTCGACCAGACGCTTGGCCTGGGTGCCCTTGCCCGCCGCCGGCGGCCCGAACAGGATCAGGTTCATCGCTTCCCCCTCGCGATTAGATCAGCGGCGCGCGGGCGCGGTCACGCCCTTGCCCCGGCCACGCAGCTTGGCCTTCTTGATCAGGCCTTCGTACTGGTGCGCCAGCAGTTGCGACTGGATCTGCGCCACGGTGTCCATGGTCACCGAGACCACGATCAGCACCGAGGTGCCGCCGAAATACAGGCCGTTGCCGAAGTAGGCGACGACGATCTCGGGCAGCAGGCAGACGGCGGTGATGTAGGCCGCGCCGATCACGGTCAGGCGGGTCAGGACGTAGTCCAGATACTCGGCCGTGCGCTTGCCCGGACGGATGCCCGGCAGGAAGCCGCCGTACTTGCGCAGATTCTCGGCCGTGTCCTCGGGATTGAAGGTGATCGAGGTGTAGAAGAAGCAGAAGAAGACGATCAGGATCGCGTACAGCGCGCTGAACAGCGGCTGGCCGTGCTGCATCTGTCCGGTGACCAGCGGCAGCCAGTCCATCCACGGCGGCAGGTTGGCCGTGGCGGTCAGCGAAGCGACCGTCGTCGGCAGCATCAGCAGCGACGAGGCGAAGATCGGCGGGATCACGCCCGCGGTGTTGACCTTCAGCGGCAGGAACGAGCGCTCGCCCCCGGCCATCCGGTTGCCTTCCTGGCGCTTCGGATACTGGATCAGGAGACGGCGCTGGGCGCGCTCCATGAAGACGATGAACATGACCACGGCCACCGCCATGGCAGCGATGAAGATCAGCGCGACCGGCGACATCTGGCCTTGCTGGGCCAGGCCGAACAGGCGGGCGATGGTGCCCGGCAGGACGGCCACGATGCCGGCGAAGATGATCAGCGAGATGCCGTTGCCGACGCCGCGCGCGGTCACCTGCTCGCCGAGCCACATCAGGAACATGGTGCCGGCGGTCAGGCAGGTCGTGGTGGTGATGATGAAGAACAGGCCCGGCTCGTCGATCAGGCCGGCCTGGCCGTTCAGCTGGGTGGCGATGCCGAAGGCCTGCGCCAGCGCCAGAACGACCGTCAGGTAACGGGTGTACTGGTTCAGCTGCTTGCGGCCGCTCTCGCCGCCTTCCTTACGCAGCTTCTCCCAGGGCGGGTACACCGCGCCCATCAGTTGCACGATGATCGAGGCCGAGATGTACGGCATCACGTTCAGCGCGAAGACGGCCATGTTCTGCACGGCGCCGCCGGAGAACATGTTGAACATGTCCAGGATGCCGCGGTTGCCTTCCGGATTCTGGAAGAAGGCCAGGAAGGCCTCGTTGTTGATCCCGGGGATCGGCACGTAGCAGCCGATACGGAACACGACCATGGCCAGCACCGTGAAGAGCAGGCGCTTGTGGAGCTCGGTCGCACGCGCGAACGAGCCCATGTTCATGTTTGCTGCGAGTTGTTCGGCGGCCGAAGCCATAGTGTCACCCCGACTGATCAGAACGCGGCGCATCGGACGACGAGTCCGCGCCTGCGTCCAGATAGGAGAAGGGCGCCCCCGTGGCGAGGGCGCCCCCTAGTCTTTTTACTTCGCAGCCGTGCGCTTGGCGCGGGCCGAGACCTTGTTGGCGTCGCCCTTCGGCGCCTTGGGGGCCGGAGCCTTGCCCTTGGCGGCGTTGCGCTTCTCGACGCGAGCGGCGGCCTTGGCTTCAGCAGCGATGCGCTCCTGAACGACCGAACCGCCGGCGGCTTCGATCGCCTTGACGGCGCCGGCCGAGGCCGACCACACGACCAGGTTCAGCTTGGCCTTGATTTCGCCGGTGCCCAGAACGCGGACGCCGTCCTTGACGCGGCGGATGACGCCGGCGGCGACCAGGGCGTCGCCCTTGATCTCACCCTTGGCGTCCAGCTTGCCGGCGTCGATGGCGTCTTGCAGGCGCCACAGGTTCACTTCGGCCAGCTTCAGCGCGTTCGGATTGTTGAAGCCGCGCTTGGGCATGCGCATGTACAGCGGCATCTGGCCGCCTTCGAAGCCGCCGATGGCGACGCCCGAACGCGACTTCTGGCCCTTGACGCCGCGACCGGCGGTCTTGCCCTTGCCCGAGCCCGGGCCACGGCCGACGCGCATGCGCTTCTTGTGGGCGCCTTCGTTGTCGCGGATTTCGTTCAGTTTCATGTGCCTGATCCTTTCGGGTTCTAGCGCCCGCTCAGGGAGCGGACTCGGCGTTGATGTCTGTGTCGCGCCCCGGACAGGTCCGGAACGCAAGGAAGGGCGGCCTATAGCCGCCCTTGCCCTGCCGCCGCAAGCGGCGACTTGTCCCGCCCCCGAAAGGGCGGGAGCAGCTTACTTCTCGACCACGACGACCATGTGCGCGACCTTGGCGATCATGCCACGGACGGACGGGGTGTCTTCCAGCGTGGACTCACGGCCCACGCGGTTCAGGCCCAGGCCCGACAGGGTGGCGCGCTGGTCCGACTTGCGGCGGATCGGCGAACCGGTCTGGCGGATGGTGACGGTGGCTTTGGATTCGGTCTTGGCCATGTCTATCAGCCCTCGATGGCTTCAGGCGACGAGGCGCCGTCGTTGCGGCGGCCCATCAGGTCGGCGACCTTCTTGCCACGCTTCGAAGCGACCTGACGCGGCGACGACTGGACCTTGAGGGCCTCGAACGTCGCACGGATCATGTTGTAGGGGTTCGACGAACCGGTCGACTTGCCCACGACGTCCTGGACGCCGAGGGTTTCGAGCACGGCGCGCATCGGACCGCCCGCGATGACGCCCGTTCCCGGAGGAGCGGCGCGCATCATGATCTTGCCGGCGCCCCAACGGCCGGCGCCGTCGTGGTGCAGGGTGCGGTTCTCGCGCAGCGGAACCTTGATCATGGTCTTCTTGGCTTCTTCGGTCGCCTTGCGGATGGCTTCCGGCACTTCGCGCGCCTTGCCGTGACCGAAGCCGACGCGGCCCTTGCCGTCACCGACGACCATCAGGGCGGCGAAGCTGAAGCGACGGCCGCCTTTCACGGTGGCGGCGACGCGGTTGATGTGCACCAGCTTCTCGACGATGTCCGAGTCCGGACCGTCGACAGCGGGAGCGTTGCGGTTGTCACGACGGTTGCGGTCGTTGCCGCCGCCACCGCGTTGGGGTTGTTGCGCCATCTGTCGCGTCCCTTAGAAGTTCAGGCCGGCTTCACGCGCGGCTTCCGCCAGCGCCTTCACCCGTCCGTGATAGATGTAACCGCCGCGATCGAAGACGACGTCGGTGACGCCCTTCTCCTTGGCGCGTTCGGCGATCAGCTTGCCGATGGCGGCGGCCGACGCGACGTCCGAGCCCTTGCTGCCCTTGCCGCCTTCCAGCGACGAGGCGGCGGCCACCGTGACGCCCTGGACGTCGTCGATGATCTGGGCCGAGATGTTCTTGTCCGAACGGGAGACCGACAGACGCAGGCGACCGTTGGCGACAGCCTTCAGGCGGCGACGGTTGCGCTCCGAGCGGCGCTTGGCTTTTTGTTGAAGAGAGAGAGCCATGACTTACTTCTTCTTGCCTTCCTTGCGCCGGACGGTTTCGCCCTGGTAGCGCACGCCCTTGCCCTTGTAGGGCTCCGGCGGACGAAGCTTGCGGATGACGGCGGCGATCTGACCGACGGCTTGCTTGTCCGCGCCCGAGATCTTGATCTCGGTCTGCTTGGGAACAGCGAAGCTGACGCCGGCCGGCGGATCGATGTCGACGTCGTGCGAGAAGCCGAGCTGCAGCGACAGCTGGTTGCCCTTCATCGCCGCGCGATAGCCGACGCCGACCAGTTCCAGCGTCTTGTCGAAGCCGGTGGTGACGCCGACGACCATGTTGTCGACCAGCGTGCGCGACAGACCCCACATCGCGCGGGCGCGTTGGGTGTCAGCCCGCGGGGTCAGCGACAGCTCGTCGCCTTCCTGCTTGACTTCGATCTCTTCAGCGACGGTCCAGGTGCGTTCGCCCTTGGGACCCTTCACCGAGACGGTCTGACCGTCGAGGGCGACAGTGACGCCCTTCGGGATCGCGATGGTTTTCTTGCCGATACGGGACATCTTAGTAGACCCTGCAGAGGACTTCGCCGCCGACATTCGCGTCGCGGGCGGCAGCGTCCGACATGACGCCCTTGGACGTCGAGAGGATCGAAATGCCGAGGCCGTTCTTGATCGGCTTCAGATCGCTGATGGCCGAATAGACGCGACGGCCGGGCTTCGACACGCGGGCGATCTCGGCGATCACCGGCTGGCCGTCGAAGTACTTCAGCTCGATCTCGAACTGCGGGAACTCACCCGGGTTCTGAACCAGGTTGTAGCCGCGGATGTAGCCTTCGTCCTGCAGCACGTCGAGGACGCGCTGGCGCAGACGGGAAGCCGGGGTCAGCACCTTGGAACGCTTGCGGGTCGCGGCGTTCTTGATGCGGGCGATCATGTCGCTCAGGGGATCGTTGATCATCATGACTTTATGCTCCCCTTACCAGCTCGACTTCGTCAGGCCGGGGATCTGACCCAGGTTGCCCAGCTCACGCAGGGCGATCCGGCTCATCTTCAGCTTGCGATAGTAGGCGCGCGGACGACCCGTCACCTCACAGCGGTTGCGGATGCGGTTCGGCGCGGAATTGCGCGGCAGTTCCGCCAGCTTCAGGCGCGCTTCGAAGCGCTCCTCAAGCGGGAGGGACTCGTTGTTCGCGGTCGCCTTCAGGGCGGCGCGCTTGTCGGCGTACTTCGCGACGAGGGCCTTGACCTTCTCGTTACGGTTTACAGCGGACTTCTTAGCCATTGTCTGTTTCCCTTCCCGCTCAGTTCACGAACGGGAACTTGAACTCGGTGAGGAGAGCCTTGGCTTCCTCATCGGTCTTGGCCGTGGTGCAGACGATGATGTCCATGCCCCACATCTGATCAATCTGGTCGTAGTTGATCTCCGGGAACACGATGTGCTCCTTCAGACCCGTGGCGTAGTTGCCGCGACCGTCGAACGAGGTGCCCTTCAGGCCCCGGAAATCCTTCACGCGCGGCAGCGCGATCGTGATGAACCGGTCCAGGAACTCGTACATCTGGTCGCCGCGCAGGGTGACCTTGCCGCCGACAACCATGCCTTCGCGCAGCTTGAAGCCGGCGATGGAGTTGCGGGCCTTGGTCGGCACGGCCTTCTGGCCGGCGATCTGCGTCAGATCCTTGAGGGCGGCGGTCGCCTTCTTGGAGTCAGCCACGGCTTCACCGATGCCCATGTTCAGGACGATCTTGTCCAGCTTGGGGATCTGCATCTCGTTGGTGTAGCCGAACTTGGTCTTCAGCTCGCCGCGGATGCGTGAAACGTACTCGCCCTTGAGGCGCGGAGTGTATTTGGTGTCGGCCATCAGATGACGTCTCCCGTCGTCTTGGCGAAGCGAACCTTCTTGTCGCCTTCAACCTTGAAGCCGACGCGGGTCGCCTTGCCGTTGGCGTCGGCGATCGCGACGTTCGACAGGTGAAGCGACGCTTCCTTGTTCTTGATGCCGCCCTGCGGGTCACCCTGGGTCGGACGCGTGTGGCGCTGAACCATGTTGATGCCCTGAACCAGGACGCGGTTTTCGGTCGGAAGGACCTTGAGGACCTGGCCCGTGCGGCCCTTGTCCTTGCCGGTCAGGACGACGACGTTGTCGCCCTTTTTGATCTTGGCGGCCATGTTACAGGACCTCCGGAGCCAGCGAGATGATCTTCATGTGGTTCTTGGCGCGCAGTTCGCGGGGAACCGGGCCGAAGATCCGCGTGCCGACAGGCTCGTTCTGCTTGTTGACGATGACGGCGGCCGACTTGTCGAAACGGATGACAGAGCCGTCCTTGCGCATGATGTCCTTGGCGGTGCGCACGACGATGGCGCGAACGACGTCGCCCTTCTTCACGCGGCCGCGCGGAATCGCTTCCTTCACCGAGGCGACAATGGTGTCGCCCACCGAGGCGTAGCGGCGCTTGGAGCCGCCCAACACCTTGATGCACATGACCCGGCGAGCACCCGAATTATCGGCTACCTCCAGGTTAGTTTGCATCTGGATCATAGGATCCGATCCTTCTCTTTACGAAGCCGAGGCGGCCGAGGCGTCCGACAGGACTTCCCAGCGCTTCAGCTTGGACTTCGGGGCGCACTCGACGATGCGGGCCAGGTCACCGACCTTGAGGGCGTTCGCTTCGTCGTGGGCGTGGTACTTCTTGGAGAGACGGACAGTCTTCTTCAGAACCGGGTGCAGCAGGGTGCGCTCGACCTTGACGATGACAGTCTTGTCGCCCTTGTCAGAGACGACCACGCCTTCGAGAATTCGCTTGGGCATATTCGTTCCTTACGCGTTCACGCGCTTCTCGCGCAGAAGCGTCGAGATGCGGGCGATGTCTTTGCGCACTTCACCAACGCGGTGAGTCTTTTCCATTTGGCCGGTGGCGGCCTGGAAACGCAGGTTGAACTGTTCCTTCTTGAGCTTCAGCAGCTCGTCGGACAGCTGGTCGGCGGTTTGCGACCGGAGATCGGCGATCTTGGCCATCAGGCAGCAGCCTCCACATGGGCGATGCCGGCGTCGAGGCGGGTGACCACCTTGGTGCGGACCGGCAGCTTGGCGGCGCCGAGGCGCAGCGCTTCGCGAGCGATGTCGTCCGGCACGCCGTCGATTTCGAACAGGATACGGCCCGGGTGGCAACGCGCGGCCCAATGGTCCACGGCGCCCTTGCCCTTGCCCATCCGGACTTCAGCCGGCTTGCCCGTGACGGGCAGGTCGGGGAAGACGCGGATCCAGACGCGGCCCTGACGCTTCATCTGGCGGGTGATCGCGCGGCGGGCCGCCTCGATCTGACGCGCGGTGATGCGTTCCGGCTCGACCGTCTTCAGCCCATACGAGCCGAAGTTCAGCGAGAAGCCGCCCTTGGCGGAGCCATGGATCCGGCCCTTGAAGGCCTTGCGGTACTTGGTCTTCTTCGGTTGCAGCATGACTTAGCTCTCACGTCCCCGGTCACGACGCGGACCGCGATCCCCACGGGGACCGCCGCGTTCGCGGCCTTCATTCGACGACGGACCCGAGGCTTCCTGGGCCCAACGCTTGTCCTGGGCCATCGGGTCGTGCTCGAGCACTTCACCCTTAAAGACCCAGACCTTCACGCCGATGATGCCGTACGTCGTCTTGGCTTGGATGAAGCCGTAGTCGATGTCGGCGCGCAGGGTGTGAAGCGGCACGCGACCTTCGCGGTACCATTCCATACGGGCGATTTCAGCGCCGCCGAGGCGGCCCGAAACGTTGATGCGGACGCCCTTGGCGCCGAGGCGCATGGCCGACTGCATCGCCCGCTTCATGGCGCGGCGGAACGCGATACGGCGTTCCAGCTGCTGCGCGATGTTCTCGGCGATCAGCTGCGCGTCGGTTTCCGGCTTGCGGACTTCGACGATGTTCAGGTGAACTTCGCCTTCAGTGCGGGCCGAGATGTCCTTGCGGAGCTTCTCGATGTCGGCGCCCTTCTTGCCGATCACGACGCCCGGACGGGCGGCGTAGATCGTCACGCGGCACTTCTTGTGCGGGCGCTCGATGATGATGCGCGACACGCCGGCGGCCTGCAGGCGTTCCTTGAGCCACGTGCGCAGCGCCAGGTCCTGGTGCAGCAGACGGGCGTAGGAGGCGCCGTCGGCGAACCAGCGGCTGTCCCACGTGCGGTTCACGCCGAGGCGGAAACCGATCGGATTGATTTTCTGACCCATCAGGCGGCCTCGCCGGCTTCACGGACCACGATCGTGATCTCGCTGAACGGTTTCAGGATGCGCGACGAGCGACCACGAGCGCGGCTCGCGAAACGCTTCATCACCAGGTTCTTGCCCACGAAGGCCTCGGCGACGACGAGGTTGTCGATGTCGAGGTTGTGGTTGTTCTCGGCGTTCGAGATCGCCGAATACAGGACCTTGCGGACGTCGGTGGCGATGCGCTTACGGCTGAATTCCAGCTCGTTGAGCGCCTTCTGCACCGGCAGACCGCGGATCGACTGGGCGACCAGGTTCAGCTTTTGCGGGCTGATCCGGACGTTCACCAGCTTGGCGCGGGCTTCCGTGAGGGCGACCCGGCGGGGGTTTTTGGTCTGGGCCATCAGTTACTTCCTTTTGGCCTTCTTGTCCGCCGCGTGACCCGGGAAGTTCCGGGTCGGGGCGAACTCGCCGAACTTCATGCCGACCATCTCTTCAGAGACGATCACCGGCACGTGCTTCTGGCCGTTGTGGACGCCGAACGTCAGACCGACGAACTGCGGCAGGATGGTGGAGCGGCGCGACCAGGTCTTGATCACGTCCTTGCGGCCCGACGTTTGAACGGCGTCGGCCTTCTTGAGCAGATACCCGTCGACAAACGGGCCTTTCCAGGAGGAGCGAGCCATTCTTAGCGAGCCTTCTTAACGTGGCGAGTGCGGATGATGTACTTGTCCGTCGCCTTGTTCTTGCGGGTCCGGGTGCCCTTGGTGTCCTTGCCCCACGGCGTAACCGGGGTGCGACCACCAGAGGTCCGGCCTTCACCACCACCGTGCGGGTGGTCGATCGGGTTCATGGCGACGCCGCGAACGTGCGGACGCCAGCCCATGTGACGCTTGCGGCCGGCCTTGCCGAGGTTCTGGTTCATGTGGTCGGGGTTCGAAACCGCGCCCACCGTGGCCATGCAGCCGTCCAGGACCATGCGAAGCTCGCCCGAGCCGAGGCGGATCTGGGCGTAGCCCTGATCGCGACCGACCAGCTGGGCGTAGGCGCCGGCCGAACGGGCCAGCTGGGCGCCCTTGCCCGGCTTCATTTCGACGTTGTGGATGATCGTGCCGACCGGGATCGAGCGCAGCGGCATCGCATTGCCCGGCTTCACGTCGACCTTTTCACCGGCGACCACCGAGTCACCCGCCTTCAGGCGTTGCGGCGCGATGATGTAGGCCTTTTCGCCGTCCTCATAGACGATGAGGGCGATGAAGGCGGTCCGGTTCGGATCGTATTCCAGGCGTTCGACGGTCGCCGTGGCGAACTTGCGACGCTTGAAGTCGATCTTGCGGTACAGGGTCTTGGCGCCGCCGCCGCGGAAGCGGACAGCGATACGACCGCCCTGACCGCGTCCGCCCGACTTGGTCAGGCCTTCGGTCAGCGACTTCTCGGGACGGCCCTTGTGGAGCTCCGAGCGGTCGATCAGCACCAGGGCGCGACGGCCCGGCGAAGTCGGATTGTAGGTTTTCAAGGCCATCTGGATCAGAGCCCCGTGGTGACGTCGATCGACTGGCCTTCAGCCAGCGTCACGATCGCTTTTTTGATGTCGACCCGACGGCCCATGATGCCGCGGAAACGCTTGGTCTTGCCCTTTTGAACCAGGGTGTTGACCTTCAGCACGTTGACCTTGAACAGGGCTTCGACCGCAGCGGCGATCTCGTCCTTGGAGGCGTTGTCCGCGACGCGGAAGACGACCTTGTTCTGTTCCGACAGGATCGTGGCCTTCTCGGTGATCACCGGAGCCAGGATGGTGTCGTAGTGACGCGCGGTGGGTTGAGCGCCGGCCATTACGCGGCTCCCTTCGCTTGAGCCAGCTCGCTGCGCGAGGGCTTGTAGTCGGCATAGGTGGCCTCGATGGCTTCGACAGCCGCCTTGGTCAGCACCAGTTTGTCGGCCCGCAGGATGTCGTAAACGTTCAGGCCGGCGTTCGGCAGGACGTTCACCATCGGGATGTTGCGGGCGGCCAGACCGAAGTTGGCGTCAACTTCCGGACCGGCGATGATCAGGGCCTTGGCCCAGCCCAGCTTGCCGAAGGTTTCGCGCAGACCAGCGGTCTTGGCGTCCTTCAGGGCGATGCTGTCGACCACGACCAGGTCGCCGGCCTTGGCCTTCGACGAGAGCGCGTGACGCAGGGCCAGGGCGCGGACCTTCTTCGGCAGCGAGAAGCCGTGGTCGCGAACGACCGGACCGAAGGCGCGCGAGCCGCCGACGAACTGCGGGGCACGGCGCGAACCGTGACGAGCGCCGCCGGTGCCCTTCTGCTTGTACATCTTCTTGCCCGTACGAGAGTTCTCGTTGCGGGTTTGAACCTTGTGGGTGCCGGCGCGGCGCTTGGCCAGCTGCCAGTTGACGTAACGGGCCAGCAGGTCGCCGCGGATGTCGGAGATGCCGAAGACGACATCCGACAGTTCCACGTCGCCGGCAGCCTTACCGTCGAGTTTGATGACCGAGAGTTTCATTACGCTTCACCGCCTTCGGTGGACTCGGCGGCCGGAGCTTCCTCAGCCGGCGTTTCAGCCGGTTGAGCCGCGGCGGCGGCCTTGTTCGACTTCACGCCGCCGGGGAACGGGGCGTCGGCCGGGCGGGCCTTCTTGATGGCGTCACGGATCTTGACCCACGTGCCTTCGTGACCGGGAACAGCGCCCTTGATCAGGATCAGGCCGCGCTCCGCGTCAACGCGGAAGACGGTCAGGTTCTGGGTGGTGACGACTTCCTGGCCGAGGTGGCCGGCCATCTTCTTGCCCGGGAACGTGCGACCCGGATCCTGACGGTTACCCGTGGAGCCGTGCGAACGGTGCGAGACCGAAACACCGTGCGTGGCGCGCAGACCGCCGAAGTTCCAGCGCTTCATGGCGCCGGCGAAGCCCTTACCGATCGTCTCGGCTTGGACATCGACCTTCTGGCCGGCGACGAAGTGATCGGCCGAAAACTCGGCGCCCACATCCATCATGGCGTCCGCATCGATGCGGAACTCGGTGACATAGGCCTTGGGTTCCACTTCCAGCTTCGCGAAAGCTTCGCGTTGAGCCTTGTTGGTGTTCTTGGCCTTCTTGGTGCCAGCGCCCAGCTGGAGAGCGACGTAGCCGTCACGCTCCTGGGTACGTTGGCCGACGACTTGGCAGCCGTCGAGCTGAAGCACAGTGACCGGTACGTGCGCGCCGTCATCGGCGAACACGCGGGTCATGCCCAGCTTCTTGGCGATCACGCCCGTGCGCATCGGATCCCGCCTCTTTCTTCGATTAAATCTTGATCTCGACGTCCACGCCGGCGGACAGGTCGAGCTTCATGAGCGCGTCCACGGTCTGCGGGGTGGGGTCGACGATGTCGAGCACGCGCTTGTGCGTGCGGATTTCAAACTGCTCGCGCGACTTCTTATCGACGTGCGGAGAGCGGTTCACGGTGAACTTTTCGATCAGGGTCGGCAGCGGGATCGGACCACGAACGGTCGCGCCCGTGCGCTTGGCGGTGTTGACGATCTCGCGCGTCGAAAAGTCGAGGACGCGGTGATCGAAGGCCTTGAGCCTGATGCGGATGCTTTGATCCATATCGGTAGCTATTCCCAAGCAGGCGAACCTGCGTCCCTGTGAACCATTTCAAAGACCGGAGGTCTTCAGGCCAAAAGGCCTTCAGAGTACGCACGTCCGCAAAAACGATCGGCCCACGCAGTCGCCCGCGGAGGCCGTTGATGTCCCAAGGAGCTGCAAAGAACAGGCACTCAGGTCGTTCCTGCGAACCGCGTCTGCAACCCACCCGAGGGCTTCGTTGCACAGCCGGTCCAACAAGAGTGGGCGCTTATGCCGATTGAGTCCCGCTTCGTCAAGCGGCGAAAACGTGGCAGACATTGATTTCGCAGGGCGCGAGCGAGGTTCCGCTTGTTCCAGGTTTGAACAGGGGTTCAGCGCGATGACGATGCTCGGCCTTACCCTGATCTTGCTGTCGGCGGGGCCCCCGCAGGCCGTCCCGCTGGGGGAGATGATCCTCAGCCGCCCTTCGGCCGATCTGGCGCGGGAGCTGGCGGTCCCCGGCGCCGAAGGCGTCGTGCGCCACGACCTGGCCCCCGATCAGAGGATGGCCCCGCCCCTGCCCCCCGGCGCTTCCCCCCGGGCCACGATCCGCTTCTACTATCCCGCCCAGTCCAGGTCCTCAGGCGTCTGCAGCCGTGACGTCGCCGTGGTCGGCGTCGAGGCGGCGGGTCAGGGGGTGCGGCCGCTCGGAACGGTGAACCGCCACACAGAGATAGGCATCGCGCCCGATTGCGCGCCCGGGATCACGGACAGATTCGCCTGGGTGAACCCGAACGCCGCGGCGGTCGCCGCGGACGAGCTTGCTCGACTCGCGGACATCCAGCGGCGCGTTCGCGACGGCCGCCCCGCGGGCGTCGCCGTGCACTGCCGTAGCGAGTTCCGGCCGTACCATTGCCCAGCGGATCCGCTGGAGGCTCTCGCCACCCTTCCACTGGACCGGATCTACCTGATCGGGCGCGACCGGGGCGCGGACGGCGTGTCCTTCGTCGCCACCGAGGGCGATCCCGGCGATCCGATGTGGGACCTCCGGCTGACGAGCGACCGTCTGGACATCGTCCGCCGGATTCCGGCGCCCTTCTGATCCACCGGACGCCTCGCTTCAGCCGCGCCGCGGAGACGCCCAGGCGACAGGCCGAACCGCTCTCTATCGCTCCTTATATATAGAGCCTCTTGCGGCAGGCATGCCGCCGCATGATCCAGGTTCAGTCCGTCAGGACACCCTGTCACCGACCGCCGCATTTACGCCACAAAGCGTGGCCTGTTCGCAACACGCCTGTCGCACCAAGGTTTGTGACGTGTTTGTAATGGCGAAGCTCTTTCCCGCGCTGGTAGCCGTGCCCTCCCGCAGCGCGACTCCCCGCGGCTGCCTGTAAACCTGTAGGCATTATGAAGACTCTCTTCCTCGCCACGGCCGCCGTCGCGGCCTTCGCCGCCGCCCCCGCCCTGGCCCAAACCGCCCCGACCGGCTCGATCGGCGCCACCTGGCACCAGGTCGAAGCCGAAGACGCCGAAGCCGACAGCTACGCCATCGACGGCGTCGCCGCCGGACCGGTCCTGGGCGACTGGACCGTCACCCTCGGCGCCAAGATGGCGTGGCAGGACGGCGCCTTCGACGACGAGAAGACCTTCTCGGGCCAACTGCACCTCACGCGTGAGTTCAACGGCCTGCGCGCCGGCGGCTTCGTCGCCGCCTCCGACGCCACCCGGGGCGCAAGCCTGCTGAGCGCCGGCGCCGAAGTGCAGAAGTATTTCGACAAGGCGACCCTCACCGGCGCCGTCAGCTACGGCACGATCAACGACCTGGACGCCGACCTGTGGTCGGTGGGCGTCGACGGCGGCTACTATGTCCTGTCGAACCTGCGCCTGAACGCCAACGTCGCCTACAGCAAGATCGACGTCTCGGGCACGGACCTGGACGCCTACAGCTACGGCGCCGCAGCCGAGTACCAGCTCAACGGCAGCCCGATGAGCGTCTTCGCTTCGTGGGACCGCACCACCCTGGATGACGTGGACCTGGACGTCGACACCCTGTCGCTGGGCCTGCGCTTCAACTTCGGCGGCGACCTGCAGCAGCGCGAACGCGCCGGCGCCAACCTGACCCGTTCGGTCGGCGGCGCCGCCGGCATCTTCGCCCTGGGCCTGTAAGCCCACTGAAGACCTGAAAAGACCGGGGCCCCGGCGGAGCGATCCGCCGGGGCCTTTTTCAATTCGCGGCCGCCCGAGTCCGGCGACTTCGCGGCCCTTCGGCGACCTTCAGCCCCAGTCCAGACACATCGGCGCCACAATGCGTTGCCGATCCGCCACAGGACCCAAAGTGCTGTTTTTGTGACCCTTTTGTAATAGCTCCGCCACGCGGGCGACTGGTAGCAACGCCGCCGTGGCGCCCTCCCCCCGGCGCCGCCCCATAAGGAAATCAAAAAATGAAAAAGTCTCTCCTGCTGGCTTCGGCCGTCGCCGCCGCCCTGGTCGCCGCTCCGGCCTTCGCCCAGTCGGGCCCGGTCGGTTCGGTCGGCGTCTCCTACTCGAACAGCACGGTCGACTTCGGTTCGGCCGACGCCGACACCGACAGCTACGCCATTGACGGCGTCGTCGCCGTTGACGCCTTCGCCGGCTGGACCGCCACCTTCGCCGGTTCGGTCGCCCATAACGACGAAGCCAACGACACCGGCGTCGCCGGCACGGCTCACCTGACCCGCCTGGCCGGTTCGGACCTGCGCTTCGGCGGCTTCGTCGGCGCCGCCGACGCCGGTGACGAAACCGCCTGGACCTTCGGCGGTGAAGTCCAGAAGTACCTGGCCAACGCCACCCTGACCGGCTCGGTCGCCTACACCACCGCCGACGACATCGACGTCGACGCCTGGACCGTGGCCGGCGACGCCGCCTACTACGTCATGCCGAACCTGCGCCTGAACGCGGGCGTGGGCTATTCGAAGGTGGACATCGTCGGCACCGACGCCGACCTGTGGACCTACGGCGTGGGCGCCGAGTACGAGATCGCGAACACCCCGTTCTCGGTCGCGGCCGGCTTCAACCGCGGTGACATCGAAGACGTCACCATCGACACCTGGACCCTCGGCCTGCGCTACAGCTTCGGCGGCGGTCTCCAGGCGCGCGACCGCGCTGGCGCCGCCCTGCCGGGCGCCGGCATCGCCGGCCTGCTGGGCGCCCTCTAAGGCTCCCTAGTCGACATCGCGTAAGCGAAGGCCCCGGCGGAGCGATCCGCCGGGGCCTTTTGCTGTCTGGGGCCTCTCCGGCCTGAACGGCGCGCATGAAAAAGGCCCGGGGGGTTCCACATCCCCGGGCCTTTCCCGTTACGGCGACTGCAGGGGGTCAGTTGCCGATTCGCACATCTCCTCCGCCCATGATCGAGCGGCTGACCGAGCCGGTGGCGCGGGCGATGGTGACATCGCCGCCGCCGACGATCGAGACATCAACGTCCCCGGCGACGCCGCCGAAGTTCACATCACCCGAGCCGGCGATGCTGATGTCGACGTTCGGAGAGGTTCCGTTGCGGATATCCACGTCGCCGGAGCCGCCGATGGCGACCTCCAGGGGGCCGTCGAGGCGCGAGACCGTCACATCGCCCGAACCGCCGATCGAGACATTCAGATCGCGGGTCGCTCCGGCCGTGACCGAGCCTGAGCCGCCGATCGCCACTTCCAGCAACGACGAGGTCCCGGCGCGGATATCGCCCGAGCCGCCGATGCTCAGCGACACGGCGCCGTCGACATTGGCCACATCCCAGCGACCGCAGCCGCCGTGACCCAGATCCAGCGAGCGGGCGCCCCGGCCGACCGAGCCGTAGATGGCGCCGCTGGCGTTGACGCTGACGTCGCGGGGCGTGCGGATCACGATCAGCGGGGCGTCGGAGACGTTCACGCGGCCGATGCCGCGGACCTCGGCCCAGGCGCCTTCGCCGGCGCGGCCGCCGTCGGGACCGTTATTGCAGTTGTTGATGCCGTCACTGCCGCCGTTGAACAGACCGCCGCGGCGGCGCAGGCCGCCGTTGACGCGGATTTCGTCGCCGTTGCGGGTCACTTCGACGCGCGGCAGACGGGACGAGCCTTGCTCGACCTCGACGGCCACGTCGGAGCGATCCTCGACGACCACGGCCACCCGGGCCACGGCGTAGCGGATCTCGACGTTCGGCTCCTTGGCGAAGGCGGGCCCGGCCACGGCGGCGAGGGCGACGGCCGATACGGCGGTGGCGATTGCGAGTTTCATGGTGGACCTCCCTGTCCTGAATGTGAGGAAAGGGTGCGTCCGCCGAGGGCCGAAGTCACTTTAAAACGAGGTCATGACCCCGTTGTAAGAATGTCCGCCGGAAAGCCCGCCCCGTCTGGCGTCGGAAGCCTTCCCTGTCAGGAAATTCAGACGCGCAGGGCCCCCGCGCCGTCGGCGACGCCCACCTCCGGCTCGAAATCGCGCTCGAAATGCTCCAGCCGGCTCTTTAGGGCGCCCGTCCGTTTCAGCGCCAGCGACGCGGCCCAGCGCGCCGCCAGCTCCGGCGTCGCCATCCGGTCGGTCATGCGCGGCCGCGCGCCCCGGCTGCGCAGCACCGCATTGGTGTAGAGCGCCCCGTTGCGGAACCGCGACGGCCAGGTCTGGAAGTCCATCGACAGGGAGACGCAGAACCGGTCCAGGTTCTCCACCCGGTGCGGCGCATAGATCGGCCAGGTCAGGGCCTGTCCCGGCTCCAGGTCCATCACCTGCGCGTCCTGTTCGAACGCCAGGGTGTAGGGCAGCTCCTCGGTCGTCTGGCGGGCGACCACCTGCTCCATGTTCTCTTCCGGCAGGTGCTGCTCGTCGCCCGGATAGACATAGACCCGCTTGCGACCGCGCATGTGGAACAGGACCACGCCCGCCGGATCGAAATGGTAGGGCACCCGCGCCTTGGGCGAGGACAGGATCAGCTGGCCGGCGTTCTTGACCGCCCGCATCCCCGGATAGGCGCCCTGCACCTTGCCGAACTCGGCGAGGGCGGCGGCCCACAGTTCCGGCCAGCCGGTCTCGACCTCGCGCATATTGACCCACAGACGCCCCTGCTGGATCGCGGCCAGCAGCTCGGCCCCGTCCAGACGCCCCCGCGCGCCGGTGCGCAGCGAGACCTGCCCGTCGTCGTCGTAGTCGTACAGGTTGATGTCGAACAACTCGGCCGGATAGCGGTCCAGGATGGCCGCCAGCGACTCGTCGGTGGCGAAGCCCTGCTCCACCAGCGTGTGCGGATGGACCTGGGCCTGATGGATCGGGCCGGAATAGCGGGTGCGGGTTTCGATCATGCTCTGTCTCACGCTGAAGCGCCGGAAGCGTTGCGGGCCTTGGCCAGGGCGGCGCCCGCCGCCTGCATCGCGCCGCGGAAGCGGTTGGCTGGAGTGGTCTCGCAGGCCTCGATCGCGGCCCAGCGGCGGCGCACGCTGGCGCGCAGCTTCTCGCCGCGCCCCTCGCCCGCCAGATCCAGCGCCTTGACCGCCGCCTGGCTGACCGTCGCGCCCAGGCCGGGCTTCAGGACCATCGCCTCGCGGACGACATGGACCCCGTTGCAGAAGTATTTCTTGTAGTGCTCGCCCTCGAACCCAAAGTCGAAGGTGCGGTAGCCCAGTTCGGCGGCCAGCCGCATGGTGTCCATGCTCAGCAGGATGCCGGGCGAGCAGCGCGCCAGCGACGGCTCATAGCCCGGGAACCAGAAGTGATACTGGTCGCCCGCGTGCAGCGAGAACTCGATCGCCGTCAGCCGGTCCCCGGCCCACAGCCCCGCCATCGAGGCGCCGAAGCCGTTCTCGCCCTCGGTCTGCAGCAGGGCATGCAGCAGATCGGCGGTCCAGCCGCAGGCGAAGATGTCGTGCCGGTTGGTGCGTTTGTACTGATCCCGCTTCAGATCGATCAACCAGTCCAGCAGCGCCGGGTCATGCAGGCCGCGCTCGACACGCAGCGGACCCAGTTCGGCCTCCATGCTGCGCCGGGCGCGTTCCTTGTCCTTGAAGAATTTGCCGAAGGTCGCGCGCCGCTCGGCGTACCAGCCGTCATAGCCTTCGTCGCCCAGCTCGACCTGCACCGTCCGCCGGTCCTCGCCCAGCGGAGTGTCGCCCACCCAGGCGGTGACGTTCAGACGCGCGCCGCCCATCAGGACCGAAACCTGTTCCAGCGTCGGTCCCTCGCCCGGGCGGGCGATGACGCCGTGATAGTCGTTCATCGGCGCGGCCAGCGGCTGGATCGCCGATCCCCGGCGCTGGTGCGGGAAGAAGCCGGCGATCTCGCCGTCCCGCGAGAAGACCGCGACCGCCGCGTCCGGGCTGACCTGTCCGGCGACGCGGGTGAAGCTGGGCCGGAAATAGGGACTGTTCAGCGCCGGGTTGGCGATCAGGAAAGCGCGCCACGCCGCCCACTCGGCGTCGCCCAGCTCACTCGCCTTGAGGATGTCGACCTTGAACCCGGTCATCGCCGTCCTTCCGCCCCCCGGACCGTCATCACGGGCCGTTCGCAGCAGACTTCATGCCACGGCGCCCGTTTCAGCCCGGTGAGCGTTCATCGTTAATGAATCCTGCCCGCGGGAGCCCCCGCGCGCCGATGACGTTGACCTTGTCCCATCCTCAGGAGAGCCTCATGGCCGATCCCAACCGCCCGCCCAGCCGCGAGACCGAGAACGAGAACCAGCGTCCCGACCGCGACGGCCGCCCACCGCGTCCCGCCACCGAACCGGCGGGCGCGGGAGACTCGTCCAACTCGGGTGAAACCGCCACAGACCCCGCCACCGGAAAGCCCAATCCTTGAAGACAGCCGTCCTCTTCGCCTTCGCCTTCGCTGTCCCCTCGGTCGCCCTGGCCCAACAGACGCCCGCGCCCGTTCCCGCCCCGGCCATAGCGGTCTGCCCGCTGGAGACCGGCTTCGTCGCCGACAACGGCGGCCTGACGCGCAGCCGCGCCGCCGTCCGCAGGGGCCGCCTGACCATCCTCGCGGTCGGCTCGTCCTCGATCGAGGGCATCGGCGCCAGCCGCCGTGAGCTGGGCTTCGCCCCATTGCTGGAACGCGGACTGGAGCGGCGCATGCCCGGGGTGGACGTGACGGTGATCAACCGGGGTATCGGCGGCGAGACGGCCCGGGAGACCGCCAACCGGCTGGAGCGCGAACTGGCCGCCGGCCGCGTCGACCTGGTCATCTGGCAGCTGGGCACCAATGACGTGCTGCGCAACCGGATGGTCGATGACGTGTTCGCCGACTTCCACCGCGGCGAGGCGGTGCTGCGGGCCGCCGACGTCGACGTGCTGCTGATCGACCCGCAGCGCCTGCCCGAGAACACCGCCAACATGTCGTTCCGCGGCCGTAATCCCGCGCTCGGCGCCATGGCCCGCCGCATCGCCGAGGAGGGCCGCAAGGGCGGCTACGCCGTGCTGCGCCGCTTCGACGCCATGGCCGGCTGGTCCGGACTGGAGCACGGCGGGGTCGGTCCGGATGACCTGCATCTCAACGACGCCGGCTACGCCTGCTGGGCCGAGGTGACCGCGGAAGGCCTGGCGCCCCGGCTGCTCTGATCCGGCGACCGGCGTTCGGGAACAAGCCCTGCCGGGGCGGGTTGGCTTCGGACCTGCAACGCATCGGAATCGCATGTCCTTTCGCCTGATCCTCGTCTCGACCAGCCTGCTCGCCCTCGCCGCCTGTGGCCAGCCTGACCGTCCCGCCGACGCCCCCGCGGCGACCCAGGCGGGCGCGCCCATCCTGACCGCGAGCCAGATCGACGAGGCCCGGATCACGACGCCCGTGGTCGCCGCCCCACCCGCCCAAGCTCCAACGCCCGGCGCCGCGGTTCCTCCCGATCCGGCCCTGGTGCGGCTGCAGATCCTGCTGGACCGCTCGACCTTCTCTCCCGGCGTCATTGACGGCCTGGCGGGCTCCAACCTGCGTCAGGCGGTGGCGGGCTACCGCAAGGCGGCCGGGATGCAGGGCGACGCCATCGACGCCGAGCTGATGGCCAGGCTGACCCAAGCCGACGGCGCCCCGGCCATGACCACCCACACCCTCAGCGCCGCCGACGTGGCCGGCCCCTTCAGCCCACCGCCCGGCGAACTGGCCGAGCAGGCGGCCAGGGGCGTCCGCTATTCCAGCCCGCTGGAGCGGCTTGCCGAACATTTCCACATCGCCCCGGCCCTGCTGCAGGGCCTGAATCCCGGGATCGACTTCCGCCGCGCGGGCCAGCGCATCGTCGTGCCCGCCATCGGCGCGGCGCCCCTGCCGGCCGAGGTGGACCACATCGTGGTCGACAAGGCCGAAGGATCGGTGCGGGCCTTCGCCGCCGACGGCCGCCTGCTGGCCTTCTATCCCGCCACCATCGGCAGTGGCGACAACCCGACCCCCAGCGGCACGGTCCGGGTCAACGGCGTGGCCCGCAATCCCGACTACACCTACGATCCGGCCAAGCTCAGCTACGGACCCGGCGACCGCAAGATCGTCGTTCCCGCCGGGCCCAACAATCCGGTCGGCGTGGTCTGGATCGACCTGAACAAGCCCAGCTACGGCATCCACGGCACGCCGGATCCGGAGAAGATCGGCAAGACGGCCTCGCACGGCTGCGTCCGCCTGACCAACTGGGACGCCTGGCAGCTGGCGGCGGCGGTGAAGCCGGGGGTGACGGTTCGTTTCGTCTGACCTCGCTCCTCCGCCGGTGTCGGACAGCAAAACGGCCCCCGGATCGCTCCGGGGGCCGTCTCATTTTGTTTGCCTATGCTCGCCTCGCGGAGGCTCGCGGCTTGAGGCGTTACGCGCTCAAGAAGCAAGCGACCGCGTCGCGAGCGTTAGCGCATCGAGCAAAGATTACTCGATGATCTTGGCGACGACGCCGGCGCCGACGGTGCGGCCGCCTTCACGGATGGCGAAGCGCAGGCCCTGGTCCATGGCGATCGGGGTGATCAGCTCGACGTTCAGCTCGGCGTTGTCGCCCGGCATGATCATTTCCACGCCTTCCTTCAGGTGCACGATGCCGGTCACGTCGGTCGTACGGAAGTAGAACTGCGGACGGTAGTTGGTGAAGAACGGCGTGTGACGGCCGCCCTCTTCCTTGGTCAGGATGTAGGCCTCGGCCAGGAACTTGGTGTGCGGGGTGATCGAACCCGGCTTGCACAGCACCTGGCCGCGCTCGACGTCTTCACGCTTGGTGCCGCGCAGCAGCACGCCGACGTTGTCGCCCGCTTGACCTTGATCCAGCAGCTTGCGGAACATTTCCACGCCCGTGCAGGTCGTCTTCTGGACCGGACGGATGCCGACGATCTCGACTTCCTCACCGACCTTGACGATGCCCTTCTCGACGCGGCCCGTGACCACGGTGCCGCGGCCCGAGATCGAGAACACGTCTTCGACCGGCATCAGGAACGGCAGGTCGACCGGACGCTCCGGCTGCGGGATGTAGCTGTCGACCGTTTCCATCAGCGCCAGGACCTGGTTCTCGCCGATTTCCGGGTTCACGCCGTCGGTCGCGGCCTTGGCCGAGCCCATGGTGATCGGAATGTCGTCGCCCGGGAACTGGTACGACGAGAGCAGCTCGCGCACTTCCATCTCGACCAGCTCGAGCAGTTCCTTGTCGTCGACCAGGTCGACCTTGTTCATGAACACGACCAGGGCCGGCACGCCGACCTGACGGGCCAGCAGGATGTGCTCGCGGGTCTGCGGCATCGGGCCGTCAGCGGCCGAAACCACCAGGATCGCGCCGTCCATCTGCGCGGCGCCGGTGATCATGTTCTTCACGTAGTCGGCGTGGCCCGGGCAGTCGACGTGGGCGTAGTGACGGTTGGCCGTCTCGTATTCCACGTGCGCCGTGTTGATCGTGATGCCGCGCGCTTTTTCTTCCGGCGCCGCGTCGATGTCGGCGTAGTTCATCGCCTTGGCGCCGCCGGCCTTGGCCAGCGTCATCGTGATCGCCGCCGTCAGCGTCGTCTTGCCGTGGTCAACGTGACCAATCGTGCCGATGTTGCAGTGCGGCTTGGTGCGTTCGAACTTTTCCTTGGCCATGGCCAAAACTCCTGTGGCCCGGGTCCGTCAGCGGAGGGGCGCGATGCTGATCAAAAACCTTGGAGCGGGTAGACGGAATCGAACCGACATATTCAGCTTGGAAGGCTGCTGTACTACCATTGTACTATACCCGCACGGAGACGGCCTTAGGCCCTCAAGCCCTCGACCGCCGACCCGATATGGGGTCCGGCCCGTCGTTTTGAAAGCGCGTGGTGGGGGAAGCAGGACTCGAACCTGCGAAGCTTACGCAGGGGATTTACAGTCCCCCCCCTTTGCCGCTCGGGACATTCCCCCAAACGCGCTTTTCAAAACCGTCCGGACCATCGCGTCAGCGACCTTTCGGTCCCCGGCGCAACAAAGGCCCTCGTGATCCCGCGACGCCTGCTTTAGGAGGTGCGCCAGACCCGAAAGCCCTCAGGGCTCCAAATCGGAGGGCGTCTTATAGTGTCGAGAAATCCAGAACGCAACGACCGGAAATCGGGCAAAAAATCGGCCCCCGGAAGTAAGCCCGGCGGGCGTTTCGACGCTCCGAAGGCCGCCGGCAAGGGCGGACCCGATCGCGGCGGTTGGAACCCCAATCCGCCCGCCAAGACCTTCAGTGATTCCGCGCCGCGCGGTTCGCGCGCCAAGGCGGACGCCGATAATTTCGTCTGGGGCCGTCATCCCGTGCTGGCCGCCCTGGCCAATCCGGCCCGCAAGGGCATGGGCCGGCTGCTGGCCACGCCGGACCGCGCCGCCGAGATCGAGCGCGACCGCCTGGCCCCGCACGGCCACAAGGTCGAGGTGATCGAGCCGCAGGCGCTGGACCGGATGCTGCCCGCCGGCGCCGTGCACCAGGGCCTGGCCTTCAAGGTCACGCCGCTGGAAGGCGTGGCGCTGGAGGACATCGCCGAGAACGCGTCCGGCGTCATCGTCATGCTGGACCAGCTGACCGACCCGCAGAACGTCGGCGCCATCTTCCGCTCGGCCCTGGCCTTCGGGGCCAGGGGGATCGTGGTTCAGGACCGTCACTCCCCCGCCCTGGCCGGCGCGCTCGCGAAAGCCTCCGCCGGAGCCACCGAACGCCTGCCCTGCGCCCGGGTGACCAACCTGTCGCGCGCGCTGGAGCGGCTGGCCGACATGGGCTGGCGCGCCGTCGGGCTGGACGGCGCGGCCGAGCTGACGCTGGAACAGGCCCTGGACGCCCAGCCGACGGTGCTGGTCATGGGCTCTGAGGGCGACGGCGTCCGTCGGCTGGTGGCTGAACACTGCGAGGCCATGGCCAAGATCCCCATGCCGGGCGGATTCGAGAGCCTGAACGTCTCCAACGCGGCCGCCATCGCGCTTTATGAAGCGGTACGCAAACAGGGCGGCTGACAGGATGCCGCACCGACGCTAGAGAGCGGAAATGGAATTCTTCAGCTCTCCCGAACTGGCCTCGCAGGCGACCGCCCTGGGCCAGGTGGTCATGATGGATCTGGTGCTGGCGGGCGACAACGCCGTCGCCGTCGGCCTGGCCGCCGCCGCCCTGC
Source organism: Brevundimonas sp. GW821-FHT12C05 (assembly GCF_058807475.1). Lineage (NCBI taxonomy): Bacteria > Pseudomonadati > Pseudomonadota > Alphaproteobacteria > Caulobacterales > Caulobacteraceae > Brevundimonas > Brevundimonas sp. GW821-FHT12C05. The sequence goes on from NZ_JBXAQS010000001.1 coordinate 1,822,159, forward strand.
CGCAGGAGCAGCGCAAGAAGGCGATCATGATCGGCCTGATCGCCGCCGTGGTCATGCGCATCGGCTTCGCCCTGATCACCGGCTGGCTGATGGGGCTGATCGGCCTGTTGCTGGCGGGCGGCCTGCTGCTGCTGTGGGTGTGCTGGAAGATGTGGCGCGAGCTGCGCGAGCAGGCGACCCACGACCAGGCCGAGGCCGAGAAGGAACTCGAGCTGGCGCTGAGCATCGAGCACGGCAAGGGCCCGTCGCCCGAGGAACTGGGCCTGAAGCGCAAGACCTTCGGCGCCGCCCTGGTCCAGATCATGATCGCCGACATCACCATGTCGCTGGACAATGTGCTGGCCGTGGCCGGCGCGGCCCACGAGCACCCGTGGATCATGGTCTTCGGCCTGGTCCTGTCGATCGGCCTGATGGGCGTGGCGGCGACCTATATCGCCAAGCTGCTGCACCGCTTCCGCTGGATCGGCTACCTGGGTCTGGTCATCGTCCTGTACGTCGCCCTGCACATGATCTGGGACGGCTACCGCGCCACCGTGGTCCGCACCCTGAACCTGGCCCAGCACAATGCCGCCATCCCCGCCTTCCTGCAGATCACGCCGAAGGAGGTGGCCAAATACTGCAAGGCGGAGTCCGGAGCCGCGCTGCGGACCTGCATGACCCAGCCGGGGGCGACGCCCGCCGACCTGCCGCCGCCGCTCGACGTTCCGGCGCAACCGGCCCACTGACCATGACGACACCGCTGAACACCGTCGTGCGCCAGCTGTCGTTCGCCACCTCGGTGGCGGCGGCCCTGTCGATCAGCGCCTGCGGGCCACAGCGACAGCAGGCCACAAACCGCGTCTGCACCGACGCCTCGGGCGCGCGCATCCCCGACCAGAACTGCCGCCGCACCGGCGGCGGGGGCGGCGGGGCCTTCTGGTATTACGGCAACCGCGCCACGGCCCGCTCCAACTACGGCGAGAAGGTTTCGGGCGGCAGCCACACCGCCCCGCGCGGCGGCTTCGGCGCCTCGGCGCGCGGCTCCTCGGGCGGCTGATGGACCGGCTGCCGCTGGCGCCCCGCCCGGACTGGCGCGAGCGGGTCGAGGCCCTGGGCCTCGTCTGGCACACCGCCGGGGACCTGCCCTACTGGAACGAGGCCGCCTGCTACCGCTTCAGCCGCCGCGAGATCCGCCAGATCGAGCAGGCCACCGAAGAGCTGTACGCCCTGTGCCTGGCCGCCGGTCAGCACATCATCGACCAGAACCTGTTCCACCGCTTCGGCATCCCCGACTTCGCCGTCCCCCTGATCCGCAAGGCCTGGGACGAGGAACCGCCAGCGCTGAACTACGGCCGGTTCGACCTCGGCTATGACGGTGTCTCGCCGCCCAAGATGTTCGAGTTCAACTGCGACACCCCCACCTCCCTGCTGGAGGCCTCGGTCATCCAGTGGGACTGGCTGGAGGCGGTCTTTCCGGGCCGGGACCAGTTCAACGGCATCCATGACGCCCTGATCGCCCGCTGGGCCGAGATCGCCCCCGCCCTTCCCCAACCGGTCCACTTCACCTGGGCCGAGGAAGGCGCGGCCGAGGACGCCGTCACTGTCGCCTATATGCGCGACGTCGCGCGCGAGGGCGGGGTCCAGAGCATCGCCCTGCCGATCGACCAGATCGAATGGACCGGCCTGCGCTTCGCCGACGCCACAGGCGCGCCGATCCGCTCCCTGTTCCACCTCTATCCGTGGGAATGGCTGATCAACGAGGACTACGGCTCGCGCATCGTCCATTCGCCGACGGTCTGGATCGAGCCGATCTGGAAGATGATCTGGTCGAACAAAGCCCTGCTGCCGATCCTGTGGGAGTTGTTCCCCAACCACCCGAACCTGCTGGAGGCGTCGTTCGAGCCCCTGCCCGGCGACCATGCCCGCAAGCCGATCCTGGCCCGCGAGGGCGCCAACATCTCCATCGTCAGGGACGGCAAGGTGGTCGAGGCCACGGGCGGCGACTATGGCGAGGAAGGCTTCGTCTGGCAGCGCCTCTACGACCTGCCTGAGTTCGTCGGCCAGCACCCGGTCATCGGCAGCTGGATCGTCGACGGTTCAGCCGTCGGCATGGGCGTGCGCGAGGCCGGGCTGATCACCGGCAATACGGCCCGCTTCGTGCCGCATATGATCGAGGACTGAAGGCTTCGCCTTACCCATCCTGCGTCAGGGCCGTACGCGCCCCCAGCGCCGGATCGGCGCCGACGGCGTGTTCGGTCGGGCTCGAAGGGCCAGAGCGATCATCGTGATCACGAGGGACGTTCAACGGGCCGGTCAGGAAAATCAGCGGCCGAGATATCTGTTCTCGAAATCGCGAAGCTGGCGATTGCGGTCTTCAAGGTGGGTAATCTCGCAATCCAGAGCGTCCAGGGCGAAGGCTCCGCCGTCGCCGAACAGGGCCTCGCCGGCCCCGCAGTCCGCTATGGCGAAAGCGTTCCAGTGAGACTGAGCCTCGCTCAACGCCAGTTTCGCCTCTCGTGGTTCAACGCCGTCATCCGCCGAAAGAGCATCCAGCGCCCGGTTGATCCGCGACAGGATCACGCCCTGTTCAGCCTTCGCCCGGTCGCGCGCGTCCGCGTAGCAGCCCGTCATCTCAAGCTGACCGCCGACATCGGCGCAGGCGTCCTGCGCGGCGAGAACGCCCACGGACAGAAGAATGGCAAGCAAGGGCATTCGAACACTTCCTCAGACGTCCCGCACGATCGCCGGTGAGCCGCTCGAAGGTCAATGCATCGAAGCGACGCCGGGCGTTATCAGCCCTCCGCGCCGCCGAAGCGCGCGCTCCATTCGGCGACCTGCTCGTCCTCGATCTTGGCGAACAGGACGCTGGCGGCGGCGACCGGGCGACCGACCGGCACGGCGGCCAGCAGGTCCTCGTTCGCCGACGGCCACGACAGGTCGGTCGAGCCGACGCTGGCGGCGATCTTCTCCGCCGACGCCGGGATGACCGGCGCGGCCAGGCGGGCGAACAGGGCGACCAGGTTCAGGGCGAAGCGGGTGGCGGTGGCGGCGCGTTCCGGATCGGTCTTGAAGGCCGTCCAGGGCGCCGCGACCTGCAGATACTCATTGCCCAGCACCCACAGGGCGCGGATCGATTGCGCCGCCTTGCGGAACTCCATGTCTTCCAGATTGGCCGTCGCCTCGGCGATGCCGCCCTTCAGCTGGGCCAAGAAGGACTGCTCGACCTCGGTCAGGGCGCCGCCCTCGGGCGTGACGCCCTCGAACTTGCTCTCGGTGAACTTGACGATCCGGTTGACGAAATTGCCCAGCACGTCGGCCAGGTCCTTGTTCGTCGTCGACTGGAACTGCTCCCAGGTGAAGGCCGCGTCCGAATGCTCCGGGCCGTAGGCCGTCAGGTGCCAGCGCCAGTAGTCGGCGGGCAGGAGTTCCAGCGCCTGGTCCATGAAGACGCCGCGCTTCTGGCTGGTCGAGAACTTGCCGCCATACCAGTTCAGCCAGTTGAAGGCCTTCAGGGTGTCGACCGTCTTCCACGGTTCGCCCGAGCCCAGGATGGTGGCCGGGAAGCTGACGGTGTGGAAGGCGACGTTGTCCTTGCCCATGAACTGGACGTAGCGGACGTCGTCCGCGCCTTCGTCGGTCCGCCACCAGTCGCGCCAGGTCCCGCCGTTGGCGTCGGCCCACTCTTCCGTGGCGCCGATGTATTCGATCGGGGCGTCGAACCAGACGTAGAAGACCTTGCCCTCCATGCCCGGGCGCGGCCCGCCGTCGGGTCCGACCACCGGCACGCCCCACTTCAGGTCGCGGGTGATGCCCCGGTCGATCAAGCCTTCGTCGAGGTGTTTGTAGGCGATGGACCTGGCCAGGGTCTGCCAGTCGGTCTTGGTCCCGATCCAGTCGCGGATCGGCTGCTCTAGCTTCGTCTGCAGCAGATAGAGGTGGCGGGTGTCGCGCACCTCCAGGTTCCGCGAGCCCGAGACCGCCGAATAGGGATCGATCAGGTCTGTCGGGTCCAGCAGTCGCCCGCAGTTGTCGCACTGGTCCCCGCGCGCCTTTTCATAGGCGCAGTGCGGACAGGTGCCTTCGACATAGCGGTCCGGAAGGAAGCGGGCGTCGTCGACGGAATAGATCATCCGGTCGACCCGCTCCTCGATCAGGCCCCGCTCCTCCAGCACCTTGGCGAAATGCTGGGTCAGGCGGCGGTTGGGGTCATTGGAGGACCGGCCGAACCAGTCGTAGCTCAGGCCGAACGACTCGCCGGCGGCCTTCTGGATCTCATGCTGCTCGTCGCAATAGGCGCGCACGTCCTGCCCGGCGGCGGCGGCGGCCAGCTCGGCCGGGGTGCCGTGTTCGTCGGTGGCGCAGATGTAGAGGACCTCATGGCCCTGGGCGCGCTTGAACCGCGCATAGACATCCGCCGGCAGCATCGACCCCGCCAGATTCCCCAGATGCTTGATGCCGTTGATGTAGGGCAGCGCCGAGGTGATGAGGATGCGGGCCATGGTGTTCCGGGAGTCTGGGGAGGCGACGGATATAGAGGGCCGGGCCGCGGACGTCACCTCAGCTATGTGATTAGAGGCCGCCGGTGTAAATTCCGGGCATGGCCATCATCCCCACCGTCAAATGCAGCGACATCCTCCGCTCGGTCGGCTTCTACACCGGCGTGCTGGATTTCGAAGTGCGCCGCGAGTGGTCCGAACTGACGGATCCGGGGTTCGCCTGGCTGACCCGGGACGGCGAGGTGCTGAACCTGTCCAGCCACCGGGGCGACGGCGTCTTCGGCCAGGCCATCGTGGTCGAGGTCGCCGGGATCGACGCCCTGTTCGAGGCCTTTCGGGCCCGCGGCCTGGACCCGTCCGGCAAGCCGGACTCGCCGGTCCACCAGGGTCCGCTGGATCAGACCTGGGGCACGCGCGAATTCTACGTCGACGACCCGGACGGCAATACGCTGCGCTTCACAGAACGTGCGGCAGCCGTCGCGCGACCCTGAGGAACCGACCCGTCAGCAAGGCGCCCGAGACCAGGCTGGCGATGATCACCGCCCACACCAGTCCGTCCACCCCGATCCTGTGCGCCAGCACCCAGCCCAGCGGCATCATGATCGCGCCGTAGGACAGGAAGTGCATGATCGTCGGCCACCAGACGTCGCCCGCGGCGCGGTTGGCCTGGGCCGCCACCACCTGGATGCCGTCCGCCACGAAGAACAGGGTGGCCAGCACCAGCGCCGGTCCGGCGATCGCGATCAGGGCCGGATCGGCCGTATAGGCGCCCACCACCACCGTGGCCGTCGGCCAGATGACCAGGGCCACGATCAGGGTCAGCACCGCGACCACGCCGATGCCCGCCAGGCCGGCGCGCATCACGCCCGCCCGGTCCTGCGCGCCGTACGCCCGTCCGACCAGCACCGCCGTCGCCGACGACAGCCCCATCGGCAGCATGAAGACGATCGCCGACATATTGATCACGATGGCCCAGCTGGCGGTCTCATTGGTCCCCAGCATGCCGGCGATCAGGGTCATGGCCGCGAAGGCCCCGACCTCGATGAAGTTCGACGCGCCGGCGCCCAGGCCGACCTTGACCTGTTCGCGCTCGACCGCGCGATCGCGCGCCGGCTTGGTCCACAGGTTCCAGGTCTTCGCCTCGGGCAGGCGCAGGATGTAGATCACCAGGAACACGGCCAGCGCCGTCCGCGCGCCGAACGTCGCCCAGGCCGAGGCGACGGCCCCGTCGACGCCCAGCCCCAGCAGGTCGGGCACCAGCAGCAGGTTCAGGCCGATGTTGACGCCGTTGGCCACCCACATGGCCCACATGCCCGGCTTGGGCTTGGACAGCCCTTCCAGGAAGAACTGCCCGGCGATCGAGATCAGATAGGCGGGCATGGACAGGGCGAAGACCACCAGCGGTCCGGAGGCGCCCTCGCCGAGGCCTTCGCCGAACTGGACGTTCTGCATGACCCAGGGGCCGAACACCGCCAGGGCCAGCATGGCGGCGACGCCGATCTGAATGGCGTAGACGACGCCGCGCCGCAGGACCGCGCCGATCTCGGCATGCCGCCCCTCGCCGCGCAGGCGGGCCGTCAGGATCTGCACCCCCATCATCAAGCCGACCGCCGTGGTCAGCACCACCGACGACGGGGCCCAGGCCAGCGAGTGATAGGCCAGTTCGCGCGACGCATAGTGGCCGACCACGATCGCGTCGGTCAGCCCCATGGTCATGATGCCGATACGCGCCAGCACCACCGGCCAGGCGAGGTTCAGCAGGTCTTTCAGGGTGGCGCGGGTCTGGGGGCTGAGCACGGTCATGGGACGCGCGACAGGCCACGGGGGACAGTGAAGGTCAACCCGGGTTGAGGCAGGGGTGGCATAAGGAGGGCTTCTCCCTCCCCCTCATGGGGAGGGTGGCCGAGCGCAGCGAGGTCGGGTGGGGAGCGGCCGCACAGTTCCCCACCCTGTCGTCGCTGACGCGCCGACATCCCTCCCCACTTCGGGGGGAGGGAGAACGCCCCGCTTCCCCCTGCCCGCGAAGCCGCCTAAACCTCCCGCATGCCCAAGCTGACGTCCGCCATCGATCCTCACAGCGCCGCCTTCAAGGCGCTCGACGCCCACAACCGCGCCCTGCGCGACGAGCTTTACGAGAAGGTGGCCAAAGCCGGCCGCGGCGGCTCCGACGCCAGCCGCGACCGCCACGTCTCGCGCGGCAAGCTCCTGCCCCGCGACCGGGTCGAGCGTCTGCTGGACCCCGGCTCGCCCTTCCTGGAGGTCGGCCAGCTGGCCGCCGGCGGCATGTATAAGGATGAGGCCCCCGGCGCGGGCATGATCTGCGGCGTCGGCCGTGTCTCGGGCCGCGAGGTCATGATCGTCGCCAACGACCCGACGGTGAAGGGCGGCGCCTACTTCCCCATGACTGTGAAAAAGCACCTGCGGGCGCAGGAAATCGCCGAGCAGAACAACCTGCCCTGCGTCTATCTGGTCGATTCCGGCGGTGCCAACCTGCCGCACCAGGCCGAGGTCTTCCCCGACCGCGACCACTTCGGCCGCATCTTCTTCAACCAGGCCCGGATGAGCGCGAAGTCGATCCCCCAGATCGCCTGTGTCATGGGCTCCTGCACCGCCGGCGGCGCCTATGTGCCGGCCATGTCCGACGAGACCGTCATCGTCCGCAACCAGGGCACCATCTTCCTGGCCGGCCCGCCGCTGGTGAAGGCCGCCACGGGCGAGGTCATCTCCGCCGAGGAGCTGGGCGGGGCCGAGACCCACGGCCGCAAGTCGGGCGTGGTCGACCACGTCGCCGAAAACGATGAACACGCGCTGGAGATCGTCCGCTCGATCGTGGCCAACCTGAACACGGTGAAGACCGTGGCGCTGGACGTGCGCGAGCCGCGCGCCCCCGCGCTCGATCCGGAACAGCTGTACGGCATCATCCCCGACGACGTGCGCGCCCCCTATGACGTCCGCGAGGTCATCGCCCGCATCGTCGACGGCTCCGAGCTGGACGAGTTCAAGGCCCTGTACGGCACCAGCCTGGTCTGCGGCTTCGCCCGCATCTGGGGCTATCCGGTCGCCATCCTGGCCAACAACGGCGTCCTGTTCAGCGAAAGCGCCCAGAAGGGCGCCCACTTCATCGAACTGGCCTGCAAGCGGAAGATCCCGCTGCTGTTCCTGCAGAACATCTCGGGCTTCATGGTCGGCGGCAAATACGAGGCCGAGGGCATCGCCAAGCACGGCGCCAAGCTGGTCACCGCCGTCGCCTCGGCCGAGGTGCCCAAATTCACCGTCCTGATCGGCGGCAGCTTCGGCGCCGGCAACTACGGCATGTGCGGCCGCGCCTACAGCCCACGCTTCCTCTTCACCTGGCCCAATAGCCGGATCAGCGTCATGGGCGGCGAGCAGGCCGCTTCGGTCCTCGCCACCGTCCACCGCGACGCCGACACCTGGACACCCGAGGAGGCCGAGGCCTTCAAGGCCCCGGTCCGACAGAAATACGAGGACGAGGGCAACCCCTACTACGCCACCGCCCGCCTGTGGGACGACGGCGTCATCGACCCGGCCCAGACGCGGGACGTGCTCGGCCTGGCCATCTCCGCCTCGCTCAACGCCCCGATTCCGGACACGACGTTCGGCGTGTTCCGGATGTGATGGGGTTTCCTTCTCCCCCGGGGGAGAAGGATCCTGTTTGGCGCGTTACCGCATCAAAGGAGTCGCGATGATCCCTCTGACCGCCCTGATCGCGCTGTCGCTGTCAGCCCCCGCCGTCCAGGCCCAGGAGCCACAGCCCGCCATTCCCGAGCGCTTCCACGGCGACTGGAGCAGCGACCTGTCGAAATGCGGGGACCGTGAAAGCGGCCTGAACCTCAGCATCGACGCGGGTTTCATCACCTATTTCGAGGCGGGCGACACGGTCCTCGCCGTCCGCCCGGCCGAACTTGGCGGCGTCAACGTCCACGTCCGGTATGAGGACTTCGAGGGGACGGAGGAGGAATACCGCACCCTGATCCTCTCCGACGACCGCCAGACGCTCACCTTCACCTACGGCGACGGCCCTGACTGGGTCGTGCACCGCTGCCCGGCGAAGGCGGAGAACTGACCTGTTATCGTTGCCTTCTGCCCTCGGGGGAGAAGGTGGCCCAAAGGGCCGCAACATTCTTCTGGACGCGATCCGCCTTCGGGCGGCAGAGATGCGGCCATAGTCCCCCTCATCCGGACGGCTTCGCCGCCCACCTTCTTCCCCGAGGGGAGAAGGGTCACGTTTGAAGCGTTGAAAGTCCCATGACCGACAAGAAGCCCGAAGAGACTCAACCCGAAGACGCCCTCGACATCACCGACGCCGAGGCCGCCGAGATCAACGCTATCGTCCATCCGCTGGTGGCCGATCCGGCGCCGGACGCCAATGACGACCTGGTGCAGATCGACTCGACCGCCGACGGCGTGGTCTTCGTCACCATCAACCGGCCCGAGAAGCGCAACGCCTTCGACGCCGCTGTCATCGGCGCCCTGCATGAGGCGTTCGAGACCCTGCACGGCGCCGACCATGTCCGCGTGGTCTTCGTGCGTGGCGCGGGCGGCACCTTCAGCGCCGGCGCCGACCTGGGCTGGATGGGCGACGCCGCGAACTGGAGCGAAAGCGACAACCGGGACGACGCCATGGGCCTGGCCAAGATGCTCAAGGCCCTGCACGACGTTCCGGCCCTGACCTGCGCCATCGTCGAGGGCTCGGCCATGGGCGGCGGGGCCGGTATCGTGGCCGCCTGCGACATGGCGGTGGCCGTCGAGGGCGCCCGCTTCGCCTTCTCCGAGGTCAAGCTGGGCCTGATCCCGGCGACCATCGCCCCCTATGTGGTCGAGGCCATCGGCGCCCGTCGCGCGCGCCAGCTGTTCCTGACCGCCAACATCTTCGATGCCGACTACGCCGCCCACGCGGGCCTGATCGACCTGGTCCTGCCCGAGGGGTCGGTGGACGAGTTCATCTCCATGCTGACCGACAGCCTCAGCGCCAACGCGCCCGGCGCCATGGGCGACGCGAAGCGGCTGGTCCACTACGTCTCCGGCCACAAGATCGACGGCGGCCTGATGGACGAGACCGCCAAGCGCATCGCGCGCGCCCGCGTCTCGGAAGAGGGCCAGGAGGGCGTCCGCGCCTTCCTCGACAAGCGCAAACCCAAATGGGCTGAGTAAGAGATCATGACGGCGGGGGCGGTCGCGGCGGAGAAGCCGAAACGGGTGCGCAAGACGAAGCCGAAAGGCCCGATCTGCGCCAATTGCGAGACCGAGATGGTCGGCGCCTTCTGTCACGCGTGCGGGCAGAAAGCCCACCTGCACGACAAGCTGAAACACCTCGTCGAGGAGTTCGCCGAGGGCATCGCCCATTTCGACGGCCGCCTGTGGCGCACCCTGCCCCTGCTCGCCTTCAACCCGGGCAAGCTGAGCCGCGAATGGATGGCCGGGCGCCGGGCGCGCTATGTCGCGCCGCTGCACCTGTTCCTGTTCGCGGTCTTCCTGCTGTTTCTGTTCCCGAACTTCACCGGGCGGCACATGCTCAACCTCGGGGGCCTGGCCGAGGCCGAGCCGGGCCCGGCCCACACAGCGGCGGTCCCCAACAGCACAGAGGCCAAGAGCGCGGAGGCCAAGAGCGCGGAGGATGGCCGCGAGACCGGCTTCTGGGTCGACAATCCCGACGGCACCCGCACCGCCGTCGATCCCGCCGATCCCGAGGCCCTTCGGCGCGAGCTGGGGCTGAACGGTCCGGTGGCCGGGCTCTTCGACCTGCTGGCCAAGCTGCGCAAGAACCCCGAGTACTACGGCTACAAGATCGAGAGTCTCAGCTACAAGCTGTCGTTCGTGACGGTGCCGATCTCGGTCGCCATCCTGTGGCTGATGTTCGCCTGGCGGCGGCGGTTCAGCCTGTATCACCACGCAGTCGTCGCCCTGTACGGCCTCGGCTTCCTGGCCCTGTTGAGCGCCCTGGCCAGCCTGCTTCCGACCTTCCTCACCGGCCTGGCGACCTTCCTCATCATGGTCGCCGCCTTCGTCCACGCCACCGTGCATCTGAAGGGGGCCTACGGCAGCGGATGGGTCCAGTCGGTGCTGCGGGCGTTGACCCTGAGCGTCCTCACCCTGCTCGCCTTCACCGCCTTCCTGATGTCCGTGATGTTTCTGGGCCTTTCCGGCTAGGCTTGCTGACCCTAGAACTCCGTCAGTCGAGTAGAATCGGACGGGGGGATCATGTCGGGTGAACTGGAAACGGCGGGTCTCGCCTCGGCCGGCGGCTGGCTGAAGTGGAGGCGCGAGCACGCGGACATTCCGCCCGGCACGCCCTGCGCCAACTGCCAGACGCCGCTGATCGGACCGCACTGTCATGAGTGCGGCCAGCTGGCCGAGGACTTCCACAAGTCGATCTGGAAACTGACCGTCGAGGCGGTCGAGAGCCTGCTGCACCTGGATGGCCGCCTGTTCTCGACCCTGCCCGACCTGCTGCGCCGCCCCGGCAAGCTGACCCGCGAGTATCTGGAGGGCAAGCGCGCCTCCCAGGTCGCGCCCTTCCGCATGTTCCTGGTCATCCTGCTGGTCGCCTTCTTCGTCGGCCACGCCGCCATGAAGGCGGGCGCGGACAAACACGAAGCGGCGGAAGGCCACGGCGGCGAGGCGGCCTCGACCCAGACCCACGGCGCCGCCACAGCGGACGCCGACGACGCGAACCACCGAAACATCACGCCGGGCAGCGAGGCCGCCAAGGCTTACGAGGCCGAGGTCATGGCCGATCCGGACCTGAGCGAAGTCGAGAAGCGCACTCAGATCGCCGCCGCGCGCGGGGATTGGGCCGCCTTCGGCCGCAATCTGGCCGAGGACGTCTCGGCCCAGACCAAGGCGGGCGCCGACGCGGCGCCGAAAATGGCCGACACCGCCGACGCCGAGAAAATCCGTGATCTGGATCACTGGTTCAACTCGCGTATGGAGCAGGTGCGTCAGGACCCGGCGCGCTTCGCCTTGATCCTCGAGATTTGGGCCCACCGGGTCGCCATCCTGGCCCTGCCGGTCTCGGCCCTGATGCTGACCATTCTGTTCGTCTTCAACCGCCGCTTCTATGTCTTCGACCACGTCATCTTCTCGATGCACTCGCTGTCGTTCCAACTGCTGCTGCTGATCGTGATCATGGCGCTGGGCATCCTGACGCCCTGGGCCTGGTGGCTGCTGCTGCTCTCCCCGGTGCACCTCTTCATCCACATGAAGGGCGCCTACCAGCGCAGCACCATCGGCACGCTGGCGCGGATGTTCGTGCTGTGGAATCTGACCACGGTGACATTCGCCATCCTGGCCATCCTGTGGCTCTACCTCGGCTTCAACGAGATGGCGGGGCACTAGGAGTGGCGAGTATTGAGTGGCGAGTGACGAGGATGTGCGTCACGGCTTGAAGCGTTCCGGCGCACTCGCCACTCGCCACCCGCCACTCGCCACTCTAAGAAACCCCCATGTTCAAATCCGTCCTGGTCGCCAATCGTGGCGAGATCGCCTGCCGCGTCTTCCGCACCGCCAAGCGGATGGGGATTCGCACGATCGCAGTCTATTCCGAAGCCGACGCGAACGCCCTGCACGTGCGCGAGGCCGACGAGGCCGTCCTGATCGGCCCCGCCGCCGCGCGGGAGTCCTATCTGGTCGCCGAAAAGGTGCTGGCCGCCGCCAAGGAAACCGGCGCCGAAGCCATCCACCCCGGCTACGGCTTCCTGTCCGAGAACGCCGACTTCGCCGAGGCCGTCATGGCCGCCGGCATCGTCTGGATCGGCCCGCAGCCGTCCTCGATCCGCGCCATGGGCCTGAAGGACGCCGCCAAGAAGCTGATGATCGAGGCCGGCGTGCCCGTCACGCCCGGCTACCAGGGCGAGGACCAGTCCGACGAAACCCTGACCGCCGAGGCCAACAAGATCGGCTTCCCCGTCCTGATCAAGGCCGTCGCCGGCGGCGGCGGCAAGGGCATGAAGAAGGTCGACCGGGCCGAGGACTTCGCGGATGGGCTCGCTTCCGCCCGTCGCGAGGGCCAGTCCTCCTTCGGCGACCCGCGCGTCCTGATCGAAAGCTACATCACCCGCCCGCGCCACATCGAGGTGCAGATCTTCGGCGACAGCCATGGCGAGGTCGTCCACCTGCATGAGCGCGACTGCTCCCTGCAGCGTCGCCACCAGAAGGTGATCGAGGAGGCTCCGGCCCCCGGCATGGACGCGGCTACCCGCAAGGCCGTCACCGACGCCGCCGTCCGCGCCGCCAAGGCCGTGAACTACCAGGGCGCCGGCACCATCGAATTCATCGCCGACGCCTCCGACGGCCTCAAGGCCGACCGCATCTGGTTCATGGAGATGAACACCCGGCTCCAGGTCGAGCACCCGGTCACCGAAAGCATCACCGGCGTCGACCTAGTCGAATGGCAGTTCCGCGTCGCCGCCGGGGAACCCGTGCCGCTGAAGCAGGCCGACATCCCGATGAACGGCTGGGCCATGGAAGCCCGCCTCTACGCCGAGGACCCGGCCCACGGCTTCCTGCCGAGCATCGGCCGGCTGGATCACTTCGTCATGCCGGAAGACATCCGCGTCGACACCGGCGTGATGCAGGGCGGCGAGGTCAGCCAATTCTACGACCCCATGATCGCCAAGCTGATCGTGCACGAGGATACCCGCGAGGACGCCGCCGAAGCACTCGCCGACGCCGCCGCTCAGGTCGAGGTCTGGCCGGTCAAGACCAACGCCGGCTTCCTGGTCCGCTGCCTGGAGCATCCGCGCTTCGTGGCGGGCGATGTCGACACGGGGTTCATTGCCGCGGAGGAAGCGGCTCTCGTCCCCACCTCCCCGTCCTCGCGGACCACCGCCGCCGCCCTGGCCATTGTCGGCCTGCGCGCCGATGACGCTTTGCGGACCAATGAGCTGTCGCCCTGGACTGACGGCCTGTTCGCCTTCCGGATGAACGGAGAGTCCCGGACCCCGGTCGTGCTCTACCGCGACGGCGAAAGCGTTCAGGCGAACCTGTGGGGCGTCCATGGCGAAGGCCCTCCGCGTCATTCGACCTTTGATGTCGAGTTCGGAGACGAGGCCTTCCAGGTGATCGGAACGCCCGACTACGTCTTCATCGACGGCGCGCAGATCTCAGGCGCGAACACGGGGGACGGCCGTATCGTCGTCTTTGAAGATGGCGACGCTTTCGAATTCCTGCCGCGATTGACCGGTTCCGCCTCCGGCCCCGCCTCCGACGGCTCGCTTCGCGCGCCCATGCCCGGCAAGATTGTCGCCGCCCCGGCCATCGCGGGCGACACGGTCGCCAAGGGCGCGCCTGTCGTGGTGCTGGAAGCCATGAAGATGGAGCACGCCCTGGTCGCTCCGTTCGACGGCGTGGTCGAAAGCGTCTCAGTCGCCGTCGGCGAACAGGTCGGCGAGGGCGTGGTTCTGGCCGTCGTGAAGGCGGCCGCCGAGGCCTGACCTAGACTCCGGTCATCCCCACTCCGCCCACCGGCGTCGTCACCTGGGCGTCGCCGAAGGTCGCGATCAGCGGCATGCCCTTGCGGATCGCCGCCTTGACCTCGGGGATCTGCAGGGAGGCCCGGTGCGCGGCCTCGTCGGTCCAGACCTCGGTCACCCAGATGGCGTCCGCGTCCGCGGGATCGTGGGCGACGATGTAGCTGAGGCAGCCGGGCATGCCCGCCAACCCGTCCAGCAGAATCGCCGTCAGCGCCTCGCGTTGACCCGCGGCCGCCGTCATCTTGCCGATCAGTCCATACATGCAGGGAATCATACGCTTCGGCGGGCCGCCTGTCGCCGGGTACTCCAAATTAGGGAGCCGAAGATCGAGGGGCCCGAGAATACCGGCTCCCAACCCTTCCGCACCGCCCCCCCACTCCCTATTCCTACCCGCATGCCTCTTCACATGATCAAGCTGTGCGTCGGCGTCTCCGAGGTCGAGACCCTGGAGCGCAACGCCGCCCTCAGCGACTGGCGCATCGTCCACACCCGCATGACGCCCAAGCGGGCGACGGAGCTGGAGGACGGCGGCTCCCTGTACTGGGTCATCAAGGGCTCGGTCCTGTGCCGCCAGCCCATCCTCGATGTCTCCACGATCGGCGAAGGCCCGGCCAGCCGTTGCGAAATCCGCATCGACGCCCGTGTCATCCGCACCGCGCCCCTGGCCCGCCGCCCCTTCCAGGGTTGGCGCTATCTGGACGGCAAGGACGCTCCGGCCGACCTGACTGTGGCCGATGCGACCGATCTGCCCGACGACCTGGCGCAGGAGCTGCGGGCCTTGGGCGCCTGGTAAGGTCTGAGCCCCCAAAAACTAGGGGTTAGGGGTTTCGGTAACCATATCTAGCCATCCTCGCCGCTCGTGTCGTTCCCAGTCCCTCCCCCTCTCCCAGACCCTGAACCCTGGACCCTGGCCGCCATGCCCCCCGTCCGCTCCGACCGCCTGGAAGACGCCCTGCACCGCATCTTCGAGAGCGGGCGAAACACGCCGGCCAGTTGGTTCGCCCTGACCGGGGGCGAGACCCTGTTCGCCGAGGACGATCCGTCCGACACCCTCTACCTGCTGCGCTCCGGCCGTCTGGGCGTCTTCCGCCGTGAGGCCAACGACCAGCCGCCCCAGTTCGTCGGCGTCATCCGCCCCGGAGAGCCGGCGGGCGAGATGGCCATGCTGGCCGGCAGCCCGCACACCGCCGACGTCGTCGCCCTGCGCGATTCCGAAGTCCTGGCCCTGCCCCGCGACGCCTTCTTCGAGGCCGCACGCACCGAGCCGGACCTGATGGTCGAGCTGTCGCGCCTGATGATCCAGCGCGCCCGCGACCGCCGGTCGGGCGGCGGCGAGCCCAGCGTCTTCGGCTTCATCTCGGCTCGTCCCCGGCCCATCCGCGCCTTCGTCGAGCGCATCGCCGCGGCGATCGAGGCCGACGGCTTCACCTGCCAGGTCATCGACCATTCCGCCCTCTCCTCGGCCTCGGAATGGTTCAGCCGGGTCGAGGACGCCCACGACTTCGTCCTCTACGTCGCCGAGATGGACGAACCGGCCTGGGCCGCCCTGTGCGCCCGCCAGGTCGATCGCCTCTTCATCGTCGGCCAGTGCCTGCTGGCCCCGCCCAACCGCCCCCTGCCCCATGCCGGGGTGCTGGACGCTCAGCGCCGCACCGACCTGATCCTGCTGCGCGACCCGCGCATGGCCCGCCCGGCCAACACCGCGGTCTGGATCGACTCGATCCAGCCGGGCCGCTGGTTCCAGGCGGTCGAGGGCGATCAGGACGACGCCGCCCGCGTGGCCCGCGTGGTCACCGGCTCGGCGGTCGGCGTGGTCATGTCCGGCGGCGGCGCCCGGGCCTATTCCCACATCGGCGCCCTGCGCGCCCTGAGGGAGGCCGGCGTTCCCGTGGACTTCGTCGGCGGCGCCTCCATGGGCGCGGTCATCGCCGCCGGCCCCGCCCTGGGTTGGTCGCAGGAGGAGCTGGAGGAGCGCATCAGCCGGTCGTTCGTCGACAGCGACCCCCTGTCCGACATCACCTTCCCCATGCTGGCCATGACCCGGGCCAAGAAGGTCGAGCGTCTGCTGGAAGCCGCCTACGGCGACATCGACATGGCCGACCTGGTCCGGCCCTTCTTCGCCGTCTCGACCAACCTGACCGCGGGCCGCATCGAGGTGCACCGCCGCGGCCTCATGCGCCGGGCCATGCGCGCCACCATCGCCATCCCGGGCCTGCTGCCGCCTATCGTCATCGACGGCCAGGTGCTGGTCGACGGCGCGGTGCTGAGCAACCTGCCCACCGAGGTCATGCGCCAGATGACCTCGGGGCCCGTCATCGGCATCGACATGTCCCAGGCGCGCGGCGTCGATCCGGCCCTGATCGAGCATCCGCCGTCGATCTGGCGGCTGCTGGCCACCGGCGCCTGGCGGCGCGGCCCGCCCATCGTCTCGATCATGATGCGCTCGGCCACCCTGACGACCGACGCCGAGATCGAGCGGTCGCGCGCCGTCACCGACATCCTGGTCCAGCCCACGCCCGACGGCGTCGACATCCGCGACTGGAAGGGCTTCCTCCCCGCCGTGGACGCGGGTTATCGCGCCATGAAGGCCGAGCTGGACAAGCTGGACGGCCCGGTCACCGGCCTGCGTCGCCGCCGGATCGCCGGGCTACAAGGAACAGACGCGGGAAGGGCAGAAGCGTCACCCCGTCCGGACGCCGCGGAAACGCCGCGGAAAGAGCGTCGCCCAGGGCGGAAAGATAAGCGTCCCGCATAGCGGCGTCATGGTTCAACGCCGTCAGGTGCGGCCTCAGCGCCGTGCCCTTCATCCACTCCAGCACGGCGTTTTCACCCGTGAGAGCGTGCAGATAGGTGGTGGACCATACATCCACCGCCTCACAGGCCTCGGCCAGCACGCCGTAATAGGCCTCCGGGCTCAGCAGGGCCTGGATCGTCTCGCGGTCCAACAGCCGCTCCGACCACGGCCCGGTCGCCATGACGGCGCGCATGGTGCGGTAGTGCAGGGTGTCCCAGGCCAGCGGCATCTGCACCGCGATCACGCCGCCGGGCGCCAGCAGGCCGGTCAGCCGGCGCAGCAGCCCCTCATGGTCGGGCAGCCATTGCAGCGAGGCGTTGGCGAAGATCAGATCGACCGGCGCCGGCGGCGTCCAGGTCGCCAGATCGGCTTGCACCCAGTCCACATCCGCGCCCAGCGCCCGCGCCTGCTCCAGCATCGCCGCGCTCGAATCCAGTCCGACGACGTGCGCCTCGGGATGGCGGCGTTTCAGCAGGGCCGCGTGCTGGCCGGTCCCGCAACCCAGGTCGACGATCCGCCGGGGCTCCAGATCGCCGGGCAGGCGCAGCAACAGGTCCAGCGCCGCGCGATCCCGCTCGGCCTCGAAACGACTGTACTGCTGGGGATCCCAGGTGGGCGGCGGGTTGCTCATGGGGCGAGCTTAACCGGCTGGGGACGGCGCCGGGCAAGTGATTAGTGGCTAGTGGTTAGTGGTTCGATGCCGCGACGTCAGTGGTCGCCGGCGGAAAGGCGGCGCAGACGGCCCCATCGCACGCTGGCGGCCAACCACTAGCCACTAATCACTAGCCACTTCCCACGCACGAGCGGCGCAGCAGAAAGCCAAACTGTCAGGGGAAGCGTGGAAGGGCGATGGTACAGCCTCTCAGGTTTGAACTGAGGACCTCCGGCTCCACAAACCGGCGCTCTAACCAACTGAGCTAAGGCTGCACGTATCCGCGCGAGCGGCGTCTTTAGCCGCGTCGCCTTTGGTGATCAAGGGTGAAGTGAGGGCTGGGCCTCTCAGCTCCATCCCCGCCCCGCGATATACTGCTCCAGAGCGTTGATCCGCGTCGTGTCGGACGGGTGGGTCGAGGCGAACTCGGGCGTGGAACCTTGCCGCTGGGCCTGCATCAGCCGCCACAGGGCGATGGATTCCATCGGGCGATAGCCGGCGCGCTGCATATAGTCGACGCCCAGCCGATCGGCCTCCAGCTCGTCCCGGCGCGAGAAGGGCAGCAGCACGCCCAGTTGGGCCCCCAGCCCGCCGATCGCGCCCGCCGCCTGGCCATAGTCCCCGGCCGCGCCCTGCACCCCGCTCAACACCAACCCCGTCGCGGCGCTGGTCGAATAGCGCTCCGCGGCGTGGCGGGCGACGACGTGGCCGACCTCGTGACCCAGCACGGCGGCCAGCTGGTCGTCATTGCGCACCAGGGCCAGCAGGCTGGTGGTCACGCCGATCTTGCCCGACGGCAGGACGAAGGCGTTCGGCGCGTCGCTGACGAAGACCGCATAGTCCCAGCGCCGGTCCGACAGGCCGGCGGCCTCGACGATCCGGCCTCCGACCGTGCGAATGCGGCTCAGGGCGGCGGCGTCGTTCGAAACCCTCTGGGTGCGCAGCGCCTGCGCCCAGGCGGCGTCCGCCTGCTGCGTCAGGGCGGCGTCATCCACGATCAGGAACTGGCTGCGCCCCAGGGTGTCGTTATAGGCGCAGGCAGACAGCGCCGCGCCGGCGGTCATCAGGGCGACGAGGACGAGACGGTTCATCGGGATTCTCCGCGAAAGCTGGGCCGGAGACTGAGTCTTCACCGGCCGGGCGCTCGCGCGCAAGCCTCGACGGACGGCGCCTCGCGCAAACGAAAACGCCCCGGAGTTTCCTCCGGGGCGTTCCGTAGTTGGTTTCAGTCGCTTCAGTCCGCGGGCGGAACGAAGCGGGTCGTCCAGCGAACCGTCGCACCTTCGGCGGCGCCGTCGACGGTGCGGGGCGCAACGCGCGACCGGCGAGCCGCCGCCAGAGCGGCCTGGCCGAAGCCGGCGCCCGCGGGGTCCTCGGACACCACGGAGCAGTTCGACAGGCTGCCGTTCGGTTGAACGGTGCACTGAAGGGTCACCCGTCCCGACTCGATCCCGCGGGACAGAGCGCGTTCCGGGAACTCGGGCGGGACCTGACGGGCCCAGCTCGGGTTGGTGATCACCGACGGACGGGCCGGGGCCGGTATGGGGGCCGGGCGCGGGGGATCCGGGGTGATGACCGGCGGTGCGGTGTTCTCGATCCGGTCTTCTTTCTTGACCGGCTCGATGCGGACCGGCTCGACCGGCGTCACGTTCGGCACGATCGCCGGGATACGCACCTGCAGCTTGGGCGGCGGGGGCGTGTCGGTCGGCGGCGGCGGAGGCGGCGGCGGAGGGGGCGGTTCGGGGATCGGTTCGATCAGCTCGACGTCCACGGTGTCATCTTGGTACCGGACCTCGCGCAGCGTGAACTGCATGTTGATCAGGTAGATGGCGAGCAGGCCGAACAGGGCCAGGACGAACAGCACGCTGACGATGAGCACGCCCGGGGGAACCCCGAGGAAGCCCTTCTTGCGCGGCGGGTCGTAGCGGCTGCGGTGATATTCAACGTCTGTCATGAGTTCACCACCCTACTGCAACGACTGGTCTTCACCGACCAGAGCCACGGAATAGAAACCGTGATCCTGGAGCGAATTCATGACCTGCATGAAATCGCCGTACCGGGTCTGTTGGTCCGCACGGATGAAGATACGCTCATCCGACGGAGGCCTGTTGCCGATCAGCTTGGACAGTTCTGCCCCGACCGAGGTGATCTCCACCTCGTCGTCACCGATGTACGCGCGGCCGTTGTCCTGGATGGAGACGTAGAACGGCTTGGGCGGATTGGGCGCGGGCTTGGCGACCGCAGTCGGCAGCTTCACCTCCACCGACACAGTGGCGAGCGGAGCCGCCACCATGAAGATGATGAGCAGAACCAGCATGATATCAACGAAAGGCGTAACGTTGATGTCAGAGTTCTGCTCAATGGCCCACTTGCCACCGCCGCCGCCTGAAAGTTTGGCGGCCATCCGGGTTACGCCCCCTTGTCGAGGTTACGCGAGATGGCGTTGATCAGTTCGGCGTTGAAGCCGTCCGAACGGGTGCCGTACGCCGCGATGCGGGTGTTGAAGTAGTTGTAGAAGATAACCGCCGGGATAGCGGCGAACAGACCGATACCCGTGGCCAGCAGCGCCTCGGCGATACCGGGGGCGACGACGGCCAGGTTGGTCGTGTTGGTGTTCGCGATGCCGATGAACGAGTTCATGATGCCGTACACGGTGCCGAACAGACCGATGAACGGACCGGTCGAACCGACCGAGGCCAGGAACTGTTGGCCGCCCGAGAGGCGCTTGGCCAGACCCGACTGAACCGCCGAGACAGCTTGCTGCGCGCGCAGCAGGGCCGAGTCGGAGTGTTCGCCGGTGACCGAGAGGCCGGCCTGACGCGACAGTTCGATTTCGTCGGTGGCCGCGGCGGCCATGTCGGCCAGCGGGTTGCCTTCGAACTCGTCCGAGGTGGCGACCTTGCGCATGTCCGCGATGGTGCGGGCCGAGCGGAAGGTTTCCAGGAAGCGGTCGGTGGCGCGGTTCAGGGCGCCGAACTCGAACAGTTTGATGAGCAGCAGGGTCCAGGAGAAGATCGAGGCCAGGACCAGGCCGATCATGACGACCTTAACGATCAGACCGGCGTCCATGAACATGGTCGCGATGGTCAGCTTGTGAGCGCCGCCTTCTTCAGCGGGAGCAGCGTCGGCGGCCGGAGCCGCAGCAGCGTCGGCGGCCGGGGCCGCGGCCGGAGTGGCGGCGGCGTCAGCCGGGGTGGCCGTCGCGGCGGCGGGAGCGGCCGGAGCGGCTTCCTGCGCGAGGACCGGCGAACCAGCCATCAGGACGGCAGCGCCGGCCATGGCCAGAAGAATGTTGGTCTTTTTGAAATCGAGCATAGTTCGCCAGTTCCTGCTTTGGTGTCTGACTCGTGGAACCCAGGGAACAGGCCAATTTGGCGGCCGGCTCCCGATGAAAATCTCGCCCGCAGCGTCGAGGATTCACTGAACCCTGATCTGCGGAACGCCTCCTGAACGCTTCCGGTTGCCTAGGGCTTCCGGGGCGGTGTCGACAGGCCTTGGGAAACCGTTTTCCCAACCCCTCCCGGCCGCTCGCAAAGGAAAGCGGTCAAGCTCCTTTGGCGAACGCATACCAGAGCGTCAAGTGCGCAACGGCGCTTTTCCCCTCGGGGGAGAGCACGCACGCTCATCACTGAAGTTTCAGGTTGAAAGCGTCAATTTCGTGATGGTTGGGCAGAAAGTCCGACCCTTTGCGAGGGTGTACGGAGCATCCTTTTGGAAAAACGAACCCCGATTGAGCAAATCGTTCCAACCAGTCCGACACGCCCGTAAATCCAGACCCGTTAACCTGTGTTAACGGGGTCGTTCCCACCTCTTATAAGGGAAATTCCGCATACGGGATCATACCGAACAGCGGTCTTCGTCGCGGAGGCTGAGGCGCTCCGGCGAATATGGCCGACATATTGTCTGGAGGGGAGAAGGCGTCTCCTTCCGGAGACTGCGCCATCTCAAAGGAAGATGGTGCCCGGGGGCGGATTCGAACCACCGACACGTGGATTTTCAATCCACTGCTCTACCAACTGAGCTACCCGGGCGCACGCTTTGAAGCGAGGGAGCGGGGTCTATAAGCGAGCCGCTTTCGGGAGGCAAGCACCTCTGTCAGTCTTCTTGCGAACCAAGGTTCCCGCCCTCGTCCGTGGGCTCGTCCTCTCGCACCGGTATGGCGTAGCCGCCAGTGAACCAGCGTTGCAGATCCACGTCGGCGCAGCGCTTGGAGCAGAAGGGTTTGTATTTCGGATCCGCCGGCGCGCGGCGGCAGATGGCGCAGGTCGCCATGATCACTCGGCCTCAATATTGGAATCGCCCGGCCTCAAGCCGGCATCGGTTTTAAGATGGGCCCGCGGCCCCAGTTGCGCCACCAGCGGCGCGGCCAGGGCGGCGATCCCCGTGGCGCAGGTCAGGGTCACCCGCGCCCGCGTCGTGTCTTCCAGCAGCGCGGCCCGCAGCCGCCGGACCGCCTCCTGCGCCGCCCGTTCGGGCCGCGGCAGCCGCAGGCGCGGCTCGACATACAGGACTTCTTCCAGCGGCGTCCGCCCCCACGGCAGCGACAGCATCAGCACCCCGAACCGGTTCACCGGCCCGTAGACGATCGACGGATCATCGCCGAACGCACTTTGGGCGGCGGCCAGGACCGCCTTGCCGTCGTGCTGGGTCCCGATCAGATCGACCGCCACAAGCCCGCCCCAGCGATTCAGCCGGATCAGTCGCGCCGCCGCCTTCAGGGCCAGGCGATTCGTCTCGTCGCGCGAGTGCGCCCGGCCCATGTCGTGGGCGTTCAGGTCGATGTCGACGGTGATCATGGCGCGCGTGCGCTCGACATGGACCTGGCCGCCCGGCACGGCCGCCGGCCCCTGGGCCTGCTCGACCGCGGCCCATCCGGCCTCGATCGCCGCCCGGCCCGTGATCGGCTCCGCGCCCGGCGCGATCCGCGCCAGTGTTTCAATCAGCGTCGGCGCGGCGGCCAGCAGGCGGGGCTCCCCCTGCCCCACGCCCAGCCAGCGCGCCACCGGCGCCTTGGCCTCGCGCCGTTCGGCCGAGATCTCGACCTCGACCTTGGCTCCCACCGGGGCGGAGATCCCGCCCTTCAGCGGCATGAAGGCCTCCAGCCCCCCACCCTCATGAGATCCCAGGTCGACGAAGGCGCCCTTCAGTCCGGGCGCCGACTGACGCACCCGCGCGACCGAGCGCGCGCCCAGCCGCGTCTGCGGCGGCGCATCGGCTCTCTCTATAAGGATGTGTTCGGCTCGGCCGTCCCGTTCGACCACCGCCCTCAGCTCGCCGGGCGTGTCGTCCAGGAAGACCTCGACCGTCACGGCCTGACGCCCGCGCCGGCCAGCAGGTTCACGCTTTCAGGCAACGGCAGGCCCATCACGGCCGGATAGCTGCCGACCAGACGGGTCACGAAGGCCCCGGCCCGACCCTGGATGCCATAGCCTCCGGCCTTGCCCTTCCATTCGCCTGAGGCGACGTAGGCGTTGATCTCGGCGTCGGACAGGACCTTGAAGGTCACCCGCGTCTCGACCACCCGATGGGTCAGTTTGCCGCCCGCGATCACGGCCACGCCGGTATAGACCCGGTGCCCCCGGCCCGAGAGCAATTTGAGGAAGCGCACGCATTCCGCTTCGTCGGCGGCCTTCTCCAGAAAGCGGCGGCCCACGGACACCACGGTGTCGGCGGCCAGCACCACGGCGTCCGGCGCGCGCTCGGCCACGACCCGCGCCTTGCCGATGGCCAGGCGCGCGGCCAGGCGCGGCGGCGTCTCGCCCTGCAGCGGGGTCTCGTCGATGTCGGCGGGTTCGATTCGGTCGGGCTTGATCCCGACCAGCGCCAGCAACTCCACGCGGCGCGGGCTGGCCGAAGCCAGCACAAGCTCAGGACGGCTCATCTGAGCCGGCCCTTACTTGAAGCGGTAGGTGATGCGGCCCTTGGTCAGGTCGTAGGGCGTCATCTCGACCAGGACCTTGTCGCCGGCCAGCACGCGGATGCGGTTCTTGCGCATCTTGCCCGCGGTGTGGGCGATGATTTCGTGGTCGTTCTCGAGCGTCACGCGGAACGTCGCGTTCGGCAGCAGTTCGCTGACGACGCCGGGAAACTCGAGCAGTTCTTCCTTAGCCATGCGGCCTCTCACGCCCGGTGGATACGAGTAGACGCCGCGCGCCGGGCGGAGCGCGCGTCGAAGGAGCGGGCATATGCCCGAAAAAGGCGAGCTAGTCGAGTTCTCCTCCCCGTTCGCGTCGCGAATGGGGAGGTGGCGCGCTGCGGATACGCAGCGTGACGGAGGGGGCGGCGCGGACGGCAAGTGATTAGCGCGCCAACCGCATCTCCGACTCTCGCCGGATGAAGTCCAGAACGCCGTCCAGTTCATCCCGAACCGCCAGCGCCCGGATGCGGATCACACGCACGCCTTTCGTTCCCAACCAGACCGTTCGACGCGCGTCGTGCGCGGCGCGGGCCTCATTGTCATGGGAGGCTCCGTCCACCTCGACCGCCAGCTTCGCCGCCGCGCAATAGAAGTCCAGGATGTAGGGGCCGATCGGATGCTGCTTCCGAAAGCTGAGCCCGGCCAGTTTGTCGCCCTTCAGATGGCGCCAGAGTCTGGCTTCCGGCGGCGTCAGGTTTCGCCGGAAACGTCGCGCCCGCTCGAAGCTGATGCTGTCAGCCATCGTCGAACCCCAAGACCGTACAACCTTAAGATACCCCACCTCCTCCCCGTCGCAAAGCGATGAGGAGGTGGATCGTCGGCGTCAGCCGACGAGACGGAGGGGGCAGCAGAGGGAGATCGGGTATGGCGTATGGACGGCGAACGCCTGCGCCGCCCCCTCCGTCACGGCGCGTATTCGCGCCGCGCCACCTCCCCATTGCTCCGCAACGGGGAGGACAGGTCTTCACCGCCGGTACAGCGCCGTCACCAGGGTGAACATCCGCCGGGCCGTCTCGTGGTCGATGGCGATCTTGCCGTCCAGGCGGGACTTCAGCAGCTCGGCTCCTTCGTTGTGCAGACCCCGGCGGCCCATGTCGATCGCCTCGATCTTGCCCACGTCGGCGCCGCGCAGCACTTCATAATAGCTGTCGCAGATGTCGATGTAGTCCTTGATCACCTTGGTCAGCGGCGACATCGACAGGCCGTGGGCCTTGGCGAACTGCGGTCCGGCGATATCGAAAACCAGCCGGCCGTCCTGCGATGACAGCTTCAGCGCATAGGGCCCCGTCGCCGCGCCCGCGGGCTCGAAGCTGTTCTTCTCGACCAGGTCGAAGACGGCGACGCGGCGTTCGTGCTCGATCTCGGCCGAAGCCGCCGGCAGGGAGGCCGCATCCAGTTCGATGGAGACCAGCCTGTGCTCGCTCACGAGGCCCCCGCCTCCGCCAGCGCCGCCTCGATGGAGCCTTCCAGATGGGTCGGGGCAATCCGGGCCGGCCAGCGTTCCGACAGGTCGGTCAGCACGGCGTCGAGGCATTCCACCTCGATCCGCAGGTCCCCGCCCCCGGCGAACATCATGATGATGCGTCCGCCCGGCGCCTCGCCCGGTTCGAACTCCATGGCCAGCAGTTCCAGGGCGATCTCCGGCCCGCGCGGCAGGCGGCGGCTCTTGACCGCGATCACGTCGCCGAACTGCATGGCCGCCATCACCCGCGTCCCGCCGCATTCCCAGCAGAACCGGCTCAGCGCCACGGTCAGCAGCCGCGCGTTTCGCTCCCAGACGATGTCCTTGGGACGCATGATCGCGTCCTGCAGCGCCACCGAGATGATGCTCAGGTCGTCGGCGTCCTCGGCCAGCAGGCGCAGGGGCTCCATCGGCGACTTGATCACCGCTTCGTCCGCCACGCCCTCGGCCTCAATGCTCATGCGTCTCGCCCTTGATCCGCCGGATGTCGGCGCCGCAGGCGCCCAGCTTCTCTTCCAAACGCTCGAAACCGCGATCCAGATGATAGACGCGTCCGACCGTGGTTTCACCCTGGGCGACAAGGCCCGCGATGACCAGACTGACGGATGCGCGCAGGTCGGTCGCCATGACGGGCGCGCCGTGCAGCACCTCGACGCCCTTCACCACCGCCTCGCCCGCGTGGACGTGGATGTCGGCGCCCAGCCGCGCCAGCTCGGGCGCGTGCATGAAACGGTTCTCGAAGATGGTCTCGCGGATCACGCTCTCGCCCTCGGCGGTCGTCATCAGCGTCATGAACTGGGCCTGCAGGTCGGTGGCGAAGCCCGGATAGACCTCGGTCTCCAGATTGACCGCCCGCAGACGCTGCGTGGGATCGCGCTTCACGATCACGCCGTCGTCGGTCGGGGTCACCTCGACGCCCGCGGCGACCATCTTCTCGGTCAGGGCGGTCATCAGCCCGGCGCGCGCCTTGGTCAGCCGCACCTCGCCCCCGGCCATGGCGGCCGCGACGGCGTAGGAGCCCATTTCGATCCGGTCCGGGATCACCGACCACTCCGCCCCGCCCAGCGAGGTCACGCCGGTGATGGTCAGCACGTCGGTGTCGACGCCCTCGATCTTGGCGCCCATGGCGATCAGGCAGCGGGCCAGGTCGCCGATCTCCGGCTCCCGCGCGGCGCGGCGCAGCACCGTCGTCCCGTTCGCCATCACGGCGGCCAGCAGGGCGTGCTCGGTCGCGCCCACCGACACGAACGGGAACTCGATCTCGGCGCCGCGCAGCCCCTTGGGCGCACGAGCGGTGACATAGCCCTCGTCCAGCTCGATCTCGGCGCCCAGGGCGGTCAGCGCCTGCAGGTGCAGATCCACCGGACGCGCGCCGATGGTGCAGCCGCCGGGCAGCGACACCTTGGCCTCGCCGGTGCGCGCCAGCAGCGGCCCCAGCACGTTGAAACTGGCTCGCATCTGCCGGACCAGATCATAGGGGGCGAAGGTCGAGCTGATCGTGGCGCCGTGGAACAGGGTCTCCTGACCGTCCACTCCATCGCGCTCGGTCACCTCGACGCCCAGGGCCTGCAGCAGCTTGCCCAGGAATTTCGTGTCCGCCAGACGCGGCATGTTGGTCAGCAGCAGCGGCTGATCCGTCAGGATCGAGGCGGCCATCAGCTTGAGGGCGGAATTCTTGGCGCCGCTCACGGGGATGATCCCGTTCAGCTGGGCGCCGCCGGTGATGGCGATGCTGTCCATGTGGTCTCTTGCGGCCCTGCGCGGGGGCGTCAGGGGGATCGGCTATCTAGCGCGGTCCGCCGGGGGAGCGAAAGGCCGCGCGAACGGTGCGGCCGATGACTTTCAGTTGCTCGGTCTTGCAGGCTTGGCCGCGACCTTGCGGCGGCGCAGGTTGTCGCGCAGCGCCTTGGCCAGACGAAGCGCCTTCTCGGACTTGGCGCGGGCCGGACCGGCGGGCGCGGTCGCCCCGGAAACGCCGGTCGATACTTCCGCGGTCGAGGCGGCCTTCACCGGCGCGGGCGCGGCCGGCGGGGCCTCGGGGACGGCGGCGGCTTCGGGAGCGGTCGTCTCGGGCTTGTCCATGAATCGATCAGAGCCCGCGTCGCGGCGCCGCGCAAGGCCCCGACACCGTTAACGCGAACCTTGTCCACGGTCGCCCTCCGATCAGGCGAACCCGGTCGCCAAACTTTTCACACCCAAGCGGAAATAGGGCTTCCCCCCCGCCACGACGTTGGCTATAGGGCCGCTTCCTCAGATTTCGCCGCCGTAGCTCAGTGGTAGAGCGCATCCTTGGTAAGGCTGAGGTCGTGGGTTCGATTCCCCCCGGCGGCACCATCTTTTCCTTCGGGAAAAACATTAGGGCGCGACCTCGCTGGTCGCGCCCTAAGTCGTTTTGGACCCTGCGCACGCCTTGGGCGCACCGCCTGTCCGCGCGGTTTCAGCAACTCCCCCGACTGAAGACGAAGCGCGGCCTTTCGGCATGGCCTGCTGTCGCGACGCTGATCTCGCGGCCCGCAAACCATGGCGGCCCTTCGCCATAGTCGAGAAAGCAAACCCCACCGCCGCGTGCCCGACCCGGTGTGGATCGCGGCGACGTTCATCGTCGCCACGGCCGGACCGGATGCAGCTTTACAGCGCCTTGACTCCCTCAATCATCGGATGAACGGTCGCGGCCGACAGGGGGAGTCTTTCATGAGAGTTGTTGCGGTTCTGGCGGCGGCGTTCGCGCTCGCCGCGCCGGGCGCGTGTCTGGCGCAGGTCACCCAATCCTACAGCTATGACGGCAACGGCCGGCTGACCGGGGTGACCACCTCGAACGGGACGAACACCCATACGTCGGCCTACGCCTACGACGGTGCGAACAACCGCACCGCGCGCAACGGAGCCGGGGCGACGACCTGGGCGGCGGTGTCGCGACTGCCGGCGAACCGGTGGCTTCAGCCGGACGAGGCGCTGACCTCTCCCGACGGCCGCTACAGTCTGGCGTTCAGGCCGTCGGGTCGGCTGGAGTTGTGGTCCGGCGATGCGCCCGCCCCGGCGCTCGCGGGCGCTCCGTCCCTCGCCGCGGCGTTCCGGCTGACCGACGGCGGTCAGGCGCTGTTCCTGCCCCGGCCCACGACCGCGAGCGCTTCCGGCGCCTCCTGGGTGTCGCTGGGCGACGACGGGGCCCTGCTGCTGACCAGCGAGGCGGGGGACGAGGTCTGGCGATCCGGGAATGCGACCGGCCAGGAGGTCGGCCGATGACCCGCCGCAACTTTAAGGGCGCGCTCTTCGGATCCGCGGCGGCGACCGTGCTCATCGCGGCGGTTTCGGCGAGCCCGGCCGCCGCTCAGGTGCAGCCGACCCCGCCCACGCACTATACGCCCGGTCCCCAGGGCGTGGACATGGTCTCCGGAACCTACAACCACAGCGTCATGGAAGTCGCGATCGGAGATCCGAACGCGGGAGGTCTGACGTTCGGCCGCATCTTCCTCGGCCACGGCGGCTGGCGTGATTTGAACATCGGCACGATCTCCTTCACCTCATCTCCGGCGCTTGTAAGCGCCGGCCCGATTTCCGAGCCCTTCACCTGGAATGGGACGTGGTGGGTGTCGCAGTTCGCCAACGGCTCCACCATGGTGCAGACGATAGTGAATTCGGTGCCGCTCATTACCGTCACGGATTCCCGCGGCAATGTCGCGACGTTCACGAACGAGTTCTATTTCAGCCGCACGCCGTGGGGCCTGGCGGGCACCGGGCAGAATCTGCTCTCCTACAAAGCGGCCGATGGAGTAAAGACGGATTACCACTATATAACCGAGGATTATTGTACAGAGTATAATAGCAAGGGCCAGTGTATATTTTCGACACCCGCCACTCGCCTTCAATCGATAACCAATAATCTCGGATATCAGCTAAAGTACACGTATCAATCAGACTCTACGTCCGACGTGGAGTCTTGGCTCAGGCTAAAGTCGGTTACCGGAATCAATAACGCGGTGGATTATTGCAATCCATCCGCAAATTCTTGCCCTGGGCTCACAAGGAATTGGCCGAGCGTCACGCTCAGCAATCAAGACCGCCCGTTCACATCGACCGATCAGTCGGGCCGGGTCACGACGTACACCTACACAGGCTTCGGCCAGGGGTTGATCGATAGCGTTCGCTATCCGGGCTCGACCAGCGACGATATCAATATCGACTACGATACGTCGCAAATCGTGGTTGGGGCGACGGACGCCTCGGGCGCGTGGTCCTATGCGTTCACGGACTCCGGCGGCGCACGGACCGCTGTCGCGTCCGGCCCGCTGGGTCAGACCCTTACCGTCGTCGCGGATCTGACTACCGGCCGTCCCGTCACGGTTTCGAACGCGGGCGGCGAAACCCTTTCCTATCAATACGACGCTCATGAGCGGGTGACGCGGGTCACCGCCTCGGAGGGAAGTTACACCCAGGTCACCTATGACGACCGCGGCAACATCAGCCAGACGACATCGGTCGCCAAGCCCGGCTCCGGCCTGGCCAATATCGTCACAAGCGCGGCCTATCCGCTGACGTGCGCCAACCCGGTGACCTGCAACCGGCCGACATCGACCACGGACGCGCTCGGCAACGTCACGGACTACACCTGGGACAGCACCCACGGCGGGCCGCTGACCATCACCGCTCCGGCGCCGACGACGGGCGCCGCCCGGCCGCAGACCCGCTTCGCCTATGCGGCCCAGACCGCCCAGTACAAGAACAGTTCGGGCGTGATCGTCGCGGCGGCGGCGTCGGTGATCCTGCCGGTCGAGACCTCGGCCTGCGCGACCGGGACGAGTTGCGACGGAACGGCGGACGAAGTCCTGACGACCGTCGCCTACGGCTCGACCGGCGTGGCCAACAACCTGCGGCCGACGTCGGTCAGCCAGGGCTCCGGCGTCGATCCGGCCATCGCCACGACCGCGGTGACCTATACGCCGGAAGGCGACGTCGCGACGGTGGATGGCCCTCTGGCGGGATCGGACGACACGACCCGCTACCGCTACGACAGCGCCCGCCAGGTCGTCGGCGTGGTCGGCCCGGATCCAGACGGCGTCGGTGCCGGTCTGAACCGGGCCCAGCGGATGACCTACAATCCGCGCGGCCAGGTCACCCTGGCCGAGACGGGCGTGACCCCGGGCTACACCGACTCGAACTGGTCCGCCTTCAACCCGCTGGTGCGGGACATCACGGTCTATGACGACCGGGGCCGTCCGGGGCTGATCGGCCAGCAGACCGGGGCGGGCGCCACCATCGGTGTCCAGCAGGTCAGCTACGACGCCGCCGGCCGGCCCGACTGCGTGGCGATCCGCATGAACCCGGCGACCTGGGGAAGCCTGCCGCCGTCGGCCTGTACGGCGACGACGGTCGGAAGCGACGGCCCGGACCGAATCTCGAGGGCGACCTATGACGCCGCGGGCCGCCCCCTGACCACGACCACGGCCTATGGTCTGGCCGAGGCGATCACCGAAAGCGTGACCTATGCCGCCAACGGCCGGGTCAACACCCTGACCGACGGGAACGGCAACGTCTCGATCCAGGTCTACGACGGTTTCGACCGGCCGGTGAGGATGCGCTACCCGAACCCGATCGGCGGCGGGACATCATCGACCGACTATGAGCAGACCGACTACGACATCTACGGTCGGACGGTCTCCGGTCGCGACCGGGCAGGGCAGATCACGACGCTGGCGCTGGACAACCTCGGGCGGGTGACGGCGATCGACGCCCCCTCCGGCACCATGGATCTGGCCTACACCTACGACAACCTGGGCCGGACGCTGACCTCCGCGGGCGGCGGCCAGACCCTGACCTACGCCTGGGACCCGCTGTCTCGCCTCACGTCGGAGGCCGGGCCGCTGGGCGCGATGAGCTATCAATACGACGCCGCTGGCCGCCAGACCCGGATCACCTGGCCGGACGCCGTCTATGTTCGGTACGACCACGATCTGTACGGCGCAGTGACCGCGATCCGCGAGAACGGGGCGACGTCGGGGACGGGGGTGCTGGCGACCTATACCTACACCGCCCTCGGACGGCCGAGCACCCTGGTGCGCGGCAACGGGACGACCACGGCCTGGGGCTATGACGCCCCTGGCCGGATGACGAGCCTGAGCCACGATGCGGCCGGTACGGCCAACGACGTGACCTTCGGCTATACGTGGAACGCGGCCGGTCAGATCGCCAGCCGCACGGTGTCG
This sequence comes from Brevundimonas sp. GW821-FHT12C05, assembly GCF_058807475.1. Classification (NCBI taxonomy): domain Bacteria; kingdom Pseudomonadati; phylum Pseudomonadota; class Alphaproteobacteria; order Caulobacterales; family Caulobacteraceae; genus Brevundimonas; species Brevundimonas sp. GW821-FHT12C05. Next base: position 1,853,150 of record NZ_JBXAQS010000001.1, read on the forward strand.
AACTCAGCCTATGTCCACACGCTCGGCGTCGGCTCGACGGCCTACGCCAACGACGGTCTGAACCGGCTGACGAGCGTCGGGGGAACCGGCGTCACCTATGACGCCAACCACAACATCGCGACGGCGCAAGGATCGAGCTACGGATACGACGCATCGAACCGTCTGACGTCGGCCACGATCGGCGGCAGCGGATACAGCTTCGCCTACGATCCCGCCGACAGACTCTACAGTTCGGCAAGTTCGGGCGTACGCTACCAGTACGCCGGCGAACAATTGGTGGGCGAGTACAACAGCTCGGGCGTCTTGGTCGCCCGCCACATCCCCGGACCCGGTCTGGACATGCCGGTCGCCAGCCTGTTCACGGGCGGCCCCCGTTACCAGCAGCTGGCGGACGAGCGCGGTTCCGTCGTCGGCCTGACTGACGCCTCGGCCAACGTCATCGGGGTCAACGTCTACGACGAGTACGGTGTCGCGACGGCTTCCGACCGGTTCCAGTACACCGGACAGGCCGTCCTCGCCCCCGGTCTCTACAACTATCGCGCCCGCGCTTACGCGCCCGAACTCGGTCGGTTCCTGCAGACCGACCCGATCGGATACGACGAGGGCCCCAATCTCTATGCCTATGTCGGACTTGACCCCATCAATTTTGTTGATCCGACGGGCCTGGGGCGCTGGCGGACGGTCTGTGTCACCCAACCCGTCACGGAGCAGGGCGAGACCGACCCGTGGAGCGGCGGTACGCCCGGCGGGGCGCAAATCTGCACCAGAACCTGGGATTCGCGAGGAACGGCCTCGGGTTCAGGAGGCGTTCGGTCAGGCATATTTGGACCAGGGAACGGCACCGGGTCGTACTTCCCGGGCGCGGAAGTCCAGGGGCCGCCGATCCAGACCGATCCCCAATATGCGCCGTTCAGAGCCGCCTATCAGGATGCAATGGACGAGAACAGTTGGATGTGGGCGCCAGTTCTCGCGCCGGTTGCAGTTGTCGGAGGTTTGAGTGCGGGCCCTGCGGCGGTTACGTGGATGGCTCGCTCACCCACCTTCGGAGTGCGGGGACCTATCTTCGGAACTAGGTACGGCGGCAACACCCCTCTGTTCAATTCGTCATCAAATCTTCGACTGGGGTGGGGATGGCATGGTAGTAAGAATTTCGGGGTCTATCAGTTCCGTTTAGCCGGAAACTGGTTGAAATCAGTGATGAAAAATCCTCACGTGAATTTCTGGCACTATCGGCCATGATGAAAAAAAACAACCCAACGCCGTCAAGCGTTGCTGAGGCTGCGGATTTAATAGAGCGATTCATATACGGAAGACCGCTGAAGCACCCGAATGAGTGGGATGACTTCCTATCGTGGCCGTCTGAATCTGAAGTGGTTGAACCGTTTAGGCTTGAAGCAGGCAAGCTTTTCGAGATGCAGATGGGGGGGGCTCGTCGGCAGATGGAAATGATATCGAAATTCGAGGAACTTCTCCGTCAGATGCGAGCCCTTGAGCCGTTGCAGGGCGCAGCTCCGAAATCCGGATAGGATTACTGACACACACCCCTTGTCATCTCGAGCTGGTAGCGAACCGGTCGAAACGCCGCCCGAAGCCGGCCCTGCGACACCCCGTCCGCGACAGCCTCGCCGACCCGTGCTACGTCCGCATCATGCTCCGGCGCGCGCAAACCCTGCTGAACAAGGTCGGCCTTCTGGCCGCGCTGCTGTTCGCCCTGGTCGCCGTCATGCCCGCGACGGCCGCCGTGGCCTGCGCGGACGAGACGCCGCCCGCAGCCGCCGCCGGCGCCGCCGCGCCTTGCGAGGATCCGGCCTGCGAGCATTGCGTCATCGTCTGCGGACACGGCTGCTGCCATGCCCCGCACGCGGCGGCGCCCCAGCCCCCGGCCCCTGCCCTGCCGCTCCCCAGCGAACGCCACGGCGTTTCGCGCTGGGCCTCGTCCCCCGGCGCGCCGTTGCAGGCCGCCTACGGTCTCGAACGCCCCCCACGGGTCTGATCCGGCGCGGCCTTTCGCGTCGCGCCCCTCCCTTCATCCTGATCAGATCCCCGGCTCGCCCGAGCGCGCATCAACGCGTTCGCGGGCCCATCCAGAGACCTCCATGACCACCCGTAAACACTGGCTGATGACCGGCGCCGCCGTCATCGCCGCTCTCGGCGTCGGCTTCGGCGGCGCCCAGCTGCTGAGCCCGCCCGCCCCGTCGCCCGCCGAGAACCACGCCGAGGAAGAAGCCGCTCCCGAAGGCTTCCTCGCCATGACCGAACAGCAGGCGACCGCCGCCGGGGTCAGCCTGGCCGCCGTCACCAGAGGCGGCGGAAGCGAATACCGCCTGCCCGGCCGCGTCGCCGTCGCTCCGGGCGCCGAAGCCCGCGTCGACGCCCCGCTGGCGGGCGTGGTCACCGCCGTCCACGTCGGCCCCGGCTCGACCGTCCGGCGCGGCGCCGCCCTGGCCACCCTGCGCAGTCCTGAAGGCGCTTCGGCCCGCGCCGACATGGACGCCGCCGCCGCCGAGGCCGAAGCCGCCCGCGCCGCCGCCGCCCGCGACCGCGCCCTGTTCGACCGCGGCTACATGCCCCGCGCCCGCGTGGACGTCAGCGAGGCCGAATCGCGCAGCGCCGACGCCCGCCTGCGCGCCGCCCGCGCCCGCGTCGCCGCCTGGGGCTCGCCCGGCTCCGACGGGGTGGTGGTGGTCCGCAGCCCCGCCGACGGCGTGGTCACCCGCCTGCTCGCCGCTCCCGGCGTGGTCCTGCACGAAGAAGCCCTGCAGGTCGCCCAGATCGCCGACGCCGGACGCACCGAACTGGTCTTCGACGCCCCGCCCGCCGCTGCTCGCCTGCTGACCGTCGGAACCCGGCTGCGCGCCGATCTGGCCGGCGGCGAGACGCTGGAGGCCGTGGTCATCGCCGTCGCCCCGGCCACGGAAGGCGGCACCGCCGTCGTCCGCGCCGCGCCCTCGGGACGCGCCCCCGCCGCCGGCACCATCCTCTCCGCCCGCCTGTCGGTCGGCGGCGGCGACGGCCTGACCGTCCCGGCCGATGCGGTCCAGACGGTCGAGGGCGCGCCCTCGGTCTTCGTGCGGGAAGCGACCGGCTTCCGCGCCCGGCCCGTCGTCACCGGCGCCACCGCCGGCGGCCGCATCGAGATCCTCTCGGGCCTGACCGGGTCCGAACGCATCGCCGGCGCCGGCGCCTTCCTGCTCAAGGCCGAACTGGCCAAGGGCGAGGCGGAGCACGGGCACTGATCATGTTGAACCGCATCATCGACGCCGCGGTCCGCCACCGCTGGCTCATCATCGTCCTGGCCCTGCTATGGGCCGTCGTCGGCGCGCGCGAGCTGACCCGGCTGCCCATCGACGCCGTGCCGGACATCACCAACCGGCAGGTCCAGATCACCACCGTCGCCCCGGCCCTGGGGCCCGAGGAGGTCGAGCGCCAGGTCACCTTCCCGCTCGAGACGGCCCTCTCCGGCCTGCCCGGCCTGGTCGAGACCCGCTCCCTGTCGCGCCACGGCTTCTCCCAGATCACCGCCGTCTTCACCGACAGCACCAGCATCTGGTTCGCCCGCAACCTGGTCAACGAGCGGATGCAGGACGCCCGCTCCGACCTGCCCGACGGCCTGACCCCCTCCATGGGACCGGTCGTGACCGGCCTGGGCGAGGTCTACATCTGGACCGTCGAGATGAAGGGCGCCGCCGCCCGGACCGGCGTCCCCTACGTCACGCCAGAGGGCGAGCGCCTGACCACCGACGCCGAGAAGGCGACCTATCTGCGCACGGTCCAGGACTGGATCATCGCGCCCCAGCTGCGCGGCGTGGACGGGGTCGCCGGCATCGACGTGCTGGGCGGCTATGTGAAGGAATACGCTGTCCATCCCGATCCGGCGAAACTGGCCGCCTACGGCGTCGGCCTGGTCCAGCTGGTCGAGGCGCTGGAGCACGCCAACCGCATCGCCGGCGCCGGCTACGTCAACCGCGCGGGCGAGGCCTGGATCGTCCGCGCCGACGCCCGCGTCCGCACGCTTCAGGAGCTGGCCGCCACCCCGATCCTGAACCGCAACGGACAGGTCATCCGCGTCTCCGACGTGGCCGTGGTCGAGACCGGCCGCGCGCCCCGTCTCGGCTCGGCCAGCTCCGACGGCCACGAGACCGTCGTCGGCACCGCCCTGATGTTGCAGGGCGAGAACTCCCGCAACGTGGCCCAACGCGTCGGCGCCAAGCTGGAGACCATCCAGGCCAGCCTGCCGCCCGGCGTCATGATCCGCCCTGTCCTGGACAGGACGGCGCTGGTCGAGGCCACCATCAGCACGGTCGAGCACAACCTCGCGCTCGGCGCGGCCCTCGTCATCGCCGTGCTCTTCTTCGCCCTGGGCAACGTCCGGGCGGCGATCATCACGGCGCTGGTCATCCCCCTCGCCTTCCTGTTCGCGGCCACGGCGATGAACCGCTTCGGCATCAGCGCCAACCTGCTCAGCCTCGGCGCGCTCGACTTCGGCCTGATCGTCGACGGCGCCGTGGTGGTGGTCGAGAACACCCTGCGCCGCCTGTCCCTCAAGCGTCAGGAGACCGGCCGCCCATTGGCTGTCGCGGAACGTCTGTCGATCGCCGCCTCGGCCGCGCGCGAGATGGCCCGACCCGCCGCCTTCGGCCAGGCCATCATCCTGCTGGTCTACGCCCCGCTGCTGATGTTCGAGGGGGTCGAGGGCAAGATGTTCGGCCCCATGGCCGCCACCGTCATGCTGGCCCTCGCCGGCGCCTTCATCCTCAGCTTCACCTTCGTCCCGGCCCTGACCGCCCTCTGGGTCCGCGAGCCCAAGGCCGGGCATGAGGACGGCGAGACGAAGATCAGCCGCGCCGTCCGCAACCGCTACGAGCCCCTGCTCAAGGCGGCCGTGGCCCGTCCCCGCGCCGTCCTGGCCGGGGCCGGCGCCGCCCTCGCGGCGGGCGTCATCGCCTTCATGATGCTGGGCAGCGAGTTCGTGCCGACGCTGGATGAGGGTGACATCCTCGTCCAGGCCCTGCGCGTCCCCTCCACCTCGCTGGAGCAGAGCCAGGCCATGCAGTTCCGCGTCGAGACGACGCTGAAGGCCATGCCCGAGGTCGAGCGCGTCTTCACCCGCACCGGCACCGCCGAGGTGGCGTCCGACCCCATGCCGCCGTCCATCTCGGACACCTTCGTCATGCTGAAGGACCGCAAGGACTGGCCCGACCCGTCCCTGCCCAAGGCCGAACTGGTCAAGCGGATGGAGGAGGCGCTCAGCCATCTCCCCGGCAACAGCTATGAGTTCACCCAGCCGATCCAGATGCGCTTCAACGAGCTGATCGCCGGGGTTCGTTCGGACGTGGCGGTCAAGGTCTATGGCGACGACTTCGAGGCCATGACCCGCTCGGCCGAGCAGGTCGCCGCCGTCCTGCGGCGCATCGACGGGGCCGCCGACGTCCGCGTCGAGCAGGTCTCCGGCCAGCCGACCCTGACCGCCCGCGTCGACCGCACCATCGCGGCGGCCCAGGGCATCCACGCCTCGGACGCCGCCGATGCCCTGGCCATCGCCCTGGCCGGACGCGAGGCCGGGCATGTGCTGGAGGGGGACCGCCGCTTCGACGTGGTCGTCCGCCTCGACGACGCCCTGCGCAACGATCCCGGGATCATGACCCAGCTGCCGGTCATGCCCGAGGAGTCCGAGTCCGGCGCCCCGACCGTCCCCCTCTCCGCCGTCGCCCGCTTCGAGGCGGGGGAAGGTCCCAACCAGATCAGCCGCGAGAACGGCAAGCGCCGCATCGTGGTCCAGGCCAACGTTCGCGGCCGCGATCTGGGCGGCTTCGTCGCCGAGGCCCGGCGCGCGGTGACGGCCGAGGTCCAGCCTCCGGTCGGCGGCTGGTTGGACTGGGGCGGTCAGTTCGAAAACCTCGAGCGCGCCTCCGCCCGTCTGGCCCTGATCGTGCCGCTGGTCTTCCTGACCATTGGCGGCCTGTTGTTCCTGGCCCTGCGCTCGGTGCGGGATGCGGCGCTGGTCTTCGCCGGGGTGCCCCTGGCCCTCGTCGGCGGCGCCCTGGCGCTGGCGGCGCGGGGCATGCCCCTGTCGATCTCGGCGGCGGTCGGCTTCATCGCCGTCTCCGGCGTGGCCACCCTCAACGGTCTGGTCCTGATGCAGGCGGTTCTGGAACGCCTCAAGGCCGGCGAACCGCCGATCCAGGCCGCCGTCGCCGGCGCCGTCAGCCGCCTCCGCGCGGTCCTGACCACGGCGCTCGTCGCCGTGCTGGGCTTCATCCCCATGGCGTTCGCCTGGGGTCCGGGCGCCGAGGTCCAGAAGCCGCTGGCCACCGTCGTCATCGGCGGCCTGACCTCGGCCACCCTGCTGACCCTGATCGTCCTGCCGGTCCTGGCCTCGCTGGGACGGCGGACGAAGGGGGGCTGAAAGAGAAAGGGCCCGGTCTTTCGACCGGGCCCCTGATCTCAGAAGGTCGAATCTGCGGCTGTTCCCGCCGGCAGCCCGTTGGGCCGGGCAAGGCGCCGTTCGTGGTCCAGCGGGACCTCGGCGTCGTAGCGGCCCGGGAAGATGTAGCCGCTGTCGTTGAAATAGGGCGAGCGGCCGTAACCGCCGTAGCCATAGCCGTACCCACCATAGCGATAGCCGTAGGGGCTGTTCTCGGTCTGCCGGTAGCTCAGGCCCAGGGTGCCGTTCTGGCCGATCGGCAGGGTCACGGCCATGCCGAAGTCCCGATAGCCGCCGGTGCCGATCCCGGCGGTGAACTCGCTGTGCATCTTGCGGTCTACCCGGGTGTCGCGGACGTCGCGGTCGGCAATGACGCTGTTGGCGTAGGGCCGCGCCTCCGGATCGCGCGAGGCGATCCAGCGATCGATCTGCTGGTCGGTGGTCAGGTTGTGCGGCTCGGCGGCCTGCTGGGCCGCGCCCTCGGCGGTCGGGGCCACGGGCCGTGTCACGGCGGTCAGATCGACATTGGTCGTCGGCGCGGTCGTCACGACCCCGTCGGGATCGCCGCCCCCCAGGGCCGCGGCCATCATCAGTGCGGAAATCACCATGCGCCTACTCCTGTACCAAACCCACCCTAGCCCTGATTAAGGCCAAGGTCAGGCGTTTCCATCTCCGCGCTGCAACGGATCGCGCAGCGGCTCGCCCTCAGGCACGAATTCCAGCGCCACCGAATTGATGCAGTAGCGCAGTCCGGTCGGCGGCGGTCCGTCGGGGAAGACATGCCCCTGATGCCCGCCGCAGCGCGCGCAGATCGTCTCGGTCCGCACCATGCCGTAGCTGGTGTCGGTGATGGCGGTGACGTGGCTCTCGTCCACCGGTTCAGTGAAGCTGGGCCAGCCGGTGCCGCTCTCGAACTTGGTCCCGGCCCGGAACAGCGGCAGGCCGCATTCCCGGCAGCAGAAGACCCCTGCCCGCTTTTCGCCCAGCAGCACGCCGCAGAACGGCGCCTCGGTGCCGTGCGACAGCAGGACCCGCGCCTCCTCGGCCGTCAGGTCCGCCTCCAGCCGTTCGCGCTCGGCCTCATTCGGCGGCGTCAGATCGTATCCGGAAGGGGAACGGCGGGTGTCGGTCATGGCGCTGAGATAGGAAGCGGACGGTTGCGGGTCCAGTACCTCCGCCTTCTCCCTCCCCTCATGGGGAGGGTGGACCGCGAAGCGGGACGGGTGGGGAGCGACCGCACAGTTCCCCACCCTGTCGTCGCTGCGCGCCGACATCCCTCCCCACTTCGGGGGAGGGAGACAGCAAAAGGGCCGGACGGTTCCCCGCCCGGCCCCCATTCTCTCAACCCTCAGAAGCCAATCAGCCCCCGAACAGCGTGCCCACCCAGGCCTGGACGGCGGCCTGGTCGGCCGGGTCGCCCGTGTACACCAGGCCGGCGGCCGGGATGTAGGGGGTGTTGTTCGGGCGCGGACGGGCGGTCCAGGCCTTGTGGCCGTAGCTCAGCTCCGAATAGTTCGACGGCAGGCGGCGGTTCGTCGGCTCGATGAAGATGGTGTCGGTCGCCGTCGTCGTGCCCGCGATGCGGACGTTCGGCAGCTTGGACACCAGGTCCAGCGTGTCCAGGCAGCCGCCCGAGCAGCCGGCGTCGACCAGGACGATCACCGGACCCTGAACCGGGTTGGCGGCGCCCGTGTCGGCGATGGAGGCGCGGCCTTCGAGGGTGAAGGTCGGCTGGCCGGCGGCGATGGCGGCGTCGAAGGCGGCCACGATGGCGGCCGTCTGTTCGATCACAGCCGGGGCTTCCTGCGAGAAGCGCGGGTCAGCCTGCATCAGCGCCAGGGTCTCGGCGTACCAGGTGCGGTTGCCGGCGGTGGCGCGGTAGGTGATGGCGCCGGCGGCCGGCTGACGGCTGGTGGTGAACTCCGGCGTCCAGATGCGGTTGGCCAGGCCATAGCCGCGTGCGGTCGAGGTGTAGGCCGAGGCGCCCGAGGCGCCGCGCAGGTCCAGCACGAAGCCTTGCGGGCCGCGCAGCTGGGCGGCCTGGGCCTCGACGGCCGAGTTGAAGGCGTCCCAGCCCGCCGAGTCGGCGAACGAGTGGACATTGATCCACGGGCGGCCGTTGACCGTCTCGACCGACAGGGGGGTCGACGACGGCATGTAGACGGTGGCGCGGTAGGCGGCTTCCAGGTCACCGGCGACCAGCGGCTCGGGACGCAGGGTGACGGCGCGCGCGCGCCGGTTGCCGGTGGCGAACTCGCACATCGACGGCACGCCGTTCACGAACGGGTTGTTGCGGTTCCAGGTCAGGTAAGGAGCCGAGGTCACGCGACCGGCTTCGGTGTCCAGATTGCCTTCCCAACGGTCCAGCTTGTCGCGGGCGAACTCCTCGATCGGGATGGCGTTGCACGACACCACCGTGTCGCCGACACGCGGCACGTTGGCGCCGCGCAGGCCCGGCTTGACGTAGGTCACGACATATTTGCCGCCGCGCCAGCCGGTGGCGAAACCGGCCCAGGACGTGCCGAAATACGGGCCGAGGCCTTCATAGGTCGGGTTGATCTGGATGTTCGAGTCGCGGAAGCCCGCCGCGTAGTAGCGCAGCAGATAGGCGTGAGCGTCGCCCGAGTTGACGCGGTTGGCGCGGCCCAGCGAATCCTGCAGGCCGGTGTCCAGCCAGGCGCGGAAGTCGGTGCTGGGCTGGCCGGGGATGGCCGGCGCCGGGTGGTTGGCGGCCAGCTCGTCATGCGCCGCCTGCAGGTCCTGGCGGGCGAGGGCGCGGAAATCCTGGGCGAAGGCGGAGCCGGCGCTGACAGCGAGAACCAGTGCGGCGGCGGCCGCGGCGGGGAGGAAACGGGACATGAAGTCAGGCTCCGGAGCCGAATTGAACAGGGCGTGGCGACGTTAAAGCCCAAGGGTGACAGACTTGCCAAGCCTCTACCCCGTTCGGATGAACGCCCCCGTCCGGTTTACTCCCCGGTGATCGCGGCCTAATCGGGGCGAAGCGCCTCCGCAGGCGGATCGTCCGCTTCACAGTCGAGCCTTCATGTTCAAGAAGATCCTGATCGCCAATCGCGGCGAAATCGCCGTCCGCATCATCAAGACCTGCCGCCGCATGGGCATAGCCACGGTGCAGGTGTACTCTGAAGCGGACGCCGGTTCGCTGGCCGTCGAAATGGCCGACGAGGCCGTTCTGATCGGCCCCGCCCCCGCCGCGCAAAGCTATCTGTTGGCGGACAAGATCGTGGACGCGGTGCGTCAAACGGGCGCGGAAGCGGTCCACCCCGGTTTCGGCTTCCTGAGCGAGAACGCCGGCTTCGCGCGCCGCCTGAAGGCCGAAGGCATCGCCTTCATCGGCCCGAATCCCGAGGCGATCGACGCCATGGGCGACAAGATCACCTCCAAGAAGTTCGCCCAGGACGCCGGGGTCTCCACCGTCCCCGGCCACATGGGTCTGATCGATTCGACCGAGGAAGCGGTGAAGATCGCCCGCGAGATCGGCTACCCCGTCATGATCAAGGCCTCCGCCGGCGGCGGCGGCAAGGGCATCCGCGTCGCCCACTCCGACGACGACATGGCCGAAGGCTTCGCGGCGGTGAAGGCCGAGGCGCTGAACGCCTTCGGCGACGACCGGGTCTTCCTCGAGAAATTCATCATCGACCCGCGCCACATCGAGATCCAGGTGCTGGGCGACAAGCATGGCAACGTCGTCCACCTGTTCGAGCGCGAATGCTCGATCCAGCGCCGGAACCAGAAGGTCATCGAGGAGGCCCCCTCCCCGCTGCTGGACGAAGCCACCCGCGCCGCCATGGGCGCCCAGGCCGTCGCCCTGGCCAAGGCCGTGAACTACGACAGCGCCGGCACGGTCGAGTTCGTGGCGGGCCAGGACAAGTCGTTCTTCTTCCTGGAGATGAACACCCGCCTGCAGGTCGAACACCCGGTCACCGAACTGATCACCGGCGTCGATCTGGTCGAGCAGATGATCCGCTCGGCCTGGGGCGAGAAACTCGCCTTCGAACAGAAGGACCTGAAGATCAACGGCTGGGCCATCGAGAGCCGCATCTACGCCGAGGACCCCTACCGCGGCTTCCTGCCCTCCATCGGCCGCCTGGTCCGCTACGAGCAGCCCGAGGAAGGCGAGCATGAGGACGGCTATGTCGTCCGCAATGACAGCGGCGTCCGCGAGGGCGACGAGATCAGCATGTTCTACGACCCCATGATCGCCAAGCTGTGCGCCTGGGCTCCGACCCGCGACGAGGCCCTGACCGGCATGGCCCGCGCGCTGGAGGACACCCATCTGGCCGGCCTGGGCCACAATGTGCCCTTCCTCGCCGCCGTGATGGACCAGCCCCGCTTCCGCTCGGGCAATATCTCGACCAGCTACATCAAGGACGAGTTCCCCGAGGGCTTCCACGGCCTGCCTCCCTCGCCGCATCAGGTCCACCTCATCGCCGCCGCCGCCGTGGCCATGAACGAGATCATCGCCGAGCAGGACGGCGACCCGTCCGACCGCACCGACTGGATCGTCCTGATCGACAAGGCTCCCCATGGCGTCGACCTGTCCTATGACGAGGACGAGGCCCTGCTGCTGGCCTTCACCGGCGGCGGCCACGCCCGCCTGACCGAGATCGACTGGCGTCCGGGCCAACCCCAGTTCCGCGCCGAACTGGACGGCGAACCCTTCACCGCCGAGGTCGCCCGCGTCGCCGACGGCTTCCAGATCCGCCACCGCGCCGCCAAGGCCCGCGTCCGCGTGCTGCGCCCCCGCCTGGCCGACCTCTACGCCCGCCTGCCGGAGAAGGTGGCGGCGGACACCTCCAAGATGGTCCTGAGCCCGATGCCGGGCCTGGTCGTCGCCATCCCGGTCGTCGTCGGCCAGGAGGTCAAGACCGGCGAAACCGTCGCCATCATCGAAGCCATGAAGATGCAGAACATCCTCAAGGCCGAGCGCGACGGCGTGGTGAAGGCCGTCAGCGCCAAGGCCGGCGATCCGGTGGCGGCGGATGACGTACTGGTGGAGTTCGGGTGAGGGGCTCGCCCTGATCGGCGAGGAGTTCCACCCGCCAGCGTTGCAGTAAAGTCGTTTTATCGTTAGCCGGGTTGTCGGTCTTGGGGACAAACGGGGAGCGTAATGAGCGGCTATTCGAAGGCTGACGAGTTTCTGAAGCGATACAGCGATGACTACCGCCGGGTGAACCGGTTGGCGCTGGACGCGTGCGAGGGTGTTCGCGAACGGCTCGGCTCCGACAAGATCATCGAAGTTTACGGCCGCCCCGACAATGCCGCCGCGGGCGGGCCCTTCAAGTCGCCGGAAAAGATCGCTTCAAAGGTCCGCAAATGGGGCAAAAGCCCCACCACCGCGCACTTTCTGGAGATCAACGACATCGTCGGCATAACGATGGTTATCGCCTATCCGGACTATGTTGAGGAGGCTGTGCAGGCCGCGAAGCGGGCTCTTCGTTCGCGGAAGGCGAAGTTCAAGGACGAGGTCAAGCACGAAGCTTTCAATGGCTACTACGCCACGCATCTCAACTATACCTTCACGATCAATGGAGAGGCGCTCCATTTCGAGGTGCAGTTCAAGACCCTGCTTCACAACGCATGGTCACGGAAGATGCACGACCTCACATACAAGCCGGCGCGAGCCTTCGACCCACGCCTCAGCGCGCTGATGGGATCGGTCGCCGACACGATCGAAAGCCTTGAAAATCAGAGCCGACTGATCCGCGAGATGATCACGGCCAACTGGAATGTGGAGGAAGAAACGCGCCGCGCCGCGCGCCAACAGGTCTTCGAAGGGATGCTCAAATACTCGGAGGAGGTCTGGGCCGGCGCCCCTCGTCCGCCGAATGTGCTCGCCCTTCGCGATATGATCGAGGACGCAAAGTCGTGGTTGCCGTCGGAGCCGGCTGACAGCAAGCGGCTGCAGCAATTGATCAAGAACCTGGATCAATGCTGTCGAGGCGGCCCTGAGGCGCGGCGCTTCGCCTGGATTTTGGCCGGCGTGGTCGCCAGCCAACGTCCGGGCGGGGATTTGACACGCCTGTTCCGCAAACATGCCGATGATTGGCTCGCCGAGGCCGGAGCCCTGTTCAAGGCCGGCCAGATCAAATCGGTTGAAGTCCGCGCTGTGCCGCTCGTGTTCTATGTGATCGGCGACCTGGACGGAGCGATCGAGTATTGCGAGCAGATTGAAGGCGATACCGCCTACACCAAGATGGATCCGCCGGATCGACTCTCATTGGAGTTCAACCGGATCACCTTCATGATCGAGCGGGAATATCATACGCCGACGCAACTGAGGTCCGAGCGGACCGCGATTGAAGCCGAGATCACGGCATTCTTCGCCAAGCCCGCGCTTCAAACCCATCCGGGAAAGACGTTTGCAAGTGACCTGATGGATAGCGAAGGCTTGGCGATGATCACCTTTGCGGTCACCTCGAGGGTGGCGCGAGACGGGATCGAGAAATGCCTCAGGGCCGCCCAGATATCCCAGGATGACGCTGCGATTACGGACGCATATGCGGATCTGCATATGCGCCTGGGCTGGCGGCGCTATTTCGAACTGGAGTTGCTCGAAACGATGAAGCGATAGGCGATCAGGCGAAATAGGGGCGTCGAGCGGCTTCTGCGAAATACGGACGCTTGATCGTGCGCATCTACTTCAATCCCTTGTTGCCCGGCGACTCATCGTCGATCACCGGTTCAGTTTGAAACTCGAGGCCACGAAAGCAAATGGTTTCGGTTGTCTGCTTATCCAACCCCATCATCACCGGCAACGGTCTATAACCCGTTAACCATCGTTCTCCGTCCATCCCGTCGAGCCGTGGCCATGACCATTATTCCAGTATTCAACGGATCGGAGATCGAACTGATCCCCCTTCCCCCTGAAATCACGGCTCTGGCGCTGGCCCTGCCGGAAGAGGCTTCCGCGTATTTCGTCATGGTAGAGGGACAAACCGAGTTGCCTGTCGATCAACTCGTCCTCTCGCATTTGCGGCCCGAGGGAGTCGCGAACGCGGTCCGGTACATGGAGGCGGCGCGAAACGGTCGGCAAGCGCTTCGCGCGCCGATTGACGTTCAGTCGATCAGCGAAGGCCGATGGCTGGTCATTGACGGAAATTCGACCGCCGCCATCGCCCGGGCGGCCGGCTGGTCGATCATCCCCGCGATGATCGCCGCGACCGACGGCGACGTATAATCTGCTCACCCTCGGCTCCCCTCAGCCTCTTGGCGTGTCGGCGAACCTCAGCCGGGGCAGTGCGGCGCTGCCGTCGTTGACGACGGGGCGCAAGCGTTGTGCGAACCAGGCCTCCGCCTTCGCCTCGTCCTTCAGGCCCATGGGAAGCCGGACGACGTGCTTCAGGTCGCGATCGTAGAGGTCCAGGTGGGCGATGGGCGCGGCGGCGACGATGATGATCAGTTTTCCGTAGCCGGCCAGTCCGGAGACGGGGATCGTCCTGGTTCTGAACAGATGACGGAAGACGACCGTTTCGCCCTCGATGCTCCAGCGCATGCTCTGGATTGAAATCCCGAGCGCCATGAGGCCGGCGAGGAAGACCCCGATGACCAGTCCGGACCACAGATCGGCCGAGGTCTGCGTATCGAGGTGGGTGACAAGGCCATAGATCATGGCGGCCAGAGCGACCGCGGCGCCCAGAAAGACGAGCCACCCCAGGGTTCGTTTCGCCAGGCCCGTCCGGAACACCAGTTCGTTCTGCATCAGAGTCCGCCTGAGAGAGTCATTGGGGTCGCCACGCCGCGGGGCCGCGCCCGATCCTCTTATCACAACGCCCGCACCCTCGGCCCCCTCGCCCCCGGCCGGTCCAGCAGCAGGTCGGTGACCGCCCAGACCAGGGCGTCGGCGCGGTCGAGCGAGCCTTCGCCGAGCTCGGAGCCGAGCATCAGCAGGTCCTCCTCCAGCGCCTCGAACATCCCCGCATGCTTGACCCGGCCCTGTTCGTAGAGGGCGGCGACCGGCTCGGCGCGCAGGACCTTGCCCTTGGTGGCGCGAACGGTGCGGACGGGGAGCGGGCGGTCGACGGCCTTGAGGACCGAGACGACCATGTCGCCGCCCTGGTTGACCTCGGCGACGATGCAGCCGGCCTTGACCTCGCGGGCGAGGGCCACGGCGCGGCGGGCCCACTCCTCGGGCGACAGGCCGTGGGCCGAGCGGTCAGCCAGCACCACCGCCTCGCGCACGCCGTCCGGGCGCAGGCGAGAGGCCGCCGCGATGATGCCGCAGGCGTCGCCCGAGGCGGTGGCCGGCGGGTCGATGGCGACGACGATGCGTTCGTATTCCGCTTCTCCCTCCCCTCCTGGGGAGGGTGGCTGTCGCGCAGCGACAGACGGGTGGGGAACCGCGCGCTCGGATACGCACCCCACCCTGTCGCCGCTGCGCGTCGACATCCCTCCCCATAAAGGGGAGGGAGAACGCGCCCGGACCATCATCTCGGCCGTGAACAGGGAGCCGTCGAGCTCGACGATCCTGCCCTCCAGCTCCTGCGCCTCGCGTTTCGTGCCGCCGTAGAGGGCGCGAAGGCCGTCGAGGAAGCCGGGGGCGAGGTGGTCGGCGTTGTCCGCGGCGCTCGCGTGGGTGACGGCGCAGGAGGCTTCGTCCTTGAGGCGGACCAGGGCGCGGGTGGGTTTCGGGGTCGTCGTGACGAGGAGGCGGGGATGCGTCGGGCGCCCCTTCGCCGCTTCGCGGTCGCCCTCCCCCGCCGGGGGAGGAAGCGGCAAGCGCAGCCCCATCCGCAGCAGGGCCAGGGTCTCGGCGGCGCCGCGTGCGCCGGAGGCCCGCCAGGCGCAGAACTCGTCGGCCCAGGCGGCCGAAAACTGGGGCCCGCGCAGGCTGTCGGGATCCTCGGCCGAGAAGGCGTAGGCGATGCAGCCGTTGGCGAATTTCAGGCGGCGGCGCGAGCTTTCGAACACCGGACGGGTCTTGGCCGTCCAGCGCGGCAGCGCGCGCAAACCCGAGACGCCCTCGATCATCACCTCGCGCACGTCGTGCAGGGTCGGGCCGATCAGGGCCAGGCGGCCGCCCTTGCCCAGGACCTCGGCCTGGTCCGCCAGCCATTCGGCGCCCGCCTGGGTCTTGCCCGCGCCGCGCCCGCCCAGGAACAGCCAGGTGCGCCAGTCCGAGCCGTCGGGCATTGCCTTGGGCGGGCGCTGGGCCGGGCGCAGTTCGATGGGCGGGAGGGCGGGTTCGGGATCGGGATCCGGGTCGGGAGCCGGTTTTGATGGTCGCGCGGGCGGCGCATGGCGGGCGCGCAGCCGCTCCTTCATCTGCCAGAACCGCACCGCGGTCATGCCGACACGCATCAGGCGACCGGCGTCATCAGAACGGCCCCCGTCGGACAACTTCGCGACCTGGTCCTCAATGGAGGCGATGGTGGCTTCGGGGTCTTCGCGGTGGAAGGTGAAGGCCAGCGCCTGCCGCAGCGCCTCGTCCCGATCCGTCGATGTCGCCGTCGTTCCCATCCCCTCATTATCCCACGGGGCCGGAGGGACGTCGGGAATAAGACGCTGGCGGGGGTGGGTTGGCTTGGAGATCAATGCGTTGGGGACCGGGGTTGTGATGGTTCGGCGCGATCTTCCTCCATTCTCGAGGGGAAAGGCGCGCAGCCTTGACACCGGTGTCAGGAACAACCCAACTTGCCGGGCCTTCTGACCGCCGCGAGGATGCCGGCATGACCCAGACCCTGTCCCGTCGCGGCCTGCTGGCCGCGGGCGCCGCCGCGCCGCTGCTGGCCGCCCTGCCCGCTTTCGCGGGAACGGGCGCGCAGGCCGCCGCGCCCGACCGAGCGGCCGTGCTGGCGACAATGAAGCGGGCGACGCGGTTCATGACCGAAGAGGCGTCGGTGGGCGGCGGCTATGTCTGGTCCGCCCTGCCCGATTTCTCGCGCCGCTGGGGCGAGTTGGAAGCGGCGCCGACGATGATCTGGGTGCAACCGCCGGGCACCGGGACCATGGGCCACCTGTTCCTGGACGCGTACCACGCCACCGGCGACGAACAGTTCTACGAGGCCGCCGCCGGCGCGGCGCGGGCGCTGGTCAGGGGCCAGCATCCCTCGGGCGGCTGGAACTACGTCATCGACACCGCCGGGCCCGAGTCCCTGCGCCGCTGGTACGAGACGTATGGGAAGAACGCCTGGCGGATGGAGGAATTCCACCACGACTACGGCAACGCCACCTTCGACGACGCGGGCACCTCCGAGGCGTCGCAGTTCCTGCTGCGGCTGTATCTGGAGAAGCGCGAGCGCGAGTGGCGAGCGCCGCTGGACAAGGCCATCCGCTTCGTCCTGGACAGCCAGTACGCCAACGGCGGCTGGCCGCAGCGCTATCCGCGCACCGACGGGGCGGGGCTGCACGGACGGCCCGACTACACCGGCTACATCACCTTCAACGACGACGTGGCGGGCGAGAACATCAAATTCCTGATCTTCTGCCGCCAGACGCTCAATGACCGCAGACTGGACGATCCGATCCGGCGGGCGATGGACTGTTTCCTGGCCTGCCAGCAGCCGGCGCCCCAGGCCGGATGGGGGCTGCAGCATCACGCCGATACGCTGAAGCCCGCCGCCGCCCGGACCTATGAACCCGAAGCCTACGCCACCCACACCACGGCGGCGAACATCGAGCAGTTGTTCAGCTTCTACCGCCTGACCGGCGACCGGAAATACCTGGCGCGCGTGCCCGAGGCGCTGGACTGGCTGGACGGCGTGCGCCTGCCGCAGCGGCTGCAGCGCGACGGCCGGACGCATCCGACCTTCATCGAGCCGGGAACCAACAGGCCGCTGTATGTGCACCGGCGCGGCTCGAACGTCGTCAACGGCGCCTACTATGTCGACGGCGATCCCAACGACACGGTGATCCACTACAGCTCGTTCCGGGCGGTCAATGTCGAGCGCATGCGGGCCGAATACGCGCGGCTCATGGCGATGACGCCGGAGCAGGCGTCGGAGGGCTCGCCCCTGCTGGCGCCGCGAGGGTCGGTGGCCCTGCCCCGCTACTTCACCCTGCAAGACATCTCGGTCTCGGACATGACCAGCGACGGGCGCCGCCCGCCGGCCGAGCCCGCCGTCATCGCCGGACTGGTGGCGGGGCTGAACGGCCGCGGCTACTGGCCCACGCCGCTGAAGGCGGTGAGCAATCCCTATATCGGCGACGGCTCGCCCGAGGTGGCGCCGGGCGAGTTCCGCATCACCCGCGTGGGCGACGCCTCGGACACCTCGCCCTACATCACCGACTATCCGGTGATGGGAATCTCGACCGGCGAGTACATCAAGAACATGGGCGTGCTGATCGAGGCGCTGGGCGGAGCCTGAACCCTAACGTGCCGCCTCGCGGACGGCCTTCTGTCGCGCCACGCTGGCCGCGAGCCCGTCGCCGCAGTCCTTGACCAGCCGCTGCAGTTCAGCCTCGGGCAGCGCCGTCAACGCGGTTCGCGTCGCCGGCATGGCCTTCGCCCAGTCGCCCGACGGATCGGCCGCATCCAGCCGGCCCATGTAATAGGCCATGGAGGCGGCGGCGTCGGCGTTGCCGCGCGGGCCGGACAGGATCATCGAGGACAGGGTGTAGCATTTCAGGTCGGGCTGGCTGACGCCGCCGGCGCCGCCGCAACCGGCCAGGCCGAGACCGGCCGCCACGATCAGAATGGTTCGCATGATTGTCCTCCGCCGCGCCATTCAGCAGGCGGGGCGTGAAGATTTGCTTGATCGCGAGGAAGTGGGCGTCAGGCCCGGCGGGCGCTCGGGGCGACGTCGAAGGGGCGGCCGAGGCTGCTCATCAGGTTCCAGCCCGCGTTGGTCGGCCAGAAGCGGGCCTTGCCGCGCCGCTCGACCAGTCCCAGCACAGCCAGTTGCTCGCTCGCGGCGGGCTGTTCGGTCCGGCTGTCGTCCACGATGTCCAGGAGGGCTTCAATACGGTCTGCGTCGGTCATGGTCTCCAGATAGGGCCTGCGGCCCCGGGGGGCCACCCGATATCGCGGGCCTGCGCCTGAATCTGCCGCCACCGTGTCCCGCAAGCGTAGCTGTGTCCTGACGAAAAGCCGTGCGGCGAAATCCGCCGTTAGCCTTCCCGCGCCAGAATGGCCGCTCCATCGCAGAAGGCGGGCCTTGAGATGCAGTCTTTCCGGATCGTCCTGGCGCTGGGCCTGATGGCGGCCGGGCTCCCCCAGGCGGTGCAGGCCTGCGCCATGTACCGTTCTCTGGACCCGCGCGATGTTCGGGAGGCGGAGATCGTCGTGGTCGGCCGGCTGAGCGGCTACAGGACCGTTCTGGACCAGGAGCGGCGGCGACAGCACCGGGAGATGCTGGCGCGCAATCCGGCGCTGAAGGACCTCTTCCCCGAGGAATCCAAGAGCGTGATCGGCGACTATGTGGTCTTCGACGTGGCGGTGGAGAACACCTTGGTCGGCCGGTCGCCGCGGCGGATTCGGGTGAGGTGGGACAACTCGACCTTCGGCGAACCGGAGCGGATGCCGAACGGCCGCTATCTGATCGCGCTGCGCCGGGCCCAGCCTGGCGCGCCGTCGGCGCCGGATTTCACGGTCTTCCAGTATCCCTGCTCGGGCGCCTTCCTGTTCCGTAGCGGCAGCCCCGAGGCCGTCGCCACGCTGCGGGTCCTGGCCGGAGAGGAGCCTTATCCGCCCGAGCCGCCCGCACCGCCGCCGGCGCCCGCGCCCGATCCCTCCATCCCCACCCCGGCGGCCGAATTGCCCGCCTGGGCAACGGCCCTGCCGCCGGCGCCGGCGACCGAAGCATCCTATTGGGACATGAGCTATCCGCCGTCGCTGGCGGAGCGCATTCCGCCGCCCTATCGCATCGTGCTGGGCGCCGCCGGGCTGGGCCTGCTGGTCGCGTTCGGGGCGCTGGCGTGGCCCCGTGGACGACGGCGCCCCGAGGACGACGAGACACCGCCCGACGCCTGACCTACCGGCGGACGAACGCGATGTCGCGCGCGCCGCCGGCCCAGGCCCGGACGCCGTCGATCCGCCCGTCCGCCGAGCGCGTGAACACGAAGGTCGTCACCCCGCGCAAGGGAGTCGAGAACCCGTCGGCGAAACGCGGCGTCAGCGGCCACTCGACCCCGAAGGCCTGGCGGATCACCAGCGCCCCGCCCTGACGGACCACGCTGATCCGCGCATCCAGTTCGGCGCTGTAATAGGTTCCGACATAGGGGGCGAGATCCTGAAGGGGCGGCTGGACCGCGCCATAGCGGGTCTCCTTCGCCTCATGGCTCAGCACCAGTTCGGTCGGCCCTTGCCCGCTCAGGACGAAGCGGACGCTGTCGCCGTCGGCCCGCGTGAACCGTTCGCCGCCGAGCGGGATCAGGTCCTGGGATCGGCCCTGCATCAACGTCAGCCGCCCCTCCGCCAGCGCCGTCCGCAGCAGCTCGCCGGTGACGGGGTTCCGGAACAGGCCCTGATAGGACGCCAGATCGGCCGACGGGACGGCCGACGGAGGCGCCGCCGGCGCCGGGGCGACGGGGTCCTCGACCGGACGGCCGGCGGCGACCAGCGCCTGGTCCGCCAGCGCTTCGCCCAGCGCGATAGGATTGATCCCGCCGTTGTTGCACAGCACGGCGACGGACAGCCCGGCGTCGGGATAGCGGGCCGTCCAGGTCTTGTATCCGCCGGTCGAACCGCTGTGCCCCACACGCGGCAGGCCATGCGCCCGGTCCAGCTCCAGCCCCAGGCCATAGGGCGTGACGGTTCCGTCGTTCAGGCGGCCCGGCGTCTCCATCGCGGCGACCAGCCGCGCCCCGCCCGGCAGGTCGGAGGGATGGTCCAGGAAGGCGTTCCAGCGCAGCAGGTCGTCGAGGGTGATGAGCAGGCCGCCGTTTCCAACGACGTTGGTGAACGGCATGTTGGCGATGAAGCCGCCCTCGGCGGGCGCATAGGCCGTCGCGCGGCCCGGGACCACCGTGCGGAAGTCCTCGCGCCAGCGGGTCTGGCTCATGCCCAGGGGCTTGAACAGGCGCTGGTCGGTGAACGCCTGCAGGCTCTCGCCGCTGACCCGCGCGATGATGATCGCGGCGAGGCTGTAGTTGGTGTTGGTGTAGAGGAACTCGGCGCCCGGCGCGAAATTCAGCCCCCTCTGGCGCGAGGCGAGATCGAGGATGACCGCCTGGCTGTGGACCTGGGTTCCGGGCGGATTGCCGGTCAGGGCCAGCAGGCTCCACTGCTCGCGCAGGCCGCTGGCGTGGGTGAGTAGATGCCGGATCGTGATCGGCGTCCCGTAGTCCGGCATCTCGGGCAGATACAGGCGGATGTCGTCGTCCAGCCCCAGCTTGCCGTCCTGAACCAGCAGCAGCATGGCGGCGGCGGTGAACTGCTTGGCCAGCGAGCCGCTTTCGAAGACCGTGGCGGGCGTCAGCGGGTCGGGATGCTCAAGGTCGGCCATGCCCCGGGCGCCGCGCAGGACGGGCTGTCCCGGCCGCGCCAGGCCCACGGCGCACCCCGGGCCGGTCGGGTCGATGGCGCTGAACACGGCGTTCAGATCAACATCCGGCGTCGCCTGGGCAGCGGCGTTCGAGGCGAGACCGGCCAAGGCGAGGGCCATCACGGCGCTGGTGAAGCAGGAGATGGAACGCATGGAAGACCCCGACGGAACAGGCGGCCTTTCGACCAGCCGTTCGGATCGCCCGCAACACCGCATCGGCCAACGGCGCCGTCTTTCGGTGAACGGTCGGCGCGGCGCCTAATCCGTCGTCCCGGCACGATCGCGGGTGGCGCGCCGGCCTGAAGCAAAGCTAGAACGGCGCCATGGAAGAAGAAGACACCAAGGCCCCGTCGAAGCGGTCGGTCCGCGTCCGCGCCGATGCGATCAAGCCGTTCCGCTGCAAGAACCTGATCGCGGTGATCGAGAACCCGTCCGATATCAAGAATATCGGCACGGTGATCCGCAACGCCAACGCTATGGGCGTCGAGAAGGTCTATGTCGTCGATCCCAAGCGCGCCCTGTCCGATGACTGGCAGGAGCTGCGCGGGGATCGCCCCCTGTCGAAGATTTCCGTCTCGGCGGTGAAGTGGACTTTCGTGCGGCGGTTCGACAGCACCGATGACTGCTTCGACTATCTCGAGAGCAAGGGCTTCACCTCGGTCGTCACCTCGCCCCACGTGAAGGGCAAGGCGTCCATCTTCCTCGATGAGGGCGACTACACGGTCCAGACCAAGCTGGCCGTCTGGTTCGGCAGCGAGGCCGTCGGCATCAGCGACCGGGCCGTGGAACGCAGCGCGCTGTGCGTCAGCATCCCCATGTTCGGCATGATCGAGAGCCTGAACCTTGGCACCAGCTCGGGCATCGTCCTGTACGAGGTCGCCAAGCAGCGCCGCGCCTATCAGAGCCGCTACCGGCTGAGGAACAAGCGGGGCGAGCGGGCCGAGCCGCTGCCGACCGTGATGCCGGTCGGAGAGTGAGGGGGCGGAAGCCCCCTAGACCCCCGTCAGCCGACGGACCACAGTCCACAGCAGGGCGGCCAAGGCGACGACGATCACGACCTTGAGCAGGACGGCGATGTTCGGATCAACCTTGAACGCCCGCTCGCGCTTGAGCGCCCACGGCGGTGCGCCATTGGGCGGCGGATCGCTGGACGGGCGGGCGCTGTCCCGCGCCGTCTCCGGGGTCTTGACCGACCACCGCACGAGGGTGTCGTCGATATAGATGCGAAAAGCGGTGTGATAGTCCCGGCCAGCCTGCTCGATGTACTGCTCCAGCATCACCGGATCGGAATGCAGCACCCGGGCGACGAGGGCGTCGAAATCCGCCTGGGTGACGGGCTCGGCGCCGGGCATGGCGGACCTCTGCAGCACCGCGTGTCCCACCGTTTCCAGCACCGCCCTGCGATACGGATCGGCCAGCAGGACATCGAGGTCGCGCCGAGCGATTTCGAAAGTGAACTCCAGATCGGCATGCCCGGACCCGACCGGCTGCTGATAGATCAGCCGGCTCCCGTCCTCGTAGACATGGGGTTCGTAACCCGAGCCGAGCAGACGCCTCACCGCGCATAGCCCGGCGCCGACAGAGGAACCGGCGTGGGGTTCAGGCGGACCCACCGGACCGCCAGTTCGCACAGCTCGCCGCCCGCGCCCTCGCGGGTGCGCGCCTCCGCGACCAGTCGGGCCGCCCGGTCCCGTTCGGCTTCAGGCAGGGGCGCGCCCGAGGCGAGGTGCGCCAGGAAGGCCTGGCCCATGCGGCGGTAGTCGGCGTCCCAGTTGGCGCCGCCGTTGCGATCGACCTCGTCGGCGATGCGTCCGGCGATGCGGATGACCTCGCCCTGCACCGTGGCCGCGGCGCCGCTGGACGGGACCAGCAAAGCCCACAGCGCCTGCTGCTGATCCTGCCAGCGTCCCGGCTGGACGACGATCGGCGCGCGACCATCGTGCATCAGCCGGCGCGGGACCGGCGGGGCGTCGAACAATACGTAGAGCCGATCCAGCGCGGCGCTGGTCGCCTCGAGATAGTCGGGATTGAAGCCCGCGCGGTGGAACTCGAAATTCTCCCCGATCCGCTGCACGAAGGCCCGCATCTGCGGCAGGCCTTGCGCAGGCGCGTCGCCGCCACCCGAAACGGCGCGCCGGACCCGATCGACGAAGCCCGGCTTTCTGGGCGGGTCGGCCGCCAGCAGCAGGGCGGAGATCTCCGCCATCGCCTCGATCTGGGCGTTGCTGCAGTACTGCAGGCCCGCCGCCAGAGGCGTCAGGCCGGCGGCGTTGAGCGCGTCGGCCCGCGCGCCGCGCGCCAGCAGGACGCGCACCGCCCCGGCGTTGCCGGACCGGGCGGCCTTGTGGAGCGGGGTGTCGCCCTCCGTGTCCTGCGCCTGGATGTCGGCGCCCAGGTCCAGCAGGGCCTCCACCTTGCCCTGCCAGCTTCCGGCGTGTTCGTGCAGCGGCGTGCGGCCGTAAGTGTCCCGGGCCTCGATATCGGCCCCCTGCCCGACCAGCCAGCGCGCCAGTTCATCCGGACAATCCCGGAACGCCAGAGCCGTCTGCTTGCCGTATCCGCCCCGCGCATCGAGTTCACAGGCGTCGAAGACGGTCTTGAGTGCGGCGATGTCGCCCGCCTTGAGAAGGGCGTCGAAGTCCTTGGGAAGGAGCTTCTTCTTCGCCTTGGGCATGGTCCGACGCCTCCATTCATTCGGGATCTACGATGCTAACGCGGGACGGCCGGGCCGCAACGGCGCAGAAGCCCATCCGTCGCCGACGTCCTTCGTGATTCTCGTCCAGTCGACGGCGGGAGCCTGTCAGCAGTCTGGGAACCACCCCTCGCCGCCGCCACTTTCTCCACACACCTTCGGAGACCCGCCATGTACGTCATCATGGGCGCCACGGGCCACGTCGGCGGCGCCTGCGTCGACGCCCTCCTGGCCCGGAACCACCCCGTCCTCGCCCTCATCCACAGCCCCGACAAGGCCGCCGCCCTGGAAGTCAGAGGCGCCGGAACCGCCGTCGTCGACGCCCGCGATCCCGACAGCCTGCGCGCCGCCTTCCGCCGCGGCCGCCGCGCGTTCCTGCTCAACCCGCCGGCCGCCCCCTCTACGGATACTGACGCCGAAGAGACCGCCACGGTCCGCGCCATCCTCGCCGCCCTCGACGGCTCCGGCCTGGAGAAGGTCGTCGCCGAGAGCACCATGGGCGCCGTCGCCGGCGAGACCCTGGCCCCCGCCACCGGCGACTCCAGCGTCCTCTACGGCCTGGAGAAGGGCCTGGCCGCCCAACCCGTCCCCGCCGCCGTCAACCGCGCCGCCTACTACCTGTCCAACTTCGACCTCCAGCTGGCCGAGGTCCGAGACACGGGCGAACTCCAGACCATGCTCCCGCTCGATTTCGAGATGCCCATGGTCGCCCCCGTCGATCTCGGCCGCGCCGCCGCCCGCCGCCTGATCTCGGGGCTCGACGACGTAGGCCTCGTCTCCATCGAAGGTCCTGACCGCTACACGATCGTCGATGTCGCGCGCGCCTTCTCCGCCGCCCTCAGCCGACCGGTCGAGGCGGTCTCCACGCCGCGTGACGGCTGGATCGCCGCCTACCGCGCCCAGGGCTTCTCCGCCCCCGCCGCCGCCGCCTACGCCCGCATGACCGCCGCCGCCGTTGACGGCCCCATGACCCCGCGGTCCGACACGGAGAAGGGCGAGGTCACGCTGGAGGCGTACATTCGGGCGCTGGCCGGATCGAACCAGACCGCCTGGGCCCAGCCCCCGGCGTAATCGTCCTCAACGCGTCAGCCGGCACCCCGAAGGCGATGGTCTCTGCATCACCCCCGCGACGCTTCAGTCCCGCGCAGAAGGCCCTCCATCAGGGCCTGGAACGCCGGAATGGCCCGCCTGGCGGTCGCCGCCGGATCTTCGGCGTTGGCGATCCACTGGGCCGCGTAGGTCGAGGCCCCGCAGATCAGCCGGGCGGCAGCCTCGGCGTCGACGTCCCTGACCAGACCCTCGCTCTTCAGCCGCTGCACGCTGGCTGCGATGGCGGCGATGCAGCCGTCGTTGTTGGGCCATTGGGACGGGTCGCCGAGCACCGCCGGGCCGTCGCGCAGCACGATGCGCTGGATTTCAGGCTCCAGCGCCATCTCGATATAGCCCACGTTCTCGTCGACGAACCCCTGCCAGCGGTCCGGCGCGGCGGCGGAGATCGCGTTCAGGCGCGCCGCCATCTCGGAATCGATCTGAAGGATCACCGCCATCAGCAGCCCCTTCTTGTCTCCGAAGTGGTGGTAGAGCGCGCCCCGGGTGAGCCCGGCCTCGGCCGTGAAGTCGTCCATCGACGCCTCGGCGTAGCCCTTCTCGCCAAAGGCCCGCCGCGCCGCGGCGATGAGGGTCGCACGGGTCTCCGCGAGCCTCTCGGCCCGGGGTTTGGGCTTGATCTGACGGCCTGTCGGCAAAAGTCTTCTCCACTGCGTTGACATACGGTGCGTATGTAACCACTTCGCTCACATACGAGACGTATGTAATCACATCGAGGCGGTTCCCCAATGGCCAATCCCTACAGAGTCATCTTCAGCGCGCCCGGGGCGGCGGGCTTCGCCTCGGCGGGTTTCGTCGCCCGCCTGCCCATCGCCATGGCGCCCATCGGCATCGTCACCATGCTGGCCCAGACCCACGGCGCCTACTGGCTGGCCGGGGCGGTCGCCGCCGTCTTCACCCTGACCAACGCCCTGGCCGCGCCGCAGATCTCGCGCCTGGTCGATCGCTTTGGACAGAGCCGACTGCTGATCCCCACGGCCGCGGTCGCGGTCATCGCCTTCATCGGACTGATCCTGGCGACGCACCAGCGCTGGCCGGTCTGGACCCTGTTCGTCTTCGCCTTCCTGGCCGCCGCCATGCCGAGCATTCCGGCCATGGTCCGCGCCCGCTGGACGGAGCTGTTCCGGGACCGGCCCGAGTTGAACACCGCCTTCGCCTTCGAATCCGCCGCCGACGAACTGGTCTACATCGCCGGGGCCTCGCTTTCGGTCGGCCTGTCGGTCGCCCTGTTCCCCGAGGCGGGTCTGGTCGCCTCGACGCTGGCCCTGGCCCTGGGCATGACCGCCTTCGTCATCCAGCGCGGCACCGAGCCCCCCGTTCGCGGGTCTGAGGGCGTCGCGCATCGCTCGGCCATCACGCGCCGTCCGGTTCAGATCATCACCCTGGCCCTGATCTTCGTCGGCGCCATCTTCGCCACCGCCGAGGTCAGCACCGTCGCCCTGACCCGCGAACTGAACCAACCCGGCGCCGCCAGCCTGGTGATCGGCGTCTACGCCCTGGGGTCTTTCGCCGTCGGCCTGCTCATCGGGGCGCTGAACCTCAAGGCGCCCCTGCATCGCCAGTTGCTGACGGCCCTGGGGGTCCTGCTTCTGACGTCCGTGCCGCTGCTGCTGGCCGACAGCGTCTGGCTGCTGGCCGCGACCATCTTCCTCAGCGGCGTCGCCATTTCGCCCACCTTCATCACGGCCTTCGGACTGATCGAGCGCCGCGTCCCGGCTGAAGTCCTGACCGAAGGCGTGACCTGGGTGATGACCGGCATCGGCATCGGCATGGCCCTGGGCGCCTTCGTCTCGGGTTCGATCGTGGACCTGTACGGCGCCCGCGCCGGCTTCTGGGTGACGATCGCCGCCGCCACCGCCGCCCTGTCGATCGTCGCCCTGGGTCAATCCGTCCTGGCGGGCGGCGGCAGGCCCGCCCCGGCTCCAGCGGAGTGACGCGGCCCGGCGAGCAGCACGTAGGCCGCCAGGACCGCCAGGACCACGGCCCCCACCCACATGGCGTCCCGCCAGCCTAGAACGAACGCCGCCTTCGCCGCCTGAACCATGGCCTGAACGACCGGATCGCCGCTGCCGGCCCAGGTCACGGCGCCCGCCACGCCCCTGCCGAGGTCCCTCGAAACCTCGACGGGGCCGCCGACGAGGCCGGAGGCGACATGCCGGGCGTAGCCGGCGGCGAAGAGCGCGCCGAGCAAGGCGACCCCCAGGGCCGTGCCGAACTCGCGCGTGACGTCGTTGATCGCGGAGGCGACCCCCTGTCGATCGCGAGGCAGGGCCAGGGTGATGGCCTCTGTCGACGGCGTCATGGCCAGCCCCATGCCCAGGCCCATGGCCGCCATCCCCGGCAGGACAGCCAGATAGCCGCCCTCGACGGACACAAGGCTCGCCATCAGGGCCAACCCCGCCGCGCCCAGGCCCGTGCCCAGACCCATCGTCAGCCGCCCGCCGATCCGGCCCGAGAGCTTCGGCGCCAGCCCCGAGGACGCCATCATCAGAACCGCCATCGGCATCAACGCGAGCGTCGCCATCAGGCCCGACCACCCCATGATGACCTGGAAGAAGGGAAACAGGACGATGAAGACGCCGGCCTGCACCCCGAACCAGACGATCAGGGTCACCGAGCCGGCGGTCAGTCCCCGCTGACGGAACAGGCGGATCTCCAGCAGGGGGGCGAGATGGCGTCGTTCCCAGAAGATGAAGGCCGCCGCTCCGAACAGCCCGACCGCCGCGCCGATCAGGGTCGGCGGCGCGGTCCATCCATGCGCCGGGCCCTCGTGCAGCGCGTAGGTCAAGCCGACGACGCCGATGATGGAAAGGAGGGCTCCGACGCTGTCGAAGCGAGGGACGGAAGCCTGCCGCGAGTTGGGCACGGCGCGCAGCGTCAGCACGGCGGCCACACCGGCCAGGGCGACCGGCAGGACGAACAGCAGGCGCCAGGACGCGAGGTCCACCAGCGCCGCCGACAGGAACATGCCGATGATCCCGCCGCCGCCGGCGACGGCGGTCCAGATCCCGACGCCCTTGGCGCGCGCTTCGTCCGGAAAGGCGGAGGTGATGACCGAAAGGGTGACCGGCATGATGGCCGCCGCGCCTGCGCCGGCCAGGAAGCGGGACGCGAGCATGATCCCGGTCGTCGGCGCCAGAAGGGACGCCAGGTTCGCGACGCCGAACAGCACCAGGCCGGCCAGGAGCATGGGCTTGCGGCCCAGACGGTCCCCCAGGGCGCCCAGCGGCAGCAGCAAGGCGGCCAGGGTGACGGCGTAGATGTTGATGATCCACAGCACCTCGGCCTGGGACGCCCTGAGCGCCAGCGCCATCGGCGGCTGGGCGACGTTGAGCCCGGTGACGCCGGCGATCACAGCCATCAATGCGATGCAGACGGCGGTGAGGATATGGCGCCTGCGGCGCGCATCATGGATGACCGGATCAGCGGACATGGGACACTCCGTGGATGAAGGGCGGGGCGAGCGTGGACGCGCTGCGGGTCAGGCGCGGGCGACCCAGCCCCGGAAGGTGAAGGCCGCGTAGAAGAGCTGGGGATCGGTGAAACCGGCGGCGCTCAGGAGATCGACTTCCGCTTCCGGCGACAGGAGGGGCAGTTGATCGCCCAGCGCGCGGGCGCCGCCCTTCGCCTTGTCGATCGGGACGCCGTTGTCGGCGGCGAAGGCCGCGAAGCGATCCAGCCAGAGAGTCCGATCCGGCCCCTCGGGGATGCTGTGGTGCGCGACGACGAGCGGCGCGCCCGGCTTCAGCCTGCGCCGGATCTCCGTCAGGGTCGAAAGGCGCTGCTCCACCGGCACGAAATGCAGCGTCAGCAGACAACAGGCGCCGTCGAAGGGTCCCTCCGGCGCCGCGCCGACATAGCCGTGGTGGAGTTCCGCTCGCGCAACGCACGGACCCAGGGTCGCTCGCGCCAGCTTGAGCATCTCGGCCGAGGGATCGACGCCCACGAACCGCCAGTCCGGCTGGGCGTCGGCGAAGGCGCGAAGCTCCAGCCCGCCGCCGGCGCCCACCACGAGGATCCGGCCGTCGGCCGGCGCCGTCTCCGCCAGCAGCAACCGGGTCATGCGCTGAAGGTCGCTGAATCCGGGCACCAGACGGGGCGGATTTTCGGCATAGCGGGCGACCGCGGCGGGATCGTCGAAGCCGCTCATGGACGGCTTCCGCCCGCTTCGTCCAGGACCATGGCGCGGTGGGCCGAAACACCCGCCATGACCCCCGCCGCCGAGGCCAGGGTGGCGTTGAACATCGCCGTGGCCGCATCGCCCGCCGCGAAGACGCCGGGCACGCTGGTCTGCTGCATCGGATCGACCTCGATATGAGGCCCGGTCATGCCGTCGGTGAAGGCGCAGCCCAGCTGTTCCGCCAGAGGGCTGGCCATGCGCGTGCGGGGCGCGGTGAAGACGATCTCGGCGGGAACGATGCGGCCGTCCGCCAACCGCAAAGCCTCGGTTCCGGAGCCTTCGCCCAGCAGTTCGACGACCGGGGTGCGTTCGACCCCGACCCCGCGCGCGGCGAGCAGCGCCGCCTCTTCCCCGGTCGGCTCGAAGACGCCTTGCGTGAAGAAGGTGGTCGGGCCCCAGTCCGGCAGCATCATCGCCTGGTGCACGGCCCCCGGGACGTTGGCGATGGCGGCGAACCGTCGGTCGCGCACTTCGTAGCCGTGGCAATAGGGGCAGTGCAGGACGCTGACGCCCCAGCGGGGGATCATCGATTCAAGGGGCAGATCGTCGGTGACCCCAGTGGCCAGGATGAGCTTGCGCCCGGTCACCTCAGCGCCGTCCGACAGAGTCACGGTCGCGCGATCCGCGTCCCGGGCCGCCGAAACGGCCTCGGCATGGACGAAATCGACGGTCGAGTATCGCGCCAGCTGGGTCAGGCCCTCGCGCATGATGTCCGCGGGCGCGACCCCGTCCTGACCGAGGAACCCCTGGGATGTCGCGGCGAACCGGTTCCGGGGGCGACCGGCGTCGACCAGGAGGACCCGGCGGCGCGCCCGGGCCAGCTGCATGGCGGCGGACAGGCCGGCGAAGCTGCCCCCCACTACGATCGCGTCATACTCATCCATCGCGGACTCTCGTAACTTTTGATGTTGCGAGACAGATATGATGCGCAGCGCACATCATGCAACCCCTTTTGTTACGTGATGGGATGACCTAGATTGGCCGGATGCCCACTGACAACCGCCTGTCCCGGATGCTGCACGTGCTGATTCACATGGATCACATCGGCGCCCCCGTGACCTCGGAGACCATCGGCCGAATGCTCCACACCAATCCGGTCGTGGTTCGACGCACCATGGCCGGGCTCAAGACCGCCGGCTATCTGACGTCGGTGAAGGGCCACGGGGGCGGCTGGACACTCGCCAAATCCCTTGACGAGGTCACGCTGCGCGACATTCACGCCGCGCTGGGCAGCCCCAAGGTGTTCGCGATCGGCCTCTCGGACGACGATCCCCGATGTCTGGTGGAGCGGGCGGTCAACGTCGCCCTGGAGGACGCCATGGTCGAGGCGGAGCGGCGGTTGCTCACCCGCTTCGGCGAGGTGACGATCGGAGACCTGTCCCGAACGGTGGCCGTCTCACGTCAGGCCGGCTGAGGCCGTTTCAGGCCCCGCGCCTCAAACCGGCGCCGTCCCCGCTTGCACCGCTCCGAACACCCGCCGGAAGCTGATCTTCAGAGCCTCATCCGCCTCGTCCATCGTGGCGGGGACGCCGAGGTCGACCAGGCTGGTGACCCCGTGCTCCTGAATGCCGCACGGCACGATGCCGCCGAAATGGTCCAGGTTGGGTTCGACGTTCAGGCTGATGCCGTGGAAGCTGACCCACTTCCTTACCTTGACGCCGATGGCGGCGATCTTGTCCTCGCGCGACCAACCGGGCCCCTTGCGCTCGACCCAGACGCCGACGCGGCCCTCGCGCACGTCGGCGGCGACGTTGAACTCGCCCAGGGCCCCGATGATCCATTGCTCCAGGCCGCGCACGAAGGCGCGGACATCCTTGCCGCGCGCGTTCAGGTCCAGCATCACATAGGCCACCCGCTGACCGGGGCCGTGGTAGGTGAACTGCCCGCCCCGTCCGCTGCGGTGGACCGGGAAGCGGCCGGCGTCCAGCAGGTCGTCGTCCTTGGACGACACCCCCGCCGTGTACAGCGGCGGATGCTCCAGCAGCCAGATCAGCTCGGGCGCCTCGCCCGCCGCGATGGCGGCGGCGCGGGCCTCCATGGCCTCGACGGCGGCGGGATAGTCGACATAGCCGTCCGAACGCGCCCATTCGACGGCCCGACCGTCGGTCCGGGCCAGCTTTGATACGGTTTCGCTTAAGGACTGGGAAAGCATGTCGCCCCCAATGTGGGGATCGGGAGCCCCATGCAAGACCACCCCGCCCTGTCCCCTTCAGTATCAGAGTCCCCCGTGAGCCAGATCGAAGCTGTCGATGTCGAGATCTCGGTCGTCCTGGGGCGCTCCGTGCTGCCCATGAGCCAGCTGCTCCGGATGGGCCGCGGGGCGGTGATTCCGCTGGATGCGTCGGAGCACGACGAGGTCTGGATCCTGGCCAACAATCACCCGGTCGCGCGCGGCGAGATCGAGATTCGCGAAGACCGCATCGCCATCACGGTGACCCGGGCCGCCGACGTCTACGACTTCATGGCCGGGGCGGCCTGATCACAGCGCTGCGGCTGTAGGCTCAAACCGGGCCCTGCACCCTAATTCCCACACGCTAATTCCTGCGCCTTCCGGCGCCCCCTTCCCTTTCCCCATTCTCTCCGCTATCAGCCGCCCTCCGATGCGAGCGGTCGTGGCGGAATTGGTAGACGCGCAGCGTTGAGGTCGCTGTGGGGCAACCCGTGGAAGTTCGAGTCTTCTCGACCGCACCATCGATTTTTGGCCACATGTCCCCCTACCAAGGGACCGGCCGCCACTTCAGACGGGAACGGGTTTCATCGTTCCCAAGGGCGAATCTTCGGCTAAGGCTGATTTGAACATTTGAAGGGAGGCCGCCGCGTGAGCACCACCGCAACCGCCCCCCTGCCGCCCGCCGAAGACGACGACATCGAACACATCGCCCTGGACGAGGACTATGTCCTGACGCCGGGCTTCGTCGAAAAGGTGGTCGACGCCGCCGACGACGGCGACGGCCTGAAGCTGCGCTCGCTGCTGGAAGACCTCCACCCGGCCGACGTGGCCGACCTGATGGGCTTCCTGACCGAACAGCACCGGGCCGTGGTGGTCGTCTGGCTGCCGCCCGAGCTGCTGGCCGACACCCTGCCCGAACTGGACGACAGCATCCGGGAAGAGGTGCTGGAACGCGTTCCGCACCTGACCCTGGCCGAGGCCCTGCAGGAGCTGGACTCCGACGACGCCGCCGCCGTGGTCGAGGACCTGGAGGACGACCAGCGCGAGAAGGTGCTGGCGGCCATGCCCGAGGTGGATCGCGCCGCGATCGAAAGCTCGCTGGGCTATGCGGAGGACTCCGCCGGCCGGATGATGCAGCGCGAGGTGATGGCCGCGCCCCAGTTCTGGAACGTCGGCGACACCATCGACCACATCCGCAAGCAGGGCGAGGAACTGCCCGAGCTGTTCTTCGACATCTATGTGGTCGATCCGCTGAACCGCCCCGTCGGCGGCGTCCCGGTCAGCCAACTGCTGCGCAGTCCGCGCGCCATGACGCTGACCGAGGTCATGGGGCCGATCAACGAGATCACCGTCGATCAGGACCAGGAAGAGGTCGCCTACATCTTCGA
This sequence comes from Brevundimonas sp. GW821-FHT12C05, assembly GCF_058807475.1. Lineage (NCBI taxonomy): Bacteria > Pseudomonadati > Pseudomonadota > Alphaproteobacteria > Caulobacterales > Caulobacteraceae > Brevundimonas > Brevundimonas sp. GW821-FHT12C05. Next base: position 1,885,552 of record NZ_JBXAQS010000001.1, read on the forward strand.
GAAATACCACCTGATCTCGGCCCCGGTGATCGATGTCGCGGGGCGGCTGGTCGGGCAGATCACGGTCGATGACATCGTCAACATCATTCAGGAAGAGAACCGCGAGGACATCCTGCGTCTGGCCGGCGTGGCCGACGAGGACCGCGGCTCGTCCGTGCCCGAGATCGTACGCAGCCGCGTGCCCTGGCTGGCCATCAACCTGGCCACCGCCACCCTGGGCGCCAGCGTCATCGGCTGGTTCGAGGGCACCATCCAGCACATCGTGGCCCTGGCCATCCTGATGCCCATCGTCTCGGCCATCGGCGGCAACGCCGGCACCCAGGCCCTGACGGTGACGGTGCGCGCGCTGGCGACCCGCGAACTGAACAGCTCCAACGCCCCGCGCACCTTCTGGCGCGAACTGGTGGTGGGACTGGCCAACGGCCTGGTGCTGGCCCCGCTGATCGGCATCGCCACCGCCCTGTGGTTCCGCGACGAGGACTGGCGCATCGGGTTGGTGATCGCCGCGGCCATGGTGCTGAACCTGCTGGTGGCGGCCACCGTCGGGGTGCTGACGCCCCTGACCCTGTCTCGGTTCAAATTCGACCCGGCGGTGTCTTCGGCCGTTTTCGTCACGGCGACGACAGACTTCTTCGGTTTCCTGATCTTCCTGGGCCTGGCGACCATCGTCCTGATGTGACGACGGCGCGCACGGCGCGGGTCTTGCGGGCTGTTCCCGCAAGCGGAAGCGTCCGTCCCGATCTGGAACAAACCCCTGTGCTCGACACGAACAGGCCCCGTCTGAAGATCTCCCGCGCGGGGATCGTGCTCATCAAGAGCTTCGAGAGCTTCCGCTCGCGCGCCGTTCAGCGCGAGGACGGCCGCTGGGTGATCGGCTACGGCCACACCGCTTCGGCCCGCGACGGGCTGACGGTGGGCGAGCAGGACGCCGAACTGCTGCTGCAATATGACCTGATGCCGGTGGCCAAGGCGCTGAACGAACAGGTCGAGGCCGTCCTGAACCAGCATCAGTTCGACGCCCTGGCCAGTTTCGCCGTCTCGGTGGGCGTGGACCGTTTCCTGACGTCAGACGTGCTGGAACGGCTGAACGCCGGCCACGCCGGAGAAGCGGCCGACGCCCTGGTCGGCTGGCCCGAGACCCCGTCGCCCGACAGCGCCCTGCGCCGCCGCGCCGCCGAGCGCGCCCTGTTCGTGGCCGATCCCGCCTCGCCGGTGCTGTTGTCAGATCTGCTGACCGCCCCCCTGCCGCCGCCGCCGGTGCCCGTCGCCGAGCAGGAGCCGGAACCGCAGGCCGATCCGAACGCCAGCCGGGCCGCCGCCGTGGCCTCTCTGCTGGGCGAGACCCCGATGGCGCTCGAAGCGCCGGAAGCGGATGTCGCGCCCGAGCCCGAACCAGAACCCCAGCCCGCCGCGGTGGAAGCGCCGCGCCCCCTGCCCAGCGGGTGGCAGCCGCAGGGACAGATGTGGACGCCGCCGCCGCCGACGATCGTCGCCCAGTCGCAGCGCTATTCCCCCTACGCCGCCGCCATCATCGGTCCCCTGCCCGGCTTCCCGAAGCTGGAGCTGAGGTCCAAGCCGGAACCCGCGCCTGAACCGGCGCCGGAGCCCGAGCCGGAGCCAGAGCCCGAACCGGAGGTCGCCGCCGCGCCGGAGCCCGAGCCCGTCGCACAGCCGGTGCGGACGCCCGTCTTCCCGCAGGCCCCGATCTTCGCCGCCGACGCCGCCACGCCGTCGCCCTTCCCGCCGCTGGAGCTGACTCCGGCGGTCGAGGCCGACTTCGCCGAACCGGCTCGCGACGCCTGGACGCCCGAGCAACGCACCACGCCCGAGGCGCCCGGGGAGGCCCTGTTCGAGGACGAGCCGCCGCTGGCCGTGCTGCGCCACGAGGTCGACCCGACCCCGGCCAAACGCTTCAGCCTGATCGAGACCGGCCCCTATCTGATCATGGGCGGGCTGGGGCTGTTCGCCTGCGCCGCCTCGGCCGCGGCCTTCCGCAAGGCGGTCAGCGATCCGCTGCCGACCAATGAGTTCACGATCATCGCTTGGGTGCTGGCCCTGATCGGGGTCATCTGCGTCGGCGTCTCGGCCTGGAACCTGTCCGTGCGGGCCACGAAGAAGGACTGACTTTGCCTGCCGCGCGGGCAGTGCTACGCCCGCGCCATGAGCATTCCCTTCGCGCCCCAATCCATGGAATTCGGCCTCGGCGAAAACGCCGACGCGATCCGCGACACCACCGCCCGCTGGGCCGCCGACCGGCTGGCGCCGCGCGCCGCCGAGATCGACGAGAAGAACGAATTCGCCCGCGACCTGTGGCCCGAGATGGGCGAGCTGGGTCTGCACGGCATCACGGTCGAGGAAGAGTACGGCGGCCTGGGCCTCGGCTACCTCGAGCATGTGGTGGCGATGGAGGAGGTGTCGCGCGCGTCGGCCTCGATCGGTCTGAGCTACGGCGCCCACTCCAACCTGTGCGTCAACCAGATCCGCCGCTGGGGCACGCCCGAGCAGAAGGCGAAATACCTGCCCAAGCTGATCTCGGGCGAGCACCTGGGGTCGCTGGCCATGTCGGAGGCCGGATCGGGCTCGGACGTGATGTCGATGCGCACCCGCGCCGACAAGAAGGGCGACCGCTACGTCCTGAACGGGACCAAGTTCTGGATCACCAACTCCCCCACCGCCGACACCCTGGTGGTCTATGCCCGCACCGGCGAGGGCAACGGCGGCGTCACCACCTTCCTGATCGAGAAGGGGATGAAGGGCTTCAGCGTCTCCAAGAAGCTGGACAAGATGGGCATGCGCGGCTCGGACACCGCCGAGCTGGTGTTCGAGGACTGCGAAGTCCCGGAAGAGAACGTCATGGGACCCGTCGGCGGCGGCGCCGGGGTGCTGATGAGCGGCCTAGACTATGAGCGCACCGTCCTGTCGGGCGGCCCGCTGGGCATCATGCAGGCGGCGCTGGACGTGGTCCTGCCCTACGTCCGCGAGCGCAAGCAGTTCGGCAAGGCCATCGGCTCGTTCCAGCTGATGCAGGCCAAGGTCGCCGACATGTACGTGGCCCTGAACAGCGCCCGCACCTACGTCTACGCCGTGGCCCGCGCCTGCGATCAGGGCAAGACGACCCGCTATGACGCGGCGGGCGCGATCCTGCTGGCCTCGGAGAACGCGGTGAAGGTGTCGCTGGAGGCCGTGCAGGCCTTGGGCGGCGCCGGCTATACGAGGGAATGGCCGGTCGAGCGTCTGGTCCGCGACGCCAAGCTTTACGACATCGGCGCCGGCACCAACGAGATCCGGCGCTTCCTGATCGGGCGCGAACTACTGGGGTGATGCCGCTCTTTCAGATTCTTGCGATCTGTGGGGCGGCCTGTGCGGGGGTCGCGATCCTTTCGGCCTACGCCATCTGGCCGAGGTTACGGGCGCTTGAAGCGCGGGGCGTGGTGAAGACGCCCGTGCCTGATCTGCTGGAAGGCCGCGTCAACCGCTGGCGAGAAGCCCGCTTGATCTGGGCCACGCCTGTTCCCGCCGATCGCAAGCGCTTGCGGCGGTTGTTGTTGGCGTGCCGAACCTCACAGATCGCCACGGCGCTGTTCTTCATCGCCGCCATGATCACGATGGCGGGCAGCGAAGCGCCGGCGTCCAGGCGCGACACAACCACCTACCCGCCCGTCGAGCCGGTCGTCGTTCTGGAACCAGCGGGCTGACCCGCGGTTGCTCCTGTCTGAAAGGAGTCACGCCATGCCCGCCAGATCCGCCGCCCAACAGAAGGCCGCCGGAGCCGCCCTGTCCGCCAAGCGGGGCGACACGCCCAAGTCCGAACTCAAGGGCGCGTCGAAGTCGATGCTGTCGATGACCGAGAAGCAACTCGAGGAATTCGCGCACACCCGGCGCAAGGGAAAGCTGGAGCACGTCAAACACTAGCCCGGACGACGAAACGGCGGCCCCGCCGCGCGGGACCGCCGTCGTCGCAGGGTTTCGTCCGGACTAGGCCGCCGGGCAGTCGCCCACGCGTTCGGCCGTCATCGTCATGGTGGTTTCCGGCATCGGAGCCGGAGCTCCGGTCGTCTTGCTCTTCACCTCCATCGTGTAGCGGCTGGAGAAGTCGCCCGAGACCCGGATGGCCGATTCCGACTTCATGCCGCCCTGCATCTCGCAGACCGTGCTGGAGACCATGACGTCGCCGTCGCGGCGGAACGGCTGGGTGGTGCAGCTGGCGCCGGGCGTCGCCGACGCGCCGCCGGGGGCCTCGAAGGTCGAGGAGGTGATGCAGGTCTCGACCGGAGCCATCGCGGCGCCGCCGGGCACGCCGGCCATGGCCGTCGTCACGCGCCACAGACCGGGTTTGGGTCCATCCATCGAGGCTGCGGGCGCCGCGGCGCCGGCGTCGCCCGCCTTGGTCTCACCCTCCGACTTTTCACCGCCTTGGCTACACGCCGCCAGGGTCAGGGCCGCGATAGCGGCCGCCGCAATCATCAAACGCATGAAAATCCTCCCATCGGGTACATCCCGATGACCCGAAACGGCCCCGGTTCGGGCCGGGTTCCCCATGCTTTCCCGTCAACCGGTCCGGATGGAGGTTTGTTAAGTGGCGCCGGCGCAGGTTCCCGCCTAGATCGAGTCATCGTCCCTTCCGGATCGCCCGTCGCCGATGCCCGACTACGACTATCAGGCCGACACACGCCCCTTCTCGCAGGTGATCGAGGATATCGGCGCCAAGGACGACCCGAAGCTGTACCTCGGGGAACTGGTCAATGCATTCGGCGAGCGCGGCTTCGGCGCCCTGATGCTGTTCCTGGGCCTGGTCAGCGCCGTCATCGGCGCCGTGCCCGGATCGACCACCATCCTGGGCGCGCCGATCCTGCTGATCGCCTTCCAGCTGGTTATCCGCCGCGACCAGCTGTGGCTGCCGAGTTGGGCGCTCAAGAGCAGCATCGACCGCGAAGGCTACCGCACCGCCATCGCCAAGGTGATGAAACCGCTGCGCAAGGTCGAGCGCTGGTCGCGTCCGCGCCTGTCGATCATGACCAGCGAGGTGTCGGAGGTCCTGATCGGCGTCGCCTGCATCCTGCTGTGCACCATCCTGGTCCTGCCCATTCCGGGCGGTAATCTGGTGCCGTCGCTGATCATCGTCGCCTTCGGCTTCGGTCTGGTGCAGCGCGACGGCCTGGCCATCCTGATCGCCTGGTGCGCCATCGCCCTGCTTTGCGTGGGCGGACTGGTGGTGTGGCTGGCGTGGGAGTGGGTGTCGCCCTTCCTGCTGCCGGTCTGGCATTGGCTCACGGGGCTGGCCCCGCAGGCCTGGCACTGGCTGACCGGCCTGTTCGGCTAGACGCGCGAGACGCCGGAGAGATCTCCCTCTCCGGCGCCTGCGAGAACCTGCCGTGATCAGCCCTGGAACAGGGAAAGGACCAGCTGCGGCGTCTGGTTGGCGATCGAGAGCGCTTGAACCCCCAGCTGCTGCTTTGTCTGCAGGGCCTGGAGCTTGGCGCTTTCCTTCGCCAGATCGGCGTCGACCAGATTGCCCACACCCGCTTCGAGAGCGTCCGACAGCTTGCCGACGAACGTCACGTGGGTGGAAAGCGCCTTCGACTTGGTGCCCAGACGCGCCAGGGCGCCCGAGACCTTGTCGATGGAGGCGGACACGGCCGAAAGGGACGCGTTCGCCTTGGTCAGGGTGTCGATTGATTGCGTCGTCGTAACCGTGACCGTGGTGCTGCCCAGAGACATGACTTCGGCGCCGACCGTCAGGGTCGCCGTGCCTTGAGCGTTGGCCAGAGCCGAGAAACCGGTCGCGCCGGTCTTCAGCAGGTTGATCCCGTTGAAGTCGGCGTTGCCGGTCACCGAGGCGATCTGGTCGCGCAGGGCCTTGAAGTCCTCGTTCAGAGCGGCGCGGGCCGCAGTCTTGAGCGACGCATCAGTCGCCGCGAGAGCCTTCTCCTTCATCTGCAGCAAGAGGTCAGAGACCGTCTCGCCCGCCGCCAGGGCCACGTCGACAGCGGCGACACCGCGATCGAGCGACTGTTTCACCGCGTTCAGCGCCCCGATATCGGCCCGTTGTCCCTGGGCGATCGCCCAGATGGAGCCGTTATCCTTGGCGTTGGCCACGCTCTTGCCGGTGTTGATCCGGTTTTGCGTGATCGCCAGTTGGGCGTTGGTCGCGTTCAGGTTCTGGAGCGCGACTTGCGCGCCCACGTTCGTGTTGACCGACATAACCATCGGATAGTTCCTTCCATTCTGGTCGGTTGTGAAAGGCCTTCTGGCCTTAGAACCGGTTCTGGTTCGCGCACGCCCTCGCAAGGACCGGGCCGGTCCAAGTGGTTGATTTTATTGGAAGGGAACGCGTGCGCCCGCTGCCGGTCGGCAGAATTGGCCGGGGCGTCCGGCGAAGAAGGAGACGTTCTCCCTCCCCTCATGGGGAGGGTGGCCCGCGAAGCGGGGCGGGTGGGGAACAGCCGCACGGTCCCCCCACCCTGTCGTCGCTGCGCGCCGACATCCCTCCCCACAAGGGGGAGGGAGATATGAACTCAGGCCGCCTGGGCCGGAGCGGGAGCCAGGCCCTGCATGATCATCTTGTTGATGTCGATCAGGGCTTCAAAATCGTCCTCGCCGCGCATGATGGCGGAGGAGTGGCGGCCGACGAACAGGCTGATCGAGATGATCTGGGCCCGCAGGCCCATGTCCATGGCGTTGTCCGGATTGGAGCAGTCCGTGGCCAGGGTGGACCACAGGCGCCGGTTCCAATCGAGGGCGTCGATCCGGGTCGAAATGTCCGAGGCGTCCACGGTCGAGGCGTGCATCAACGCCCGGGTCACCTGCCCGAACAGCCGATACTCGGTCTCGCGCGGGGTCTCAGCCCGCGTGGCTGCGGTCTTGTACGCCTGAAGCGACATTGGCCAGACCTTCCTCGTAATCCACCAGTTTGCGGGCCGCCATCAGAGCCTTGTAGTACTCGCGCGCCATGACGTGACGCGAGGCCGAGACGCAGTCGGCGAGTACATCGGGGTTGCGCGTGACGCCCATGAACTCGGTCAGGCGCAGCGCGAATTCGTCGTAGACCTTGGGAGCCGCGGCCTCGTCCAGGTACATCATCATGACCGGGAAATAGATCCGCTTGGCCGGGGAATTCACATCCTCCAGCTGCATGATGTCCTTCTCGCGAAGGACGCTGGCCTTGTTCTGCAGAATCAGGACGCCACGGCGGTCGCCGTTCTGGACGACGGCCCCGTTCAGGACGAATTTCTCGCCGGGCTTGAGCGACAGCTTGAGCGGCATCTGGGCGGTTTCCCCCTGGGTCCCGGGCATACGGTTCTAGAAAACCGGGAACCAACGCAGGCTAAACAGACGTGGTTAACCATCTCTTGTGAGCCGACATCGTCATATTGCCTATCTGCTCCGCTCCCGAGTCGCTTCATGTCCGCCGCCGCCTTCGACGACACCTCCGCCCACGCCCCGGCCCCGGCCGCGCAGGGCATGGCGGGGGACGCCGCCTCCCCCGCCGCCATCAGCCGACTGTCGAAATCCCTGGCCGGGACGCGCTCGCCCAAGAACCAGCGCAAGGCGTTGGAGCTGCTGAAGTCGTCGCTGATGGCGATCCGGGTCAACGACTTCGACCGGGCCACCCAAAGGGCGCTGGACGCCCTGAAGGTCGATGAGACCAACGGCCTGGCCTGGCACGTTCTGGCCATCTGCCAGGAGAAACAAAACCGCTTCGGCCCGGCCATTCACGCCTATGAGGCGGCGCTGCAACTGCTGCCCGACCACACCGACATCGCCCACGACCTGGGCCGTCTGGCGCAGCGGCTGGGCTACCTCGACATCTCCGAGAAGCTGCTGCTGAAATTCCTGGCGGCCAATCCCGGACATATCGAGGCGACCAACAACCTGGCCTGCGTGATGCGCGACCAGAACCGCTATGGCGACGCGATCGAAACCCTGCGGCCGCTGCTGCAGATCGAGGCGGACAGCGCGGTGCTGTGGAACACCCTGGGCACGGTTCTGAACGACCAGGGCCGGCTGAACGAAGCCCTGACCTTCTTCGAGGAGGCGCTGCGGCTGGACCCGACCTTCGCCAAGGCGCGCTACAACCGCGCCAACGCGCGCCGCCCGCTGGGCGACGTGGCCGGCGCCATCGAGGACCTGGAAGCCGCCCTGCCCGGCGCCGAGACCGGGTACGAGGTCGCCATGATGAACATGGCCCGCGCCCTGATGCTGATGGGCGAAGCGCGCATTCCCGAGGCGTTCGAGGCCTATGAGGTGCGTCTGGATCCCAATCTGCCGGACGCCATGCACGTGGCCGTCGACGCGCCGCGCTGGGACCCGAAGACCGAGGACATCCGGGGCAAGCGGGTGCTGGTGGTCGGCGAACAGGGCATCGCCGATGAACTGGTCTTCGCCAACTGCCTGAACGACCTCATCGCGGCCGTGGGTCCGGAGGGACAGGTCTATCTGGCCGTCGAGGCGCGGATGGTCGGCCTGTTCCAGCGCGGCTTCCCCGGGGCCGTCGTCGGCGCCCACAAGGCGGTGCGGCTGGAAGGCCGACTGACCCGCTATGTGCCGTTCGCCGAAGAGCTGGAGCAGAAGCTGGACTGCTGGGTCCCGATCGCCAGCTTGATGGCCGTCTACCGGACTTCGCTGGACGCCTTCCCGACCCACCACGGCTATGTCGTCGCCGATCCGGAGAAGGTCGCCTACTGGAAGGCCGAACTGGCCAAGCTGCCTGCGGGGCTGAAGGTCGGCCTCCACTGGAAGAGCCTGAACATGAGCGGGGCGCGGGCCGCGGTGTTCGCCGCCAGCTTCCAGCGCTGGGAGCCGGTGCTGACCACCCCGGGCTGCGTGATGGTCAACCTGCAGTGCGGGGACGTGTCCGACGACCTGGCCGCCGCCCAGGCCGCCGGCGCTTTCATCTGGACCCCGCCGATCGACCTGAAGGACGATCTGGAGGACGTGGCCGCCCTGTCGGTGGCCTGCGACGTGGTGCTGGGGCCAGGCATCGCCGGGACCAATATCGCCGCCGCGTGCGGGGCCCGGACGTGGATGGTGGCGGCGCCGGACGACTGGCACCTGATGACCACCGACCACTACGTCGTCTATCCTGATGTGAAGATTTTCGTGCGCGGCGCGGTCGACGGCTGGCCCGAGGTGATCGACCGGATGCGGGCGGCCCTGGACCGGGTCGTGGCCGGCGGCTGGAACGCCGCCTGAGCCGTGGCGTTGTCTTCCCTGAACAGGGAGGACGTGATGCCCGAACCCGACGACTACAAGGACGACCAGGAACAGTCTGAAGTTTATGACGAAACCCACCTCGACGACGAGGGGGACGGCGACTTCCTGCTGGACGAGGCCGATCCGGTGCTGGACGTCACCCAGGCCGACGGCGACGCCGATCGGGACGAGTTCGACGAGGACGCCGAACCGGAAGACCTGGACGAGGAGCTCGGCGCCTCGGGCATCGAGGCCGAGGCCGACGCCCTGCTGGGCGTGGACGGCGAGCGATTGACCGAGATCGACGGCGAGAGCCAGGGCCAGCGCGGCGTCGACGAGGTCGAGCTGGTCTATTCCGGCCTGATGGAGAACGCGCGCGGGGCCCAGGCCAGCGCCGCCCACTGGGAGGCCAAACGCCTGTCCGACGACGATATCGCCGACCTGGGCTACGGCCCCGACGGCGACGAAGATCACCCGAAAAACTGAGGAGCGCCGACATGACCGGTCAAACCGAGCATCTGAACAAGGCGCAGGAAGACTGCGACCCCGAGACCCCGCACGCCAAGCGCGCGCCCCGTGAGGACGGCAAGCCGGACCAGCTGGCCGAGAAGGCGCGCGAGGCGAAGAGCCGGCAGGAGGCGCTGGTCGACGAGGGCCTGGAGGAGACCTTCCCGGCCAGCGATCCGGTCAGCGTGAAGCGGATTACGTAGCGCCGCGGGTCAGCCCTTCACCCGCCAGGTCGCCCCCGCCGGGCCGTCCATGACCACGACGTTGAGCGCGTTCAGGCGGTCGCGGATGCGGTCGGCCTCGGGCCAGTCCTTGGCCACGCGGGCGGCGGCGCGCTGCTCCAGCAGGGCCTCGACCTCGACACGGAGGTCGTCGGAGACCTCGCCTTCAAGCCATGCGGCAGGGTCATTCTGGAGCACGCCCAGAATGGCGCCGGCGGCCAGCAGTTTTCCCTTGGCGGCCGAGACGGCCTCGTGGTCGCCGGCGGTCATGCCGCGCTCGATCTCGCTGGACAGGGCGAACAGGGCGGCGAAGGCGCCGGGCGTGTTCAGGTCGTCCTCGATGGCCTTGAGGAAGTCCTCGGGCAGCCAGTCCGGGCCCGCCACGATGGCCGAAGCGCGGTGCAGGGCGCCATAGAGCCGATCCAGCGACTTGCGGCTCTGTTCCAGCAGGGCCTCGTTCCAGTCCAGCGGCTGACGGTAGTGGGCCGAGAGCAGGGCCCAGCGGATCACCTCGCCCGGCAGCCGCTCCAGCAGGGCGTGCGGCAGCAGGATGTTGCCCAGCGACTTGGACATCTTCTCGCCGTCCAGCGTCAGGAAGCCGTTGTGCATCCAGTAGCGGGCGTATTCGTCGTGGGCCTGGTCCTCATGGGCGTGGCCGTGGGCGCAGACGCCCTGGGCGATCTCGTTTTCGTGGTGGGGGAAGACCAGGTCGATGCCGCCGCCGTGGATGTCGATGGGCAGGCCCAGGGTCGCCTCGATCATGGCCGAGCATTCGATATGCCAGCCGGGACGCCCCTCGCCCCAGGGCGACGGCCACGACGGCTCGTTCTCCTTGGAGGGCTTCCACAGGACGAAGTCGTGCGGGTTCTTCTTGTAGGGCGCGATCTCGACGCGGGCGCCGGCGATCATGTCGTCCAGATTGCGGCCCGAGAGCTTGCCGTAGGTCTCGTAGGACGAGACGTCGAACAGGACATGGCCCTCGGCGGCGTAGGCGCAGCCGTGGTCGATGATCGCCCGGATCTGGGCGACGATGGCGTCCATGTGGTCGGTGACATGGGGCGCCAGGTCCGGCGGGCTGACGTTCAGCCGGCCCATGTCCTCCAGATAGGCGGCCTCGTAGCGGGCCGTGATCTCGCCGATCGGCACGCCTTCCAGATGCGCCTTCGCATTGATCTTGTCGTCCACGTCGGTGACGTTGCGGGCATAGATCACCTTGTCGGCGCCGTAGGTGCGGCGCAGCAGGCGGACCAGCACGTCGAACACCACCGGCGGGCGGGCGTTTCCGATGTGGGCGAAGTCATAGACCGTGGGGCCGCACACGTAGAGCGTCACCCGGTTCGGATCGCGCGGCGTGAACACGCGCTTTTCGCGGTGCAGGGTGTCGTGAATCGTCAGCGGCATGAGGGAGTCTTTTGCGGGAGAGTTTTCTTGCGGGACGGACGGGCGGTCCCATATACGCCGCCAAGCTGATAAACAGTCACTGGCGACTTACAAAGCCGCGCGTTCGAGAACCGTCTCATGAGCTCTACCCCCGTCAAGCCCGTTCTGGTCGGCGACAACGACCTGGTCACGCGCCCCAGCCGCGACGAGGCCCTGAAGGCCGTTCGCACCCTGCTGGCGTGGGCGGGGGACAATCCGGACCGTCCGGGCCTGATCGACACGCCGAAACGGGTGGTCGACGCCTATGGCGAATGGTTCGACGGCTATGACGCCGATCCGGCCAAGGAGCTGGGCCGAACGTTCGAGGACGTGCAGGGCTATGACGACATGGTGCTGCTGCGCGACATCGAGGTGGAGAGCCACTGCGAGCATCACATGGCCCCCTTCATCGGCAAGGCCTACGTCGCCTACATCCCCAACGAGAAGGTGGTCGGCATCTCCAAGCTGGCGCGGGTGGTGGAGATCTACTCGCGCCGCCTGCAGACGCAGGAAGTGCTGACCAACCAGATCGCCGACGCCATCGAATCGAATCTGGCGCCGCAGGGCGTGGCCATCCTGATCGACGCCGAACACCAGTGCATGACCACCCGCGGCGTGCACCACCGCCACGTTTCGACCCTGACGACGCGGTTCACCGGCGTGTTCAAGACCGACGCAGCGCTGAAGGACCGTTTCCTCAAGCTGGCGCAAGGGCGCTGAGCCGCCGGAATCGTTTCGCCTGACAGGGGTATTCGGCGCAAACCCGCCGCTCTGGAACCCCAAGGCGCCTGAAGCCGCTTTACAAGCCGGTTAAGGGACGCCAAGAGACGAACCGAAGCTTTCAGTGACGCTCGCCGCGCCAAGCGCCGGGCCTGATGGAGACACCCGATTATGGGCGCCAAACTTTCCGGACCGGGCAGCAAGGCCGGCACGATCGAACAGAACGCGGACATCAACGTCACGCCGTTCGTGGACATCATGCTGGTGCTGCTGATCATCTTCATGGTCGCGGCCCCGATGGCCACCGTGTCGATCCGCCTCGACCTGCCGCCGGCGCAGCCGCCGGTGAACCCGACCGAACAGAAGGATCCGGTGTACATCACCATCCAGGAGAGCGGGAACATCTACATCGCGGACAAGGAATCCTCGATCGCGAACCTGCCCGCCGACGTTTGCGCCGCCCTGGGCGGCCCGAACTGCCGCGAAGAGCGCGTGTTCGTCCGCGCCGACGCCGAGGTGAAGTACAACCAGTTCATGGAAGTCATGAACACGCTGCAGGGCCAGGGCTTCTTCAAGGTCGGCCTGCTGAACGAAGACATCGAATAGGCGTCTCGCCCGTTCAAACGATCAGGGGCCGCTTCCCGATGGGAGGCGGCCCTTTTTCATGCCCCTTCCCGCGCTGAAACCGCCGATGGACCTGCCGTCAGCGGAAGCGCCGCCGGCCGGCATGGAGCCCAAGGAACCGGCCTATGTGAGCCCTTCCATCGTTCATGTTCGGCCCCGAACGCCAACGGTCAGGATTTTTTGCGGAACCAGTTCAAAGGATTCAGCTTCGACAAGAGCTTCAAGAGCCAAAACCGCTGGAGCAGGTTCATCTCCGCGGCAAGCGCGGTGATAATCGGGTCCAAGTCATTGATGTTTTGCTGTAAATCCTGAACGAAGCTGCCCGTGTGCCCCTTGCTGGCCTTCTTCAGCGTCCCTTCGGCCTGGTTGAAGATGAGGTCGATCCGGGCGAGTTGATCGATATCAACCGTGTCAGGCAGATCGACGGCTCGCACATGTTTGAGGACATTGCGGACAACCTCGAGGCTGTTGGCGTCCGTGTAGGCCCCCGCGACACTCTGCGCCCAGTTCGGTGTTGCGTTTGCGCTCTTGAGAACGTTCTCACAGATTCTCCGCAAGGTCCCCGCGGCGAACACCAGCGCCTCCAGCGTGCGAAGCGAACGCTTGTCCTGTCGCTCGCCGGCCAGCATGCCGCCCGCGAATCCCACAACGCCCGATACGGCGATCTGCCCGACCCGGGCCCACACTTCCAAGTCCAAGACACGCTCCTTGCTCTTCTTCCTATGGTAGCAAGCGTGGCGGTTCTCGGGAAGTCGCGTGTGTTTCGGGCGCTTTCGAAACGAAAAAGGGCCGCTCCCGACGACAGGAGCGGCCCTTTTCCCTGTCTGCTCGAACCCTGCCCTATTGCACCGACTGGCGGGGCTGCGAGCCGCCGGTGGCCGGGGCGGAGGCCGCGGGCTGATAGGGGCGTTCGCCGGCGGGCTCCGCGGCGGCCGGAGCAGGCGTACGGGCGGCGGGACGCTGGGCCGGACGGCGCGCGGGCGGACGGGACGCGGCGGGAC
>NZ_JBXAQS010000002.1:0-539233 GCF_058807475.1 Brevundimonas sp. GW821-FHT12C05
GGCCAAGGCCAAGCCGGCCGCCCCGGCCGCTCCGACGCCCGCTCCGGCTCCGGTCGCCCCGCCGGTCGAGGCCGCCGCGCCTGCGCCGACCCCGGCTCCGGCCCCCGCGCCGCGTCCGGCCGCTCCGGCCCGCCCGGTGGTCAACTTCGGCCAGCGCGCGCCCAAGCCCCAGGCTCCCGGCCGCACTCCCGCTCCCGGCTTCGGCGCCCGTTCGGCCCGTGAACAGGCCATGGGCGGCGGCGAGCGCAGCTTCACCGACCGTCCCGCCGGCGCCGCCCCGGCCCGGCCGCAAGGCGACCGTCCCCAGGGTGATCGTCCGCAGGGCGCCCGCCCCGCCGGCGCCCGCCCGGCCCAGCCGGTCCGTTACTCGGCCCTGGACCCGCGCCCGGCGCCCGGCGCCGCGCGTCCCGGCGCCCGTACCGGTCCCGGCGGCCGTCCGGCCCCGAACGCTCCGCCCGCGACGCCTGAAGTCGCCCGTCCCGCCCGCGCCGGCTTCGGCCGTCCCGCCGGCAGCCGCGCCGAAGAGGATCGTGACAAGCGCTTCTCGGACGCCGGCCCGGGCAAGGCCGTCAGCCGCACGCGCGGCGAGCCCAAGCGCCGCGAAGGCCGTCTGACCATCCAGGCCGTGGCCGGTGGCGACGAGGACGCCGCCGAGCGCATGCGCTCGCTGGCCTCGGTTCGCCGGGCCCGCGAACGCGAGAAGGAAAAGCGCAAGGGTGGATCCACCGACGCGCCGAACCGTCCGCGTGAAGTCGTCATCCCTGACGTCATCACCGTGCAGGAGCTGTCCAACCGGATGGCCGTGCGCGGCGTCGACATCATCAAATTCCTGATGAAGCAGGGCCTGATGATGAAGATCAACGACGTCATCGACACCGACACCGCCGAGCTGGTCGCCGACGAATTCGGCATGGCCGTGCGCCGCGTGTCCGAGTCCGACGTCGAGACCGGCTTCCTGTCCGACGACGTGGACGACGATGCGACCACGCCCCGCGCGCCGGTCGTGGCCATCATGGGCCACGTCGACCACGGCAAGACCTCGCTGCTCGACGCCCTGCGCACCACCGACGTGGCCGCGGGCGAAGCCGGCGGGATCACCCAGCACATCGGCGCCTATCAGGTCCGCCTGCCGGACGGCCAGCGCGTGACCTTCCTGGACACCCCGGGCCACGCCGCCTTCTCGGCGATGCGCGCCCGCGGCGCCAATGTGACGGACATCGTGGTTCTGGTCGTGGCCGCCGACGACGGCGTCATGCCCCAGACGATTGAGGCCATCCAGCACGCCCGGGCGGCCAACGCGCCCCTGATCGTGGCGGTCAACAAGATCGACAAGCCGGACGCCAACCCGCTGAAGGTCGTCAACGAGCTGCTGCAGTACGAAGTCATCGCCGAGAGCCTGGGTGGCGACACCCAGATCATCGAGGTGTCGGCCAAGAACCGCACCAATCTCGAGGGTCTGATCGACGCCATCCTGGTGCAGGCCGAGGTCATGGACCTTAAGGCCGACCCGGAACGCTCCGCCGAAGGCGTGGTCATCGAGGCCAAGCTGGACAAGGGCCGCGGCCCGGTCGCGACCGTCCTGGTCAAGCGCGGCACGCTGAAGCGCGGCGACATCATCGTGGCCGGCTCCGCCTGGGGCAAGGTTCGCGCCCTGCTGAACGAGCGCAACGAGCAGCTGACCGAAGCCGGTCCGTCCGTCCCCGTCGAGATCCTCGGCCTGGACGAGGCGCCCAGCCCCGGTGAACCGCTGGCCGTGGTGGAATCCGAAGCCCGCGCCCGCGAGCTGACCGAATATCGCGCCCGCGTGAAGCGCGAGAAGGCCACCGGCGGCATCAACCAGGTCTCGCTGGCCGACATGATGGCCAAGCTGGGCACCAAGAAGATCTCGGAGATGCCGGTCATCATCAAGGCCGACGTCCAGGGTTCCGCCGAAGCCATCGTCGGCTCGCTGGAGAAGATGGGCAACGACGAGGTGCGCGCGCGCACCGTCATGTCGGGCGCCGGCGGGATCACCGAGAGCGACGTGCAACTGGCCAAGTCGGCCGGCGCGCCGATCCTCGGCTTCAACGTCCGTGCGTCGAAGCAGGCCCGCGACCTCGCCGACCGCGAGGGCGTCGAGATCCGCTACTACTCGATCATCTACGACCTGCTGGACGACATGAAGGGCGTGCTCTCGGGCATGCTGGCCCCACTGCAACGCGAAACCTTCCTGGGCAACGCGGCCGTGCTTCAGGTCTTCGACATTTCCAAGACCGGCAAGATCGCCGGTTGCCGGGTGTCCGAGGGCGTGGTCCGCAAGGGCGCCAAGGTCCGGATCATCCGCGACGACGTGGTGGTTCTGGAACTGGGCACCCTCACGACGCTCAAGCGCTTCAAGGACGAGGTCAACGAAGTCACGGCGGGCCAGGAGTGCGGCATGCACTTCCAGGGCTTCCAGGACATCAAGGCCGGCGACTACATCGAGTGCTTCACGGTCGAAGAGATCAAGCGCACGCTGGACTAGTCGTTCAGGGGATAAGGGAAAGGCGACGCCGCGGCGTCGCCTTTTCGCCATCCGGATTGGGGATCACTTTTCCATGCGTCGTTTCCTCATCGCCCTGCTGACCCTTTCCGCCGTCGCCGGTCCGGCCGCGGCCGAGACCCGCTACCTGGCCTATGACGCCTCGGACCGGGTGACCCAGGCCCTGACGCGGGGCATCACCCTGGAAGGCAACCGGGGCCTGTTCGGCGCCATCACCGTGCGGCGCATCATCTCCACCTCGAACCGCGGTTCGGCCGAGATTCGCATCGGCGGCCCGGACGCGGCCCGGCGCGCCCTGCCGGCCGGATCGACCGAGAACATCCTCTACACCGTCACGTCGGAAGGCGGCGGACGCGGTCTGGCGCGCGCCCTGTGCCCGGGCGCCGACCAGGCTTTCCTGATCCTGGGCCAGGTGCGCCTGGCCCGCCCGCTGACCGCCCAGGCCATCGGCCGCTGGCCCGACGGCGCCTACCGGCACTGCGTGACCCTGTCCTACACCTGGCGCGGGGAATGGGCGACGCCGCCCGCCGGCGGTCCGGACGAGGATTCGTCTGCCCCTATCGGGCGATAGGTTTTGCACCGGCCGCGCACCCCGCTAGGGTTGCGCGAATGAGCGCCACCGCCATCCCACGACCGCCGGCCGGACGCCGCCGGGGCCTGAAGGGCCTCGCCGGGGCGCTGAGCTTCGTCTGCCTGGTGCTGTTCCTGCTGGCCATCGAGCAGAAGCAGGCGGTCCAGGCCTGGACCGCCGTGCGCGACGGCGCCGCCCCCGCCATGGGCCGCGTCTTCCACTGGGCCGCCGACGGCGCCTCGGACGGATTGGCCGGACTGAAGACCGCCGCGGTTGGGACTGACGGACCGCTGGCCGCCTCCCCGGACGCCGTGGTGCTGGCCGGGGAATTCGGCCCCGCCGACGACGCCACGCGCGACACGAGCGGCGGCGTCACCTTCACGGGGGCGACGATCCGGCTGGAGCGCGGCGAGACCTTCCGCACCCGCCCCCTGCGCATCGCCGCCGGAAGCGAGGCCTTCAACACCCTGCGCGAGACTTTCGCCTCCCGGCTGGACGCCGCCGGAAACGCCCAGATCGAACTGCGCGCGGTGGTCCCTCAGGCGCGCGGTCAGACGGTCGCCGCCTCGCCCCTGTGCGGGGGCGCGGCGCCCGGGGTGGCGGCCTTGCTGCATCGCCGGGACCATGTCGAGCTGATGCTATTCCGTGAGCGGACGATCGTCGGACCGGACGCCCCGGTGGACGGCCTTTGCGGCGTATGGAGATTCCGGGCCCGATGAAGCGTGAACGGACTGGCGTGGGGGCCTTCGTCGCCGCCGGCGTGATCGGGGCGCTCGCCGCCCTGTGGACCTGGACCGCGCCCGGCGATCCGGCGCTGTGGCCGGCGCGGGCCGACGCGCCTGGCGTTGAGATCAGCCTGCTGAACAACGGCTTCCACACCGATCTGGCCGTGCCGCGCGCGGCGCTGGAGGCCCGGGGCGGGCCCCTGGCCGCGGCCGTGCGCGGCCTGCCGCCCGGCGACTGGATCCTGATCGGCTGGGGCGACGCCAAATTCTATGTCGACCAAAGCCCCATCGGCGATCGCCTGCCCGACGGCGCCCGCGCCTTCTTCCGGCCCGGCAACCCGTCCGTGGTCATGCTCGATCCGGCCCAGCGCGACCCGCGCCGGATGTTCTCCGCGGAGAGCCGCCGCGACTTCCGGCTGTCGCAGGCCGGGTTCGAGGCCATGGCCGCCCGGATCGAGGCCTCGCTGGACCTGTCGACGGGCGCGCCGCATGTCGCCGCCGCCCGGGCCGGCGACGACGCCCGCTTCTTCGCCAGCCGCGAGCACTTCTCCATCGGCCACCTGTGCAACCACTGGACCGCCGGGGTGCTGAACGCCGCGGGCATGCCGATCCGGCCCGTGCAATCGATCCGGTCGTCCGAGGTCGTGGCTACTATCGACCGGGCGCAACTGGACACTCCGGCCGCGGGGGACTAGACCGCGCCCTCTTCAATTCCGGGGCGGCGTTCGCCCCCTCGCCTTCCAGCCGGGTCCGAGCCCCGGCGGGCGATCCAGAAGGAGGCCGCCGTCATGGGCCGCAAGCAACACACCCGCAACGCCTCCGGACCGCAAGGACCGTCCCAGCGCCAGCTGCGCGCCGGCGAACTGATCCGCCACGCCCTCGTCGAGGTGCTGCGCGAAGAAGAGATCCACGACCCCGCCATGGAAGGCGTCTCGGTGACGGTGACGGAAGTGCGCCTGTCGCCCGACCTGAAGCACGCCACCTGCTTCGTCGAGCCGCTGGGGGCCGGCGTCGCCGACGCCCCGACCGCCGGTCACGTGAGCGAGATCGTCAAGGCGCTGAACGCCCACGCCAAATTCCTGCGCGGCGTGCTGGGCAAGCATATCGACATGCGCTTCACGCCCGACCTGCGCTTCCGCCACGACGAAAGCTTCGAGGCCGCCGAGCGCCTGAACCGCCTGCTGGACGACCCGCGCGTCCGCGCCGACGTCGAACACTCCGACGAAGACGACGACGCCTGATGGGCCGCAGGAAACGCGGCGAGATCGTCAACGGCTGGGTCTGCCTGGACAAGCCGTACGAGATGGGCTCGACCGAGGCGGTCAGCCGCATCCGCCGCCTGTTCGACGCCCAGAAGGCCGGGCATGCGGGCACCCTGGACCCGCTGGCGTCCGGCATCCTGCCCATCGCCCTGGGCGAAGCGACCAAGACCGTCCCCTTCATGATGGAGGCGCAGAAGATCTATCGCTTCACTATCCAGTGGGGCGTCTCGACCGACAGCCTGGACCGCGAGGGCGAGATTATCGCCCGTTCGGACGTGCGTCCGTCATTGGAGGCGGTGAAGGCCGCCCTGCCCGCCTTCGTCGGCGAGATCGATCAGGTGCCGCCCGCCTTCTCGGCCATCAAGGTGGACGGCCAGCGCGCCTACGACCTGGCCCGCGAGGGCATCGAGGTCGAACTGAAGGCCCGCCGGGTGACGATCCACGAGGCGGCGGTGACCGGCGCTCCGGACGCCGACCACCTGGAAATCACCATGCGGACCGGCAAGGGCGTCTACGTCCGTTCGCTGGCCCGCGACCTGGCCGTCATGCTCGGCGCGGAGGGCCATGTCTCGGCCTTGCGGCGCGAACGGGTGGGGCCGTTCAGCGTGGAAAACGCCGTGACGCTGGATTCTCTGGAGGAAATGGTGCATAGCGGCGCCGCCTCGGAAGGCTTGCTTCCCGTCGCGACCGCCCTGGACGACATCCCGGAGCTGGCCGTGACGGATCAAGACGCCTTCTCGCTTCGGCAGGGACGGCCGATTGTTCTGCTCCCCAGACAGGTCGAAACGCTCAAGGGTCAGCTTCACGGCGACGCCCGAACCGTTTCGGTTTTCCTGGGCCAGACCCTCGTCGCTCTCGGTCAGTTGCGGGCCGGCCGGCTAGAACCCGACCGCGTTTTCAATCTCCCCTGACCAAGCTGTCGGGGGCTCCAACATGGAGAATTCCGATGTCGATCACTGCTACCCGCAAGGGTGAAGTCATTGCCGATAACGCCCGCTCGGAAGGCGACACCGGCTCTGCTGAAGTCCAGGTCGCGATCCTTTCGGAACGCATCGCCAACCTGACCGAGCACTTCAAGACCCACAAGAAGGACAACCACTCGCGCCGCGGCCTGCTCAAGATGGTCTCGCAGCGTCGTCGCCTTCTTGACCACCTGGCGAAGGTCGATCGCGAGCGTTACGCCGCTCTGATCGGCAAGCTGAACCTGCGCCGCTAAGCGCAGATCGCGGAACAGATTCGAGGCGCGGGCCATGTCCGCGCCTCTTTCCGCATCCAGAGACCAGCCGCGCGCCGCGGTTCTTGTTCCGGCGCATGACGCGAGGGCTGAAACCGGTCCTCAGAGACTCCCGGACGGTTCGCGATGGCGCGGACGTCCATGGACCGAAGGACTGAACGCCCGACGCTCCACCCATTGATGGGACTCCGCCGGGAATACGCCCGCCGGAATACGAAAGACGAAACATGTTCGATATCAAACGCAAGACGATCGACTGGGCCGGCCGCCCGCTGACGCTGGAAACCGGCCGCATCGCCCGTCAGGCCGACGGCGCCGTGCTGGCGACCTACGGCGAGACCGTGGTTCTGGCCACCGTCGTTTACGGTCGCGCCCCCAAGCCGGGCCTGGATTTCTTCCCGCTGACCGTCAACTACCAGGAAAAGACCTTCGCCGCCGGCAAGATCCCGGGTGGCTATTTCAAGCGTGAAGGCCGTCCGACCGAGAAGGAGACCCTGGTCTCCCGCCTGATCGACCGTCCGATCCGCCCGCTGTTCGTCAAGGGCTTCAAGAACGAGACCCAGGTCGTCATCACCGTGCTGCAGCACGACCTCGAGAACGATCCGGACGTCGTCGGCATGATCGCCGCCTCGGCCGCCCTGACCATCTCGGGCGTTCCCTTCATGGGCCCGATCGGCGCCGCGCGCGTCGGCTACATCGACGGTGAGCTGGTCCTGAACCCGACCATCGACCAGCTGCCGGACTCGGCGCTGGACCTGGTCGTCGCCGGCACCACCGACGCCCTGATGATGGTGGAATCGGAAGCCAAGGAACTGTCGGAACAGGTCTTCCTGGACGCCCTGATGTTCGCCCACCGCGGCATGCAGCCGGTGATCGAGGCGATCATCGAACTGGCCGAACACGCCGCCAAGGAGCCGTTCGACTTCCAGGCCGAGGACCACTCGGACGTCGTCGCCGCGATCCAGAAGCTGGTCGGCGAGGACATCAAGGCCGCCTACACCCACCCCGGCAAGCATGCCCGCCATGAAGCCGTCGGCGCCGCCAAGAAGAAGGCCTCGGCCGCCCTGGTGAAGACCGAAGAGAACCCGGACGGCGTCGAGTCGGCCAAGTTCGCCACCGCCTTCAAGGAATGCGAAGCCCACGTCCTGCGTCGCGACATCATCGACAACGCTCACCGCGTTGACGGCCGCGCCCTGGACAAGGTCCGCTCGATCGTCTCGGAAGTCGGCGTCTTCCCGCGCACCCACGGTTCGGCCCTGTTCACCCGCGGTGAAACGCAAGCCATCGTCGTCGCCACCCTCGGCACCGGCGAAGACGAGCAGTACATCGACGCCCTGACCGGGACGTACAAAGAGAAGTTCCTGCTCCACTACAACTTCCCTCCCTATTCGGTCGGTGAAACCGGTCGTATGGGCGGCGCGGGCCGTCGGGAAATCGGTCACGGCAAGCTGGCCTGGCGGGCGATCCGTCCGATGCTGCCGACCTCGGAAGAGTTCCCCTACACGATCCGCCTGGTCTCCGAGATCACCGAGTCCAACGGCTCGTCCTCGATGGCCACGGTCTGCGGTTCGTCGCTGGCCCTGATGGACGCCGGCGTGCCCCTGAAGAAGCCCGTCTCGGGCATCGCCATGGGCCTGATCCTGGAGCCGTCGGGCGAGTTCGCCATCCTGTCGGACATCCTGGGTGACGAGGATCACCTGGGCGACATGGACTTCAAGGTCGCCGGCACGCGTGACGGCATCACCTCGCTGCAGATGGACATCAAGGTCGCCGGCATCACCGAAGAGATCATGAAGAAGGCCATCGCCCAGGCTTCGGCCGGCCGCCTTCACATCCTCGACGAGATGGACAAGGCCATCGACGGCGCCCGCACCGAGCTGGGCGAGTTCGCCCCGAAGATCGAGTCGATCAAGGTCCCGGTCGACAAGATCCGCGAAGTGATCGGCACCGGCGGCAAGGTGATCCGCGAGATCGTCGAAAAGACCGGCGCCAAGATCAACATCGAAGACGACGGCACCGTGAAGATCGCCGCCTCGGACCAGGAAAAGATCGACGCCGCCAAGGCCTGGATCTCGTCCATCGTGTCGGAGCCGGAAGTCGGCACCATCTACACCGGCAAGGTCGTGAAGGTCGTCGACTTCGGCGCCTTCGTGAACTTCTTCGGCGCCAAGGACGGTCTGGTCCACGTGTCGCAACTGGCCCTGGAACGCGTCGCCAACCCGGCCGACGTCATTTCGGAAGGCCAGGAGGTCAAGGTCAAATTCCTGGGCCTGGACGACCGCGGCAAGACCAAGCTGTCGATGAAGGTCGTTGATCAGGCCACGGGTGAAGACCTGACGGACAAGATCAACGCCGAGCGCGCCGAGCGTGGCGAAGCCCCGCTGTCGGACGACACCGGCGGCCGTCCCAAGCGTGACGGCGACCGTGGCGGCGACCGTGGTCGCAGCCGCAGCCGCCGGGACTAATCGTCCCGCGCGTCCGCGCTGACTGAACAGGGGCCCCGGTGGAAACGCCGGGGCCCTTTTTCGTGGCCGGAGAACGGTTGATCCGGACAAAAAAGCAGGTGCGGACAGTGCGGATGGAAACACCGTCCGATGCGTCCGATGCGTCCGATGCGTCCGGGTCGCTGACGCCGGGCGGATGTAATGTCAAAGACCAACGCCAGCAGGCGCATGCATCAAAGCACGCGCCTGCGTCAGGATTGGACGTGGTCGCCGTGGATCAGGGGTAGAGGGCGGCGCAGTCGGCGCGGACGGCGGCGGCGCAGGCCTCGAAGGCGATGCCTTCCGGCGTCTCGGGGCTGGGCTTGTAGATGGCCCCGTTTCCGTCGCGCGGGTAGCAGGGCATCATCCGCTGGCCCACGCACTGGCGGTACTGCGGATTGTTCTGGGACGCCGAGACGCCGACCGAAGGGGCGACCGCGAGCAGCAGGACGGCGGGCACGGCGAGCAGGATCTTCATCGGGGAACCTCCGTTAGAGAACGGGCGGCAGGTTCGCGCGCAGGTTGGAGAGATGCAAGCCTTGCGGTTGCGGACTCCCTGAAGGACTAGGCCGCCTCAGGCTGCAGCGGCGCGCGAGGCAGGAGCCAGGGCCCCGCCAGCAGACCGAACAGGAAGCCGCCGACGTGGGCTTCCCACGCCAGGCCGCCGCCAACGCCGGAGAGACGGGCCACGGCGAAGAAGAGCAGGAACAGGATGATGTTGATCTGGGCGACCTGTCTGACCTGGAGCCAGACCTGTCTGGAGCGCAGCGGAGCCACGCCGCCGTCCGGCCCGATGCGGGCGGCCACGCCCCACAGACCGAAGATGGCGCCCGAGGCGCCGACCATGGGCGTGACGCCGGTCGGGTTCACCGCCAGATAGGCGACCGCGCCGGCCAGACCGGTCAGCAGGAACAGGCCCGCATAGCGCAGCCAGCCGTCAGGCCCCGTTCCGAGCCGCGTCATGACCACGGGGGTGAGCCCCAGCAGGACGCTGGCGTTCATCAGCAGATGGCCGAGGCCCCCGTGCGCGAACATGTGGGCCAGGAGCAGGTGCCAGCGTCCCTCGGCCAGGGCCAGGGCGGACACCCCCCAGGCCAACGCCCCGCCGCCCGTGAGCTCGGCGACGAAGACGGCGACGAAAACCACGACCAGCACGATCCCCGGCGCGCCCTCACGGGAGACGAGACCGCTCCATTCGCGCGGATCCAGTATCGACCCCGCCAGCCCCGACCGACCGTCTGAGGCGCGCCGCAGGGCCGCGCTGGCTGTCGTGGGGGTTTCATCGCTCATGCCGGGACTGTGCGATGGAAGGGCGCGGGTTGGCTAGAGCCGCCCCGGCTGTCGCGGGAGTGGCGACGGAGGCGCTGGTCATCAAACCCGGCGGGGCGTTCGAAGGCTGAGCAGACCGAGACCGAGGAGCGCGCCGGTAAGGCCGACCAGCAGAACGATCAGCGCCTCGGCGTAGAACTGGGCGTAGATGGAGAAGGGGAACGGGGGGGTCATACAGATCAGCCCATTCCGTGCGCCCGCCGCGCCATAGAAGGCGCCCAGAACGCCCCAACCGAAGGCGCCGCCGATCCCGATCAATGGGCCAGGCTTCGCGCCGGCGCGCAGGCTGACGACCCCGATCCCGGCCGAGAGGACCGACAGCACCACGCAGGCCTTCAGCACGATGTCCATGTCGATCAGCAAGTACAGCGCGTGGTGAGGGCGCAACTGCGCCAGGGTCATCATCCAGACGAGGCCGACGAGGGCGACGACCCAGGCGACGCCGAGTGTGACGAGCAGGGCGCGGGTTATCATGGCAGCGGCCCCTCCATGACAGTCTCGTTGCGCCGCTCGCCAGGATCATGTGGCGATGAGGGCCCGATACGTCCCCATGCGCGGAGCCTATCCGCTTCAGTCCTCATTCGGGACGAGGCGGCCAAGTGGTTATGTCTGAACTTTCAACAACGGTGTTAGCAGTAGGATTGAGCTGATTTTGCAGTCTACCCAGGGCGATCTTTCGCTCCATTTGTCGAAGTCGCTCTTCCTCTTCAATGGCTTGGGGGTAATAAACCCGGCCAAGATCATCACCGCGAAGGCTATCTGCGATCCCCAGGTCAACAGCCATCTCGCGCAACAGTAGTCGCAACCTCTCATCCTGAACATGACGAGGAACAGCGCTGTCTGTCGCATACGCCAAGAAGAGATTAGCCCAAGCCTCTCGAACCGGACTTGCGTCTCTAAAAACAACATCAATCAGATTGAGAGCTCGCACGGCATCGATGCTGGCGATATACGCCCTCTCCTGCATCAGCGTAGAGAACACCCACATTTTCAGTCTTCGGCGCTCATGCAGATCGTCGTTGTTTCTTCGCAAATCCTCGGCGGCTCTGGCGGCCGCGATAGGTCCCTTCCAAGCGGCCCACGCAGCAATGCCTGTGGCAACGGCACTTAAGAATGCTGCGAGAACAGCAGGATTTTCCAGAAAGTAGTCGATCACGCCAAACCCCGAAGAAGCTTTAGTTTGAAATTCACGGGGCCAAGCGGAGTTGTGAGGGTGATGAAGGGCCTTGTCTCGAAATCCGAAGGAATCTCGATCCCTACGTCGTAAACAAGTCCGTCCGGCCCGGTCGTTACGCCCTGTACAAGCTCGCCGTTGGGTGGGGCCTTAACCGTTACGTGTCCGGTGAAGCCGCCGCTGCTGTCGGGGGCATAAGAGCCATCAAAGATCACACCGAGCGGGTCTGCTCCGACCAGCTTTCCGTCCGAAAGAATAAACATCGCCGAGCCTTCACCAGCTCGACCGGAGAAGAGTGCAGAATAGAATCCATCGAATGATCGCGTCATGCGGGCGGTCCTTGTTTGGATCATCCTATGCGATTCGCGACGCCTTCAAGAATCGCCGTTCGTTAATGCACCCGCGCCTTCCCGATCTCCAGCCCCTCCCCGCCCGCTGACACGGCGATCACCGACCCGTCCTCGATCTCGCCCGCCAGCAGCTTGCGTGCGATCGGATCCACCAGGTCCTTCTGGATGACGCGCTTGAGCGGGCGCGCGCCGTACACCGGGTCATAGCCCTTGTCGGCCAGCCAGGCGGCGGCGCTGTCGTCCAGCGCGAGGGTCAGGCGGCGGTCGGCCAGGAGCTTTTCGAAGCGGGCCAGCTGGATGCGGACGATGCCGCCCATCTGTTCGCGGCCGAGACGGCGGAACAGGATGATCTCGTCGATGCGGTTCAGGAACTCGGGGCGGAAGTGGGCGCGGACGGCGTCCATGACGTAGGGGCGGACCGACTCGACGTCGTCGCCCTCGCCCTGGTTGGCCAGGGCCTCGGAGCCGAGGTTGCTGGTCATGATGATCAGGGTGTTGCGGAAGTCGATGGTGCGGCCCTGGCCGTCGGTCAGGCGGCCGTCGTCGAGCACCTGGAGCAGGACGTTGAAGACGTCGGGGTGGGCCTTTTCGACCTCGTCGAACAGGACGACCTGATAGGGCCGGCGGCGCACGGCCTCGGTCAGGGCGCCGCCCTCGTCATAGCCGACGTAGCCCGGAGGGGCGCCGATCAGGCGGCTGACCGAGTGCTTCTCCATGTATTCGCTCATGTCGAGGCGGGTGATGGCGGCCTCGTCGTCGAACAGGAAGTCGGCCAGGGCCTTGGTCAGCTCGGTCTTGCCGACGCCGGTGGGGCCCAGGAAGAGGAAGCTGCCCAGCGGGCGGTTGGGGTCGTTGAGGCCGGCGCGGGCGCGGCGCACGGCGTCGGAGACGGCCTCCAGCGCCGCGTCCTGGCCGACCACGCGGTGGCGCAGGGCGTCCTCCATCTGGAGCAGCTTCTCGCGTTCGCCCTCCAGCATCTTGTCGACCGGGACGCCGGTCCAGCGGGAGACGACGGCGGCGATCTGTTCGGCGTCCACGACCTCGGGCGTCAACGGTCCGGACCCGGAGCTTTCGGCGGCTTCGGCGTCCGCGAGCTGTTTCTCGATCTGGGGGATCTGGCCGTAGGCGATCTCGGACGCGCGGCCCAGGTCGCCCGCGCGCTGGGCGGCGGCCAGTTCGGCGCGCAGGCGGTCGAGCGTCTCGCGCAGCTGGGCGCCGGCGCCGACCTTTTCCTTCTCGGCCTTCCAGCGGGCGGTCAGGTCGTCGGACTGGCCCTCGAGATCGATGATCTCGTCCTCGAGCTTTTCGAGGCGGTGCTGGGAGGCGTTGTCGGTCTCCTTCTTCAAGGCCTCCCGCTCGATCTTCAGCTGGACCAGGCGGCGGTCGATCTCGTCCAGGGACTCCGGCTTGCTGTCGACGGCCATGCGCACGCGGCTGGCGGCCTCGTCGATCAGGTCGATGGCCTTGTCGGGCAGGAAGCGATCGGTGATGTAGCGGTTCGACAGGGTGGCGGCGGCGACGATGGCGGCGTCGGAAATGCGCACCCCGTGGTGGACCTCATACTTCTCCTTCAGTCCACGGAGGATCGAGACCGTGTCCTCGACCGTGGGCTCGGCGACGAAGACCGGCTGGAAGCGGCGGGCCAGGGCCGCGTCCTTCTCCACGTGCTTGCGGTACTCATCCAGGGTGGTGGCGCCGACGCAGTGCAGCTCGCCGCGGGCCAGGGCGGGCTTGAGCAGGTTGGAGGCGTCCATGGCCCCGTCGCCCTTGCCGGCGCCGACCAGGGTGTGCATCTCGTCGATGAACAGGACGATGCCGCCCTCGGCCGCCGCGACCTCGTTGAGCACGGCCTTGAGCCGCTCCTCGAACTCGCCGCGGTATTTCGCGCCGGCGATCAGGCTGCCCATGTCGAGCGACAGGACCTTCTTGTCGCGCAGGCTTTCGGGCACGTCGCCGTTGACGATGCGCAGGGCCAGGCCCTCGACGATGGCGGTCTTGCCGACGCCGGGCTCGCCGATCAGGACGGGGTTGTTCTTGGTGCGGCGGGCCAGGACCTGGATGGTGCGGCGGATCTCCTCGTCGCGGCCGATGACCGGGTCGATCTTGCCGTCGGCGGCGGCCAGGGTCAGGTCGCGGGCGTAGCGCTTCAGCGCGTCATAGCCGTCTTCGGCCCCGGCGCTGTCGGCGGTCTTGCCCTTGCGGACCTCGACGATGGCGGCGTCCAGCGCATCGGGCTTGGCCCCGGCGGCGGACAGGACGGTGGCGGCCACCCCGCCTTCGCGCGCCAGGGCCGACAGCAGGCGTTCGGTGGTGACGAAGGCGTCGCCGGCCTTCTTGGAGGCGGCCTCGGCGGCGGCGAAGACCCGGGCGGTGTCGCCGTCCAGATAGAGCTGGCCCGAGCCGCCGGAGACCTGGGCGCGCTTGCTCAGCGCGGTCTCGACGTCGGCTTCGGCGCGTTTGGGGTCGCCCCCGGCGGCGGTGATCAGATTACGGGCGAGGCCGTCACGCTCCTCCAGCAGCACCTTGAGCAGGTGCTCGGGCGCGAACTGCTGGTGCCGGCGGGCTAGCGCCAGCGACTGGGCGGACTGGACGGCCTGTTTGGCGCGGTCGGAGTAGAGGTCGAGATTCAAGGCGGGCATCCCCTTCTGAGGCGGATTCCGGAAGACGCGCCCTTTCAAGCAAGCGACGCGCCGTCCGGCTGCAGCTCAGGTGGGTGTGGCCCATTCGCCACGCAAGAGCGAGCCCTTGCGTGGCGTGAGAGCGATCAGCTGCCGGTCGACGGCGCCGAGAAGTCGAACTGTTCCGGCCGCCGCTGGCCGGAGCCGAACGTCCAGGTCAGGCCGATGTAGGCCGCGCGGCCGCCGAAGGTCATGTCGGTGCGGTCGGTGAAGGCCGGGGTGCGGATGGTGGTGGTCGCCCCGAACTCGTCGAAGACGTCACGCACGGTCGCCTGGAAGGACCAGTCCTTGTTGAGCTTGCGGCGGTAGCCGAAGTTCACCAGCGTGGCCTGCACGCGCTCGCCCTGGGCCAACAGCTGATCGCCGGTCCAGATGCCGGAAAGCTGCACGAAGTCGTCCTGGGTCGGCTGCCAGTTGAGCGTCAGACGGCCGCCGACGCTCTCGATCGAGCGGTTGACCGCGCCCGGAATGCCCGCGGCGTCGATCTCCTGGCGGAAGGCGTTGATGCTGGCGTTGTAGCGCAGGGTCGGGTGCAGCGCCCCGTTGGCCACCAGCTCGATCCCCGTGGCGGTGCTGGAGCCGAGGTTCTCGGGCCGGGTCAGGAAGACGCCGCCGCCGATGTCGCTGGTCACCTGGGTGAAGGCGTCCTGGGTGTCGCGATAGTAGACGGTCGCCTGGTAGAAGGTCTGCTGAACCCGCTTCTGCCACATGATCTCGAAGGAATCCGTCTCCTGCGGCAGCAGGTCCGGGTTGCCCGAGCGGTAGTTGAGGTTGTCCTGATAGCTCAGGAAGGGGTTCAGGTCCTGCGGATTGGGCCGCTGGATGCGGCGGCTATAGCTGCCGCGCAGGGTTTCGCCCTCGCTGAGCGTGTAGGACAGGTGCAGCGTCGGATAGGCGCGGAAATAGTCGTTGGACGACTGGATGTTGGTCGTCACCTGGTCGAGGTCGATGTTCGCCTGTTCCAGCCGCAGGCCGAACTGGGCCGACAGCTTCTCGCTGAACGGCTTTTCCCAGGTCGCATAGAGGGCGTGCACCGTCTGATCGACGTGGAAGGCGTTGGAGACGATCGGATCGGGGATCATGCCGCCCGGCGTCGGGCCACGCGCGACGAAGTTGTCGAGCTTCAGGTTCGACGCCTGCAGCTCATAACCGAGGCGCAGGCGGCCGCCGTCGGACAGAGGGCGGACATAGGCGCTGGTGAACCCCAGCTGGTCCTGGCGATTCTGGTTCTCGACCGTCTCATACGACAGGGCCGGCGTCGGAATGCGCAGGTCCACCGTGGTGTCGAAGTCGAGGCTGAAGCGGTTGTGGTCGAAGCGGATCTCGTTGGACCATTCGTGGCCCTGGCCGTCGAAGCGGCGCAGGACGCGCGCCGAACCGCCCGAGAACTGGCCGGAGAAGCCGCCGGTCGAGTTGCGGGCATAGGCCGAGGCCAGGCCGCCGCCGGCCGCGTCGGCCTCATAGAGGTCGAGGGCGTTGATCACGGTGTCGACGTCGACGTGGCGGACTTCGCCGGTGATCTGCGTCTTGTCGTCGAGGTTATGCTCGGCCGCGAGCCGGACGAAGACGTTGTCGGAATGGCCGTCGGCGTCCAGGTTCGAGCGCGCCTGGAGGAAGCGGCCGGCGCCGGTGTCGAACCGTTCACGCAGGCGCTCGATCTCCTGAACGAAGGTGTCGTGACGCACCCCGATATCGGCCGACAGGGTCGTCTTGCCGATCACATGGGCGATGCTGCCGCCGAAATTATAGCGCTCGTTGTCGCCGATATTGGCGCGGATCGAGCCGGTGGTGGTCGCGCCGGGCCGCACGGCGTTGGGCTTGGAGATCAGGTTGATCACCCCGCCCGACCCCTCGGGGCTGTAGGCGGCGGAAGGGTTGGTCATCACCTCGATGCGGGCGTACTGGCTGGCCGGAATCTGCAGCACCATCTGGGCGCGGCTCGGGCCGTTGAACTGGGTCGACGGCCGGCCGTCGACCAGGATGGTGACATTGGCGTCGCCGCGCAGGCTGACGTTGCCGTCGGGATCGACCTCGACCGACGGCACGTTGCGCAGGGCGTCCGCCAGGCTTCCGGTCGCCGCCTGCAGGTCGTTCGCCAGGCTGTAGCTGGTCGAGTCGATCGAGGTGCGGACCTCGTTGGGGGCGGCCGCGACGACCACGTCGCCGATCGTCGTCGGCTCGGCCGGAGCCTCCTGAGGCTTCTCGCCCTCGGCGGCGGGCGGGGCCGGAGCAGGCGTCTGGGCCGGCGCTGGAGCGGGGGTCGGAGCCTGAGCCTGGGTCGGGGCGGGACGCGGCGCGGGCTGCGGAGCCGGAGCGGTCTGGGCGACCGCGGAACCGACAGGCAGCGTCAGGGCGACGCCGGTGAGCAGGATGAGCTTAAGGTTCGACATGGCCCCCAGCCATAGAGATGCGAAAGCCGGGACCGCCTTCGCGCAGCCTTCTGACTAACAGCGAATTGTGTCTCGCCCGAGTTACATCTTTTTCATTTCATTACGGTTTTTACATAACACGTCACTTTTCCGCCCTCTCGTCTGCACAACGATGCGGCGCGGGGATGACGCCGGAAGACGGGCGAGCTAGCGTCCCGGCGAAGTTTGTCGGGAGCATCTCCATGTCCATCCGCCTCACGCGCCGCGCGGCGCTGATCTCGTCACTGGCCGGGGGCGCCGCCCTGCCCGCGACCAGTTGGGCGCAGACGGCGGATCCGGCGACGCTGGCGGATCAGGTCGACGCCTTCGTGAAGCGGGCCATGGCCGCCTTCCCGGGCCAGCCGGCGGTGTCGATCGCCGTGGTCAAGGACGGCCGGCCGGTGCTGACGCGCGGCTACGGCGTGCGCGCCATCGGCGGGGCGGCGGTGGACGAGCACACCCTGTTCGCCATCGCGTCCAACACCAAGGCGGTGACCTGCGCCGCCCTGTCGATCCTGATCGACGAGGGGAAGGTGAAATGGGACGAGCCGGTGCGGACCTATCTGCCTGGTTTCAGCCTGTCCAAGCCCGAGCTGAACGACATGGTCACGGTGCGCGATCTGGTCAGCCACCGCATCGGCTTCGGCCTGGGCGCCGGAGACCTGCTGTTCTGGCCGAACGGGAACCGCAGCCGCGCCGAGATCATGGCCGCCATTCCACATGTGCCGATCGAGGACAGTTTCCGCACGTCGTACCACTACTGCAACCTGATGTTCGTGGCGGCGGGCGAGGTGGTGGCGGCCGCCAGCGGCATGCCGTGGGAGCAGTTCATCCAGACCCGCATCCTGACGCCGCTGAGCATGACCGAGACCCTGCCGCTGATGACCCATGCCGATCCGGCCAAGTCGGCGCTGCCACACGGCCGGATCGGGCCGCCGTTGCGCTACCAGGGCCCGATGCAGACCATCGGCCAGTCGATCAAGGAGGTCTGGGACTGGTCGGCGGCCGGCGCGGCGGGCGGCTTCGTCACCAATCCGGTCGACTGGGCCAAATGGATCGCCGTGCAGCTGAACAGGGGCGCCCTGCCCGACGGGACACGCCTGTGGTCCGAGGCGCGGTCGAACGAGATGTGGCGGCCGAACATCATCATCTCCAGCTCGGGCGGGCCGACGGCGGAACTGCCGGGCCGGGCCATCGCGGCGACCTACGCCACCGGCTGGCAAGTGCAGGACTATCGCGGAGAGCGCTTCATCACCCACGGCGGCGGGGCCCCCGGCTATCTGTCGGGCACGGTGCTGCTGCCGGGCCGCAACGCGGGCTTCAGCTATTTCACCAACGCCGAGGAAAGCCAGCTGACGCGCGCCCTGCGTAGCGGCATCGCCGACATCATCATGGGCAAGGCCGGTTTCGACTGGATCGCCGACGCGGTGCGGCTGACGCAGGAAGGCAACGCGAAATCCATCGCCGCCGCCGCCGAGATCGACGCGAAACAGGCGGCGGGCGCCGCGCCGTCCCTGCCCATCGCGGCCTATGCCGGAGCATGGCGCGATCCCTGGTACGGCGAGATTCGCATCGAGGAGCGCACGACCGGGCGCGGCCGCAACCGCCGCACCGGCCTGCACCTGGACTTCACCCGCACCAACGCCCTGAAGGGGCCGCTGGAGCCGTATGACGGCGACACCTTCCGCACCCGCTTCCCCGACAAGCGCGAGGAGGACGTGTTCGTGACCTTCAAGGTCGAGAACGGCGTGGCGGTTTCGGCGACGATGAAGGCGGTCAGTCCGGACGCGGACTTCAGCTACGATTATCAGGACCTGCGGCTGATGAAGAGCTGACCCGATGATCACGCTCGCTTTTGCATTGATGCTGTCGGCGGCCGCCCCACAGGTCCAGGACGCACCGGTTCCTCCGGCCTGCCTCGAGGCCACCTTCGGCGGCTGGGAAGCCTGTGCGGAGGCCGCCCAGGAGGGCACGCCCGCCTACAGCCTGGCCATGATCAACCTGGGCACCGAGGCCTATTCGCGGGGCGACCTGACCGAGGCGCTGCGATTCTATGACAAGGCCGAGATCCCCGGTCACGCCATGACCTCGGATGTCGTGCTCCACACCTTCAGGGGCGACGCCCGCCGTTATGGCGGGCGCATGGAAGACGCCCGCGCCGACGCCGCCATCGCCTGGGGCTTCCTGGACGGCCGCCCGCCGCCTGATACGCCCGCCTACGCCCTGGGGCCGGTCAATGACGACATGCGCGCCCTGATCCTCAGCATCCTGCTGCCGATCCTGAAGGAGGGCGATCCCGGGGCCTTCCAGAAGGCGCGGGCGATGTATCTGGCGCTTCCGGCAACCGACTGGGAGGCCCTGAGCCGCCGCGCGGGCGCCCTGAGCGAAGTGGGCGAACACGAAGCCGCCGTGGCCGCCAGCAAGGGCGCGTTGGACCTGCAGCCCACGGATCCGCTGACGCAGAACAACCATTGCTACACCCTGGTCGCGGCCGGTCGCGCCGCCGAGGGCGTGACCTATTGCGAGAGGGCGGTCGCGGGTCGACCGGAACTGGCGCCGGTGCGCCACTCCTATGCGGCGGCGCTGGCGGCCTTGGGGCGATGCGCGGACGCCGAGGCCCAGATGGCCGAAGCGCGACGGCTCGATCCCGGCGCAGCCCTGTATCGCGAACCACTGACCTGCACGCCGAAGGGCTGAGGCCCCGTCACCGCACCAGTTCAAGGATCTCCAGCTTGGACTCCACCCGCGGCCACGGGACGACCATGCGCCAGCGCTCGGGGCCGATGCGTTCGAAGACGCCGACCTGGTCGCGTTCGGTTTGGGCGCCGTAGACCGGGAAGCCGGTTTCGTCCGCGCCCCAGGCCTGGGCGCCGATGAAGACAAGGCGACGATCCGTGTCCGGATAAAGCAGGCCGCGCGTGCGCTGCGAACCCGTCGTCTTGGTCAGGATCAGGTCGCCGCCGGGGGTCAGCTCGACCGTGCAGCGGAAGAAGGGGTAGGCGACGTAGGCCAGTCCGCCCTCGGCCTTGGCCCCCAGCTTGACGGTGCGGCAGCGGTAGGTTCCCGGCGAGGGCTGCAGACGCCCCGCCTGACCGGCGTTGGGATCGACCAACGGCCCCAGGGCCTCGACCTGCGATGCGAAGCCCTTGTCCTCGGCCTCGGCGCGGCCGAGACGCCAGGCCTGATCGAGGCGGCCGAGATTGGCGGCGTCGGCGCTGGAGGCGAGGCCGCGCCAGCCGGAGGCTTGCTCCTGCTCTTCTGCCGCCGGAACGGGCGGCGGGGCAGCCGGTTCTCCGGCGGGGGTCGGCGCGGCGGCGGCTTTGTCCGGCGCCGTGGCGGGATCGCGGGTCGCGGGCGCCGAATTATCCCCACAGGCGGCAAGCAGGGCGGTGACGGAAACGACGGCGATCAGGGTCCGCATCGGGCAGGCTCCATATGGCTGAGCTTGCACAACGGGCGACCGTCGATCGGGTTTCCGATCAGGCGGGAACGAGTTCGATCAGGTCGAGGTTGGACTCGTTCTGGGGCCAGGGGATCACCAGCCGCCAGCGGCGCTCGCCGATCCTCTCCAGCGTCGCGACCAGATCCCGGTCGGGGCGCTGACCGTAGGAGTTGGCCGGGGGCTCGGAAGCCAGGGCCATGGAGCCGAGCAGGACCATATGACGGTCGTCCTCGGGGAAGAGCAGGCCGGACGGGCGCTGCGAGCCGGTCAGCTTGACGAATTTCAGCCCGTTAGGGGTCTGTTCGATGCGGCAGGCGAACCAACCGTAGACGACATAGCCCAGACCGTCCTCACCGCCCTGGGAACCCAGTTTGACCGTGCGACAGCGATAATCGCCGGCGGCGGGAATGACGGAGGGCCGCCGCGCGTCCGGATCGATCAGGTCGCCCAGGCTGTTGAGGTCGCCCGAGCCGCGCTGGCGGCGCGCCTGCTGCAGGGCCAGCGACCAGGCCGCGTCGCGGCGGGCGTAGCGATCACGATCGGCGGCGGTGACGATGCCGCGCCAGTCGCGCAGGGTCGCGCCCGGCCCGCCCGAAGGCGGCGGTGGCGGCGGGGCCGGCGGCGTGGCGCAGGCGGACAGGGCCAGAACGGCGCCGACGATCAGGGTCGGCAGCCGGAACAGACGAGGCATGGGCGCTCCCGAACACAGGCTGAGGGCGTGGCTCGGCTCTTTTGGACCGGTCCGGACGGCCGACGTCAAGCACCCTCGCGTCGCGGGGACCTCAGAGACCGGATCGGCGATGACGGTTTTTCCCTCGCGGGAGGCCGCGTCAGCTCTCTTCAGCGGGAGCGTCGGCCTTGCGGCGGGGCGCACGACGCTTGGGCGCCGGAGCCTCTTCAGCGGCCGCCTCGGGCGCCGGAGCGGGCGCGGACGGGGCGGCCGAACGGGTCAGGAAACCCGGCAGGGCGGTGGGCGCCTCGTCGGCGGGCTGTTCCTCGCGGCGCGACCGGCGCGGGGCGCGCTCGGCGCGTTCCGGGGCCTGGACCGGGGCCGGAGCGGTCTCGGCGACGGGCGCGGGCTCGGCCTCGAAGGCCGGAGCGTCGTCACCGGCGTCGGCGGGGGCGTCGCCCTCGCCGTCAAAGCGACGGTTGCGTTCGTCCCGGCGGCGCTCCCAGCGTTCGCGGCGGCTCTCGCGGCGACCGCCCTCGCGGGCCTCGCCGTCAGCGGCGGCGGCGGGCGCGGCGCTTTCGGCGCGCGGTTCACGCGGTTCGCGGGGTTCCCGCGGCTCACGGTCGTCGCGATCACGCCATTCACGGCGCGGCTGTTCGCCCGAGCGTTCGTTCTGGCGCTCTTCCTGTTCGCGCTGACGGGCTTCCTGCTGCGCGACACGGTCGGCCTCGGCCTGTTGGGCGGCCATGATGGCCGCCGCCTGGGCGCCGGATTCGTCCTCGAAATCGATGTCGAAGCCCTGGCCGGCCAGTTCGCGCTGGGCGATCTCGGAGACCGAACGCTGGGGCTGCAGGGCGCGCAGGACGCGGAAATAGTGTTCGGCGTGCTGGGTGTAGTTCTCGGCCAGAACGCGGTCGCCGCCGGCCGACGCGTCGCGCGCCAGCTGCATGTAGCGCTCATAGACGGTCTGGGCGTTGCCGCGGACCTTGATGTTCTCGGGACCTTGCGAGTCCCAGGAACGATTGGGGTTGGTGGCGTTGGCGTTGTTGTTGCCGCCGCTGCCGGGCTTCCTGTTGCGTCCGCGTTGACGCTTCATGCCCTTGAAATCTCTCATCGGACGCTACCGTGCCTTGATGGGGAGGGCGGACCGGGCCTCTGGGCTCGGTATCCGTCCGGGGGTGTTCCGTCTCGGGCGGGGCCTATTCCCCGCTGGCGATGTGTTCGGAAAGCCGTGTCGCCCCGTGGTCCGCCGGGCGACCGGCCCGACCGTCACTGCCCTGAACGCGCGCGAGTCATGAACCAGAGCGGTTCGAGGCGTGCGTTTCGGGTGGGAGACAAGGGAGACTTAGCGCGGGATCATGGCGTTTCCAAGGGTTTTTGTTTTCACCTCAACGGTTCGCCAACCCTGACCGATGAGACTGGGACGCATGGCTTCGTCCTTTTCAACGACGGTTCGGGACATCGGCGTGGGCGTGGCGCTGGGCGTGCTCATCCCCGCCGGGCTGATCTGGTTCGGATTGTGGTTCTGGGCCGATCAGCACTACCGGAAATATATCCCCGAGCAGGTTCCGATCCAGATCATGACGTCGCAGCGTTCACAGGGCTGGTACTCGGCCTGCGGAGGCGCGATCTTCTCCATGTCCCCGGCGGAGAGCGCCCGCTTGCGCCGCGAGGGTTTGGCCGCCTTCGAAGGCGGGACGGTCGGGCGAGGCTATGTCCACACCCGCCGCCCCTCGCCGACCTGGGCGCCCTGGCGGGAAACCACGACCCGGGCGGACCTTGGCGAAGGGCCCCGCCCCGGCCTCCTTTGTCTGCGATCGCCGCTCCAGGACCGGATCGTTGACGCTCTGATGAGGCCCGGATCCTACACGACGTGGGGCGTCGACAGTCAGTTGATCGTGATCCCAGACCTGAACATCGTCGTCTTCCTGTTCGACGACTGACCTACATCTTCGGAATCGGATTGGTCCGGGGATTGGGGCCATTGGTGACGACGCGGTCGCGGTCGGACAGATCCTTGACCACGATGACGTCCTCGAAGCCCGCGGCCTCGAACAGGGCCTTGACCTGCGGGCCCTGGTCCCAGCCGATCTCGACCGCGAAGGTCCCGCCGGGCTTGAGGATGCGCATGATTTCGGGCGCCAGCTCGCGATAGGCGACCAGGCCGTCCTCGCCGCCGTCCAGGGCCAGATGGGGGTCATGCTCGCGCACCTCGGGGTCGAGGCCGGGGATGTCGCCCGACGGAATATAGGGCGGGTTGGAGACCACCAGGTCGAAGCTGTGTTCCGCGAAGCCGGTGGCCCATTCGGTGCGGATGAAGTCGCAGCGGCCGGCAAGATCCAGGTTGGCGGCGTTCTCGCGCGCCACGGCCAGGGCCTCGGTCGAGATGTCCGTGCCGACCCCCTTGGCCGCCGGGCGCTCGGCCAGGGTGGCCAGAAGGATGGCGCCCGAGCCGGTGCCCAGGTCGATCATCGTGAAGGCCTCATGCGGGGCGTAGGCCAGCATGACCACGTCCAGCAGGGCCTCAGTGTCCGCGCGCGGGCTGAGAACGTCCGGGGTGACGTTCAGCATGATCTTCCAGAAGCCCTTCTGGCCGAGGATCTTCGACACCGGCTCACGCTTCAGGCGGCGGGCGATATAGCCGTCCAGCACGGCCCGCTGGGCGTCGGTGACGACGCGGTAGGGGTCGGTCAGGATATCAGTGCGCGAGCAGTCGGCGGCGACCTCCAGCAACAGGCGGGCGTCGATCGAAGGGCTGTCGATGCGGGCCGCCTTGAGGTCGGCCGTGGCCGCCTTCCAGGCGGTCAGCAGGGTGCGGGCGGAGGCAGTGTCGGTCATGCGGACGGATTGGCGCGGCTGGCCGACGATTTCAAGCTCTACCGACCGCAGCGGGGCGGCTTGCCGGACAGCGAAGCCCGCTCTCCAGGAAGCGCCATCATCGACGACTCCAGCTCGATCAGGGGCGCGGCGCGATCCGCATAACCGGCCTCCGACAGGGCCTCGCCGAGCACATAGCCGGCGTAGCCCATGTTGAGACCCAGCCGATCCGACAGCGCATTCATCTTGTCCAGCACCGCGCAAGCCTCGTCAGGCCGCCGCGCGCCCGCAAGGAAGACCGTCCATTGATTGAACAGCATGGTCAGATCCTGGCCATCCGTCCCCTCCACCGGGTCAGCCCTCAGCAACGGTTCGTAGAGGGCGGCGACCGCTCGCACGCGCGCCGGATCGTCGTTGAGACCATCAGCGACGCCGCGAATGTCGGCCAGTCCGGTCAGGGTCGAGAGCGTCTCGATATGACCGGGTCCCAGCCGCGCCACGCGGATGCGATGGGCCTCTTCCAGCCACAGCTCCGCATCCGCCGAGGTCTGAGAGCCGCGGGCCATGAACTCGGTTCTGGCCGCGTCCGAAAGCAGCATCGCCAGCATCCGGCTGTCCGCAGCGAAGCCCTGCCGTCCCTCTGCGACGGCGCGCTTCATATATGGCAGGGCCTGAGTCGCGGCGGAGATGGGGTCGGCGTCGCCATCGACCATCAGGTTCACGCCATAGGCGGTCAGCAGCCGCGCCCGCTCGGCCGCGCCAGGAGTATTCGAGAGCCGGGTTTCGAGCGCCGCGTCGCCGGCCGCCGCGCCGCTCAGGCGGCGAAGCTTGAAGAATGGCGCGGCCGCCTCCTCCAGCGCCTCCGAACTCCAGAGACCGGTGCCGGGATCATCCGGATCCGGCGCCGTTCGGGACGCCTGCGGGGCTGACGGCGGCGGCGAAGCCACCGCGATAGGGGCCACGGCCAGTCCTGCGAGAAAGACGAGACTTGTGAGCCGCATGTTGGTCCCCCGAACCACCCCAAGCTATGACGGGGTTCGCGGAGTCCGCAAGACGGCGGGAACGGCAGGGGCAGCTTGGCCGTTGTCGCGCCCATGCAGCGACAGTCGGGAAAGACAGGCTTGGACAGGAAGACGGGACCGGGTCTGTGGCGCGTCGCCGGCGCCATCGTGGGCGGCCTGGCCGCCGGCGCGGGCGCCGCGCACCTGCTGTACACGCGCGGGCACAAGTTCGGGGTGGAGCTTCGCCCGCAGCGGCCTGAGCCCCTGCCCCCGCGCCCGCCGACGCCCGAGGACTTTGACGCCCAGGAGCCCGGTCGCGGCCGGACGGCGCGGCGGCCCGAACATATTCCGCACAAGGGCTGGGTCGACATCCTGTGGCGCTGGGGCGCCTCCTATTTCGGCGACCGGGTCGGATTCGTGGCCGGCGGGGTGACCTTCTTCGTGGTCCTGTCGCTGTTCCCGACCCTGGCCGCTTTCGTGACCATCTACGGCCTGTTCGCCGATCCGAACGACGCCTGGGGCCGGCTGGAGTTCCTGTACTCGGTGCTCCCGCAAGGGGTGGCCGAGTTCCTGGGCGGGGAGATGCAGCGGCTGGCCGAGAACTCGACCGGCCAGTTGACCTTCACCCTGGTCTGGACGCTGGCGCTGTCGCTGTGGACGGCCAACGGGGCGATCAAGGTGCTCTTCTACGGGCTGAACGTCGCCTATCACGAGGTCGAGCGGCGCAGCCTGATCCGGTACAACCTGCTGTGCATGGCCTTCACCGTGTCCGGCCTGCTGGCGGTGCTGCTGGCGGCGGGCATGGTGGTCGGCGTGCCCGTGGCCCTGAGCGTGCTGGGGCTGGCTGATGAATGGGCCTATCTGGCGCCGTTCCGCTGGCCGCTGCTGCTGCTGATCTACGGCGCGGCGCTGACGCTGATCTACCGCATGGGCCCGTGCCGGCAGAAGGCGCGGTGGCGGTGGCTGACGCCGGGGGCGATCTTCGCCGCCCTGCTGAGCGTGGGGCTGTCGCTGGGCTTCAGCTGGTACCTGCAGACCTTCGTGCGCACGGCCTCCTACGGCCCGCTGGCGGCGATGATGGGCTTCCTGCTGTGGACCTGGCTGAGCGTGCAGATCATCCTGATGGGCGCCGAGCTGAACGCCGAGATCGAGCACCAGACCGCCATCGACACGACCACCGGCG
This sequence comes from Brevundimonas sp. GW821-FHT12C05, assembly GCF_058807475.1. NCBI lineage: Bacteria > Pseudomonadati > Pseudomonadota > Alphaproteobacteria > Caulobacterales > Caulobacteraceae > Brevundimonas > Brevundimonas sp. GW821-FHT12C05. The sequence continues at coordinate 25,849 of NZ_JBXAQS010000002.1, forward strand.
AGCCCATGGCGCTGGGCGAGCGCGGGGCCGTCATGGCCGACAGCGTCGGGCCCAAGCGCGGCAATCCGGCGGCCCTGGCCTTCACGCTGAAGCACGCCGAGGCCCTGTCGGACCGACTGCTGCGACGGAGGATCCGCCCGCGGAACTGAGGGTCAGCCGAACTCGGCTTCCAGATCGGCGAGGCGGGCGGCCTGGTCCTCGGCGATCAGGGCGTTGAGCATCGGGTCGATGTCGCCCTCGAGGATCTGGGGCAGGCTGTGCAGGGTCAGGCCGATGCGGTGGTCGGTGACCCGGCCCTGGGGGAAGTTGTAGGTGCGAATGCGCTCGGACCGGTCGCCCGAGCCGACCTGCGACTTGCGGGCGTCGGAACGGGCGGTGTCCTTCATCTGACGCTGCATGTCGTAGAGGCGGACGCGCAGGTTCTTCATCGCCTTGTCGCGGTTCACGTGCTGCGACTTCTCGGACGAGGTCACCACGATCCCGGACGGGAAGTGGGTGATGCGGACGGCGGAATCGGTCTTGTTGACGTGCTGGCCGCCCGAGCCGGAGGCGCGGAAGGTGTCGATGCGGATGTCCTTGTCCTGGATGTCGATCTCGACGTCCTCGACCTCGGGCAGGACGGCGACGGTGGCGGCCGAGGTGTGGATGCGGCCGCCGGCCTCGGTGGCCGGGACCCGCTGGACGCGGTGGACGCCGCTTTCGAACTTCAGGCGACCGAAGACGCCGTCGCCGGTGACGGTGGCGATGATTTCCTTGTAGCCGCCGGCCTCGCCCTCGGTGGCGCTGTCGACCTCGACCTTCCAGCCCCGGGTGGAGGCGTAACGCGAATACATGCGGAACAGGTCGCCGGCGAACAGGGCGGCTTCGTCGCCGCCGGTGCCGGCGCGAACTTCCAGCACGGCCGAGGCGTTCTCGTCGGCGTCGCGCGGCGCCAGCAGGAGGGCGACCTCGCGCTCCATCTCCGGCAGGCGGTCCTTGAGCGACTGAAGCTCGTCGGCGGCCATGTCGGCCATCTCCGGGTCTTCGGCCATCAGCTCCAGATCGGCCATCTCGGCGCGGGTCCGGGCCAGGCCCTGGACGGCGTCCGCGACCGGCTTCAGTTCGGCGTGCTCCTTGGACAGGCGCACGATCTCGGCGCCGTCCGAGGCCGCGCCCATGCGCGCCTCCACCTCGTGGAAGCGGTCGAGCACCTGATCGAGCCGGGCCTGGGGAAGTCGCAAGTGTTTCTCCGGAAAGGGGCCGATCTCCTATCCGGCCCGTCGGGACCTGTCCAATGCGGCGTCAGTACAGCAGGGTTTTCCGGTGCAGGGTTCCGGCCGTCCCGGGGCTTTCCATCTTGATCAGTTGCTGGGTCGACTTGGCCAGCCAGAAGCGCGCGATCGAGGCCCCGCCGGAGTTGTAGTCCGTCTCGACCACCCAGCAGTCGATCGCCGCGCCGTCCGGACCGGTCAGGACGGCCTCGTCGCCGGCCCGCCAGACATAACGCGCCGGCGGCCCTCCGCCGGGATGGTAGAAGGGGATGGAGACCGCGTACCCCGGCGCCCAGGGCAGGGTCTGCAGCATCTCCATGTCGGTCTCGAAATTGTACGCCGCCTCAGGCGACGGGACTGAGAAGTCGGCGCGGCTGTTGTCGGGCAGATCCGGCAGGCCGGTGATGGCCTCGGGCGAGAAGCGGAACCCTTCGACCACGCGGGTCCCATCGCGGGTGGTGGTCCGGATGTGGGTCAGCGGGCGGAACGTCCCGATTTCGAAGACGGAATCGCGCTCGGCCAGGGACGGCGTCTGCCCGGTCCCGTCCCAGCGCTGGACGATGTGAAGACGCCGGACGCCTTCGATGTCCTCGAAGCGGACCTCGCGCCGCCAGATATCGACGGCGATATGGGCGCCGTCCTTCTCAACCGAGCGCAGATAGGTCCGAGCGCCGGGCTTCAACAGATCGAACCGGGGCAGCGGACGGCCCACGGTCAGCCTATCGACATCGGCGGCGCGGGCGGCGCCGGCCAGGGGCGCGGCGGCCGCGGCGGCCAGGACGAAGCGGCGGGTCGGTTTCATCGACGGCCTCCCGCGGGACGGGCCAGAACTTCGCCGCGGCCCAGGTCGTGGCGCAGCTCTCCATATGCCGCCCAGTCGAACACGGCCTGGATGTAGCCGTCCGAATAGCGGGTCTCGATCCGCGTCCCGTTGGGGCCGGGCTCGAACTGGACGATGCCGTGGTCGGCGTCGGGATATTGAACGACGGTGACGGGACGGCCCTCGGCGGCGAGCGCGGCCAGGCGCGGGCGCGTGCCCTCCATCGGCGCCTCGGTGTCGTTGGCGGCGAGGATCCACAGCATGGGGACATCGAGACCGCGCAGGGTCGGCAGGGGGTCGTAGTCCCACATGATGCCCCACTGGATCTGGGCGAGGATGGCGGTGACCTCTTCGTTCGAAGACTTCAGGAGGATGGGGGTGAAGTCTCCGCCGACGTCCTTGAACCACGGCTCGGCGCCGTAGCGGGCGCGCACGGCGTCGAGATCGGCGAAGCCGACCGCGCCGTTCGACGACATGAAGGCGGCCGTGACGGCGTAGATCTTCTCGGCCTCGGCGAGCACCTCCGGTCCCCAGCCCTTGTCCGTAAGGCTGTCACGGATCTCGCCATGCTCCTCGGCCAGGACGCCCTCGGCCATGCCGAAGCCGATGGTGACGAAGTCGACCGGGGTCTTGGTCGCCGCCAGCGGAGCGACCCAGCCGCCCTGGCTGCCGCCGTGCAGGCCGACGCGTCCGGCGCGGGACCCCGCCGCCCGCCGCGCGGCCTCGACCGCCGCCGCCGCGTCAGTGGCGAGCAGGTCGAAATCCTGGGTGTAGGTCCCTTGAGACCCTCCGGTGCCGCGCTTGTCGTAGACGAAGACGCCGACGCCCGAGGCCGGGGCCAGCCGCTGGAACCAGTTGTAGTCGAGCGCCGCGCTGCTCTCGGAGCCGTGGACCTCGATCATGATCGGAACCGGCCCGTCGCCAGGCGGCAGGATCAGCCGGCCCGCCAGCTGCGCGCCCTCGCCGCCGATGAACGACACCGCTGTGGTGGGCAGTTCGACCCGGCGCGCCTCGCGGCCGTCGAAGGTCATGCGGTCGGCGGTCGTGCAGTCGCCGAAAGAGGCCGCGATGGGGGCGGGACGGTCGGTCCAGCCCTCGGTTCCGGTCCAGGCGCCCGAGGCGTCCTGGCGCAGCCGGGCGGTGCGGCCGTCGATCAGCCGCCAGCGGCCGCCAGGGCCGTCGATGGGCGCAACGTCGATCAGGGTCCCGTCGGCGAGGCGATACAGGCCCACATGACAGGCGAAGGCGGGGTCAGGCCTGGACGGTTCGTTGCCCATCTGCGCCGAGGCCTGTCCGGCGAACATGAGGGCGGTGAAAGTGGCGGCCAGGAGCGTTCGGATCATCATCGCATCATCCCTTCGCGGCGTCGCGAAGCAGGACGAAGCCTTCCAGACGACGCACGGTCCAGTGAAAAAGGGGTAATGCAGCCTGACGGAAACGTGACAGCGTCGCTGTTACAACCGGCGGCTTCGCGCATTAGCTCGATGGGACGCCTCCCGTCCGCGACACCCAGAGCCTTCATGGAAACCTTCCTGCTGTTCCTCGTCGTCGGCTTTGTCGCACAGGCCGTCGACGGGTCCCTGGGCATGGCCTACGGCGTAATCTCCTCCTCGGTGCTGCTGGCCTTCGGCGTGCCGCCGGCGACGGCGTCGGCCAGCGTGCACGGAGCCGAAGTCTTCACCACGGCGGCCTCGGCGGGCAGCCACGCCTGGCACCGCAACGTCGACTGGAAGATGCTGCTGCCGCTGGCGGCGGCCGGCGTCGTCGGCGGTTGTATCGGCGCCTATGTGCTGGCGGGACTGGACAGCAATGTCATCAAGCCGTTCGTCATCGCCTATCTGGCCCTGATGGGGATCTGGATCCTGTGGCGCGCCGGACATGACGTGAAGCCGCGCCTGATCCGCCCGACCTGGATCGTCGCGCCCCTGGGCGCGGTCGGCGGCTTCCTTGACGCCATCGGCGGCGGAGGCTGGGGCCCGACGGTGTCGTCCACCCTGGTCGGCGCCGGGCAGGAACCGCGCCGCGCCATCGGCACGGTCAACACCGCCGAGTTCTTCGTCACGGTCGCCGTCAGCGCGACCTTCGTCTGGTCCCTGCTCAGCGGTCACTGGGAAGAGGCGGACGCCCTGCAGAACCACGCCGCCGCCGTGGGCGGACTGGTGGTCGGCGGCCTGCTGGCCGCGCCTTTCGCCGGCCTGATCGCCAAGCGCGTCCCACGCCGGCCGATGACCTATGCGGTGGGCGGCCTGCTGGTCCTGTTGGCCGGCTTCCAGGGCTTGCAGTTGTCGGGCGTGATGGGCTGAAACGAAAGGCGCGGGACGGACCTAGGTCCGCCCCGCCCCCAGCGGGTTCGAAGACCGGTTCGGCCTACGGATTGGCGCCGGACGTGGCCGCGGCGGCGGCCTGACGGGCGCGTTCGGCTTCCGAGGCCTGCCATGCGGCCTCTTCGGACGGCGTGCGCAGGGTCACGATCAGCGGGTTCGGCTTGAGGTCGTTCAGAGCGCCCGAATTGGCGTCCACAACGCCGCCGACGATGCCGCCGAAGATCACATTGCCGGCCAGACCGGCGGCGCCGCTTCCCGACATGCTGCTTTCAATGTGGTGTTCCTGGGTGACGTAGCCGTTCATCGAAATGGTGGCGCGGAACTCATCCTTGCGCGGCATGCGGAAGGTGCAGGGCGTGGAATCGCACTGGAAGCCGTTCGAGGTCGAGACACGCGCGCCGGGCGGCGTGCTTTCGACGGTGAACTCCTGGCTCGAACCGCGCGTGATGGTGGCGCAGGCAGGCAAGGTCAGCGCGGCGGCGACAAGCGCCAGCGCGCGCACGCCGAAGCGCGCGTAACGGTTGGAAATCATTGGAAGCCCCAAACTAGAGCGGCTCACCCCCCCGGTGAGCCGTGGCGACTACCTGCCATCCAGAAAATCCACGGTCAACGACCGTAGGTAGGTCTGACCTCAGAGTCTCGCCATGGTTCGGCTCAGGCCGGCCGGGTTTCCATGAAGCTGGGCCGCGCCTCCAGCGCCGCCTGCAGGGCGACCAGGCGCGGACGGCCGGTCGTCCAGTCGAAGTCCGGATGGCGGAAGTCGATCCAGGTCAGGGCCACGCCGGTGTTCAGCACGCCGACGTGGAAATCGTCCGCCGACAGGTCGGCGGCTTCCAGCGCGTCGAGGCAGCGATGCATGTTCTCGGTCCAGCGCGTCATCCACGAGGGCGAGCGCTCGCTTTCCGGACGGCGCTTCTCCAGCACCAGTTTCACGCCCATCTCCAGCAGGCCGTCGGCCAGCACCTCAAGCCGCCGCACGCGCAGCCGCTCAGCCCCTTCGGCGGGCAGCAGGCGCGGACCGGAACCGAGGCCGTCCAGATACTCGCAAATCACCGGGCTGTCGTTCACCGGCAGGCCGTCCGGCGCGATCAGCGTCGGGACCTGCACGACCGGATTGGCGGCCAGCAGCTCGGGCGCGTTGGCGTAGGGGTCGACGAAGATCTCCTCGACCGCCAGCCCCTTCTCGCGCGCGACGATGCGGCATTTGCGGGCGAAGGGCGACGGGGCGGTGATGTAGAGCTTCATGGGATCAACGGCGCTCGATGGTCACGCCCTCGGGCGCGGTCAGGGCGTCCAGTCGGGCCTGGGCCGCCGCGTCGCCGAGCGCATGGGCGCGCATGAAGTCCACGGTGGTGGCGGCGATCAGGTCGAAGTCGGCGGCGTCGGCGTTGCCGATCAGGCTGTGGTCGCCGCCGGCGAAGGTCAGCAGCATCTTGCCGCCCGCCGCGCTGGTGTCGAAGGCGAAGCGGTGGTCGACGGGGTCAGTCACGAAGCCCTGCACCAGATCGGCGTCGCCGGTGACGATCAGCACCGGCGTGGTCACCGTCGCGAAGGTGGAGGGATTGATCACGCCGGGGATCTTCCCGGGCGTGGACAAGGCGATGACCGCCTTGACCGCCGGATCGCCCAGCGGGCCCGCGATGGTCTCGGCGCCGGCCTCCATCAGGGAATTCAGCGACCCGAAGGAGTGGCCCGCCGCGATCATCGGCTTGCCCGGATGCGAGGCCTGCACATAGCCGCGCACGGTGGCCAGATCGACGATGCGGGTGATGAAGACGCTGCGCTCGTCGGCCTCGGCGTGGCGCGGGTGCAGCAGCGAATCCAGATGCGTCGGCGCCACGACGGTGAAGCCGTGGGCGGTCCAGTAATCGATGATCCGGTGGTAGCGGGCCGGGTCGCTGTTCCAGCCGTGGCTGAAGACGATGACGCCCTGCTCATCCGCCGCCTGCCAGACGCTGAGGTCGATGGCGCGCCCGTCGGGCGCGGTCAGCGGGACGTGGGTGGCGGCGGAGGCCTGGGCGGAAGCCGGAACAGCCTGCGCCAGAGCGGGCGCGGTCGAGAGCGCTCCCAACGACAGGACAAGCGCGAGCGCGATGACGGCGCGACGGATCATGGACAGTACCCCCAAACCAGACTTCCCGCCTTGCTAGCGCAGGATTCCCGGACGGGACAGACGCTGATTACTCCGCCGCCTCGAAGGCCGGCTCTTCGGCCGCCTTGCGGGCGGCGTCCAGTTCGGCGGCCTTGGCTTCGACCTGGGCGACGATCTCGTCGATCATGCCGTCGTTGGCCTGTTTGTGGGCGATCTTGCCGTTCAGATAGACCATGCCCGCGCCCTTGCCGCCGCCGGTGAAGCCGACGTCGGTGTACAGCGCCTCGCCCGGGCCGTTGACCACGCAGCCGATGATCGACAGCGACATGGGCGTGGTCACGTGGGCCAGCTTCTCTTCCAGGATGCCGACGGTCTCGATGACGTTGAAGCCCTGACGCGCGCAGGACGGGCAGGCGATGATGTTGACGCCGCGGTGGCGCAGGCCCAGCGACTTGAGGATGTCGAAGCCGACCTTGATCTCTTCCACCGGATCGGCGGCCAACGACACGCGGATGGTGTCGCCGATGCCGGCCCACAGCATGGAGCCCATGCCGATGGCCGACTTGATGGTGCCGGTGCGCAGCGGTCCCGCCTCGGTGACACCCAGGTGCAGGGGGCAGTCGATGGCGTCGGCCAGCTGCTGGTAGGCGGCCACGGTCAGGAAGGGGTCGGACGCCTTCACCGAAATCTTGAACTCGTGGAAGTCGTTGTCCTGCAGGATGCGAGCGTGGTTGAGCGCGCTTTCGACCATCGCCTCGGGGCAGGGCTCGCCGTACTTCTCCAGCAACTCGCGCTCCAGCGAGCCGGCGTTGACGCCGATGCGCATGGAGCAGCCGTTGTCGCGGGCGGCCTTGATCACCTCGCGCACCCGGTCGGCGTTGCCGATGTTGCCCGGATTGATGCGCAGGCAGGCCGCGCCCGCCTCGGCGGCCTCGATGCCGCGCTTGTAGTGGAAGTGGATGTCGGCGACGAGCGGCACCCTGGCCTCGCGGGCGATGGTGCGGAAGGCGGCGGTCGACTCCTCGTCCGGGCAGGAGACGCGGACGATGTCGGCGCCGGCCTCTTCCAGCTGACGGATCTGGCCAATCGTCGCATTGGCGTCCGAGGTCGGCGTATTGGTCATCGACTGGACGCTGATGGGCGCATCGCCGCCCACGGCGACATTGCCCACCATGATCTGGCGGCTCTTGCGGCGTTCGATGTGACGCCAGGGACGGACGTGGGTGTGGTCAGCGCTCATTGCGAAGACAACATAGGCTCACGAATGCGGCATGGCCACGACACGCAACGCCGCGCCGTTCAGCCGCCCTGTTGCGCCGGGGCCGGCGAGGCCGACGCGGACGCCTGCAGCGCCACCGCCTGGATCTGGGCCTGGGCCGCCTGGGCGGCGGCCTCGGTGCGGGCGGCGACCTCGGAAGCAGCCTGACGGGCCAGGGCCTGGGCGCGGGTGTTCAGCTGCGACAAGGGCGTCTGCGCCGCCTGCAGGGCGCCGCCGTGCTCGCCGTTCAGATAGACGTCGAAGGCGGCGAAGTCCGAAGCATCGATCACCGCGGCCACGCCCGCCGGAGCGCGCCAGGCCTCGCCGGCGGCCAGTTGGCGGGCGAACAGCACCCGGCCGTCGGCCATGCGCACGACCAGGGCCGCGGCCTTGCGGGCCTGGATGATGACGTCCGAAGCGCTGGCGGAGGCGCCGTAGATGGCGCCGCGCGGGTTGAAGGCCTTGGCGACCGGGGTCGCGGCGGCGGCGGCCATGCCCTCGGGCGAGGTCGGATCGATCCCGGTCAGCTGGGCCTCAAGGCCCGGAGTGACATAGAGGGCGGGAATGGTCTGATCGGGCGGCGCCGGGCGCGGCGCGGTCAGGCGGATGACCGCCTCCTGGCCTGGAACGGTGCCCAGACGCCAGGTTTCCGGCACGTCGGCGATGTCCGAGGGCTGGGGCGCGCGCATCAGGCTGACGCGCTGGAAGACATTCCAGCCGACGACGGCGATCAGCAGCACGGCGCAGCCCGCGATCAGACGGGGCGAATAGCGCTTCACCTCCTCGAAGGCGACGCCGACCGGCGGCTGCAGCGGCACCGACGGATCCGGGCTCTCGCGCTTGAAGCGCTCGACCGCCAGCTGCTCGTCGAGCCCCAGGGCGGCGGCGTAGGCGCGGACATAGCCGATCGAGAAGACGCGGTTGGGCAGGACAGAGAAATCGTTCTGTTCCAGGGCGGTCAGGTAGCGGCCGGGCACCCGCGTGACGCTGGACAGCTCGGCCAGCGATCGGCCCGAATGGTCTCGCGCGATCCGCAGACCTTCGCCCAGAGTCGGAGCATCCGTGACGGAAGGGACCATGTCCTTCCAGTCAGCCTGCGCACCATACTCTTCCGGGCTCTTGCCCGCATCCAGCGCCATAACGCCCGACCCCACACTCGGCGACGCGTCATCCACGCCCGCCGTACTCGAACTCGGCCCCTGTATCATATCGGGATGACAGTCCGAGCCTGCCCCCGCAGACCCGCCGAACTCGCCTTGTGGATAACTCATAAGAGTCGACCGATCAATGATTTGTTAAGCACCTGGACCGTTCCGGCCCGGCACAGATCAAATCGCGACGTTCAACTTCCGGGCCAGAGTTTCGAGCTCGCCGCGCACCGAGCCGGAGGAGGAGCCCAGCAGGCTTGTCATGCCGCGGCGGGCGGCGGCCAGATCGGTGGACAGGATCATGCGCTTGACCGGTCCGACGCCCCCGGCCGGGGCCGACAGACGGGTGAAACCGAGGGTCAGCAGGGCGAAGGCCTCCAGCGGCCGTCCCGCCAGTTCGCCGCAGATCGAGACCGGCGTGCCGGTGTCGGCGCATTTGCGCTGGATCTCGGCCAGAGCCCTCAACGCCGGCGGCGACAGGGGGTCGTAGCGGTCCGAGACCAGAGGGTTCGTGCGGTCGGCGGCGAACATGTACTGGAACAGGTCGTTTGTGCCGACGGAGACGAAGTCGGTCAGCGGCAGCAGGGCGTCCAGGTGCCACAGCAGGCTGGGGCATTCGATCATGGCCCCGACACGCAGCAGGGCCGGCAGCTCGCGGCCCCGGCGGCGCGCCCAGTTGCACTCGATGTCGACCAGTTCGCGCGCAGCGCGGAACTCGTCCACCGTGGCGATCATCGGGAACATGACGCGCAGCTCGCGGCCCGCGGCGGCGGTCAGCAGGGCCCGAAGCTGCAGGCGCAGCAGCCCCGGGCGGTCGAGTCCCAGACGGATGGCGCGGCGGCCCAAGGCGGGATTTTCCTCCCGCTCCGTCTCCAGATAGGGCAGCACCTTGTCGCCGCCGATGTCGAGCGTGCGGAAGGTGACGGGCCGGTCCCCGGCGGTATCGAGCACCAGTTTGTAAAGGGCCGTCTGGCTGTCGAGACGCGGCAGTTCCTCGGAGACCATGAACTGGAACTCGGTGCGGAACAGGCCGATGCCCTCGGCGCCGGTAGCGTCGAGGTTCTCGAGATCCACCGCCAGGCCGGCGTTGGTCAGCAGGCTGATGCGCTGGCCGTCGGCGGTGACGGCGGGCGTGTCACGCAGCTTGGCGAACTCGGCCTGCCGCTGGTGACGCACTTCCATGCGCGACTGGACCGCCGCCAGCATGTCGGGGCGGGGCCGCAGATAGGCCTCGCCGGTCTCGCCGTCGACGATGACCAGATCCGCCTCAGACAGGCGGTCGCGCAGGCCCTGCAATCGTCCGACGCAGGGAATGCCGAGGGCGCGGGCGACGATGGCGGCGTGGCTGGCCGCCGAGCCCTCTTCCAGCAGCAGGCCCCGGAGCTTGTGGCGCGGATACTCCAGCAGGTCGGCGGGACCGAGGTTGCGGGCCACCAGGATCGCGTCGTCCGGCAGATCGCGCTCGCCGGGGCGGTCGCCGGCCAGCACCCGCAGCAGGCGGTTGGCCAGATCCTCGAAGTCGTGCAGCCGCTCCTTGATGTACGGATCGCGGGCCTTGGCGAAGCGGGCGCGGTGTTCGTTGCGGACGCGGTCGACCGCGGCCTCGGCGGTCAGGCCGGTGCGCACCGCCTCCTCCAGCGACCGGTTCCAGCCCCGGTCGTCGGCGAACATGCGGTAGGTTTCCAGCACCTCGAACGACTGGCCGCCCAGCTTGCCGGCGCCGCCTTCCAGCATGCCGTCGATATTGGCCTTCAGCCCGATGAGAGCTTCGCGAAGACGGATCTCCTCGACCTGCTGGTTCTCGGCCAGCAGGTTCTCGGGCGCGACCGGAGCCTCGTGCAGGACCACATGTCCGTAAGCGAGGCCCTCGGCGAAGCGCTGGCCTTTGAGACGTTCCGGACGGTGCGGCGCGACCTCGATGTCGCGCAGTTCGTCCTGGCCCAGCAGCTCGCCCGAGGCCACGGTCTCGGCCAGCACCATGGCGATGGTCTGGATGTCCTCGACCTCGTCCTCGTCATAACGCCGCTCGGAGCGGTTCTGGACGACCAGCACGCCGATGGCCCGGCCGCCGCGCAGAAGCGGTGCGCCGAGGAAGGCGTGATAGGGGTCTTCGCCCGTTTCCGGACGGTAGGAGAAGCTGGGGTGCGACGGCGCATCCGACAGGCTGATCGGGACGGCGCTGCGGGCGACCTCGCCAACCAGCCCCTCGCCGGGGCGCAGGCGGGTGTTGTGCACGGCGTCGGGCCTCAGGCCCTGGGTGGCGAACAGCTCCAGCTCACCGGACGCGCGGCGCAGATAGATGGAGCACACCTCGGCGACCATCGATTGGGCGATGATCCTGACAACGGTGTCGAGCCTGTCCTGGGCCGGCGCGGCCCCCGCCATAGCCTCGCGGATCTGGCGAAGGAGGTTACGCGGCCCCCTCGTCGTCAATCCGCCAATCGGCAATGGCCCCTCCCGAAGATCGGCGCCTCAGATGGGCGCCGCCAAGCTTGATTCCTAGACCGCTTCCAACCCGTAAGCCGAATGAAGCGCACGAACGGCCAGTTCCGCATAGGCCGCATCGATCAGCACGCTGATCTTGATCTCCGACGTGGAGATGGCCTGGAACTTCACGCCCTTGTCCGCGAGCGCCTTGAACATGGTCTGAGCGACACCCGCGTGACTGCGCATGCCGACGCCGACGACCGAGACCTTGGCCACGTCCTCGTCGATGCGCAGTTCCTCGAAGCCGATCTCGCCTTGCGCTGCCTGCATCAGCTCGGCGGCGCGCTGGGCGTCGCGACGACCGGTGGTGAACGTCAGGTTGACCGTCCCGGCGGTGCGGGCCTGCGACTGGACGATCATGTCCACGTTCACATTGGCCTCGGCCAGGCGGGTGAAGACGTCGGCGGGGGCGTCGACCCGGTCGGACAGACCCAGCAGGGTGATGCGGGCCTCGTCGCGGCTCATGGTCACGCCGGACACGATGCGTTTTTCCACGATCTCCTCCTCGTCGCAGATCAGGGTTCCACCCTTGTCGGGCATGACGCCATTGGCGTCCGGTTCGATAAAGCTGGACAGGACCCGAACGGGGACCTGTTTCGCCATGGCCAGTTCGACCGATCGGGTCTGCAGCACCTTGGCCCCCAGGGAGGCCATCTCCAGCATCTCCTCATAGGAGACCTTTTCGAGGCGCCGCGCGCGGGATTCGATGCGCGGGTCGGTCGTGTAGACGCCGTCGACGTCGGTGTAGATGTCGCAGGGGCACTCCAGCGCCGCCGCCACCGCCACCGCCGAGGTGTCGGAGCCGCCGCGGCCCAGGGTCGTGATGCGGCCGTCGCGGGTGACGCCCTGGAAGCCGGGGACCACGGCGATCTCGCCCTTGTCCATGGCGGCGCCCAGCACCTCGCCCGGCACGTCCTCGATCCGGGCGCGGCCGTGGGCGTCGTCCGTGATGATCGGAATCTGCCAGCCCATCCAGCTGCGCGCATTCAGGCCCATGTTGCGCAGCGTCAGGGCCAGCAGGCCCGAGGTCACCTGCTCGCCCGAGGCGACGACGACATCGTATTCGTCGTCCGACATGGCGACACCGGCGCCGGGGCGGCCCGCGCCGTCGGTCCAGGCGACAAGCTCATTGGTCTTGCCGGCCATGGCCGAGACGACGACGGCGATTTTCTTGCCCGAGGCGGCTTCCGCGGCGACGATGCGCGCGGCCCGACGGATACGTTCGAGGTCGCCCATGGACGTGCCTCCGAACTTCATCACCAACCGATCTGACTCAGGCCGCGTCATCTTGCGCAGGTCGCTCCGTCTTGCGTGAAACGGCGCGCGGGTTCATCGCTGCGCCATGGTCGCTTCTAACGGCACGGTATCGGCGCGGGAACCCCAAGGCGCCAAGGAATTCAACGATCAGGCGGCGGGGCCGTCGATCGATCCCGCGGACGTGGCCCGCTTCTCGGCGCAGGCCGCCGAATGGTGGGACGCACGGGGCCCGTTCGCGCCCCTGCATCGCTTCAATCCGGCCCGGCTGGGCTTCGTGCGCGACCGCGCCGCCGAACGTTTCGGACGCGACGTGAAGACCCGTGAAGCCTTCTCCGGCCTGACCCTTCTGGACGTCGGCTGCGGCGGCGGACTGATCGCCGAGCCCATGCGAAGGCTGGGTTTCGCGGTCACCGCCGTGGACGCCTCGGCTGAGAACATCGGCACCGCCCGGGCGCATGCGGACCAGCAGGGCCTCGACATCGCCTACCGCGCCGCCACGGTCGAACAGCTGGAGGCCGAGGGCGCCGGACCGTTCGACGTGGTCCTTACCATGGAGGTCATCGAGCACGTGGCCGACCCCGAGGCCTTCGTGCGCGCCTGCTCGCGGCTGGTGAAACCGGGGGGCCTGATGATCGTGGCGACCCTGAACCGCACCCTGAAGGCGCTGGCGCTGGGCAAGGTCGCGGCGGAGTACGTGCTGCGCTGGGTGCCCGCCGGGACCCATGACTGGCGCCAGTTCCTCAAGCCGGACGAGATCCGCGCCATGTTGGCGGCCGAGCCCGTGACGGTCACCGGCCCCTTCGGCCTCGAGTACAATCCGCTCACGGATCGCTGGAGCGAGGGCGATCCCGACATCAACTACATGATGATCGCCACGCGGGACTGATCCGCCTTACGACGAATTCACCCACCTTGCCCCCTGTAACGGGATCGGGGCAGGACCGTGTGCGACCCCTTGAGCGTCAACTTCGACCTGGGGAACACCATCATGAAACGCCTGCTCATCATCTCCGCCGTCACGGCCGCCGCCCTGCTGAACGCCGCCTGCGTCACCGTCATCGGAGTCGACGGCGACTACCGCTGGACCGGTGAGAACGCCCAACCCTTCGACGGCGCCAAGCGCGACTGCCGCCGCGCCGCAGGCAATGATGAGGGCTCAACGGCCTTCGTTCAGTGCATGGCCGACAAAGGCTGGACCCGCGTCGCCGACTAGAGCGCGCGCATCATGTAGCGGGCGTCGGAGCCATAGGAGGCCAGCTTGGCGGCCAGCTCCAGCGTCTCGCGCACGACGAAGCCGTGCCGGGCCCAGAAGGGCGCGGCGTCATTGACGGCCACCAGCGCCACGGCGGGCCAGCCCGCCCGACGCGCGTCGTCCGCCAGCCGCTCGACCGCCACGCCCGGATAGCCGCCGCCGCGCGCATCGGGATGCAGGGCCATATCGTGCAGGTACATGACCGTCGCGTCGTCGGGGATCGCCTCGATCAGGGTGTTCAGCGCCGGCGCCGCGTCCGCCCGCCAGGGATAGGCGACCATATAGCCCTTCGGTTCGCCGTCGCCGTCCGCCAGCACGAAACAGCCGGACGGGTTCACGGCCAGCCGGTTCACGAACAGGTCGCGGCCCTCGAAATGATCAGGGAAGCCGAGCACGGCGATGGCGGCGACGGCGTCCAGATCGGCCGCCGTCATCGCCCGCCAGGTCAGGTCGGGCAGCGCGCGTTCAGCTCGGCCTTCTGGAACCGCCATCGGATCGCCCTCGCCTGTCCGTCGATCTCGCCCTCGATGCGGGCGTTCAGCACATCGCCGTCGCGTTCATAGATGACCCGCTGCGGGAAGTCGTGGGCCGACTGTTGGAAGACCACCCGGTTCGGAGCGGACTCGATCACCGGGAAGACGGTCAGGGCCTGCCCTTCGGGGTGGGCGAAATAGGCGAAGGGGGCGTTCGTTTCGGGCCCGGTCGGCGCGATCCGCGACAGCTCCCAGCCGACCTGGCCGTTGCGGACCGTGATCGAGGTGCCCGCCATCAGGTTCAGGCGCGGGACGCTCCAGGTCTCGGCCACCTCGCGCCCGCCTTCGCAGGACAGCCAATAGCCGGACATCCACCCCAGATCGGGGCGCAAATCGGTCTGCGGGGCGGCGGTCAGGGCGGCGGTCAGGATCAGGGCGGTCAGCATGGTCGGGTCTCTCCCTCGGTTTCGAAGGCCAAGCTAGGCCGGATGATCGGTCCCGGGCTTGTAGGATTGCGACGCGATGGCCCGGGCCAAGGCCTGCTGCTCGCGCGCCCATTCAGTGGCGGTGCAGCCGAGGAAGCGGCGGAAGTCGCGCGCCATCTGCGGCTGGTCGAAATAGCCGGCCCCCAGCCCCGCCTCCAGCCAGCCCTCGGCTTCAGGGCGGTCCGGGTGAGCGGCGTGGTCGAAGACCCGTCGGAAGCGGAAGATTGACCGCAGCATGCGCGGCGACACCCCCACCCGGTCAGCGAACCGCCGCTGCAGGGCGCGCTGGTCGGCGGGCGAACGGACGGGCGAAGGGCGATCTCCGGCGGCGGCTTCGATCTCGGCCTGAACCAGCGGATCGACGGTCCAGTCGGCGCGGCGGCGCTGATCCGCAAGCCAGGCGGTGAAGGCCGCGACCTGGGCCTCGGGATCGCCGGCAAGCGCCGAGAAGCCTCTCAACCGCTCGACCATGTCCAGCCGCCGGTCGGTGGCCTCGGCCAGAGGCAGGCCCAGCCAGTCGCGGGCGCCGTCGGGCGCGAAGCGGATCGCCACCAGCTCGGTCGGCCCGACCGGCCGCAGGGCCAGGGGCCGGGTCATCTGGCCGGCGAACAGGGCGGACGGCTGCAGCCGCCATTCGCCGTCGTCGGCCTGTTCCTCATAGGGCGCGCCGATGTCGAAGATCAGTTCAGGACAGCCGTCGGGCGCGATACGCTGCACGACCGGAGCCGGGTCGGGGTCGGCATAGGTCCAGATCACCCGCACGAAGGGCTTGAGCGCCACGGGCGGCTCGAACTCCTGATAGCGCTCCCCGCCCCCCGGCATGGCTCAGTTCATCCCGGACTTGTCGGGCGGCAGGACGGGAAGCGGGGCGCAGGGCACGCCGTCGTCCTTGAGTTTCTTCACCTCTGCGGGCGTGGCCTCGCCGTAGATCTCGCGCTTCTCGGATCGGCCCTCATGGATGTCGCGGGCCTCGCGGGCGAAGGCGTCGCCGACGTAGTCGAAATTCTGCTCGACGTGGGTGCGCACCTCGCGGGCCGCCTCCATCATCATGGTCTGCATCTTCGCCGCGACGTCGGGGGCGGGGGTCGACCTCTTCGTGCCCGCGACGGCGGGGGCCATGATCTGCTTGGCCACCCTGGTCGAGCCGCACATCGGGCATTCGACCAGACCGCGCCCGGCCTGATCGTCATAGTCCGACGATGATCCGAACCAGGCCTCGAACCCATGGTCGTGATCACAGCTGAGGGCGTAGCGGATCATGCCGGAAGCGGGGCGGGCGGCGCGAAATCGCGGTCATGGGTCAGTTGCGGCACCGCATGGCGGGCCTTGTCGACCGCATCGAAATCAAGCGTGGCGAACAGGACGCCGGGTTCGTCATTGTCGAGCTTGGCGACGACCTCGCCCCAGGGCGCGACCACGGTCGAGCGGCCCCAGGTGCTGCGTCCGTCCTCGTGCGTCCCGGCCTGGGCCGGAGCCAGGATATAGGCGCCGGTTTCGATGGCCCGGGCGCGCAGCAGGGTTTCCCAATGCGCCTCGCCGGTCGGGACGGTGAAGGCGGCGGGGACCGCGATCATCCTTGCCCCGGCCTTGGCCAGCGCCCGGTACAGCTGCGGGAAGCGGATGTCGTAGCAGATGGTCAGGCCCAGTCCGCCCCAGGGCGTCTGCGCCAGGACCGCCGCCTCGCCCGGCCGGACCGAGGCGCTCTCGCGCCAGCGTTCGCCGGTCGGCAGGTCAACGTCATAGACGTGCAGCTTGTCATAGGTCGCGGTCACCGCGCCCGTGTCGTCGATCAGGAGCGAGCGGTTGGCGGCGCGGTCGTCGCCCTCATGTCCCGACCGCACGATGGCCGAACCGATCAGCAGCCAGACGCCCAGCTCACGGGCCAGATCGCGCAGCTTCCGCACCCCCTCGTCCCGGTCGTCCGTGGTCAGGGCGGCCGCGCGGGCGGCTTGATCACGGATCAGGAAATTGGTGGCCTCGGGCGTCAGGATCAGCTTGGCCCCGCCCGCCGCCGCCTCGCGGATCAGCGGCTCGACATGGGCGAAGGCGGCCCCGGGCGAGGCCGGGGTGCGCGTCTGGATCAGGGCGACGGGGAGCGTGCTCATCAGGCCGCGAGCAGTGCGTCCAGCTCGCCCTTGCGGTCAAGCGCGTGCAGATCGTCGGAACCGCCGATGTGCTTTCCGCCGATGAAAATCTGCGGGAAGGTCATCCGGCCGTTGGAGCGCTGGATCATCTCCTGCTTCTTCTGCGGATCGTTCGAGGCGACAATCTCGGTGTAGTCCACGCCCTTGCGGGCCAGCAGGGCCTCGGCCGCCGCGCAATAGGGGCAACCGGGCTTGGTGTAGATGACGACGTCGGCCAATTTTATCTCCAGACTGATACGACCCCTGTCGCTCGCCGCGCGGCGGCTCGTTGATCGAGGGGCTTCTTCTTCGCTCCCTACATAGTCAGTTCGCGCACGGTTCGCACGCGGGCGATGACCGCCAGGTCCACCGCGCGGGCGCCGGCCTCGAGCAGGGCGCGGGCGCAGGCCTCGGCGGTGGCGCCGGTGGTCAACACGTCATCGACCAGAAGGATGCGCCGCCCCTTGATCCGCCGGGCGCCCCCAGGGGTGACGGCGAAGGCCGCCTTCACGTTCAGGCGGCGGCCACGCGCCGACTTGCCGCCCTGGCTTGTGGTGTGGGCCTGGCGCACCAGGGCGTCGGGCAGGTAGTCGAGCCCCGCGCCCCGGGCCAACGGCCGCGCCACCTCGGCGGCCTGATTGAAGCGCCGCGACAGCAGCCGCCAGCGGTGCAGGGGCACCGGCGCCACCACGTCGGCCTCGGCCAGCAGGGGCGCGGCGGCGCGGCTGAGCCAGCGGGCGAAAAGCGGCGCGAACGGCTGGTGATCGCCGTGCTTGAACTTCAGGATCAGACCGCGCGACGCCTCGTCATAGAGACAGGCCGCCCGCGCCCGGGCGAAGGCGTAGGGCTGGGCCAGGCAGGCCGCGCAGCGCTCGGATGCGAAGACGCCGCCGTCCATCTCGAACGCCGCGCCGCAGCCGTCGCAGACCGGCTCTTCCAGAAACACTACCCGGCTCCAGGCGTCGGCGGTGAGGCCGGCGGAGGCGGAGGCTTCGGGGCTGTCATGGGCCAGCGGCGGCAACAGCAGATCGGCCACGCCCCGGCCCAGAAGACGGCCGAAACCGGCGGCGGCTTCCCATCGCGTGCGCCAGACCCCATCCTGAAGGCTCATGAGCTCCTCCTCCGGTCCCCCCGTCATCTTCGACAGCCAGCGCCGAACGGCAAGGCTTGAGCGCAGCGAAAAGTTGTTTTCCAGCGCCGACTTCCTGCACGCGCGAGCGGCGCAGAACGCTGCCGACAGCCTGGACGCCCTGCTGCGCGACTGGCCCGAGGCCGCCGATCTGTCGGCCCATCCCGGTCCATTCGCCGCCGCCCTGGCCGACAGTCATGCGGCGTCACGGGTCGGGCCGGTGAAGACGGCGGGGGACCGCGCGGCGCGCGCGGCGCCTGGCGCTGCACCGCTGAATCTACCGGACCAGTCGCAGGATCTGATTGTCAGCCTGATGAGCCTGCACTGGGCCAACGATCTGCCGGGCGCGCTAAGCCAGATTCGCCGGGCGCTGAAGCCGGACGGCCTGTTCGTGGGCACGCTTCTGGGCGCGGGGACGCTGAAGGAACTGCGCGCGGTGCTGACCGAGGCGGAGCTGGAGCAGCGCGGCGGAGCGCAGGCGCGGGTGTCGCCCTTCGCCGACGGCTTTGACGGCGCGGCCCTGCTGCAACGGGCCGGCTTCGCCCTGCCCGTGTCAGACGTGGACCGGCTGACGGTCCGCTATCGCAACCTGTTTGCCCTGATCCGCGACCTGCGCGCCATGGGCGAGACCAATGTGCTGGCGGACGGGGGGCGGCCCCTGACGCGCGGCATCGTCGCCCGGGCGGCGCAGCTCTATTCGGAACGGTTCGGCGAACCGGACGGCCGCATCCCCGCGACCTTCGAGATCGTCCACCTGGCCGGGTGGGCGCCGCATGAAAGCCAGCAAAAACCCCTGCCGCGAGGCTCGGCCAAGATGCGGCTGGCGGATGCGTTGGGCGTGAAGGAGCAGACGGGGGACGAGTAGGCCGAGCGGGCCCTCAGCCGCCCATCGCCGCGCGGATCGCATCCATCGCGCCGTTGAAGACGCCGCTGCCGGTCGCGCCGAAGGCGGTCAGGGCGGACAGGATGACCAGGAAGATCAGGGCGAGGATCAGGCCGTACTCGATGGCCGTCGCGCCGCTCTCGTCGCGCCGGAAGCGATCCAGGAAACGTTTCATCGTCGCCTCCCTTTCCGGACGGCTAGAGCAGATCGCGCAACCAGGCGATCAGGGGTTCGTCCGCCGGAGGCATGGGATAGTCCGACAACTGCGCCGGCCGAACCCATTTCAGCGCTGAATGCTCATGCGCCTGAACCACCCCCGACCAACGTCGGCACAGGTACAATGGCATCAACAGGTGAAATGACTCGTAACCGTGACTGGTAAACACGAAGGGCGCCAGGCAGGCCTCGTTGACGTCGATGCCCAGCTCTTCCTTCAGTTCGCGGATCAGGGCGGCCTCGGGGCGCTCGCCCGGCTCGACCTTGCCGCCCGGGAATTCCCACAGCCCCGCCAACTGCTTGCCCTCGGGCCGCTGGGCGATCAGCACCCGGCCGTCAGTGTCGATGAGGGCGACGGCGACGACGAGGACGGTTTTGAGGGGCTCGGTCATAGGCCTTTGCTGATCCACCAGTCTTCAGATTGAAATTCAACCGGAGCGTTCTCAGCGTCGTCCAGACCTTCTGTCAGACCAAGGGCCTCCAGCTCGTCGAAAAATCGGTCACGCAATGGCGCTGGGAAAGCCTTGCCGCTGAACGGGCAGAAGCTCAGGACCTGAATGATCGGGCTTCGCGATCGGACTTTCACGGAAAACTCCCTCATCTTTGGCGAATAGCCAAAGCCGCACTCTCCCCGATCTACGAAGAAGAAGAACTCAGGATAGGAGTCGCGGAAGCAAGTCCTGATCGTCTCCGTCACGAGCGATAGTCGCCGTTGATCTCGACGTAGCGCTTGGTCAGGTCGCAGGTCCAGACGGTGGCCGAGGCGCGGCCCGAACCCACGTCGACGGTGATGTCGATCTCGGCGTTCTTCATATAGGCGCTCATCTTGGCCTCGTCGTAGGTCTGCGACGGAGCGCCGTCGACAGCCGCGACGTGCGGGCCGAATTTGATGGCCAGGCGGTCGCGATCGACCGGCTCCTCGGTCTTGCCGACGGCCATGACCACGCGGCCCCAGTTGGCGTCCTCGCCGGCCAGGGCGGTCTTGACCAGCGGGCTGTCGGCGATGGACTTGGCCAGCTTGCGCGCCGAAGCGGGGCTGGCGGCGCCGTCCACCGTGACCTTGACGAATTTGGTCGCGCCCTCGCCGTCGCGGACCAGTTGGTGGGCGAGGTCGAGCATGACCTGGTCCAGCGCGCGGCTGAAATCCTTCAGGCGGCGGTCGCCGACCCGGCCGATGCGCGGCGCGCCCGAGGCGCCGGTGGCGAACAGCAGGGCGGTGTCATTGGTCGAGGTGTCGCCGTCGACCGTCACGCTGTTGAAGGTCGTGCGGACATGCAGGCCCAGCAGGGCGCGCAGGACGTTCGGATGAATGTCGGCGTCGGTGACGATGAAGGCCAGCATGGTGGCCATGTCGGGCGCGATCATGCCCGAACCCTTGGCGATGCCGGCGATGCGGACCGTATGCCCCTCGATGTCGCACTCGGCGTACGACCCCTTGGGGAAGGTGTCCGTGGTCATGATGGCCTGACCGGCGGCGGCCCAGTTGTCTGAATCCAGGCCCGCCTCGATGTCGTGCAGGCGGGCCGCGATCTTGCGATCGTCCAGCACCACCCCGATCACCCCGGTCGAGGCCAGCATGACGTCGCGCTGACGGCAGCCGAAGCGTTTGGCGACCTCGGAAGCGGTGCGGCGCGCCGCATCGGCACCGGCCTTGCCGGTGAAGGCGTTGGCGCAGCCGGCGTTGACCACCAGCGCCCGCACGTCCTGACCGCCGTCCTCGGCGCCCAGATGGCGTTTGCACCAGTCGACCGGGGCCGAGCCGACCTTGTGGCGGGTGAAAACCCCGGCACAGCTGGTGCCGCGCGCGAAGCTGAACACCACCAGGTCGTCGCGCTCGTGCTTGTAGAAGCCCGCGCGGCCGGTCGCGATCTCGACCCCGCCGATGGGCGGGATGACCGGGAACGGCACGGCCAGCGGCGACACCTGCAGGCCCGGCTTGCCCGGCGCCGCGGCGGCCACGGCCGGTTTCGACGGAGTCGTGGCGCGCTTGATCGCCGTGGTCACCGGCTCCAGGGCCTTCTCGAACGCCTGTTCGATCATCTGGCCGGTCGAACCCCGACCGGGAGGAGTGGGCGTCTTGCTCATCGGGCCTTGGCGGGGACGGGGGCGGGAACAGGGGCGGAAGCGGGAGCGGCCGGGGCCGGCTGGGCGGGGGCCGCCGCGGGCGGTGCTGTGGCGGCGGCCGAGGCGGGTTCCTGCGAAGGCGCGCCCTCGCCGCCCAGCAGGACCTCGACGGCGGCCTTGCCGCGCAGTTCCTCCAGCAGCTGACGCACGCCCTCATAGGTCAGATAGCGCACAATCTGCGGCCGGGCCTGCTCCATGGTCGGCGGGGTCTCACGGCGGCGATCCTCGACGCGCAGCACGGCCCAGCCGCCCTCGGTCTGGAAAGGACCGACGGTCGAGCCGGCGGGCCGGTCGCGCAGGGCATTGCGATAGGCCTCGGGCATGACGTCCAGCGTCGAATAGCCGAGATCGCCGCCCGAGAAGCGGGTCGCGTCGTCGATCGAGCGCTCCATGGCCACCGCCTCGAAGGCCGCGCCCTGCCCCAGGATGCCGACCACGGCGTCGGCCTCGGCGCGGGTGCGCGACAGGATCAGGCGGGTGCGAACCTCTTCCGAGGTGCGGGCCAGGTTCAACTGCCCCTGGTAGATGGCCTCCACCGCCTTGTCGGAAATCTTGTCGTTGACCACCGTCTCGACCAGCATGTCGCCGAGGATGCGTTCGCGGGTGGCCGCCAGGCGACGCTGGGCCAGGGGCGAATTATCCAGACCCCGGCGCTCGGCCTCGTGGGCCAGCAACTTCTGGTCGATGACCTCGTCCAGGACGCGGCGGAACAGGTCGGAGGTCACGTCCAGCGGCTCGCCCTCGCCCACCAGCCCCTGCGCCACGGCCTCGCGCTTCACGTCGGAGGCCCAGATGGTCTCGTCCTGGACCTTCGCCACGGCGCGGTCGCCGGGCTCCGGCGGACGATCGGAGCCGCCGCCCCGGCCGCAGGCGGCGACGGTCAGCGCAAGCGCCATCAGCAGGGGAAACAGGACGCGGGAAGACCTCATGCAGACGCGCTCCGTCGGCGGGCGGCGAAAGGCCCTCGCGTTGACAGGGATAAGGCCGGTGCTTAAGTCCCGGCTGCGCCCAAGTCGAGGGGTTTTCGATCGTTCGCGCGGCCCTCGCGCGCGCCTGTTTTCAAGGGCGCACCGGGCCGTCGTCGCCGGAGCCCCTCTGCGGCGTCCGCCGCCGCCCTTCCGGGACCACAACCAGAGCCATTTGTCGCTCGCCCGCCTTCGGATCCTCCATGCTCGGCTTTGCCAAGAAGATTTTCGGCTCCTCCAACGACCGCAAGGTCAAGGACTTCATGGGCCGCGTTCAGAAGATCAACGCGCTGGAGGAGAAGTACGCCGCCCTCTCGGACGACGAACTGCGGATGATGACGGACGCCTTCCGCGACCGTCTGGCCGGCGGCGAGAGCGTCGACAAGGTCATGAACGACGCCTTCGCGGTGGCTCGTGAGGCCTCCAAGCGCGTCCTCGGCCAGCGCCAGTACGACGTGCAGCTGACCGGCGGCATGATCCTGCATGACGGCGGCATCGCCGAAATGCGCACCGGCGAAGGCAAGACCCTGGTCGCCATCGCGCCGGCCTATCTGAACGCCCTGTCCGGCAAGGGCGTGCACGTCATCACCGTGAACGACTACCTGGCCCGCCGCGACGCCGAATGGATGGGCCGCGTCTATCGCTTCCTGGGTCTGGAAGTGGGCGTGATCGTCAACGGCCTGTCGCAGGGCCAGCGCCAGGCCGCCTACGCCGCCGACATCACCTACGGCACCAACAACGAGTTCGGCTTCGACTATCTGCGCGACAACCTGGTCTATGACCGCAAGGAGATGGTGCAGCGTCCGCACCACTTCGCCATCGTCGATGAAGTCGACTCCATCCTGATCGACGAAGCCCGGACCCCGCTGATCATCTCGGGACCGACCGAGGACCGTTCCGACCTCTATGTGACGGTCGACGCGATCATCAAGGAGCTGATCCAGGACAAGGCCACCTTCGACCTCGACGAAAAGCAGCGTCAGGCACTGCTGACCGAGGAAGGCTCGGAGCTGATCGAACAGCTGATGGAAGAGCGCGGCCTGTTCGCCGAGGACACCACCGGCCTGTACGACGCCGCCAACATCACCCTGGTGCACCACATCAACCAGGCCCTGCGCGCCAACACCCTGTATCAGAAGGACAAGGACTACATCATCAAGGCCGGCGAGGTCATGCTGATCGATGAGTTCACCGGCCGCATGATGCAGGGCCGCCGCCTGTCGGAAGGCCTGCACCAGGCGATCGAGGCCAAGGAGGGCGTGAAGATCATGCCCGAGAACCAGACCCTGGCCTCGGTGACGATCCAGAACTATTTCCGCCTTTATGAGAAGCTGTCCGGCATGACCGGCACGGCCGCGACCGAGGCCCAGGAATTCCTCGACATCTACAAGATGGACGTCCTGGAAGTGCCGACCAACCGTCCGGTTCAACGCATCGACTACGACGACGAGATCTTCCGCACCGAGCGCGAGAAGAACCTGGCCATCGCCGCCCAGATCGCCGAACGCCATCTGGCGGGCCAGCCGGTGCTGGTCGGCACGGTGTCGATCGAGAAGTCCGAGACCCTGTCCGAACTGCTCAAGAATTTCGTCTACAAGGTCGAGGTCTCGCGCACGCCCAAGAAGGAGTTCGAGGGCAAGCCCAAGGACGCCGAGAAGATCGGCGATGCGGCCTATGACATCGAGTACGAGGTAAAACTGCGGGGCATTCCGCACAGCGTCCTGAATGCCCGCCAGCACGAGCAGGAAGCCTATATCGTCGCCGACGCCGGCCTGCCCGGCGTCGTGACCATCGCCACCAACATGGCCGGCCGCGGCACCGACATCCAGCTCGGGGGCAACCTCGAGATGCGGATGCAGAAGTGGCGCACCGACCTGCGCAACATGGCGCAGGAGGTCACCACCGAGATGGAAGCGGCCGAAGAGGCCCGCCTGAAGGCCGACATCGCCGTCCAGAAGGAAATCTCGCTGGCCGCCGGCGGCCTGTTCGTGCTCGGCACCGAACGCCACGAGAGCCGCCGCATCGACAACCAGCTGCGCGGCCGGACCGGCCGTCAGGGCGACCCCGGCACCTCGAAATTCTTCCTGTCCTGCGAGGACGACCTGCTGCGCATCTTCGCCGGCGACCGCCTGGACTCGATCATGAAGTCGTTCGGCGTCGCCGAGGGCGAGGCCATCAGCCACCCGTGGCTGAACAAGGCCGTCGAACAGGCCCAGAAGCGCGTCGAGACCCGCAACTACGACATCCGCAAGAACCTGCTGAAGTACGACGACGTCGTGAACGACCAGCGCAAGGCCGTGTTCGAGCAGCGCCAGGAGTTCATGGACGCCACGGACCTGTCGGAACTGGTCAACGAGTTCCGCAGCGACGTGATTTCGGACCTGGTCGAGAAGCATATGCCGCCCAAGGCCTATGCCGAGCAGTGGGACATCGCCGGCCTGGACGAGAAGGTTCGCTCGACCCTGGGTCTCGAGCTGCCGCTGGCCGACTGGGCCGCCGAGGAAGGCGTGTCCAACGAGGAGATCGAGGAGCGTATCGTCACCGCCGCGGACGCCCGCGCCGAGGAACGCATCGCCCTGGTCGGCGCCGAGCAGATCCGCAACCTCGAACGCCAGTTCATGCTGCAGATGATCGACATGCAGTGGCGCGAACACCTGGTCCAGCTGGACCACCTGCGCGGCGTCATCGGCCTGCGCGGTTATGGCCAGCGCGATCCGCTTAACGAATACAAGACCGAGGCCTTCAACCTGTTCGAGTCGCTGCTGTACGGCCTGCGCCACGATGTGACGCGCTGGCTGATGACGGTGGAGTTCCGCTTCGAACAGCCGCCGGCGATGGAGATGCCCGAGTTCCAGGAAATCCACCTGAACCCCGGCACCGGCGAGAACGAGATGGCCAACCCGCTGGCCCAGCTGCCGGAAGGCGCGCTGGAAGGCGACGCCCGGTCGCGCCTGCCGGTCGACGTCCTGCCCGTCGGCTGGGAGCGCACCTCGCGCAACGCCGACTGTCCCTGCGGCTCGGGCCGCAAGTTCAAGCACTGCCACGGCAGCTTGATCTAAGGGCGCTATCGCTCGGCTCGCGGAGCCTCGCTGCCTGGGCGCGGTGAGGCGCTCGCGCGGTTTGGGCGGCGGTTCAGATCGCCGTCGCCCGGAACCGGCTCCGCGAGGGCGCCGTCGCGACTTCACGCCCCGCAAAGCGCACGATCCGGCGGAATTTGGCGCATGCCATCAGCGTCGGCGCCGTGCAGGCCGAAGCGTGCAGCAGGCCTTCGCGCATTCGCGACAGCTCTTCGATACGGCGGCCGATCTCGTCCGCCCTCGCCCGCAACCGCGCCTTGTCGATGACCGGCTCGGGCGCGCCGCCCAGCATGGCCGCGATCTCGTCCAGCGAGAAGCCAGACGCTTGACCCAGCGCGATCAGGGACAACCGCTCCAGCACCTCCGGATCGAACAGGCGCTTGAGCCCCCGGCGCCCCGTCGAGGCGATCAGCCCCCGCTCCTCGTAGTAGCGCAGCGCCGAGGCGCGCACGCCCGAGCGGCGGGACAATTCGGCGATGTCGATGTCGCGCACTCTTGACCTCAAGTCGGCTTGAACTTGCAGGATGGCCTTGCGGTCCCTTCGCCGCAACCTCGATGGAGACCGAGATGACCGCACCCGCCCTTCCTGGCGTCCCAGGCCAAAGCTACTGGACCCGCTCGGGCGGCTCGGCCTGGGCCGATCTCCAGACCCTGATGGACCGGCTGTACCAGCCGATCGGCGAGGCGGTCGCGGACCGGGCCGACCCGCCCATCGGCGCGCGGGTGCTGGACGTGGGCTGCGGCGCGGGCGCGACGACCCTGGACCTAGCCCGCCGCGTGGGTCCGGCGGGAGGCTGCACCGGCGTCGATATCTCCGCCCCGCTGCTGGAGGCCGCGCGGGGCCGGGCGGCGGCGGCCACCAATGTCGATTTCATCGAGGCCGACGCCCAGACCCACGACTTCGGCGAGGCGGCGTTCGACGCCGTGACGTCACGGTTCGGGGTGATGTTCTTCACCGATCCGGACGCCGCCTTCGCCAATCTGAGGCGGGCGACCAAACCCGGGGGCCGGCTGACCTTCGCCTGCTGGCGTGCGGTCGCCGAGAATGCCCTGACCCAGGTCCCGCTGGAGGCCGCCACGCCCTTCCTGCCCGACCTGCCGCCGCCGCCGCCCGTCGACGCGCCCGGCCGGTTCGCCTTCGCCGATCCGGAACGGGTGCGCGGCATCCTGCGGCGCAGCGGCTGGACCGACATCGAGATCGCGCCGCTGGACACGCCCACGCCCCTGAGCCTGGACGAAATGCTCGACCTCGGCCTGAAGTTCGGCGTGCTGGGAACGGCGCTGCCGCAGCAGGATGAGGCGGTGCAGGCCCAGGTGCGCGAGGCGGTGACCGACCGGCTGAGTACGCACCTCCGGGACGGGATCATTCCGATGAGCGCCGCCTGCTGGCTGGTCTCCGCCCGGGGCTGAGGGCCGCTGGCGGAGACCGCCGCGCCGTGCGACATCCACGACATGACCCACAAGGCCCTGTTCTCCCGCGCCCTGTCCCTGGACCCGGAGCGCCTGCATTTCGCCGCCCACAGTCATCACCTGTGGCCCGACGCCAGCTTCGACGGCCAGATGCGGGCCTGGGTCGAGGCCAACCGGTTCGCCGACCGTAAATGGGATCTGGTCTTCGGCGACGTCGTGCCCGAGGCGCAGAAGCACGTGGCGACGGAGTTGAACCTACCCTCGCCGGACAGCGTCGTCTTCGCGACCAACACCCATGAGTTCCTGCTGCGCATCGTCTCCGGGATCGAGGCCAAGCCCGTGCGCATCCTGTCGACGGACGGCGAGTTCCACTCGTTCCGCCGCCAGGGCGAACGCTGGGAAGAGGCGGGCGAGGCGGTCATCACCCGCGTGCCCCTGCAGCCATTCGACACCTTCGAGGACCGCTTCGTCGAGGCGGCCAAGGGAGGCGGCTTCGACCTGATCGTGATCAGCCAGGTCTTCTTCCGCACCGGCCAGGTGTTCGGCGGCGTCGAGGCCCTGGCCGAACTGGCCAAGCCCGAGGGCCCCTGGGTGGTCATCGACGGCTACCACGGCTTCATGGCGACCCCGACGGACCTGTCGGCGGTGGCGGACCGGGTCTTCTATGTCGCCGGGGGCTACAAATACGCCATGTCGGGCGAAGGCGCGGGCTTCCTGCATGCGCCGGACGGCTTCTGCCCCCGTCCGGTGATCACCGGCTGGTTCGCCGAGTTCGGCAATCTGACCGGGCCTCCGGACGGCGTTCAGTACCGCGAGGACGCGGGCCGCTTCTGGGGCGCGACCATGGAGGCGACGCCCCTGTATCGCTTCAACGGTGCTCGCCGCATGCTGGACGAAGCCGGACTGAGCACCGCGGACGTGGCCGCCCATGCGCGCGGGCTGATGGCGCGGTTCCAGAACGCCGTGCAGGCAGGCGGGGCCGGGCGGCTGGACAAGGCCGAGCTGATCAATCCGGTCGCCGGCGACGCGCCCCGTGCCCGCTTCCTGGCTTTCCGGCACGCGGACGCCCAGGACTGGCGCAAGCGGCTGCTGGACGCCCATGTCGTCACCGATGTGCGCGACGACGTGATCCGCTTCGGCTTCGGCCTGTATCAGGATGAGGCGGACGTGGACCGGCTGATCGAGGTCTGCCGCCGCGTCCTGTGACGCCCTTCTAGTAGAAGGTGGTGTCTTCCTGCTGGCGCGGCTCGGGCGCCTTGCGCGGGGCCGGCGCCTGGATCGGACGCGCCGGAGCCGGGGTCGTCCCTGGCTGAGCCACGCCCGGCTGAGCGGCGCCGGGCTGGGCCGGGGCCTGGCCGGGCACCGGCGTCACCTGCGGCAGGGTCGGATACGGCAGGCCCTGCGGCGCGGGGCCGCCGTCGGGATAGGGCAGCGGCGCCTGACCATCCGCCGCGGGCGCGGCCACCTCAGGCGCGATCCGGTCCGGAGCGTCCAGATCATCGCGGATAAAGGCCCATGAGCGGGAGTCGGAACAGGCGCAGGCCTTCATGAAGCCCTCGCGATCACGCCAGATGATCAGCGGATAACGGGTCTGCAGCCCGGCTTCGCTCAGATTGCGGCTCAGCTGGCCGACGAAGTCGCGGCCGGCGTCTACCACCGCCCCCCGGGCCAGGTTGCCGTCGGCGGACGGAATGCCCGCCGCCGTCCAGTTGTTCACCGGCGTTGCGGTCCAGCGCTGGTACAGGACCCAGTCGCGCGTCAGCCACAGCTCGGCCACCGTGGCGCGCTCAGCGGCCGTGGACTGCTGCAGTCCCTCGCGATCACCGCGCGCGAAGACGAGAATGCGCATCTCGACCCCGGCGGCGCGCAGCTTGGGCCCCTCCTCGCGCTCGAACCGCTGCATGGCGGCGCTGTCGCGATAGCCGATGACGTAGAGAGCCTGACCGCCGCCGCCCGCCGAGATCCACGAGCTTTCATCCAGCAGGCGCTGAATCTCGACCTGGTTGCGAGTGACCGTCACCGGTTGGAAGCGGGCGTAGAAATTCCAGTAGGCCCAGTAGCCGCCGCCCGCGAGGGCGAGGCCGATCACGGCGGCGAGGGCGGACCAGACGAAAAAGCGACGCATGCGGGGGAGCGCTCCAGCTTCACAGTGCGTGGAGGTTAACGCCTAACATCGAAATGCGCTGCCGCGAACGCCGGAAAGGCGAAACCTTTCCGGCTTTCGTCAATCTCAGCCCATCGTCGGAATGACGAAGGAGCTGTCGGCGTGTTCCAGCTCCGAGTCCGGCCAGCGGGCGGTGATGGTCTTGACCTTGGTCCAGAACTTCACGCCTTCCATGCCGTGCTGGTTGGTGTCGCCGAAGGCCGAGCGCTTCCAGCCGCCGAAGGTGTGATAGGCGACCGGCACCGGGATCGGCACATTGATCCCGACCATGCCGACGTTGACGCGGGCGGCGAAGTCGCGGGCCGCGCGGCCGTTCTGGGTGAAGATGGCGACGCCGTTGCCGTACTGGTGCTTGGACGGCAGCGACAGGGCCTCCTCGAAGCTGGCGGCGCGCATGATCTGCAGCACCGGGCCGAAGATCTCTTCCTTGTAGGATTCCATGTCCGCCGTGACGTGGTCGAACAGCGACGGGCCGACGAAATAGCCGTTCTCGTGGCCCTGCAGGGTGAAGCCGCGGCCATCGACGACCAGCTCGGCGCCGTCCTTGACGCCCTGGTCGATCCAGCCCTCGACGCGGGCCTTGTGCGCGGCGGTGACCACCGGGCCGTAGTGGGCGCCCGCGTCGGTCGAGACGCCGACCCGCAGGGTGTCGATCTCGGCGACCATGCGCTCGCGCAGTTCATCGGCGGTCTTCTTGCCCACCGGCACCACGACCGGCAGGGCCATGCAGCGCTCGCCGGCCGAGCCGAAGGCCGCGCCGGACAGGTCCTTGATCACCTGGTCCATGTCGGCGTCGGGCAGGACGATGCCGTGGTTCTTGGCGCCGCCCATGGCCTGGACGCGTTTCCCGTGGGCCGCGCCCAGCTGGTAGACGTAGTGGGCGATGTCGGACGAGCCGACGAAGCTGACGGCGTGGACCTGCGGATGGGTCAGGATGGCGTCGACGGCGGCCTTGTCGCCGTGCACGACGTTCAGCACGCCGGCGGGGGCGCCCGCCTCCATCATGAGCTCGGCCAGACGCACCGGCAGCGAGGGATCACGCTCGGACGGCTTCAGCACGAAGGTGTTGCCGACCGCGATGGCGACGCCGAACATCCACATCGGGATCATGCCGGGGAAGTTGAACGGGGTGATGCCCGAGACCACGCCCAACGGCTGGCGCATCGAATAGACGTCGATGCCGGGGCCGGCGCCGTGGGTGTATTCGCCCTTCAGCACATGCGGGATGCCGCAGGCGAACTCGATCACTTCCAGGCCGCGCTGGATGTCGCCCTTGGAGTCGGCGATCACCTTGCCGTGCTCGCTGGACAGCAGTTCGGCCAGCTCGTTCATGTTCGCCTCGACCAGGCGCTTGAACTCGAACATCACGCGGGCGCGGCGTTGCGGATTGGTCGAGGACCAGCCGTCGAAGGCGGCCTGGGCGGCCTGCACGGCGCGATCGACCTCGCCGGTCGTGGCCAGCTGGACACGGGCCTGGGCCTCGCCGGTGTTCGGATTGAACACATCGCCGAAGCGGCCCGAGGCGCCGACGAACGAGGCGCCGTCGATGAAGTGGTTGATGTCACGCATGATTGAGGCGTTTCCCTGAACCGGAGGCTTGTTCTTGTGGGCGGCGGTTTAGCCGGTGCCGCAAGGGAAAACCAGCCGCGCACGCCCGGCTCGGGCATTGCGAAACGGTAACTGTGCGGCGGAGACGGGCCGTGATCCAAAAAGGCCCGCCCCCGCGCGAGACGCCGCCGGGAGCCGCCGATGGAGGTCGCTATGGACGATGGATCCCTGGAACAACGCCTGATGAGGCTTGAGAGGCGCAATCGCCTGCTGACCGCGGGACTGGTCGCGACCGCGGCCATGGGCCTGATCGCCGCGGCGTCCGCAGGCGCAAATCTCGACCGCTCGCCCCAGGTGTTCGACAAGATCGTCGCGCGCGAGATCGTCGTGGTCGACCCCAACGGCCGCGAACGGGTGGTGATCGCCGCACCCCTGCCCGAACCGCGTCTGGCCGGATCGCTCAGCAAGCGCGGCGAGGCCCTTTCCGGCATCCTGCTGTTCGACAGCGAGGGCAATGAGCGGGGCGGCTATGTCACCGGCGACGATCCGTCGAGCGGGATATCCCTGACGCTGGACGAAATCGGCCGGATGGCCGTGTCGCTCTGGGCCGGCGAGCGCGGATCGTCCGGCCTCAGGTTCGGCAACCAGGACGGCAACTCCGTCGATCTGCAGGTCAATCCGGCCGGAACCTTCCTGACGCTTCGA
Source organism: Brevundimonas sp. GW821-FHT12C05 (assembly GCF_058807475.1). Classification (NCBI taxonomy): domain Bacteria; kingdom Pseudomonadati; phylum Pseudomonadota; class Alphaproteobacteria; order Caulobacterales; family Caulobacteraceae; genus Brevundimonas; species Brevundimonas sp. GW821-FHT12C05. The sequence continues at coordinate 57,039 of NZ_JBXAQS010000002.1, forward strand.
GAGAAGGGCCAGATCACCGCCGTGTTGCCGGCGTCCGCAACGCCGCCCCCGGCCGCGACCACGCCTCCTCCCGCCCCGGCGGCGCCCGCGGGAGCACCACGATGATCTTTCGCTCCTTGAAACCCGCGGCCCTGGCCGGTCTCTCCCTTCTCGCCATCAGCGTCGGCCCGGCGCAGGCGCAGGACGGCGGCCAGGCGATCCACGCCGCCGGCGATCCCATCAGCCTGAGCCAGCCTCGGGCGGTGACATCCCTGGATATAGACCCGCGCGGCGGGACGCTGGCGGTGAGCGGGCTCGACGGCGCGGTGCGCCTCTGGTCGCTGGCGACCGGCGCCGCCGGGCCGGTGTTCCCGATTCACGAAGGGGACGCGGCGGTCGTGCGCTTCACCGCCGATGGTCGCCGCCTCCTGACGACCGGCGCGGACGGTCTGGTCGCCCTGCTGGACGCCGGCGCCGGAACGCGCGTCCGGACGTGGCGCTTTCCGACCTGGTGCCTTGGGTTGGCCGTCGTGGACGCGGACACCGCCGCCGTGGGCTGCGCCGACCTGAAGATCCGGATCCTGAACCTCGGCGACGATCAGGTGGTGCGCGAAATCCAGGCTCCCGGAGACCTGCAGTACCAGTATGTCCTCTCGCTTTCGGCCTCGCCGGACGGACGACTGCTGGCCTCGAACAACCCGCTCACCCTTTACGACGTGGCGACCGGCGAGCAGCGGGGCAGCGTGCCCAGCTTCGCGCAGCGTGTGACGTTCTCGCCCGATGGCCGCAGCCTTCTGGGCGGCAGCATGAAGGCCGGCGCCTCGGTGGTGTCGGTCGATCCCCTTCAGGCCCGCGCGCGTCTTGTCACGGACGTGGAACAGCAGGTGCAGACGCCGTCCGGGCGCCAGACCGTGCGGCAGGGGATGCCGATCTACGGCCTCGCCTGGTCCCCCGACGGCCGCTTCTTCGCGACCGGCGGCCTGGACCGGCTGGTGCGCATCTGGCGCATGGAGGACGGAGCCGACCCCGTCGAGGTGGCGCGGCTCGAGGGCCATGAAAGCGCGATCTCCGCCCTGGCTTGGCATGGCGACCGGTTGGTCAGCGGCGACCTGGGCGGGCACATCCGGATCTGGCGTCTGACAAGAGGGTCGTGAGACCGCTCCCTCTCAGACCGCCGCCTCGAACAGGGCGTCGCGGGCGACGTCAGCCTTGAGCATGGGGAAGAAGTGGGTCCCGCCCTTCACCGTTTCGACGGTGACCTTGGGCAGACCCGCGGGGCTGCGGGTCGGGAAACAGGTCGAGCCGGTCTCGGCGCGCAGAATGCGGACCGGGCGATCAACCTGCCCGAGCGCCCGCCACGGATCATGGGACTGGGCCGCGTAGTTGGAGGCTTCCCATTCCGGCGCGCAGGCCAGGACGAAGCCCTCGGGCGTCTCGATCAGGCCATCGACCAGATAGTCGGCGATCATCATTTCGGGCCAGCCGCGGAAGGCGCCCCGGCCCGAATAGGCGGCGAGCGCCTGCTCCCGACTGTCGAACACGGCCCGGCGCTTGAGGGCGTTCTTCACCAGCGGAATGCGCGAGGCCAGGCGGTCGAACAGGGGCAGCTGGAACAGGGCCACGGTGACCCGGCCCCAGATCACGGGATCCATCAGCACCAGCTTCGACACCCGCTCCGGACGTTCAGCGGCGGCCAGCAGGGCCGCGGTGCCGCCCATCGAGTGCCCGGCCAGCACCACCGGCGGGCCATCCAGCGCATCCAGCAGGGCGACCAGGTCGTCGCGGTGATCGCTCCAGCCGCGCCGCGCCTGTCGCTCCGTCGGCAGGGTCGTGCGCCCATGGCCGCGTAGATCCGGCGCCCAGATGCGCAGCGTCCCGGACAGGGGCGCCAGCAGGGTGCGGTAGGTCATGGCGTTGAAGCCGTTGGCGTGGACAAAGACCAGGTCCACGGGCCGCTTCGGGTCGCCGAAATCGAGGATCGACATTTCGCCCGCGCCCCACCGGTTATCGACCGGCAGGCTCAGGCGACGGGGCGGGGAGAGCCGGATCGCGTCCATGCGGCAGAGATAGAGACCCGGGAGCCCGTTTTCCAGAGAAACCGACCCGAAGCGGACGTCAGCCGGCGACGCGGCAGGCCGGGCAACGGCCGTGAGCCTCGATCGTGGTGCGCTCGATGACGTAGCCGGCGGCGCCCGCGGCCCGGTCCAACCCCTCGGCGACAGCGGCCGAAACCTCTTCGGTCGCGCCGCAGCAGTCGCAGATCAGGAAGGCCGCCGCATGGTCCGCCGAGCCCGAAGAGCAGGCGACATAGGCGCTGATCGAGGCGATGCGGTGGGCCAGGCCCATGCGCTCGAGGAACTCCAGCGCGCGATAGACGGTGGGCGGCTTGGCCGGCTGACCGTCCTCGCCGAAACGGGCGATCAGGTCATAGGCCTTCACCGGCTCGCCCGCCGCCAGCAGCAGCTCCAGGACCCGCAGGCGGGCCGCGGTCATGCGCTCACCCTCGCCCCTCAGGCGCGCGTCGGCGGCGGCCAGGGCCAGGGCCACGGTCGAGGCGGACGGCGGACCGTCGTGGTGGTGGTGATGACAGGCGTCGCCCATGCCCGAAGAGCTAATGCTTCCCCCGCCCCTCCGCAACCGGATCCCGCTTGACTTCGTGTGATGTTATCTCATAACACCCAAGCACCTGCACCATACGAGTCCCCTCCATGACCCTCGCCGCCGTTTCCCGCGCCGCCCTTCTGACCGCCCTCGGCTGGAGCGCGCTGGCGGGCGCCGCCTCCGCCCAGAGCGCGGCTTCGGCCCCCCGGCAACCGGCGACCGAACTGGACGAGGTGGTCGTGACCGGCGCGCCCTTCGGCATCAGCCAACGGGCCACCACCATCGCCACCACCGTCCTGACCGAGGAACAGCTGGCCCAGGCGCCGGCCGCCTCGCTGGGCGATCTGGTCAACGGCCTGCCGGGTGTGCGTTCGACCGATTTCGCGCCCGGCGCCAGCCGCCCGGTGATCCGCGGTCTGTCGGGCCCCCGCGTGCAGGTGCTGACCAACGGCATCGGCCTGATCGACGCCAGCTCGGTCTCGCCCGACCACCAGGTCGCCACCGACCCCGCCGAAGCCAATCGCATCGAGATCGTGCGCGGCCCGGCGACCCTGGCCTATGGCGGCACCGCCATCGGCGGCGTGGTCAATGTGCTGGACGGCCGTATCCCGGACGCCCTGCCCGATGGCGTGGACGGGATGGTCTCGACCCAGGCGTCCAGCGTCGATGACGGCTGGTCGGCCTCGGGCCGCGCCACCTTCGCGCTCGGCCCCATCGCCGTGAATGTGGAAGGCGTGAAGAAGGACGCCTCGGACTACGACATCCCCGCCCCTGCCATCTCGCAGCGACTGGCGGACGCTGAAGGCGTCGCGCGCGGCGACGGCGGCACGCAGCCGAACAGCTTCTCGCAACTGGAAAGCTGGGGCCTGGGCGCGTCGTACATCGGGTCGCGCGGCTATATCGGCGCGTCGTACAAGGACCTGTCCTCGACCTATGGCACCGTCGCCGAGCCGGATGTCTTCATCGAGCTGAAGCAGACCCGCGAGGATGTGCGCGGCGAGCTGCGCTTCGACGGCGGCCTGTTCCAGGCCCTGCGTGGCTCGGCCGGTCATGCCGAATACACCCACACCGAGTTCGAGGGACCGGGCGAGCCGGGCACCATCTTCAACTCCGATGGTCAGGAAGGCCGCATCGACCTGATCCAGCGCACCCGCGACGGCTGGAACGGCGCCTTCGGGGTGCAGGCCCTGTCGCGCACCTTCGAGGCCATCGGCGACGAGGCCTTCGTCCCATCCAGCAAGATCGAGGAAACGGGCGTCTACACGGTCCAGCGTCTGGACCGCGACGGCTGGGGCCTGGAGGGCGGCCTGCGCTATGACCGGCGCAGCCTCGCCGCCAATCCGCTGAACGGCGACCCGCGCGTCGACCGCAGCTTCGACAACTGGTCCGGTTCGGCGGCGGTCTTCATCCGCCCAACGCATGACCTCTTCCTGGGTCTCAGCCTGGCCCACAACGAACGCGCGCCGTCAGAGGTCGAGCTGTTCGCCGACGGCCTGCACATCGCCACCGCCGTCTATGAGACCGGCGATCCGACGCTGGACAACGAGAAGGTCTCCACCATCGAGGGGACCGTCCACTACGACGCCGGCAAATTCCGCGGCGACCTGCACGTCTATGCGTCCAAGTACGACGGCTTCATCGACGAGCGCGACACCGGCGCCACCTTCATCGACGACGGTGAGGAATTCCCGATCTTCCAGTTCGTCCAGACCGGCGCGAAATTCCGCGGATTCGAGGCCGAGGCCGAATACGAGTTGTGGAGCTCGGGTGATCGGGCGCTGTCGCTGGAAGGCGCCGCCGACTATGTGCATGCCCAGACCGATGTCGGTCCCGCCGCGCGCATCCCGCCCTACAGCGTGACCGGCCGCCTGGCCTGGACCTCGACCCCGTTCGACGCGACCTTCGAGGTCCGCCACGTGGGCGAGCAGGACCGTCTGGCCGAGAATGAGTTGGGCACGGACGGCTACACCCTGGTGAACCTGTCGGGCGTCTGGCGTCCGTTCAGCGACCGCAAGGTCTCCGTCTTCGCCGAGGGCCGCAACCTGACGGACGAGGAGGCTCGCGAACACGTCAGCTTCCTGAAGGATATCGCCCCCCTGCCCGGCCGAAACTTCCGCGTGGGGGTGAGCTACAGCTTCTAGACGAACCTGGAAGGCGAGCCGGTTTGCCGGTGTCACATCTCTGGGCTAGAACGCCCGCCTTCCTCTTTTTTCCAGAGCTGATCGCGTCCATGACCGACACTACCGCCCAGACCGCCGGCCTGTCCGGAAACGTTCTCTTCTACAGCCAGCCCGAGCCCCTGTCGGTCGAGGCCCACGGCACACTCGGCGTCGACCCGGTCGACAAGCCCTACGCCTTCGCCGCCGTCACCAACCTGGTGCCGCTGACCGTGACCGAGTTCGCTCCGGCCGCTCTGTCCTATCCGGTCATCTTCGTGGGCGAGTCCAAGCAGCCGGTCTCCGTGATGGGCCTGCGCACGGGCGAAAACCTGTACGTCAGCGACAACGGCGACTTCCGTCCCGAAGCCTACATCCCGGCCTATGTGCGTCGGTATCCGTTCGTCTTCGCCAATGACGACGCCCAGAAGCGCCTGATCCTGTGCGTCGACCGTGGCGCGTCCTTCCTCAAGGAAGCCGGCCAGACCCCGCTGTTCGTCGACGGCCAGCCGTCGCCGTACACCCAGCAGGCGATGGAGTTCTGCAACAATTTCGAACAGGAACGTCAGCGCACCGACGCCTTCGTCGCCCTGCTGACCGACCTTGATCTGTTCGAGACCAAGGAAGCGGTCTTCACCCCGCGCAACCCGGACGGCACCGCCGCCGAGCCGCAGAAGCTGGCTGAGTATTACGCCATCTCGGAAGACAAGCTGAAGGCTCTGCCGGCCGAGAAGCTGGTTGAACTGCGCGACAACGGCGCCCTGGGCCAGATCTACGCCCACCTGGTGTCGCTGCTGGGCTGGGACCGCCTGATCGCCATGGCTTTCCAGCGCGCCGCGGAACAACCGACCGCCGCCAACGCCTAAGCGTTCGCCGGACCTGAAAATGAAGAGGCCCCGCCGGCGACGGCGGGGCCTTTTTCTTACCGCCGGGCCAGAAGCGAGCGGGTCAGGCAGGAGAAGATCAGCCGTCCCGCCTCGTCCAGCATGTCGTGCTGGGCGATGACGATGCCCTTCTCGTCGCCCACGGGATCCTTGCCCATGACGGTCATGCGTCCGCGCATCAGCTCGCCGGCGGGCGGGTTGCGCATGTAGCGCAAGCCGTCGACCGCCAGCACCTTGGACTGGGCCCATCCCGCCGCCTTGTCGGCGAACAGCCGGCTCCACAGCGCGTAGACCATGGCGTCGGGCGCGCCGTAGGCCGGATCCCAGCCGGGCAGGAAGCGTTCGATGAACACCTCCATCGCCGTCTGGTCGACCATACAGGCTCCCAGCGGCACCACCTCGCCGACGCCCAGATCCTCGAAATGGACGTGCAGGGATTCGGTCATGCGGGGCGCTCCGTCAGGCGGCCGGTTCTTCCGACACCCGAACCAACAGCTTGCCGTCGTGGTCGCCGGTGAACAAGCGGTTCAGCGAGTCGAGCGCGCCTTCCAGCCCGTCGTCGACGTGGACCTTCCACTTCACCCGGCCGTCGGCGAGCATCGGACCGACCTCGGCCACCATCTCCTTGCCGCGATGGCCGTAGTCCAGGACCAGGAAGCCGCGCACGTCGAGCCGATGGGTGATCAGCCGGCTGAAATTCGGCGACGGCGGCATGCGGGTGGCGTTGTACGACGAGATCAGGCCGCAGACGGCCATGCGGCCATGGATCTTCAGCCGGTTGAAGACGGCGTTCATGATATCGCCGCCGACGTTCTCGAAATTCATCTCGAAGCCGTCGGGGGCCAGGCGGTCCAGTGCGTCGCCCACGTCCTCGTTCTTGTAGTCGATGGCGGCGTCGAACCCGAGATCCTCGGTCAGCCAGCGGCATTTCTCGGGCCCGCCGGCGATGCCGATGACCCGTACGCCCCGTGCCTTGGCGATCTGGCCGGCGATCGAGCCGACGGCGCCGGCGGCGGCGGAGATGACGATGGTCTCGCCCGCCTGCGCCTTCAGCACATCGGTGACGCCGGCCCAGGCCGTCAGCCCAGTCATGCCCATCACCGACATGTTGGCGGTCAGCGGCAGGCCGGGCGCGCGATGCACGCGCGAGGCCGTGCTGTCGGGGATGACGGCGTAGTCGGCCCAGCCACCGGCCGCCGTGGTGACGACGTCGCCGGCCTTGAAACGTTCAGACTTGCTGTCCTCGACCACGCCCAGCGTCAGGCCGCGCATCACGCCGCCCAGCGGCACGGCCGGCAGATAGCCCTCGGCCTCGTTCATCCAGGTGCGGTTGGTCGGGTCCAGCGACAGATAGACGGTCCGGACCAGAATCTCGGAATCCTTCAGCTCGGGAAGGGCCGCCTCGATCAACTCCAGATCACCGGGTTGGATCAGGCCCTTGGGTCGCTGACGCAGCACCCACTGACGGTTGGTTCGAGCCATGGGATGTCCCTCCGGGTTTTCTTTCTGGACCCACATAGTGGCGCTCGCCGCGCGCCTGTCCAGACGGGGCAAAGAAAAAGGCGGATCGCAAGGGATCCGCCCGAAGTGGCATCATCGAGAATGAGGCGCGGAGGCGACAGACTGGCTGTGGCCAGTCCTAAGTCGGGGGGGCGTCGCCGCCTCCGCAGATTGATAACGGGGTCTCCCGAAAGGGGTTCCGGACCGCTTCGGATTTTTTCGCGCCTCGAGCGAGACCGGAACGGCGGCGCCGACCGCCGCGTTTAAGAGCTGACCAGGCAACACCGGGAGGCCGTCATGACCCACCAATCCCCGCACGACAAATCCGCCGACGCCGTCCACGAGGGCCGGCCCGTGGAGGCCCAGTATGTCCGGGGCGGTCGGGGCGGCGTGCGCATCCTGACCCTGCTGATCGTTTCGGTCGGCGCGGCGGCCGTCCTGCTGCTGGGCATGTGGTTCGTCAGCAACGGCGGGTTCGAACGCACCAACGCCAACAACGGCGAGCAACCGGTCGACGCCCAGGCCTTCAACCAGGGAGCGGCCACGCCCCCGGCCGCCAACACCTCGACCGGCGCGGCGCCCAACGTCAACGCGCCGACGGCGTCGGCTCAGTAAACGACAAAGGCCCCGGTCGCGGGACCGGGGCCTTATCTTCATGCCTCAGAAGGCGGAAACGGTCAGGCCGCTTCCCGCTGACGCGACGGATGGAAGAACAGCGCCTGGCTGATCGCCGCCTTCACCGTCTCCGGCTGGAAGGGCTTGGTGATCAGGAAGGTCGGCTCCGGCCGCTCACCCGTCAGCAGACGCTCAGGGAAGGCGGTGATGAAGATCACCGGCACATCGACCCGCTTCAGGATGTCCTTGACCGCGTCGATGCCCGACGAGCCGTCGGCCAGCTGGATGTCGGCCAGGACCAGTCCCGGACGGTGGCGGGCGACGGCGTCGACGGCCTCATCGTGGGTGGTGGCGGTGCCGGTGACGCGATGGCCCAGCTCCTTCACCAGGCTTTCGATGTCGGCCGAGATGATGGCCTCATCCTCGATGATCAGGACGTCGGTGGCCAGTTCGGCGTCGATGTCCGACTGGGCTTCTGAGATCAGGCGCTCGACGTCCTGGGCGTCGGCGTCGAGGATCTGGGCGGCTTCCGAAGGTGTGAAGCCCTCGAGAGCGGTCAGCAGGAACGCCTGGCGCGACCGGGGCGCGATGCGCATCAGGCGACCCGAGGGATCGTCGCGGCCTTCGATGCCGCTCTTGTCCTCGAGCTGGGCGCCGGTCGAGGTCCAGATGGCGTGGAACACGTGATAAAGCGCGACGCGCGGCGTCATCTCGGCGGGCAGTTGGCGTTCGCCGGCGGCGAGGGCCTCCAATGCGACACGGACGTAGTTGTCGCCGGTGGTCTGGTCGCCGGTCAACGCGCGGGCGTAGCGGCGAACATAGGGAAGGTGCGGCGCAAGGCGGGCCAGCAGGCTCATACTCGAAGTCCCCGACATAGTTTGCAGGCCCCTGAAGCGGGACCGCGGCAGTCAGTCGAAACGTATCAAATCAGTCACGGTTCCCGGAAGCGAGAGAAAGCTTGAGCATATTTTGGTTCCATGCCCGGAACCCGAAACCGGGGGTGGCGTTTCTCGCTTCTACAATAGCGTCTGGGTGGCGATCTTTTTTACGATGACAGACAAATCCAACCCTCCGGGGAAACCGGCCAAGGATGGAGCCGGCCTCGAAGAGGCTCGCCTGCGTCAGCAGGCCATCGGCGTGAAGCTTAGGCATATGTTCGACGAGGTGGTGAACGAGCCCGTGCCGGACGAGTTCCTCGACATTCTGAGGCGCGCCGACGAGCGCGGGAGCGGCGCATGAGCGGCGCCAACCCGCCGCCCAAGCCGCCTTCAGCCGACGACAACGCCTTCAAGAAGGAGTTGGTCGCGCTGATTCCGCATCTGCGCGCGTTCGCTCGCACCCTGACCGGCGATCCGACGGCGGCCGATGATCTGGCCCAGGACGCGATGATGAAGGCGTGGGACGCCCGCGCCAGCTATCAAATGGGCACCAACATGAAGGCCTGGACCTTCATGATCCTGCGCAACCAGTTCTATTCCGAGAAACGCCGCTCGTGGCGCCAGTCGCAGCTGGACCAGGAAGCGGCCGAGCGGACCCTGGTGGCCGTGGACGATCCGGAATCCCCCGTCGCCCTGGACGAATTGCGCCTGGCCCTGGCCACCCTGCCCGAAGAGCAGCGCGAGGCGCTGATCCTGGTCGGCGCCGGGGGCTTCGCCTACGAGGAGGCCGCCGAAATCTGTCAGTGCGCCGTCGGCACGGTCAAAAGCCGCGTCTCCCGCGCCCGCAAGGCGCTTCAGGCCACGCTGGAGAAGGGCGGTTACGCCCGCGACGGCCGCGCCGCCGGCGACGCCATGCGTTCCATCCTGGCCGCCGCCGATCGCTTGAGCAGCGTCCGGAACTGATCCGGTGCGGATCGGGCGCGCACTAGGAAGAGGACTGGCCCAGCCGAAATTCCAGGGCATCCGCTTCCGACTGGGCGTCGCCCTGGCTCTCGCCCTGCTGCCCATCCTCCTGCTCGGCGCCTTCCAGGCCCAACAGCAGTTCCGCCTGCAGAACACCGAGCGGCGGCAGGACTTGCAGCTGGCCGCCGAACGCACCGCCGCCAGCGCCAAGGCGCGGCTGGACAGCACCAGCGTGCTGCTCCAGGCGCTGCGGCCGGAGGCGCTGGAGCTGTTTTGCGAGCCCCGGCTGACGGCGCTGGTCGACCGGCTGGACGACCTTGACGGCCTCGCCCGACTGACCCCCACCGGCCACACCGCCTGCGCCTCCCAGGCGCTCGGCGCCGCGCCGCCGCCGTGGCTCATCGACGCCCGGCGCAGCGTCTGGTTCCAGCGCCTGCGCGCCGGCGAGAATACGGTGCTGGCCCGCGCGCCCGCCGCGCCGGGACGACCGCCGGGACTGATCGTCGCCCTGCGGCTCGAACGGCCCCTGGGCGCCTTCGACGGCGCCATGATCGCCGTCATCCCCCTGGCCTCGCTGCAGCCGGATGTCGCCGACGCCGCCCTGCCCGAGGGGTCGCAGGCCGCCCTCACCGACGCGCAGGGCCGCATCCTGACGGCCACCGACATCGACGCCTTCACCCTGACCGGCGACCAGAGCCTGCTCGGCTGGGTCGATCGTGCTCGCACGCAGGGATCGTCCATTTTCGAAGGCGATTCCGGCGGTCGGCGCCGGGTCTTCGCCGGCGCGGCCCTGGCCGGACGCGATGTCTACGCCCTGCTGTCGGCGCCGTCGCCGGGCCTGCTGTCGTGGGCGCGGCTGAATCCGGTCGGCCTGCTGCTGATGCCGTTGGCCGCCTGGCTGGCCGCCTTCGTCTCGGTGATGCTGTTCAGCGAGCGCATCGTGGTGCGCTGGCTCGACTATCTGGAGCGGATCGCCGCCATCTACGCCCGCGGCCGCTTCTCGGTGCGCCCCGTGCAGGCGGTCAACGCCCCGTCCGAGATCCGCGTGCTGGCCAAAACCCTGGACGAACTGGCCGAGACCATCACCACCCGCGACGCCGCCCTTCTGGCCTCGGTCGAGGAAAAGGACGCGCTGATGCGCGAGATCCATCACCGGGTGAAGAACAATCTGCAGATCATCTCGTCCCTGCTGTCGATGCAGCAGCGCGCCCTGAAGGATGAGCCGGCCAAGGCGGCCGTGGGCGACACCCGCCAACGGATCGCGGCCCTGGCCCTGATCTACCGCACCCTCTACCAGAGTGACGACCTGCGCTATGCGGACGCCCGCATCTTCCTGACCGAACTGGTCGGCCAGCTGATCGCCAGCGAGAGCGGGCGCGGCCATCTGGTGACGTCGTCAGTCGAGGCCGATTCGCTGGTCGTCGATCCCGACAAGCTGGCCCCGCTGGCCCTGTGGTTGGTCGAGGCGGTGACCAACGCCCAGAAGCACGCCTTTGCGGGCAGGGGCGGTGATCTGAAGGTCCGCTTCCGGGTGCAGGGCGACCAGAGCATCCTGGAGGTGCAGGACAACGGACCGGGCGTCAGCGAGACGGAACGCGCCGGCGTGGGGCGCACCCTGATGGGCGCCTTCGCCAAACAATTGCGCGGCGACGTCGAGATGCTGCCGGCCGAGGGCGGCGGCACGATCGCCCGCATGACCTTCGCCACGCCCGAGGCCGTGGTGCCCGTCGATCCGGCCGACCTGGGAACCGCCAAAGCGCCGCGACGTTGATATGGCAGACGCCTCCCCGGCCTCATGGAGTTCACCGATGCGCAAGATTTTCATTCTGGTCGCCGCCGCCGCCGCCCTGACCACCGCCGCCTGCAACACCGTTTCCGGTGTAGGCCGTGACGCCTCCGCCGCCGGCCACGCGGTCACGGGCGCCGCGGAAGACGCCAAGAACTAGACCCGTTTTCTGAGTTCCCGGCTGCGGTTCCCCCCGACCCGCGATCCGGTTGAAAGAGGCCCGCCGGCGCCCCCCGCCGGCGGGCCTTCGCCTATTCCGTCCACCCTTCCCGCTTGCGCCCGGCGCGGCGCGCTCTAGCATCGCCCCGAAGCGTCCGCAGACGACGCTCACGACGCGGGGAGACGTTGGATGACGCAAGCAGATGAAACCCGGGATGGACCGGGCCTGAAGACGGTCGTGGGCGCCTCGGCGGCGGGCACGGCGTTCGAATGGTACGACTTCTTCGTCTTCGGCTCCCTGGCCACCGTCATCGCCAAACATTTCTTCGCCGACGCGGGCGAGACCGTCAGCTACATCATGGCCCTGCTGACCTTCGGTCTGGGCTTCGTGGTTCGTCCCCTCGGCGCCCTGGTGTTCGGCTGGTTCGGCGACCGGACGGGACGCAAGACCACCTTCCTGGTGACCATCACCCTGATGGGGCTGGCGACCGTCGCCATCGGCCTGCTGCCCGACTACGGAACCATCGGCATCGCCGCGCCGATCCTGCTGCTGATCATGCGCATGCTGCAGGGCTTCGCCCTGGGCGGAGAGTACGGCGGGGCCGCCATCTATGTCGCCGAGCATTCGCCGCCGAAGAAGCGCGGCCTGCTGACGGGTTGGATCCAGACCACCGCCGCCATGGGCCTGATCGGAGCCTTGGCCGTAATCCTCACCACCCGCGCCATCGTCGGGACCGAGGCCTTCGACGACTGGGGCTGGCGCATTCCCTTCTTGCTGTCGGCCCTGCTGCTGATCGTGTCCCTGTGGATCCGGCTGAAGCTGAACGAGAGCCCGGCGTACAAGCGGATGGAGGCGGAGGCCGGTGAAAACCGCGCACCGTACCGCGAAGCCTTCTTCCAGTGGGGCAACGGCCGCTTCGTCCTGATCGCCCTGTTCGGGATCATGATCGCCCAGGGCGCCGTCTGGTACTGCGGCTATTTCTACACCCGCTTCTTCATGGAGAAGGTGCTCAAGGTCGACACCAACACCGTCGACCAGCTCGTGCTGATGGTCACCGTGGCCTCGGCCTTCCTCTATGTCTTCTTCGGCTGGCTGTCGGACAAGGTGGGGCGCAAGCCGGTCATGCTGTTCGGCATGATCCTGGCCCTGATCGCCTTCTTCCCCGGCTTCCACGCCCTGACGAAGGCCGCCAACCCCGCGTTGGCCGAAGCGCAGGCCGCCAGTCCGGTAACCGTCGTGGCCGACCCCGCCGACTGCAACCTGCTGTTCGATCCGATCGGCAAGGCGGTCTTCTCCAGCTCCTGCGACATCGCCCGTATCGCCCTGTCCAACGCCGGCGTTCCTTATGAGACCGTCCACGCGCCCGCCGGCGCGCCGACGGCGATCCGGGTCGGGGACGCCGAGGTCGCCTCGGTCGATGGAAGCGCCATGGCCCCCGCCGCGCTGAAGGCGGCGCGCGCCGACCTGGACACCCGCGCCAAGGCCGCCCTGACCGCCGCCGGCTATCCGGCCAAGGCCGACCCGGCGCGGATCAACATGCCGCTGACCTTCGCCATCCTGATGATCTTCATGGTCGCGGCCTGCGCCCTGTACGGACCGCAGGCGGCGGCGCTGGTCGAGCTGTTCCCGACCCGGGTGCGCTACACGGCGATGAGCCTGCCCTACAACATCGGCACCGGCTGGGTCGGGGGATTATTGCCCGCCGCCAGCTTCGCCCTGGTGGCGGCGTCGGGGAATATCTATTTCGGCCTCTGGTATTCGGTCGCCTTCACGGTGGTGGCGGTCATCGTCAGCCTGATCTGGCTGCCGGAGACCAAGGGCCGCGACCTGGACACGATCCGGACCTGACGCGTTCCCTCCGTTCCTCCCCGAACCGGACGACTGACCATGAACACTTCCGCCCGAGACGCCGGCCTGGCGCTCCTTCGCGAACACGCCTTTATCGCCGGCGAGGCGGTGACGGGGGCGAAGCGGATCGCCGTCGATGATCCCGCCACCGGCGAGGTCATCGGCCACGTCCCCGACCTTGGCGTCGCCGAGACCGAGCGGGCCATCAAGGCGGCGGACGAGGCCTTTCCCACCTGGTCCCGGTCCGACCCGCACAAACGCGCCGCCTTCCTGCGCGAATGGGCGCGGCTGATCGACGAGAACACCGAGGGACTGGGGGCCTTGATGGCGCTGGAGAACGGCAAGCCGTTCGAGGAGGCCAAGGGCGAGGTCGCCTACGCCAACGGCTTCATCAAATGGTTCGCTGGCCAGGCCGAGCGGCTGATCGGCGAGACGCAGGACAGCCCGCTGGGCCACGTCATCCTGACCTTCCGCGAGGCGGTCGGCCCCTGCGCCCTGATCACCCCGTGGAACTTCCCGGCGGCCATGCTGACCCGCAAGCTGGGTCCGGCCTTCGCGGCGGGCTGCACCGCCGTGGTCAAGCCGGCCAGCCAGACGCCGTTCACCGCCCTGGCCCTGGCGGAGTTGGCCTATGCGGCGGGTCTGCCCAAGGGCGCGTTGAGCGTCATCACCGGCGACGCGGCCACCATCGGCGCGGTGCTGACCGCCTCACCCCTGATCCGCAAACTGAGCTTCACCGGCTCGACCCCGGTCGGGCGCAAGCTGGCCGAGCAATGCGCCCCGACCCTGAAGCGGGTGTCGATGGAACTGGGCGGCGCCGCCCCCCTGATCGTCTTCGCCGACGCCGACCTGGATCTGGCGGTGGCCGAGACCATCAAGGGCAAGTTCCGCAACTCGGGCCAGACCTGCGTCTGTCCCAACCGGGTCTATGTCGAGGCCTCGGTCGCCGAGGCCTATGCCGAAAAGCTGGCCGCCGAAGTGGCGAAGATCCCGGTCGGTCCCGCCTTCGAGGCCGGGGTCAAGGTCGGCCCCCTGATCGAGGACAAGGCCATCACCAAGGTCGAGGACCACCTGACCAAGGTCCAGGCCTCAGGCGGTCGAGTGTTGACCGGCGGCGCGCGTCACGAATTGGGCGGACGTTTCTTCCAGCCGACGGTGACCCTGGGCGGCGACGACAAGCTGTTCCGTGAGGAAGAGACCTTCGGCCCGCTGATTCCGGTCTTCCCGTTCGACAGCGAGGACGAGGTGCTGGGCAAGGCGAATGACAGCGAGTTCGGCCTGGCCTCCTATCTGTTCACCCGCGACCTGGACCGCGCCTTCCGCATCGGCCGCCGGATCGAGGCGGGGATGTGCGGCGTGAACACCGGCCTGATCTCGACCGCCGTGGCTCCGTTCGGCGGGGTGAAATCCTCCGGCTACGGCAAGGAGGGCTCGGTCCACGGCATCGACGAGTATGTGGACATCAAGGCCGTGACCCTGGCTCTGAAATAGGCGTCAGGCGAAGACCAACCCCGGCCCGTCGGCGTCGGCGGGCGGGGCCTTGCGGCGCAACGCAGGACGAGGCGTTCGGGCGCCGCGCGCCGCCGGCCGGGGACGGACCGCGGGGATGACGGTCTGCATCCGGGCCTTCGCCGAGGCCAGCAGCGGTTTGAGCCGGGTGTTGGCGGCGATCAGACTGACGGCGGCCATGACCTCGACATAGGCCAGGGCGTCTCCGGCGGCGAGCAGGGCCAGCTCGACCGGCAGGAACTGGATCAGCATCAGCGCACCGACGATGACGAGGGTGTCGCGCACCGCCGAACCGGAGAAGGCCTTCAGCGCCCAGCCGGTGATGCGGTCAGCGATCCGGCGGTCGATGAGGGCGGCGCCAGAAAAGAGAACGGCGAGGCCGGGAAGGAACAGGCCGCCGCCTGTCGCCAAGGCGACCAAGAGTCCGAAAACGCCGAGGAGAAAAAGCAGTCTCCAACCCGCACTGCGATCCTGCATCCACCCCTCCGCTACCTTGACCGTGAGGTGGGGACGGGGCGGCGGGATGCAAGGCTCAGCTGTCGGACGCCAGCGGCCAAAGCTGATCGACAGGCCGTTCCAGCACGCGGGCGGCGACCGGATGGAGGACCTCGGGCGCGAGCCGTCCGCGGCGGACAGCATCGGCGAGCCAGGTCTCGATCGAGCCGCCCTCGCGCGACCAGCGATCCTCGCGCAGCAGGCCGTAGAGCCCCGCCGCCAGCACGTGCATGCCGTCATCCTGGGTGCGCCAGCGGTCGGCCGGATTGCGCGCCACGCCCAGGACCTCGCTGACGGTCTGGTCCAGCGCCTGGCACATGTCCTCGTTCAGGACGCCCTCCAGGGTCGTGTAGCCGAAACGGGGATCGTGCTCGCGGACGATGCGGGTGATCAGCGGATCCCTCTCCAGCACGGCGAGCGCGGCCAGGGCCGTCGGCCCCTCCATCGGCACGGGCGGGTGCAGCAGTTCGTGGGCGGCGATCCGGACGGTGAGGCCCACGTCATAGTCGGCCGACTGCAGGAAGCGCTGGCCGTGCACCTTGATCCCGTGAGGCTTGGAGAACTGCATCAGGGTGATGTCGATACGGGGATCGAAGGTCCGTCCCGTCAGCTTCTCCTCGACCTTGATGATGTCGAAGGCCGGCAGGGCGGCGCGGAGCATCGTCAGCCCGGCCGCCAGCGCCGCGCCGGCCCGCTCGCGGCGCCAGGCGGAGAAGCCGGCCGCCTTCATCGCCTCCAGGATCGAGCGCGTCTCCGGCGCATGGCGGACGAACCAGTCCCAGTCCTTCTGGTCCCAATAGGGGCCGGCCTGATAGGTCGGACGAACGATCGTCTCCGGATCGGCCAGGGCGGCGATCATGTCGTCCAGGGTCGTATCGCGGTCGGCATGGGACAGGATGGTGTTCAGGTTCGGCGAGAACAAGCCGAAGCCCTCGTCCTCGGCCGTCCGCCACAGGGCCGGGACGGCGGTCCGCACCGCCTCGGGCAGACGGGGCGCGAAGGCGGCGACGTCCTCGGCGTAGTAGCGGGTGTAGAGCTCACGGCCCGACAGGGGCGCCAGGAAGGCGATGGCGTCCTGACCCTCGGAGTCATTCACCCGCCAGTCGGTGCGGCCTGTCGGGCGGCTCGAACCCGCGGTCTGCGCCCGTGGGGATGAAGGGACGGCGAGCGCGACGGCGGAAGCCAGGGGCGCGGCCAGGGCGGCGGAGAGGAGGGTGCGTCGATCCATGGCCCAGACCTAGCCGAGCCCGGAGCCTCAGGATTGAACCGACTTGACCCGAAGACGCCCCGGCGAAAGACCGGTCAGGGCGGAGACGGCGCGGCTCATGTGCGCCTGGTCGGCGAAGCCGAGCTCGGCCGCCAGCGCCGCCGGCGGATCCTCGCGCCGCTGAAGCGCCCGGGCGGCCCTCAGCGCCCGCTGTTCGGCGCGATAGCGCCGGGGTGTCGTGCCGAAGACCTGGCGGAAGCCCCGGCTGACCGTCTCGGGAGCCAGGCCGGCGCCAGCCGCCCAGGCCTCAAGCCCAACATCCGACCCTCGGCGAAGCGCGGCCGCCAGCAGGTCCGGCCAGTCGCCTCCCTCATCAGACACGGGTTTCAGCGCTTCGCGGAACAGGCCCAGGGCCTCGACCATGTCGCGCCCGGCGGCCCGTGCGACGACGTCAGGATCGGCGATCCGGCCGACGCCGAAAGCCACCGGATCGACGAAGGGCAGGTTCAACACCATCGCCCCCGACGCCGACACGGCGTCCATGTGGGACTCCCAGGCGCCGTGGATCAGCACCTGACCCGGCGCGGCGCGAAAGCGGCCCCGATCTCCCGCCTCGACATAGCCGCCGGACAGCACGAGAGCGGCGTAGGCGTGCGCGTGGCGATGCCGCTCCATGCGGCCGTCGGCGGTCAGGGTCTGGAAAAGCGAGTGGGCCACCCCGCCAAACTGGGGGCGGGATCGGCCGGGGTCCAGTGTCAAACCGGTAATGCGCCGCGCTTGACCACCGTGCGCATCGCCACGCTGGACGACACCCGGGTCACGCCCGGGATGCGGGTCAGCTCGCGCGAGTGGACCCGTTCCAGGTCGTCCACGTCGCGGACCACGAGACGCAGCAGATAGTCCGAACCGCCGGTCATCAGATAGCATTCCACCACCTCCGGCACGGTGGCGATGGCGGTCTCGAAGGCGGTCAAAGAGGCCTCGGCCTGGGACGACAGGGTCACCGTCACGAAGACGCTGATCGGCAGGCCGACGGCGCGCTCATTGATGATCGCGGCGTAGCGGCTGATCACCCCTTCGCTCTCCAACGCCCTGAGCCTGCGCAGGCAGGCGCTCTCCGACAGGTTCACGGCCCGGGCCAGATCAGCGTTGGTCATGCGCCCGTCGCCCTGCAAGGCGCGAAGCATCTTCCGGTCGGTATCGTCCAGGGCGACAGCGGAAATCGTCTTCACGGGCGGCCTCGTTCGCAGATTCTGCGACTTTACGTCGATCAGTCAGCAAAAAGAACAGGAACCTGCGCGGAAACCGCCGCTAGATTGCGCGCGAAACGCGGCCGCCGCAGAGTGGCTCGTACCCGGTTCAGGCAAGGAAACTCCCCATGCGCGTCGGCGTCCCCAAGGAAATCAAGAAGAACGAGCACCGTATCGGCCTGACGCCGACCGCCGTGCGCGAATACGTGTCCCACGGCCACGCCGTCTCGATCGAGAAGGGCGCCGGTCTGGGCGCAGGCTTCACCGACGCCGACTACGTCAAGGCGGGCGCCAAGATCGTCGACACCGCCGCCGAGATCTTCGCGAACAACGACATGATCGTGAAGGTCAAGGAGCCGCAGAAGGTCGAGTGGGAAATGCTCCGCGAGGACCAGATCCTGTTCACCTACCTCCACCTGGCGCCCGATCCCGAGCAGACCAAGGGCCTGATCGCCTCGAAATGCGCCGCCATCGCCTATGAGACCGTGACGAACGCCCAGGGCGGCCTGCCGCTGCTGGCGCCGATGTCGGAAGTCGCCGGCCGCATCGCCGTCTTCTCGGCCGCCGAGACCCTGCTCAAGCACAACGGCGGCATGGGCCTGCTGTTCTGCGGCGTTCCGGGCGTGGCTCCGGCCCGCGTGCTGGTGCTGGGCGGCGGCGTCGTCGGCCTGAACGCGGCCCGCATGGCCATGGGCCTGGGCGCCGAAGTGGTCGTTCTCGAACGCTCGATCCCGCGCATGGCCTATATCGATGAGGTCACCAACGGCCGGGTCATCACCCGCTACTCCGCGATCGGCGCGATCGAAGAGGAACTGGTCAAGGCTGACGTCATCATCGGCGCCGTCCTGGTCCCGGGCGCCGAGGCGCCCAAGCTGATCAAGAAGGAACACCTGAAGTCGATGAAGCCCGGCTCGGTGCTGGTCGACGTCGCCATCGACCAGGGCGGCTGTTTCGAGACCAGCCACGCCACGACCCATGAAGACCCGACCTATGTCATCGACGGCGTCGTCCACTACTGCGTGGCCAACATGCCGGGCGCCGCCCCGCGCACGTCGTCGGAAGCCCTGAACAACGCCACCCTGCCCTTCGGCCTGGCGCTGGCGGACAAGGGCCTGGACGCCCTGAAGGACAACCCGCACCTCGCCCGCGGCCTGAACGTGCTGAAGGGCGAGCTGACCTATCCGGCCGTCGCCGAGGCGCTGGACATGCCGTGGAGCGATCCGTTCGGCGTCTGGGCGAAGTAGGCCTTCAACCCGATTGAGCGATGAAGGGCGGGATCGGCGACGATCCCGCCCTTTTTCGTCGCCCACCGGTCATGAAATTATCTCGGGGCAGGCCGGAGTTCTCATCCTTTGTGAGACGTCCGCCGCCATGGCCTTCTTCTCCTCGACACAGGGGAAGTGCGCCGATGCCCGGAATGAGAGTGATCCTGATCAGGGTGGTCGCGCTGGCGACGGTCTGCGGCGCTCTGGCCTGCACCGGAAGGCCCGAGGCGGAACCGCGCCGGGCGGCGGCGGTGGCCGCGCCTCAGGAGATCGGGACGCATGTCGGCGTCTGGCGGCAGCCCGAAGGTCTGATCCAGACCCCCATCTGGCCCGGCGCCGCGCCGGACATGGAGGGCGTCTCCCAGCCTCCCGAAAGCGTCCTGACAAAGGAAACGCCCGACGCCATCGGCGGCACGACCTCGCAGGCCGTCCTCGACGTCTCCGTTCCGACCATGACGGTCTTTCCGCCCAAGGGCCGCAACACGGGGGCCGCCATCGTCGTCTTCCCGGGCGGCGGCTTCCGCGCCGTCGTCCTGACCCTCGAGGGCACGGAAATCTGCGACTGGATCACCTCCAAGGGGATCACCTGCATCCTGTCCAAATACCGCGTGCCGGGCAGCAATCACTATTGGAACCCGGAATGCCGCTGCAGCATCACGCCGGAGATCCCCCGGGCCCTTCAGGACGCCCAGCGCACCATCCGCCTGGTCCGCGCCCGAGCCGCCGAGCTCCAGGTCGATCCGGGCAAAATCGGCGTCATGGGCTTCTCGGCCGGGGGCTATCTGGTCGCCCAGACCAGCAATATCTTCGCCCCCGCCTATACCCCCGTCGACGCCGCCGACCGGGTCAGCAGCCGCCCGGACTTCGCCATCGCCTTCTTCCCCGGCCACATCTGCCGTCGTGGCGAGACGCTCGATCCCGGCCTCCGCGTCACCGCCCGGACCCCGCCGACCTTCCTGCTGCAGGCCTGGGATGATCCGGTGGACGACATCTGCAACAGCACCCTGTACGCTCGTGCGCTGGACGCCGCCGACGTCCCGGCGGAGGTGCATTTATTCGCCCGGGGCGGGCACGCCTTCGGCCTGAGGCGTCACGAAAGCCCGGACACCGTCTGGCCCGGACTGGTCGAGACCTGGCTGAAGGGGCTCGGCGTCCTCTAGACGATCAGCGACACCAGACCGCCGCCCAGATCGGCGCCGGCCTGTCCGACCTGGCGGTCCATCTCGGCGACCGCCTTCTCGAGTTCGGCGGCTTCCTGTGGCGACATGGCGTCGTCGTCCTTGCCGGCCTTGGCGCGTTCGGTGGCGGCGCGGACGAGGGCCTTCAGTTCAGCCGCCATCTTGCGGACATCGGCCATCAGTTCGTTGTCGGCCTGCTGCTGACCGCTGCGGCGGGCCATGTCGGCGACCTGCGCCTTCTGCTCGTCGATGGCCTGCTGATAGGGATTGGCGGACTTGC
Source organism: Brevundimonas sp. GW821-FHT12C05 (assembly GCF_058807475.1). Lineage (NCBI taxonomy): Bacteria > Pseudomonadati > Pseudomonadota > Alphaproteobacteria > Caulobacterales > Caulobacteraceae > Brevundimonas > Brevundimonas sp. GW821-FHT12C05. Next base: position 77,593 of record NZ_JBXAQS010000002.1, read on the forward strand.
CCGCGTCCTCCTTGCCGGCGTCGGCGTCCCCGGTCTGCGTCTCGCCCGCCGGGGTCTGGTCTCCGGACGCGACGGGCGAGCCCTCGCCCCCGCCCGCCGCGGCGTCACCCTGTGCTCCGGCGGCGTCAGAGCCTGATGCGGGAGCCGCCGGCGCGCCGCCCACGCCCATGCCGGAGGTCACCCCGCCCGCCGCCGCATATTCCTTGACCGCCGCGCCCAGTTCACGCGCGATCTGGGCCGCGATCCGCGCCGTGCCCTTGGGATCGACGGCGGCCATGGAGCGCAGCATCTGAAGCCGCGCCTTCAGCTGTTCGATCTTCTGGCGCGCGGCAGCCTTGCGCTCTTCCGAGGCCTGGCTGCTCTTCGCCCGGAGCGTCTCGGAGGCGGCCTTGGCCTCCCGCAGCCTCGCCTCGGCCGAAGCCTTGAGCCGATCCTCACGCGCCGTGTCCGCCGCCTTGGATGGCGACAGCAGGTTCATCAGGCTTTCGGACGAGATCTTCACCCCACGGATGGTGAGGTGATGCGCGCCGCCTGTAAATCGCCGCTCTCTTGCGGCATAAGCCGCCGATGAAGTTTCTCGACCAGGCCAAGATCTATATCCGCTCCGGCAACGGCGGCGGGGGCTCCGTTTCGTTCCGCCGCGAAAAGTTCATTCCCAACGGCGGGCCGGACGGCGGCGACGGCGGTCATGGCGGCAACGTCTGGATCACGGCCATGGACGGCCTGAACACCCTGATCGACTTCCGCTACCAGCAGCATTTCAAGGCCCAGACCGGTCATCACGGCCAGGGCCGCCAGATGCACGGCGGCAAGGGGGAGGACGTGATCCTGAAGGTCCCGGTCGGCACCCAGGTGCTGGACGAGGACAAGGAGACGGTCCTGCTGGACATGGACTACGCCGGCAAGACCGAGATGTTGCTCAAGGGCGGCAACGGCGGCTGGGGCAACACCCGGTTCAAGGGTCCGTCGAACCAGGCGCCGACCTACGCCAATCCCGGCCAGGAGGGCCAGGAACGCTGGATCTGGCTGCGGCTGAAGCTGATCGCCGACATCGGCCTGGCCGGCCTGCCCAACGCCGGCAAGTCGACCTTCCTGGCAGCGGCGAGCGCCGCGCGGCCCAAGATCGCCGACTATCCGTTCACGACACTGGTGCCCAACCTGGGCATGGTCGACCTGTCGCCCACCGAACGTTTCGTCATCGCCGACATCCCGGGCCTGATCGAGGGCGCCAACGAGGGCGCCGGTCTGGGCACCCGCTTCCTGGGCCACGTCGAGCGCTCGGCCTCGTTGATCCACCTGATCGACGGGACGCAGGAGGACGTAGCCGGAGCGTACCGGATCATCCGCGGCGAACTGGACGCCTATGGCGAGGGCCTGGCCGACAAGACCGAACTGCTGGCGTTGAACAAGATCGACGCCCTGTCGCCGGAAGAGCGCGAAGCCAAGGCCGCGGATCTGGAGGCCGTATCGGGCAAGCGGCCGTTCCTGGTGTCCGGCGTGTCCGGCGAGGGCGTGACCCCGCTGCTGCGCGCGGCCTGGAACGAGGTGCGCAAGACGCGCGGCGAGCTGACCCGGGTGGACGACGAGGACGAGGGCGTGGTCGAGACCCCCGGCGGCTGGGCGCCCTGATCCTCCGTTGAAGCGCCGGCGAAGGCGCCCGCTGACAGCGGCCTAGGCGACCCGGCTCCACTGCATGATCCAGTTCCAGTCCCAGGTCGCGCCGCCGTCGCGGGACGCGCCCTGACGCCAGCGGCAGCTCGTGGCGGTGATCTGATCCCAGCAGCCACGATAGATGACCGCTCCCTGATCGTCGGTGTCGGCGGCGTCGAAATCGCCGACGCCGTCCACGAAGCGGCCGGGCGTGCCGGCCGATCCGGGCACGCCGGTCCTGGCGTTCATCCAGTAGTCCAACCAGACGCCGTTGGCGGCGTCGAGGGTGCGCAGGCCCATGCCGCTGAAGTCCCGGGCCGGAATGCGCAGCTCCTCGACGCTGGCCACGCCGCCCAGAATGCTCCAGCAGGTCGCTTCTCCTTCGAACTCGTCCCAGTCGCCCGGAGCCTTGAGGCGCCGGTTCCGTATGCGCCACTCGCCGGACAGGAAGTCGAACTCTCCGGCGCGCGCCGCGACCTGGGCGCGGGCCGGGACAGCGCCCAGGGCGGGTGCGACGGCGAGGCCGGCGGCGGCTTTCAGGACGCCCCGGCGGCCGGGGCGAAGCGATGCGTCTGTCATGGAATCCTCCCTGTGGAGACCGAACCTGCGCCGGGGCTGCCGCCACCCTGCTGTCAGCATCGGCGACCGACAGCGAAACTGAGGCGACACGGACGATCCCGCGTGTTAGGGCGCGGATGAGCATAAGTCGCGCGAGCCCGCCTTGCCCTTCTTCCACGCCGGTCCCGCGCCGAAGATCGCCGGCCCCCGCACGGGGGCGTTGCGCGACGGCCTGGACCTGCGTCCCGGCATGTCGGTCGGTCTGTTCGGCGGCTCGTTCAATCCCGCCCATGACGGCCACGCCCATGTCGCCGAAACGGCCCTGCGGCGACTGGGGCTGGACCGGGTGGTCTGGCTGGTGTCGCCGCAGAACCCGTTGAAGGACGCCCGCGACAGCGCGCCCCTGGCCGAACGCATGGCCTCCGCCGCGAAAGCGGCCCGGCTGGCGGCCTCCGGCCCGTCGATGATCGTCTCGGATGTCGAGACGCGGCTGGGCACCCAGTGGACCATCGACACCCTGCGCGCCCTCGTCGCCCGTCATCCGGGGGTGAATTTCGTCTGGCTCATGGGTTCGGACAACCTGGCCAGCTTCCACAAATGGCGCGGCTGGACGGACATCATGCGGCTGATGCCGGTGGCGGTGATCGCCCGGCCGGGCTCGCTGCTGGACAGCCGCACCGCACCGGCGGCGGCCCGCTTCGCCGAAGCCCGCATCCCCGCCCAGAAGGCCCGGCTGCTGTCGTCGATGGACGCTCCGGCCTGGACCTATCTGACCGCGCCGCTCAATCCGCGCTCGTCCACGGCGCTGCGCGCGGCCGCCAAAAGCCGCGGTGCGTGACGGCGGGGGCCGTCCGTGCTAGACTGCCGCTTTAGTAACGACCCCCGGAGCCCTCCGCTGACCCCCTCTACCGCGTATGACGCGCACGATGACGCCGTCTCCAACACGGCGCACGAGATGGACGAGATCGAACCCGTTCACTCCGAAGACGGTCAGCAGGCTCCCCTCCCCGTCGGCCTGACGGACCTCGAAAACGCCATCCTGGGCAAGCTCGACGACGACAAGGCGCAGGACATCGTCCTGATCGACCTGCGCGGCAAAAGCCCCATGTCCGACGCCATGATCGTGGCTTCGGGCCGCTCGCACCGCCACGTCGGCGCCCTGGCCGACCACCTGCAGCGGCTGATGAAGGAAAAGGGCCTGGGCAAGGTCAAGGTCTCTGGCCTGCCGCACTGCGACTGGGTGCTGCTGGACGGCGGCGACGTGATCGTCCACCTGTTCCGCCCGGAAGTGCGCGCCTTCTACAACATCGAGAAGATCTGGTCGGTCGAGAGCGGCCACCGCACCGACAGCCGCGCCTGATCCCCTGATCCGACCATGAAGCTGGGCGTCATCGCGATCGGCAAGCCGGGACGCGGGCCCGAAGCCATGCTGGCCGAGGACTACGCCCAGCGCGCCACCCTGGCGGGCCGGGCGCTGGGTCTGGGGCCGCTGGAGCTGATCGATCTGGAGCCGCGCAAGCCGGGCAAGGCGCCGGAAGCCGAGTTGATCCTCAAGGCGGCCGAGGGCGCGCACCTGATCGCCTGCGACGAGCGCGGCAAGACCTTCTCCAGCCGCGCCTTCGCCGACCATATCGCCCTGCTCCGGGACCGGGGCGAGCGGCGGCTGGTGTTCGCCATCGGCGGAGCCGACGGACTGGACGCCAGCGTGCGCGAAGCGGCGGGATCGACCCTGGCCTTCGGCCCCCAGACCTGGCCGCACGCGCTGGCGCGGGCGATGCTGGCGGAACAGCTTTATCGCGCCGTGACCATCCTGGCCGGATCGCCCTACCATAGGGACTAGATGCGTCCCGTCCTTCCCATCCTGCTGATCGGCCTGATCGCTCTGCCCGTCGCCGCCGCGGCGCCGCAGGAGCGAGGCGAGGTCGCGCGCCTGCAGGCCGAGTTCCGCGACGAGCAGGCCCGCGCGCGCCGCCTGAGGGCGGAGGCCGACGACGCGGCCGCCGAAATCGTGAACCTGGAACGCGAACTGGGCCGCCTGACCGCCGCCGTCAGCGCCGACGATCAGCTGATCACCGCCCAGCGGACGCGGCTGCGCGAACTGGGTCAGCGCGAGAACGAGCTGGTCGCCCGCCTGGCGCTGGCGCGCGGACGCCAGGCCCGGCTGCTGTCGGCCCTGCAGATGATGAGCCGTAAGCCGCCGCCGCCCCTGCTGGTGCCGGCCGACGAGGCGGTGGACGCAGTGCGGGCCTCCATCCTGCTGCGCGCCATCGCCCCCGAACTGCAAAGCCGGGCCAGGGCGCTGGCGGATGAGCAGTCCGAACTGACCCGCATCCGGCGGCTGGCCGCGTTGAACAGCGAACAGCTGTTCACGACCGAGAGCGCGCGGGGCGACCGGCGCGGCGAGATCGAAAGCCTGTCGGCCCGCAAGACGGCGCTGCAGGCCGTGTTGCGCGCCGAGGCCGTGCAGGCGGAACGGGCGGGGCGTGCGCTGGAAGCCCGGCTGAACGCGCTCGGCGCCGCCGTGCCCGCGCCGGAGATCGACGCGCCGACGACCGTGGCGCGCCTTCCCGCGGGACGCAGCCGCCTGACCGCCCCAGTCGATGGGGCTCCCTCGACGCGCTTCGGACGCGGCTCGAATGGATGGCGCTGGAGCGCGGACCAGTTGGAGGCCCGCGCCCCTGCCGCGGGGCGCGTGGTCTTCGCCGGCCCCCTGTCGGGTTGGGGGCAGGTGGTGATCGTCGACCTTGGACCCGGCTGGCGCGCGGTCATCGCCGGGCTGGACGAGGTTTCGGTCGAGACCGGGACCCGGGTCTCGGACGGCCAGGCCGTGGGCCGCACCGCCCCCGACGGCGAGGTCTGGTTCGAGCTGCGGCGCGACGAACGCGCCGTCGATCCGGCGCCTTGGCTGAATTGATCCCGGTTGGGTCCCGGACGGGCGAATCCGCTTCCCATCCGCCGATGACGCTGATTTTATCGACCGTTCCCGGATCGGCCACGATTTCGTCGTCGCCCGGGACCTAACTGCCGCCCTGTAAGACCGCCTCCCCGGTCCGCTGAGAAGAAGACGAATGCGCAAGCTGCTGATGATCGGCGCCGCCGCCGCCACCGTGGTCGGCCTGGGGGCCGCGACCGCCGCCGGTCAGACTCCGCGCAACGAAGCCTTCCGCATGATCGGCCTGTTCGGCGACGTGCTGGGCATCGTCGAGCAGGCCTATGTCGTGCCGGTCGACGACAAGAAGCTGATCGAGGCGGCGCTGCAGGGCATGATGGGGGCGCTGGACCCCCACTCCAACTATCTGCCGCCGGAAGGCTACGGCGATCTGCGCGAGCGCACCGAGGGCCACTATTCGGGCGTCGGCCTGACCATCTCGTCCGAGGGCGGGCTGGTGAAGATCATCTCGCCGATGGACGGCGGCCCCGCCGCCCGCGCGGGCGTCAACGCCGGCGACGTCATCTCGGCCATCGACGGCCAGAGCGCCTCGGGCCTGACCGTCAGCCAAGTCTCCGACAAGCTGCGCGGCGCCGTGGGCACCACGGTCAAGGTCACCTTCCTGCGTGACGGCGAGGAGCCGCGCGAGGTGACCCTGACCCGCGAAGTGATCCGCATCGAATCCGTCACCGGCCGCGTCGAGGGCGAGTTCGGCTACCTGCGCGTCTCGACCTTCAACGAGAACACCGGCCGCGAACTGACCGAGACGATCGCCAAGCTCAAGGCCGAGAACCCGGCGTTGAAGGGCTATGTCCTGGACCTGCGCAACAATGGAGGCGGCCTCCTGGACGCGGCCATCGCCGTGTCCGACGCCTTCCTGGAACGCGGCGAGATCGTCAGCCAGCGCGGGCGCAAGCCGGACCAGATCCAGCGCTACGCCGCGACCGCGGGCGACCTGACCAACGGCCTGCCGCTGGTGGTGCTGATCAACTATGGCTCGGCCTCGGCTTCGGAGATCGTCGCCGGCGCCCTGAAGGATCACCAGCGCGCCACGGTCGTTGGCCTGACCAGCTTCGGCAAGGGTTCGGTCCAGACGGTGATCCCGCTGCGCAACGGCGCCGACGGCGCCCTGTCGATCACCACGGCCCGCTACTACACGCCGTCCGGCGCCTCGATCCAGAAGATCGGCATCGAGCCGGACCTGGAAGTGGCCCGCTCCGAGGCCGAGGCGCGCATCATCTCGCGCTCCAGCTTCATCTATTCCGAGGCGGCCTACGCCACGGCGCTGGACGCCTCCATCGGGGCCGAGCGCAAGGGCGCCCACGTGCCGCACGAGGCTCCGGGCGAGGCCTATGACAAGGACAAGGATTACCAGCTGGAGCGCGCCTTCGACGTGCTGCGCGCGGGCGGTCAGCTGACCCGCCTGGCGGCGGCGCCGGAGGGCATCGTCACCTCGGCGCCCGGCACGGTGCTGGCCGACAACGGCGCCGCGGGAAGCCCCGGCGAATAAGCCCGCACATGGCTAACGCGCCGTTAGGGTTTCTTAACCGGCGCTCGGCAATGTGAGCCTCGAAGGGGTCCGCGTGCGCGGGTCCCGCCCATCGAGCGTGCTCACCTGTCCATGTTCGCCAAGCGCCAGTCCGCCCTCGCCGCCACCGCCGGAGCTCCGCCGGTGAAGATTCCCCTGCGCGACCGCCTCGCGCCGCTCGGCCGCGTGCTGAAGAAGCCGCCCGTCGCCGTGGCCGGCGCGGGTTTTCTGCTCCTCGCCGCCGCCGCCCTGTTCATCACCGTGCTGGGCGATCCGCGCGCCGGCGCGCCCTCGGCCCGCGCCACCCTGAAGCGGGAGGCCGCCGCCGGCGCGCCCGCCCCGTCCGGGCTGGACGCCTTCTCGATGAACGGCGGGGCCTATGAGGACCTGATGACCGGCGACGGGACGCTGGATCCTTCGGCCATGGGCCAGGCCATGATCACCCTGCCCGACGGCGCCAGCGTATCGGGCGACGGCGCGCCGGTGACCGCCCCGCGCATCGCCGCCCAGCCCCTGACCCAGGCGCCCATCGCCGGCCTGCACCAGCCCGGTCCGGACGGCGTCCTGCCGCGCATCGCCAGCGACGGCCGCGTTCCCGCCCAGGCCTATGCCCGCCCGTTCAGCGCCAACGGCCGCCCGCGCGTGGCCGTGGTGGTCGGCGGCCTCGGCCTCAACGCCGTGACCACCCGCGCCGCCATTGAGCGCCTGCCCGCCGAGGTGACGCTGAGCTTCGTCCCCTATGCCGAGGGCCTGCAGGGCTGGATCGACCTGGCCCGCGCCCAAGGCCACGAGGTGATGATCGAGATGCCGATGGAGCCCACCGGCTATCCATCGAACGATCCGGGCCCCTACACCCTGCTGTCCTCGGCCGACGCCGCCGATGTGACGGCCAAGATGAACTGGCTGCTCAGCCGCGCCACCGGCTACTTCGCCGTGACCAACTATCTGGGCGACCGCTTCCAGACCTCGGACGAGGGCATGAACGCCTTCATGGGCATGCTGCGCGCGCGCGGCCTCGCCTTCATCGACGACGGCTCCATGAGCCGCAAACCGGGCGCCTGGGCCCGCGCCAGCGCCAACCGCGTCATCGACGAGGAACAGACCCCGGCCGCCATCGTCGGCCAGCTGAACGCGCTGGAGGCCCTGGCCAAGTCGCGCGGACAGGCCATGGGGACCGGCTTCAGCTATCCGGTGACGGTCGAGGCCGTAGCCCGCTGGACCGCCGGCCTGGAAGCGCGCGGACTGCAGCTGGCGCCGGCGAGCGCGATGACGCAGCGACCGGGGCGGTAGCTGTCGAAGCGATTAGTGGTTAGTCACTCCCCTATGACCGACCTCTCCCAGTATCGTCCCAACGTCGGCGTCGTGCTGTTCCATCCGGACGGACGGGTCTGGTACGGGCGACGCGCGGGCACGCCGGGGCCCCATAACTGGCAGTTCCCGCAAGGCGGCGTGGACGACGGCGAGGACTATGAGACCGCGGCCCGCCGGGAACTGGCCGAGGAGACCGGCGTCGTCTCCGCCGACCTGATCGGCGAGATCAGCCAATGGGTCGCCTATGACTTCCCCGAGGGCTACGGCGGGTCCAAGTCCGCGCGCGGCTGGAAGGGACAGAAGCAGAAATGGTTCGCCTTCCGCTTCACCGGCGAAGAGACCGAGATCGACCTCGAACAGCATGACGAGATCGAGTTCGACGCCTGGCGCTGGGGTCGTCTGGACGAGGCGCCCGACCTGATCGTGCCGTTCAAGCGCGAGGCCTATCAGGTGATGGTGTCGACGTTCGCGGCGCTGCTGATCTAGGCCGCCACGCAGCCCCCGGGCTTGAGCACCCGCGCGGTGGAGGCCGGATATTTCGCCAGCAGTTGGGCCGGCCGGATCGGGCGGGCCGCGAATCCGCCGCCGCAATTCGGGCAGACGCCCTTGAGCCGCGTTTCTACGCAGGCGGCGCAGAAAGTGCACTCAAAGGTGCAGATGCGGGCGTCGGCGCTGTCCGGCGGCAGGTCGCGGTCGCAGCATTCGCAATTGGGACGGAGTTCAAGCATCGGAGCCTCCCTCGAGGGACCCTGACACCGGCTCCGTCCCACCGCAACGTCAGTGGGCGCCGCCGCCCGGCGCCAGGCGGAAGAGCACCAGGCCCGACAGCACCAGCACCGCCGCCAGGATGCGCAGCGGATTGATCTGCTCGCCCAGCAGGACCACGCCAACCACGAAGGCGCCGACCGCGCCGATGCCGGTCCACATGACGTAGGCCGTACCCATGGGCAGGGTCTTCATGGAGATGGACAGCAGGGCGAAGCTGACGGTCATGAAGCCAAGCGTGGCGACGCTCGGCCACAGGCGGGTGAAGCCGTGCGACTGCTTCATGAAATAGGCCCACACGATCTCGAGCAGGCCGGCGATGAGAAGATAGATCCAGGCCATGGGTTGCGGCCCTCCTTGCAAAGGGCCGGGCCGTCCCGGACTTGACCCGGCGCTGGAACGCGGGGGCGAGGACGTGGCCTCGTCTTGCAGGGGCTATCTAGGGCGCCGGGCGCGGGGGTCAAGAGCCGGGGCGAACAAGAAAAATCCGGCGGACGCGCTGGGCGTCCGCCGGATCTTCAGATCAGATTTGCGAGGCCGATCAGGCCGCGGCCACTTCCGAGGCTTTTTCAGCCAGGATGGTCAGGCCGGCCGGGGTCACGTCGGCGAAACCGCCGTGGACCTCGAACTGGCGGCGCGAACCGCCGTCGATGACCGTGACCACGCCTTCGCGCAGGGCGGTCATGAAGGGCGCGTGGTCGGCCAGGACGCCGAAGTCGCCCTCGACGCCCGGCGCGTCGACCTGATCCACGAGGCCCGAGAAGACCTCGCGTTCAGGCGAGACGAGGGAGAAGCTCAGCTTGCCGGCCATGATCAGGCTTCCGCGGCCAGCTTCTGGGCCTTCTCGACGGCTTCCTCGATGGCGCCGACCATGTAGAAGGCCGCTTCCGGCAGGTGGTCGTATTCACCGGCCACGATGCCCTTGAACGAGCGGATCGTGTCTTCCAGCGAGACGAACTTGCCGGGCGAGTTGGTGAACTGCTCGGCCACGAAGAACGGCTGCGACAGGAAGCGCGAAATCTTGCGGGCGCGCGACACGACCAGCTTGTCCTCTTCCGACAGCTCATCCATGCCCAGGATGGCGATGATGTCCTTCAGGGCCTTGTACGACTGCAGGACTTCCTGAACCGAACGGGCGACGCGGTAGTGCTCCTCGCCGATGACCAGCGGGTCCATGATCCGCGAGGTCGAATCCAGCGGGTCCACGGCCGGGAAGATGGCCTGGGCGGCGATGTCGCGGCTCAGAACGGTCTTGGCGTCCAAGTGGGCGAACGAGGCGGCGGGCGCCGGGTCGGTCAGGTCGTCGGCGGGAACGTAGATGGCCTGGATCGAGGTGATCGAGCCCTTCTTGGTCGAGGTGATGCGTTCCTGCAGGTTGCCCATCTCGGTCGCCAGCGTCGGCTGATAGCCCACGGCCGACGGGATGCGGCCCAGCAGGGCGGACATTTCCGAACCGGCTTGGGTGAAGCGGAAGATGTTGTCGACGAACAGCAGCACGTCCTTGCCTTCCTCGTCGCGGAAGTACTCGGCCTGGGCCAGACCGGTCAGGGCGACGCGGGCGCGGGCGCCGGGGGGCTCGTTCATTTGGCCGTAAACCAGGGCGCACTTGGAGCCCTCGGTCGAGCCGCCGTTCTTGGCCGGGTCCACGTTCACGTTGGACTCGATCATCTCGTGGTACAGGTCGTTGCCTTCGCGGGTGCGTTCACCCACGCCGGCCAGAACCGAATAACCGCCATAGGCCTTGGCGATGTTGTTGATCAGTTCCTGCATGGTGACGGTCTTGCCGACGCCGGCGCCGCCGAACAGGCCGGTCTTGCCGCCTTTGGTGTAGGGGCACATCAGGTCGATGACCTTGATGCCCGTGACCAGGATTTCCGACGAGGTCGACTGCTCTTCGAACGAAGGCGCCTCGCGGTGGATCGGGCGGTACATGTCGGTCTTGATCGGGCCCTGTTCGTCGATCGGCGCGCCGACGACGTTCATGATGCGGCCGAGCGTGCCCGGGCCGACCGGCGCCAGGATCGAGGAGCCCGTGTCGGTCACCGGCTGGCCGCGCGTCAGGCCTTCCGAGGTGTCCATGGCGATGGTGCGGACCACGTTCTCGCCGAGGTGCTGGGCGACTTCCAGAACCAGGGTGAAGGGCTCGCCCGTCTTCTGGTCGATGTTCTGGGTCGTCAGGGCCGAGAGGATGGCCGGCAGGTGGCCGTCGAACTCAACGTCGACGACGGCGCCGATGACCTGAGAGATGCGGCCGGTGGCGACAGCGCCCGTAGCCTTCGGCGCAGCCTTGGCGGCGGCGGTCTTCGGGGCGGCCTTCGGAGCGGCGGGCTTCTTGGCGGCGGGTTTCTTCGGGGCGGCGGTGTCGGTCATCGGTTCGTTCCGTTCGGAAAGTCTTGTCTGTGCGGGGGTCGGATCAGAGCGCTTCAGCGCCGGCGATGATCTCGATCAGTTCGGTGGTGATCTGGGCCTGGCGCTTGCGGTTGTACTGCAGGGTCAGGCTGTTGATCAGGTCACCCGCGTTGCGGGTGGCGTTGTCCATGGCGCCCATCTGGGCCCCGAAGAAGCTGGCCTGGTTCTCGTACAGCGCGGCCAGCACCTGGGTGGTGATGTTGCGCGGCAGAACGACGTCGAGGATTTCCTCTTCCGAGGGCTCATAGTCGTAGACGGCGCCGTTCAGGTTGATCGGCTCGGCGTCGCCGTCGACGACCGCCGGGATCAGCTGCTTGGGGGTCGGGACCTGGGCGATGACCGACTGGAAGCGGCTGTAGAACAGGGTCACGACGTCGGCGTTGCCGGCCTCGAACTCTTCCGCGATCAGCTGGGCGATCGGCTCGGCGGCGGGCAGGCCCACCACCTTGTGGTCGCTCATCTCGAACGTCTTGATCAGCTTGTCGCCATACAGGCGGGCCAGGCCGTCACGAACCTTGCGGCCCACGGCGACGATCCGCACGTCCTTGCCGGCGGAGACCAGGCTGTTGATCCGTTCCTTGGCGGCGCGGATGACGTTGGTGTTGAAACCACCCGCCAGACCCTTGTCGCCGGTGGCGACGACGATCAGGTGCTTCTGGTCCTTGCCCGTGCCGGCCAGCAGCTTGGGCGCGCCGTCGCCGGACACGCCGGCCGCCAGATTGGCGATCACGGCGGCCATCTTCTTCGCGTACGGACGGGCGCTTTCAGCCTGGTCCTGGGCGCGCTTCAGCTTGGCCGCGGCGACCATGTTCAGGGCTTTCGTGATCTTCTGCGTGGACTTCACGCTGTCGATCCGATTGCGCATTTCCTTGAGGCTGGCCATCCGGCGCTACTTTCTCGCTATCCGGTCCGGTCTCAGGCGAAGGTCTTGGTGAAGGCTTCCAGCACCGACTTCAGCTCGGCTTCGAGCTCGGCGGTGAGGTCCTTCTTAGTGCGGATGCCTTCCAGCAGGCCCGGGTTCGACGACTTCACGCGGGCCAGCAGCTCGCTTTCGAAGCGGCCGATGTCGCCCACCGCGACGGTGTCCAGGTAGCCGCGGGTGCCGGCGTAGACCGACACGACCTGCTCTTCCATGGTCAGCGGCGAGTACTGCGGCTGCTTCAGCAGCTCGGTCAGGCGGGCGCCGCGGGCCAGCAGCTTCTGGGTCGAGGCGTCCAGGTCCGAGCCGAACTTCGCGAAGGCGGCCATTTCACGGTACTGGGCCAGCTCGCCCTTGATGGTGCCGGCGACCTTCTTCATCGCCTTGGTCTGGGCCGAGGAGCCCACGCGCGACACCGAGATGCCGACGTTCACGGCCGGACGGATGCCCTGGTAGAACAGGTCGGACTCCAGGAAGATCTGGCCGTCGGTGATCGAGATCACGTTGGTCGGGATGTAGGCCGAGACGTCGTTGGCCTGGGTCTCGATCAGCGGCAGGGCGGTCAGCGAGCCCGAGCCGTTGTCGGCGTTCAGCTTGGCCGAACGCTCCAGCAGGCGGCTGTGCAGGTAGAAGACGTCGCCCGGATAGGCTTCACGGCCCGGCGGACGGCGCAGCAGCAGCGACATTTGACGATAGGCGACGGCCTGCTTGGAAAGGTCGTCATAGACGATCAGGCCGTGCATGCCGTTGTCGCGGAAATACTCGCCCATGGCGGTGCCGGCGAACGGGGCCAGGAACTGCAGCGGGGCCGGTTCCGACGCCGTGGCGGCCACGACGATGGTGTATTCCAGCGCGCCGGCTTCTTCGAGGGTCTTGACGATCTGGGCGACGGTCGAGCGCTTCTGACCGATGGCCACGTAGATGCAGTACAGCTTGGCGGACTCGTCGTCCGAAGCATTGACCGACTTCTGGTTCAGGATGGTGTCGATGGCGACGGCGGTCTTGCCGACCTGACGGTCACCGATGATCAGCTCGCGCTGGCCGCGGCCGACGGGGATCAGGGTGTCGATGGCCTTCAGGCCGGTCTGCATCGGCTCGTGCACCGACTTGCGCGGGATGATGCCCGGAGCCTTCACGTCCACGCGGCGACGCTCGGTGAACTGGATCGGGCCCTTGCCGTCGATCGGCTCGCCCAGCGGGTTGACGACGCGGCCCAGCAGGCCCTTGCCGACCGGAACGTCCACGATCTCGCCCAGACGGCGGACTTCGTCACCTTCCGCGATGGCGGTGTCAGCACCGAAGATAACCGCGCCGACGTTGTCGCGCTCGAGGTTCAGGGCCATGCCCTTCACGCCGGCCTTGGGGAACTCGATCATCTCGCCGGCCTGGACGTTGTCCAGACCGTGGATGCGGGCGATGCCGTCGCCGACCGACAGCACCTGGCCGACGTCCGAAACGTCCGCTTCCACGCCGAAGTTGGCGATCTGCGACTTGAGGATGGCCGAAATCTCGGCGGCGCGGATGTCCATTTGGATCTCTCTGTCTTCGTCTCAGGGCGGGCCGTCAGGCGCGCTGCATTCTTGTTGTCGGTGCGCGCTTACGCGCGCTTGAGGGCAAACTTCATCTGGTCGAGCTTGGTCTTCAGCGAGGCGTCGAACAGCTTCGAGCCGACCTTGACCTTCAGGCCGCCCAGGATCGCCGGGTCGACACGGGCCGTCAGTTCCGGATCCTTGCCCAGCGAGGCGCGGAGCGTGGTCTGGATGGTCTTGAGCTGGGCGGCGGTCAGCGTCTGGGCGGACACCACCTCGGCGGCGACGACGCCCGTCTTCTTCGCATACAGCGCCTCGAAGCCCGCGATCACGCCCGTCAGGTCGCGAGCGCGGCCGTTCTGGGCCAGCAGGCCGAGGAAATTCTTCGTCACGGCGTTGAACTTCGCCTTGTCGGCGATGGCGGTCAGGCCCTTGCCCTGATCTTCGGCGGCGATCACCGGCGAAGTGGCGAGACGGCGCAGGTCCGCGCTCTCCGCCCAGGCGGCGCGCAGGGACTTCAGATCCGCTCGCACGGCGTCCAGGACGCCCGTCTCGTCTGCCAGGTCGAACAGCGCCTGTGCATAGCGCTCGCCGACTTCCGTCGTTCTGAAATCGTCAGCCACTTATAAGGTCCGCGCGGGTTAGCGTTCGGGTTGGTCGACCGGCCGCGTACCCGCGTCGATCAAAGGCCTGAAATGCTTGAAGAAAGCACACCGGGGACGCGCCTTGCGACGCATCCTCCGGTTCAGCCGGGCGCCTGATAGCACCCCTGCCGTTCCGCCGCAACCGAGACAGGCCGCCACATCCCGCCGCATTGCCGCACCCGCAACTGCCCCGCTACAGATGAGTTTCAGCGTTACGCTCCAGGAAATCCCTACCGATGTTCGACTTCTCCGTCTTCTTCACCGACCCAACCGTCTGGGCGGCGCTCATCACCCTCGTGGTGATGGAGGTGGTGCTCGGCATCGACAATCTGATCTTCATCTCGATCCTGTCGAACAAATTGCCGCCCGAGCACCGCCAGCGCACCCGCCGCATCGGCATCGGCCTGGCCCTGGTCATGCGACTGGGCCTGCTGGCCACCATCGGCTGGATCGTCGGCCTGACCGCACCGGTCTTCGACCTCGGCATCCATGGCGCGCTGAACAGTCACGGCGAGCCCGCGTTCGACACCGCCTTCAGCTGGCGCGACCTGATCCTGATCGCGGGCGGCCTGTTCCTGATCTGGAAAGCCACCAAGGAAATCCACCACGCCACCGACACCACGCCGTCCCACGACCTTCTGGAGAAGGACAAGAAGGATGTGGTCATCAACAACGTCGGCGCGGCCATCTTCCAGATCATCCTGCTGGACCTGGTCTTCTCGATCGATTCGATCCTGACCGCCGTGGGCATGACCGACCACGTCGTCGTCATGATGATCGCCGTCGTCGTCGCCGTCCTGACCATGCTGCTGGCCGCCGACCCGCTGGCCGAGTTCATCGACAAGAACCCGACCGTCGTCATGCTGGCCTTGGGCTTCCTGCTGATGATCGGCGCGGTGCTGATCGCCGACGGCTTCGGCGTCCATGTGCCCAAGGGCTATATCTACGCCGCCATGGCCTTCTCGGCCCTGGTCGAGGGCCTGAACATGCTCAGCCGGGCCTCCGCCAAGAAGAAGGAGGCGGCCCTCGCGGCCCAACAGGCCCAGTTGAACAAGGCCGAGACGGCCGAGCCCGGAGTCTGAGCATGCGGCGGCTGATCCTTTTCGCCGCCACCCTGCTCGCTTCGGCGCCCGCGGCGGCGCTGGCCCAACAGGCCGCGCCCGCCGTCCGGGCCGCCCCCGCGCCCACCGCGACGCCCCACTATGGCTTCGAGGTGGTGCGGACCTATCCCCACGACCCCCACGCCTTCACCCAGGGCCTGATCTGGCGTGACGGCGCCCTGTACGAAAGCACCGGCCGTTCGCCGTCGACCATCCGCAAGGTGCGGCTGGAGGACGGAGCCGTGCTGCAGCGGCGTGTCCTCGACCCCGCCATCTTCGGCGAAGGGCTGACCGAACTGGACGGGCGACTGCTGACCCTGACCTGGACCGACGGCAAGGGCTTCATCTGGGACCCCGCCGACCTGAGCCCCCGGGGCGAGTTCGCCTACGACGGCGAGGGCTGGGGCCTGACCACCGACGGCGAGCGCCTGATCCTGTCCGACGGCGCGCCGCACCTGCGCTTCCTCGACGGTCGCACCCTGACCCAGACCGGCGAGGTTCCCGTGACCCTGGACGGCCATCGGTTGGGCAAGCTGAATGAGCTGGAATGGGTCGAGGGCGAGGTCTTCGCCAACATCTGGCAGACCGACTTCATCGTCCGCATCGATCCGGCGACGGGCGTGGTGAAGGGCGTCATCGACCTGACCGGCCTGCTGCCCGACCGGACGGGCATGGATCCGAACGACGACGTGCTGAACGGCATCGCCTGGGATCCGGTCGGACGGCGGCTGTTCGTGACGGGCAAGAACTGGCCCAGCCTGTTCGAGATCAAGCTCACAGAGCCGCGCTAGCGCCCTACAAGAAGCTATACGGGTCCACGTCAACATTGAGCCTGACGGACGCGGGAACCTTCACCCGGCTGAGCCATACCCGCAGGAAGCCCTGCAGATCGACGTCGCGGTCGGCCCGGACCAGCAGCCGCTTGCGGCGGCGCCCCCGCACCAGCGCGAGCGGCGCGTCGGCCGGGCCGTAGACCTCCAACCGTTCGGCATTGGGGATGGACTCAGCGAGGTCGCGAGCGACCTTCTCGACCGCCTGCGGATTTTCGCCCGACAGAATGATCGCCGCCAGCCGGCCATAGGGCGGCAGGGACGCCGCCTCGCGCTCGGCCATCTCGGCGTCGACGAAGCCGTCGCGGTCGCCCGCCGCCAGCGCCTGCAACACCGGATGCTCCGGCGTCCAGGTCTGCAGGAGGGCGCGGCCCGGCTTGTCCGCCCGCCCCGCCCGGCCCGTGGCCTGGGTCAACAGCTGGAAGGTGCGCTCGGCCGCCCGCAGGTCGCCGCCGCGCAGGCCGAGGTCGGCGTCCACCACCCCGACCAGGGTCAGGTGGGGGAAGTTGTGCCCCTTGGCCGCCGCCTGGGTGGCCACGAGGATGTCGATCTCGCCCTCGGCCATCGACTGGATCAGGGCGCGCGCCGACTTGCCGTCGGGCACGGTATCGGAGCTGAACACCGCCGTGCGGGCTTGCGGGAAGAGGTTGCGCACCTCCTCCTCGACCCGTTCGACGCCGGGGCCGACCGAGACGAGGCTGTCCTCGGCCCCGCAGGACGGACAGAGCTTCGGCCGCAGCATGGAGAAGCCGGTCAGGTGGCAGACCAGCCGCCCGGTGTAGCGGTGCTCGACCAGCCAGCTGTCGGTGTCGGGCGCGGTCAGACGGTGGCCGCAGACGCGGCACAGGACCACCGGGGCATAGCCGCGCCGGTTGAGGAACAGCAGGGTCTGCTCCCCCCGGGCCAGGGTCTCGCCGATGGCCTCTCGTAAGGGTTGGGACAGCCAGGTCTGAGGGTCGGGCGGGGCGGCGCGCAGGTCCAGCAGGCTGACATCCGGCAGCACCGCCGCCCCATGTCGCGCGGCCAGCTTCAGCCAGCGATAGCGGCCCTGATGGGCGTTCCACAGGGTCTCCAGCGACGGCGTGGCCGAGGCCAGCACCACCGTCGCCCGCTCGATCCGCGCCCGGGCCACCGCGAGGTCGCGGCCGTGATAGACCAGCCCCTCCTCCTGCTTGAACGAGCCGTCGTGCTCTTCATCGACCACGATCAAGCGCAGGTTGACGTAGGGCAGGAACAGGGCCGAGCGAGCCCCGACCACGATGTTGCACCGGCCCGCCTGCACCGCCTCCCAGACCTGGCGGCGGCGCGGCGGGGCGACGCCGGAATGCCACTCGGCGGGCGCGGCGCCGAAACGGGCGCCGATGCGCTCGATCAGAGCCTGGGTCAGGGCGATTTCAGGCAACAGGATCAGGATCTGCGCCGCCGGGTCGGCCTTCAGGGCGCGGGCGGCGGCCTCAAGATAAGCTTCCGTCTTGCCCGAGCCCGTGACCCCGTCCAGCAGAAAGGGGATGAACCCCCCGGATGTCACGGCGTCGGCCACGGCCTTCGCGGCGGCGGCCTGGTCCGGGTTCAGGATCGCCGGCGCATGGTCGGGGTCGGGCGGGTCGAAGGCGGCGATCGCCTCGATCTCGATCGTCTCGAGCACGCCCTCGTCCAGCAGCCCTTTGACCACGCCGGACGAGACACCCGCCGCACGCGCCAGGTCGGGGCCGGGCACGGACCTTTCGCCCAGCGCCTCCAGCACCGCCGTGCGCGCCGCAGTGGGACGGGCGGGCGACCGGTCGCCGGCGCGGCGCACCCGCCGCTCGGGCCGGGGGCGCGGCGCGCGCAGGCCTTTCAGGGCCGCCGACGCCATCTCGCCGGGCGCGCTCAGGGTCCAGCGCGCTGCCCATTCGACGAAGTCCACGGTGCGTTCGGGCAGGCGCGGCTCGTCCAGAACATGATCGATGGCCTTGAGCCGACGGTTGGTCCCCGTGGTCTCACGCGCTTCCGACACGATGCCCCGGATCAGGCGCGGCCCCAGCGGCACGGCGACCTGGTCGCCCCGCGCCACCTCGACGCCGTCAGGGATCTCGTAGTCGAAGGCCTCGGGCACCGGCAGCGGAATCAGGACGGATGCGACTTTCACCGCGCTCCCCTCTCCGCTAAAAGCCCGCCCATGAAACTCTTCCTCGACACCGCCGACGTCGCCGTCATCAAGGACCTGCTGCCCACCGGAATGGTGGACGGCGTGACCACCAATCCCACGCTGATCGCAAAGTCCGGGCGCAACATCGCCGAGGTCATCGCTGAAATCTGCGCCCTGGTCGAGGGGCCGATCTCCGCCGAGGCCGTGGCGACCGATTTCGAGACCATGGTCAAGGAAGGCGACAAGCTTGCCGCCATCGCCCCGAACGTGGTGGTGAAGCTGCCGCTGACCTGGGACGGGCTGCGCGCCGCGCGGGCCTTCTCGGACAAGGGGATCAAGACCAACGTGACCCTGTGCTTCTCCGCCGCCCAGGCCATGCTGGCCGCCAAGGCCGGCGCGACCTTCATCTCGCCCTTCGTCGGCCGGCTGGAGGACCACGGCGCGGACGGCATCGCGCTGCTGGAAGAGATCCGCACCCTGTACGACATCCACGGCTTCGAGACCGAGATTCTGGCCGCGTCGCTGCGCAATCCGAACCATGTCTCGGCCGCCGCGCTCGCCGGCGCCGACGCCGCGACCCTGCCGGCGGACACTTTCAAGGCGCTGGTCAAACACCCGTTAACCGACAAGGGGCTTGATGCCTTCCTGGCGGACTGGGGCAAGACCGGACAGTCCATTCTGTAAGACGATGCCTCGAGGAGAGGTTTGTGAGCGTTTCACCCGACCTCTCTGCGAAGCCTGAAGAGCCTCACTGGCCGGACATCCGCGCCTGGCTGCAGGCCCATCCCCAGACCCTGCTGGACGACCGCTCGCTGCTCGAGGAGATCGGGCTGAAGCCGCATGGGCGCAATGTGGTCGAGTTCGGCCGCGCCGCGCTGACCAAGCTGGAAGAGGCCGCCGAGCGCGAGGCCGACGCCCGTAAGCGCATCGAGGCCGTCGCCCGCGCCAATTTCGCCGCCCAGACCCAGACCCATGTCGCGGCGCTGGACCTGATGGAGGCCCGCAATCCCTCCGACCTCGCCCGCCGGCTCGATGCGGTGGCGCAAGGCCGCTTCGGCCTCACGGGGGCCGCCATCGCCATGGAGAAGCCCGGCGGCGTGCCGTTCGGCTGGAAGGCGCTGGAAGTCGGCGGCGTCGACGCCCTTCTCGGCGACCATGGCCTGACCTGGCTGGGCCCTAATTTCGATGGCCTGGGCCTGTTCGGCGCGGCCGAGGACGGGGTCCGGTCGGTGGCCCTGATCCGCATGGCCCCGCAATTCCCGGGGTCCGAGACGCCGGGTCGTCACGCCCTGTGCGCCTTCGGTTCGCCGGAAGAGGACGGCTTCACCCCCAATATGGGCTGCGAACTGGTGGCCTTCATCGCCCGGGTGGTCGAGCGCACGGCCGAACGATGGCCCATTCTCAGCTGACCGCCTCCGAAGCCTTGTCCGCCTGGCTGGAACATCTGGCCCATGAGCGACGGCTGTCGCCCCGAACGCTGGAAGCCTATGGCCATATCGGGCGGCTGTACCTGGCCTTCCTGGAACGCCATCGGGGCGAGCCGCAAGGATTGGCGGACCTGGGCGCGATCACGGCGGCCGAGGTCCGCGCCCACCTGGCCGAGCGCCGAAGCGGGGATCATCCGCTGAACGCCCGCTCGATCAGCCAGACCCTGTCGGCCATCCGCGCCTTCCACGGCTTCCTCGACCGGCGGCTGGATACGCCCGCGCCGCAGCTGGCCCTCGTGCGCGGCCCCCGTCTGAAGCCCACCCTGCCTCGGCCCGTCACCGAGGACCAGGCGCGGGGCCTTCTGGAAGAGACCGAGGCCGATCCGGACGCCGCGCCCTGGGAGGCCGCCCGGGACCGGGCCGTCCTGACCCTGCTGTACGGCTGCGGGCTGCGGATTTCGGAGGGGTTGTCCCTGATCCGGGCCGATGTCCCCTTGCCCGAGACCCTGCGCATCACCGGCAAGGGCGACAAGACCCGGATGGCGCCGGTGCTGCCCGTCGTGCGCGCGGCGGTGGACGCCTATCTGACCCTGCAGCCCTGGCCGTTGGAGCCGTCGGACGCCCTGTTCCGCGCCCGGCGCGGCGGCCCTTTGGGGCCCCGTCAGGTGCAGGCGGCGATGCAGCGGCTGCGCGGCCGTCTGGGCCTGCCCGCCAGCGCCACGCCCCATGCGCTGCGCCACAGCTTCGCGACCCACCTGCTGGGGGCCGGAGCCGACCTGCGCTCGATCCAGCAGTTGCTGGGCCACGCCAGCCTGTCGACGACCCAGAAATACACCGCCGTCGACGCCGCCCGCCTGCTCGACGCCTATGCGGCGGCCCACCCCAGGGCTTGAGAGAACGCGGACTCGCCACGGCGTGCGAACGGCGCCTAGAGTGCGGGAAAATAGAAAAGATAAGGGGGAACGCCGCTGACCTCATATCCCACGCCGACCCTCCCGCGCCGCGACCTGCTCACCGCCCTGGGTGTGGCCGGCGTCGCCGCCGCGGCGCCCGGCCTGACCGCCTTCGCCCGGTCGCAGGACAGGACGCCGCCGCCACAGCAGCCCGGCGATGCCCTGCCGCCCATCTCGGTGCTGGCCAATCTGTTCACCCGGGTCGCCGCCGCGGTGATGATCAATGGCCGAGGCCCCTTCAACTTCGTGATCGACACGGGCGCCGGATCGACCGCCGTCGCCGACACCGTCGCGGCGGAGCTGGCGTTGCCGGCGCGGCCCCCGCTGATGGTCCACGGCATCACCGCGGCGGCCCGGACCGCGAGCGTTCAGGTGGATCGGCTCATGCTGAGCGGGCTCGGCTTCCGGAACCTGCGATGTCCCGTCATTTCGCGTGGACAGCTGGGCGCCGACGGCCTGCTGGGTCTGGATGTGCTGGGGGAGTTCCGGCTGGGCTTCAATATCGAACAACAGTCCGTCTACCTGAGCCCGCGCGGCATACGCGTGCTGATGGGCGGCGACCGGATGGCGACGGGCTCGCGGATCCGCCAGGCCGGGAGTCACACGGTGCGCGGCCGGTTCGGCCAGCTGATCCTGACCTCAACCCTGGTCGAGGGCCAGCCGACCGCCACCTTCATCGACAGCGGCGCGCAATATTCGATCGGCAACAATGCGCTTCGCCGGGCGGTCGCCGCGCGTCGCCCCGACGGTCTGGGCCGATCCCGTCCCCTGCAGCTTTACGGCGTGACGGGCCAGACCCTGTCCGCCGACCTCGCCCGCGTGGACAATATCCGGCTGGGCCGCTCGCGCCTCGGCGCGACGCCGTTGCTGTTCGCCGACCTGCACTGTTTCGAGACGCTGGAACTGGCGGATCGTCCGGCCCTGCTGGTCGGCGCCGACCTGCTCGGCCGGTTCCGGGAGGTCACCATCGACTTCCCCGCGAACACCGTGGATTTCGAAGGCCTGCGCCGCCGGACGACACGCACCATCGAGGATGAGCTGCTGAGCTAGCCGCCGGCTGATGGACCGGGGCCGCCTTCACAGCCGCCTCGGGTCTCGAACATCAGGCCTGCATGGTCCAGTTGTCGACGCCCATCGCCGCCTGTTTGACCGCTTCCGACCGGGTCGGGTGGGCGTGGCAGGTGCGGGCGATGTCTTCCGAGGCGGCGCCGAAGGCCATGGCGATACAGGCCTCGCCGATCATCTCGCCCGCCTGCGGACCATAGATGTGGACGCCCAGCACCTTGTCGGTCTTCGCATCGGCCAGCACCTTCACGAAGCCCTCGGTCTCGTGGTTGATCTTGGCGCGGCTGTTGGCGCTGAAGGGGAATTTGCCCTTCTTGAAGTCGACGCCCGCGGTCTTGAGCTGTTCCTCGGTCTTGCCGACCCAGGCCACTTCCGGGCCGGTGTAGATGACGCTGGGAACCAGGTCGTAGTCGACGTGGCCCGCCTTGCCGGCGATGTACTCGATCACCGCGACGGCTTCTTCTTCCGCCTTGTGCGCCAGCATCGGGCCGTGGGTCACGTCGCCGATGACCCAGATTCCATCCTTGCCGGCTTTCAGGTGGTCGTTGTCGAGGAAGCCGCGCTTGTCGGTCTCGATGCCCACGGTCTCCAGCCCCAGGCCGGCGGTGTAGGGACGGCGCCCGATGGCGACCAGAACCACGTCACCCGTCAGGGTCTCGGCGGTTCCGCCGGCGGCGGGCTCCAGCGTCAGGACGACGCCGTCCTTGGCCACCTTCGCCGAGGTGACCTTGGTCCCCATCTTGAAGGTCATGCCCTGTTTGGTCAGGCCGCGCTGGAAGGCGGTGGCCACCTCGGCGTCCATGCCGGCGCCGACCTTGTCGAGGAACTCGACCACAACGACTTCAGCGCCCAGACGGCGCCAGACCGAACCGAGCTCCAGCCCGATGACGCCGGCGCCGACGACGATCAGCTTCTTGGGCACGGCCGGCAGCGACAGGGCGCCGGTGGAATCAATGACCTTGCCCTCGACGAAGTCCACGCCCGGCAGCGGCGTGGGCTCGGAGCCCGTAGCGATGACGATGTCCTTGGCGGTCAGGGTCGTGACGGTCCCGTCGGCGGCGGTCACCTCGACCGTTCCGGGACCGGTGATCTTGCCCTTGCCCTTGATCCAGTCGGCCTTGTTCTTCTTGAACAGGAATTCGATGCCCTTGGTCAGGGCGCCGACGCTGTCGGCCTTCTGCTTCATCATCTGCGGCAGGTTGACCTTGGGCGTACCGACGTCGATGCCGAGCGTGGAGAACTCCTTGCCCGCGACCTCGAACAGCTCCGAGGCGTGCAGCAGCGCCTTGGACGGCATGCAGCCGACGTTCAGGCAGGTGCCGCCCAGCGTCTCGCGCATCTCGATACAGGCGACCTTCAGCCCCAGCTGCCCGGCGCGGATGGCGGCGTTGTAGCCGCCGGGACCGCCCCCGATGATGACGACGTCATAGGATGCGGCTTCGGCCATGGGGTCTCTCTGATGCTTGTCTGGGCGCGGGAAGGCGCGCGGAACCTAGCGCCGCCCCCGCGAGGGTCAACCGCCGCTTCGTATATGGGAGCGATACCTTGGCGCTAGAAGGCCAACTGGCCCGCGACGCGACGCTTGCGCTGGCGACGGGCCAGGATGACGACCAGCACGCCCAGCAGGAACAGGCCGCCCAGCACCAGCCAGACCGGATCGACCGGCAGGCCGCTGTCCGCCGCCATGGTCGTCGGTCCCGCCGAGCGCGCGCTGGCGTCCGACCCTCCGCTGTCCATGGCCAGCCGCAGCACGGCGTCGGCGATGAAGCCCAGGAAATAGGCCACCGAGGCCTTGGTGTTGCCCGACCCCAGCATCAGGGCGGCGATGAGGTAGAGGACGATGGCTCCGGCCCACAACGCCCAGCCGGGAATGAAGCCGAACAGGTCGCCGCCGGTCAGGGCGTCAGCCTCGGCTCGCATCGCGCCCATGTCCGGGGTGGCGCCGCCGATGATCGGCGACAGAAGAGGCCACGCCAGCCAACCCGCATAGGCGAGGATGACCACCGCGATGAGGATGCGCGCAAACTTCATGACCGGGCTCCGTCTTCGTCGTTAACCACCCTACACCCGGGACGGATAACGTCGATAGCGGGGTCAGGCGCGCTGGAGCTCCGCCTCCTCCACCGGCTGCGGCAGGGTGATGGACACCTCGGCCCCGCCGCCGGGCGCTTCATCGATCGACAGCACGCCGCCTGACTGGCGCGCGAAGGCATAGGCTTGCGACAGGCCCAGACCAGCCGCGCCTTCGCGGGTGGTGAAGAAGGGTTCGACGGCGCGGGCGGCCGTTTCGCGGTCCATTCCGGGGCCGGTGTCACGCACGCCGAGCCGCAGGCCGCCTTCCATCAGGACCTCCAGCCTCACGGCGACGGAGCCCTTGGAGCCCACGGCCTCGACGGCGTTCTGGGTCAGGGCGCGAACCGCGCCCTCGAAGGCGACGGGATCCAGCCGGGCCGGGGCGGCCTCGGACGGCGCCTCGATCATCAGGTCGATCTCCGGACCGGCCATGGCCCGCAACCGGGTCTCCATGCCGCGCAGCAGGACCCCCGCGTCGAGCGTCTGGAACACCGGGGCGTCGTCGCCTTGCGAGAAGGCGGTCAGGCGCCGCGTCAGCTGCTCGCCGCGCTGGCCGGCGGCGAGGGCCGCCTGCCCCAGCCTGCGCACGCGGGCGGGATCGTCGGCCTGGCGCAACATCATATCCAGCGCGCCGGTCATGACGCCCAGCAGAGCGTTGAAGTCATGGGCCAGACCGCCGGTCAGCCGGCCGACGCTTTCCATCCGGCGTCCGCCCTGCAGTTCGAGCTCAGCCTCTTCCCGCGTCTGACGGGCGGCGGCGCGGGCCGCATCGGCCTCCTCGCGCGCGGCGGCGGCGGCGGCGAGCGCCTCCTCGGCCTGACGGCGGGCGGCCTCGGCCTCCTCCCGCAGGGCGAGGGTCTCTTCGGAGACCTCCGGGACCTCGGGCTCAGACGCCGGGCCGAAGGCGATGGTTTCGACCGGAGCCTCCTCGATGACCTCGACCGGCGCCTCCTCCACCACGGGATCGGCGCGCTCGCCGGCCAGCAGCAGGGCGTCGACCCGGCCCTCGGCGTCGGTCAGCGGCAGCATGGACCAGCGGATGCCCTCCGGCGCGCCGCTGCGCGAGACGAAGGCCTCGGCCTCGCCCGCCGGGGCGGACAGGGCGGCGCGCAGGGCCTGACGCCCCTCGACACGCTCGTCCTCGGCCAGGAAGGCGTCGGCGAAATCCCCCTCGGCGGCGTCGCGGCCCAGCACCAGCAAGGCCGTGCGGTTGGCTTCACGCACCAGGCCGTTGGCGGCAACCACCACCAGGGCGCTGGAGGCGGCGTCGAACACCCGCCGGGTCAGGTCGTCGCCGACGATCTGTACGGGTTCCGGCGCGAGAATCTCGGGGGTCTGCAGGCCCTCGGTCTCGACAATGGCGGCGGTCGAGCCGGTGATCTGGCCCAGCTCGTTCTCGATCGGCATGGCCGTGACCGAGACCAGCATCTTCTTTCGGGTGGCGGGGTTGGAGATCAGGTGGTGGAAGCCCTTGACCGTCTGGCCGCGCAGGGCGCGCGCACTGGGCAGCAGGTCCGGCGGCACCGGACGTCCGTCCGGGAAGGTGATGCCCCAGGTGGCCGAGTGGAAGCGCAGGCCGATCAGTTCGGCGTCGCGGCGGCCCAGCAGCTGATGGGCGGCGCGGTTGGCGAAGACGAACTTGCCCTGCTTGTCGGTCTCGACCAGCGCCACCGGGATGGCGTTGAGAGTCTCGAACAGACGCTTCTGCGAATCCTCGGCCACGCGCTGAACCAGATCCAGCTGGCCCGAGGCGTCCACGTGCCGCGACCGGTTGGCCATCGCGAACCACAAGGCGACCAGCCCCACGAGCCAGCCGACGACGGCGACGGCGCCCAGCACCCACATCCAGTTGATCTGGCCTTCGAGAAACATTCGACCTGACTGTCCCGTTCTGGCGCGGCGCGCGCCTGTTCGGGAGACACCTTGCAAACGGCGAACCGCAACGACCGCCTTTCGCCCCCAAGGCGACCTAGCCCTTGATTTCGAAGCGGTCCAGCTTGGCCGTTAACCATTGAGCCGGACAAGCAGAAAGGGGCCGGGCGTCACCGCCCGGCCCCCTCTGTTTCGTCTTCGGACAGGCGTTAGAAGGCGACGCGCATGACCAGCTGGTAAACCGGGCCGGCGCTTTCGGTTTCCAGCTCGTACTCGTCATAGCTGCGGCTGATCTGGTCCGCCCGGTCGCCGAACTTGTCGAACACCTCGTCCTTGGAGCTGTCCAGCAGGTTCGAACCGGTCAGGCGGACGACGGTGTTGGCGAACACGCGCTTCTCGAGGAAGACCTCCAGGTCGGCGCCGTAGGAGGTCTTGACCTCCTCGGCATAGACCCGGCCGAATGCGTCGCCCTGCTTGCGGTAGGTGGCGCCGAAGGCCGCGCCCCAGGTCGGGATGTCGTGGGTGAAGCCGACGTTCACCACATAGTCCGACTGGTCGTTGAAGCGGCGCTCGCCGAGACCGTCCTCGACCGTGCTGTCCAGCCACGAGGCGTTCAGGAACACCCCGGTGTTCTCCATGCCGATGAAGTCCAGCGGCGTGGAGAGGTCGAACTCGACACCATAGACCTGACCGTCGCCAACGTTGTCGATGGACTCGATGAAGGCTTCGATGACGGTGGGCGTAGCGGGGTTGTCGCCGCTGCCCGCTTCACCCGTATTGACGTCCTCGATCAGGTCCGTGATGTCCCGGTAGAAGACGTTGATCCCGAAGACGCCGCGGCGGCCCAGACGACGCTCGAAGCCCGCATCGATACCCCAGGCCAGTTCGGGCTTGAGGTAGGGATTGCCGCGGAAATCGTTGTCGCCGCGCTCTTCCTCGAGCGTGACGGGAGCCAGATCGTCGAAGTCGGGACGGCGGACGGTGCGCGCGACCGACAAGGTCAGGCGATCGGTGTCCGACAGGCGGTAGCGCAGGCTGGCCGAGGGCAGCAGCTCGGCATAGTCGTTCTCGATGCCGGCGATGGTGGTGTCGGTCGTCTCGTAACGCAGACCGGCTTCCCACTTCAGCGCGCCGCTCTCGCCCGAGAACATGACGTAGGGGTCGATCCGGGTCTCTTCGATGGCGTAGGTGCCGGTGGTGAAGACGAACGGCGGCTGGACCGGGCGCGGGGCCGGGGCGTTCGGGATGGTGAAGCGGACCCGGGTAGCCGTGCGGGTGTTCGAATCACGATCCTTCTGGACGCCCTGGAGGCCGAACTCCAGCTCGACACCGTTGCCGAGCTCGCGGGTGTGTTCGATCGCCGCCGAGACTTCTTCGTCCTGCAGGTCGCGGTATTCCAGATCAGCCGTGAAGCGATCCTCTTCCGGGAACGGGTTGGCGTCGCGCAGGTATTCGGACTCGTTCTCGAACTCCATCTGCTCGTCGTTGAAGCTGGCGTAGCCCAGCTTGAAACGGGTCTCGCCGCCGAACATCTCGCGCTCGTAGCGGGCGCGCAGGCTCAGGTTGTCGGTCTCGATGTCAACGTCGTTGTCGTTGACCGTCAGCAGGTTGGCGTTGTTCTCGAGACCGAACTGGTACTCGAGCGAATCCTCGTCCTGCAGGCGCTCGGTGCGGACGAAGACGCCCGACAGGTCCAGCGTGCCGCCGCCGACCTCAACCTCATAGGCCGCGTTGAAGGAGTAGTCGGTGCCGCTGCGGACGTCGGTCTGGACCTCGGTGTTCAGCAGCGTGCCGCCCGGCCGGTCGAAACGCTCGCTATACTTGTTCTTCGGGTTGCGGCGGTCCTGGAGGCTCCCGCCGACCAGCAGCCGGCCCGGTCCGACCTGACCGCCCCAGACGGCGCCGAACGTGCCGCCGATCTCATCGTCCGGGAACATGATGCCACCGGCGCGGACGTAGCCGCCGTCCAGGGCGAGAGCGTCACGCAGGACGATGTTGATGGCGCCGGAGACGGCGTCGCCGGAGCGGTTCGCCGACGACGAGCGCACAACCTCGACCCGCTCGATCAGTTCGGCCGGGATACGGTCCACGAAGAAGGACCGGTCAACGCCGGCGCCGGGCACCTGCTCGCCGTTGATCAGGATCTGGGTATAGCCGGGATCCAGGCCGCGCAGGCGCACGCCGTCAGCTTCGAGGATGTCCGACAGGAAGGTCACCGAAGGCACGCGCTTCAGGGCGTCGCCGACGGTCAGCGGCTCGAAGCGCTGGAAATACTCGAGGTCGTACGACAGGGTCGGAACCACGTCGTCGGTGCGGTTGCGCATGACCGGCTCGCCGGTGACGATGACTTCGTCGAGGGCGGTCGTCGGAACATTTTGAGCGTTCTGGGCCAGGGCCGGGCTGGCCAGGGCGAAGGCGAGCGGCGCGACGGCGGCGCCGAGCAGAAGTCCGATTTTCATTTGAAGCATCCCGATGCGTCCGGTCGACCCCCCGGCCGCCAGCTCTGGGTGCGCCAGCTAGGCCGTGCCGACGACGCAGGCGCGACGATTTCGCGAACGACGCTTGGCGATTTGCGGACGGCGCTGTGACGATCAGTCACTGCACAGATGGATCGTCATGAAGATGACGCCGGACCGTCATCGTGCCTTGGCTTGACCACAACACACGGCGCGTGGTCCAGCGCGCCCGTTCAAGCCTTGGAGGGGCGCATACAATGACTGTCCGGACCCTGATCGTCACCGTCGCCGCCGCGGCCCTTCTCGCCGCCTGCGCGACCCGCGAAGTCGACTACCAGGGCGAGGGCGAAGGCGTCGTGGGTCAAGGCTCGCCCGTTCACGCCGTGCTCGAGACCCCGCCTGTCGGCCTGCCGGGCCAGGACGCCGCCGACGATCCCGCGGTCTGGGCCTCGGCCACGCCGGTCCATATCAAGGGCGCCGTGGTGGACGGCTTCGTGGCCGGCACCGACAAGAAGGCCGGCCTGTACATCTACGGCCTGGACGGCGCGATCCTGCAGTTCCTGCCGGAAGGCCTGCTGAACAATGTCGACGTGGCCGAAGGTCTGAGCATGGGCGGCCGTCCGCAGGTGGTGTTCGGCGCCAGCGACCGCACCCCGGGCAAGACCGGCATCGCCCTGTACCTGTTCGATCCGGCGGCGACCGGCGACAACGGCGTCCGTCACTGGGGCAATGTCGCCACCGATGTGGTCGAGCCCTACGGCTTCTGCTTCGCCCGTCGCGGCGCCGAACTGCACGCCATCCTGGTCGGTCACGAGGGTGAGTTACGCCAGTTCGTGCTGACCGTCGGCGCCGACGGTCGGCCGGCCGCCCGTCTGGTCCGCAGCGCCGAAATCGGCAGCATCTCGGAAGGTTGCGCCGCCGATGAGGCCACCGGCGCCCTCTACATCGCGGAAGAGAACGTCGGCGTCTGGCGCTACGGCCTCGACCCGGCCTCGGGCGCGGCCCGGACGCTGGTGCAACCGATCGCCCCGGGCGTGCTGGTCGCCGACGCGGAAGGCCTGACGATCATCGCCGACGGCGCGGCCCGCTACCTGATCGGCTCCAGCCAGGGCGACTCGACCTTCCCGGTCTGGCGCATCGACGGCGCCGCGCCCGAGTACAAGGGGCGCTTCGTTGTGGCGAGCGGCGCCATCGACGGCGTGACCGGCACCGACGGCCTGGACGCCTTGGGCGGCCGGGTCGGCGACCGCTTCCCCGAGGGCGTGGTCGTGGTGCAGGACGACGTGAACGACGTCGGCAACCAGAACTTCAAGTACATCGACTGGCGCGACATCCGCACCGCGCTGGGCCTTTAGGGTCGGCGATTCCGCCAGGTCACGGCGACCACCCCCACAGGGATGAGGTTGTAGGCCACGCCCGGCAGCCAGGGCGCGGCCTTCAGCAGGGGCGTCGCCGCGATCAGGGCAGAGATCAGTCCGGTCGCGGCCGAAATGGTCCAGGTCGTCGCCCACTGCACGCCCTTGCGGTGCGTAACGGCGTCCCCGCCGCGAAGGGCCCTGGCGGCCTGGGCGAACAGGCCGGCGTTCAGCCCCGACAGCAGGGCGAAGGCCAGGCCGTAGATGACATAGGTCCAGCGCAGATCGGCCAGGCTCGACATCAGCCGCGCGCCCGGCAACACCCCGCCGGAAACATAGTGCGTCGCCGTCTCGGCCAGCAGACGCAGCGGGAAGACAAAGACCAGCACCGCGAACACCACCGCGAGGCTGAGGAAGGTGGTCCAGCCCGTACGCACCGGCGTCAGGGCCGACCACGTCCGGTGCGCCGTCCAGAACAGGGCGATCAGGGCGAAGCCGAAGACGAAGGCCGGAATCCGGGTCAGCGCCGCGGCCAGGTCGGTGAAGGATCGCAGCGGCTCGGTCCCGCCGATGATCAGCAGGGAGACGGCGAAGGCGAAAGCCGCATCGACGAAGGCGTCCAGCCGTTGCGATTCCGGGCCATGGAACACCCGTACTCCCGACGATCCGTCCATCGCGCCCTCCGTCTCAGTGTCCGCCGGAGGGATAGGGGATGGTCACGCCGGTGCTGATGATGCCTGGCAAGGCTTCGCCCAGCCCCATCAGGATGAACTGGATCGCCAGGGCGCACAGGATCAGACCAAGCACCCGCACCACGATGGCCAGGCCGACCTCGCCGAGGATCCGGCTGATCGGGCCGGTCAGGGCGAAGCAGATGAACGAGACCACGCAGGCGCCGGTGATCGCGGCCAGTGAGGCGGCGGTGCCGGCCGGGCCGATCTTGGTGGCTTCACCGGCCTGGATGATGATGGCCGAGATCGCGCCGGGCCCGATCATCAGCGGAATGGCGAAGGGCACGACCAGCCGCTGGAAGCGCCGCTTGGCGTAGCCGCGCACGTCCTTCAGGTCATTGGCCGCATCCTTGTCGGCGAAGGTGGCGAGGAAGTCCTCGCGCGCCATGTCCAGGCCCAGCAGCAGCAACAGGATGCCGCCCGCGATGCGGAAGGCCGCCAGCGAGATGCCGAAGAACTGCAGCAGGCCTAGGCCGGTGAAGAAGAAGAACCCCAGGAAGAGCGCGGCGAAAACGCAGATCAGGAACGAGACCGACACCCGCTGACGCAGCGTCGCGCCCGCTGTCGCCGCCGCGAAGATCGGCAGGTTTCCCACCGGATCCAGCAGCGCGAACAGCGTCACGAACAGGTTGACCCCCAGTTCGACCGCGTCCATGACCTGACCTCACCCCCAATTCACCCAGCCGCCATAAGGGCCGACGCACGTCCGCGCGTCCACCCCCGGCGGCAAAGGAGATCGACCCATGACGCCCGTGCTCAGCGACCCGCGCCTGATCGTCGGCCTGGACCTGCCCTCCCTGGACGCCGCCCGCGCCATGGTCGAGCGGCTGGGCGCGACGATCACCTCGTACAAGGTCGGCCTGACTCTGCTGGCCCGCCCCGGCGGCGTGGCCTTCGCGCATGAGCTGAGAACCGCCGGAAAGATGGTCTTCCAGGATTGGAAGCTGCACGACATCGGCGCCCAGGTGGAGGGCGCCGCCCGCGCCGTGGCCGAGGGCGGCTGCGACCTGCTGACCGTCCACGCCGAGCCGCAGGTCATGAAGGGCGCGGTCAAGGGCCGCGACGCCGCCGGATCAGGGACCAAACTGCTGGCCGTCACGGTCATGACCAGCCTGTCGGACGCCGACCTGGCCGAGATCGGCTACGGCTTCGACGCCGCCGCCCTGGTCGAGCGGCGGGTGCGTCAGGCGCTGGACTGCGGCGTCGACGGCGTCGTCTCCAGTCCGCTGGAAGCCTCCCGGGTGCGCGAGATCGCCGTCGCCGCCGGCCGTCCCGACTTCCTGATCGTCACCCCGGGCGTCCGTCCCGAGGGCGCGGACAAGGGCGACCAGCAGCGCGTGGCAACGCCCCGCGCGGCGCTGGAGGCCGGCGCGACCCATCTGGTCGTGGCCCGTCCGGTGGTTGGGGCTGAAAACCCGCTGCTGGCGGCCTCCGCCATCGTCGAATCGATCGCCGGCGTGGGCCGCTAGAGGCTAGCCCCGCTCGCCGGGCTCCTGGCGGTATTCCTGCCGCGGCGTCTGGCGGCGTGGCGGCTCGGGCCGGCGAGTGCGAGGCGGCGGCGGTGCGACGCGATGCGGCGGCTCATAGCGCGGCGGCTCCGGCAGATAGACGGGCGGATAGGGTGCCGGCCCCCGGTCGCAGTCGCAGGCGCGCCGATCCTCGTAGCGGCGACCGTCGTCGCGGATATAGCCCTCTTCGTAAGCCTCGTAGTCGCTGTAGCTTTCGCGGACCTCGTAGCGGCTCTCGGAATAGCCGTCGTAGCGGTCGTGACGCTCGCTGTAGCCGTAGCGGCCGCCCCGGTCGTAGCGGTCGTCATAGCGGTAGCCGCAGCGCGAGGGCCGCATGTCATCGCGGCCGAAGCCGGTGACCACATAGCCGAACGGCGCCGAGGGACAGGCGCGGCCCTCCAGCACGCGCTCGTCGTAGACCGCCGGACCGCCGGCGTAGTAGCCGGCGTCTCCGCCATAGCCGCCGCCGACATAGACCGTGCCGCCGCCGTAACCGCCGCGGGGTCCGCCCATGTCATAGGTGCGGGCGTTCAGATAGCCGCGCGCGCCCGCCGAAGCGTAGGCCTCGGCCCGCGCGGAGGCGTTGACGTTTACATTGACGTTCGTGTTCCCCCCGCCGTGCACCGGCGGACGCGGCCCGCCACCGCCGCCGTGGCAGCAGGGCGCGGGCGGTCGGGGCTGGTGGCCGCCGCCGCGCGGATCGCCGGCGAAGGCGGGCGAGGCGGCGAGGATCAGAAGTGCGGCTCCGGCCGCGGCGGTGAGCATGCGCATGTCACGGACTCCGTTTCAGGAGCCGCTATTGCGCCTCTCGGCCAGACGCCGCGCGAGCTTGCACCGGCAGGGGGAGCGTCGGGCCACGCTTTCCCCTCAGAGGACGGAAATTAACCCTGTCCGTCGCTCAGCGGTCGTAGACATACACGTCCGGGCCCCGATCGCGGGATCGGCCGTAATGATCGACGTAGCCCTGTCCCCCCGGCCGGGCGCGGTCGTCGTTGTAGCCCCAGTCGTCGCGGTAGCCTTGGTACGGACGGCGGTCGTACCCGCGCCCTTCATAGCCGTACCGGCGGTAACGGCTCGCGCCATAGCCATGACCGTATCCGGTCGCGCGGCCGGGCGCATAGACGTACGGACGCTCGTGAGACCCGTCCGCCCAGCGACCGGTTTCGACGTAGGACCGGGTTTCGATCTCGGACAGGGGCGTTCCGCCGACCGGGCGTCCCCAACTGTCGAGATAGACCGGCTGGCCCCAGGACGGCGCATAGGTCTGGGCCGTCGCGGCGCCCGCGCAGGCGAGGACGACGAGACCCGCTGAGGCGGCGAGAAGGCGGATCATGGACGGCGTCTCCTGAACGTCAGGGTTAACGCTGTTCGGCGGGTTTCGTTCGCCGTCAGAAATCGACGGCGATGCCCTTCTTCTCCCAATCGCCGTAGCGGGTGGGTTCAGGACCGCGCGGACCGCCGTGTTCAACCTCCAGCGCGGCCTGTTCCGAGGCGGCGCGACGATCCGCCGCCTCCAGCAGGGCGCGGCGCGCGGCGTCGCTCAAGGGCCGCTCAGGCGTGGCGTGCGGGACATCCGTGTTGAAAACGGGGGCGGGTTCGGTCTCGGGGGTGGGATGATCGGTCACAGCGTCCTCGCCTTGAGCCATCGCGTTGCAATTCGCAAATTGGAAGCGTCCCCCAACGGCGCCAGTGCGCGCCCCTGTTCGAGTTCAGATGAACCACCTCAAGACCTTCGCCCTGCTCGCCGCGCTGACCGCCCTGTTCATGGGCCTCGGCTATCTGATCGGCGGCGCGCTCGGCATGCTGATCGCGCTGGTCGTGGCCGGCGGGATGAATCTGTTCAGCTACTGGAACGCCGACAAGATCGTTCTGAAGATGTACCGGGCCCAGCCGGTCGACGAGAACCATCCCAACGCCGTGGTGCGGACCTACGTCGCCGACACCCTGCAGATGGCGCGGGACGCCGGCCTGCCGCGGCCGATGATCGCCATCATCCCCAATGACCAGCCCAACGCCTTCGCCACCGGCCGCAATCCGCAGAACGCCGCCGTCTGCGCCACCACCGGCCTGCTGGACATGCTGACCCGCGAGGAGATCCGGGGCGTGATGGCGCACGAACTGGCGCATGTGAAGAACCGCGACACCCTGACCATGACGGTCACCGCCACCATCGCCGGGGCCATAGCGGCGCTGGCCAATTTCGCCCTGTTCTTCGGCGGCGGCGACGACCGCGAGCGGCCCGGCGGCATCATCGGGACCCTGGCCCTGATGATCCTCGCCCCCATGGCCGCGGGCCTGGTGCAGATGGCCATCAGCCGGTCGCGCGAGTACGAGGCCGACCGCGTCGGCGCCGAGATCGCCGGCGACCCGAACGCCCTCGCCTCCGCCCTGCAGAAGATCGAGGCCTACGCCAAGCGCATCCACAACCCGACCGCCGAGCGCAATCCGGCCTCCGGCCAGCTGTTCATCATCAATCCGCTGGCGGGCCGGGGCGCCGACAACCTGTTCTCGACCCACCCGGCCACCGGCAACCGCGTCCGCGCCCTGATGGACCTGGCGATGAAGATGGGCCGCCCGCCCGCGCCGCGGCCGGTCACGCCCGAGCCCGCGCCGGCGCGTCCGCTGACGACCTCCGTCCCCATCACGGGTACCTCGCGTCGAGGCCCCTGGGGCTGACTTCGCGGACTAGGCCGAAGCGGCCAGCGCCGCCAGAACGCCCTTGCCATAACGGTCCAGCTTGGTCTGGCCGACGCCGGAGATATGGCCCAGCATCTCCAGGTCCCCCGGCTCCGCGATGGCGATCTCCAGCAGGGTCTTGTCCTGGAAGATGACATAGGGCGGCACGCGCTGCTCGGCGGCGCGCTCGCGGCGCCAGTTGCGCAGCACCTCGAAGCGGGCGCGGACGTCGGCGTCCATGGTTTCCAGGGCGGCGTTGCGGCCGTTTCGCACCCGTTCGCGCGGGGCCGAGACACGGGCCGGCGTCAACCGCACCTCAATGACCCGCTCGCCGCGATAGACGCCGCGCACGGCCTCGGGATCGCCCAGCCGGACCAGCGGCTTGCCGTCGTTGGGATCCTCGACCAGCAGACCCTCGAACATCAGGTGGTCGATGACGTCGCGCAGGGTGTGGGAGGCGATGTCGGCGCCGATACCCCAGGTCGACAGCGCGGTCTCCCAGGGTTGGACGTCCTTGGTCTTGCCCAGCAGGTGGTCGATGATCCGGGTCTTGCCGAAGCGCTCGCCCAGCCGCTGCACCGCCGCCAGCGCCTTCTGGGCGGGCACGGTGGCGTCGAACAGGGCGGGCGGATCCTGGCAGATGTCGCAAACGCCGCAGCGGTCCGCGCCGGTCTCGCCGAAATAGCGACGCACGGTCTGGGGGCGGCAGGTGGCGCCGTCCAGCATGGCGAACAACTGGCGCGCCTTGCGCACCTGAACCGCCTTGACCTCTTCGACCATGGGACGGCCGTCGAGACGTTTCAGCGTCCAGGCGATGTCGGACGGGCCGTACAGGGTGATGCCCTCGGCCGGTTCGCCGTCGCGTCCCCCCCGCCCGATCTCCTGCCAATAGGCCTCCAGCGAACCGGGCGGATCGGCGTGGATGACGAAGCGCACGTCGGCCTTGTCGACCCCCATGCCGAAGGCGATGGTCGCCACCATCACCGCCCCGTCCTCGGCCAGGAAACGCTCCAGCCGCTTGTCGCGGTCCCGGGCGTCCATACCGGCGTGATAGGCGATGGCGTTGGTTCCGGCGTCGCGCAGGGCCTGGGCCACCCGCTCGCAGCCGTCACGGCTGCCGCAGTAGACCACTCCGGACTTTCCGCGCCGCTGACGCACCAGATCGATCACCGCCGCGTCGGTCTTGGCGCGCGAGCCGTTCTCCTTGCGGATCGCTGACAGCTGCAGGTTCGGGCGGGCGAAGCTGTCGACCACCACCTTGGCGCCGTCCAGCCGCAGGGAGCGGACGATGTCCTCGCGCGTGCGGGCGTCGGCGGTGGCGGTCACGGCGATGCGCGGCACGCCGGGGAACAGCTCGGCCAGCCGGCCCAGCGTTCGGTAATCCGGCCGGAAGTCATGTCCCCATTGCGAGACACAGTGCGCCTCATCAATCGCGATCAGGCTCAGCGGCAGGTCGTGCAGGCGATCGATCAAATGGGGCTGCGCCAGTCCCTCAGGCGAGACATAGAGCAGGTCCAGCTCCCCCGCGCGCGCCGCGCGCCAGATGGCCGAACGGTCGTCCATGGAGACGCCGGAATCCAGTCTCGCCGCCGAGACGCCCTGCTGCTTCAGCGCCTCGACCTGATCCGTCATCAGGGCGATCAGGGGCGACACCACCAGGCCTAGGCCGGGGCGCAGCATGGCGGGGATCTGATAGCAGACCGACTTGCCTCCGCCGGTCGGCAGCACCGCCAGCACGTCCCGCCCGGCGAGGATTTCCTCGACCACCTCGGCCTGCATGCCGCGGAAGTCGCCGTGGCCCCAAACGCGCTCCAGCGTCGCGCGCGCGTCGGCCAGGGTCGGCGCGGGCGGGGCGGAGACTGAGTCGGGGAGCATGGCGGCGTTGTGCCGGATTTGTTCCGGGGTGTCACCGGGCCTCGCGCTCCGCTAGAGGAGCCGGATGACGACGCTTCTCTATGGCCGCCCCCCGGTGGTGTTCGATCCGCCGGGCGCGGCGACACAGACCTCGCCCCTGATCCCCGGCGCGACGCCGCTCGAAACCGTGCCGGAAGGCTCGGCCGACAGCATCATGATCTATGCCCCGCCGGGCGTGCTCGAGCGCCGCTACACCCTGGCCCTGGCCCTGCGCGCCCTGAAGCCGGGCGGACGGCTGGACGTCATGGCCCTCAAGGACAAGGGCGGCTCGCGGCTGAAGAAGGAGCTGGAAGCCTTCGGCGCCGAGGTCGGCGAGAGCTCCAAGGCCCACCACCGCCGCTGCGTGGTCCTCAAGAGCGAAGGCCTGACCGGTCTGGACGCGGCCATCGAAGAGGGCGCGCCGCGCGCCATGTCCCAGGCCAATGGCTTGGGTGGGTTCTGGTCTCAGCCTGGCGTCTTCGCCTGGAACCGCATCGACCCGGGCAGCCGCCTGCTGATCGAAACGACCCTTCTCTATCAGGGCGTCGACTCGCCGCTGAAGGGGGCTGGAGCCGACCTCGGTTGCGGCATTGGCGTTCTCGGAGCGGTCGTTCTGGCCGACGGCCAATGGCCGAAGGTCACCTCCCTGAGGATGATCGATCTTGATCGCCGGGCCATCGAAGCCGCGCGAAAGAATATCACCGACCCCCGGGCTGCCTTCGAACAGACCGACGTGCGGACGCTGGAGCCCGTCGGCGACCTCGACTTCATCATCACCAACCCGCCTTTCCATGACGGCGGCGCCGAGGACAAGCGGCTGGGCCAGGCCTTCATCCGACAGGCCGCGGCCCTGCTCAAGAAGGGCGGCGTCCTGTGGCTCGTCGCCAACCGCCACCTCCCCTACGAGGCCGAGATCAACGAGGCTTTCAAGCGCGTGCGCATGGCCGCTGACGCCGGCGGCTACAAGGTCTTCGAGGCGGTGAAGTAAGGTGGCGAAGATTCCGACCTCGCGCGTCGACAAGCTTCTGGGCTCGCTGGGCTACGGCTCGCGCACCGAGATGGCGCGCATGGGCAAGGCCGGCGGCATCGTGCTGGACGGCGTGGACATCACCGATGTGTCGAAACGCATCCCCGTCACCCCCGACCTGCCGACCCGGATGGAGATCGACGGCGAGCCGCTGGACCCGCCGCAGGGCATCGTCATCCTGCTGCACAAGCCGTTGGGCATGACCTGTTCGCACAAGGAGGACGGGGCGCTTGTCTATGACGTCCTGCCCGACCGCTGGCGCCGCCGCGACCCGGCCATCTCGACCATCGGACGGCTGGACAAGGAGACATCGGGCCTGCTGCTGATGACCGACGACGGCGACCTGCTGCACCGGGTGATCAGCCCCAAGAAGAACGTCGCCAAGATCTATCGCGCGACTCTGGCGCGCCCGCTGAACGGCTCGGAAGCCGCCCTGTTCGCCTCGGGCGAACTGCTGCTTGAAAACGACGACAGGCCGCTGAAACCCGCCGGGCTGGAGGTGATCTCTCCGACCGAGGCGAGGGTCTCGGTGACCGAGGGCCGCTATCACATGGTCCGCCGGATGTTCGCCGCCGTGGGCAATCACGTTGAGGCCCTGCATCGCGAGCGGCTGGGCGGCCTGGGCCTGCCCGACGACCTCGCGCCGGGCGAATGGCGGCTGCTGACATCAAACGAGATCGACTCGATCTTCGCCGGGCCCGGCGACTGAGCGGAACCGGCAGGGCCCTCGTCCGCTAAGGCTCCGCTTCTGCGGAGACGGCATGACCGGGGCGACTCTCAAACGCGATCTCAGGACCGGCCGATCCCTGTGGGCGGACAGTCCAGGGCTGGGCGTGCCGATCCGCCCACTGGCGGCGGCTGTCGCGGTGGACGTCGCGATCGTCGGCGCGGGGATCAGCGGGGCCTTCATGGCGCACGAACTGAGCCACGATCACTCCGTCGCCGTGCTGGATCGGCGGCCGCCGCTGATGGGCTCGACCGTGGCCTCCACCGCCCTGCTGCAATGGGAGATCGACCTGCCGCTGACGGCGCTGGGGGACCGCATAGGCGGGGCGAAGGCGAGGCGGGCCTATCTGCGCTCGCGGTCTGCCGTCGATGATCTGAAGCGGATCGTGGCCGAGGAACGAATCCGCTGCGGGCTGAAGGACAAGGCGACCCTCTATCTGGCCGGCGATGAGTACGGCCATCGCGCCCTGGCGGCGGAGGCGGACGCCCGCGCCGCGATCGGTCTGGAAAGCGACTTTGTCGGACCGGCTGGGCTGCGCGAACGGTTCGGGATCGAACGGACCGGCGCCATCGTCAGTCAAGGCTCGGCCAGCGGCGATCCCGCCCGGCTGGCGGCGGGTCTGCTGCGCCGGGCGGAGACAGCGGGGGCGAAGGTGTATTCGCCCGTTGAGGTGCTAGAGGCCGTCAGCGACCCCGACGGCGTCACCCTTCTGACCGACGCGGGCCATGCGGTGCGGGCGAAGACGGTCATCTTCTGCTGCGGCTACGAGTTTCCCAAGGGCGTTCCGACGCCAGGCGCGAAAGTGATCTCGACCTGGGCCATGGCGTCCAAGCCGCGCCAGCGCTGTCCTGCCTGGCTGCGCGACACCCTGGTCTGGGAGGCGTCCGATCCGTACCTCTATTTCCGCATGGGCGGCGACGGGCGGCTGATCGTCGGCGGCGAGGATGAGCCCTCGCCCGTGGCCCACGCCGACAAGGCCAGGCTGAAACGCAAATGCGCGACGATAACGGCCAAGCTGAAGCGGCTGCTGCCGACCCTCGAATTCGAGATCGACTACAGCTGGGCCGGAGCGTTTGGAGAAAGCGCGACCGGTCTGCCGTCTATCGCCCCCGTACCGGACATGGACCACGCCTGGGCGGTCATGGGTTTCGGCGGCAACGGCATCACCTATTCCGTCATCGCCAGCCAGATCGTGTCGGCGGCG
Source organism: Brevundimonas sp. GW821-FHT12C05 (assembly GCF_058807475.1). NCBI lineage: Bacteria > Pseudomonadati > Pseudomonadota > Alphaproteobacteria > Caulobacterales > Caulobacteraceae > Brevundimonas > Brevundimonas sp. GW821-FHT12C05. Next base: position 116,860 of record NZ_JBXAQS010000002.1, read on the forward strand.
ATACGCGGCGGTGGCGATCCGGACGCCGACCTGTACCGGCCTTGACCCCGACGGACGGCGGGCGCACCTGCCGGGCATGACCCGGGCCAAGATCTGCGGACTGACGACGCCTGACACGCTGGACGCGGCCCTGGCCGGCGGCGCGGCCTTCGTCGGCGCGGTCGTGTTCCCGAAGAGTCCGCGCCATATCGCCCCTCTGCACGCCGCCACCCTGTTCGAGCGCGCGCGGAATCGGGCCGCCATCGTGGCGGTCACGGTCGACGCCGACGACGCCCTGCTGACCGAGATCGCCCTGATCCTGAAGCCGGACCTGATCCAGTTGCACGGGTCCGAGACCCCGGCCCGCGCCGAACAGGTCCGAACCCTGACCGGAGCGGGGATCATCAGGGCCCTGCCGATCCGCGTGCATGAGGATTTCGACGAAGCCGTCGCCTGGGAGCCGTTCGCGGATCACCTGATGTTCGACGCCAAACCGCCGGAAGGGTCTGACCTGCCGGGCGGAGTCGGAGCCCGGTTCGACTGGACCCTGCTGGCCGATCGGGCCTTTCGGCATCCGTGGTTCGTCGCGGGCGGGCTGAATCCCGACAACGTCGCCGAAGCCGTGCGGATTTCCGGCGCTCCCCTGGTGGACGTGTCCTCTGGCGTGGAAAGCGCCCCGGGTGTTAAGGACCCGGCCCTGATTGCAGCCTTCCTTCAGGCCGCCCGGACCGCCTGACCTCCCCGCGAGTACGCCCGTGAACGCCATCCTGCCCAACAGCTACAGCTTCCCCGACGCGGAGGGCCGGTTCGGCCCCTATGGCGGACGGTTCGTGGCCGAGACCCTGATGCCGCTCATTCATGAGCTGAACGACGCCTACGAGGCCGCCAAGGCGGACCCCTCGTTCCAGGCGGAGCTGGACGGCTTCCTGACCGACTATGTCGGCCGGCCCAGCCCGATGTATTTCGCCGAACGCCTGACCGAACACCACGGCGGGGCCGACATCTGGTTCAAGCGCGACGAGCTGAACCACACCGGCGCCCACAAGGTGAACAACTGCATGGGCCAGATCCTGCTGGCCATGCGCATGGGCAAGACCCGCATCATCGCCGAGACCGGCGCCGGCCAGCACGGTGTGGCCACCGCCACCGTCTGCGCCCGCTTCGGCCTGAAATGCATCGTCTACATGGGCGCGACCGACGTGGAGCGTCAGTCGCCCAACGTCTTCCGCATGAAGCTGCTGGGCGCGGAGGTGATCCCGGTCACCTCGGGCCGCGGCACGCTGAAGGACGCCATGAACGAGGCGATGCGCGACTGGGTCACCAACGTCGAGGACACCTATTATCTGATCGGCACCGCCGCCGGGCCGCACCCCTATCCGGCCATGGTGCGCGATTTCCAGTCGGTCATCGGCCGCGAGGCCCGGGCCTCCATGCTGGCCCGCAAGGAAAAACTGCCGGACGCCTGCGTGGCCGCCATCGGCGGCGGCTCCAACGCCATCGGCCTGTTCTATCCCTTCATCGAGGACGCCGGCGTGCGCCTGATCGGCGTCGAGGCGGCCGGGCGCGGGCTGGACGGTCCGGACCATGCCGCCTCCATCCAGGGCGGCCGCCCGGGCGTACTGCACGGCAACCGCACCTATCTGCTGCAGGATGACGACGGCCAGATCCTGGAAGGCCATTCGATCTCGGCCGGCCTCGACTATCCCGGCATCGGGCCCGAGCACGCCTGGCTCAAGGACATCGGCCGCGCCGAGTACCGCGCCGCCACCGACCAGGAAGCCCTGGAAGCCTTCCAGCTGTGCTCGAAGCTGGAAGGGATCATCCCCGCCCTGGAGCCAAGCCACGCCCTCGCCCGCGTCGGCGAGATCGCGAAAGAAGTGGGCAAGGGCGGCGATGTCGTGCTGAATATGTGCGGACGGGGCGACAAGGACATCTTCGCTGTCGCGAAGCATCTGGGCGTGGAGCTCTAGGACAATATGAAGACCCTCATTCTCGCCGCTGTGGCCGCACTGTGCGTGACGCCAGCCATGGCCCAAACGGCGACGCCGGCGCCGCTCAACGTTGAAATCCCCGAACTGCCGCAGGTCACCGCCGACCCGACCTGCGGCGGCAAGCCCGCTCTCGCCCAGCAGGCGTTCTGCGTGACGACCACCCAGGCCGGCGTCGGTAATGTGGTCGACGCCTACAGCGCCACCTTCTCCCAACAGGGCTGGTTGGCCGCGGGCGGAGACAACAATCTGGTGATCTACGTCAAGCGCAAGCCGGACGGCGGCTGTGACGGCTTCCAGATGCTGGCCTTCGCCGACGACACGCGCGCGGCCGCGCCCGGCGCCCCGGCCTGGCTGGCCTTCGCCACGATTCCCGGCAACGTCTGCGCCGCGGCGCCCGCGTCCGCCGGCCCGCAGGCGGGTCCGCCGGCCCCAGCGCAGTGACCCCTTTCCCGGCTTCGGCCACGACCTCTTCCTCGACGGCCCCATGACCACCCAACGCATCGACGCCCGCTTCTCCGCCCTCAAGGCGCAGGGCCGGGCCGGTTTCGTCGCCTATGTCATGGCGGGCGACCCCACGCGCGACGAGGCGCTGGAGATTCTGCGCGGCCTCCCCGCCGCCGGGGCCGACATCATCGAACTGGGCTTCCCCTTCTCCGACCCCATGGCCGAGGGCCCGCCGATCCAGCGCGCCGCCCTGCGCGGCCTCAAGGCCGGACTGACGCTGAAGGGCACGCTGGATCTGGCTCGCGACTTCCGCGCCGGCGACGCCGATACCCCCCTGATCCTGATGGGCTATCTGAACCCCATCGAGAGCTATGGCCACGAGGCCTTCGCGCGCGACGCGGCCGCCAGCGGCGTGGACGGCGTCATCGTCGTCGACTGCCCGCCGGAAGAGGCCGATCCGCTCACCGACGCCCTGGACGCCCACCAGGTTTCGCTGATCCGTCTGGCCACCCCGACGTCGGACGACGACCGGCTCAAGGTCATCGCCCAACGGACCTCGGGCTTCGTCTACTACGTCTCCGTGGCGGGCGTGACCGGGGTCAAGGAAGCCCAGGCCGGATCGGTCGCCCCGGCCGTCGAGCGGGTGCGCAAGGCCTCGGGCCTGCCGGTCGCCGTCGGCTTCGGCATCAAGACGCCGGAACGGGCCGCCGAGGTGGCGCGCGTGTCCGACGCCGTCGTCGCCGGCTCGGTGCTGGTGGACGAGGTCGCCGCCGCGCTGGACTCGAACGAACCCGCCGCCCCGCGCGTTCTGGCCAAGGTGCGCAGCCTCGCGGACGCCGTGAAGGGTGCGCGCGCGACAGAAACCGTCTAAAGCGCGCCCATGGTCGACAAGAACAAACCCCAGCAAGAGAAGCGCGGCGGCTGGCTGTCCCGCTTCGCCCCCGGCGTGCGCAAGATCGTCAGCCGGCGGGACACGCCCGACAATCTCTGGGTCAAGGACCCCGACACCGGCGACATGCTGTACCGCTCGGACCTGGAAGGCGCCCTGTGGGTCACGCCGTCTGGCCGGCACATGCGCATCGACGCGCCCACACGCCTGCGCTTCACCTTCGACGACGGCAAGTACGAGTCCATCGACACGCCGGATGTGCCGGAAGACCCGCTGAAATTCTCGGACGGCAAGCCCTACAAGGACCGCCTGAACGCCGCCCGCAAGGCCGCCGGCCGCAAGGACACCATGGCCATCGGCTTCGGTGAGATCGGCGGCGCCGAGGCCGTCGCCATCGTTCAGGACTTCACCTTCATGGGCGGTTCGCTCGGCATGGCCGCGGGCGAGGCCTTCATCGCCGCCGCCCGCGCCGCCGTCGCGCGCGGCGTGCCGCTGGTCTGCTTCACCGCCGCCGGCGGCGCCCGGATGCAGGAAGGCGCGCTCAGCCTGATGCAGATGGCCCGCACCACGCTGGCGATCCAGGAGCTGAAGGCGGTTCAACTGCCGTTCGTCGTTGTCCTGACCGACCCCACCACGGGCGGCGTGACCGCCAGTTACGCCATGTTGGGCGACGTCCACCTGGCCGAGCCGGGCGCCCTGATCGGCTTCGCCGGTCCGCGCGTCATCGAGGCCACCATCCGCGAGAAGCTGCCGCCGGGGTTCCAGCGCGCCGAATACCTTCAGGAGAAAGGCATGGTCGACAAGGTCGTCGCCCGTGGCGACCTGCCCGAGGTGCTGGGTCAGATCCTGTCGATGCTGATGGGCGGGAAGCGCCGGGCCGCGTAAGACACGCGCCCATGGATCCGATCTCCGAACGCTTGCGCGCCCGCCATCCGCAGCGCATCGACCTGTCGCTGGACCGGATGCGGGTCCTGTGCGCGGCCCTGGGTGATCCTCAGAACCGCCTGCCACCGGTCATCCATGTCGCCGGCACCAACGGCAAGGGGTCGACCGTGGCCCTGCTACGCGCCATCGCCGAAGCGGCGGGTCTGAAGGTCCATGTCTATACCTCGCCCCATCTGGTGCGCTTCAACGAGCGGATCCGGCTGGCCGGCGAACTGATCACTGATGAGGCTCTGAACGGCATCCTCGATCGTATCGAGGCGGTGGCGAGCGAGGCGACGGTGTTCGAGAGCACCACGGCCGCCGCCTTCGTGGCCATGAGCGAAACCGCCGCCGACCTGGCCATCATCGAGGTGGGCCTCGGCGGCGTTCTGGACGCCACCAACGTCATCGAACGCCCCCTGCTCAGCCTAATCACCCCGGTCGATCTGGACCACGCCGAGTTCCTCGGGACCTCCCTGCGCGGTGTCGCGGTGGAGAAGGCGGGCATTCTCAAGCCCGGCGCGCGGGGCCTGATCGCGCGACAGACGCCCGAGGCCATGGAGGCCATCGAGGCCGCCGCCCTGGCCGTGAGCGCTCCCCTGACCGTCATGGGCACGGACTTTGACGCCTGGGCCGAGCGCGGCGGGCTGGCCTTCCAGGATCAGGAACGCTTCCTTGACCTGCCGGCGCCCGCCCTGGCGGGGCCGCATCAGATCGACAACGCCGGGTTGGCCGTCGCCGCCGCGCTGGAACTCGACCTGCCCGAGGCCGCCATTGCCGAAGGTCTGCGGACCGTGCGCTGGCCGGCCCGGATGCAACGGTTGACCGAAGGCCCCTACGCCGATGCCGCCCGGGCCGCCGACGCCGAGTTGTGGCTGGACGGCGGACACAATCCGCACGCCGCCCGGGCCCTCGCCCTGACCCTGGCCCGGCGACAGGCCACGGCGCCCCGGCCCACGGCCCTGATCGTCGGCATGCTGGGCAACAAGGACGCAGGCGGCTTCTTCGAGGCGTTAAACCAGTCCGGCGCGACGGTCTTCACCGTCGGCTTCGAAGGCGCGGCCGCCGAACCCGAGGCGCTGGCGGCGGTCGCGCGCGGCCACGGCCTCGGGGCGACGACGGCCGGGACCGTGGAGCAGGCCCTGGCGCAGGCGCTCCGGCTCGGGGCCGGGCGCGTGGTCATCTGCGGATCGTTGTATCTGGCCGGCGAGGTCCTGGGCGCGGCGCGCGAGACCTGGCCGACCTGACGCGCCGATTCAGGCGGTGGCGGAGGCGGTGGAGGTGACGCCGTTTTCGGCCAGCCATTCGACGATCTTGCCCTTGGGCATGGCGCCGACCTTCATCGAGGCCATCTGGCCGTCCTTGAACAGCATCAGGGTCGGAATGCCCTTCACGCCCAGCTTGGACGGGATCATCGGGCTGTCGTCGATGTTGACCTTGGCGATGGTCACCTGACCCTGAAGATCGTCGGCGATCTGCTCCAGCGCCGGACCGATCTGTTTGCAGGGGCCGCACCATTCCGCCCAGAAATCGACCAGCACGGGCTGGGACGCCTTCAGGACGTCGGTTTCGAAGCTTTCGTCGGTGACCTTGACGGTGGCCATTGCGGTTCTCCTTGCGGCCCGCCTTGCAGGCGCGCCTCATAAAATCAGCCGGCGATAATAGCGTGATTCCGGTCCGTTGCAGCCGATTTGGGATGCCGAAGGCGGCAAATCAACGGACTAGGGCGGCGGCCATCAGATCGTCGGGCACGGCCATCAGCTTGGGTCCGTCCGTCCAAACGAGCGCCGCCTCCACCGGACGGTCCGGATAGAGTTGTCTCACGATCGAGACGTAGATCGCCAACTGCAGCACATAGGCTGGTTCTGCGTCCTCGATCCGATCCGGCGCCGGGCGATTGGTCTTGTAGTCGACAACCAGAATTCGCTCCGGCGTGACCACCAGCCGGTCTATCCGCCCCGAGACGGCCACGCCCGCCGCCCGCCCGGTCAGGGGCACCTCTGGCCGCGAACCGGGACCAAAGACCGGGGCGAAGCGAACGTCCTCCAATACCGAGAAGGCGGCGGCGATCATCTCGCCGCGCTGGTCATCGCCGAGGTCTCGCTCCCGAGACAGTAGCCGTCGCGCCGCGTCCGGCCGTTCGGCCGCCGCGAGTTCGGGCAGGCGTTCCAGCAGGCGGTGGATCAGGTCCCCGCGCCGGAACCGGCCCAGACTTCCCGCCGCCACGGCCAGCGGCGACGGCGCGGGCAGGCGCAGCACCTCGTCCATCTGCGACGGCGAGGCGATGCGCGCCGTCGGATCGGGCGCCGGCGAGATCCCCGCCCAGGCCGGAACGGTCGCGGCCGTCGCGGTTACCGCCCCCTGTGGCGGAAGCCGGACTGGATCGGCGCCGAACCGGCGCACCCCGTCCGCCTCATGCACCCGATCGCCCAGCCGGCCGAAAGTTTCGCTCAGGACATCCCACCAGCTGCCCTCGTCGAAGCCGGCCTTGGTCTTGGCGCTCCCCCGGCCCATGATCACGATCCGGTCGCGGGCGCGGGTCAGGGCGACATAGAGCAGGCGCAGGGTCTCGGCGTCGGTGCGCGCCTGCCGGGCCTCACGAGCGGCCCCGGACGCCTCGCAGTCGTCCGCCGCCCGCCCCGGACACATCAGCCAGGCCTCGGACCCGTCCTCCAGCGCCACGGGCATCAGGGCCGGACCCTGCGCCTTCGCCCGGCTGGTGGTGTCGGGCAGGATGACCACGGGCGCCTCCAACCCCTTGGCCCCGTGCACGGTCATGACCCGCACCTCGCCGCGCGGCCCCTCCAGCTCCCGTTTCACCTCGACGTCGGCGGCCTCCAGCCGGGCGACGCAGGTCTCCAGATCGACCGCGCCGCGATCTTCGGCGGCCAGCACCTGGTTCAGGGTTTCGTCGATCGCCTCCTCGGCCTCGCGGCCCAGACGGCGCAGCACCCGCGCCCGGCCCGAGACGCCGGTCTCGTCCACGCGGTTCAGCAGGGCGGAGAAGAAGCCGAACGGATCGCGATCCCGCGCCGACAGGGCGAAAGCCAGCATATCGCGCGCACGAGACCACTCCGGCCGCTCCCCGGCCCGGTCGCGCAGCTCCCGCCACAGCCGGCCGCGCTTCGCGGTCTCCCCGGCCAGGGCGAACAGACTGGCCTCGTCCACGTCGCAGAACGGACTGCGCAGCACCCCCGCCAGCGACAGGTCGTCGTCGGGGTAGAGGACGAAACGGGCCAGCGCGATCAGGTCGTCGAAAACGATGTGCGACGACAGCTTCAACCGGTCCGCCCCCGCCACGGGCACGCCCGCCGATTTCAGCGCGCGAATGATCTCCTCGAAGGTCGCATCCCGGCGGCGCACCAGGATCAGGAAGTCGCCATAGCCCGATGCCCGCGGCGCGCGCGTCTTGCGGTCATGGACGGCGACGCCGGTCTCCACCTGCCGCTTGATGTCGGCCGCCAGATCAAAGGCCAGCCGCTTGCGCGCCGAGGCGACGGTCTCGTGGTCCAGCGGCGCATCCCAGGCCTCGCGCTCCGGCCCCTTGATCTCTTCATGCAGCGGCCACAGGTCGACCGATCCGGCCTCGCCCTCGCGCATGGCGGCGTGGGGTGGGATGGCCGCCAGCCCGTCGCCGACCAGGGCGCGGGTCCGCTCGCCCCCCTCGAACACCGCATCGACGAAGCTCAACACTTCCGGCGTCGAACGGAAGGATTTGGCAAGCTCCACGCCCTCGAACCGGGCGTTCGCGCCCCGCGCCAGCATGTCATAGCGCTGGGACTCTTGCCGCAAGCGCTCCGGCCGCGCCCCCTGGAAGGAGTAGATCGACTGCTTCTCGTCGCCGACGGCGAAGACCGTCCGGTCCAGCCTCTCTCCCGAAGCGGGCATGGGGGTGAAGCGCCGCCCGCCCTCGCCGGCGAAGAAGCCCTCGGTCAGGGCCTTGAGGATGTCCCACTGCTGGGGCGCGGTGTCCTGCGCTTCATCGACCAGCACATGCTCGACCCCGCCGTCCAGCTTGTACAGCACCCAGGCCGCCGAGGCCCGACGGGTCAGCAGGTCCACCGTGCGGGCGACCAGGTCGCCGAAGTCGAGCGCTCCCTTGGCGATCTTGGCCTGGTCGTAGAGGTGGGCGTGGGCCTGGGCGAGGGTGAGCACATGGATGGTGTCGCGCACCACCCGCACCCGCTTCAGCCGCTCCAGCGCGGCGACGTACTTCAGCTGCAGATCCAGCAGCCAGACCCCCGCCGCCGGCGGGGCCTTGGCCGTCGCCATCGCCTTGCGCGGCTCGCCGCCGGTCAGGAAGACATTGGCCAGGCCGGGGAAGGTCCAGGCGGCTTCCCGCATACGGTCGGCGCATTTCTGGTCGTTGGTTGAGCCCGTCGCCATGGCCGCCGCCGTCTCCAGCCACTGGCCCCGGTCGAGGAAGCGGATGAAGTCGTTCTCCAGCCCCTCGACCGTATCCTCGGGATGGGCGCCCGCCACCACATGCGGCCCCGGCGCGAGCCCGTCGGCGACCCGGGCGACATAGGCGACCAGCTTGTCCCGCTCGGCCTCGATCATGGCCAGCAGCGACTGGAAAGAGGCCCAGTCCAGCTCGACCGCGAAATGGCTGTAGGCTTGGCCGATCACCCCGTCGGCGTCGCGCAGGGCGGCCCGGGCCAGTTCCTCGCGCGCCGAGTGCGACAGGGCCGTCGCCGCCTCGTTCTCCAGCACGGTGAAGCCCGGCGTCACCCCGGCCTCGATGGGGAAGCGGCGCAGCAGCTTTTCGCAGAAGGCGTGGATGGTCTGGATCTTCAGCCCGCCCGGCGTCTCCAGCGCTTTGGCGAACAGCCGGCGTGCGTCTGACAGGTCCTGGCCCGACAGCCGGGCCGGATCGCGCCCGTCCAGATCAGCCAGCGACTGCGCCAGCCGCCCGTCATCCATCACCGCCCACTCGCCCAGCCGGTCGAACAGCCGCGCCTGCATCTCGGCGGCGGCGGCCTTGGTGTAGGTCACGCACAGGATCTCGCCCGGCTGGACCTCGCGGAGCAGCAGCCGCGCCACCCGGTCAACCAGGGTCGAGGTCTTGCCCGAGCCGGCGTTGGCGGTGACGAAGACCGACTGGCCGGGGTCGGCCGCGGCGATCTGGGCGGGATCGGGCAGGATGCGCGCGCTCATTCCGCGTCTCCCTCGTCGCCGCCGACCACATGCCATTCCCAGACCCGGGCGAGGTGGTCGTAGTTGCCGCCGAAATTGCCCATGAACTGCGGTGCGACCCAGCTCAGATAGGGCGTCTCTTCGCTGTCGAACCGTTCGATGCGCGCGGTCAGTCCCGCCAGCGCCGCCTGCGACAGGGCCAGCGCCTCGGCCCCCGACGCCCGCACCGCCGCCTGCCCCGGCTCCTTGCGGCCGACGACGCGGACATAGGTCAGCTCCTCCGGCTCGACCGGCCCGGTATCCTTCAGCCCGGCCTCGGCCAGGATGGCGCCGGTTAGGGTCAGCTGGGGCGAAAAGCCGGTGCGCACCTGTTTCGGCGAGGGGATGGAGCCGGTCTTGAAGTCCAGCACCGCCGCGCCCGTGGCCGACAGTTCGATCCGATCGGCCTTGGCGGTCAGCTTGAACGGCCCCGCCGGGGCCGGGATCAGCATCTCGACCCGTTCCTCAACCCGGATCTCCACGCCCCGCGCCCGGCGCTCGGCCTCGAATCTGGCCAGCCACACCGCGCTGTTGCGGGCCAGCGGCGTCTCGCGCGCCATGGCCGCGTCCTCGAACCCGGCGGAGGTCAGCTCCTCGAGCAGCAACCGCTCCAGTTGTTCGGCGCTGTCCTCGGGCAGAACGTCGGGCCAGGACAGGGTCATCCGCTCGACCGCCTTGTGCACGGCGTTGCCCCGCGCGATCGCCTCGGCGGACTGGCCGGGCCGATCCATTTGTCTCAGATTCAGGACGTAGCGGGCATAGACGGCGTAAGGATCGCGCACCCAGCGCTCGACCCCGGTCACCGGCAACTCGCGCGGACGCCGGTCGACGGGCGGCCGCGGCGCGGGTCGAGGCGCATACTCCGGCGTGGTCCGCGCCGGCGCATCCAGAGCCCGCGCCTGATCCAGCAGGCCGGAAGGGCGGGCGACGGACACCGGCGTCTCAGGCGTATCGGCGCCGCGCGTCAGCATCTCCAGCCGCCACAGCCAGCGCGATTTCACCGCCGGTTGACCGCCGCGCCGCTCGCAGTGCACCAGAATGGCCTCGTCGGCGCTGGCGGCCTGGACGAAGTCCTGCGCCGTCTGGCCCAGACGCCGTTCGGGCGGCGGCAGGCCCATTGTCCCGCGCATGGGACGAGACAGGAAGGGATCGGTCGGAGCGGCGTTGGGCCAGACTCCTTCCTCCAGCCCGGCCAGGATCATCCGGTCGGCCCGCACCAGACGGGCCTCAATGGCGCCGAGGATGCGCAGACGCGGTTGACTGGCCCCGCCGGTGCGCACCGTCTCGTCGGTGAGCAGGCCGTGAACCAGCTCGGCGAAGTCTTCGCGCGACACGGCCCCAAGCGATCCGCCGCCCTCGATCAAGGCCGACAGCAGACTCGCCGCCGCCTCTCCGTCCGGCCCTGCCCAGGCCTGCTGCCCGGCCACGGCCTCGATCAGGCCGGTCAGGGCGCGGGCGGCGGCGTCCAACGCCGCCTCGTCCCGGAACGGCGTCCGCGCTTCGGCCGACAGCGCCTCCAGCCGATCCAGAAGAACCCGCGCCGCCGCCAATCTCGTCAGCGTGACGTCGGACGGAACCCGCCCGTCGTCGCGCGGCTGGCCGGCCTCCAGCAGAGCCTTGCGGGCGCGCGACCAGTCGCGGCGGCGCGGGCCGCGCAACGCAAAGGCCTCCAGCGCCTCGACCGCACCCCGGAACTCCGTCTCACCGAGGTCCAGTTGCACCAGCGGATGTTTGAGCAGGCCCAGCAGGGCATGAGGGTCCAGCGGATCGGCGAGGAAGCGCACGGCCAGGTCCATCAGCCGCCCGGCCGGCATGCGCGACAGGGGCTGCCCCGACGACACGTCGGCGCTGACGCCCCAGCGCTCCAGCCGCGCCGCCACCCGACGACCCAGCGCCAGATCGGGCGTGACCAGGGCGCAGGTCTTGCCCGGCGTCTCCAGCGTCTCGCGCATCATCAGGGCGATGGCCCCCGCCGCGTCCTCTTCGGCCCGCGCCGTGACGACGGACAGACCGCGCAGTCCCTCTGCGATGGGATCGGCGGACTGGGTCCCCGCCGCCTCGGCGCGCATGGCGCGGATCAGCTTGCGCCAGTCGTCGGTGGCGTCGGCGGGCCGCAGCGCCTCATTGAGCAGCCGCTGGCGGGCGCGGCCGCGCGCCTCCACAGCGGAGTCGATCGGGGGACGGAACCACGGGCGCACGGCCTCGCGCTCGACCCGCCCCCAGAGCAGCCGCCACAGGGCGTTCTGCGGGTGCTGCTCGTTGTCCCCCAACCGAGACCAGACCGCCGGGTCCAGGTCGGAATCCAGCCCGGGCAGAACGACACAGCCCTGCGGGGCCTTGGCGACGGCGGCCAGCACATCGGCGGCGGCCGGCGCCGAACCGGTCGAGCCGGCGGCGATCACCGGATGCTCGGGCGGCCGCGCCTCCCAGCTCTCGGCCAGCAATCGCAACAGCTTCGCCCGTCGCCAGGCCGGATCCACCAGCCCCAGCGCCGCCAGTCGCTTCGGCCATGTCTCGGCGGCGAGGCTTAAGAATCGCGCCGACTCCCGCCAGTGTTCGGCCAGATCCCCCTCAACCAGAGTGGCCACCCTGCCGATATCCTCGACTTCTTCCAGGTGGCAGGAATCGAGGAAGCCGCCCAGCGCGTCCGCCAACTCCAACGCGCGCAGGGGCGACAGGTCCGAGCGGAAATCCTCCACGATCATCCGCGCCATCTCGAAGCGGCGGGTCAAGGGGGCGATGGCCGGCGGCAGGTCCAGCCCGACCTCGCCCGGCGCGAACGGCGGCTCATCCTCTTCCAGATCCCCCAGCGGCCGCACCTGCGGCAGCAGCACGGGACGCCCGCCCGCCTGTTTGGTCAGGGCCGCGGTGAAGGCCCGCGCCGCGCGTCGATTGGGCAGCAGGATGACCGCGTCCGACAAGGTCTCGGGCGGCTTGTCGCCCAACCAGTCCAGCACGCCCGCGGCCAGATCCTCCAGGAACGGCCGATGCGCCTCGACCGCGTACCAGCGGGGCTTGTCGCCAAGGAAAGGATCAAACCGGGCGGTCATTCCTGAGCGCCTATCGCTCGACGCCCGGCGTCTCGCTGCCTGAGGCGCACCTCATCCGCCTCCGGCCAGTTTCGCCTCGGCCTCGTCACGGGCCTGCGGGTCGCCGACGTGCATCCAGTCGCCGTCCATCACCACGCCGTACAGCCGCCCGGCCGCTGCCGACCGGCGCCAGAACTGGCTCAGCGAGAAGGGGCCATCGGGACCGTCGGCGACATAATCGGGCCGACAGATGTGGACGCCCATGTAGGCGAAGGGCGCCGACGTCGCCTCGCCCCGGAAGGTCAGCTTGCCGTCGTCGCCCAGGAAGAAGTCTCCGTCGCCCTCGAATCCGATGGAGCCTTCGCGCCGCGCGAGAAGAAGCGCCGCATCCATGATTGACGGATTCCACAACCGCGCGAGTTGATTCAAGGCGTCGCCCCGATCGACCCAGACGCTGTCGATATTGGCCACGAAGACCGGATCGTCGCCCAGCAGCGGCGCCGCCTTCTTCAGGCCCCCGCCCGTCTCCAGCAGGGTTTCCCGTTCGTCGGAGATCACGATCTCCGGTCCGCGTCCGCGCGCCGCGAGATGGCTTTCCAGCCGATCGGCGAACCAGTGGACATTGACCACGACCTTTTCCACGCCTGCATCGGCCAGCCGATCCAGCACATGGTCGATCAGGGCCCTTCCGGCGACCTCGACCAGGGCCTTGGGCCGGTCGTCGGTCAGAGGACGCATACGGGTGCCTAGACCGGCGGCCAGCACCATCGCGGTCTTGGGGGCGGTCCTCGGAGCGGTCATAGGCGGCTGGTCTCCGGCACATGGGCGTCGAACCAGGCGCGAACGGTCTCGAGGCCGGGCTTGGTCAGATTGGCGTTCAGGTGCGCCCACATGCGCGGCATGAAGGCGCGGTAGCGCGGCTTGCCGTCACGCACGATCAGCCGGGCGAAGATGCCGAGGATGCGCGCCTCGTTCAGCGCCGCCAACCCGGCGTAGTCGCGCATGAACCCGGCCCGGTCGACGCCGGGACGCAGGCTGAAATAGTGGTCCAGCGCCCTGGCCTCCAACGCCGGCGAAACATCCCGGCGGGCGTCCTGCAGCAGGGAGTGGAGATCCCACGACGGGTGGGCGCGTACGGCGTCCTGGAAGTCGATCATCCCGACCATGGCCGCGCCCCGGCGGTCCGGCAGGCGGATCAGGTTCTCGGCGTGATAGTCGCGATGCGCCATGACCGTGGCCCCCGCCGCGCCGCGCTCGACCACCGGCCTCCACGCCTCGCGCCAGCCGGCGACGGCGGCGGCATCGAAGGTCAGAGCCGGGTCCAGCGCCGGCATCCATTCGACGAACAGGTCGGCTCCGCCCTGCAGCGCCGTCTCGTCATAGACCAGCAGCGGCCAGTCCCCCGCCGCCCCGCTCAGCCGCACGGGCGGCTCGACAGCGTGCAGGGCCGCCAGGGCCTCGACGGCGGCCAGGTAGAGCGGCTCCTCGGCCTCCCCGGCCTCGATGACCCGGGCGAACAGGGCGTCGCCGAAATCCTCCAGCACGGCCAGGCCGGCGGCGGCGTCGATGGCGATGATCTCCGGCGCCGACAGGCCGAGCGCCCGCAGGTGGTCGGCCACGGCGGCGAAGGCCTCGATCCGGCCCGCCGACAGCCGCGCGGTGGCGTTCCAGCCCGAGGCCAGGCGCTGCGCCGGCGTCCACGCCGGGTCGGCCGGGGGGCTTTCGGCGTTGGCCGGCTGATCCATCAGCATGAGCGACCGCCCGTCCGCCGTCGTCAGCCGTTCATAGCGCCGCGTCGAGGCGTCGCCGGGCAGAGGTTCGCGCGCCGCCTCGGACAGGCCGGCGGCCTTCAGGAAGGCGAGACGAAGGGCTTCGCGATCAGACATTCAGGTCCTTCAGTTTCTCAACCCAGGCGCCGGCGCCCGATATGGACGCCCGGCGGCCATCACCGTCCTCGGCCAGGGAGACCGTCAGCCGGTCCGGTCCCAGCCAGGGGTCCGGGTCCTCACCCAACCGCTCAGGCCATTCGATGAGCGCACAGCCTTCGTCCAGCGCCTCGTCCAGCCCGATCTCGGCAGCTTCCTCCGGTCGGGTCAGGCGGTAGAGGTCGAAATGCGCCACCGGCGGATCGCTCTCATAGAACTGCACCAGGGTGAAGGTCGGCGACGGCACGTCTTCGTCGGGCGAGGTCAGCGCCCGGATCAGGCCCCGCGCCAGCGTCGACTTGCCCATGCCCAGCGGCCCGTACAGCAGCACTGTCTCGCCCGGCGTCAGCAGGGGGGCGATGGCCGCGCCCAGCCGGGTCGTGGCGATCGCGTCGCGCAGGGTGAAAACGACCTCAGGCAAAGTCGGCGTCCGGCTGGCTGGGCAGGACCCGTTCGGTGAAAGCCTTGAGAGCGTAGGTCGCCTTGCCCGCGTCGATGTCGAGACGCGAGGCCGGGATCGGCTTGCCGACCATCAGCTGGAACGGCTTCTTCCGCTTGTTCAGCAGCTCGTGGAACAGGGTGATGTCCCGCAGCTCCTGCGACACCTGGTCGAACCAGTGGAACAGGCGGGAATAGGGGCCGGCCACATGGATCGGAACCACCGGAGCCTCGTATTTCCGCGCCAGGGAGGCTGCGGTCGAGGCCCATTCCGGATCGGTGACCGAGCCGTCCTTGCCGATCCGCGCCAACCGGCCGGCCGGGAACATGACCACGCAGCGCTCGGCCTCGAAGGCCGCCTTGGCGGCCTGCAGGGTTTCGCGGGTCTTCTCGCGGGTGCGTTTATCGACCACCCATTCCACCGGGATGACGGTTTCGCCCAGCCGCGGCGAGACCCGCAGGGCGTCGGCATTGGCGAAGAAGATGGCGTCCGGCCGCCGCGTCTTGATCGCGTCGAACACGGCGATCCCGTCGGCGATGCCGGTCGGATGGTTGGCGACGATGATGCAGCGCCCCGTCGCCGGAATGCGCTCGGGGTTCATCACCGAGACCTTCAGGTCCAGCAGGTCGCTCATATAGTCCAGCGCCGCCGCGCCTGAGAGGGGCCGGACCGCGTCGGCCATCCGCACGGCCTGGCGATAGTTGAGCAGCCGGTACAGCACGGGCCGCACCACCGGCCAGAAGACGGACGCCGTCAGCCGGGGCGCGCGCTCGGCGATCAGCACGTCGCAGATGTGCGGCTCGGAGCGGACGGGCGTGGGGGCGGCGGCGGTCATTCGAGGCCGGTTGTCGCCGCTCGCGGGGCGCACGGCAAGCGGCTTGGCGGCGGCGGGAAGCGTGTTACCTCTTGCGCTGGACGTGGAGGGGTGAAGATGGCGATCCGGATGGAACTTCTGGTCGGCGCGACGGTGCTGGCGCTCGGCGCTGGCGCGCTGCCGGCCATGGCCCAGACGCCAGCCCAGGCGCCGGCTCCGGCGAAAGCGCCGACCGCGACAGACGCCGCGCCTTCGACCCTGCCCACGGTGGCGGGCGGGCTCAGCCCCGGCCAGCTCGCGATGATGGAGCGGGCTTCCGACCCCCGCCTGTCGCCCGACGGCCGCCGCGTCCTCTACAACCTTCGCACCACCGACTGGGCGGGCAACCGCGGCGTCGGCGCCCTGTGGGTGATCGAGGCCGACGGGACCTCCCGGCGGCTGGCGGCGTCGGACGGCGGCGCGGCTTCCGGTCGCTGGGCCCCGGACGGGAACGGCGTCTACTTCCTGTCCAGCCGCGGCGGCTCCAACCAGGTCTGGCGCACGGATCGCGACGGCCAGGCGGCGACCCAGGTCACCAGCCTGCCGGTGGATGTCACCGCCTTCCGCCTGTCCGGCGACGGGCGGACATTGATCGTCGCCCTGCCGGTCTTCCTCGACTGCGCCGACCTGGACTGCACCCGCGACCGGCTGAAGGCGCAGGCCGCGCCGGGCTCGACCGTACGTGGCTTTGACCGCCTGCCGCTGCGGCCGTGGGACAGCTGGAACGACGGGCGGCGCAGCCATCTGTTCGCCCTGACCCTCAACGCCTCGGGCCTCGCGGCGGGAACGCCGCGCGACCTGATGAGCGGGCTGGACGGCGACACGCCCTCGCGGCCGCTCGGCGACGACAGCGAGTTCACGCTCTCGCCGGACGGAACCCGGCTGGTCTTCCAAACCCAGACGCAAGGCCGCACCGAGGCCCTGACCAACAACACCGACGTCTGGATGGTCCCGGTCGCCGGCGGCGCGCCCGTGAACTTGACGCAAGCCAACACGGCTCCCGATTCCAACGCGGTCTTCTCGCCCGACGGCCGCCGCCTCGCCTGGCTGGCCGGACGGCGGGAGAATATCTTTGGCGACCAGCCGGTGCTGATGATCGCCGACGCCGACGGCGCCAAAGCCCGGCCGTTGGCCGCCGACTGGGATCGCGGCGCGGCCGGCCTGCGCTGGCGGCCCGACGGTCAGGCGCTGTACGTGCTCGCCGCCGAGAACGGCCAGCAGAAGCTGTTCGAGATCAACGCCCGCACCGGCGCGGTCCGGGCGGTCACCGACCAGGGCACGGTGTCCGGGTTCGACGCCGTGGGCGACCGGCTGGTGCTGTCCCGCGAGACCTTCACCAGCCCGTCCCAGATCGTCGAGGCGGGCCGGGACGGCCTGAGCCCCCTGACCCGCCACAACGCCGATCTGCTGGCCGGGACCGACCTGCCGGCGGGCGAGAGCTTCAGCTTCCCCGGCTGGAACGGCGAGCCCGTACAGGGCTGGACCTTCAAGCCCGCCGGCTACGTCGAGGGCCGTCGCTACCCGGTCGTTTACCTGATCCATGGCGGACCCAAGTCGCCGTGGACCGACGGCTGGAGCTACCGCTGGAATCCGCAGATCTACACCGGCGCCGGATACGGGGTGGTGATGGTCAATTTCCACGGTTCGCCGGGCTTCGGACAGGCCTTCACCGACGCCATCAACGATCACTGGGGCGACCGTCCGCTGGAGGACCTGCAGAAGGGCTGGCAGGCGGCGCTGGACCGCAACGGCTGGATGGACGGCGGCCGCGCCTGCGCGCTCGGCGCTTCGTATGGCGGCTATATGATCAACCTGATCGCCGGACGCTGGAACGGGCCGTGGGCCTGCCTGGTCAACCACGCGGGTGTGTTCGACGTCGGCCAACTGATGAACGCCATGGACATCGGCAACTTCAGTTCCGAGTTCGGCGGCGCCTCTTGGGAGAAGCCGGAACTCTATCGCGCCTTCAGCCCCAACACCTACGTAGGCGACTGGTCCAAGCCCATGCTGGTGCTGCACGGCTCGCGCGACTTCCGGGTGCCGGTCGAACAGGGACTGGGGACCTTCTCGGCCCTGCAACGGCGCGGCATCGAGAGCCGTTTCGTGCATGTGCCAGACGAGAACCACTGGGTCCTGAAGCCGCGCAACTGGGTCGACTGGCAATCGGAAATCCTCGCCTGGACCGGCCACTACACGGCTGAGTGAGGCGACGGAGCACGACTTTCGCTGCGTTTCACGTGGTGCTACGCCAGCGGCCAAGTTGGCGATCAAGCCATGAGGAACCGCCCATGCGTCACCGCTCCCTGCTCTCGTGCGCCGTCGCCGCCATCGCGCTGGCGACCGCCGTCCCCGCCCTGGCCGAGGCGCCCGCCGCCTCCCCCGCTCCGGCGGCGTCCCAGGCGCGCGAAGCGTTCAACTACAACGACATGATCTCGGCCAACCGGCTGGGCGATCCGCAGGTGTCGCCGGACGGCCGCTGGGTCGTCTATTCAGTGACCACCACCGACGTGGCCGCCAACCGCCGCGCCGGCGCCCTGTTCGTGATCGACCTGCAGAACCCAGGTGAAGGCCGCCGCCTGGCCATCAACGAGGGCGGCGCCAACACCGCCCGCTGGGGTTCGGACGGCAAGCTGTACTTCCTCTCGGGCCGCTCGGGCTCGAGCCAGGTCTGGCGCGCCGAGGCCGACGGGACCGCCCCGGCGCAGGTCACCAACCTGCCGCTCGACGTGAACGCCTACCGCCTCAGCCCCGACGCCTCGCAGGTGGCCGTATCGCTGGCCGTCTTCCCGGAGTGCGAGACGCTGGCCTGCACGGTCGACCGCAACAAGGCGGTGGCCGACGATCCCTCCACCGGCCAGACCTATGACCGCATGTTCGTGCGCCACTGGGACACCTGGAACGACGGCACCCAGAACCACCTGTTCGTGGTTCCGACGGCCGGCGGGCGGGACCCGGTCTGGGTGACCCGCGGCTTCGACGGCGACACCCCCTCCAAGCCGTTCGGCGACGAGAGCGAGTTCACCTTCACCCCGGACGGCCAGGGCATCGTCTTCTCGGCCCGCGAGGCCGGCAAGTCCGAACCGTGGAGCACCAATTTCGACCTCTATCAGGTCGCCATCGCCGAGCCGGGCCGGCTGACCAACCTGACCGACGCCAACGACGCCTGGGACACCGGCCCCGTCTATTCGCCGGACGGCAAGACCCTGGCCTACCGCGCCATGGCCCGCCCGGGCTTCGAGGCCGACAAGTATGCGATCTTCCTGCGTGACGTGGCGACGGGCCAGACCCGCCAGATCGCCGCCGACTGGGATCGCTCTGCCGACACCCTGCAATGGTCCAAGGACGGCCGCACCCTCTACACCACCGCCGGCGACGTGGGTCAGACCCGCATCTTCGCCGTGGATGCGCGCAACGGGTCGGTCACGCCGATCACGGGCGAGGGCCATGTCTCCGCCTTCCAGCAGACGCCCTCGGGCTTCGTCTTCGCCCAGGACACTCTGACCCGTCCCAGCGAGCTGTTCGTCAAGACCTTCCGGGGTCGCGAAATGCCCGCCCGGATCACCAATGTGAACCCGCAACTGGACGCCAAGGCGTTCGGCGAGGCCGAGCAGTTCAACTTCCCGGGTTGGAACGGCGAGACGGTCCACGGCTATGTCATCAAGCCGGCCAACTACGTCGAGGGGCGGAAATACCCCGTCGCCTTCCTGATCCATGGCGGACCGCAGGGCTCGTTCGGCAACGGCTGGTCCTACCGCTGGAACCCCGAGACCTACGCCGGCGCCGGCTATGCCGTCGTCATGATCGATTTCCACGGCTCGACCGGCTACGGCCAGGCCTTCACCGACTCGATCAGCCAGCACTGGGGCGACCGCCCGTTCGAGGACCTGCAGAAGGGTTGGGCCGCCGCGCAGGCCAAGTACGGCTTCCTGGACGGCGACAACGCCTGCGCCCTGGGCGCCTCGTACGGCGGCTATATGATCAACTGGATCGCCGGCAACTGGCCGGGCGAGTTCAAATGCCTGGTCAACCACGACGGCGTCTTCGACATCCGCGGCATGGGCTACGGCACCGAGGAGCTGTGGTTCACCGAGTGGGAGTACGGCGGCACGCCGTACGAGAATCCGCAGGGCTATGAGCAGTTCAACCCGGTCCATCACGTGGCCAACTGGCGCGACCCGATGCTGGTGGTGCAGGGCGACCTGGACTACCGCATCCCCACCGCCCAGGGCCTGTCGACCTTCACGGCGCTGCAGCGTCGCGGCATCGACAGCCGCCTGCTGTTCTTCCCCAATGAGAACCACTGGGTGCTGAAGCCGGCCAACAGCCTGCAATGGCACAACGAGGTGTTCGGCTGGCTGGACAAGTATCTGAAGCCGGCGAACTGATCGCCGCTTCCGGGCAAGAGAAAGGGCGCTCCCGTCGGGAGCGCCCTTTTTTCTAGCGTGGTCCGTCTCTTATCGGGCTGTGCGGGCGTAGGTCGTGGCGGCGCTGACGTAGCGGGCATGCTCGATCGAGGTCATGCAGCGCGGGGTCGCCCAGGCAGGGTCGGACGGCTGCAGCGCCAGGGCTTCGCGGGCGGTGATGAAGACCGGCGCGGCGCCGTGCTCACGCGTGAACGCGCGGCGGGTGGCGGCGTCCGTGCCGCAGACCAGCACCGGCCGGGCCGTCGACGACTGGGCCGCGTCATGGGCGGCGGCGGGCAGGGCCGACAGGGCGGAAGCGGCGACCGCGAGGGCGGCAAGGGCGCGGATTGTGCGCATAGGAGTTCCTCCAGAACGCCTGAAATGCTCAGGACTCGGAGCGAATAATGCGCCAAACGCTGCGGATGTAAATGTTATGTGACGTTTGAAAGTATGAAATTTGACATACGGTCGAAACGCTGGCCCTGAGCCTTTCGGACCCCTCATGCGTTGTGCAGGCTTCAACGGAGCCGCGCCGCTTGCCCAACCCTTTGAAAGAAAAGCTGAACTGGACTGCTTTCCGCGACCGCGTCCTGGTTCCGGCGGGGGCCCGCGTGCGGGAATGGCGCGACAACGACCCCTTCATCGCCGCGGTCCGGTGTCCGGGCGCGGCCGAAAGGGCGGCGGCGGGGCTCACCGTGCTGCTGATCCTCGCCGTCGTGGCCTTCCTGATGCTGTTCGACTGGAACTGGCTGCGCGGCCCGATCGGCCGCTGGGCCTCGGCGAAATACGAGCGTGAGATCCAGCTGAACGGCGACCTGGACGTGAAGCTGTTCAGCTGGACCCCCTCGGTCCAGGTCCGCGACCTACGCGTCGGCGGTCCTGTCTGGGCGCGCGAGCGCGACACTCTGCGGGTCGCCGACGTGCAGGCCTCGGTGCGGCTGCGCACGCTCTTCGTGGGCCGGATCGAGATGCCCATGGTGGCCATCACCCGCCCTGAGGTGGTGCTGATCGCCACCCCGGACGGCCGTCAGAGCTGGAAACTGAACCCGGACAAACCCGACGACGGCCAGGGCCTGAAGCTGCCGCCAATCAACCGGTTGATCATCCGCGACGGCAGGGTCTCGCTCGATGAACAGCGCCGTAAGATCAGGCTGGAGGCCACCATCACCGCCCGGGAAAGTTCGGACGGCGACGCCGGTTTCAACCTTCAGGGCGATGGCACGATCAACGGCACGCCCCTGACGCTGGCGGTGCGCGGCGGACCGTTCATCAACATCCGCCGCGACCATCCCTACGGCTTCCAGGCCACCCTGTCGGGTGTCGGCTCGCGGTTGGAGGCGCGCGGCTCGATCACCCGCCCCTTCGACCTGGGCCAGTTCCGCTCGAGCCTGAGCCTTGAGGGCCGCGACCTGGCGGACCTCTACCTGCTGACCGGCATCACGACGCCGAACACCCCGCCCTATCGCCTGTCGGGGACCCTGACCCGCGACGACGCCAAATTCACCTTCAGCGACTTCACCGGACGGGTCGGGTCCTCGGACCTGTCCGGCGACCTCGTGGTCGACAAGGTCGGAGACCGCCGCCGCGTCGATGCGGTCCTGCACTCCCGCCTGCTGGACATCGACGATCTGGCCTCGGTGCTGGGGGGCCGGCCGACGGTGACTCCCACGGGCAATACGGTGATGACCTCCGGCACGCCCGGCCGCCTGCTCCCCGACGCCCCGTTGGCCGTCGAGCGGCTGCGCAGCATGGACGGGTCGCTGAGATACACCGCCGCCCAGGTGAAGCGGAACGAGCTGGACATCCGCAAGGTCGAGCTCGGCGCCGAACTGAAGGACGCCATTCTCGACCTCGACCCGGTCGCCTTCAACTTCAACCGCGGCGAACTGCGCGGCACGGCGCGGATCAACGCCAAGCGCGACACGCCCTACAGCGCCATCGACTTCCGCCTACGCGGCTATCCGCTGGAGTCCATCATCCCCACGCGCGGCGGCGCCCCGACCGTCACCGGAAGCGCCCTGGGCCGAGCGCGGCTGGAAGGCCCCGGCGCCTCGATCCATGACTTCGCCGCCGCCTCCAAGGGACAGGTCACCGTGGTCGTGCCGCAGGGTCGCATGCGCTCGGCCTTCGCCGAACTGCTGGGCATCAACGCCACGGCGGGCCTGTTCCGGCTGCTGGGTGGAGACGAGTCCACCACCGAAATCCGCTGCGGCGTCGCCGACTTCAACGTCGCCGGCGGGGTCGCCACCGCCCGCACCTTCGTCATCGACACCACCCCGGTTCTGGCCCAAGGCGCGGGGACCATCGACCTGGGCGCCGAGACCCTGAACCTGCGTATCGACGGCGAGACCAAGCAGGCGCGGCTGGTTCGGCTATGGTCTCCCATCGTGGTGCAGGGTCCGCTGACCGCGCCGCGCGCGAGCATCGACACCGGTTCGGTGGTGGCCCAGGCCGGTCTGGCGGGCATCCTCGGCGCTGTGGTCAACCCGCTGATCGCCCTACTGCCCTTCGTCGATCCGGGTCTGGCCGAGGACGCCAACTGCGGCGCGCTGATTTCTTCGGCCCGGTGAGCGTGGGCATCTTGGTCCGAAGCCCGTCTTCGTGCGTATCTGGCGCATGACCCGACGCGGCTTTCTCGTCCCCACCCTCGGCGCCCTGGCCGCCGCCTGCTCTCCCCTCGGCCTGCTGAACGGCCTGGGCCCGCGTGATGGAGGCGTGCGCCGCGCCGCGCACAACCTCTCCTATGGCCCCGACGACCGGCAGACGCTGGATGTTTGGACGCCCATCCCGCCCTCGACCGGCCCCCGCCCAGTGCTGGTCTTCTTCTACGGCGGCGGATGGTATGCGGGCGACAAGGACCTGTACGGCTGGGCGGCCCAGGCCCTCGCCGCGCGCGGCTTCGTGGTCGTGGTCCCCGACTACCGCCTCGTACCCGAGGTCCATTTCCCCGCCTTCGTCGAGGACGCGGCGGCGGCGACCGCCATGGCCGGACGGATCGCGGCGCAGTATGGCGGCGACCCGACCCGGCTGGGGGTCCTGGGCCATTCGGCGGGCGCCCATCTGGCCATGATGATCACCCTGGACCGCCGCTACATGGCCGCCGTCGAGGCGCCGGACCTGATCAAGGCGGCCGCCGGACTGGCCGGACCCTATGACTTCCTGCCGCTGGACACGCCGTCCTCGATCAACGCCTTCGGCCGCGCGCCGGACCTGACCCTGACCCAGCCGGTCTCCTTCGTCCGCGCCGACGCGCCGCCGATCTGGGCCGGGCACGGCGTGAACGACAAGGTCGTCCATGCCGAGGACACCACCATCCTGTGCGAACGGATGCATGCCGTCGGCGGTCGCTGCGAGGCCAAACTCTATCCCGGCCTGTCGCACGAGGACCTGATCGCGACCTTCTCGCCCCTGTTCCGCAAGAAGGCTCCAGTGCTGGAGGACGTCGTCGCCTTCTTCCACCGCGAACTGGGCTGAGTGTCAGACCGCGTCACTGGACGGCGACGGGGATCGGCGCATTCTGCGAGCAGGGAGAACCGCCGCCATGAAGATCGCCGCTCTGCTGGCCTCGAGCCTTGTCTGGGGCCTGTTGACCGCCGCCGCGCCGCAGGCCGGCCAGCGACAGGCCGAAGCCGCCTTCGCCGCCGCGCGGACGGTCAGCCCGACCCCGCTGCGGTTGGACATCGAGCGGCGGGAATGGCTCCAGGAGCGTGGATTCGAGAGCGCCGACATCGAAGAAACCGATGAGCGTTGGGCCGCGCGCTGGACCGCGTCCGCCCTGACCGACGCCCGGGTCCGCGCGCTCGCGGTCCGCGCCGCCGGCCTGCCGGACGCCTGCGTCGAGATCGGCCTGGACAACTGCACCACCTCCACCGGCGGCTATCTGAACATCGACGGGGAGCGCCTGATCTGGCAGCTCCAGAACGGTTTCACCCCGCAGGACGGCGGCGTCGCGGGCTATGTCCTGCTGACCGGCGGTGAACGCTTGCAGGCCCAGACTTGGGACCATGGGGGCATTCGGTACGAGCCGCCCCAAATCTTCCGCGTCGGGGATCAGGTCTATGTGGCCGTGGCCGGCGTCATTGCCGGCACCGGGGCGTACAACGCCGACGCCCTGTACCGCTTCACTCCGGGCGCAGATCATCCGCTGACCGAGATCGACAACGAAAGCTGGCGCGACACCGACCTGCCCGCCCGGCTGCCTACGGGCCTCGAAATCTGGAAGGGCGTCGCCTTCAACTACGACAGCCTGACCGCCCGGACCTCGCTGTGGACGCCCCACGATGGCAACTGCTGCCCGACCGGCGGCACGGCCACGCTGGAGTTCGAGATTCGCGGCGACCGGCTGGTCCTGACCCAATTGATCAAGGACGATGCGCCCTAAGCTCCGCCGTCTCGCCAAGGTCATGATCTTCCGCTAGGGGAGGTCATGACAAACACGATGACAGCACAGGCGGCGCTGGACCGCCTCGAAACCCTCTACAGCCAATCCGTCGCCAATCTTCGCGACGCCGTGAAGACCTTCCTCGCCACCGGCGAGCGTCCCGACGCCGAGGCGCGGGCCCAAGGCCTCTTCTCCTATCCCGAGCTTCGCGTCAGCTGGTTCGGCGACCGGCCGGCCAATCTGGCGACCCGCTCCTACGCCCGCCTTTCGCGGCAGGGCGTCTATTCCACCACCATCACTCGGCCCGACCTGTACCGTTCGTACCTGAACGAACAGCTCAATCTGCTCGAGGAAGACTACGGCGCGACCTTCGACGTCGGCCCGTCGGAACAGGAGATTCCCTTCCCCTATGTGCTGGACGGCTCGGACGTGGTGCTGGACGCCAGCATGACGGCGGCCATCGCGCGCTATTTCCCGACCACCGACCTGGCCCACATCGGCGACGAGATCTCCGACGGCCTGTTCGATCCGGCCGAGGACTTCCCGCTGTCGCAGTTCGACGGCCTGCGCACCGACTTCTCCCTGGCCCGGCTGCGCCACTACACCGGCACCCCGGTCGAGGACGTTCAGAACTACATCCTGTTCACCAACTACAACCGCTACGTCGACGAGTTCGTGCGGTGGGCGCTGGAGCAGATCAAGGATCCGAACAGTCTCTACGAGACCTTCTCCACCTCGGGCGGCGTGGTCGTCACCCGCGACACGCCGAACCCCGAGGCCGTCGTCGCCGACGCCGCGTGGAAGAAGCACCAGATGCCGGCCTATCACCTGACGGCGCCGGGCTGGAACGGGATCACCCTGGTCAACATCGGCGTTGGCCCGTCCAACGCCAAGACCATCTGCGACCACCTGGCCGTCACCCGCCCCCACGCCTGGATGATGATCGGCCACTGCGGCGGCCTGCGCCCCTCCCAGACCATCGGCGACTACGTCCTGGCCCACGCCTATCTACGCGACGACCACGTGCTGGACGCGGTGCTGCCGCCGGACATCCCGATCCCCTCGATCGCCGAGGTCCAGCGCGCCCTCTATGACGCGGCCAAGATCGTCTCCGGCGCGCCGGGCGAAGAGGTCAAGAAGCGTCTGCGCACCGGCACCGTCGTCACCACCGACGACCGAAACTGGGAGCTGCGCTATTCCAAATCGGCCCTGCGCTTTAACCAGAGCCGCGCCGTCGCCATCGACATGGAATCGGCCACCATCGCCGCCCAGGGCTATCGCTTCCGCGTGCCGTACGGGACGCTGCTGTGCGTGTCGGACAAGCCGCTGCACGGCGAGATCAAACTGCCGGGTCAGGCCAACCGCTTCTACGAGGGCTCCATTTCGGAACACCTCCAGATCGGCATCCAGGCCGTCGACCTGCTGCGCGCCGAGGGCAACCGCCTGCACTCACGCAAGCTGCGCGCCTTCGACGAGCCGCCGTTCCGGTAAGAATGGGCGACTAAGCCCTATTCGTCGTCACCGCCGAAGGCCTCTTCAACCTCCTCCTCGGTGATCCGTTTCGACGGATCGCCGGGCTGGTTCAGGTTCTGCTCTTCGGTGCCGTCGCCCATCATGCCGGGATGCGGGTCGGTCTTCTTGGGATCGTCAGCCATCTGGGCCTCCGTTGCTACGAAGGCGGAAGCCTTGGCCGCGCGACTCGTTCCCTACTTCCGGAGCCGTTTCGCATTGGCGGTGGCCGCCGCGTGGATCGGCTGCAGGGCGTCGGTCTGAAGCTTCATCAGGGCCGCGCCCATGGCCCAGCCGTCCTGCATCGAACGGGTCCAGGCGTTGGCCGCCCACAGCCCCTGGGCGGTCATCGCTTCGACCGGGGTGTTCGAGGTCATCACCGCATCGAAGGCCCGGCTGGCCGCCGCCGTCTCGCGCGCGGCCATGGTCTGCGCGGTCTGGGCCAGCGCCATCGCCCCCGTCATGCCCACGCGGGCGGACGCGGCCATGGCCTCGACCTTCTCGGAACTCATCAGGGACAGTTCGCGCATGTCGGCCTTCGCCGGATCGCGCAGGGCGTCCGCGACGATGCCCAGCCGCCGGGCGATCACATCGCCCGAGGCTTCCAGCAGTTCCTGTCCGGCGCGGGCGGCCCGCGCGGCCTCGTCAATGGGGCTCATACCGGGACCGTGCGCTTCGCCGGAGGTTACGGCAACACTTCGTTCGAGAAGTCGGCCACGTCGGCCAGCAGGGCCGGGACCGCCGCGTCGATGATGGTCTGGCCGTGCTCGGGGCTGGCCAGCGCCGGATCGGAGCCGATGCGGCCGTCCGGGAAGCGCGCCCGATAGTCCAGCGCGTCGCGGATCGGGCCGCTCGGCGCGATCTTGGGGCTGTAGTCCGCCGTCTTGATCCGGTCCGGATAGGCGGCCTGGGTCACGGCGATCTCGGACGGTGTGGCGTGCATGCCGTGGCCCACGGGGAACAGGCGGTTGCACAGGCTGTGCACCCCCGGCAGGTCCCACCAGTTGCGCAGCTTCAGCACGAAGGGCGGACGCTCCTCCACGAAGCTCCACTCGGCGTAGATCTCGGCGAAGGTGGCCTCGATGGTCGCGACATTGCCGCCGTGGCCGTTGAGGAAATAGATCCGCTCAAAGCCGTGCCGCTGCAGCGACATCACCCAGTCGGTGATCGCCGCCATGAAGGTCGAGGGGCGCAGCGAGATGGTGCCCGCGAAGGCCAGATGATGCTGGGCCATGCCGATGTTGAAGGTCGGCGCCACAACCAGCTGTTCGTCAGCCTTCTCGGCCGCATGGGCGATGATCTCGGGGCACAGCCAATCGGTGCCCAGCAGGCCCGTCGGCCCGTGCTGTTCATTGGAGCCGATCGGCACGACCACGGTCTTGGTGGTCTTCAGCCGGGCGTCGATCTCGGGCCAGGACGACAGATGGATCAGCATGGGCGCGCTCGCGGATAGGGGAACAGGCGCGGTCTACACCCATCCTCCGCCGCCGTCATTCCGGGGCGAAGGCCCTCAGGAAGCGGCGGGTCACCTCGGCGGCCCGGCGGTCGCGGTCGATCGGCGGATGCGGCACGCCCAGCACGCTGCGCAGGTGGCCATGGCCCAGCACCATGCCCGTGAACATCTCCGCGGCGTAGTCGGGGTCGGGCACCGACAGCACGCCCAGTCGATCCTGCTCGGTCAGCCAGGCCGAGATCTTGCGCAGGCTTTCGCCTGGACCGGCGTCATAGATGGCTCGGGCCACGTCCGGCGCGTGCGGCGACATCAGCACCACCCCGCGCATCGAGGCCTTGGCGCCGTCATTGCCGCAGATCTTGTCGAGCAGCAGACCGGCCAGCGTCCGCAGCACGGTCTCGGCGTCGCCGCCCGAGCGCAGCGGCGCGCTGATCGCATCCGACCGGCGCGAGGCCAGCGCCCGGCCCATCTCCACCTTGGAGGGGAAGCGGTTGTACAGGGTCTGGCGCGACACCCCGGCCCGGCGGGCGATGGCGTCCATCGACACCGCCGCGCCCTTTTCGGCGAACAGCGCCTGCGCGGCCTCCAGGATGGCCTCGGTCTTGGTCTCGTCGACCTGTCCGACAACGCGAGGCATCAGTGGGCGTCCGAGGCCGCGGGCGGCGCGCCCGCCTGCGGCTTCACCGGCTTGGCCAGCAGGGTGACGAAGGCCGCGAAGGCGCAGCCGATGGCGAGCATGGCGAAGGCGTCGCCGAAGGCCAGCGTCGTCGCCTGCAGCTGCAGCATGCCGTAAACCGCCTTCATCGAGGCGCCGGCGGGATCGATCGAGCCCGCGAACCGCTCCTGCATCCCCGCCAGCATGCCCGCCATGCCCGCATTGGTGTTCTGGATGTTCTGGGTCAGCTCGCTCATGTGCAGGGCGGTATTGGTCGTCAGCGAGGTGTTCAGCAGGGCCAGGCCCACCGCCCCGCCGACGTTGCGGAACAGGTTCACCAGCCCCGAGGCGTTTTTCACCATGTGCGGCGGCAGGGTCGACATGGTCACCTGCTGCGAGGCGATCATGGCGATCATCACGCCGACGCCGCGCAGGGCCTGAACCCCCGCGAACTCCCAGAAGCCCCACTGATCGGTCACCGCATGGGCGTCCCACATGCCCCAGGCGCACATCATGAAGCCGCCGAACATCAGGATGCGCGGATCAACGGCCCGCACCAGACGGCCGGCGAAGGGACCGGTGGCGAACATGGCCAGGCCCGACACCACCATCGTCGTGCCGACCTCGGCCGCCGAATAGTGGCGCACCCGCCCCAGGAACAGCGGCAGCAGGAAGGTCCCGCCGAACAGGGCCAGGCCGACGGTGAAGGTCATCACGACGCCGACGAAGAAGTTGCGGTTGGCGAACGCCCGCAGCTCCACGATCGGGTTGTAGTAGGTCAGGGTCCGCCAGATGAAGGCGGGTCCGGTGACAGCGACGACGACGGCGAGCAGCAGGATGTGGTCGTCGGCGAACCAGTCGTTCTTGGCTCCCTCCTCCAGCACGAACTGCAGGCTCATCAGGAAGGTCGCCATCAGGCCCAGGCCGAACCAGTCGAAGCCCTTGGACAGTGACGGGTCGCCCTTGTCGAAATTGGCGTAGCGGCTGACCAGGAACAGCACCAGCATGCCCGGAGGCACGTTGATGAAGAACAGCCAGCGCCAGCTGAGCTGTTCGGTCAGGTGGCCGCCCAGCGTCGGCCCGATGGTCGGAGCCAGGGTCACGATCAGGCCCATGATCACGCTGGCCGTCACGCGTTGCGCGGGCGGGAAGGCCGTGAAGGCCACCGCGAAGACGGTCGGGATCATCGCCCCGCCGACGAAGCCCTGGATGGCGCGGAAGAAGATCATCTGCTCGACCGAGCCGGACAGGCCGACCGCGACGCTCATCAGGATGAAGCCCGAACAGGACAGCAGGAAGACCCGCTGCGTCCCCCATAGCCGCGACAGGTATCCCGAAAGAGGGATCATCACGACCTCGGGGATCAGATAGGCGGTCTGGATCCAGCTGATCTCGTCCGCCGAGGCGCCCACGCCCGCCTGGATCTGCGGCAGGGACGAGGCGACGATCTGGATGTCCAGGATAGCCATGAACTGGCCGATCACCATGCCGGCGAAGCCGAGCAGGAGGATCGTCCAATTGACCTGCGGCGCCGCGGGGGCGGGCGCCGAAGTCTGTGCGACGGACTGGGACGTCATGGTTCAACCTTCCCCATGAGGGGAGAAAATCACTGCGCCGTGGCTGTCGGGGCGGCGGCGGTCTGGATCGTGCCGGCGGCGGATTCGGCGAAGGTCAGGCCGCCTTCGCTCTTCAGATCGACCTTGACCTCGACCGACAGACCGGGCCGCAGGGCCGCGCCTTCGCGACGGTCGACCCGGATGCGAACCGGAATCCGTTGGGTGATCTTGGTGAAGTTGCCGGTGGCGTTCTCGACCGGGATCAGGGCGAACTCCGAGCCGGTGGCCGGAGCGAAGCTGTCGATATGGCCGACCAAGGGCTCGCCCTTGAAGGCGTCGGCCTTGATCTCGACCGTCTGGCCGATGCGCAGGCGGCCCAGCTGGGTCTCCTTGAAGTTGGCCACCACATAGGTGTCGCCCAGCGGCACGATCGACAGAATGGTCCCACCCGGCCGGACATACTGGCCCACGCGCACGCCCCGCGCACCCACCACGCCGGCGACGGGCGCGCGGATCACCGTGCGCTCCAGGGCGATGCGGGCCTTGTCGACCGAGGCGCGGGCCTGTTCGACCGAGGCGACCGACTGTTCGCGGGTCGAGCCCAGCACGCCGGCGGCGCGCTGTTCAGCGACCAGCGCGGCCTGGGCTTCGGCGACGCTGGCCTGCGCGGTGCGCACGCCCGCCTGCTCGCTCTCGATGCGTTGCTGCGAGACCCAGCCCTTCTCGGCCAGTTGGCCATAGCGATTGACCTGCTGGCGGGCGAGGTCGGCCTGGGCCTGGGCCTGGGCCACCGAAGCGGCGCGGCTGGCGATCATGGCCTGTTCCTGCTGGGCGCGGGCGTCGACGTTCGTCACGCCGGCCTGCAGAGCGACCAGATTGGCCTCGGCCTGGGCCAGGTTGGCCTTGGCGTCGGCGTCGTCCAGGCGGATCAGCACCTGTCCAGCCTCGACGCGTTGGTTGTCGGCGACCAGCACCTCGACCACATAGCCCTCGATCTGCGGGCTCACCTCGGTGGTGTCGGCCTGAACGAAGGCGTTGTCGGTGGCCTCCCACCGCTGCTTGCCCTGCCACCACACGACCCCGCCCACGATCAGGGCGAGGCCCACGACCGCGGCGACGATCAGGGGCAGGCGTTTCTTGACGGCGGGATTCAGGGCCATGTGCGGAAATCTCGAGTGGAGGCGTTCGGGGAGGAACGAGCGCATAAATGGACACAAACGTCTAAAAATCAACTCCGCTCTTTTCGGCGCCGCAACACGTGATGTTTCGATGTGTGATCCGGACCTCCCGGAGAACGGCGCCTTGAAGCTTTGCGCCGCTTCGGCGACAGGTCGCATACCCATCCGTCAGGACCGCGATGACCGATATCCTCCCCGCCTCCGTCGATGTCGCCATCATCGGCGCCGGCGCGGCCGGCCTCGCCGCCGCCCGCGCCCTGTCAGGCCGCCCGCTGACCGTCGCCGTGCTGGAGGCGCGGGACCGCGTCGGCGGTCGCGCCTGGACCGCGCCGTTCGAGGGCGAAGGCCTCGACATGGGCTGCGGCTGGCTGCACTCCGCCGACGAGAACCCGCTCGCCGCCCTGGTCGAGCCCACGGGCCTGACCGTCGATCGCACCCCGCCGCCGTGGCAGAATCAGGCCTTCGGCCATGAAGTCACATCGACCGAACAGGCCGAGTTCCGCGCCGCCTTCGACGCCTTCGACGACCGGATCGCCGAGGCCGCCGCCCGCGGTCAGGAAGGCCCGGCTTCGACCCTGCTGGAGCCGGACTGCCGATGGAATGGCCGCATGGACGCCATCTCCGGCGCCCTGAACGGCGCGCGCTTCGCCGAGGTCTCCATCCTCGACTACGACGCCTATCGCGACACAGGGATCAACTGGCGGGTGCGCGAAGGCTATGGCCGCCTGATCGAGACCCTGGGCCGCCCGATCCCGGTGGTCACGGGTTGCCCGGTGCGCCGGATCGACCGGTCGGGACCCGTGCTGCGGCTCGAAACCGACCGGGGCGTGGTCGAGACCCGCACCGTCATCGTCACCGTTCCCACCGACCTGATCGCGCGCGGGACCCTGCGTTTCGACCCGCCCCTGCCCGATCTGGTCGAGGCCGCGACCTATGTGCCGCTGGGATTGGCCTCCAAGATGCATATTACTGTCGCCAGAGCCGAGGACTTCCCGCCTGACAGCCAGCTGTGGGGCCGTCGCGACACCGGCGACACCGGCGGCTATCACCTGCGCCCCTTCGGCCGCCCGATGATCGAGGGCTACTACGGCGCCGATCTGGCCCGGGGACTGGAAGCCGAGGGGCAGGCCGGCTTCTTCGCCTTCGCCGTGGAGGAGCTGGTGCACCTGCTCGGCTCGGACATGCGCAAGCGGCTGGCCCCGGTCGTGGCCACCATGTGGGGCGCCGACCCCTGGTCGCACGGCGCCTACTCCCACGCCATGCCGGGCCACGCGGGCGACCGCCGCAAGCTCAAGGCCCCGATCGAGAACCGCATCTTCCTCGCCGGCGAAGCCACCGCCGAGGCCTTCTACGGCACCGCTCACGGCGCCTGGATGGAAGGCGAACGCGCGGCGCGGGAGGCGCTGGCGGCCCTGGAGCTCGAGGATTCCCGCGCGGACGAGGGGTAGGATTTTCGAAAGAGGCTCCGGTGCAATTGGCCTGAAACCGGAGACGCGGCGATGTTCAGATCCGTCCTCACGATCACGTTGGCCGCCTTGGCGCTGACCGGATGCGGCGGCGGCGGAGAACCCGTTCGGCCGGGCGAATGGGAGATCACCAGAACCGCCGGTGCACCCAATGGCCGCCAGACGGACCAATCCACATCGAAGCGCTGCTTCCGCGAAACCCAGGGCGACCCCACCCGCGACATCGTCCTGAAGCTGGTCGGTCGCGACAGCTGCGAACACGATAAGGTGCGAATCGGCGGCGGCCGGATCGGCGGCGTCCTGCAATGTCCGGAGTTCTACGGCTTTTCGGCTCACGAGGAACCAGTCAGGGGGCGCTACTCCGCCGACGCCATCGAGCTGACAGTCGATATGCCGATCTTCGGACATGTGCTGAGACAAAGCGTGGCGGCGAAACGGGTCGGCGAGTGCTGATCATCGCCGCGGCGACTTGACCCCCGCGACCGAACTCTGGCCTTGGAGCCGATGGCCAGATCCACGCCCCCAAAAGCCCGCTCCGGCAAGCCCGCCTCCAAACGCCCCGCCGTCATGACCGGCGCGGCCATTCCGATGCTGCGCTGGCCGCCGGACGAGGACCGGGTCGAGACCATCTTCGAGCGGCTGTCGGCGGTCATGCCGGACCCGAAGACCGAGCTGAACTACTCCAACCCCTTCACCTTCGTCGTGGCCGTCGCCCTCTCGGCCCAGGCCACCGACGTCGGGGTCAACAAGGCCACGGACAAGCTGTTCAAGGTCGCCGACACGCCCGAGAAGATGCTGGCGCTCGGGGAGGAGGGCCTGATCCCCTACATTTCCTCGATCGGCCTGTATCGGGGGAAGGCGCGCAACGTCATCGCGCTGAGCCGCATCGTGCTGGAGCAGCACGGGGGCGAAATCCCTCTGACCCGCGAGGCGTTGCAGGCTCTCCCCGGCGTCGGCCGCAAGACCGCCAGCGTCGTGCTCAATGAAATGGGCGTCGAGCCCGCCATCGCCGTCGACACTCATGTGTTCCGCGTCTCGCACCGCCTCGGCCTGGCCAACGCCGGCACCCCCGACAAGGTCGAGGCCCAGTTGCACCTCATCGTGCCCGATGAGTGGCTGCCCAAGGCCCACCACTGGCTGATCCTGCACGGCCGCTACACCTGCACGGCCCGCAAGCCGAAATGCTCGAGCTGCGTGATCAGCGACCTGTGCCCGTCGCGTGCGGGTCTCCAGGCGCTGGGCGAAGCGGCCTAGAGCGCCGCCCGCACCGCTTCCGCGAACCGCGCCCCGCCTTCGGGCGCCGAGCCCAGATAGAAGTCCGGCTCGATCAGTTCGGCCTCCATCAGCAACCATTGACCGTCCGGTCCCGGGGCCATGTCGATGCGGGCGTAGAGCAGATCCTCGCCGATGGCCGCCAGCGTCGCCTCGGCCAGCGCCAGCGCGCCCGCCGGCGGCTCCGGCAGGGCGACGTACTGCCCGCCGAACTGCACCTGAATGCGGAAGTCGCCGTTCACGGGCCGCTTGTTGACCACGTGACTCAGCCGGCCGCCGAAGAACAGCAGGCTGGTCTCGCCTTCCGTTTCGATCGACGGAAGATAGGGCTGGATCATCGCCGGCCCCTCGGGCGCGTCCCGCATCGTCTCGCCCCGCGTCAGCCGCAACGTCTTCCACGCTCCGCCCGAGACGCGCGGCTTGACCACCACCACGTCGGTCCCGAAGCGGTCGAAGGCGGCGTCCACGTCCGCCTGGGTCACGCCCTCGACCCAGACCGTGTCCGGCATGGCCACGCCCTTGTCGGCCAGGCGGCCCAGATAGCTCTTGTCCGAGTTCCAGCCGATCACCGACGCCGGGTTGCGCATCGTCACCCCCGCCGCCTCCCAGGTCCGGCAGGCCTGCATCCAGCGTCCGTGATCGCGGTGATAGCCCCATACGATCAGCGGCAGCACCAGCGGATAGGCGGTCAGGCCCGAGGCGTCCGTGATGTGGTCGGTCCACGGCGTCGGCTCGACGGTGACCTCCGCCGCCGCCAGCGCCTGGGACAGCCGCTCCAGCACGCCCGGCCACTGCCCGGCGTATGAGGGATCGGCGGGATCGGGGGTCAGGACGGCGATACGGGTCATGCGGCCGGTGATAGCGGGGCCTCTCAGGGGTGAGTAGTGCCATTGAGCAAGAAGTGACCCGGTTCGCGCCGCAGCCGAGGGCGTCCGCTCACCACGCGCTCACTCGCACGCCCCATCCGGCCCCTCGCCAAACCCCGTCCGGACCGCTATGGCGCGCCCATGACCCAGAACCCCACCTATGACGTCATCGCCGTCGGCAACGCCATCGTCGACGTCCTGGCCCCCTGCGAGCCCGCCTTCCTGGACGCCCAGGGCCTGATCGTCGGCTCGATGCAGCTGGTCGATGCGAACCGCAGCGCCGCCCTCTACGCCGCCATGGCGGCGGGGGTCGAAGCCTCGGGCGGGTCGGCGGGCAACACCGTCGCGGGCGTCGGCAGCTTCGGCGGCCGCGCGGCCTATATCGGCAAGGTCGCCGACGACCAGCTGGGCGGCGTCTTCACCCATGACATCCGGGCCGTGGGCGTCCACTTCGAGACCCCGCCGCTCAAGGACGGCGCCGCGACCGGCCACGCCACCGGCGTGTGCATGATCAACGTCACCGCCGACGGCCAGCGCACCATGTGCACCTTCCTGGGCGCCGCCAACCAGCTGACGGTCGCCGACATCGACGCCGACCTGATCGGCGCCTCGGCCATCGTCTATCTGGAAGGCTATCTGTTCGACCCGGCTCCGGCCCGCGCCGCCTTCGAGGCCGCCGCCGCCGCCGCCCACGCGGCGGGCCGCAAGGTCGCCATCACCCTGTCGGACAGCTTCGTCGTCCACCGCTGGCGGGCGGAGCTCCTGGCCTTCATCGAGGCCTCGGCGGACATCGTCCTGGCCAACGAGGCCGAGCTGGCCGCCCTGTTCGAGACGGATGACTTCGACGCCGCCGCCGAACGCCTCGCCTCAATGGTTGATGTGGCCGCCGTCACACGCGGCGCCGAGGGCTCGGTCGTCATCTCGGGGGACCAACGCGTCGCCGTCGCCGCCGTCGCGGTCGAGAAGGTCGTCGACACCACCGGCGCCGGCGACCAATACGCCGCCGGCCTGCTGCTGGGCCTCGCCCGCGGCCTGTCGCTGGAGGATTCCGGCAAGCTCGGCTCCCTCGCCGCCGCCGAGGTCATCGCCCATTGGGGCCCGCGCCCGATGGCGAAGCTGGAGGAACTGGCTGAGTTGGCCGGACTGACGCTTCGGGCCTGATGAAAATCATCCAGGTCATCGATGGCGCGGACAACGCCACCTTCAGCCTGTTCCAGGCCACCGAAGAGGAGTTCGCCCTCCTCTTTCCCGGCGAGGGACAGGACATGGCCTTGAGTGAGGATATCGAGACCTACGCGCATGCCGATCAGGCCTTCGCCGCGCTTCAGAACATCTGGGAGCGCCCGATCCTGAAGCGGGACGCCCACGGCCTGCACGGCACGCTCTTCTATGAGAATGAACGTCGCCGGCCATACATCCCGGCCAGCCGCCGCGAGGTAGATACGCCTGAAGGTGGTCTCAACACCGCACAGCGCGCCCTGTTCGCCAAGCATCGCTAGGCCTCGTCGCAGGCCGAGGGGCGGGTCAGTTCCGCCGGATCGTCACATACAGCGCGCCGTCGCCGCCGTGGTGGCGCGCGGCGGGGGCGAAACCCGACACCACGGTCCTCAGCCCCGGCGCCTGCAGCCACTCATGCACCGAGGCGCGGATGACGCCGGTTCCGCCGCGACGGCCCTGGCCGGTGACCACCAGCACTGAGCGGTAGCCGCGCGCCTGCGCGCCCATCAGGAAGGCGGTCAAGGCGTCCTGGGCCTGGAAGCGTCCATAGCCGTGCAAGTCGATCTTCGCCTCGATCGGATCGCGCTCTCGCGACAGGCGGCGCTTGCGGCGCGGCTCTAATTCCTCGGGCAGGCCCCGACCGCGCGGCGCGGACGACGGCGCGACGGACGCCGGGGGACCGGGCCGGGGCGGCTTGATGAATTTCGGCGGCGTTTTCGTCGGAGCCTTCGGATGGGGTGCGGCGGGCGGATCGACCTCCACCGCTCCGGGCGTGACCCGCAGGGCCTTCTTGGCGACCTTCTCCTTCACCGAGCCCGAGACCCGGGCCCAGATGCGGCGGTCTTCAGGGCTCAGGTCGGCCCGGCGGCTCATGAGGTTCCGTCGGCGTCCTCGTCGGAGCCGAGATCCTGCGGCCCCGGCGACCAGGCCAGCAGGTCGCCCGGCTGGCAGTTCAGCTCGCGGCACAGGGCGTCCAGGGTGGTGAAGCGGATGGCGCGCGCCTTGCCGGTCTTCAGGATCGACAGATTGGCCAGGGTCACGCCCACGCGATCAGCGAGCTCGGTCAGCGACATGCGCCGTTCGACGAGGATGCGGTCAAGCTGGACGCGGATGGCCATGGGGACTGCTCTAACTCAACAGGATCAGATCGTCAGGTCGGATTCGCGGCGCAGGCGGGCGCCTTCGCGGAACACCTCGGCCAGCACGAACACGACCAGGACGGAGAAGGCGGGGGTGACCAGGTTGAACAGGCTCGGCGGCTCCAGCGCGCCGCGCACCAGCCGCGAGACCAGGGTCTGGCCCACCCAGGCGCCCCCGGTCACGGTGGCCAGCGTCAGGCCGATTTGCTTCAGCCGGCTGACATTGGCGGGCTGGAAGGGGTCGCCGATGCGCAGGGTGTGCACGATCACCTTCAGGTGGCGCAGGATCAGGGCGAAGCCGCCCAGATAGCCGACGAAGGCGCCCAGGCCGAACAGCAGATAGGCGCGCGGCACGGGCACGCGCGTGCCTTCATCGCCGGAGGTGGCGGTCAGGCCCATCGGGCCCATCGGCACGAAGGCCACGAAGATGAAGGCGAGAATGGCCGCCAGGGTGGCCAGGGCCAGGGCCCAGAAGGCGGCGCGCAGCGCAACGCCCAGAAGTCTCGTCATCGATCCGGCGCGAAGGCCCGGCAGGGCGGGGGCGCGGACGGAAGGCAGGCGAAACCCGAGGGATGACGGCTTCGGGAGACGCATGGGTCGGCCTTTCTCAGACCGGATGTCGGGGCGCGATCGCCGCGCGGGGTCCGGTGAACCCACGCGCGGTCTTATTATTCGCGTTTGTCATGCGGATCGTCAAAGCTCCCGACCGGGGTCGATCAGAAGAACTGGACGAGGGTCGCAACGAAGGCCGTCGGCATGGCGGCGAGCAGGAAGGCGTTCAGGACGCCGTGGCCGACCTTTTCGATGAAGTAGGAAGCGTTCATGGTGTTCATAGTCGTTCTCCGTCAGTCCTGAGTGAGGGATGTTTTCACCCCTCTTTCGTTGATCCGCTGGATCGATCTTGCCGGGGAAGGCCTTGACCGGGGAACGTTGCGGCGTCCGTTCTTGAGATAATAGATAGGCCGTGCCCCGGGGTAAGTCATGTTACATATCGTTTAACGATATTAAACTTGTGCAATGAATCATTACAGCGTCGCTTGAGGTCAAAATGTTGAAGCTTGTCAAAGGGATGCGGATTCTCGCGGCGACCCACAATCCGGGCAAGGTTCCCGAGATCGAGGCGCTTCTGGGCGGACATTACGAGGTGGTCACCGCCGGGAGCCTGAATCTGCCCGAGCCGGACGAGACCGAGAGCACTTTCGTGGGCAACGCCCTGCTCAAGGCCCGTCATGCGGCGGATCTGTCGGGCGAAGTCTCGCTGGCCGACGACTCCGGCCTGTCAGTGGCGGCGCTGGACGGCGCCCCGGGCATCTTTTCCGCCCGCTGGGCCGGGCCGGACAAGGATTTCGCCTTCGCCATGCGCCGCGTGGAAGAACGGCTCGAGGAAATCGGCTCCGACGACAAGCGCGCCTGGTTCACCTCGGCCCTCGCGGTCGCCTGGCCGAACGGACCCGCCGTGGTGGTCGAGGGCCAGGTCCATGGCCTGCTGACCTTCCCTCCGCGCGGCGACCGCGGCTTCGGCTACGACCCCATCTTCATCCCCGAGGGCCAGACCCAGACCTTCGGCGAACTGGACCCGGCAGTGAAGGACGCCCTCAGCCACCGCGCCTTGGCGTTCGCCAAGCTGAAGGCGGCGTTGATGGAGTGAGGGCGGACAACCGCCTTCGTCCGCTGTACACGCCGCCCATGCCCCCCCATCCCGGCAGCGACGTCGCCCTCTATGTCCACTGGCCCTACTGCGCCCGGATCTGTCCCTATTGCGACTTCAACGTCGTGCGGGACCGGGGCCGGACGGAGGAGCAGGCCGCCCTCGCCGACGCCATCGTCGCGGACCTTGAAGCGCAGACGGCCCTGACCGGCCCGCGCCGCCTGGCCTCCATCTTCTTCGGCGGCGGCACGCCCTCGCTGATGGACCCCGCCGCCGTCGCCCGGGTGATCGCGCGGGCCCAGGCCCTGTTCGAACCGCGTGGCCCCATCGAGATCACGCTCGAGGCCAATCCCACCGACGCGGAAAGCCACCGCTTCGCCGCCCTGGCCGACGCCGGGATCAACCGCCTGTCCATGGGCGTGCAGGCGCTGGACGACGCGGCCCTGACAATGCTGGGCCGCGACCATTCCGCCGCCGAAGCCCGCCGCGCCGTGACCATGGCCGCCCGCGCCTTCCCGCGCCTGTCCATCGACCTGATCTACGCCCGCCCGGGCCAAAGCGTCGCCGACTGGCGCGCCGAACTGTCCGAGGCGCTCGACCTCGGCTTCGAGCACGTCTCGCCCTACCAGCTGACCATAGAGCCCGCGACCGCCTTCGGTCGCGCCTTCGTCCGGGGGACGCTGGTCCCACCCGACGAGGACCTGGCCGCCGAACTCTACGAAACCACCCAGACCGTGCTCGAGGCCGCGGGCTTCGACGCTTACGAGGTTTCCAACCACGCTCGGGGGGAGGCGGCCCGCTCCGCCCACAACCTGCATGTCTGGCGCGGCGGCGACTATGTCGGCGTCGGTCCCGGCGCTCACGGGCGCTTGACGCTGGACGGCGTCCGCATCGCCACCGTCGCCCACCGATCCATCGTTGATTACGTGGCGGGCGTCGCCTCTGGCGATCCGTGGAGCGAGCGCGAGGGCCAGTCCCCCCTCGACGCCGCCGAGGAACGCATCCTGCTGGGCCTGCGCACCGTCGAGGGCGTCGCCCTGACCGATCTTGATGCGCTGGGCCTGGCGCCGGAGACCGGCCGCTTCGCCGACCTGCTCGCCGACGGTTTCCTCATCCGCCAGGGCGACCGCATCGCCGCCACCGCCGTGGGCCGCCCGGTCCTCGACAGCGTCCTCAAGGCCCTGCTGATCTGACCGCCCTTGAGCCGGACGCCCCCCTCAGGCACGGTCCCGCCGATGCCTGATCCGTCTGTCTTCCCGCCGACCGCCCCGCCGCCGCGCACCGTCGCGCCCGGCCTCTATCTGGTGGCGACGCCGATCGGGAACCTGCGCGACATGACCCTGAGGGCGCT
The DNA here is from genome assembly GCF_058807475.1 of Brevundimonas sp. GW821-FHT12C05. NCBI lineage: Bacteria > Pseudomonadati > Pseudomonadota > Alphaproteobacteria > Caulobacterales > Caulobacteraceae > Brevundimonas > Brevundimonas sp. GW821-FHT12C05. The sequence continues at coordinate 156,603 of NZ_JBXAQS010000002.1, forward strand.
CGATGTGTTGGCCGCCGCCGACCTGGTGCTGGCCGAGGACACCCGCGTCACCGCCAAGTTGCTATCCGCCTATGGCCTCAAGGCGAAGCTGGAACGCTGCGACGACCACGCCTCGGAACGGGCCGCCGAACTGGCCATCGAACGGCTCAGGGACGGCGCCGTCGTCGCCCTCGTCTCGGACGCCGGCACGCCGCTGATCTCGGATCCCGGCTTCGTCGTCGCCCGCGCCGTGCTGGCCGAGGGCCTGCCAGTGCATCCGATCCCCGGCGCCTCCAGCCTGCTGGCCGCCCTGTGCATCGCCGGCCTGCCCGCCGACCGGGTCCTGTTCGCCGGCTTCCTGCCGCCCAAGTCGGGCGCCCGCCGCACGGCGCTGGAAGAGCTGCGGACGGGCCGCCAGACCCTGGTCTTCTTCGAGAGCGGCCCGCGCCTGGCCGACAGCCTGGCCGACATGGGCGCCGTGCTGGGGCCCCGCCCCGCCGCCGTCGCCCGCGAGCTGACCAAGCTGTACGAGGAGTGTGTGCGCGGGACCCTGCCGGAGCTCGCCGTCGATCCGCGCTGCCAGTCGCCCAAGGGCGAGATCGTCATCGTGGTCGGCCCCGGCGAGGCCGAGGTCGCCTCCGAGGCCGACGCCGACGCCGCCCTGAAGGAGGCCATGACCCGCCTGCCGCCCGGCGAGGCCGCCGCCGAGGTGTCCCGGGCGCTGAACCTGCCCCGCAAGCCGCTCTACAAGCGCGCGCTGGAGCTTCAGGGCCGGTGACCGCCAAACGACCCTCGGCCCGCCTCAAGGCGCCGAAGGTCGTCAAGGCTCCGCGCGGCTGGCGCGTCAGCCTGGGCAGGCTGTCCCATCGGCTGGGCCATCGCTCGGAATGGCTGGCCGCGGCCCTGCTGATGCTCAAGGGCTATCAGATCCTCGGCTTCCGGCTGAAGACACGCGCCGGAGAGATCGACCTCCTGGCCCGCCGCGGCCGCACCCTGGCCGTGGTCGAGGTCAAGCGCCGCGCCACCATCGAGCAGGCCCTGCTCGCCCTGAAGCCGGATCAATACGCGCGCCTGCTCGACGCCGGGCGGGCGGTGTTGCGCCAAAGACCCAGCTTGGCCGGGCATCTGTTGCGCATCGATATCGTGGCGCTGGCTCCCCGCCGCTTTCCGCGCCATCGTCGGGACGTGAACCGGGGGCGGGCATGACACGCGACGAGGCCGAGAAGGGGCTGACGGAGGCCGGTCTGGCCGATGACGACGACTTCCCCTTGCTGGAAGCGGCCATCGCCTGCGCCATCCACGACTACCCCTTCCGCGAGGCCGAGCCGGTCCGGCTGCTGGCCGCCCACGCCGCCGAACGCTTGGCCGAACGGCTACCCAACGAGGGACCGGAGGACGCCCTGGCCGAGACGATGGCCGGCGACCTGCGGCTGAACGGCGACCTGATCAACTACGATCACGTCGGCAACACCGACATCATCGATGTGGCCGAGCGCCGCCGGGGCCTGTCCGCCGCACTGGCGGTCTTCTACCTCGACGCCGCCCGCCGCGCCGGGATCAAGGCCCAGGGCGTCGACTTCCCCGGCCACTTCCTGCTGCGGATCGAGACGTCGGAAGGGCCGGTGGCGCTGGACCCCTTCAGCCAGGGCCGGCTGGTCCTGCCGTCCGAGCTGACCCGGCGCGCGCTTCGGGCCGGGCTGACCCCCCACGTCGCCGACCGCCTCGACGTACTGATGGCCCCGGTCAGCGACCGGCAGGCCCTGATCCGCTTGCAGAACTTGCTCTTCATCCGTGCCATCAAGGTCCAGGACTATGAGAGCGCCGAACGCTCGGCCCTGCGCCGCGCCCTGCTGGACCCCGAGGACCACCGTCCGTGGCTCGACGTCGCGGCGGCCCGCGAGAAGCAGGGGGCGTTGGCCGGAGCGCTGGAAGCCCTGTCCCACGCCCGCACCCTGGACGATCCCGGTGAAGTCCGCCGCCGCATGTCGGTGGATCGGGTGCGGCTGCAATTGAACTAGCCTCCAAGGCTTGCGCCCAGCCTCCCCGGCGCCCATTAGCCAAGCTGCTCCCACCCGGAAGGACAGCCCATGCTGAAGGTCGCGATCCAGATGGACCCCATCGAAGGGGTCAACATCGAGTCGGACACCACCTGGCTGCAGGCCATCGAGGCCCAGAACCGGGGCTATCCGCTCTGGGTCTATGACTTCCGCACCCTGGCGCTGGAGGACGGCGTCCTGTTCTGCCGCGCCCGCCCGGTGACCCTGCGCCAGACCGTCGGCGACCATGTGACCTTCGGCGACGAGGTGAAGCTGGACCTGTCGAAGGATGTCGACGTCATCCTGATGCGTCAGGATCCCCCCTTCGACATGGCCTATGTCACCGCCACCTATCTGCTGGAGACGGTGCATCCCAGGACCCTGGTGGTGAACGATCCGGCCGAGGTGCGTTCCGCCCCCGAGAAGCTGCTGGTCACCCATTTCCCCGGCCTGACCCCGCCGACCCTGATCAGCTCGGACCCGGTCGCCCTTGTCGATTTCCACGAACGGCACGGCGACGTGGTGCTGAAGCCCCTGCACGGCGCGGCGGGTTCGGGCGTGGTCAAGCTGAAGGCGGGCGATCCCAACCTCGAAGCCCTGATCGAGATCCACGCCGTCGGCAGCCGCGACCCGCTGGTGATCCAGAAATTCATTCCCGCCGTCTCGAAGGGCGACAAGCGCATCATCCTGATCGACGGCGAGCCCGTCGGCGCCATCAACCGCATCCCGGCCAAGGATCAGGTGCGCTCCAACCTGCGCGTCGGCGGCACCGCGGCCCCGGTCGAACTGACCCCGCGCGATCTGGAAATCTGCAAGGCCATCGGTCCGACCCTCAAGGAACGCGGCCTGATCTTCGTCGGCATCGACGTGATCGGCGACTATCTGACCGAGATCAACGTCACCTCCCCCACCGGCGCCCAGCAGCTGCTGCGCTTCACCGGAATCAATGCGGCGGCGCTGATGTGGGACGCGATCGAGAAGAAGCGCGCCGCATAACGACGCTCTTGTAAAGGCTGTCGGTTCGTGTTTCGTTCTTTCCCGGATAGCGGGAGGAAACGATGCACGCCAGCGTCTTCACGGTGGCTTTCGAAGGCGTCGACGCCCGGCGGGTCGATGTGCAGGTGTCGCAACTGCATTCGGGCAACGAGGGCAGCTTCACCCTCGTCGGCCTCGCCGACAAGGCGGTGGCCGAGAGCCGGGAACGGGTGCGCGGCGCCTTCGCGGGCATAGGGCTGGCGCTGCCGTCCATGCGGATCATCGCCAATCTCGCGCCGGCCGACCTGCGCAAGGAGGGCAACCATTTCGACCTGCCCATCGCCCTGGCCCTGCTGGCCTCGATGGGGGTCATTCCGCCCGACGCCCTGTCCGGCTGGGCCTCCATCGGCGAGCTAGGACTGGACGGGCGGATCGCGCCGGTGGGCGGGACCCTTCCCGCGGCGGTGGCCGCCGACGCCCTGGGACTGGGCCTGATCTGTCCGGAGGCCAACGGGCCGGAAGCCGCCTGGGCGGGCGATGTGGCGGTGCTGGCTCCGCGTTCGCTGATCGCCCTGGTCAATCACTTCAAGGGAACGCAGGTGCTGCGGCGGCCCGAGCCGGGGGCGATGCGGTCGGGCGACCGCGTCCCCGACCTGCGCGAGGTCAAGGGACAGGAAAGCGCCAAGCGGGCGCTGGAGATCGCCGCCGCCGGCGGCCACAACCTGCTGTTCGTCGGCCCGCCGGGCTCGGGCAAGTCGATGATGGCGGCGCGCCTGCCCGGCCTGTTGCCGCCGCTGACGCCCAAGGAGCTTCTGGAGACCTCGATGGTCTGGTCGGTGGCCGGGCTGATCGAGCGCGGCGCCCTGACACGGGACAGGCCCTTCCGCGCCCCGCACCATTCCGCCTCCATGGCCGCCCTGACCGGCGGCGGCCTGCGCGCCAAGCCGGGCGAGGCCTCGCTCGCCCACAACGGCGTGCTCTTTCTGGATGAACTGCCGGAGTATTCCGGCCTTATGGAGCAAAGCCACCCACGAGCCGCTTCAACCGCATTTTAAGTCAGATGTCGGTCAGCTCGCGCCATGTCCTACAGAACCGTTCTGGCGCTGGAGAGCGAGCATCGAGGGCTCGCTGTAAAACTCCGGCATCTCCTAGTCGCAATTGTCGGCGAGGCCGATTTGGCAGGCAAATTTGCAGAACTAGACGCCGATGTCACCCGGACCCGAGATGGTTTGGCGGCGCTTGAGACATGCATCCAAATGTTCGAACCCGATTGGGTTCCGGCAATGAATCCCGTGAAGCGGACCTGGACCAAGCGTAGTCCATTCGGGTTTCGCCAGCTTAGAGGTCACCTGATGGCCCTACTCCGCCCGGCAGACCGGTGGTGGTCCGTAAGAGAACTCGCCGATGAAGTGGTCGCGCGACATGTGCCCGGCGGCCTGTCGGCACCCGACCGACACAACTTGCAGCGAAGCATATGGAGTCAAATGCAGCGAGACGAAGAAACGGGTCTCGTGGAGACTGATGAAGATAGCCCCGCCCGATGGCGGTTTATCCCAAAGGGTGAACGCGCACGGTGAGGGCGTTAGACGCCGACTTCCAGGGCCTCTTGCGGCGTTTGACGCCTTCATGCTGCCAACGCTGCCAGTAACCTGTCCAGCGGCGAGATTGAGGGGCATCGGCCACGGCCGCAATTAGCATGAACCATTGCATCCCATTGTCGACGCGACGGTGATCCTCTCGCCAGGAAATTTCCTCGGCGTAGAGGTCCAGGTTGTGCCCACAGATGCGATAGTGGACGCCCTCCTCGGCCCGCTGGAGCCGAGCGAACAGACTTTCAGCCTGATTGTTGTCGATCCCGTTGATCGAGAACCCCTGCTTGTGGATGACTTTGTCGTGCTGTCCGATGTGGCTGAAGTCCCAACCTCCGTCAGAGACCACGTGACTGCCGTCGACGATGACTTCGGTCACCCAGCCATCGGCGTTGCGTTCATCACCCTGCACAACTTTGACCCGGCTCTCGCCACCCGGTCCGCGTTCACGCACCACGACGACCGATTGTGATTTCCCGCCGTAGGTCTTTTGCCCCTGCTTATATTGCCATGGCCGGCGATGACCCCCGACCACCTTACCGTCCACCTCGACGATACGTTCTCCACCGAGTTCGCGCTTCGATCGGGACCATGCCAGCGCCTCTCGAACTTTGTGCTGGAACACGAAGGGCGTCTTGTAATTGGTGCGGTTCGCGCGACGCAGGCGCAGGGCCGCCACGCCGCTCACCCCATCGGTGAGCACCATGAGCGCATAGAGAATGTTGCGGAACTTCCGTTTGCGGCAGGCCAATTCCCGGCGCGACGTGACCGAAAACTGGCGACGGCAAGCGGCGCATTTGTAGATCGGCTGAACAAAACCTTCGCGGGCACGTCGCTGCTGCCGTGCGGTGTTTAGTGTGTAGCATCGCCGGTGACCGCACTCTTCGTGCGGGCAGAGCGGTTCCCCACCATTCTGGCGAAACGTGATCGCCTCATAGATTTTGTAGGCCTCTGCTTCGGACAGTCGCGCCACTTCCTCTTCCGAGATCGTGACGGCTCCAGCGGTGAGGAGGAAGTGCTGTTGCTCCTGGCCCAGGGCGTTAGGCGGCAGACGACGGACGCGCTTGTTGAGCGCCCGCTTCTCCTCCTTTCCCTTTTCAGCCTTTCGGGCCACGCACAGCATCCGGCGCCGCCGGGTGTGGCGACGTCGGTGCGGCTGCAAGGGCCAATCCGACGTTTTGTGACTCAACTCGTTGGAAAACGAGACCAAATCGTCGGGTTTCGTGACTCGGCGCTTCTCGCTGATGACGGCTGATCTCGCCGTTTCAAAACGACACGCCTTCGACCTCTATTGCGAGGGCCGGGCCACTGGACGGCGAGTGGCGCCGGTCTTCTCGGCCGCCGCATCCCAACGGGCGATGTCTTCAGCCTGTGCGTGCACCCGGCCGTAGAGCGCGTTGGCGAAGCGCCGGCCGTCGGCCGGTTCAAGGTGAGCCTTCAGCGCAGGTCGGAGGAGTTTTGGGTAGCGCCGCTGCATCTCCGCTTCGCCGTAGGTCGTATGATGACCCATGCGTGAATGCTGGATCAGCCGGGGACCACACTGCGGACAGGTGCCTTGGAACATGCGCTGCGCACCGACAACAATCCCGTCTTTCGATCCGGCCAACACCAGTTCAGCGAGCGGCTTCAGGTCAGGAATCTCGGCTCCGCATGAGCAATTTTCTGAATAGGTCACGGTGACTCTGGCTGGTTTCGATGGCCTGAAATCTTGACAAATCGGCGAATTTCGAGTAATGATAATTTCGCCCGGCCTCGCCGACGAGGAGGCATGGGTAGTTCGATTCCCCTGAGTATAAATGTCTTCAGATGATGAAGTCGTGCGCTATGTGCACGACTGGGACGCGCCTCCGCCCATTCGTTGGCAGGACCCCGATTACGACCGCACGCTGATCTACATGCTGTTCGATGCGCTTCACGCGCTCTCGAAGCGAGTGGTTCCGGGCTACGATATTCACATTCAGCCGAGCGTTGAAGGCATGAGAACGAACGCCGCGCTGCCAATCGGCATGTTCGATGTTCTCTGGCTCGAAGAGTGACGATCGTTAACCGGCCATAAGTTCGGCTTGGGTAGGCCTCCCGTGGGAGGCCTAAATGCACAAGACCCAGGACGATCCGCACCACCGTTTGCAAGTCGTCATCGAGCGGATCAAGCGCGATCCCGTCTACAGTCGGGAGAAGGTGATACTGAGCCGCCAAACCGGCGCCATTCGGACCGCAATGGAGGCTGTATCTACGGGGCGCAAGGCTGTCTCGGCCGCTATGGTCGGTTCCGGCCTCGAACTAGCATTCTCGGGGTCAGAGGACCTGAGGACCCAACTTTCCTATCGCGTGATCCCCGATAATACTGCGCTGACCTTCAACTTTTACAGCAATACGGTGAAAGTTGCATCCGGCGCTCGTGGCTTTACGCCCGTCGAGCACGACTACGATAAGTTCTCAGTGTTAACGGTCATCGGAGATTTTGCCGACTTCCTGGAGAAGGCTGTTAAGCCGGCCTGAAGCCCGCCACCGAGAGCCCCGCCGCACTCGATCGACCGAGAATTCGCGCGAGTGGCGTCGCTCCACAAACGCACCCTGACGATCTAACCCACCTTGGGATGCCGGCCGCTCGGTAGCGGCGAGGGCGGAGTAGCCGGATCATCAGGCTCGGCGAAGAAGGCCGCCAGCGGCACCCGCATCACCTCCGCTAAACGGTCCAGCAGATCGACCGACGCGTTGCCCAGGCCGCGTTCGAGTTCGCTGACGTAAGCACGATCCACGCCGGTATCGGCGGCCAGCCGCTCTTGCGAGATGCCCCGTTCCGTCCGCAGCTTTCGAAGATTCCAAGCCACCAGGGCGCGCCCGTTCATGCGCGCAGGCGACAGCTTCATCGACCGTTAAACCACGGGCTATAGCCTACAGATTATTGTTTGGGGCTTAGACATGCTGCGCACCGTCCTGGTTTGGGCCGTCGTCTTCTTGAGTGGCGTTCTGGTCACCGTGCTCCTTCTGCCGCTCGTGATGGGCGAAAGACCCCAAGCCCAGCTGCGTGCTGTATCGACGGCCGGCAGACAGGAATCGATCGGCACACCCGTCGGCGCCGTGTCCGCAACCCCTGAGCCCACCAGGACCGCTCCGGCGACATCCGACAACAGCGAGTATGCGTATCGGGCGGCCGCCCTCGACACGTTGGGACGCTTCAAGGCCCAAATGCGCGACCCCGGCAGCGTCACTTTTCGCAACTTGGTGATCGTCCATGTCGCGGGCGGCGCCAGGACGTGGGAGAACTCGGCCGTGTGCGGCGAGGTGAACGCCCGAAACGGCTTCGGCGGCTTCACGGGATTCGTCCCGTTCATTGCCGCCGACACATTCTCCACGACGCCGTCCGATCAGAGTTTTAGCGCGCTATTCGCCGCGAACTGCAATCCGTCGCAGCAGGTGATGGCGATCGTCTACTAGGTGGTCAGGGGTCGGTATCGCGAAACTGCTTGGCGGCTCGCAGGAGGGTTTTGACCTCCTCAACACTTGAGCCTTCGACCTCGACATCTCCGATCTTGATCCGCACTTTCCGGCCGGCTCGCGCAGCCATCCAGGTGGCAATGGCTGTTATGCCAACAGGCATTATCGTCTGGATGAAGAACGTCCCCATGTGGACCGAGTGCAAGTCGGCGGATTTCCTCATGAGGACCAGTTCCCGAACGGGCGTCCCACTAGCCTTTAGGGCTCCACCAACTTCCTTGAGGCTGGCCTGATAGGCGGGGTCTTCCCGGTCTAGGTCACCCGATCCGGAGATGAGCGACACTTCCATTTGTTCGGGGTCCATGGTCCTCATTCAGATCCAACGATCTCAGAAATCGAGAAAAAGATTCTCGAACGGATTGGCCTCAAGGTCGCGGCTGTCGATCGCCCACATATTGGCTGGATGAGTGTTGACGGTCTGAGCGGCGCACAATGCGTGCTCGACAAAATGTCCTCGCTCCCGAAGTGCTCGCGCGCACGCCAACAGGTGGCCGCCGCTGGTCGCAACATCGTCAACAAGCACGATGTGGCTCGGCGGGCCGTCCAAAACGACAAGGTTGGCTTGCAAGACGGCCGCGTCTCGCGTTCCGCCCGCAGCGGCTTTTCCTAGTTCTTGTCGCCAGTGGAGTCCGTCGATCACCCTAAAACCGGCGTGCCGGGTGGCGATCGCGTCCGCAAGCGCGCGGCCCTTGGCATCCGAACCAAATGCCACACATCCCGACGACGGAACGGCCATGAGCACCCCTTCCGCCAGCCCGAGTTCTCGGAGTTTGCCTGCCGCCCACTCGCCAAAAATACGGAATGCTGGCGTCCTAGAATTCGCTTCGATTCTCACCCACTGACCACTCGGGGTTTGAAGCTGAGCGTAGCCCTTGAAGGGTTGTCCCTTGAGCGCCTTAACCAGCTTCATGGCGTCGTAGTCGGTGTTGGTCCAATCCTCGGCATTTCCGGCATAGCTCGGATATCCGCCGTGCACGTGGAGCCAGAGCGCCATCAGCCGTAAATCGTCCGCAGCATCTGCTCGGTGTTCTCAAGCGGCACGAACTTGTCGTAGCTCAAGAAGCGGGCGGGCCATGTCAGGTTTGGGTCGTCGATGACGCTCTTGGCTATCCCCAGCCACCTCCCCAAGCGCACACATTCGGCTGCTTGGTGAAGACTTCCCGAAGTGTCCGACGCCTCGATCACTATGCTCGCATCGGACAGTGCAGCCATGGTTCGGTTGCGCGCCGGGAAGTTCGAGGGGAAGACGCGCCCGCCTGAACGAAATTGGGATACCAGGAGATGATCGCGATAGATTTCTTCCTGGAGGCGCTTGTTCTTCGCCGGATAGGCTTGATCCAAAGGCGTGCCGATCACCGCAACGACACTGCCTCCGCTTTCAATGGCGGCACTCAAGGCGGCGGTATCTATGCCTTCAGCCAAGCCCGAAACGATAACGACCCCATTGGCGACCAACTGTCGGGCAAGCTTTTGGGCTCGCTGCGTTCCAGCAGGAGAGGCTTTTCGAGCCCCGATGACCGCGATGCACGGCCGCTTCAGCAGAGATGTGTCGCCGGCGACGAACACGCTTCCAGCCTCACCGGAAGCCCCTTGGGTGACCGCGTTAATCCAGTCGCTTTGCTTGGCGCCGAAATGGCCCCGAGGTGTTCCTTCAAGTAGGTCAGAAACCGACTCGACATGCCACTCCGACGGCGGCGCATATCCACCACGTGAACCGCCAGCCTGATTTGCAGAGGGGCTATTCGGTCTGCGGATTTCTAAGGCCTCGGTTCGCAAGAGTTGGAATGCCTCTAAGCTAGATCGGCCAACGAACATCGCCAAATGCCGACTGCGAAAATTGCTGCGAATCACGCGAACGCTGCCAGTGAATCACCTATAGATAGACGGCACAACAAAGCAGAGGTTGAGATGGCCACTAAAGGCATCACGCAGAAGGGCGATCTGACGGCCGCTTTCGACAATCAAATGATGAAGTTTCTCGACGCTGTGTGGGATGGCATTCGGTCAGGACAGATGACCGAAGCCCAGGGCAAGGCCTACGTGGGGCACATCATCGCTGCGATGCACGTCCAAGGAGCTGATGCCGTCGCCGGATATTTTGATGTTGTGTTGGAAAAGCCCGTGGATACGCGCTGGAAAATCTAATAGCGGCGCAAGCGCGGTTCAGGTCACGAATGGCCCAAGATCAATCGCAACTGGAGGACGCCGACTCTCCGTCACCTCCCATTTGGCTCCACTGGCGAGCGCGAACCCTGGCGAGTTAATCCCTCCGTTTAGCCAGCCGCACAGCTTCGAAAGATGCCCAGGTTGGAAGAACTCTTTGGCGCTTTCGATAGCGTCGACACAGTGTTCAGCAACCTCCAGATCGACGTCCGCCTGACGGACGATTTGGGAGAGGCGGGGAGTGGGCTTGTCTTGAGTCCCCTGCCCGATTGCGACGAGCCCTCTAAGGCGCGCGACAATGTCAGTCAGGGTGCTCGATGGGCATCGGTCCGCGCGAATCCAATCGGCGCCCTGAAGTCCGCCGTGATCGAACTCGGTGGTTTTCATGATTGGCTGGCCGGCACCTAGCCGCGCCTTCAGTTGAGCGTGGCGGCGTGTGTATTCGTGGTTGTTCAGCCCGAGTTCCATCAGCTTCCCGACCTCGACCAGGAACTCGCCCATCACAGCTTCTTCGGCCGCGTCGTCGCGGGCCTCGGTGGTGTGAACCAGGCGCAGGACCGATCCAACGTCGGACGGCCTTAGGGCGCGAAGCTTGGCGACTGTGCGCGGCGCATCTTGCTCCAGCCTGTTCCGTCCCGCCCGCAGGACGCGCGCTTGGCCGCTCGAAGCGATAGCGGCCAACTCGTCGATCCTAGCCGGCAGGTCGTCTCGAAGACGAAGCCAGCGCGTCAGCACATCGTAGCGGCGCTTCGTCCGCGTTCGGGCGTTCGAGGCCAAACGGTAATCCGTGCCATAGGCCTTCGGTCCGCAGGTGCTGCCGAGGAGGAAGCGTCGCCCCTGAGTATCCCGAAGAACGAACCCATGCCGATGTGGCTGATGCTGCGGACAGTGAGCGCAGGGAACAGCAGCATCCTCCGGAGCCAGATCGTATGCGAGTTCGATCTGAAACTCGCCCAGGTCGGTCGGGATCGAGGGATAGATGTTTGGCAGGGACATTGGATCGTCGGTCGACCACTGAACCAACAGAAGCTGATCGTCCGTGAGGCTGTCCCAGCCTTGCTCGACATACGACGCGGACGCGCCCGCGTGGTCTTTGGTCGCCTTGGGCATTGGAAGCCTTTCGAGAATCGGCGGTTGATCAACCATACAACCGGCGGCCCTGAAGAACAAACCGGGACCAAGAGCCGTCCCCAACATTCACCAACCAAAACGGTTCTATTGACACCGTTTTTCGGACATGCCAGAAACGGTCCCAATAGGACCGATTATTATGCTCTCTGACCTTCCCGCCGTGACTACTGCTCGTGCCGCCGAAATCGTGGGCATCGGCTACGAGGGCCTGCGCTCCTATCTCAAGCGCGGCCTGCTAGGGCGCGTCGGCATGCTTCCTGGCTTCTACGCATCGGACGCTGAAGCTAACGATCCGCCAGCACCTCGGGCGGGTTGGACCCGATACGGGTTTACGGACCTCTGTCTGATGCGCGTCGCAAAGATGCTCATTGATGCCGGCTTCTCCTTCGAGAGCGCGAACGCGGTGGTCTCCCGGCATCACCTCTGGAGCCCGTTGGCCCATGACGAGCAACCCACCACACGCTTCCTGCTGGTCTGGCCGCCATACGCCGACCACGTCATTTATGACCGGGAAGCCCTGAAGCATCTGGCCGATGACGTGGAGAAGGTGAGCGCCCAAGGGGCGTTCACGCTCGTGAACCTGGGTGACGTGCAGCGCCATGTGAGGGACGCTCTAATCGCAAGCCCCGCGCTCTAGGCCCACCGGCGCGCGCCCAGGATCAACGCGCGCGCTACGCCCGCCCGGTCAGGCGCCGTCGCAACCACACGGCCGTTGCGGAGCCCGACGAAACCTCCCCCCTCACGATCAGGCGTGATCTGGTAGAGGCGGCTTCCCTGGAAGAACGCCAGCGTGGTCATCGCTCCCCCTTCCGGATGATCTGCCAGCCCAGGAGGTTGCTGCCTTCGAGATCGATCGAGCGGACGTAGCCTTGGTTCTTCTTCGTCTTCAGGCAGGCGCCGACGCGCTTGGTCATCATGACGACGACATCCCGGTCATCGACGTTCAGCCCCCGCTCGCGCATCAGAATCTTGGCGATGTCGCGCGACGTGAGCGGCTGCTTGGCCTCCCGCAGCGCCTTGAAGACGATCCGGGTCACCTCACCCTTGAACGCCGCGTGACGCGGCGGGACCGGACGCGGGTGGATCGCCATCATGTCGATGTCGGGATCGAAGATGCGGATCGTGGCCTCGATCGCGTCAAGTTCGACGATCAGCTTGCGAAGCTGCCGTTGGTTGGCCTCGATCTGGCCGGCGAGTTCGGCGCGTTTGGCGACCAGCCCGTTCAACAGGTTCGGGTGGTCCGCGTCCTCGGAAATTGCATGATGAACCATGCCTGAGAACGTATTGGGAACAATGACTTAGTCTAGGCGGCTCGTGGGTGGCTTTGCTCCATAAGGCCGGAGTATTCGGCGCAGGCGCTCGATTCCCTGCGCCAGCCGCTGGAGACGGGCGAGATCGTGGTCGCCCGCGCCAACGCCCACGTTCGCTATCCGGCCCGTTTCCAGCTGATCGCGGCCATGAACCCCTGCCGCTGCGGGATGGGCGGGGCCGGGCGCGGCGCCTGCGGCAAGGCCCCGCGTTGTCAGCGCGACTATCGCAACCGGATCTCGGGCCCGATGTTCGACCGCATCGACCTGACGGTGGAGACCCCGCCGGTCACCGCGTCCGACATGGCCTTGCCTCCGCCCGCCGAAGGCACGGCCGAGGCCGCGGCCCGGGTGCTGACCGCCCGCCTGATGCAGGCGGACCGGTTGCGCGCCGCCGGGATCGATCCCGAGACGGCGCAGGACCAGGCCGTCAACGCCCGGGCCTCGGGCGAGACGCTGGACCGCTTCGCCACTCCCGATGAGACGGGCCGGGCCCTGCTGATGAAGGCGGGCGAGGTCGGCGGCCTGACCGCGCGCGGCTGGACCCGCACCCTGAGGCTGGCCCGCACCATCGCCGACCTGGACGGCTGCGACGGCGTGCTGCGCCGTCACGTGGCCGAGGCCCTGATCTACCGCCGCAGCACCACCGAGGCCGAAGGCGCCTTCGAGGCCCGCCGCGCCGATACCTCCGCGCCGTTCTCGCCGACCGCCGCGTGGTGATGTCTTAACGTCTTCAGGGCAGGCTGTGCTTGAGGGAGACCGGCATGGCGCGGCGACGGACGGACAAGGCGACGGCGACACCCCCGCAGGCGACGAGCGGGGCGTCAGCGGAACAACAGTTCCTGCGCCTCATGAGCCACGAGATGCGCACGCCTCTGAACGGCGTCATCGGCATGCTGGGCCTGTTGTCCCGCACCCGGCTGGACGGCGCCCAGCGCGCCTACGCCGAGGCCGCGCGGTCGTCCGCCGAACACCTACTGGGTCTGGTCAACGACCTGCTGGACTACGCCCGCCTGGAGGCCGGCAAGCTGGAGTTCGACGCCGCCCGGGTCGATCTGGAATCCCTGGTGCGCGGCGTCGCCGAACTGCTGAGCCCCCGCGCCCATGAGCGCGGCCTGGAGATCGCCTGGTCGGTCGACGCCGACGCCCCCGACGTCCTGGCCGACGAGGGGCGTCTGCGTCAGGTGCTGTTCAACCTGGCCGGCAACGCCGTGAAGTTCACCGCCGAGGGCGGGGTCCGCATCGCCGTGGAGCGCGCCGGCGGGACCGCCGGAAGGCCCCGCCTCGCCTTCGTCATCGACGACACCGGCCCGGGCGTGCCCGCCGAAGCGCGCGAACGCATCTTCGAGGAATTCGGCCACGTCGACGCCAGCGACGCCAGCCGCTTCGGCGGCGCCGGCCTGGGCCTGGCCGTGGTGCGCAAACTGGCCGCCGCCATGGACGGCTCCGTCTCGGTCGCCGACCGTCCCGACGGCCCGGGCGCCCGCTTCCGTTTCGAGGCCGACTTCGACGCCGCTCCCGACGCCGAGCGCGGCCGCCCCCTGGCCGGACTGACGGTCAGCGTGGTCAGCCCCGACCCCTTCGTGCGCCGGACCGCCACGTCCCAGGTCGAGGCCTCGGGCGGCGCGGTCGTGGACGGCGCATCCGTCGTCCTGGTCGACCACGCGGCCCGCGAGAGCATCCACGGTCTCGCCGTCCGCCCCGCCGACAGCCGCGCCGTGGTCCTGCTCAAACCGTCCGAGCGCGACCTGATCGCCCGCTACCGCTCGGCCGGCTTCCACGGCTATCTGATCAAGCCGCTGCGCCGGGCCTCGCTGGCCGAACGGGTGCTGGCCGCCGCCGGCAGCCAGACCGCGTCGCGCCCCGGACCACCGCCCGCTCCGCCCGCCGACGACGACCGCGTCCTGCCCGGCCGCTTCTCGGGCACGCGGGTCCTGCTGGTCGAGGACAACCCCGTCGGCGCCCTGCTGGCCTCGACCCTGCTCAAGCGCGAGGGCTGCGCCGTCGAGACCGCCGCCAGCGGCGACGAGGCGCTGGAGGCGATGAAGCGGGCCCGCTACGATCTGGTCTTCATGGACATGCGCATGCCCGGCATGGACGGCCCGACCGCCGCCCGGGAACTGCGCGCCCGCGGCGACCGCACCCCCATCGTCGCCCTGACCGCCAACGCCTTCGCTGAGGACCGCAAGGCCTGCCTCGAGGCGGGGATGAACGACCATCTGGTCAAGCCGCTGGAGCTGGAGTCGCTGCGCTCCGCCCTCAGCCGCTGGACGAACCGCGAAGTCCGCGCCAAGGTCGCCGTCTGACAAGAGACGCCGGGGGGCGTCCGGAGACGCCATGACCGACAACCCGACCACCCAGGCCCCGCGCAAGCCCGGAGCCCGTGACGTCTTCAAGGCGCTCGGCCGCGGCCGCGTCCTGATCACCCTGCTGCTCGGCTTCGGCTCGGGTCTGCCCTTCCTCCTGACCGGCGCGACCCTGAGCATCTGGCTAGCCGAGGGCGACGTGGCCCTGTCGGCGATCGGATTCATCTCCTGGGTCGGCCTGGCCTATTCGTTCAAATTCATCTGGGCGCCGGTGGTGGACCGGTTCGATGTCCCTCTGCTCGGCAAGCTGGGTCGACGGCGCGGCTGGATGATCCTGTCCCAGCTGGTGGTCGGCGGCGCCCTGATCGCCATGGCGATCATCGGGCCGGAGGGCGGCCTGACGGCGCTGGGAACCGCGGCGCTGGTGACCGCCTTCGCTTCGGCGACCCAGGACATCGTCGTGGACGCCTGGCGGATCGAGAGCGCCGAGAACGAAGACGACATGGGTCTGCTGACCTCGGCCTTCCAGCTCGGCTACCGCTTCGCCATCCTGGCCGGCAATGCGCTGATCCTCTTCTTCGCCAGCTGGTTTGGCTGGAACGGCGCCTACGCCATCTGGGGCGCGGCCATGGCCATCGCCATCGGCGCCACCCTGTTCGCCAAGGAGCCGATCGACCGGCGCGAGATCGCCGCCGCCACGGGCGGCGCGCCGCCGTGGACCTTGCGAGGCATGTTCGACGTCGTCGTCGGCCCCTTCATCAACTTCCTGAAAACGCACAAGGCCGCCGCCTTCCTGATGCTGGCGGCCATCAGCCTGTATCGCCTGCCGGACTTCGTGATGGGTCCGATGGTGGGGCCGTTCTACATCGACCTGGGCCTGACCAAGGAGGCGATCGGCGCCATGCGCCTGAGCGTCGGTCTGGTCGCGGCCTTCGTCGGCATCGCGGCCGGGGGACTGAGCGCGGTGCGCTTCGGCTTCGGACCGACCCTGCTGCTGGGCGCCCTGATCGGGCCGATGTCCAACCTCGGCTACACCCTCATGGCGATGGTCGGCCTGTCGACGCCGATGTTCGCCGGCGTGCTGTTCGTCGAGAACTTCTCGGAGGGCTTCGCGGGCGCGGCGCTAGTCGCCTACATGTCGAGCTTGACGGGCATCGGCTACACCGCGACCCAGTACGCCCTGCTCAGCTCATTCTATGCCCTGCTCGGCAAGTTCCTGAAGGGCTTCTCGGGCGTGGTGGTCGAGGGGCTGGAGGCCGGCCATCCGCTGATGACCGCCTACGCCCTCTTCTTCGCCGGCACGGCGGCGGTCGGCATCCCGGCGGTCGTCCTGTGCTGGTTCCTGGAACGCCGCAACCAGCGTCTCAAGCGCGAGGCCGAGGCGGCCGGAACGACCTAGGTCGACCCGTTTGCCCTGAGGGATGCCGATGTCGTTGTTCGAGGAGAACGCCGCGATCCTGCGGAAGATGGAAGCCGGCGGCGTCGATCTCGACCCGCCGCGCTCCATCGATTTCTCACACGTCTTTCCCGATCAGGCCTCCGCTGACGCCTTCGCCCAGGACGCTGAGCGGGAGGGCTTCGCCGCCACAGTGAAGGCGTTCGATGACGGGGAAGACCCCTGGGACGTCGTTGCGTCCAAGACGATGCGGCCCACCTGCGAGACCATCACGGACACGGAGGCGCGCCTGGACGCCCTGGCGCGGTCGCACGGCGGGCGCGCGGACGGCTGGGGCTTCCTCCGGGTCTGACCGATCAGGACGCCGGCGGTCGGCTACTCCTCGCCTTCAGCGCCTTCTTCATAGGCGGCGAAGGTGGCGGCGGTGATGATCTCCGAGACCGAGGCGCCCAGGGAGACGATCTGCACCGACTTCTCCAGACCGACCAGCAGCGGGCCGATCACGGTCGCGCCGCCCAGGGACTGGACCAGTCGCGTCGAGATCGCGGCTGAATGAATGGCCGGCATGACCAAGACGTTGGCGTGGCCGGTCAGGCGCATGAACGGGTAGCGCCCGCGCAGTTCCGGATCGAGCGCCAGCTCGGGCGGCATCTCGCCCTCGTATTCGAAGTCCACGCCCTTGCAGTCGAGGATGCGGATGGCCTCGCGCACCTTCTCGCCGCGATCTCCCGGCGGGTTGCCGAAGGTGGAATAGCTGAGGAAGGCCACGCGCGGGACCTTACCCAGCTTGCGCACGGTGGCGGCGGCCTGGATGGCGATCTCGGCCAGTTCGTCGGCGTTGGGCAGTTCGTGGATCGAGGTGTCGGCGACGAACAGGGTGCGGCCCTTGGCCAGCAGGATCGACAGGCCGATCATCCGCTCCTTCACGTCCAGGACGCGGCGGACTTCCTTGAGCACCATGTTGAAGTTGCGGGTCACGCCAGTGACCATGGCGTCGGCCTGACCGCGCGCGATCATGGTCGCGCCGAAATAGTTGCGGTCCTGGTTGATCATCCGCTGCACGTCGCGGCGCAGATAACCCCGGCGCTGCAGCTTGGCGTACAGCCAGTCGGTGTACTCCTCGTTGCGGTCGCTGATCCGCGCGTTGATGATCTCGATGCCCATCTCGTCGAAGCTCAGACCGGCTTCGGCGGCGTTCTTGCGGATCAGCTCCTCGCGGCCCAGCAGGATCGGCGTGCCCAGCTCGGCCTGTTTGAAGCCCCAGGCGGCGCGGATCACGGCCGTCTCTTCGCCCTCGGCGAAGACCACGCGCTTGTTCGGCGCCGCGCGCACGGCGCCCGAGATATTCTGCATCAGGGCGGCCGACGGATCGAGGCGCTGGCGCAGGGAGACGCGATAGGCGTCCATGTCCTCGATCGGCTGTCGGGCCACGCCGGTGTCCATGGCGGCCTGGGCCACGAACGGCGGGATGAACCAGATCAGGCGCGGATCGAACGGCGACGGGATGATGTAGTCCGGCCCGAACTTCAGCTTGCGCCCGCGATAGGCGGCGGCGACCTCGTCCGGCACGTCCTCGCGGGCCAGGGCGGCCAGGGCCTCGGCGCAGGCGACCTTCATCTCGTGGTTCACGCGGCGGGCGCGCACGTCCAGCGCCCCGCGGAAGATGTAGGGGAAGCCCAGCACGTTGTTGACCTGGTTCGGATAGTCCGACCGGCCGGTGGCGATGATGGCGTCGGAGCGGACCGAGCGCACGTCTTCCGGCGTGATCTCCGGGTCCGGGTTGGCCATGGCGAAGATGATCGGATTGGGCGCCATCGAGGCGACCATTTCCTTGGTGATCGCGCCCTTGGCGGCCAGGCCCAGCACCACGTCGGCGCCGACCATGGCTTCTTCCAGCGTGCGGTGCGGCGTGTCGGTGGCGTGCGCCGCCTTCCACTGGTCGATGTTGGGGCGGCCCTTGTAGACGACGCCGTCGCGGTCGAGGATCACGGTGTTCTCGGCCCGGACGCCCGCCGCCTTCATCAGGCCGATGGACGACAGGCCCGCGGCGCCGGCGCCGACCAGGACCACCTTCAGGTCTTCCAGCTTCTTGCCGGCGATGTGGGCGGCGTTGATCAGGCCGGCGGTCGAGATGATGGCCGTGCCGTGCTGGTCGTCATGGAAGACCGGGATGTCCAGCAGGTCCTGCAGCTGGCTTTCGATCTCGAAGCATTCCGGGGACTTGATGTCCTCCAGATTGATGCCGCCCCAGGTGTCGCCGATGTTCTTGACGACGGTGATGAACTCGTCCGGATCGGTGGTCTTCACCTCGATGTCGAAGCTGTCGACGTCGGCGAAGCGTTTGAACAGGACGGCCTTGCCCTCCATCACCGGCTTGGACGCCATGTGACCGAGGTTGCCCAGGCCCAGGATGGCTGTGCCGTTCGAGATGACGGCGACCAGATTGCCCTTGGAGGTGTAGTCGTAGGCCTTGTCGATATCGGCGGCGATGGCCAGCACCGGCACCGCCACGCCCGGCGAATAAGCCAGCGACAGGTCGCGCTGGGTCGCCATGGGCTTGATCGGGGCCATCGAGATCTTGCCCGGAGCGGGGTAGCGGTGGAAGTCCAGCGCGTCCTGGTCGGAGAAGGTCTGCTTGTCTGTCAGGTCGGGCATGGCTCTCGGCGTTTCCGGTCGCGCCTTCGCGCGTGTTCAGTTCGACCCTGTTCCTAGTGCGCGGGGCCGGAAGGAACAACCGCTGACGCGAGGGAAGCCGCGTCCCGGCGGCGCGGGCTTTGAACGCCGGGGTAGGCCGAGACTGTCCGGAAAATGTGACAGCGGGCGGCGCTTTTTGAGCGGATTTCCGCCGACCCGGCCGCCTGCGGCGAAAGGCGGCCCGCCAGATCGGTTGTCAGGGCGGAGGGCGGCTGTTACTGCGAGCCGTTCTCAATATCAGCCCTCCCCCAAGGCGATCCCGTGACCCTCCGCTCCATCCTGCTGCTCTCCACCGCCGCCGCCGGACTGGCCGCAGGCCCCGCCTTCGCACAGGACGCCCAGACCACCGACCTGGGTGAAGTCGTGGTGACCGGCTCGCAGGTCCGGCAGGCCCCAGCCTATGCCGGCGGCCAGGTCGCCACCGGCGGCCGGGTGGGCATGTTCGGCTCGCAGGACCTGATGGACACGCCCTTCACCGTGACCAGCTACACCGAGCGGCTGGCCCGCAACCAGCAGGCCCGCAGCGTCGGCGACGTGCTGCAGAACGACCCGGCGGTGCGCGTCACCAAGGGCTTCGGCAATTTCCAGGAGCTATACGTCATCCGCGGCTTCCCCGTGTACTCGGACGACATGACCTGGAACGGCCTGTACGGCATCCTGCCGCGCCAGTTCGTGGCCTCGGAGTTCATCGAGCGGGTCGAGGTCTTCCATGGCGCCACGGCCTTCCTGAATGGCGCGGCTCCCGGCGGCAGCGGCGTCGGCGGCGCCTTCAACCTGACGCCCAAGCGCGCGGGCGACGCTCCGTTGAACCGCCTGACGCTGGGCTGGGACGGCGGCGACGCCCTCTATGCCGCCGGCGATTTCTCGCGCCGCTTCGGCGCCGACAACGAGTGGGGCGCCCGTCTGAACGTCGCGGCCCGCGACGGCGAAAGCACGGTCGACGGCGAGAACCGCGAGCTTCAGGTGCTCGGCCTCGGCATCGACCGCCGCGGCGACCGCGCCCGCTTCTCGGCCGACCTCGGCTGGCAGAACCATCACATCGACGCTCCGCGCCCGACGGTCACCCCGCTCGGCGCCGTTCCGACGCCGCCCTCGGCGGACGGCAGTTTCGCCCAGCCCTGGACCTATACCGACGAGGAACAGCTGTTCGGCGTCGCCCGCGGCGAGTTCGACCTGACCGACGACGTCACCGTCTGGGCGGCCTTCGGCGGCCGCACCGGCAAGGAAGACAACAGCCTCGCCAACCCCAACAGCACTCCGGCCGGGGCGCTGAGCGCGGCCCGTTTCGACAACATCCGCGAGGACACCGTCTGGTCCGGCGACGTGGGCATTCGCGCCGACCTGAGGACCGGCCCGGTGGGTCACCGCCTGGTCGCCTCCGCCTCGTCGCTGCAGCTGAAATCGCGCAACGCCTACACCTACTCCGACGTCAATGTGGCGTGGGACCTCTATGCGCCCACCGTCGTCGCGGCCCCGACCACCTACTATCCCGGCGGCGGCGACATGGGTGACCCGCAGGTCACCGAGCGGGTCCGCACCTCCAGCCTCGCGATCGCCGACCAGATGTCCTTCCTCGACGGCCGCCTGCTGGCCACCATCGGCGCGCGCTACCAGAAGGTCGAAACCGGCTCCTACAGCTACGTCACCGGCGCATACGGCTCGAGCTATGAGGGGGACGCGATCACCCCGGCCTTCGCCCTGGTCTACAAGCCGACCGGGAACATCTCGCTCTACGCCAACTACGCCGAGGCGTTGATCCCGTCGAAGACCGCCCCGGCCTTCGTCAACGGCGTGCGGGTCAGCAACGAGGGCGAGGTCTTGGACCCCTTCCGGGGCGAGCAGGTCGAGGCCGGGGTCAAATACGACGCCGGGACTTTCGGCGCGACGCTGAACGCCTTCCGCCTGACCCTGCCGAACGAACTGTTCACGCCCACGGCGGGCAGCACCCCGCCCACCGGCGTCTATTCCGCCGGCGGCGAGCAGCGGAACCAGGGGATCGAGCTGTCGGTCTATGGCGAGCTTGTCGAGGGCCTTCGTCTGCTGGGCGGTCTGACCCTGATGGACGCCGAGGTCACCCGCTCCATTACGCCTGCGCTGTCGGGCAAGGCCGCCATCGGCGTGCCGGAGGTCCAGGCCAACCTGAACGTCGAATGGGACGTGGCGGCCGTGTCGGGCCTGACCCTTGAGGGCCGCGCCATCTACACCGGATCGCAGCCGGTCAGCGCCGACAACACCATCGAGCTGGACTCCTGGACCCGCTTCGACGCCGGCGTGCGTTATGAGTTCGAAGCCGGCGAGCGTCCGCTGACGATCCGCGCGCGGGTCGAGAACCTGGCGGACGAGGACCAATGGGTCGCCGCCGGCGGCTATCCGGGCGCCAACTACCTGACGCTCGGCGCCCCGCGCACCTTCCGGGTGTCGATCTCGACGGACTTCTGAAGCGGATGAAGCCCCGGACCCTCCGCGCCTGGTCCTGGGTTCACAAGTGGTCGAGCCTGGTCTCGACCACGTTCCTGCTGATGCTCTGCATCACGGGGCTTCCGCTCGTCTTCACGCACGAGCTGGATCACGTCCTGCTGGGCCACGAAGCCGCCGCACCCGCCGACCCGGGCGCGGACAAACTGAACCTCGACCAGGTCCTGGACGTCGCCCTCGCTCGCAAGCCCGGCGAGATTCCCGCCTTCATGAGCTTCGATGTCGAACGGCCGGTGGTGAACGTCACCAGCATCGACCCGAACGGTCCCGACGGGAAATACAGCTTCCAGCCGATCGACCAGCTCACCGGCCAGGCCGCGCCGCTGGTGGCCGGCCATCCGGTGATGGAGTTCATTCTACAACTGCACACCGACATGTTCCTGGGGCTTGCGGGGATGCTGTTCCTCGGCGCCATGGGCCTGCTGCTGGTGGCGGCGCTGGTGTCGGGCGTGGTGCTCTACGCCCCCTTCATGCGCCGCCTGCCGTTCGGCACGGTGCGGGCGGGCAAGGCCGCGCGGACCCGCTGGTTGGACTATCACAACCTGCTGGGGGTGGTGACCGTGGCCTGGGTGCTGGTCGTGGGTCTGACCGGGGTGGTCAACACCCTGGCGGTGCCGATCATCGCCTACTGGAAGGACACCGCGCTGAAGGAGCTGACGGCGGCCTATGACGCGCCCGTGGCCCTGACGGAGCGCAGATCGCTGGACGCCGCCGTCGAGCGAGCCAAACAGGCGCTGCCGGGCATGACGTTGCAGTTCGTAGCCTTCCCCGGCTCCACCTATTCGACCGAAAATCACTATGCCGTCTTCTTCCACGGCGACACGCCGCTGACCGAGCATCTGACGACGCCGGCCCTGATCGACGCCCGGACCGGCGAACTGGCGGCGGTCGCCCCCGCGCCCTGGTATGTGAAGACCCTGTCTCTGTCCCAGCCGCTGCATTTCGGCGACTACGGCGGCCTGCCGCTGAAGATCCTGTGGGCCCTCCTGGACCTGGCGACCATCGTCATTCTGGGCAGCGGGCTTTACCTCTGGTGGGTCAAGCATCGGTCGGTGAAGCGGGGCGCGAAATGAAGACCGGCCCTTTGAGCCTGAAGGCGATCTTCGCCGTTCCGCTGGTCGTGGCCATTCTGTCCCTGACCGGACTGGTCGGCGCCCTGCTGGGCGACGGCGCCTGGGACGGGATCGGCTGGCTGGGCCTGGGCGCCTGCGTCGCGGTGACCGTCTGGGCGCTGATCGCCCGGCGGCATCGTTAGACCGCCAGCAGCCCCGTCCGCTCGACCTCGATCGGGCCGGTCATGAAGACGTGGTCCGAGGCCTCGTCCCAGTCGATCACCAGACGGCCGCCGTCGACGTCCACCGTCGCATGACGCCCGGTGACGCCCCGTCGGGCCGAGGCGACTAGGGCCGCGCAGGCGCCGGTGCCGCAGGCCTTGGTCAGACCCGCGCCGCGCTCCCACACCCGCAGGCGGATATGATCGGGGGACAGGGCGTGGACGAAGCCGACATTGACCCCTTCGGGGAACAGCGGGTGATGCTCGACCAGCGAGCCGGAGCCGCGCACGAAGCCGTCGTTCGGCGCATGATCCATGAAGAAGACCACATGCGGATTGCCCATCGAGACCGCGCCCGGCGTGTGCAGGACCGGATCGTCGATCGGCCCGACCTGAAGCTCGATGCCGCGGGTGTCCATCTCCTCGGCCAGCGGCACCTGGGTCCAGTCCAGACGCGGCGCGCCCATGTCGACGGTCACCTGGCCGCCCGCCGCGCGGGTGGCGACGGTCGGCCCGCCGGCGGTGTCGATCACTACCCGGTCCTTGCCGGTCGACTCCATCAACACCCAGCCCACGCAGCGCAGGGCGTTGCCGCAGGTCTCGACCATGCTCCCGTCGGCGTTCCACACGCGCATGAAGGCGTCGGCGTCGATCGAGGGTTCGATGGAGATCAGCTGGTCGCAGCCCTCGCCCGTCTCGCGGTCGGCGATGGCGCGCACCTGCTCGACCGTCGGCGTGAACGGCGTTTCCAGCGCATTGACGACGACGAAGTCGTTGCCGGCGCCGTTCATCTTGACGAAGGGACGGGTCATTTCAGCCTTCATATAGGGCCAGACTGGACCTGACACGAGAGAACGGCGTTAAGCTGGGCCATGAGTCGTGCGAAGCCTGCCCCAAAGACCGCCGGAAAAGCCGCCCGGAAGGCCGCGTCCGTGGTCGAGCCGCCGAAGGCCGAGGGCCTGCGCCTGCGGGCCCGGCTGCGCTATCTCTACCACGGCTCGTCGCCACTGGCGGTGCGGTTCCGGCTGGCGGTCATCGTCGTCGATTTCGCCATCATCGCCTTCTTCCTGGCCACGCCGATCCTGCAGGAGGCCGGGCTGGTCTTCTATGTGATCGACTATCTGATCGCGACGATCCTGACCCTGGACCTGGCGGGACGCGCCTACGCCCACACCGACCTCAAAGACTGGCTCAAGAAGCCCGCCACTTGGGTCGATCTGTTCATCCTGGCCACCCTGCTGTTCCCCGACGTCCTGGGCAATTTCGGTTTCTTGCGGCTGCTGCGCCTGTGGACCCTGCTGAACTCCGAGTTCTTCTGGCGCACGGTCGGCCACAAATGGGACGACACCCGGGTGGAGGAGATCACCCGGGCGTTGTCCGCCCTGGTCACCTTCATCTTCGTGGTCACGGGCTTTGTCTACGCGACCTTCCGCGGCCACAACTCCGACATCCACGGCTATCTGGACGCGCTCTACTTCACTGTCGCCACGCTGACGACCACCGGTTTCGGCGACATCACCTTGCCTGGAGCCTGGGGCCGGGTCCTGTCGATCGTGGTCATGCTGACCGGCATCACTCTGTTCCTGCGGCTGGCCCAGACTATCTTCCGACCGCACAAGATCAGCCACGACTGCCCCACCTGCGGCCTGAAGAAACACGATCCCGACGCCGTCCACTGCAAGGCCTGCGGCAAGGTCCTGTGCATTCCGGACGAGGGCGCGTGACGCCGCCCGCATGACAAACCTGTAACGTTTGAGGCTTCGCCTTGTCGGGGGGACGACGGCGGATAAGGTGCCGCGACATTTTCGGGGGAGTACCCACATGATCCGTTCCGCCGCGCTCGCCGCGCTTCTCGCCACCTCCGCCCTTTCGAGCGCCGCCATGGCCCAGACCGCCGCCCCCGCCTCCGCCAACGCCCCGACCGGAGGGTTCGCCACCTCGGACGCGACCGATCCCTATCTGTGGCTGGAAGAGGTCGAGGGCGAGCGGGCGATGGAGTGGGTCCGGGTCCACAACGAACGGTCGCTCGGCGTCCTGCAGGGCGATCCCCGCTACGCCCAGCTGCACGCCCAGGCGCTAGAGATCGTCCAGTCGCGTGACCGCATCCCGGGCGTCGGCTTCAACCGCGACGGCACGCTGGACAATTTCTGGCAGGATGCGACGCACGTGCGCGGCGTCTGGCGCACCACGACCCTGGACAGCTACCGCACGGCGGAGCCGCGCTGGGAGACCATCCTGGACATCGACGCTCTGGCCGCGTCGGAGGGCAAGAACTGGGTCTACAAGGGCGTCACCTGCTTGCCGCCGCAAGAGACTCACTGCCTGGTCATGCTCTCCGATGGGGGCAAGGACGCCGTCACGGTCCGCGAGTTCGACCGGCAGACGAAACAGTTCGTCGACGGCGGCTTCGTCCTGCCGGAGTCCAAGGGCGGCGCGACCTGGATCGACGCCGACACCCTGCTGATCTCACGCGACTTCGGCGAAGGCACTCTGACCGACTCCGGCTATCCGCGCACCCTGCGCCTGCTGCGCCGCGGCCAGTCGCTCGACCAGGCCACGGTCGTGTTCGAGGGCCAGAAGACCGACGTCTCGGTCGGCGGCTACACCCTGCGTGACGCCGACGGCGTGGTGAAGGCGACCCTGATAAATCGTGGTGTAAGCTTCTACGAAGGCGAGACCTGGCGGCTGAACGCCGACGGCACGACGACCCAGCTGCAACTGCCGGCCAAATCCAACATCAACGCCCTGGTTCAGGGCCAGCTGGTAGTTACCACCGATCAGGACTGGACCGCTCCGTCGGGCCAGCAGTTCCGCACCGGCGACGTGATCGCCTGGAACCTGGAGCAATGGCTGGCCAATCCGGCCACACCCGCCCAGCTGGTCATCCGCCCGACCGACCGCGAGGCCATCGAGGGCATCTCGAACACCCGCAACAAGCTGGTCGTGGCGCTGTACGAGAACGTCCGCGGCTCGGTCTATGTCTATGAGCCCAACCCGTCGGGCGAATGGGCGCGCACTCGCCTGGACCTGCCGCAGAACGTCACCGTCGGCGTCGGCTCGGCCTCGGACAGCGACGACAAGGTCTTCGTCAGCGTCGCCGGCTACCTGAACCCGTCCAGCCTGTACCTCGCGGACGCGGCGACAACCCAGGCGGCCGTCGTGAAGTCCCTGCCCGCCAAGTTCGACGCCACCGGCATGGTGGTCGAGCAGTTCGAGGCCCGCAGCGCCGACGGGACCATGATCCCCTACTTCGTCGTCCATAAGGGCGACATGCCGGTGGACGGCTCCAACCCGACCCTGCTGTACGGCTACGGCGGCTATCAGAACTCCCTGCTGCCCGGCTATTCGGCCACGGTCGGCAAGCTGTGGCTGGAGCGCGGCGGCGTCTATGTGGTCGCCAACACCCGCGGCGGCGGCGAGTTCGGCCCGCGCTGGCACCAAGCGGCCCTGCAGCAGAACCGCCAGCGCGCCCACGAGGACTTCCAGGCCGTGGCCCTGGACCTGGAGGCCCGCAACATCACCAGCCAGCCGCACCTGGGAATCATGGGCGGCTCGCAGGGCGGCCTGTTCATGGGCGCCATGCTGACCCAGCGCCCGGACCTGATCAACGGCGCCGTCATCCAGGTGCCCCTGTTCGACATGCTGCGTTTCCACAAGCTGCTGGCCGGCGCCTCCTGGATCGCCGAATACGGCAATCCGGACATCCCCGAGCAGCGCGCCTGGATCGAGCAGTATTCGCCCTACCAGAACCTGCGGGCGGGCCAGCCCTATCCGGAAGTCTTCATCCATACCTCGACCAAGGACGACCGCGTCCACCCGGGCCACGCCCGCAAGGCGGCGGCCCGTCTGGAAGAGCTCGGCTATCCGGTGCTGTTCTATGAGAACACCGACGGCGGGCACGCGGCCGGCGCCAACCTGCAGGAAACGGCACGCCGTCTGGCGCTCGAATACACCTATCTGACCCGCCGCCTGATGGACTCGCCGGCGCAGGAATAGGCAGACTGAGCCCCTCCCCCTTGGGGGAGGAACTGATGAGCGGAGTGAAAGCGATGATGAAGTCACTGATGCTGAGCGTGGCCGTAGTCGCCCTCGCCTCGCCCGCGTTCGCCCAAACGGCGGGCTCGGATGAAGTCGTCATCGCGGATCCCCGCCGCCCCGCGCCCCACTACCCCGCCGATCTCACCCCCGCCGGCGTTCGCGCCGCCGATGACCATCTGGCGCTGGAAGAGGTCAACGGGACCGAGGCCATGGCCTTTGTCCGCGCCGAGAACGAACGGTCGCTGGCCGCCCTGACCGGCGACCCGCGCTACGAGACCTTCCGCGCCGAGGCCGAGGCCATCCTGACGGCCACCGACCGTATCCCCTCGCCCAGCTTCCTCGGCGACGGCATCGGCAATTTCTGGCAGGACGCAACCAATCCCAAGGGCATCTGGCGGCGCACGACACTGGACGGCTATCGCGCGGCGAACACCCGTTGGGAGACCTTGCTGGACATTGACGCGCTATCGCGCGCGGAGGGCAAGGACTGGGTCTGGAAGGGCGCCGACTGCCTGGCGCCGGATGAGACCCGCTGCCTGATCAGCCTGTCGGACGGCGGCAAGGACGCCGTGGTCGTGCGCGAGTTCGACACGACGACCCGCAGGTTCGTGGACGGAGGGTTCGTCCTGCCCGAGGGCAAGCACCGCCTCGAATGGCTGGACCGCGACACCCTTCTGGTCGCCACCGATTTTGGTCCCGGGACCCTGACGGAGAGCGGCTACCCCTTCATCGTCAAATCCCTCAGGCGCGGCCAGACCCTGGCCCAGGCGACCGAGGTCTATCGCGGTCAACAGGGCGACGGCGGCTATGGCGTCAGCCCGAGCGTCTATCGGAACAAGGACGGCGGCGTGGAAGCCGTCATCATCAGCCGCCCCCTGGACACCTTCAGCTCCGAGACCTGGGAACTGGTCGACGGCCGACCGGTGCGGCTGAAGCTGCCCGGCAAGGTGTCGATCTACGGCACGTCCGGCGGACTGCTGATCTTCTCGCCGGACGAGAGGTGGCGGAACGGAGGCCGCGATATCGTCGCGGGCAGCCTTCAGGCCTATGCCCCGGCCGAATTGCGTGAGAACGGCGACGTTATCGTTAGCAACCAGTCGCATGAGATCTTCGCGCCGGGTCCACGCCAGTCGATCGACAGCGTCGCCGTGTTCTCGGACCGGGTCGTCGTCGCCTATAACGACAATGTCCGCGGCCGCCTGTCGATCTTCGCCAACCGGGGCGAATGGGGCTGGGCCCAACGCGAGGTCGCGGTTCCCGACAACAGCGCCATCGCGCTGGGCGACCGCTCCAAGGGCCGGGACGAACTGTTCGTCTCGTCCCAGAACTTCCTCACCCCGCCGTCGCTGGGCCTGCTCGACGTCGATTTCCCGATCACCCGCCGCTCGGACGCGTCGGCGCGCTCGCCGAACGCCATCGTCCCGATCCGCTCCGCCCCCGCCAAGTTCGACGCCTCGACCCACGTCACCGAGCAGTTCGAGGCCACCTCGTCGGACGGGACGAAGATTCCCTATTTCGTCACCCGCCCGCGCAACCAGAGCGGCCCGGCCCCGACCATCCTGTTCGGCTATGGCGGCTTCCAGGTCAGCTTCCCGCCCGCCTACAAGCCCGAGATGGGCAAGCTGTGGCTCGAGAACGGCGGCGTCTTCGTGCAGGCCAACATCCGCGGCGGCGGCGAGTTCGGACCGCAGTGGCACCAGGCCGTGCTCAACGAGAACCGCCAGCTGGCCTTCGACGACTTCGCCGCCGTGGCGCGCGACCTGGAGCAACGGGGCATCACCTCGCCGCGCCGCCTGGGCATCTACGGCCGGTCGAACGGCGGGGTCCTGACCTCGGTGTCGATCACCCAGCACCCGGAACTGTTCCACGCGGCGGTCATCGAAAGCCCGCTGATCGACATGCTGCGCTATCACGAGCTGCCCGCCGGGGCGTCGTGGATCGGCGAATACGGCGACCCGCGCATTCCCGAGGAAGCCGCCTGGATCGCCCGCTATTCCGCCTATCAGCAGCTTCGTCCGGGCGCACACTATCCGCGCGTCTACATCACGACCAACACCCGCGACGACCGCGTCCATCCGGGCCATGCGCGCAAGTTCGCGGCGCGGCTGGGCGACCTCGGCTACGACCATCTGTACTATGAGGAAACGGCCGGCGGGCACTCGAACGACGCCGACCCGGTCGCCAACGCCCGCCGCTGGGCCCGCCACTACGTCTATCTGGCGCAGCAGCTGATGGACTGAGCCGCCAGAGCCGGCGGCGGCCAACCGGCCCCGTCGGCGGCTTGGAAGTGATTAGTGGCTAGTGATTAGTGGATGGCGGCGTCAGCGCCGACGCCCGCGATTTACGCGCCGAGGCACGCGGCATCGAACCACTAATCACTAGCCACTAATCACTAGCTGGGCTCGCCGCTTGCCGCCCCGAGCGCGACCGAGCCTGCCGCCTACGCCGGCTCCAGCGCCTTGGTCTTCTTCACCTTGGCGGGCTTTTCCGTCTTGGCGGGCTTGTCGGCCTTCTTGGCGGCCTTCTCGGCCTTCTTCATCTCGCGGGCGGCCTTCTTAGCGGCCTTGGCTTCGGCCTTGGCCTTCACCGGCGCGGCGTCGGCTTCACCGGCCAGTTCGCCCAACAGCTCCAGGAAGCCGTCGCGCTTGCCCTTGGGCAGCAGGGCCATGATCCGCTTGTCGGCGGCCTCGACCCGCGGGCGGGCGGCTTCCAGCGCGACCTCGCCGGCGGCCGACAGGCGCACCGCCTTGGCGCGGGCGTCGATGGCCGATTTCTCGCGGTCCAGCAGGCCCTTGGTGGTCATGCGGGCGACCAGATCGGCCAGGGTCGAACGGTCGATGCCGGTGGCGCGGACCAAGTCGGTCTGGGTCAGGCCCGCCTTGTGGCTGACCGCCTCCAGGACCGCGAACTGACGCTGGGTCAGACCGTCCGGACCCGTCTCTTCGGCATAGATGTCGAGCGCCAACTGCAGGGCGCGGTGAATCAGATGGCTCGGAGAGGCCGCGAGGGCTCCGCCGCGCTTCGGCTTGTTACCGGACTTGACCATGAACCGTATCCCCTCGGCTGCAGCGCTACAGGTAGCAGGCACGTTTTACGGTTTGACGACGGACGATCCCGCGATGGCTACAGACCGGTATCGGGCGAGACCGGATCCGGTTCCACATCGTCCTTGATCAGATGCTTCATGATGAAGAACACCTGCCAGATGCCGAAGGCGGCCGAGGCGATCCAGAGCCCGCCCCGGAAGGCCACCCAGGTGTCGTCGCCCTGGGTGCGCCAGACGATCTCGTTCACGATGGCCACCGCCGCGAAATACAGGCCGTAGCGCAGGGTCAGCCCGCGCCAGCCGAGATCCGTGATCTTGATCGCGTCGCCCAGCAGATATTTGAACGGATATTTCTTCAGCGGCAGCGACCCCAGCAGCACGACGGCCAGAAGGCCGTTCTGAATGGTCAGCTTGATCTTCAGCAGCGTCGGATCGTGGAAGACCAGGGTCAGCACGCCGAAGATCAGGGCGAAACCGCCGGTCAGCAGGGGCAGCGGAGCCAGCCGCTTCTCGACCACATAGCCGACGATCAGGGCGAGGGCGGACGCACCCACCAGCACCCAGGTCGCCTGGACGAGGGCTTCCTGTCCGTCCAGCCCGCGGGCGAAGCGATTGACCGCATAGGCGGCCATGAAGGCCAGCAGGGCGCCGAAATCGACGGCCTGACGGATGTTGGAGTTGCGGCGCTCGGCGGTGCTGCTCTCGGTCATGGTCTAGTCCTCGAGTCCCACCAGAGACCTTGAAAAGGCTCGCGCGTCAAAGGGTTGCAGATCGTCGACGCCCTCGCCGACGCCGATCAGCTTGATCGGGGCGTCCGAGGCCTGCGCCACGGGCACCAGGACCCCGCCCCGCGCCGTGCCGTCCAGCTTGGTCATCACCACGCCGGAAACATAGGCCGTCCGTCCGAAGATCTTTTCCTGCTCCAGCGCATTGCGGCCGACCGTGGCGTCCAGCACCAGCAGGGTTTCATGCGGGGCGTCCGGATCGACCTTCTTCAGCACGCGAACGATCTTCAGCAGTTCGTCCATCAGGGCGGACTTGTTCTGCAGCCGCCCGGCGGTGTCGATCAGGACGACATCAAACCCTTCGGCCTTGGCCCGGGTATAGGCGTCGAAGGCCAGGCCGGCGGGATCGGCCCCGTCGCGGCGGCTCTCGAAGGTCGCGCCGGCGCGGTCCGACCAGACTTTCAGCTGCTCGCGAGCGGCGGCGCGGAAGGTGTCGCAGGCCACGATCATGACCTTGGCGCCCTGGCCGGTCAGATCCGAGGCGATCTTGCCCAGGGTCGTGGTCTTGCCTGATCCGTTGACGCCGACAAACAGGGTGACGAAGGGCTTTTCGCCGCCCAGCGGCTCGTAGCGGGCCTGGTGGTTGATCAGTTCGGCGGCCACGGCCTCGGCCAGGGCCTCCTTGACCTCACGCTCATTGGCGCCCGCGCCGAAGCGCAGGTCGCGGAAGCGTTCGACGATCCGGTCGGTCGCCGCCGGGCCCAGGTCGCTCTCCAGCAGATGCTCTTCCAGCTGCTCCAGCGCCTTGTCGCTGAGCGGCTCCTTCACGAAGGTGGCGACGACCTGTTCGGTCATCTGCTTGGAGGAACGGCTCAGGCCTTCGGTGAGCCGGGAGAGCCAGCCTTTTTTCGGCGCGTCAGTCATGACTTCCGTTTAGCGGTCGGAGTCACCAAGGTCACGGGCTAACGTAGCCGCAGTCCGACTTCGGCTCTATATGAGCAAAAGACCTGAAGGATCGCGCCTTGGCTGAGACGTCTTCGTTCCACTCGCCCGCCACGCACGGCTTCGTCCGCGTCGCCGCCGCGACCCCGGTCGTGCACACCGCCGATCCGGTCGCCAACGCCGACGAACACATCGCCCTGATCAAGCAGGCGGGCGAGCGGGGCGTCGACCTGATCGTCTTCCCGGAGCTGTCGCTGAGCGGCTACGCCATCGACGACCTGCTGATGCAGGACGCCCTCCTGGCCGAGGTGGATCGCCAGATGCTGCGCGTGGCAGAGGCGACGCGTGAGGCCGGCGTGACCGTCGTCGTCGGCGCGCCCCTGCGCAACGGCGACGCCCTGTTCAACTGCGCCGTCGTCCTGGCCAACGGCTTCGTCTGCGGCGTCGTCCCCAAGACCTATCTGCCGAACTATCGGGAATACTACGAAAAGCGGTGGTTCTCCCCGGCGGGGCCGATCGGGGGCGAGACCAGCATCCTGATCGGCGGCGTCTCGCAATCGTTCGGGACCGATCTGCTCTTCCAGGCCGACAACCGCCCCGGCTTCGTCTTCGGCGTCGAGATCTGCGAGGACTACTGGGCGCCGCTGCCGCCCTCCACGCGTCAGGCCCTCGCCGGGGCCCGCATCCTGTTGAACCTGTCGGCCTCCAATGTGGTGATCGGCAAGTCCGAGGATCGCGCCCTGCTGTGCGCCAGCCAGTCATCGCGGGCGATGGCGGCCTATGTCTTCGCCGCCTCGGGCTGGGGCGAGAGCACCACCGATCTCGCCTGGGACGGCCAGGCGACCATCTTCGAGCTCGGCGCCCGGCTGGCCGAGGGCGAGCGCTTCTCGATGGAAAGCCATCTGACCGTCGCCGATGTCGACGTCGGGCGGATCGGGCTGGAGCGTCTGCGCACCGGCACCTTCGCGGACTGCGCCCGGCGCGAGCTCGAGCCCGAGATCTTCCACACGATTGGCTTCACCGCCCGCGAGGCCGCGCCGGCCGCCGACCTGATCCGCCCCCTCGACCGCTTCCCCTTCGTGCCGGACGATCCCGCGCGGCTGGATCAGGACTGCTACGAGGCCTTCAACATCCAGGTGCAGGGCCTGATGCGGCGGCTGAAGGCGACCGGATCCAAGACGCTGGTGATCGGCGTCTCGGGCGGGCTGGACTCGACGCAGGCCCTGCTGGTCGCCTGCCGCGCCTTCGACCGGCTGGGCCTGCCGCGCACCGGCATTCGCGGCTTCACCCTGCCCGGCTTCGCCACCTCGGAGGGGACGAAGTCCAACGCCTGGGCGCTGATGACCGCGTTGGGCGTGACAGCCGGGGAGATCGACATCCGCCCCGCCGCCGAGCGCATGCTGGCCGACATCGGCCATCCCTATGCGAAGGGCGAGCCGGTCTATGACATCACGTTCGAGAATGTGCAGGCGGGCCTGAGGACCGACTATCTGTTCCGGCTGGCCAACCAGAACGGCGGGCTGGTGCTGGGCACCGGCGACCTGTCGGAACTGGCGCTGGGCTGGGCCACCTACGGCGTCGGCGACCACATGAGCCACTACAACGTCAACGGCGGCGTGGCGAAGACCCTGATCCGGCACCTGATCCGCTGGGTGGCGGCGAAGGAACACGAGGGCGAAACGGCCCGCGTCCTGCACGCCATCCTCGACACGGAGATCTCGCCCGAACTGGTCCCGGCCAAGGACGGCAAGATCCAGTCCACGGAGGGGACCGTCGGCCCCTACGCCCTGAACGACTTCTTCCTGTTCTACGTCACCCGCTTCGGCCTGAGCCCGTCCAAGGTGGCCTTCCTGGCCCATCAGGCGTGGAAGGATGCGTCCACCGGCCACTGGCCCGAAGGCACGCCCGAAGACGAGAAGGTCGAATACGACCTGGCGACCATCAAGGCTTGGCTGCGCAAATTCCTGCACCGCTTCTTCCAGACCAGCCAGTTCAAGCGCTCGGCCGTCCCGAACGGACCGAAGGTGGTCACGGGCGGTTCGCTGTCGCCCCGCGGCGACTGGCGCGCGCCCTCGGACGCGACGGCCCGGGTCTGGCTGGACGAGCTGGAAGCCAACGTCCCGGAGACCTGATCCGGCGTCAGCCGGTCACGGGCAGTTCGCGCACCTCGACGATCCCGCCCGCCTCGTAGGTCGGATTTCCCGTCACCAGGGCCTGGGCCTGATCCAGGTCATCGGCGACGATCCGGACGAAACCGGACAAGGATGCGGTGACCGCGGCCTCGGCTCCGTCCCGGCGCAAGGCCACGCCGGCCCCGATCGCGCTCCCGCCCCTCAGCGCGCCCTTGGCCGCCAGCCCGTCCAGATAGGGGGCCCAGTCAGCCATCGCCTCGTCGCCGGCCGGGGCGTGCATCAGCAGGATGAAGTCGGGCATCTGGCTCTCCCGGGTCACGGAAACGAACCCGCCGGCGCATCCTGACACGCTTCAATCCCCGACGGCAGGGTCGCCCCCCCGGAGTGGGTCAGGGCACTTCGCTCAGGAACGGGAAGATGGCCGCCTTGGCCTCGGGCTCGTCCAGCATGGGCGCATGGCCGACGCCCGGAACCTCGACGAAATCCATCTTGGGCGCACGCTTGCGCATCTTGGCGGCGATGGCCTCGCTGAGCAGGTCGGAGTTCTGGCCGCGCACCAGCAGGACCTGACGGCCCCGGGTCAGGCGGCCGAACATGGGCCACAGGTTGGGAACCAGCGCCTTGGCGCCCGCCGCCTTGATCGGCACGGAAATGTCCGGGTCATAGTTCAGCACCGGCGCGCCCTCCGTCCCCTCGCGGAAGATGCGGCGGGCGAAGGCGTCCCAGTCGGCGTCCACATAGTGCGGGAAGGCGACTTCGTTGATCCGCTTGGCGTAGGCGGCGGCGTCGGCCCAGGTCGGGGTGTCGACGGGCTGACCGGAATAGGCGGCGATCCGCATCAGCCCTTCCTTCGCCACCTCGGGACCGATGTCGTTGATGATGGCCGCGGCGACGACCTTCGAGCGGATGGCGGCCAGGGCCATGGTGATCAGCCCGCCCATCGAGGTGCCCAGGAAGACCGCGCGCTCGATGCCCGTCTGTTTCAGCAGGGCCAGCACGTCCTGCGCATAGGTCGCCGGCTGGTAGGTCATCGGATCGCGCGCCTCGTCCGACAGGCCGCGCCCGCGCACATCGATGGCCAGCACCCGGCGGCCGCTCTGGGCGATCAGCGGGGCGATGACCTCGAAATCCTTCGAATTGCGGGTCAGCCCATGGATGGCGATGACCGGCAGCTTGGCCGGACCGCCCGAGGGGGCGTAGTCGCGGGCGTAGAGGCTGAGGTCATCGGCGCTGTTCCAGCGACGGTCGACATAGGGCTGGCTCATGCGGTCTCCGGGGTAGAGACCCGATCGTATTTCATCGCCGCGCGAAATCCCACCGGTCGAACCCTGACGATCCCGTCACCGGCGCCTCAGTGACCCAGGAGCTCGCGCACGAAATCATCCAGATTGCCGCCCTCGAAACGGAAGCCGGGAATGCCGGCGCGGCGGGCCGCTTCCATGTCGGTCGGCTGGTCGCCGATCATGAAGCTGCGCGCGGGGTCGATGTGATGCTCGGCGATGGCGCGCAGGATCATGCCGGGGTTGGGCTTCCGGTCCGGATGGTCCGGGTGGATATAGGCCTCGACCCGGCCTTCTGAATGATAGGGGCAGGCGTAGACCGCGCCGATGCGTCCGCCGCCCAGCGCCAGCCGCCGCACGATCAGATCGTTGAAGGCGTGCATCTGCTGCTCGGTGAACAGGCCCCGCGCCACGCCCGACTGGTTGGTCACGATGACGCAGAGATAGCCCAGGCGATTGAGCCGCCGCACCGCTTCGGCCGCGCCGGGCATGATGCGCAGCTGGGATTCGAGATGGGGGTAGCCTGTGTCCTCGATCAGCACGCCGTCGCGGTCGAGAAACACAGCAGGATGGCCGGTCGACATGGCGACGGGGATAGGCGCCCGCGCGGTTCGTTGCAATCCCTCACCCGAAGTGACCCGTTGCGATTTGGCGCGAACGCAGGCGATTTGGTAGGGAGCGCCCACCCTGAACGGCGCGTTGAATCCACGCCGCCCCCGCCCGCGCGTCCGCGACCGGAGAATTCCGACATGACCATTCCCTTCATCGACCTGCAGGCCCAGCGCCTGCGTCTGGCCGGAAAGATCGAGGCCGCCGTCCAGGAGGCTGTCGTTGGCGGCGCCTGGGTCATGGGCCCGCAGGTGCGTCAGTTCGAGGCCGACCTGGCCGCCTTCGGTCACGCGAAGCACGCCCTGGGCTGCGCCAACGGCACGGACGCCCTGGCTCTGCCGCTGATGGCGTGGGGAATCGGTCGTGGAGACGCGGTCTTCGTGCCCAGCTTCACCTTCGCCGCCACCGCCGAGATCGTGCCGTGGTTCGACGCCGAGCCCGTCTTCATCGACGTGGACGCAACGACCTACAACATGGATCCGGGCCACCTGGAGGCCGCCATCGAGGCGACGCTCAAGGAAGGCCGCCTGACGCCGCGCGTGGTCATCGCCGTCGATCTGTTCGGCCAGCCCGCCGACTATCCGGCCATCAAGGCCATCTGCGACAAGCACGGCCTGAAGCTGATCTGCGACTCGGCCCAGGGCTTCGGCTGCACCATCAACGGCGAGCACCCGCTGAAGTGGGCCGACATCACCACCACCAGCTTCTTCCCGGCCAAGCCGCTGGGCTGCTACGGCGACGGCGGGGCGGTGCTGACCAATGACGACGAACTGGCCCAGCTGATCGATTCGATCCGCGTGCACGGCAAGGCCGTCGCCATCGACCTGAAGGACCGCACCTTCGAGCACGACCCGAAATACCTGAACATGCGCATCGGGCTGAACAGCCGTCTGGACACGATCCAGGCCGCCGTCCTGATCGAGAAGCTGAAGGTCTTCGGCGAAGAGATCGAATGGCGCAACCGCATCGCCGCCCGCTACAACGAGGGCCTGCGCGCCCACGTCGCCGCCGTGCCGGACGTGCCCGCCGGCAACGTCTCCAACTGGGCCCAATACACGATCGAGCATGACGACCGCGACGCCCTGGCCGCGCACCTGAAGGAACAGGGCGTGCCCACCGCGGTCTACTATCCGATCCCGCTGCACCTGCAGCCGGCCTACGACATGTACCCGCGCGGCCCCCAGGGCCTGCCCGTGACCGAGCGCCTGAAGGACCGCGTCATCAGCCTGCCGATGCACGCCGACCTCGACGAGGCGACGCAGGACCGCATCATCGCCGCCGTGGCCAGCTTCAAGGGATAAGCGGATGACCGTTCAGACCACCCCGCTCACGGCCGGCGTCGCCGGCGTCGGCGTCATGGGGCGCAACCACGCCCGCGTGCTGTCGGACATCCGCGACTTCAACCTGACGGCGGTGTTCGACCCGGACGAAGCCACCGCCTCGGGCGTCGCCGGCCTGTATGACGCCAAGGCCTTCACCCGCGCCGAGGACTTCGTCGCCGCAGGGCTGGACGCCGCCGTGGTCGCCACGCCCAACCGCCACCATGCCGACCTGTCGGTCGCCCTGCTGGAAAGGGGCGTCCATGTGCTGGTCGAGAAGCCCATCGCCGCCACGGTCGCTGACGCCCAGCGCATGATCGACGCCGCCAAGGCCAACGACCGCGTCCTGATGGTCGGCCAGGTCGAGCGCTTCAATCCGGCGGTCGAGGCGGTCAAGCGCGCCATCCAGGGCGAGAAGGTCATCTCCATCCAGATCACCCGCGTCGGCCCGTTCCCGCCGCGCATGGGGGAGGTCGGCGTGGTCATCGATCTGACGGTCCACGACATCGATATCATTCGCCACCTGACGGACTCCGAGATCGTCGAGGTCCAGCCCCAGTTGGCTCGAACCAAGGCCGAGCGCGAAGACACCGCCCTGCTCCAGTTCCGGCTGGAGAACGGAACCATCGCTCACATCACCACCAACTGGGTCACCCCCTACAAGGTCCGTACGCTCCAGGTGGCGACCGAGGGCAAGTTCGTGGTCGCCGATCTGATGACCCGTCAGGTCACCGAGTATTTCGGCCAGCAGCCGGACGGCAGCTATTCGACGCGCGGCGTCATGAGCTGGCCGAACGAGCCACTGAAGAAAGAGCTGGAGGCCTTCGCCCACGCCATCCGCACCGGCGAGACCCCCGCGGTCACCGGCGAGGACGGCCTGCGCAATCTGGAAGTCGCCCTGCGCTGCCTCGGCGAGGGCTGATCGGCCTCAGGCCTCTGACGGCGCGGACTCCCGGAACAGGGGGTCGCGTCGGCCCGGAGCGGGGCGGAAGGTCAGCCGGGCCTTCAGCCCGCCCGCCGCATAGTCCAGCTCGGCCGAGCCGCTGAGGTCGCCCTTCAGGCTGGTGGCGATCAGACGCGAGCCGAAGCCGACCCGCTCCGGCGAGGCGGCGATCGCGGGCCCATCGCTTTCAATCCAGTCCAGCAGCACGGTTCCGGCCTCGCCCGGCGCCGCCCAGGACACGGTCACGCACCCCCCCGCGATGCTCAGCGCCCCGTGCTTGGTGGCGTTGGTGACCAGTTCGTGGATCACCATGCCCATGGCCAGGGCCTGTGGCGGTTCGAACAGCACGGTGGGCCCCTGCAGCCGGAACTGGTCCTGCGAATAGGGCCGCAGCTCCTTGGCCAGCAGGTCCTGCAACGTCGTCTGTTCCCAGCCCGTCGCGGTCAGCAGGTTGTGGGTCTCGGACAGCGCCATGAGCCGCGCCTCGAAAAGGGCGGAGAATTCCGCCACCGAGGTCGCCCGGCGCGCGGTCAGGGCGGCGATCGCCTGGATGGTCGCCAGGGTGTTCTTCACCCGGTGGTTCAGTTCATTGATCAGCAGCTTCTGGCGGCGCTCGCTGGTCTCCAGCGCTTCGAAGGCGCGGCGGCGGTCAGTGCTGTCATTGACCACTCCGGCCAGCTTCAGCGACCGTCCGGAGCGCGAGCGGATCAAACTGCCCCGCGAATGGACCCAGCGTCCGCTTCCGGCGATCGGATATTCCACATCATAGTCCGCCTCGCCCGCCAGCGCGGCTTCCAGCGCGAGGTTGCGAGCGGGAAGCTGATCCTCGTCCAGCCAGACGGGCTGGCCCACGTCGCCGGTCGCCTGGTCCACGCCCAGCCCGACCAGTTCCCGCGCCCGGGGCGACAGGGCGAAGGTTCGGTCGCGGGGATTGACCTCCCAGTAGCCGACCCCCGCCGCCGCCAGCACGGACAACAGTCGCGCGCGCTCATCCGCCATGGAGGCGGCCAGGCCGATGAACAGGATCACCGCCGTGACGGCCGCGACACTGACCGCGATGGCCAGCGGCGGCGCCCCGTCATGGCCGATGCCGCCGCTTACCGGCTGGAGGTGGAGCGCGGCCATGCCCGTGTAGTGCATGCCGACCACGGCCACGCCGAGGATGGCCGCGGCCACGGCGCGCCAGCCCACCGACGTCTCGCGCCGGCTGGCCCACAGGGCGGCGATCGAGGCGCCGATGGCGATGATTATGGAGACGATAACCAGCTCGATGCGCCAGCCGATCGTCGCGGTCGTCCGCATCGCCGCCATGCCGACGTAGTGCATCAGGGCGATAGCCCCGCCCATGACCGCGCCGGCGACCGGAATTCGCCCGGCGCCCAGCCGGTCCTGCGAAGCGGCGAAGAAGGCCGCCGCCGTGCCCGCCACGGCGAGCAGGAAAGACAGGACCGTCAGACCGGGATCGTAACGGACCGGCGCGCCCGGATTGAACCCCAGCATGGCGATGAAATGCATGGCCCAGATGCCGCCGCCCATGGCGACGGCGGCGGTGGCCAGCCACGGCGTCTGGTCCCGGCCTTCTCGCCCCCGGATGCGCTGGAACAGGTCGAGCGCGGTCCAGGCCGCCAGAACCGCGACCGCGTAGGACAGGAGCAGGAAGACGGCGCCGTGGTCGTGGTGCAAGGGCGATGTCCCGTAGGAAGGTCTCGAATCGCTGTTATCGACCGAGCAAGGCGAGGACGTCCACTAAACTCAACCTGCAAGCATCTGCATGCTCAACCATTCGGCGATCAGGGCGGGTTTCTCGCCGCCTTCGATCTCGACGGTCAGCTCATGCTTGATCAGCCAGCGGCCGCCGCCTTTGTCCTCCGCCGACAGCAGTTTGAAGCGGCCGCGAATCTTCGAACCGGCGGGCACGGGGGCGATAAAGCGCAGTTTGTCGAAGCCGTAGTTGACGCCCATCGCCACGCCCTCCAGCGGCTTGACGCAGTCATAGGACATGGCCGAGGCGAGGCTGAGGGTCAGGAAGCCGTGGGCGATCGTGCCGCCGAAGGGCGTCTGTTTCGCCAGCTCCGGGTTCACATGGATGAACTGCCAGTCTTCGGTAGCGTCCGCGAAGGCGTCGATCTTCGCCTGATCGACCAGGAACCAGCGGGAGAGCCCGACCTCGGTCCCGACGAGCGACTGCAGTTCTGACGGCTTGGGCATGCGATCCTCCGGTTTTCCAGCCACGCTACCGGCGTCCGTCTTCTCTCGAAACCCCTTATTCGCCCTTGAACCGGCCCTCGATGATCTCCGAGAACAGGGTCGGATCGACGTTGCCGCCGGACAAAACGACCGCCGTCGTCCGGTTCTTCGCCTCGACCTTTCCGGCCAGCAGGGCGGCCAGGGACACCGCGCCGCCCGGCTCCACCACCAGTTTCAGGGCGTGGAAGGCGTAGCGCACGGCTTCGGCCACCTCCGCGTCGGACACGGTCTCGACACGCGCCAGCCGGCGGTTGATTGGGAAGGTCAGCTCACCCGGCCGGTCGGTCATCAGGGCGTCGCAGATGGTGCCCTTGGCCGGGGCGTACGTCAGGCGCTCGCCCGCCGCCATCGACAGCTGGGTGTCGTTGTAGTCGCGCGGTTCGATCCCGATGACCGGAACGTCGGGCGCCAGGGCCGCCATGGACAGGTTGATGCCCGCGATCAGACCGCCGCCCGAGGCGCCGCACAGCAGCTGGTCAATGGTTGCGCCGGCGCCGTCCGCCTGCTCGACAATCTCCAGACCGACGGTGCCCTGGCCTTCGATCACGAAGGGGTCGTCGAAGGGACGGACCAGCACGCTGCCGCGCGTCCGGGCGATCTCCTCGCCGATGTCCTCGCGGCTCTCGGTGTAGCGGTCATAGAGGCGAACCTCGCCGCCGAAGCCGATGACGCCCGCGACCTTCACCTTGGGGCTGTCGGCGGGCATGACGATGATGGCCGAGGTCCCCATCATCTTGGCCGCGCAGGCCACCGCCTGGGCGTGGTTGCCCGACGAATAGGCGACCACCCCGCGCTTCAGCTCGTCCGGCGTCAGGCGGCTGATGCGGTTCCAGGCGCCCCGGAACTTGAAGGCCCCCGCCTGCTGCAGGTTTTCGGCCTTCAGCAGCACCCGGCCGCCCAGCCGTTCGTTCAGCGCGGGGCTTTCGATCAGCGGGGTGCGGACGGCATGGCCGAGGAGCTGGCGGGCGGCGTCGCGGACGCCTTCGAAGGACGCGGTGTGCATGCGATGCACATACCTTTCCGCCCGCCGCGGCGAAAGGCTAACCTCCCCTCATGAAGAGCCTCATCCTCGCCATCGACCAGGGCACGACCTCGACCCGGGCCATCGCCTTCGGCCGCACGGACGACGGTGGTCTGCGCCCCGTGGCCGTCAGCCAGATCGAGTTGGAACAGCATTTCCCCC
The DNA here is from genome assembly GCF_058807475.1 of Brevundimonas sp. GW821-FHT12C05. NCBI lineage: Bacteria > Pseudomonadati > Pseudomonadota > Alphaproteobacteria > Caulobacterales > Caulobacteraceae > Brevundimonas > Brevundimonas sp. GW821-FHT12C05. Next base: position 197,889 of record NZ_JBXAQS010000002.1, read on the forward strand.
ATCCCGGCTGGGTCGAGCACGACGCCGCCGAGATCTGGGCCGCGACCCTGCAGACCTGCCGCGAGGTGGTGCGCAAGGCCGGCGGGGTCGGGCGGTTCGCCGCCATCGGCATCACCAACCAGCGCGAGACCTCGGTGATCTGGGACGCGGAAACCGGCGAACCCCTGCACCGGGCCATCGTCTGGCAGGACCGGCGCACGGCGGCGGCGACCGGTCAGCTGGCGGCCGCGGGCCACGAACCCGAGGTGCAGGCGGCGACCGGCCTGATCCTGGACCCCTATTTCTCGGCCTCGAAATTCGCCTGGCTGCTGGACGCCGTTCCCGGCGCGCGGGCGCGGGCCGAAGCGGGCGAGGTCAAGCTGGGCACGATCGAGACCTGGCTGATCTGGAAGCTGACGAACGGGGCCAGCCACGTCACCGACGCCACCAACGCCAGCCGCACCTCACTGATGGACCTGCGCACACGGCGGTGGCGATCCGACCTGGCCGCGATGTTCAATGTCCCCGTGGCGGGACTTCCGGAAATCCGCGGATGCGCCGATCACCTGGGCGACAGCGAGCCGTCGCTTCTGGGCGCGGCCCTGCCGATCCACGGCGCAGCGGGCGATCAGCAGGCCGCGCTTGTGGGACATGGCGCGCTGAAGGCCGGAGACGCCAAGATCACCTACGGCACCGGGGCCTTCCTGGTGGCCAACGTCGGCGCGGCGCCCATGACCTCGACCAGCCGACTGCTGGGGACCTTAGGCTATGAGGCGCAGGGCGTGGCGGCCTATGCGCTGGAGGGCTCCATCTTCTCGGCCGGATCGGCGATCCAGTGGCTGCGCGACGGGCTGAAGGTGATTTCGGAATCGCGCCAGTCCGAAGCCATGGCCCAGGGACTGAAGGACAACGGCGGCGTCTATCTCGTCCCCGGCTTCACCGGCCTGGGCGCGCCGTGGTGGGAGCCGGACGCGCGCGGGACCATCGTCGGCCTGACCCGCGACAGCGGCCCGGCCCACATGGTCCGGGCCGCGCTGGAATCGCTCGCCTATCAGACCCACGATCTGCTGGACGCGCTGGAGAAGGACGGGGCTCCGAAACTGTCGGTGCTGAAGGTCGATGGCGGGGTCACCGCCAACGCCTTCGCCATGCAGTTCGTGGCCGACATCTGCGCGGTGACCGTCGAACGGCCCGCGTTCCAGGAGATGACGGCCCTGGGCGCGGCCAAGCTGGCGGCGCTGGGGTGCGGCCTGATCGACACGCTTGACGCAGCGCCCGCCGAGGCTCCGGCCGTCTGGCGCCCCCGCATGGCCGCCGATGAGCGCGAGCGGCTGCTGAAAGGCTGGCGCGGCGCCGTGAAGGCCGCCATCATCGCCGTGCAATGACCGACACGTCGAATGATCCGCAGTCGACCTTCTCCGGCACCCGGGCCGTCGACCCCCGCTATGCGCTGGACGAAGGGGCGCTGGACGCTTGGCTGACGGCCCATGTCGAGGGCTACGCCGGGCCGCTCACGGTGCGCCAGTTCAACGGCGGCCAGTCGAACCCGACCTATGAACTGTCCACGCCGGGCCGGACCTATGTCCTGCGCCGCAAGCCGCCGGGCACGCTGCTGCCCAGCGCCCACGCGGTCGACCGCGAGTTCACCGTCATCTCGGGCCTGCACGCCCAGGGCTATCCGGTCGCGCGCCCGTGGGCCCTGTGCACCGACGATGCGGTCATCGGCTCGATGTTCTACGTCATGGACAAGGTCGAGGGCCGGGTCCTGTGGGACCTCAAGCTGCCGGGGATGGAGCCCGCCCAGCGCCGCGCCATCTATGACGCCCAGGTGGATACGCTGGCCGCGCTGCACCGCTTTGACCCCGCCGCCATCGGCCTGGGCGACTACGGCAAGCCCGGCAACTATTTCGAGCGTCAGGTCGGCCGCTGGACCAAACAGTACCGCGCCTCCGAGATCGATCCGATCCCGTCGATGGATCGGCTGATCGACTTCCTGCCCGCCACCCTGCCGCCGGAAGGCCCGGCCCGGATCGTCCATGGCGACTTCCGCCTCGACAATCTGATCCTCGCGCCCGACGCCCCCGAGGTCCGGGCCGTACTGGACTGGGAGCTGTCGACGCTGGGCGACCCGATGGCGGACTTCTCCTACCTGCTGATCGCCTGGGCCATTCCCCAGTCCGTGCGCAACGGACTGGCCGGCGCCGATCTGGAAGCGCTGGGCATTCCGTCTGTCGATGAGGTGGTCGAGCGCTACGCGGCGCAGACCGGCGGCGAGCGCCCCCGGAACCTCGACTGGCTGTTCGCCTACAATCTCTTCCGGCTGGCGGCCATCTGCCAGGGCATCGCCGGACGGGTCCGTGACGGCACCGCCGCCTCGCCGCAGGCCAGGACCATGGCGGCCCAGGTGCCCTTCCTCGCGGAAGCGGCCTGGAGCTATGCGAAGAAGGCCGGGGCCTAGCCCGCCTACGCCGGCGTCATCCCGGCTCGCCGACCAGCGTGAACGCCGCCCAATAGGCCGGATGCGACCAGCGGCGCTCGGCGCGGACGGCGCGCTGGCCGGCCTGCAGCGCCCGGGCTCGGACGCCGGGATCGCCCGCGGCATGGCTGTCCAGATCGGCGAAGGTGGCGGTGATCAGGGTGGTGGTGGCCGCGTCCGACACCTCCCAGTGCGAGACCATCACCGACCGCGCGCCGGCGTAGAAAAAGGCTCGCGCCAGTCCCGACAGCCCCTCCCCGCCCGGCCGGCCGTCGGAGGCGGCGGTATTGCAGGCGGACAGGACCACGAACTCGGCGTTCAGCCTCAGTTGGGCGGCCTCGGAGGCGCTGAGATAGCCGTCATCAGCCTCCGTCGCCTCGTCCGGCGGGGTCATGACCAGCCCCGGCTCCGCGGCCGCGGAGCCCGCCATCAGGCCGTGGGTCGAAAAGACCACGAAGCGCGCCCGCGACAGGGCGTCGAAATCGACCGCCCGCACCGCATGCTCGGTCGCCTCCGAACCGATGCGGACGATGGAGTCGGGATAGCGGGCCTTGAGCGTCTCCAGCTCCAGCCGCGAGCCACGCAGATAGGGCAGAGCCTTGAGCCTGGCCACGTCGGCCAGACGACCGTCCATCACCGTATCAGCGGCGGGCGCGCCGCGCGTCGGATCGGCGGGCGCGCCGCTCAGCAGGGGCGCGCCGAAGGCGGCCAGCCGCAAGGGCCTGGCCGAGGCCCTCCCGCGCGGCGCGGCGACGGTCGGCATGGCCGGACAGCCGGGGCTACGCGCCGCCGGGTCGGCGACCAGATAGCAGCGCAGGGCCCGCAGGCTCGACACCGCCGGCAGGCTGGCCAGGGCGTAGCGGTCGGCCAGCCAGGGCGTGGCCGCCAGCGCATCCAGATCGGCGTCTTCGCCCTGGGGCGGCGCCGTGGTCAGCACCGACAGCGGCAGGGTCGACAGGGCGCCCGTGGTGACGGTGATCAGGGTGGTCTTGTCCTTGAAGGTCTCCTCCACCGGCAGGATCAGCTCGGCATAGAGACGATAGCTCTCGGCCCGGTCGAAGGGCGCCGGCTGACGGCCCGCGAACAAGGTCGGGTCCACGTCGTCGCCGCGCGGCGCGGCGGTGGCGCTGAGCGACAGGCGCAGCGTGTCGACCGCCGCCTTGAGCCGGGCCTCGTCCAGCGCCTCGGACCGGGTCCAGGCCACCCGCTCGCGGGTCACCGCCCAGACATAGGTCGCCTCGGGATTGGCCAGCACCAGCAGCAGGCCCTCGTCGGGACGCAGCAGCTGCTGGGTCTCGGCGATCGATAGCGCGCGCGGACTGGTCAGTTCGGAATAGGCGGGGAAGCGCGCCTCGATATCGGCGTCGATGACCGCCAGCCGGTCGGTCGCCGCCTCCCAGTCCGACTGGGCCCGGGTGCGGACGATCAGGTCGGCCGGATCGGTGGAGGCGTAGTGGCGCTCCAGTTCGCGCTCCAGCCGGTCGCGGCGCACGATCAGGTCCTCGCGCTCTTCGGCCAAACGGCCCAGCGCATCGTCGCCCTGGGCGAAGCGGGCGGACACCCGGGCCAGGGCGTCCGCGGCGTCCGAGGCGATCGCCCACTGGGCGGCCTCGAAGGCCTCGGCGCGCAGGGCGTCGGGCGTATCCGGATCCGCCGGAGCCTCGCCCGCCGCGAACAGCAGACCGACCGCCGCCAGGACCCCCGCCCAACGCATCAGTTGCTCAGCACCTGAATGCTGGTCCAGACGTCGCCCCGGTTGGAGATGGCGACGCGCATCTTGCCTCCGGCGCGCGAGGAGACGGTGCAGACCGGATAGTGGTCGCCGAAGCCGTCGCGGCAGACCGTCGTCCCACGCTGGTCGCGGATGGTCAGGTCGATGTCGGTGTCGCCGTCGCCGATGGCGGCGACCCGCAGCACCTCGCCCGCACGCGCGTCGACCTCGAAGCCCCAGCTTTCGCGGGCCTGAAGCTGTTTGACGGTGAACACCGGCCCCGCGCCAAAGGGCGAGGAGCGGACGCCGCGCGTCATCGGCTGGCGCAGGCGGTCGATGGCGTCGATGATCGGCTGGTTCCCCGCCGACAGGGCCGCGGCCTCGTCCAGCAGGCGGCCGGGGGTCAGGATCGGTTCGGGCCCCTCGCCCTGCCGGACGGGGACCTCGGACAACAGGCGGGCGGCCATGATCAGGGCGCCGGCGTCGCCGCGCTCGCGACCCCAGGCGGCCAGCTCGGCGGCGGTGACGGCCTGGGCGACTCCGCGGGCCTCGGGCGAAACGGCGGACTCGGGATCGGAGGTGAAGGCGGCCGCGCCCACGGCGGCGGTCAGGACCGCGGCGACCGCCAGCCCCTTCAAGACAGGCTTCATGCCGACCATGCGCGGATCCCCCAATGCCGTCGCCCCAACGCTGCGAAGAAGGGCGTCTCGAGGCCGATCATGCACTGTGCGGGCGTGGGAGAGAACAGGCTACTGATCGAAGCTGACGATAGGATAGGCTCCGGAGGTCAGCGGCTCTCCAGAACGGCCCCGTTCAGGATGCGGCGGTCCGCGCGCGACTGGACCAGGACCGCCACGGCCTGATCCGACGACGGGGCGTCCGGCAGGGCGTAGAGGACCGGGCGCCCCGCCCACGGACCCAGCACCCGCACGGATCGGACCACGTTCACATGCCGGACCTTCTGGCCGCGGTTGTCGCCCGAGGCGATCTCCACCGTCTGCGGACCCGGGGTGTAGAAGACGGCCACCACCTCGGCTCCACCCGATGGGGGCCGGCCCGAGCCGACGCCGACCCGGTCTCCGGTCTCGCGGAACTCGATCTGGGGCGGGAAGGTGCGGCGCAGCCCCTCCTCGTCGATGGCGGCCTGCAGCGCCTCGGCGGTGGCGGGGGCCTGGCGGCGGCCGTCGATCACCACCTGCGGCGTCGAAACGTTGCGCAGGCGCAGGGCATGGCGATAGTCGCGCTGACGCTGGGCGAACTCAGGCCGTGCGAAGGTGTCGGCCCAGCCCAGATAGTCCCAGTAGTCGACGGCGTAGGTCAGGACGATCACGCCCGGCTCGGCGGACACGGCTTCGACATGAGTATTGGCCTCGGGGCAGCCGGCGCAGCCCTGGGCGGTGAACAGCTCGACCACCACCGGCTCGGCCGGCGTCGCGCGATGGCGCACGCGCGTCGCCGACGGCTGGGCCGATGAGGCCGCCGCAAGCAGCGCGGTCAGGGCGACCGCGACAGGAAGTGTCCACCCCCGAGTGCGCATGCGGACACCTTAATCACGCCGGGCCGGCCCGCGCCGGTCATTTTCGCGTGAGGGGCGCGTCAGATCCGCCCGTCCGGCCCGCCCTCAGACCCGGATATCGAGCAGGCTGCCGGGGCGGGTCGATCGCAGGCCCGCATCGCCTTCGGAGGGCCGGGCCGCGACGGAACGGACCGGGGTGTCGCGCACCGGGGCCGGGGCGACGGACGCGGCGGCCTGCACGGCCGGGGCCGAAGCGTTCGACAGGACGGCCTGGAAGAAGGCTGACCGCGAGGCCTGGGCCGGAGACGAGGGCGCCTGCGACGGGAACAGCGGCGACGGAACGGGGGGGCGAATCGCGCTCATGCCGACAGGGTTAATGAAATCCGTCGGAAATGGGTTAACGCCCGCCCCGCAAGGATTCTAGCGGCCCTCTAGCGACTGGTGGCGGTCGGCAGAGGGCGCGGCGGGGCCTGGATGGCGGCGACCAGGCGCTCGATCTCCGCATCCTCCAGCATCGGGCCGGAGAATTTCGCCACCACATTGCCCATGGCGTCGACCGCGAAGGTCTCGGGCGCGCCGGTGATGCCCAGATCCAGCCCGGCCCGGCCCTCCTGGTCCACCAGGACCATCGAATAGGGATTGCCCAGCTCGTCCAGGAAGGCGCGGGTCTTGGCGGGATCGTCCTTCCACGCCACCCCGACGACGGCGACGCCGCGCGCCTTCAGGGCCATCAGCTTCGGATGCTCGGCGCGGCACGGGGTGCACCAGCTGGCGAAGACATTGATCAGCATCGGCTTGCCGACGCCGGCGGTCTTCAGGTCCACATGGCCGGGCCCGGCCTGGGCGCCGGTCAGCATGGGCAGGACGGTCTCGGGCACGGGTTGCCCCACGAGGGCCTCGGGCTTGACCGAGGGATCGCGCTTCAGCGACCAGCCGATGAACAGGGCGGCCAGGGCGGCCAGCACCACCAGCGGAACGACGGCGAACCAGCGACTCATTTCGGATCGGACTCCAGCCGCTTCAGCTCCGCCGACCAGCGCTGGGCCGCCGTCAGGGCGCGCGCGGCGAGCGCCGCCAGCACCACGGCGCTGATCCCCCAGGCCGGCCAGACGTAGGCGGCGTACTTGCCCATATCGAGATCAAGCATCATCAGGCCTCCAGAGCCTTGCGGGCGCGGATGGACAGCACCCGACGGCGCACGATCTCGGTGCGGATGGCGGTGATCCAGACGGCGAGGAAGAAGATCAGATAGGCCGCCATCATGACCAGCAGCGGGGCCAACATCCCCTCCGCCAGCGACGGTCCGTCGGCCCGGATCAGCGAGGCGGGCTGATGCAGGGTGTTCCACCAGTCGACCGAGAATTTCACGATCGGCAGGTTGATCAGGCCGACGAGGCCCAGCACCGCGGCGGCGCGCGCGGCCTTCGCCTCGTCGTCGATCGAGGCCCGCAGCGCCATATAGCCGATGTAGAAGAGCAGCAGGATCAGCTCGCTCATCAGCCGAGCGTCGCCCCAGACCCACCAGGCGCCCCACATCGGCTTGCCCCACAGACTGCCCGTGACCAGCGCCAGAAGCGTGTAGGCGGCCCCCGGAAGAGCCGCGCCGCGCGCCGCGGCGTCGGCCAGCGGATGGCGGAACACCAGGGCGAAGAAGCTGGAAACGCCCAGCGCGCCGTAGATCATCAGCCCGACCGAGGCGGCCGGAACATGCACGAACATGATCCGCACGGTGTCGCCCTGCTGGTAGTCCTCGGGGGCCGTGAAGGCGAGCCACGTCCCGACAATCAGCAGCACGGCGGTGGCCGCCCACAGCACCGGGACGAGCGGGCGCGTGAAGCGGGCGAAGCGGTCGGGATTGGCGAGGCCGAACATGATCGGGGTCTTTAGTCGCCTATCGCGCGTCGCGCTACTTGAGGCGTTGCGGGGGCCATGTGCTAGAGCGTCGCGCTCAGGCGAGGACCGACCATGACCGACGACGTGACCAAGGATTCCAACGGAAACATCCTCGCCGACGGCGACAGCGTGACTCTGATCAAGGACCTCAAGGTCAAGGGCTCGGGCGGAGTGACGCTGAAGCGCGGGACCCTGGTCAAGAACATCCGCCTGACCGGCGACACCGACGAGATCGAGGCCAATGTGGAGAAGGTGCGCGGCCTCGTCCTGCGCACCGAGTTCGTCAAGAAGGCCTGATCACCAGGCCGCCCTGATTACGAAGCCGTAAGTGGCTTGGCCCGGCGGCCTGCGGTAGCGCTTGCGAAATTGGAGGGATCCATGACCGCACGCGCCGCCGCCGCCCTGATGGGCGGCCTGACTCTCGCCCTATCGGCCACCCCCGCCTTCGCCCAGGCGACGCCGGATCCGGTCCCCGCCTTCATCACCGAGCCGCGCGACTGGTCCGCCACCCTGCGCGAGGACGCCACGGCGCTCCATGCTGTGATCATGGACAGCCACCCCGGGCCCTACGACGACCGCAACCCGACCTTCCGGGCCAAGGCCGACGCCAGCCTGGCCCTGGCGCTGCGGCGCGCCGAGACGACCCGGGACGCGGGCGGCTGGTGGTGGGCCATGCGCGCCTTCGTCGCCGGCTTCGACGACGGCCATGTGCAGATGGGGCTGAAGGACCAGAGCGGCGGCTTCCCCACCCGCTGGCCCGGCTTCCTGACCGCCTATCGGGGCGCCGACCAGGTCGTCGCCAACCGGGACGAGGCCGACGCCGACACCCCGCCGCTGGGGGCCAGGCTGATCGACTGCGACGGCGTCCCCGCCGACCGACTGGCGGCCGAACGCATCGGCGCCTTCCGGGGCCGCTGGTCGCTGGAAGCCCAGCACGTCGCCTTCGGCGACTGGATGTTCATGAACGCCTCCAATCCCTGGACCCCGGAGATGCGCGAGTGTCGGTTCGAGGCCGAGGGCCGGGTCCGCAGCTGGCCCCTGGCCTGGCGGCCCATCGCCTCGGCCGACCTCTCGGCGCGCCGGACGGCGGTCTCGGGACGGGGCGGCTACGAATTCGGCCTCAAGACCCTGGATGACGGCGGCGTCTGGCTGTCGGCGCCCTCCTTCAACGGCGACCCCGCTGGCCAGCCCCACGCCAAGCTCACCGCCATCCTGGCCCAGATGACCGAGCAGCAGGCCGCCCTGCGCGCCGCCCCCTATGTCGTGCTGGACCTGCGCGGCAACGGCGGCGGCTCCTCGCACTGGAGCGAACACATCGCCGTCGAACTGTGGGGTATCGACTGGGTGCGGGCGCACAATCTGCCGCCCATCGAAGCCATCGAATGGCGGGCCTCGGAGGCCAACCTGGCCACCCTGCAGTCCTATGTCGACGAATGGACCGCCGCCGGCGAGGACGCCGAACGCATCGACTGGGCCAGGAACGTCGTCGATGGCATGACCGCCGCCCGCGCCGAAGGGAAGCCCTATTTCCGCGACGCCGCCGGCCCGCGCGAGCCCGTCGCCCCCGGCCCGGCGCCCGCGCAGCTGGTCCACGGCCCGGTCTATGTCCTGACCGACGCCGGCTGCGGATCGGCCTGTCTCGACGCCGTCGACCTGTGGAAGTCCGAAGGCGCGATCCAGATCGGCCGCGAGACCTCGGCCGACACCGTCTACATGGACGTGCGCGGCGCCGAACTGCCCAGCGGCCTGGCCCAGCTGGCCATTCCGATGAAGGTCTGGCGCGGCCGCCAGCGCGGCAACAACGAGCCCCAGCTGCCGGCCCACGTCTTCGACGGGGACATGACCGACGACGCCGCCCTGGTCGCCTGGGTGAGATCGCTCGGCTAGGCGCGCTTGTGGCGCGCGCCGAACTCGGAAAGAACACGGGCGCCGGATATCCGGCGCGCCTTCCGCGAGGAAGAGGGGGACATCCGATGAAGACCACGGCCGCAATCGTCACCGGCCTTTGGGCTGTCCTCGCCGCCCCCGTCCTGGCGCAGGAGGCCGACCCCCAGGCGTGGATGGCGGAACCTCGCGACTGGTCCGCCACCCTGGTCCAGGATGCGACGGCGCTCCACGACATCGTCATCGACAGCCATCCGGGCGTTCACGACCCCCTTAACCCCGCGTTCAAGGGCCGGGTCGACGCCGGCCTGGCGCTGGCGCTCGAGCGGGCCAGGACCACGACCACACCCGGCGGCTGGTGGTGGGCGATGCGATCCTATGTCGCCGGCTTCGATGACGGCCACGTGCAGATCGGCCTGAAGGCCGGCTCCCTGCCCCTGCGCTGGCCGGGCTTCCTGACCACCTACCGGGGGGCGGATCAGATCGTGGCCGACCGTGACAAAAGCGATCCGGGCGCGCCACCCCTCGGCGCCCGCCTGATCGACTGCGACGGCGTGCCCGCAGAACGTCTGGCCGAAGAGCGCATCGGCGCCTTCCGCGGCCGCTGGTTCCTGCAGTCGCAGCGGGTCACCTTCGGCGATTGGCAATTCCTGAGCGCCGCCAATCCGTGGGTCACGGAGATGCGGACCTGCCGGTTCGAGAGCGACGGCCAGACGCGCGCCTACGCCCTGAACTGGCGGTCCGCCGACGGCGTGGATCTGCCCGCCCGCCGGGCCCGGCTGTCGCAGCGCGCCCACACCGCCATCGCGATGAAGACGCTGGCGGACGGCGGCTACTGGCTGTCCGCGCCCAATTTCGACGGCACGCCGGACACCGAGACGTTCCGCAGCCTGACGGCCCTTGTCGACGAGGCCCTGGCGAAACAGGCCGACCTGCGCCAGGCCCCCTATGTCGTGCTGGACCTGCGCGGCAACGGCGGCGGCTCGTCCCGCTGGGGAAGCCGGCTCGCGGTCGCTCTGTGGGGCCTCGACTGGGCGCGCGCCCACAACCTGGCGCCGATCGAGGCGATCGACTGGCGGGCCTCCGAGGCCAACCAAGCCCGAATGCAGGCCTATGCCGACGAAGCCCGGGCCGCCGGCCAGGACGCCCGGACCATCGCCGACTTCGAGGCCACGGCGAACGCGCTCGGCGCCGCCCGCGCTGCGGGCGAGATCTACTGGCGCGAGGCCGGCGGCTCTCCACAGCCCCGGCCCGTGGTTGAGCAACTGGTCCGGGGGCCGGTCTTCCTGCTGACCGACCCGGTCTGCGCTTCGGCCTGTCTGGACACCGTGGACCTGTGGAAGGCCCTGGGCGCGATCCAGGTCGGCGCCGAGACCTCGGCCGACACCGTCTACATGGAGATACGCCCCGCCGCCCTGCCCAGCGACCGGGCCGACGTCGCCATTCCCATGAAGGTCTGGCGCGGCCGGGCGCGGGGCAACAACGAGCCGCAGCGGCCGGTCCACCTCTATACCGGCGATCTCAGCGACGACGCCGCGGTCCAGGCTTGGATCGCGGGTCTGGCGGCTCCGAACTGACGTCCTGGCCCGAAACTAGCCCTGGGCGTTGCGGATCGCCGCGGCGCCCGCGAAGGGCGTGATGAGGCCGGCGAACAGGACATAGGCGACCAGGAAGGCCAACGCCGGGGCGGGCGACAGGCCGTTGGCGGCCCGCTCCAGCGCGCCCGCGCCGAACACCACGGGCGGGATGAACAGGGGCAGGACGACGACCGCGATCAGCAATCCGCCGCGCTTCGACCCCAGGGCCAGGGCCGCGCCCAGCGCCCCGGTCAGGGCGAAGCCGAGGCCGCCGATCAGGGCCGCCAGCGCCGCCAGCGGAGCCAGCGACGGCGGCAGGCCCAGGGTGATCGCCGCCACTGGAGCGGTAACCGCCAGCGGCCAGCCGACCGCCAGCCATTGCGCCTTGGCCTTGGCGATGACGGCCAGTTCCAGCGGGACGGGACCGAGGGTGATCAGGTCCAGCGTCCCATCCTCGAAGTCGCGCTCGAACAGCCTTTCCAGCGACAGGATCGACGAGACCGCCAGCGCCACCCAGGCGACGCCGCCGGCCACGGGCTTCAGCCCCGCCGGATCGCCTCCGGCCGCCAGCGGGACCAGCACCGTCAGGCACAGGAAGAAGCCGCAAGCCAGCAGGGGTCCGCCGCCGCCCGCCCAGGCCAGCGACAGCTCGCGCCGCCACAGGATCATCAGCGCCCTCACCGGCCCGCTCCGATGTCGAGCGTGCGGTGGGCGACCGGCAGGGGATCGTGGACAGCGGCGATGATGGTCCCACCCCGCTCCACGTGAGCCTGCATCAGCAGACCCAGCGCCGCGCGCCAGCGGGCGTCCAACGGGCTGAGCGGTTCGTCCAGCAGCCAGATCGGACGCTGCACGGCGATCAGCCGCGCGAAGGCCAGGCGGCGGCGCTGCCCGGCGGACAGCTTGCGCACCTCCAGATCCAGCAACGGCTCCAGCGCCAGCACATCGACCGCGGCCGCGACGCCGTCGGCCCCGGCGCCCAGCCATTGCGACTGGAAGACCAGTTCCTCACGGGCGCGGCGCGCGCCCTTCAACCCGTCCTGATGGCCCAACCAGTGCAGATGTTTCGTCCGCGCCTCGGCCGGATCGACCTCGGCGAAGGTCACGGTCCCGGCGTCCGGGCGCAGGAAACCGGCCAAGGCGCGCAGCAGGCTCGTCTTGCCCGCGCCATTGGCGCCGGTCAGGCCCAGGACCTCTCCGGACACGGCCGAAAACGAGAGATCGCGGAACAGGACGCGCTCGCCGCGGGACAGGGTCAGGCCGTTGGCGGCGATCATCAGGCACACCCCCAGTTGCGAACGTCTCTCAATACCCATGTCGGCGGCATGGATTCATGGACGGACAACGGAACCATCGCTATATGCGCGGTCGCCGCAGCAGGCGTTCGCCGCGCGCGTCGGGGACCTGTGCGCCCCGCCGTCAGCCGCGCGAGCGTGCAACCGGATTGTCGGGCGGCGTTGACCAGAGGAAGCCTCTCCATGCCGTCGAACGACAGCCTCAAGACCCGTCAGGACCTTTCCGTCGGGCGCAAGAAATACGCCTATTACAGCCTTCCCGCCGCCGAGGAAGCCGGTCTGGCCGGGATTTCCCGCCTGCCGCGCTCGATGAAGGTGCTTCTCGAGAACCTGCTGCGCAACGAGGACGGGGTTTCGGTCACCGAAGCCGACCTGCGCGCCGTCGCCGCCTGGATCGAGAACAAGGGCTCGGTCGAGCACGAGATCGCCTTCCGTCCGGCCCGCGTGCTCATGCAGGACTTCACCGGCGTTCCCGCCGTCGTCGACCTGGCCGCGATGCGCGACGCCATGTCGGCCCTCGGCGCCGATGCCACCAAGATCAACCCGCTGAACCCCGTCGACCTGGTCATCGACCACTCGGTCATGGTCGACCACTTCGGCACCGCCGGCGCCTTCAACCAGAACGTCGAGCGCGAGTACGAGCGCAACATCGAGCGCTACAACTTCCTGCGCTGGGGCTCCTCGGCCTTCAACAATTTCCGCGTCGTGCCCCCCGGCACCGGCATCTGCCACCAGGTGAACCTCGAGAACCTGGCCCAGACCGTCTGGACTCTGGAAGAGGGCAAGAAGACCGTCGCCTATCCCGACACCGTCGTCGGCACCGACAGCCACACCACCATGATCAACGGCCTGGCCGTCCTGGGCTGGGGCGTGGGCGGCATCGAGGCTGAAGCGGCCATGCTGGGCCAGCCGATCCCGATGCTGATTCCGGAAGTCATCGGCTTCCGCCTGACCGGCGCCATGACCGAGGGCACCACGGCCACCGACCTGGTGCTGACCGTCACCCAGATGCTGCGCAAGAAGGGCGTGGTCGGCAAGTTCGTCGAGTTCTTCGGTCCGGCCATCGCCGGCATGACCATCGAGGACCAGGCCACCATCGCCAACATGGCCCCGGAATACGGCGCCACCTGCGGCTTCTTCCCGGTGTCGCGCGCGACCATCGACTATCTGACGGCCACGGGCCGCGACAAGGCGCGCGTCGCCCTGGTCGAAGCCTACGCCAAGGCGCAAGGCCTGTGGATCGACGAAACCTCGGAAGACCCGGTCTTCACCGACGTTCTGGAGCTGGACATCTCGACCGTCGTGCCGTCGCTGGCCGGCCCCAAGCGTCCGCAGGACAAGGTCGAGCTGACCACCGCCGCGCCGCAGTTCGAAACGGCGCTGGGTGAAGTGTTCAGCCGTCCGGCCGACGCCCCGCGCGTCAAGGTCGAGGGCGAGAAGTTCGACCTCGGCGACGGCGATGTCGTCATCGCCGCCATCACCAGCTGCACCAACACCTCCAACCCGTCGGTCCTGATCGCCGCCGGCCTGGTCGCCCAGAAGGCCAACAAGCTGGGCCTGAAGGTCAAGCCGTGGGTCAAGACTTCGCTGGCCCCGGGCTCGCAGGTCGTCACCGACTATCTGACGGCCGCCGGCCTGCAGAAGGAGCTGGACGCCCTGGGCTTCAACCTGGTCGGCTACGGCTGCACCACCTGCATCGGCAACTCGGGCCCGCTGGCGGACACCGTCTCCAAGGCGATCAACGACAACGGCCTGGTCGGCGTGTCGGTCCTGTCGGGCAACCGCAATTTCGAAGGCCGCGTGAACCCGGACGTCCAGGCCAACTACCTGGCCTCGCCGCCGCTGGTCGTCGCCTACGCCCTGGCCGGTTCGATGCGCATCGACATCACCAAGGATCCGATCGGCAAGGACAAGAAGGGCAAGGACGTCTTCCTGAAGGACGTCTGGCCGACCACCGCCGAGATCGCCGCCATCCAGAAGAAGTCGGTCACCCCGGCCATGTTCGCCAAACGCTATGCGGACGTGTTCAAGGGCGACAAGCACTGGCAGGCCATCAAGGTCACCGGCGGCCAGACCTACGCCTGGGATGACAGCTCGACCTACGTCGCCAACCCGCCGTATTTCGAAGGCCTGTCGATGGAGCCGACCCCGGTCACCGACATCGTCGAGGCCCGTGTGCTGGCCATCTTCGGCGACTCGATCACCACCGACCACATCAGCCCGGCCGGTTCGATCAAGAAGACCTCGCCCGCCGGCGCCTATCTGACCAGCCGCGGCGTCGACGCCCTGGACTTCAACAGCTACGGCGCCCGCCGCGGCCACCACGAAGTCATGATGCGCGGCACCTTCGCCAACATCCGTATCCGCAACAAGATCACCCCGGATATCGAAGGCGGCGTGACCAAGCATTTCCCGTCGCAGGACACGATGTCCATCTACGACGCGGCCATGCGCTACCAGTCGGAAGGCCGTCCGCTGGTCGTCTTCGCCGGCAAGGAATACGGCACCGGCTCGTCGCGTGACTGGGCCGCCAAGGGCACCCGCCTGCTGGGCGTGCGCGCCGTCATCGCCGAAAGCTACGAGCGCATCCACCGCTCGAACCTGGTCGGGATGGGCGTCGTGCCGCTGCAGTTCAAGCAGGACGGCTGGCAGAAGCTGAACCTGACCGGCGAGGAGATCGTCACGATCCGCGGCCTGTCGGACGTCAACATCGGCAAGCTGCGTCCGCGTCAGGACCTGTGGGTCGAGCTGTTCCGCCCGTCGGACGGCAAGATGGCCCGCTTCCCGGTCCGCTGCCGCATCGATAACCAGACCGAGCTGGACTACTTCAAGGCCGGTGGCGTCATGCCCTATGTGCTGCGCAACCTCGCCGGCGGCGCGACCCCGGCGCCGGAAGCCGTCGCGGCGGAATAGCGCTCAAGCAGCGAGCCGCCGCGCGGCGAGCGATAGCGCAAAAAAGATGAGGGCCGGCGGAGCGATCCGCCGGCCCTTTTGTTTGGACGCCCGAGGAACAGCACGCCGTCCTGTTCAGATCACCAGGCGCAGAGCGATCGTGACGTCGGCGTCAGATGCGCCGTCTCGATCTTGCGCCAGCACAGGCTGTCCAGGCGCGGATGGATGTCCGCCGCCCAATCGGCGTTCCGACGCAGACGCTCCTGATGGCGTGACGCGGCCGCCGCGTCTTCATGGCATTCGAACCAGACGAAAACCGTCTCTCCCTCGCGAACCGGGAGCCTGGGAAAACCGTTCGCGCCTCGCTCCGTGACGAACACGGCGTCCACGCGCGCGCTGGCCCCCTGGAGGATCGGAAGTGCGTGATCGAGGAAGTCGCGCGCGAAATCGCCCTCCGTCCCGGGCGCCAGCGAACAGGTGTTCGCGATCACGACGCCTCCCGTTTCGGGCCGCCCCATCTCCTGCTTTCGCTGCAGATTGCGCGCGAAGGGCTGCATGCCGCCTGCCGATTTCAGGAGCAGCACATTGTCCGAGTTGAGCATCGTCGTGTTCGCGTCCGGCCCGTACCTTTTCCAGACCGCTCCTGAATAGAAGGACTGAAGCGCTTCCGTCCGCGCCTCCATGTCCCGGAATGAGCGCACCCAGACAAAGGCGTCGGGATCATCGCAGTCGCGAAACTCCCCCTCGATCCGCATCCCCAGCGCCTCCTGCGGCTCCACGAACTCCCGGTCGAACAGGCTGATCAGCGGTTCCCGCCCCCCGGGGCGCAGCCGGTAGCGGCGCAGTTCGAATATCGTGTGGGGTTCCATGCCCTCTCCAGACAGGTCGATCATCCTGTTTCAGGAAGAGGACGATTGACCTGTTTTGTCAAGATGCTTAGCCTCGGGGCCGCATGACCGAGAACAGAAGAACCAACGACCCCCAGGGCGTACGCCGCCGGATCGTCGACGCGGCGTATGACGCCTTCGTCAGTCAGGGTTATATGGCGACCGGGATGCTGGAGATCCGTGAAAGGGCTTCGGTGTCCGGCGGCGCCATGGCGCATCATTTTCCGGCGAAACGTCAGCTGGGGCTGGCGGTCATCCGCGACCGCGTGAGTCACGCCGTTCAGCAGACGTGGATCGAGCCGCTGGATGCATGCGTCGATGCACCTGCCGCCATCGATCTGATTTTCGAAGGCATTATCGGCGAACTGACGCCCAAGAGCTCGATTTCGGGCTGTCCGCTCAACAACATGGTCATGGAGGTCTCCCCCCATGATCCGGAAATGCGCGACGCTCTCAGCGAAATCTTCGCCGTCTGGCGCGACGCCTTGTCTGCGAAATTTCGGGCGGACCTGGCGTCAGGACGCGCCGATAATCTCCATCCGGACCGCTTTGCGACACTCGTGATCGCCGCCTATTCCGGCGCCATGGCGATGGCGAAGGCAGGCCAGACTGTTCGTCCGCTCGTCGAATCCCGAACCGAACTGGCGGCGCTCCTGGCGCTTAAATATCGCGCTGACTGAAGCCGCGTCAGAATCCCGGGGCTAGCCGTTGGAGCGATCCGGCGGCCGTCGCCACATCGCTTCATACGTCGCTCAACCCTTGAGCCATCCCTGGGCGCGCAGTTCGCCCACCCTGGCCCGCGACACCGGGGCCTCCAACCCGCCCGTCAGCCGTAGCCGCAGGTTCCGACCGTCCTCGAGCACGCCCTCCACGGCCGAACGGGCGACCCACCATGAGCGATGGGTGCGCGCGCCCTCCACGTCCTGCAAACCGGCCATCGCCTGCGACAGCGACATCAGGACCAGGGTCGAGCCGCGCGGGGTGTGAACCCGGACATAGTGGTCCTCCATCTGCAGGCACAGGACCTCGCGCCCCAGCGCGGGCGGCAGGCGATCGCGCGGGTCCGCCGACTCCGCGCTCGCTGCACCTCCCTCGGGACGGCGCTTCACCCACCACAGCAGCGCAGCCGTGGCGATCAGGCTGACCACCACGGACTGGGCGTACCATTCCAGTCGCGGCACCCGCCCGACCTCCGGCCACATGGCTCCCGCCAACAGGCGGCTGAGGATCGCGGCGGGCAGCGCCAGAAGCGCGATCACCGGCGGGACCCAGATCCAGGCGGAGATGCGTCGTCGCGCGGCGACGCTCGCGACCGACGGCACGATCAGGCCGAAGAAGGCCCAGCCGCCCCACAGGCTCAGCACCCAGTAGGCGACCCGCGCCAGAAGCGGACCGTTGGAATAGCTGCCGAACGGCCCGATCACACCCAGCAGCAGGCCGAGCGCCGTCGATACGGCGAACCCCGCCGCCGCCAGGCCTGTCCCCCATCGTTTCAACAGCCTCGAATCCATCGGCCGATCCTGACACAGCCCGGCAGGATGCGCATTCGCGCCCGCTCGCCAGATCACGCGCCCGTTGGCCCATTCACGCAATCGGCGTGGCGGGGCGGGTCCGGAGGCGAAAGAAGGCGGCTCCCGTTCTTCCGGAACCGCCTCATGTCCCTGACCGCCGCCCTCGCCGCCATCGCCCTCGCCACCGCCGCGCCGTCCGTACCCCCGCCCCCGTCCGGGTCCCCGACACAGGCCGCCGCGCAGGCCGAGACCGTTACGTTCACACGCCGCACGATCCCCGACGGCGATGTGGCTATCGAGGTCGGCGTCTGGCGCCCGACCGAAGTCCCCGCGGACGTTCGCCTCCCGCTGGTCGTCATCTCGCACGGCAATGGCGGCGACTATCGCGGGCATGAGGACACAGCCCGCGCCCTGGCGGCCGCCGGCTTCATCGTCGCGTCCCTGACCCATACCGGCGACAACTGGCGCGATCAGAGCCGGGCCACCGACGTGGCCCTGCGGCCGCGCCAACTGTCCCTGCTGATCGAGGCCATGGTGCAGGAGCCGGATGTGGATCCGAACCGTGTTGGAGCCTTCGGCTTTTCGGCGGGCGGGCTGACCGTCCTCACGGCGGCGGGCGCAGAGCCTGATCTGTCACGCGTCGCGGCGCACTGTCAGAGCCATCCGGCCTTCTATGACTGCCAACTGATCGCCGCCCGGGGCGTCCCGGCCTCGCGCGCGGATACGGTCTGGACCCACAACGCGCGCATCAGGGCGGTCGTCGCCGCCGCCCCCGCGCTGGGCTTCACCCTGACGCCCGAGCACCTGGCCGCCGTCACCCAGCCCGTGCAGCTGTGGCGGGGAGAGAACGACCGCGTCCTGCCGTCACCCTTCTACGTCGAGCCGGTGCGCGACGGCCTGCCCCGCCCGCCGGAGGTCCACACGGTTCCGGGCGCCGGCCATTTCGACTTCCTGCCGCCCTGCTCGCCGCAGCTGGCGGCCAACGCGCCGATGATCTGCGCGCCCACCCCGGGCTTCGACCGGGCCGCCTTCCACGAGACCTTCAATCGCGAGATCGTCCGCTTCTTCCGCCGGACGCTGGTCAGCGGAAACTCCTGACGCCTTGGCTTGTCGCCCATGCGACCGTATCTGACGGATCGCGGCGCCATAATGCCGGCTATGAACCGGCCGCTGACAAAACCCGCACTGTGCGAATTTTCCACGTCATGGAAATCAGTGACTTACGTGGAATTTTCGCACTGTTCGCACTCGCTTTTTCTGCAATCAGCGCCCGAACACCTCGACCCCGACCTCGCCCGTGGTCGTCAGCCAGGCCCGCTTCATGCCCTGGCTGTTGAACGGGGCGGCGATATTGCCCGCGCGGTCCAGCGCGATCAGGCCGCCGTCGCCGCCCAGCGATCCGATGTCGTCGATCACGGCGCGCGCGGCCTCGCTCAACGATTGACCGGCGGCCACCCGCCACGCGGTCTGGGCGCAGGCGGCGACGCGGATGAAGTATTCGCCCTGGCCGGTGCCCGAGACGGCGACGTTGCCGTCGGCCCAGGTCCCCGCCGCCGGGATCGGCGTGTCGCCGACCCGTCCGGGCATCTTGCCGAACACGCCCGCGGTCGAGGTCGCGGCGGCTAGCCGACCCTCGGCGTCCAGCACGCAGCAGCCGACGGTGCCGTGGCTCAACGTCCCCGGCGGATGATTGTCCTCGCCCTGGCCGGCGCGGGTGAACCAGGCCTCCTCGTCGGCAATGGGCTCCAGTCCCTGGTCCAGCGCGAACAGGGCCGCGCCCTCTCCGGCCAGCATGACGTGGGGGGTGCGGTCCATCACCGCGCGCGCGGCGATCACCGGGTTGCGGAAGCCCTGCAGGGCGGCGACCGCGCCCGCCCGGCGGGTCGCACCGTCCATGAGGCTGGCGTCCAGCTCATAGGCCCCCGCGAGATTGGGCGACGCGCCCCGTCCGGCGACGTACAGGCCGGAATCCTCCAGCATCGTCACCGCCTCAACGGCCACGTCCAGGGCCGAGGCGCCAGCGTCCAGGCGCGCCTTCATCGCCTCCACCACCTCGCGCATGTGCACGACCTCGCGATCGTAGTTGCGCTCGCGCCGGGCGCCCGCGCCGCCGTGGAGGATGAGGGCCGTCATTCGCTCTGTCTCCTGATCGCCCCTTTTCAACGGGCGTGGCGCTGCTTAGCGTCCCAATGACGCGAGCGCCACGGGCGTGCGCTCCCTCCTCCCAAGGATCAACAATGCGCGCTGTTCTCTCCAAGGCCCCCGGCGGCCCCGACACCCTGGTGGTCGAGGAGGTCCTGGACCCCCGCCCGATGAAGGGCGAGGTCGTCATCGAGGTGAAGGCCATCGGCGTGAACTTCCCCGACACGTTGATCATCGAGGACAAATACCAGTTCAAGCCGCAGCGGCCCTTCTCGCCGGGCGGCGAGGTGGCCGGGATCGTCGAGGCGGTCGGCGAGGGCGTGAAGGGCATCTTCAAGGGCGACCGGGTCATCGCCGTCCCCGGCTGGGGCGGCATGGTCGAGCGGCTGGCCGTGCCCGCCGCCTCGGTGATCAAGATCCCGGACGGCATGGACTTCCAGACCGCCGCCGCCCTCGTCATGACCTACGGCACCTCCTACTACGCCCTGAAGGACCGGGCGCAGCTGAAGGCGGGCGAAAGCCTGCTGGTGCTCGGCGCCGCGGGCGGCGTCGGCGTCGCGGCGGTCGAATTGGGCAAGGCCATGGGCGCCCACGTGATCGCCGCCGCCTCGACCAACGACAAGGTCCAGTTCGCCCTCGAGGCCGGGGCCGACAACGGCCTGATCTATCCGTCGGGCAAGATGGACAAGGCGGCCCAGAAGGAACTGTCCGGCGAGCTGAAGCTGGCCTCGGGCCGCGACGGTCCGGACGTGGTCTATGACGGCGTCGGCGGCGACTATTGCGAGCCGGCCCTGCGCGCCATGGACTGGAACGGCCGCTATCTGGTGGTCGGCTTCCCGGCGGGCATTCCGTCCCTGCCGCTGAACCTGACCTTGCTCAAGTCGGTGTCGGTGATCGGGGTGTTCTGGGGCGCGGCCGTCGCCCGTGATCCGGGCATCCACGCCGCCAACATGGCCGACCTGTTCAAGTTCTGGAGCGAAGGCAAGATCCGCCCGCGCATCAGCCGCACCTTCCCGCTGGAGCGCGCCCACGAGGCCATCCAGGCCCTGGGCGACCGCTCGGTCATGGGCAAGGTCGTCGTCACGATCGAGGACTGACGTGACCGACTTCCAGATCGGTCCGCATCTCGATCCGGCGCGGATCGGACCGGTCTTCCGGCGCGCCGGGCGGCTGCACATGCCCGATTTCCTGGACGCCGCCGGCGCGGCGCGGCTGCATACGGCGCTGACGTCGTCCACTGCCTGGTCCCGGTCTCTCATGCTGGGCCACAAGGCCTTCACCCTGCCGACGGCGGACTGGGACGCCCTGCCCGCGGACAATCGGGCCGAACTGGAAGCGGGCATGCTCCAGGAGGCGCGCGCCGGATTTCAGTACGCCTTCGACACCTGGCCGGTGTCGGATGAGATCGAGGCCGGCCGTCGGAACGGGCATCCGGCCGAGGCCTTCCACGACTTCCTCAACAGTCCGGCGTTTCTGGACTGGATCCGGGAGACGACGGGCGACGGCCGCGCGGCCTATTGCGACGCCCAGTGCACCCGTTATCGGCCCGGCGACTATCTGAACCGCCATACCGATGCGGCCGAAGGCAAGAACCGGCTGTTCGCCTATGTGATGAACCTGACGCCCGGCTGGAGCGTCGACTGGGGCGGCCTGCTCCAGTTCATCGACCAGGACGGCCATGTCGCCGAGGCCTACACCCCGGCCTTCAACGCCCTGAACATCTTCAAGGTGCCGCAGCCGCACTCGGTGTCCCTGGTCGCGCCCTTCGCCGGCGGCGACCGGCTGGCCATCACCGGCTGGATCCGGTCAAGGCGGCCGGACTAGTCCTTCAGCCGCTCCAGCGCCTCTTCGGCCTGCTTGCGGTGCCGGCTCTTGATGTTGGCGCCCAGGGTGGCGATCAGGGCCGCGATCACCGCCGCGTCGTCGGTGAAGCCGATGCCGGCGAAGATGTCGGGAATGGCGTCGATCGGCAGGACGAAATAGGCCAGCGCGCCCATCATGATCCCCTTGGCCGCCATCGGCGTCTCGGGATCGCGGGCGGAGTAGTAGACGCTGACCAGCTGGGCCGCGAACGGAATCCGGGCCGCGGTCCGCCGCAGCTTCGGCCAGAAGCCCTTTCGGACCCTAACCTCGTTGACCTGCAGCACCGAGGGCACGAGCGCCCTGGACGGGTCCAGCGCCTCATCAGGCGTCACAGGTTTGGCTTTGGCGGTCATGGCGGCTAAATCCCCCGCGACATTACTCGGTTCACACAAGACATAGGGGCTCCGGCCATGAAACTCGACAGCAGCATCGCCGCAGTGGTCACCGGCGGGGCCTCGGGCCTCGGTGAAGGCACGGCTCGCGCCATCGCCGCCACGGGCGCCCGGGTCGCCCTGTTCGACCTGAACGAGGAGAAGGGCGAGGCCGTCGCCGCCGAGATCGGCGGCGTCTTCTGCAAGGTCGATGTCACCGACGACGAGAGCGTCGCCGCCGCCTTCGCCAAGGCCCGCGCCGCCCACGGCCAGGAACGCCTGACCGTCAACTGCGCCGGCATCGCCACGGGCCAGAAGACCGTCAGCCGCAAGAAGGACACCGGCGAGATCCGCGCCCACGACATGGCCGGTTTCGAGCGCACCGTGCGGGTCAACCTGTTCGGCACCTTCCGCGTCCTGTCCCAGTCGGCGGCGGGCATGGTGACGCTGGAGCCCATGGCCGACGGCGAGCGTGGCCTGATCGTCAACACCGCCTCGGTGGCCGCCCAGGACGGCCAGATCGGTCAGGCGGCCTATTCGGCGTCCAAGGGCGGCGTCTACGCCATGACCCTGCCGGTCGCCCGCGACCTCGCCCAGGAAGGCATCCGCTGCAACACCATCCTGCCCGGCATCATGTGGACGCCGATGATGGCCGGCATGGACCAGAAGATCCAGGACGCCCTGGCCGCCGCCATCCCCTTCCCGAGCCGCCTGGGCACGCCCTCCGACTACGCCTCGCTGGTGCTGGAACTGGCCCGCAACGTCTACATCAACGGCGAGTGCATCCGTCTCGACGGCGCGATTCGTCTGGCTCCGCGCTAAATTCGCGAAAGGGGGCTTGCGAGGGTCCGCGAGGGTCCGCTATACGCCCCCTCCTCGACACGGGACGGCCTCGCCGTTCCACGGAGTGCGGGCGTAGCTCAGTGGTAGAGCACAACCTTGCCAAGGTTGGGGTCGAGAGTTCGAATCTCTTCGCCCGCTCCAGTCGACTTTGGAAAAGGGCCGTCCTTCGGGGCGGCCCTTTCTTCGTCTGGGCTTCGGCGAAAGCGGCCCATTGACCCGCTACCTGGCCCTTGGGATCATCGGCAAGACGCAGAGACCCGGCACGCGCGGAGAGTTCTCGTGCCGCCCGAGCGTGCAGTCAGGGCCGAGATTTCGGCGCCGGTGAGGAAGGGCTCGGGATGTTCGGTTCGAAGAAGCTCAACGATCTGATGGAGCAGCTCAGGCCCGACCTGAACCGGGAATCGCTCGGCGTCGGCCCCGACTTCCCTGGCGTCGCCCCGAACCCTCTGCTGAGCAGCGATGCCCGCAAGCGCAATGCGGAACTGCGTACGGGGGCGCTCGCGCTCGGCGTTCTCGTCGACTGGCGGGAGGTCAACAGCAATCCACGCGTCGTCCTGATGTTCGACGTGGATACCGCCGAGGGCGTCTCGTTCCGCGGTATCGCGGACGAAGATCTCACGATCACCGAACTCACCCGGCTCGCTCCAGGACAGACGTTGCCCGTGCGTTACCGGCCGGCCGTCATGGACCACTACGTCGCCCTTGCCCGGGATGCGGACCCCGCCCAGGTGCGGCAGCTTTCCGACGAGATGGCGAGCCGCAAGCGGGCCTGACCCGAAGCCTCAGATTCGCTTCAGCCGCTTGGCGTGGCCGCCGACCATGTTCAGGGCGATGCGGTCAGGCAGGTGCTTGGCCAGGCTGGCCAGCACATTGTTCATGGCCCCCGGCGTCACCTTGGGCCGGTTGGCCTCGACGGCGTCGTAGCCGACGCGGGCGACATGGTCGGCGGTCTGCCACATCCAGGCCGGATAGGCGGTCGAGACCTCGTCGCGGGTGCCGTTGACGTCGTGAAACTCGGTCAGGGTGTAGCCGGGGCACAGGGCCGTGACGTGCACCCCCGTGTCCCTGAGCTCCAGGTGCAGCCCCTGCGACGCCTTGATCAGGAAGCTCTTGATCGGCCCGTACAGGGTGTCCCCGCCGGTGGCGGGCATCTGCCCGGCCAGCGACGCCACATTGAGGATGCGGCCATGACTGCGGGCGACCATGTCGGGCGCGAACAGCCGGGCCAGCTCGATCGGCGCCGTCAGCATGACCCGGATCATCGCCGCATGCGCCGCCGGATCGGTGTTGAGGAAGCCGGCGGTCCGGCTGAAGCCCGCGTTGTTGACCAGCCCGTCGACCTCGATCCCGCGCAGGGCCAGGGCGTCGAACAGGCGGCGCGGCGCCTCCGGATCGGCGAGGTCTTCCGGAATGACGGTGACGGCCGAGCCGACGCGCCGCAGGTCCTCGGCCAGCGCTTCCAGAGGACCTTCACGGCGCGCGGTCAGGACCAGGTCCCAGCCCTCGGCGGCGTAGACGCGGGCCAAGGCCGCGCCGATGCCCGCGGAGGCTCCGGTGATCAGGACGGTGCGGCGCCGGCCGGGGTTCACGCGCGGATCAGGCCGCGACGGGGCAGGACTTGTGCGGCGTGAAAGCCGCCAGCGAAGGCGGGTTCTCAGCCAGCAGATCGGCGATGGTGACCTTGGACAGGGCGTCCGCCGCGGCCAGTTCGGCGGCGGTCAGGGCCTTGGCCACCTGACGCGGAATATGCTCGCTGACCGGACAACCCTTGGCCCCCGCGGGCGGCGAGCCGATATGGGCGCAGCCGTTCACGGCGGCCAGCACCTCATCCAGCCGGATATCCTCCGGACGGCGCAGCAGCCAGGCCCCGCCGGACGCGCCGGGACGGGTGGCGATCAGGCCGGCCTTGGCCAGCAGGGCGGTCACCCGGCGCACGACGACGGGATTGGTCGGCACGGAAGCGGCCAACACCGCGCTGGGCGCGGCGTCGGCGGCCGAATAGGCGCCCTTGTGGGCCAGATAGGCCAGGGAGTGGGCGGCGACGGGAAAGCGTTGGCTGTCGGACATGGGCCCTCGTTTCAGACCCCAAGATAGGCATTCGCAGGGCGTTTCACAAACCGACGTAGCCTTCGCACCTGCAGCACGATTGAATCGCCCAATGAAAGAGCCTAAAGGCTCGCGGCTCTTTTGATGGGGCCGCGTTGAGCGGAGCCCCGGAGGAACTTCATGGCCGGGGCCTCTCCCCAAGCTGAAGATGGCGCGAACGCCGCCAGCCAGCCGTCCAGCACCGACAGCGCCGCCGCCCAGACCCCGCCTTCGCAGGCGGAGATGCACGGGCACGGCCACGCCGTCGGCAAGATGGGCAAGTTCGGTCTGATCATCGGCGCCATCGGCGTCGTCTTCGGCGACATCGGCACCAGCCCGCTCTACGCCCTGCGCGAAGCGATCGCCCATGCCCGCGACGGCGTCGGCGGCGACCTGGCCGTGATCGGCGTGGTCTCGCTGGCCTTCTGGGCGCTGATGGTGGTGGTGACGTTCAAATACGTCTTCTTCCTCATGCGCGCGGACAACAAGGGCGAGGGCGGCACCCTGGCCCTGATGGCCCTGGCCCAGCACGCCATCGGCCGACGCAGCGCCCTGATCTTCCTGCTCGGCGTCTGCGGCGCCGCCCTGTTCTACGGCGACGGCATCATCACCCCCGCCATCTCGGTGCTTTCCGCCATCGAGGGGGTCAAGGAGGCCCCCGGCATCGGCGGAGCCCTGGATCCCTTCATCGTGCCGGTCGCCGCCGGCATCCTGGTCGCCCTGTTCCTGCTGCAGGCCCGGGGCACGGCCGGCCTGGCCAAGTATTTCGGCCCGATCACCGCTGTCTGGTTCCTGAGCCTGGGCGTGCTGGGCCTGATCCACATCTTCGACGACGTCTCGATCCTGCGCGCCCTGTCGCCCCACTACGGGGTTCAGCTGCTGCTCAACGACGGCTTCCTGGGCTTCGTCATCCTGGGCAGCGTCTTCCTGGCGGTGACCGGCGCCGAGGCGCTGTATGCGGACATGGGCCATTTCGGCAAGGCGCCGATCCGCGCCGGCTGGCTGTATTTCGTCCTGCCCTGCCTGACGCTGAACTACCTCGGCCAGGGCGCCCTGATCCTCGCTCACCCCGGCGCCGCCGAGAACCCGTTCTGGAGCATGGTGCCGCAGGTCATCTACTGGCCGATGCTGGCGCTCGCCACGGCGGCCACGGTGATCGCCTCGCAGGCCGTCATCACCGGCGCCTTCTCGGTGACCCAACAGGCGGTCCAGCTGGGCCTGCTGCCTCGCATCCAGATCCTGAACACCTCGGAAAGCCAGGCGGGCCAGATCTTCGTGCCGGCGGTCAACAGCCTGCTGATGATCGGGGTTCTGGTGCTGCTGTTCGTGTTCCAGAGCTCGCACAACCTGACCGCCGCCTATGGCGTGGCGGTGACCGGGGTGATGCTGATCAACACACTGATGGCCTGGTTCGTCATCACCAAGAAGTGGAACTGGCCGATCTGGGCCGTGCTGGGCTGCCTGATCCCGTTCGGCTTCATCGACAGCGTCTTCCTGACCTCCAACCTGCTGAAGATCCCGCAGGGCGCCTGGATGCCGCTGGTGCTGGGCGCGGCCCTGGTGCTGCTGATGTGGACCTGGGTGCGCGGCACCCAGATCCTGTCGGCCAAGACCCGCAAGGACAGCCTGCCGCTGCTCGACCTGATCGAGATGCTGCGCGCCCGCCCGCCGCACCGCGCCCCGGGCACGGCCATCTTCCTGACCAGCGACCCGGACATCGCCCCGGTGGCCCTGATGCACAACCTCAAGCACAACAAGGTGCTGCACGAGAAGAACGTCATCCTGACCGTGCGCACCACGGACCGGCCGCGCGTCGATCCGGCCAACCGGGTCTCGATCGAGCCGATCTCCGACGACTTCAAGAAGCTGGTCATCTCCTACGGCTTCATGGAGCAGCCCAATGTGCCCAAGGCGCTGGGCGTGTGCCGCAAACAGGGTTTGAAGTTCGACATCATGTCGACGAGCTTCTTCCTCGGTCGCCGCTCGGTCATCGCCTCGGCCACCGAGGGCATGCCGATGTGGCAAGACCGGCTGTTCATCTTCCTGATGCGCAACGCCGCCAACCCGACCGACTTCTTCCACATCCCGCCCGGCCGCGTGGTCGAGTTGGGCACACAGGTTTCCGTATGACCGGACGTGACACCGGCCGGAACTCGGCCTCCCGCGGGCGCCGCATGGCCGACAAGGCGCGCGGCCCCCGTCCGCCGCGGGTGGACGCCCCGCGCGACGAGGCCGCCGATATCGGCGTCGAGGCCCGCCTGGCCGCCGGCGTGCTGCTGAACGCGGCGCTGGAAGGCCGGGGCGGTCTGGACGCCGCCCTGAACTTCCGTGAGGTGGCCTCGCTGGAAGGCCCCGACCGCGCCTTCGCCCGCGCCGTGGCCATGGCCGCCCTGCGCCGCCTGGGCGAGATCGACCAGATCCTGGACCGCCGCCTGCAGAAGGCGCCGCCGCTGGCCATCCGCACCATCCTGCGCGTCGCCCTGGCCCAGACCCTGGTGCTGGAGACTCCGGCCTTCGCGGCGGTGTCGACGGCGGTGAAGCTGGCCGAGCGCGATCCCAAGACCCGGCCCTACAAGAACCTGGTCAACGCCGTGCTGCGTGGCGTCGGCCGCGACGGTCCGGGCCTGACCACGGCCGAGAGCAACCTGCCCGAATGGCTGGCCGCCCGCTGGAAAGCGACGTGGGGCGAGGCCGGTCTGACCGCCCTGGCGCTGGCCGCGCGCGAGGAGCCGGCGACGGACCTCAGCGTCAAGCCGGAGGCCGATCCCGCCGAAGTGGCCGCCCTGGTCGAAGGCGAAGCCCTGCCGGGCGGAACCGTCCGCACCGGCCGTCGCGGCGACGTGGCGACCTGGCCGGGCTTCGAGGACGGGACCTGGTGGGTGCAGGACGCCGCCGCCGCCGTCCCCGTCCGTCTGCTGGCCCCCAAGGCCGGGGAATCCATCATTGACCTCTGCGCCGCGCCGGGCGGCAAGACCCTGCAACTGGCCGCTTCGGGCGCTTCCGTCGTGGCTCTGGATCGGTCGGACACCCGCCTGAAGCGCCTGCGCGCCAATCTGGAGCGCACCGGGCTGGAGGCCGAGATCGTGGTCACCCCGGCCGAGGACTGGGAGGACGACCGCGCCTTCGACGCCGTCCTGCTGGACGCGCCCTGCACGGCCACCGGCACCTTCCGCCGCAATCCCGAGGTCCTGCGCGCCACCAAGCCGGCCGAGGTCGCCAAGCTGGCCGACGTGCAGCATCGCCTGTTGGACGCCGCCGCCGAGCGGGTGAAGCCGGGCGGGCGCATGGTCTATTGCGTCTGTTCGCTGGAGCGCGAAGAGGGCGAGACCCAGATCATCGCCTTCCTGCGTCGCAATCCGGCCTTCCGGACCGTCCCCGCCGTCCCCGCCGAGGTCGGCGCGCCGGACGAGGCGCTGACCCCCGAGGGCTGGCTGCGCATCCTGCCGTCCATGTGGGCGGAAAAGGGCGGGCTGGACGGCTTCTTCGTCGCCCGGCTGGACCGCGTCAGCTGAGCGCCGGCTCCATCACCACATAGCTGGGCTTGATCCGGGGCTGGAAGCCCAACGTCTCATAGAAGGCGATGGTGGCCGTGTGCCCGATGCGGGCGTGCAGGAAGACCGTGTCGCCCCGATCCAGAATACGTTGGCCCACGGCCCGCATCAGCGCCCCCGCATAGCCGTGCCCGCGATGGTCGGGGTGGGTGCAGACGCCGCTGACCTCGCTGAAGCCCTCCAGGCTCAGCCGCTCGCCGGCCATGGCCACCAGCGCCCCGTCATGCCGGATGCCGATGAAGGGGCCGAGCAGATGGGTCCTGGAGAAGAACGGCCCCGGTTGCGTCAGCGAGGCCATCGCCAGCATCTCGGGCCCGTCCGCATCGGTCAGGGCCTCGAACGCGACCTCCCGGCCGCCGGCGTTCATGGCCGTCGCCGTCATTTGCAGGCAGTCGATCCGGTCGACCTCGACCAGCCCGCGCGGCGCCGCCGCATCGGTCTCGAACAGGGCGACCCGGCCGGTCTCGCGGGCCAGGGCGACCCAGTCGTCGGCTGTCGCGTCCGGTCCGGCGGCGGCGAACAGGGCGTAGGCCGGATCGAACCGCAGCACGCCGCCCCCACGGATCGAGAGCGGCGCCTGACGGGTGGACAGGGCGTTCCAGACGGCGCGGTCGAGCGGATGGTTCGAGGACATGCCCCTACCTAATCGCCCCGACGGCGTTCGCCAGACCCCGCAGGACGCGGGGTCCGGAAATCGCCGTCACGCGCGCCAGAAACCCACGATCTTCTTGACCTCGTCCACCACCGGATCGGCGATTTCCGCCGCGCGTTCGGCGCCGTCCTTGAGGACGCGGTCGATCTCGGCCGTATCCGCCATCAGGCGGCGCATCTCGGCGGTGACCGGGGCCATGGAGGCCACGGCCAGTTCGGCCAGGGCGGGCTTGAAGGCGCCGAAGCCCTTGCCGCCCCATTCGCGCAGCACCTGCTCCCGGGTCTCGTCGGCCAGGGCGGCGTAGATCGTCACCAGGTTCTTGGCCTCGGCGCGGCCCTCCAACCCCTCGACCGTTTCCGGCAGGGCGTCAGGGTCGGTCTTGGCGCGGCGGATCTTGGCCACGATGGTGTCGGCGTCGTCGGTCAGATTGATGCGCGAGGCGTCTGACGGATCGGACTTGCTCATCTTGGCCGCCCCGTCGCGCAGGCTCATGACCCGCGGGGCCGGGCCCTGGGTCAGGGGCTCGGGCAGGGGGAAGTAGCCCGGGACGCCGAAGTCGTTGTTGAACTTGGCGGCGATGTCGCGGGTCAGTTCCAGGTGCTGCTTCTGGTCCTCGCCGGTCGGCACCTCGGTGGCCTTGTAGAGCAGGATGTCGGCCGCCTGCAGCACCGGATAGGTGTACAGGCCCACCGACGAGCGCTCCTTGTGCTTGCCCGACTTCTCCTTGAACTGGGTCATCCGGTCGAGCCAGCCGAGACGGGCGACGCAGTTGAAGATCCAGGCCAGTTCGGTGTGGGCGCGCACCGCCGACTGCGGGAAGATCACCGACCTGGCCGGATCCAGGCCCGAGGCCAGGTAGGCGGCGGCGATCTCGCGCGTCTGGGCGGTCAGCAGGGCCGGGTCCTGCCAAACGGTGACGGCGTGCAGGTCCGCGACGAACAGGAAGCAGGGCGCGCCCGTGTCCTGCAGCTGGGTGAAGCGCTTCAGGGCGCCGAGATAGTTGCCCAGGTGGAGGGCGCCGGAGGCCTGGATGCCGGACAGGATGCGGCGCGGGCCGTCATAGGCCGGAACGGTCTGGGCCGGGGTGGAATCGGTCATGGTCGGTACTCGGGAGGAAATCTGGATCAGGCGCGCGACAGCGCGCGCGGAAAGGCGCCGGAGAAGGTCAGCCGCGCCATCGGCCGGCGGTGAAGGTCTGTCCCGAAATCGTCATTTCCATCGCGCTTATCGTCTCGCTGGCGGTCAGTCCAGACCGGAGGAGATGGAGGCGCCCGGCTCGCGGCGCAGCACCGCCTTCAGTTCGGACAGGCTGACGGCCCGGAAGGCGATCAGACAGACCCCGTAGACCACCGCGCCGAGGCCGCAGACGGCCACCACAGCGACCTCCTTGGCGAGGAAGACCTGGCTCAGGATCTGGTAGCCGATCCCCGCCGCCAGCAGGCCCGCCGCCATGACGGCGCTGGCCAGCAGCACCCGCGACAGGCGCGATAGGAAGGGCGTGGTGGCCCGCCACGCCTTTTCCCGGATCAGGGTCCCGCCCAGCAGGGCGACATTGATCCAGGCCGACAGGCTGGTGGCGATCGCCAGCCCCAGCACGCCGTCGGCGCCCATGGACTGAAGCAGGAAGAACAGACTGGAACCGACCACCACGGTGATCCCCACCGAGGTCACGGCGAAGATCATCGGCCGGCGCGTGTCCTGGCGGGCGAAGAAGGGCGGGGTCAGGACCTTGGCCAGCACGAAGGCCGGCACGCCCCAGGCGAACTGGCGCAGCACATCTGCGGTGCGGGCCGCGTCGGCGCTGGTGAAGGCGCCGCGCGTGACGGTGGCGTCGATGATGAAGAAGGGAATGACGAACAGGGCCACCGCCGCGGGCAGGGTGAAGGCCATCGACAGGGTGATGCCGTCATCCAGCGTCTTGCGCCCGCCCTCATGGTCGCCCTGCACGAAGGCCCGGGTCAGGCGCGGCACCAGGGCCAGGCCGATGGCCACGCCGACGAGGCCCAGCGGCAGCTGATACAGGCGGTCGGCGTTGTACAGCACCGACCGGGCGCCCTCGTTCGATCCGGTCAGGAACTGGCTGACGACAGAGTTGATCTGCAGGGCGCCGCCGGCCAGGACGCCGGGAATGGCCAGGGCCAGGGTCTTCTTGACCCCGGCCGTCAGGCGCGGCCACGACAGCTTCAGCCGGACGCCGAGCCGGCGCACGCCCCACCACAGCAGCCCCGCCTGCAGCACGCCCGAGACGGTAACCGCCGCGCTGACGGCCAGCAGGGTGTCCGGCTGGCTCATCGGGATCAGGCTGGGCGCCAGCAGGGGCGCGAGGGTGCACAGGTTCAGGAACACCGGCACCCCGGCCGACAGGGCGAACCGACCGCTGGTGTTCAGCACGCCCGACAGCAGGGAGGCGATGGTCATGCAGGCCAGGTAGGGCATGGTCAGCTGGGCGGCGGTGACGGCGGCGTGCATCACCCCGGCGTCGTCCTTCCAGGCCGACAGCAGCACCGGCATGATCCACGGCATCAGCACCTGCAGCAGGATGCAGAAGCCGGCGACGACGGCGAACATGAAGCTGAGCGCCTCGGAGGCCGTGACGGCGGCGGCCTCCTCGCCCTCGCGTTCGCGCACCCCGCCGTAGATCGGCACGAAGGCCTGGGCGAAGGCGCCCTCGGCGAACAGACGCCGGAACATGTTGGGCAGCATCAACGCCGTGGTGAAGGCGTCCATCATCGGCCCCTGGCCGAAACGCGCCGACAGGACCAGATCGCGGGCGAAGCCCAGAAGGCGGCTCCCCAGGGTCAGGGTCGCTTGCACCAGGGTGTTTCGGGCGAGGCTCATCGTGAACTCGAATGTCGGATCAGCCGACGCTTAGCGTGCTTCCGGGCGAGGCGATACGGGCCGTTTCCGGCCGAATTCGGAGACGTCGCGCAGGCTGGCGCGAACGGGCGCGGAAACCGAGCGGCTGTTGGCGTCGCGACGGTCCAGCACTGCCTCCAGCTCGGCGCGAAGCCGCTCCAGCTTCGCGCCCGGCTGAGGGCGTCCGCCCTTCGCGTCCGTGACGTAGAAGCTGTCCACCGCCCGCTCGCCGAAGCCGGCGATATGGGCCGAGCGGATCGACAGGCCGTGGTCCGTCAGCATGCGGGACAGCTCGGCCAGCAGGCCGGGACGGTCGGCGCCCGACAGTTCGATCACCGCCGCGTCCGGGCTTTCGTCCAGATCGATCAACACCACCGGTCGTACATCGAAGGCGGCGCGGCGCGGATTGGGCTGGGGCTCGGGCGGCGGGGCGGACCGATCCCCCCGGGCCGCGCTTTCCAGCGCCGCCACCAGCCGGGTCAGCCGGCGCGGCTCGGCCTGGCCATAGGGCGCGCCCGACCCGTCCTGCAGTTCGAACACGTCCAGCGCCGTGCCGTCCTCGGCTGTGGCCACCCGGGCGCCGACCACGTCCGCTCCGCCCGCCGCCAGCGCCGCCGCCAGATCGGCGAACAGGCCCGGCCGGTCCTTGGCCGCCACGGCGACGCGGGCGGCGGCCAGGGGCTCGCTGCCCTCGTCGTTCTTGCGCTCGGCGACGATGCTCGCCGCCGCGCCCGAGGCGCCGGCCCGGGCGACCAGATCGGGGAAGTCGGCCAGCGGATCGGCGCGGGTCACGTCCTCGCCCCGGAACACCCCCTCGGTGCGCTGATACAGGTCGCGCATCAGCTGCCCCTTCCAGCCGTTCCAGACGCCGGGCCCAACGGCCCGGATGTCGGCCACCGTCAGCACCAACAGGGTCCGCAGCCGTTCGGGGTCGCCGACCAGTTCGGCGAAGGCCCGCACCGTCGCGGGGTCGGACACGTCGCGCTTCTGGGCGTAGTCGCTGAGGGCGAGGTGATTGCGCACCAGCCAGACCACGAACTCGGTCCGGCGCGGGTCGATGCCCAGCCGGTCGCAGGCGCGCCGCGCGGCGATCGCCCCGTCCTCCAGCTGCCCCCGGTCGCCGCCCTTGCCGACGTCATGCAGCAGCATGGCCAGCATCAGGGCCTCGAAATCGTCGATGCGGTGGACGATTTCGGTCGCACTGGGATGCTCGGCCGAAAGCTTGCCGCGCCAGATGTCGTTGATGATGCCGATGGCCTGCAGCGTGTGCTCGTCGACCGTATAGGCGTGATACATGTTGAACTGGGTCTGGCCGACGATCCGCCCCCATTCGGGCAGGAACCGGCCCAGCAGGCCTGTCTCGTTCATCAGCGTCAGCACGCGATAGGGCCGCTGCCCCGTCAGAATGTCCAGGAACGCGCGGGTCGCCTCGGCGTCGCGGCGCAGCGACGGGGTGACCAGCGACAGCGACCGCGTCACCGCCGAGAAGGCGTCGGGATGCAGATCCAGATCGTGTTCGTCGGCGGTGCGGAACAGGATCAGCAGCTTGGCCGGGTCCCCGGCGAACACCTCCGGCCCGATCACGGACAGCCGGCCCGAGACCTCCACGAAGCCCTCAACCCCCAGGTTGCGCTTCCGGCCAGGAATCAGTCTGGACAGGCTCATCGTCGGCTTCTGGTGGCGCGCCTCCAGCTTGGCCGAGGTGGCCCGGGTCAGGGCGCCTACATCCCGTGCGACGATGAAATAGCGGCGCATGAACCGCTCCACCGCCGGCTCGTCCCCCCGCCCCTGCCAGCCCATCCGGCGAGCCACCTCGGGCTGCAGGTCGAAGGTGAGCTTCTCCTCGGCCCGTCCCGCCAGCAGGTGCAGGTGAGCCCGGGTGCGCCACAGGAAGTCGAAGGATTCCTCGAACGTCCGCCGTTCGCGCGGGGTCAGCAGGTCGTCCATGACCCGCGCGCCCAGCGGGCTCTCGGGCGCCAGTGAACGGGCGATCCAGAACAGGGTGTTCAGATCGCGCAGCCCGCCCTTGCCGTCCTTGACGTTGGGCTCGACCCTATAGCGCACCGCACCGGTCTTCTGGTGGCGGACATCCCGCTCCTCCAGCTTGGCGGCGATGAAGGGGCGCGGATCGGCCTTGACCACGAAGGCGCGGAAGCGGGCGATGAAGTCGTCGGCCAGCCGCTCGTCCCCGGCCAGGGGGCGGGCCTCCAGCAGGGTGGTGCGGACCATCATGTCGGTCTTGGCCAGCGCCAGAGACTCATCGACCGACCGCGCCGCCTGACCGACCTTCACGCCCAGGTCCCACAGGACGTAGAGCATGAACTCGATCACCTGTTCGCTGCGCGGAATCGACTTCCAGGGGCGCAGGAACAGCAGGTCCAGGTCCGAGAAGGGCGCCATCACGCCACGCCCGTAGCCGCCCACGGCGATCAAACTCAGCCGCTCGGCTTCGGTGGGATTGGGAGCCGGATAGAGGACGTCGGTGGTGAAGCGCCACAGGGCGGTCAGCATGTCGTCGGCGGCGGCGGCGTAGAGCCGCGCGACCTCGACGCCCTCGCCGCCGGCCTCCAGCCGCCGCGCCGCCTTCGCCCGGCCCGCATCCCAGCTCTCGCGAAGGATCGCCGCCACGGCCCTGCGCACATCGGACGCCCCGGCCGTCTCGGCCAGCCGCGCGTCGAGGGTCGGGTTCACCGGCTTGCCGGCCCTTTGGCCAATCCCTTGAGGCGATACAGGGCCTCCAGCGCCTCGCGCGGGCTCAGTTCGTCCGGCTCGATGCCCTTCAGCGCATCCTCGACCATCGAGGGCCGGGCCGGCTCGGGCGCGGCCGGTTCGGCCATGGCGAACAGAGGCAGGTCGGTGAGATTGGCGCCGGCGGTCTTCTCGCCCTCCAGCCGATCCAGAACCTCGCGGGCGCGGGCGACGACCGGTCCCGGCACGCCCGCCAGTCGGGCCACCTGCACGCCATAGGAGCGGTCGGCGGCGCCCGGCGCGGCCTCGTGCAGGAAGACCAGCTCGCCGTTCCACTCCTTGGCCCGCATGGACAGGTTGCAGACGTGGGCCAGCCGCGTCTCCAGCACCGCCAGCTCGTGGTAGTGGGTGGCGAACAGGGTGCGGGCGCGATTGCGGTCGTGCAGCGCCTCCGTGGTGGCCCAGGCGATGGCCAGGCCGTCATAGGTGGCGGTGCCGCGGCCGATCTCGTCCAGCACCACGAAGCTGCGCTCCGTCGCCTGGGTCAGGATGGCGGCGGTCTCGACCATCTCCATCATGAAGGTGGACCGTCCGCGCGCCAGATCGTCGCCCGCCCCGACGCGGCTGAACAGCCGGTCGACCACGCCCAGCCGCATCGATTTGGCGGGCACGAAGGCCCCGGCCTGGGCCAGCACCACCAGCAGGGCGTTCTGGCGCAGGAAGGTCGACTTACCGGCCATGTTCGGCCCGGTGACGATCGACAGGCGCGCGCCCGCGACGCCGGAGCCGTCCAGACGGCAGTCGTTGGGCGTATAGGGATCACCCGCGGCCTTCACCGCCGCCTCGACCACCGGGTGCCGCCCGGCGGCGACCTCGAAGCAGAGGGTGTCGTCGACGTGGGGACGCACCGCCCCGACCTCCTGCGCCCATTCCGCCAGCGCGGCGTGGGCGTCGAGCTCGGCCAGCGCCTCGGCCACGGCCTGCAGCGGCTGGGCCAGCGACTGGACCGTGCGCCGCCAAATCTCGAAGGTCTCGCCCTCGATGGCCAGCGACCGGTGTCCGGCCTGGCTGATCTTCGCATCCAGTTCCGACAGCTCCACCGTCGTGAAGCGGACCTGGTTGGCCAGGGTCTGGCGATGGATGAATGGGCTTTCGCCGGTGGGCCGCAGCAGGGGCTCGGCGGCCTTAGCGCTGGTCTCCAGGAAATAGCCCAGCACGGCGTTGTGCTTGATCTTGAAGGCCACGCCGGACTCGGCGACCGCGCGCGCCTCCAGGTCGGCCACGACCCGGCGGCTGTCGTCGCGCAGGCGACGCGCCTCATCCAGCTCGGGGCGGAAGTCGGGGTTCACGAAGCCGCCGTCGCGCGCCAGATGCGGCGGCTCGGCGACCAGCCCTTCGGCCAGATCGACCAGCAGCCGCCCCAGGTCGGGGGTCAGGGTCAGGCGGTCGACGCAGGCGGCGATGCGCGGCGGCGGGCCGGTCAGCGGATCGGCGACCGGCGGGAACAGGCCGGCGATGCCCTCGGCGATCGACAGGCCGTTGCGGATGCCGGCCAGATCGCGCGGTCCGCCCCGGCCCAGCACCAGCCGCGACACGGCCCGGGCCACGTCCGACGACGCCTTCAGCCCGTCGCGCAGGTCGCGGCGCAGGTCACGGCGCTCCAGCAGCCATTCGACCGCGTCGAGTCCATGATTGATGGCGACGGGATCGCGCAGCGGGCGCGCCACCCGCTCGGCCAGCGCCCGGGCGCCCCCCGAGGTCACCGTGCGGTCGATCGAGGCCAGCAGCGAACCCTCGCGCTCGCCGCGCTGCGTCCGGTCGATCTCGAGGCTCAGGCGTGTCGCCGGATCGATGGCCAGGAAGCCCGTGTCGCCGGTGCGGCGCGGCGGGGTCAGGGCCGGAATCTTGCCCGCCTGGGTCGTCTCCAGATAGGCGGCGATCAGGCCCAGGGCCGAGACCTCCGCCTCCTCGAAGGCGCCGAAGCCGTCCAGCGAGGCCACCCCGTAAAGGCGCTCGACCCGGACCTTGGCCCCGACCGGCTCGGCCAGCGCCTGCGGCAGGGCCTGGACCACGCCGCCGGAGCCGTTCAGCGCGTCCTTGGTCGCCTCGTCCGAGAACAGGCGGTCGGGGACCAGCACCTCGGAAGGCCGGAAGGACGACAGGGTCGCGCCCAGGTCGTCCAGCGAACAGGCCACGACGTCCACGGCCCCGGCGGACAGTTCGACCACGGCCACCGCCGCCCGGCCCTTGCGCACCGCCACGGCGGCCAGCCGGTTGGCGCCCCGCGCGTCCAGCAGCGAATCCTCGGTCAGGGTGCCCGGCGTGACCACCCGCACGACGCCGCGATGCACGACCGCCTTGCCGCCGCGCTTCTTGGCCTCGGCCGGATCTTCCAGCTGTTCGCAGATGGCCGCCTTGAATCCCTGCCGGATCAGCCGGGCCAGATAGCCGTCCAGCGCATGCACCGGCACCCCGGCCATGGGGATGTCGTCGCCGTTGTGCTTGCCCCGCTTGGTCAGGGTGATGCCCAGGGCGGCGGCGGCGATCTCGGCGTCCTTGAAGAACAGCTCGTAGAAGTCGCCCATGCGGAAGAACAGGATGGCGTCCGGCTGCCCGGCCTTGGCCGTCAGATACTGGGCCATGAACGGCGTCGCGCCCTCCAGGGACGGGACGGCGTCGGCGTGCGGCGGGTGAGCGAGGGGAGCGTTCATGAGAGCGGCGCAAGGTGAAGGAATGCCGGGAACGGCTCAAGCGGAATAGGGCGTCCTTTACCTCGGCTCACAACTGAATGCATTGTTCAGCCATGATCCTGCGCGGCCTTGCTTCGATGTTCATTCTGGCGGTCTCGGCCTTGCCGGCGATGGCGGAGGAACCGCCTCTCTGGAAACTGGTCGCCCAGTCCGATCTGATTGTCCTGGCGTCGGTGGACATCCCTGCCGCCCCGCCGCCAAGAACCTACGTTTCCCTGCCGCTGAGAGACTTCACAGCGTTGAAGGGGGAAGTCGGCGCACACCCGAAACTGCAGTGGTACTCGGACCCCCGTCCGTACGCGCCGGCTCTGGAGCAGATGCGGGCCGCCGACAGCTCTCGATCTCTTGTGTTCGCCCTGCGCAGCGAAGGCCGTCTCTATTTCGCCGGCGATACGCCCACCGCCTTCCGTCCGGCCGATGCGGAATCCGTCGCGGCGGTCGAAACGGAGATTTCAAGGCAAGCCGGCGTGCTCGCGCGTTGGCGGCGCGACACATCGGTCCCGCATTACGCCGAGGTGCAGGCCATCATCGAGGCCATCATCGCCCTGTCGCCCGCATCAGGTGACGAAAGGCGGAGTGGACCGAGCCGGCAACAACACCTCTTTGATCGCTTGATCGCACTCGGCCCGGAAGCCGTGCCCGCCATCATCGAGCAGATGGATGACAGACGCCGCCTGCCGGAGCCGCAAATCTCCCTCGTGAACGATGCGTCCAACGCCTTCGAAGGCATTCGTCATTACGGACCCGATGTCATGACTGAGGCTCTGGCCGCTGTTCTGAACCAACTCACGAATGAGGACTTCGGCTCCATCTACAACGGAAGCACGCAGGCCGAGCGACAGGCGGCCGTCCAAGGTTGGCGTGTCTACCTTGATCATCTGCGCAACGACGACGCCGCCTGACCTTGCACAAGCGTCGCTGCACTGCGACAAGCCGCGTCGGCGGTTAAGGGAACACGGTGTGAAACCGTGGCTGTGCCCGCAACTGTAGGCGGCGAGATCGCTGTCCGCCCGGAGCTTGCTCCGGCGCCACTGGTTCCTCCCTCGAGGGACTGGGAAGGCGAGGGCTTCGATTGTCGACCCGCAAGCCAGGAGACCTGGCCGCCA
This sequence comes from Brevundimonas sp. GW821-FHT12C05, assembly GCF_058807475.1. Lineage (NCBI taxonomy): Bacteria > Pseudomonadati > Pseudomonadota > Alphaproteobacteria > Caulobacterales > Caulobacteraceae > Brevundimonas > Brevundimonas sp. GW821-FHT12C05. The sequence continues at coordinate 236,417 of NZ_JBXAQS010000002.1, forward strand.
CCGTCGCTCGCCGCTGTCCGGGACCAGGCAGAGGCGCGGGGACTTCCGTCGCAGCGACCCGATCTTGCGCCGTCCGGACCTTCGGGTTCGGCGGATCGGTTCGCTCACATGAGGCCTCTCGCGCGCATTCGCGGGGCCCGTACGGGGTTTTCGCTCATGAAGCGCTCCATTCTGCTTTCCACCGCGGCCATGGCCGCGGCCTTCGCCGGTCCCGCCTTCGCCCAGGAGGCGCGGGACGATTCCCTGCCCGAGATCGTGGTCACCGCCACCCGCATTCCCTCCATCGTCGCCGACACGCCCGGCGCCCGCGTCATCGACAGCCGCACCATCGAACAGCGCGGCGCCGTCTTCGCCGCCGACATCCTGGCCGACGTCCCCGGCCTGTCCGTGACCCGTTCGGGCGCTTTCGGGGGCGTCGCCCAGATCCGCATGCGCGGCGCCACCCCGGGCAAGACCCTGGTGCTGGTCGACGGCGCCCCGGTCAACGACGCGGCCGAACCCAACGGCGCCTATGATTTCTCGGGCTTCGACCTGGGCGACATCGAGCGCATCGAAGTCCTGTCCGGTCCGCAGTCCTCGCTGTGGGGCTCCGACGCCATCGGCGGCGTGATCGCCTTCACGACGAAGGAAATCGACGGCGTTCGCGCCGAGGCCGAGGCCGGCAGCTTCGGCACCGTGCGCGGCCGCCTCGCCGGCGGCGTGGCCAATGAGACCTGGGCGCTGGGCGGCTATGTCTCGCGCTTCACCACCGACGGCATCTCCGTCGCCGACGAAGCCAACGGCAACCCCGAGGCCGATGGCTTCGAGAACACCACCGTGGGCGTTCGCGGCCGCTACGCCGTCTCCCCGACGGTGAAGCTGGACGGTTCGGCCCGCTGGTCGCGCAGCGAAGCCGATCTGGATAACGGCTTCCCGGTCTCAGACAACAGCGACCGCTCGGAATCGGAACAATGGTCGGGCGTCGCCCGCGCCAGCGTCGACGCCCTCGGCCTGGACCACCAGTTCAGCGTCTCGGCGTCGAATATCGAGCGCGAGACCTTCAGCGCCTTCGGTTCGGTCTTCGAAGCCGACCGCCAGGCCTACCGCTGGCAGGCCAACGGCGAGACCGGCGCCGCCACCTACGCCTTCGGCGTCGAGCGTGAAGAGAGCGAAGGCAGCATCTCGACCGGCGCCAAGGTCGACCTGGGGACCACTTCGGTCTTCGGCACGGGCCGCTATCAGCTCACCGACGCCCTGAGCGTCACCGGCGGCCTGCGCTTCGACGACACCGACGACTTCGGCTCCAAGACCACCGGGCGCATCTCGGCCGCGTGGGACTTCGGTTACGGCTTCACCCTGTCGGGCGCCTACGGCACGGGCTTCAAGGCTCCGTCGGTCAGCCAGGCGGTGTGCGATTTCTGCTTCTCGTCGATCCCCTTCCCGACCCTGCGTCCGGAAAAGGCGGAAGGCTTTGAGGCCGCCATCGGCTGGCGTTCGGCCGACGGCCGCATCGAGGGCCGGGCGACCGCCTACCACCTCTCGGTGGAGGACCAGATCACCTACTTCTTCGATACGGTCACCTTCGACAGCTACTACATCAACCTCGCCGAGACGGCGACGGACGGGGTCGAGCTGGAAGGTCGGGCCCTCCTGGGCGGCGGCTTCGATCTGAGCCTGGCCTACGCCTGGACCGATGCGAAGGACGAGAGCAACGGCCGCGCACTGGCCCGGATCCCCGAGCATTCGGGCTCGGCGACCCTGGGCTGGACCGGCGATCGCCTGTCGGGCGCCCTGACCGTGCGGGCCGAAGGCGACCAGCCGGACACCAACTCGGCCAACGCCCCGGTCCGCGACAGCTTCGTCACGGCGAACCTGAACGCGGCCTACGTCCTGACCGACAACGTCACCCTGACGGCACGGATCGAGAACCTGGCCGACAAGCACTATCAACAGGTGCTGGGATACGGCGAGCCCGGACGTTCGGGCTATGTCGGGATCAGGCTGCGCTACTGATCCGCGCGCGAGGCCCGGCCGCTACGGCGGCCGGGTGCTCGAGCTGCAGGCTCTGCCAGTCCAGCGCCGGCGCCGGCGCGTGGGCGGCGGCCACCACGGCGCGCAGTTCGGCGGCCGAGGCGGCGCTGGCCACCACGGCGGCGATCTGCGGCAGGCCCAGGGTGTAGGCGAGCGTCGCCTGCATCGGATCGACGCGGGCCTCGGCGAGGCGACGGCGGATGCGCGACAGCTGCGGCGCGTGATGCGCCATCTCGGCCGGAAGGGCGTCGCCGCTCATGAACAGCAGGCCGCCGGCGAACACCGACGACAGGTGGATGTCGGCGCCCAGTTCGGCGATTTCGTCCAAGGTGCCCGAGCGGTGGACCCGCTGATCCAGCAGACTGCACGGCAGCTGGACCACGTCCGGCTGGAAGCGGCGGGCCAGCAGAGCCGGACCGTCCTCGACGGTGGCGCAAAAGCCGATGCGGCGGAACAGGCCCCGGTCCTTGAGCGACTGCATGCGGTCCCACAGGGCGCGGCCCTCGGCCCCGACCAGGTCAGTGGCGTTCGACGCCAGCAAGGTGTCGCCGCGCGGCAGGCCCATGCGTTCCAGCGAGCGGCGGGCGCGGGCCTCGACCCGGTCGACGCCCTCCTCGATGGAGACGGTGCGCACGGTGACCTTGAAGGGCGACGGGAAGGGCCAGGCCTGACCCAGCCAGCGCTCGCCGTCGCCGTCCGGCCTGGTCGCCACCACGGTGACGCCGGCGTCGGCGGCGGTCTGGAGCAGGAACCGCAGGGCCTCCTCGCGCGCGCCGGCGGGAGCGGGCATGGCGCGTTCGGGCTGGTGCACGACGGCGAGAGCCAGCTTTTCGACCGGAGACGGGGCGCGGTTCGGGATCACTGCCGGACCTTGCAGCGTGAAAGCTTAAGACCGCCCTTCCAGGACCTTGACTGAATCTTACCGGACGAACGCTGGTAGGGCCGCAAACCAGCCTTAATTCAAGCTCTTGACCCCAATCGGTATGGCTTGCTCGGCCTCTCGGGAAGGCCGGAAATCCACAGGAAATTTCGCGGAAACGTCATTCAGGCGTGGCCTTTGAAAACCACGCCGCGGCCGCCGTGACGTGAAAGCGGAGCGCTCGCCCCAATCCCGCCCTTGCATCGCGGGGCGTCTGGTCCTTTAAGCGCGCGCAAAGAGGAACGCCTCCCCGCGTTCGCCGAAGGATTCTGCCCCATGTCGTCGTCCTCCGCTCCCAAGAAAGTCGTGCTGGCCTATTCGGGCGGCCTGGACACTTCGATCATCCTGAAGTGGCTGCAGATCGAGTATAACGCCGAGGTCATCACCTTCACGGCCGATCTGGGCCAGGGCGAGGAACTGGGCCCAGCGCGCGAGAAGGCGCTGAAGATGGGCATCAAGCCCGAGAACATCTTCATCGACGACCTGCGCGAGGAATTCGTGCGCGACTTCGTCTTCCCGATGTTCCGCGCCAACACCGTCTATGAGGGCCAGTATCTGCTGGGCACCTCGATCGCGCGGCCGCTGATCGCCAAGCGCCAGATCGAGATCGCCAAGATGGTCGGCGCCGACGCCGTCTGTCACGGTGCCACCGGCAAGGGCAACGACCAGGTCCGCTTCGAGCTGGGCTACTACGCCCTGGATCCGGACATCCACGTCATCGCCCCCTGGCGCGAATGGGAGTTCCGCAGCCGCGAGGCCCTGCTGGACTTCGCCGAGAAGCACCAGATCCCGATCTCCAAGGACAAGCGCGGCGAGGCGCCCTTCTCGGTCGACGCCAACCTGCTGCACTCCTCCTCGGAAGGCAAAGTCCTGGAGGACCCGGCGGTCGAGGCGCCCGAGTTCGTTCACCAACGCACCATCGCCCCGGAAGACGCACCCGATCAGGCGACCATCTTCACCATGGGCTTCGAGAAGGGCGACGCGGTCTCCATCGACGGCGTGGCGATGTCCCCCGCCACGATCCTGGCCAAGCTGAACGAGCTGGGCCACGACAACGGCGTCGGCCGTCTCGACCTGGTCGAGAACCGCTTCGTCGGCATGAAGTCGCGCGGCGTCTACGAGACCCCGGGCGGCACCATCCTGCTGGCCGCCCACCGCGGCATCGAGTCGATCACCCTCGACCGCGGCGCGATGCACCTGAAGGACGAACTGGCGGTCAAATACGCCCACCTGATCTACAACGGCTTTTGGTTCTCGCCCGAGCGCGAGATGCTGCAGGCCGCCATCGACCACTCGCAGGCCAAGGTCAGCGGCACGGTCCGCATCAAGCTCTACAAGGGCAATGTCTCGATCATCGGCCGCGAGAGCCCCCAGAGCCTGTACGATCAGGACCTGGTGACCTTCGAGGAAGGCGTCCAGGCCTACGACCACCACGACGCCGAGGGCTTCATCAAGCTGAACGCCCTGCGCCTGCGCGTGCTGGGCAAGCGCGACAAGCGCAACGGCTAAGGCTCTAGGCTAAGGCCGCGCGATCCTGAGGATGGCCGCGTTGCGGTCATCCGCGATCCAGATCGAGCCGTCGCGCGCCACGGCCAGGCCGACCGGCGCCCCCATGGGATGGCGCCCCGCTTGCGCGTTCCACGCCGGCGTCAGCACCCGGGCCCGAGGAGCCGGCGCGTCGGCCGGATAGGGCATGGAGCCGCGCGGATAGACGGCGTAGCGCGCCCGCCTGTCCGTCAGGGGCGCGCCTTCCGCATCGGTCTCGATCGCCACGACCCGGCCCGCCGCCCGCCGGTAGCCGTGCCAGCTCATCAGCATGCGGCCCCGTAGCTCGGGGAACATGGCCCCGTCGTAGTAGAGCATCGACAACGGCGCGGCGTGGGGCGGCAGCAAGGACACGGGCGCGGTCTGCTCCCGGCAACGCGCCTGACGAGCGGTCCAGCCCGGCATCGCCGTCGCCATGTCGGTGCAATAGGGCCAGCCGTGGTCGCTGCCCCGCGTCAGTCGGTTGATCTCGTCGAAGGGCCGGTCCGGCGTCGTCAGGTCGACGGAGTTCTCTGCCTGGTAGACCGCGCCCGAAGGGTGTCTCACCATTGCGACAGAGTTCCTCAGGCCCGTCGCCCAGGGCGTCCAGTCCGTGCTCCAGCGGCCGTCGCCGAGATAGGCGTAACGCCGCACCATGGCCTGGTCGTCGTCCTCGGCGCACAGGCCTCCGGCGTTCCGCCGCGGCGCGCCACGGGCGTCCAGGCACCGATCCGACGGCGCCCCGACATTGACCAGAAGCGCGCCGTCGGTGTCGAAGATGAAGCTCGACAGGGGGTGTCGGTTCTCGTGCAGCCGGTTGTCGGGCAGACCCTCGACCACGGCGGTCGTGCGATCGGGCCGGGCAGGGTCGAACGCGAAGATCCGGCTCATCTCGGCGAGGTAGAGGCGTCCGTCCGGACCGCGCGCGATCGTGTGCGGCATGGACAAACCCGCCAGCAGCCGCGTCCATCGCGGTTGGTCCGAGGCCGTCGACAGCCGCCAGAGCGCGCCGTGCCCGGCGTCCCAGGTTCCGAGATCCGCCACCAACCAGTCGCCGTCGTCGAGCTCGAACAGGGTCCGGGGCATGCGCGGCCCCTCGGCGGTGCTCCGCTGCCAGACGAGACCGAGACAATAACCCTGCGCCATGCCGACGAGGGTCGCCGGCCGGCCGCCGCAGTCGCCTTGAATCGCATAGGTGCGCGGGGCGGACTGACCGGCCACGGGCGGGGCCGCGACGACGGCGAACAGGGCGGACAGGATCAGGGCCGAACGGCGCATGGCCGACCCTAGTCCGGCGCGGCGGAACGCAAAAGGCGTCTCGTCATCAAGGCCCCTATGCGACCAGACCGGCGGAACGCCCGAGACGCCGGTTGAAGCTAAGCCGCAAAAGCCGTCTCGTCAGCGACACGGAAATGCGCCACGGTGGCTCGAACGGGCCGCCGTGGCCTTTTGTTTCGATGGAAGACCCATGTCCCTGCGCCTGATCCTGGCCGTTTCGACCGCCCTCATCGCCACCCCCGTGCTGGCCCAGACCGCGCCGCCGGCCCCGCCCGCCGCCGCCGCGCCCGCCCAGTCGCCCGAGGAAGCGGCCATGGAGGCCAAGGGCCGGGCCTTCCAGGCCTCCATGGAAGAAGTCGGCGAAGAGCTGGAAGCGGTGATGTCGGACACCGCCAAGGACAACGCGACCAAGGCGACCGAAACCAACGCCATCATCGACCGTCACGCGACCGAGATTAACGCCTTCGCCGCTGATCTTGAGACCTTCCTGCGCGCCATGGCCGACAAGCCCGAAAACGCGGCCCGCCGCGACGAAATCGTAAACGCCGCCAACGCCGCTCCGGCCGCGATCCGCAGCATTCCCGAGCAGATGCGCGCTGGCATCGCCCAGGCCCTGACCGCGGCGGCGCCGGCCCCAGCCCCGGCGCAGTAAGCGCCTTACGGCGATTTCACTTGAGGTCGAACGGCGTTGGGCAGACCTTCGGGTCTGCCCTTCCCCGGAGCCGTTCGATGATCAAGGCCCTCTCCCTCGCCGCCGCCCTCGCCGTCCTGCCGCTGTCGGCGGCGCTCGCGGCCAATCCGCAGACCGCTCCGCAGACGTCTGCGGAAGACGCCGCTGAAGCGGCCATCGAGGCCGCCGCCGAGCGCTTCGAGGCCCGCATGGACGCCTATGGCGAGCGCGCCGAGGCCATTTCCGACGACGCCAGCCTGACCGACGAACAGAAGAAGGTTCGGATCGCCGCCCTCTGGACCGAGTACCAGCCTGACGTGGCCGCTTTCACCGCCTCGGTCTCGGAACACGTCGGCGCCATCGCCGGCTCGGCGCTTGCCGGGCTCGATATCGAGGGCATTGTCGCCGAAGCCATGAATGCCGTGGAGGAGTCCGGCGCCCTGCGGGTCGCGGGCGGCATGGCGGCCAACGGCGCCTGGGCCTCGAACGATCCCGAACACATGGCCACCTACGGCCTGATGGCCGAGTACGCCGCCGGCGAGGCGCTCGACGCCATCGACGAAGCGAGCGACGGCGAGATCAGCGTCCATCTCGACACCCCCGTCGAGGCGGCGCCCGCCGCGCCGTCCGCGTCGGCCCCCAAAAAAGACGCCCGCTGATCCTCACGGCTTGACCGCAACCGGTCGCGGCCCGACATCGGGCCATGGCCAGTCTGCCCGTCGATCCGCATCTGTATGCGACCTTCCTGGGCGTGATGGCCGTGATGGCGATCACCCCGGGCCCGGCCAATGTCTTCTCGGTCGCCAACGGCGTGCAGAGGGGCAAGGCCGGCGCGCTGCTGGGCGTCGTCGGCATGAACGCCGCCACCCTGGTCTGGTTCGGCGCCGCCGCGCTCGGTCTCGGCGCCCTGGTGGTCGCCTTTCCGCAGGTCTTCCGCATCATCTCGGTGGCCGGGGCGCTCTATGTCGCCTGGTTGGGCTATCGCGCCTGGCGCGGCGCCTTCGCCACCGCCGCCCAGCCCAACGCTCCGACCGTGAAGATGGGCCGCAGCGCCGTCGTCGACGGCTTCATGGTGCAGATCGCCAATCCCAAGGCGGTTCTGTTCTTCACCGCCGTCCTGCCACCCTTCCTGGACGTGAACCGGCCCGCCGCGCCGCAGCTGGCCCTGTTCGCCGTGGCCACGATCGGCATGGACGTGCTCAGCATGTCCGCCTACGGTCTAGGTGGGGCAGCGCTGGCCCGGCGCATGTCCGAACCCCGCTTCCGCAAGGGGTTCGCCTTCCTGACGGGCGCCTTGCTGCTCGCCGCCGCCGTGCTTATTCTTTCACGTTTATAACGGCTTGCCGGGTGCGGGAACCGGCGCCGTTCATGTCCCGTTCAGCCGTCAGGGCGCGTAGTGACGCGTCAAGGAGCATCCCATGAACATCCGTTTCCTGAAGCCCGTGTTGTTGGCGACGGCGGCGGCCCTCGCCCTGTCGGCCTGCGCCACGGCCACCCCCTATGGTCCGGCCGGCCCGCAGAACCGCTACGGCTATTCCGAGCAACGCGTCGACGCCGACCGCTACCGCGTCAGCTTCGCCGGCAATTCGGTGACCTCGCGCGAGCAGGTCGAAATGTCGCTGCTGTTGCGCGCGGCCGAGCTGACGCTGGAAAGCGGCCATGACTGGTTCGCCACCGTCAACCGCGCCACCGACCGCGACGTGCGCCTGACGGGCTCGCCGGACCCCTTCTATTATGACCGGTACAGCCCGTTCTGGGGTCCGTCATGGCGCTACTACCGCCGCGGCCTGTGGAGCCCGTGGGGCTACCGCGATCCGTTCGGCCCGGACTTCGACGTCCGCGAGATCGACCGCTTCGAAGCCACCGCCGAGATCGTCTTCGGCCGCGGCTCCAAGCCGGCCGGCGATCCGAACGCCTTCGACGCCCGCGAGGTGGTCAACAACCTGGGTCCTCGCGTTCCGCGCGCCTGAGGTCTCCAAGCCTGAGATGAAGAAGGCCCCGCCGGTCGATCCGGCGGGGCCTTTTGTTTGAGCTAGCCGACCCGCGGGCTGTTCAGCCGCCGCTTGTTGGTGTGCGTCGCCGGCGCGCTCCCCAGTTCCTCGGGGATCTCGCCCTTGAAGTAGAAGCGCTGCCACGCCTCCTTGGCCGCGTCGGGATCGCCCGACGCGAGGCGATGGTTGAAGTCGCTGCGCGCCTTCAGCCAGGCGTCGTACTGGCCCTTCATCGTCGGATTGGACTCCAGCGTCCGGATCACCGGCTGGAAGGCCTCGACCTTGCGGTGCTCGACCGGGGTGATGAAGCAGAAGGGCTCCCCTTTCTCGAACTTGATCTTGCCCGGGCGGGTGAAGGCCCAGTTCATCGTGAAGGGGAAGGGCAGCCAGTCGGTCTCGATCAGGCCGACCAGCGGCTGGATGCCGTCCTTCACATGGTTGGGCGCGCCCCCCGCCAGCATCCCCCAGCCCGGCGGCGTGCGGAACAGATACTGTGGATGCAGGGTCAGGATGCCGCGCGTGAAGTGCGAGGTGACGAAATGGGCCACGTTCGGCGTCGTCCGCTCGGGGGTGATGACGATGTCGGCCTGAGCCGGCCCGCCGTTCCATTCGGCCGTGAAGCCGAACGGGCACAGGATCTCCCAGCCCGTGGTGTTGGCCATGTTCAGCGGCAGGCAGCGGTAGGGATGCCGGCTGGCGAAGGCGTCCATCCAGTCCCGCGACACCCGGCCGGGCACCAGATCCGGCGGCTGCGGCGCCATGGGATAGCATTCCAGTTCCACAGGCGGTCTCCGGCGGGTAAGCGAAAGCGTCCCTCTCCTAACGACGCCGCATGACCGAAGACAACCCGAACCCGCCAGAGTCCGCTTCTGAGCCGCTCTTCGACCGCGACCGCCTGCTGGCGTGGATGGCGGAGAACGGGATCGAACAGACCACCCATGACCACCCGGCCGTCTTCCGCGTCGAGGAGGGGATTGAGCTCAAGGCCGCCATGCCCGGCGCCCATACCAAGAACCTCTTCCTCAAGGACAAGAAAGGGAAGCTGTGGCTGATCTCGGCCCGGCAGGACACGGTCATCGACCTGAAGCGCGCGCCCAAGACGATCGGCTCGGATCGGCTGTCCTTCGGCAATGAAGGCCTGCTCTACGAGACCCTGGGCCTGCGCCCCGGCTCGGTCACGGCCCTGGGACTTGTCAACGACCCCGACCACCGCGTGACCTTCGTCCTCGACAAGGCCCTGTGGGACGCGGACATCGTCAACTTCCACCCCCTGACGAATACGGCGACGACGGCGCTGAAACAGGCGGAGTTCCGCAAGGCGCTGGCGGTCATGGGCCGGGAGCCGGTGATGGTGGTGGATTTCGCGCGGCTGGCGGAGTGACGCGGTTCAGGCGGCGCCTTTAACGTCCCGGGAACACCGCGCGTGACAAGCTTTTGCTGTGAACACCGCGCTGAACAGACGGTCCCTGCTCGTTACCGGTCTCGCCGCCACGGCCTTGGGCGGCTGCGACCATGCTCTCGCGCGCAAGCTGGAACAGTACAGTTTTCGCTTGAAGATGGGCCTCATCATCAACGGCGAACCTCGGGTCATCGAGTCCGTCCGTCGATCAGAATCCTGGCGTCACTACAGCTGGGTTCCCACCGCTAACCAGTCATTCGGTCGCTTGCTGGGCAGCGCGACGCCGGTCGACATCGGGGCGCGCACGCTGTTTCTGACGATGGCGGGGTACCAGCAGTTCAACGGTTCCAGCATGAGCCACTACGGTGATGGTCCGAGGGCCCCTTCCGGGAGGTGGACCCCCTACAGCGTCTATGGGGACAGGGGCGTGAAAGACCCACCGGACTGGTCCAGGGGCGACAAGTATTTCGTGCTGGAGGTCGAACCTCACGAGTTGCCGGTTCTGGTCACCTTCACAGACATCTCCAATCCTCACTCCATCGTTCTGGTGAAGCCGGAGGAGCTGGCGACCTGGTTCCCGGGTGTCCGATTTGGCCGGTCGACGGTCGAATGGACTCGAAGCGCCGTCACCCGAACCGACATCAGGCGACGGCTGCCGTGGGCGTACGACAACAAGAGCAAACCTGAAATCTACCCGTATGTCTGGGCTGACCGGTATCTTTTCGGCGGCTAGCTTCGAACGGGAATGTCTCGGTCGCGTCCCGATTCTCGCCTGAGGTTCACCTCCACGGTTCAATCCTTGGCCGGACAGTGCTAGAGCCGCGCGCGTCTCCCCGACCCCTCAGCATACGGACGCCGCCATGCCCGCCGCTCCCGACTTTCCCCCCGCGCCGGACCGCGTGGCGCCCAAGCGCGCCCTGATCTCGCTCAGCGACAAGACCGGACTGGAGGACGCCGCGCGCGCCCTGCATGATCTGGGCGTCGAACTGGTCTCCACCGGCGGCACCCGCGCCGCCATCGCCGGTTTCGGCCTGCCGGTGAAGGACGTGGCCGACCTGACCGGTTTCCCGGAGATGATGGACGGTCGGGTCAAGACCCTGCACCCGGTGGTCCATGGCGGCCTGCTGGGCGTCCGTGACGAGCCGAGCCACGCCGCGGCCATGACGGAGCACGGCATCGGCGGCATCGATATCGCCTGGATCGATCTCTATCCCTTCGAAGCGACCGTGGCCTCGGGCGGCGGCTTCGAGGCGGCCGTCGAGAACATCGACATCGGCGGCCCGGCCATGATCCGCTCGGCGTCCAAGAACCACGGCTACGTCGCCGTCTGCGTCGACAAGGACGCGGTGGACCAGGTCCTCGCTGCGCTCAAGACTGACGGCGCCACCTCGCTGGAGCTGCGCAAGCGCCTCGCGGCCCGCGCCTTCGCCCGCACCGCCGCCTATGACGCCGCCGTCTCGGGCTGGTTCGCCGGTCAGGTCGGTGACGAGGCCCCGGCCCGCAAGTCGATCAGCGGTTCGCTGGCCCAGACCCTGCGCTACGGCGAGAACCCGCACCAGACGGGCGCCTTCTACCGCACCGGCGAAGCCCGCCCCGGCGTCGCCCACGCGACCCAGATCCAGGGCAAGGAGCTGGGCTACAATAACATCGCCGACGCCGACGCCGCCTATGAGCTGGTGGCCGAGTTCGAGGCCCCGGCCTGCGTCATCGTCAAGCACGCCAACCCCTGCGGCGTGGCCGTCGGCAAGGACCTGTCTGAGGCCTACGCCCGCGCGCTGGAATGCGACGCGGTCTCCGCCTTCGGCGGCGTGATCGCGGTCAACCGCCCGCTGAACGGCGACGACGCCCGCGCCATCACCGGCATCTTCACCGAGGTCGTCATCGCCCCCGGCGCTGATGAAGAAGCCCGCGAGGTCTTCGCGGCCAAGAAGAACCTGCGCCTGCTGATCACCGACGGCCTGCCCGACCCGCACGGCCCGGGCGAGGTGTTCCGCTCGGTCGCCGGCGGCTTCCTGGTCCAGGGCCGCGACCGCAGCCTGATCCGCCCCTCGGACCTGAAGATCGTCACGCGCCGCCAGCCGACGCCGACCGAGATCCAGGACATGCTGTTCGCCTTCACCGTGGCCAAGCACGTCAAGTCCAACGCCATCGTCTACGCCAAGGACGGCCAGACCGCCGGCATCGGCGCCGGCCAGATGAACCGCCGGGACTCGGCCCGCATCGCCGCCATCCGCGCCCGTGAGGCCGGCGAGGCCAAGGGCGTGGCCCATTCGCTGGCCGAGGGCTCGGCCTGTGCGTCGGAAGCCTTCTTCCCCTTCGCCGACGGCCTGCTGGAAGCGGTCGCGGCGGGCGCCACGGCGGTGATCCAGCCGGGCGGCTCGATGCGCGATGCCGAGGTCATCGCCGCCGCCGACGAGAAGGGTATCGCCATGGCCTTCACGGGCGTGCGGGTCTTCCGTCACTAACCACTAGCTGGGCTCCAGCCCCTGCCGCTAAGGTGCCTGCCATGGACACCCTCGCCGCCCGCTGGACGCTGCTCGAACCCGGCGTGGCCGTGGTCGGACCCGAGGACGACCGGCCGCGCCCGGCGGTGATCCTGTTTCATGGCTGCGGCGGCCTGCGCGACCACCTGCCGCGCTATGCGGAGGCGGCCGGGGCCGCGGGCTGGCGCGCCTTCATCGTCGACTCCTACGGCCCGCGCGGCTGGAGCCGCGAACAGGCCCTGATGACGGTCTGCACCGGACTGGTCCTGCGCGGCGACAAGCGCGCCGGTGACGTCCTGGCGGCGCTGGACGGCGTGTCTCGCAGGCGGGACGTGGATGCGTCACGCATCGCCCTGGCCGGCTGGAGCCACGGCGGCTGGGGCATCATGGAAGCCATGAGCTCGGAGCGGCGTGACCGCATGCTGGGCCTCGCCGATCCCGGCGCGGTCAGCCTGGACGGGGTCCGCGCGGTCTACCTGGCCTACCCCTATATCGGCGTCGCCGCCCTGAACCGCATGCGGCCGTGGAAACACTGCCCCAAGACCCTCGCCGTCATCTCGCGGGGCGACCACCTGACGACCGTGCGCAACGCCGAGACCGTCCACGCCATGGTCCGCGACTGCGGGGCGGACGTGGAGACCTGGATCGCCGAGGGCACCCACGCCTTTGACGAGCCCGGCGCCGCCAAGCCGATGCGCTACCATCCCGAACTGGCCGACGAGGCCGTGCGCCGCTTCGTCGCCCTGCTGGAGGATGTGGCGGTCGCGCCCGTCGCCTAGCGCGGCTCCACCGTCACCGGCGCCCGGATCGAATTGGCCACATAGCAGTGCTCGTGCGAGCGATGGTGCAGGTCGGCGATCATCGCCGCGTCCGGTTGCTTGTCGCCCGAGAAGGTCACGGCCGGCCTCAGCGTCACCGCCGTGATCGAGACCTTGCCGCGGTCATCACGCCCCATCACGCCCACGGCCTGATCCAGATAGCGGTCGACCACGAAGCCGTCCTTGGCCGCGTAGGCGAGGAAGAACAGCATGTGACAACTGGACACGGCGGCCACCAGCGCCTCCTCCGGGTCCACCGCGGCGGGATCGGACAGGGGGACCGGCACGCTGCCGGGCGCCGAAGAGCCCCGCACCACCGCCCCGCCGTCGAAGCGCCAGTCGTGGGCGCGAGCGTATTTGTTGTCGAGGAAGGGCTGGTCTCCCCGGACCCATTCGATGGTGGCGACGTATTCGCTCATGACGACCTCCCCGACAGCGATGACCAAACCGTGTAGCGCGCTCTGACGGGCAAACCCAGCCGTCGGCTTGCCCAGACGGGCGACCCGCCTTATCCGGGGGCATGGCCGCCCCCCTTATCTGTCCCTCCATCCTCGCCAGTGACTTCTCGAAACTGGGCGAGGAGGTCCGCGCGCTGGACGCCGCGGGCGCCGACTGGATCCATATCGACGTGATGGACGGGCATTTCGTGCCCAACATCACCCTGGGCCCCGACATCGTGAAAGCGATCCGGCCGCATACGAAGAAGACCTTCGACGTGCACCTGATGGTCGCGCCGGTCGATCCCTGGCTGGAAGCCTATCGGGAGGCGGGCGCCGACATCCTGACCGTCCACCCCGAAAGCGGACCGCACCTGCACCGCACCCTGGGGCGCATCCGTCAACTCGGCGCCAAGGCCGGCGTGGTCCTGAACCCCGGGACGCCGCTGACGGTGCTGGAAGAGGTCGTGGACCTCGTCGACCTGGTCCTGCTGATGTCGGTCAATCCGGGCTTCGGCGGCCAGTCCTTCATCCCGACCACCCTGCGTAAGATCGAGAAGGCCCGCGCCCTGCTGGACGCCGCGGGATCGAAGGCTCACCTGCAGGTCGACGGCGGGGTGACCAGCGCCAACGCCGCCGCCTGCGTCGCCGCCGGGGCCGACGCCCTCGTGGCCGGCTCGTTCGTGTTCAAGGGCGGCCCCGACGCTTACGCCGCCAACATCCAGGCCCTGAAGTCCGCGTGAGCCCCCTGGGACCCTTCGCCCCGCCGCAAGGCGACGGGCCCGCCCCCGGCGAAATCCCGGGCCTGCGCGGCGCGCCCGTCCGCACCCCGGTGCGCGCGACCGGAGCCAGCACCGGCCCCGGCCTGTGGCCTGCGATCGCCGGACGGCTGCTGACCCGCCAGCTGTGGGTCGAGGCCTATGGCCTGCCCGGCTACGCCCTGACGCTGAGTGGCCGCACCGCCCAGAGCTTCGCCTCCACCCCGCGTGACTTCCGCCCGGTCGATCCGGCGGTCGGCAAGGGCGTGCTGGGCGGCCGTTTCGTGCTCGCCGGCTCCAGCCTCGAGGCGCCGGCGCCCGAGGACCCGTTCAACCGACCCAGTCCGACCCGCGCCTTCGCGGTCGACCTGCATGCGTTCGCCTGGCTGCCGTCGCTGATGACCCAGGGCGAGCGGGGCGCGCGCGAAGCCCTGCGTCTGACCCTGATCTGGGCCGAGGTCTTCGTCCGCTGGTCGCCCTTCGCCTGGGATCCCGACATCCTGGCTCGCCGCGCGGTCAACCTGGCCTGCGCCGCCCGCCGCATGGGACAGGTCGCCACCGAGGCCGAGCGGCTGAAGCTGGCCGACGTGCTGGGCCGTCAGGGCCGCCAGTTGCTGCGCCCGCCCGGCGGGGTCGCCACCCGCGCCGAACGCCTGACCGCCGCCGCCGTGGTCGGCTGCGTCCTGGCCGGCGCTCCGGGCGTCTCGATCCGCCGCAAGGCGCTGAGCCGCCTGTCGCGCGCCCTGCCCCGCGCCATCGGTCCCGACGGGGGTCACGCCAGCCGCAGCCCCGAGGCCGGGCTGGAGCTGCTGCTCGATCTGCTGGCGCTTGAGGACGGGCTGGGCCAGCTGTCCGAACCCCTGCCCGAGGCCGCCGCCGCCGCCATCGCCCGCCTCGGCGGAGCCCTGCGGACCCAGACCCTTCCCGACGGCCGTCTGGCGACGCTGCAGGGCGGAGGTCCCTCGACCGCCGCTCGCGTCGCCGCCGCGCGAGGCACCGAGGCCGAGCTCGTCGACGCGGCCGGGACCGTCGCCGGCGCCACCCGCATCCGCAGCCCCCTGCTGACCGTCTTCGCCGACACCGCCCCGCCCGCCCGCGGCCCATGGTCCTCGGCCGCCTGCGCCCAGCCCCTGTCGCTGGAGATCGTCTGCGGCAAGGACCGGTTGGTGACCGGGTGCGGCTGGACTCCGCGCGCGGCCGACCGGCAAGGTCTGCGCCTGACGCCCGGCCACTCCACCCTGACCCTGGGCGAAACATCGACCGGCGAGCCCCTGGGCGGCTGGAAGGGCGAGCTGCTGGGTCCGCGTCTCATCGGTCGCCCGCTCCATGTGGAAGCCAACCAGAGAGATGGGGAAGGCGCCGTCTGGCTGGAGATCGAGCACGACGGCTGGGTCCATGAGTTCGGCCTGCTGCACCAGCGCCGCCTCTATCTCGACCAGCGTCTGGACGAGCTGCGCGCCGAGGAACGGCTGCACCCCGCCCCCGGCCAGAAGGAGGTCGTCCGCGCCATCGCCGCCCCCTATGCCGTGCGGTTCCAACTGGAGCCCGGCGTCCAGGCCTCGCTGGCCCGCGACCGCCGCTCCATCCTGCTGCGCGGCCATTCGGGTCGGGGCTGGTGGTTCCGCACCGACGGGCCGGACGTCGCGATCGAGCCGTCCGTCCATGTGGACGAGGGCCTCACCCGCCGTTCGCTGCAGATCGTCGTGCGCGGCTCGGCCCGGACGGATTCGGAGACCAAGATCCGCTGGAAGCTCAGCCCCGCGGGCGCTGGCAACGATCCTTCCTAGTGCGCCGACGGCGCCTCGACCCTTGAGCGCGGCGTTCGACGCGACCATCTGACGACCTGACGCGTTACGACTGATCCGAGACCAGGACCGACATGACCTTCGCCGACCCGACCGACCTGCCCAATGACCTGATCAAGGAAGGCTCCGACGCCGGCTTCATGGCCGACGTGATCGAGGCCTCGAAGAGCCAGCCCGTGCTGGTCGATTTCTGGGCCACCTGGTGCGGGCCCTGCCGCACCCTGACGCCGATGCTGGAGAAGGCCGTGCGCGCCGCCGGCGGCGGGGTGAAACTGGTCAAGATCGACGTCGACAAGAACCCGGCCTATGCGGGCCAGCTGCGGGTGCAGTCGATCCCCACCGTCTACGCCTTCGTCAACGGCCAGCCGGTCGACGGCTTCCAGGGCGCGGTGCCCGAGAGCCAGCTCAAGGCCTTCATCGACAAGTTGACGGGCGGAGAGAGCGCCAACTCCGACATCGAGCAACTGCTGTCGCTGGGCGAGGAATCGCTGTCGCTCAACGATCTGGGCGGCGCCGCCCAGGCCTTCGCCCAGGTGCTGACGCTGGAGCCGGGCCACGAGAAGGCCATCGCCGGCATGGCCCGCGTCTATCTGGCCGACGGCGATGTCGATCAGGCGCGCCAGACCATCGCCATGGCTCCGCAGGATTCGCGCGACGCCACGGTCCAGTCGGTTCGCGCCCAGCTGTCCCTGGCCTCGTCCGCTCCCAGCGGCGCCTCCACGGAGCTGGAAGCGAAACTGGCCGCCGATCCGAGCGATCATCAGGCCCGCTTTGACCTGGCCCAGGCCCTGGCCGCCTCGGGCGATTTCAAGGGCTCGGTCGATCAGCTGTTGAAGATCGTCGCCGCGGACCGGGAGTGGAATGAACAGGCCGCCCGCAAGCAGTTGCTGACGGTGTTCGAAGCCGCCGGGGCGACCTCAGAGGTGGCCCGCGACGGCCGCCGTCGTCTGTCCTCGCTGCTGTTCGCCTAGAGGAGGTCGCGGTGGCTCAAGGGTATATCAGGGCCGCCGACCTGCCGCAGGTGATCCCCGTCTTTCCGCTGTCCGGGGTGCTGCTGCTGCCGCGCGGCCAGCTGCCGCTGAACATCTTCGAGCCGCGCTATCTGAACATGGTCGATGACGCCATGGCGGGCGACCGGATCATCGGCATGATCCAGCCGACCGGCGGGCTCGGTCCTCTGCCCAGTCTGTCGCCTATCGGCTGCGCGGGGCGGATCACCAGTTTCAACGAGACCTCGGACGGCCGGTATCTGATCACCCTGACCGGGGTGGCGCGCTATCGCATCGTCACCGAGCTTCCGACCCAGGCGCCCTACCGGCAGGTGCGCGCGGCCTTCGAGACCTGGGAAGGCGACCTGACCGCCCCGCCCGCCGGTGAGGGCGGACTGGACCGCGAGGGGTTCCTGGACGCGCTGAAAGCCTATCTGGAGACCCGCGGCCTCGACATCGACTGGGATACGGCCGAGACCGCCCCGCCCGAGGCCCTGGTCAACAGCCTGGCCATGGCCCTGCCCTTCGAGCCTTCCGAGAAACAGGCCCTGCTGGAGGCCGCCAATCTCGACGCCCGCGCCGAAGTCCTGACCGCCCTCATGCGCATCGGCGCCGCCGGCGACGGCGAGGGCGAGATCCCGTCGATGCAGTGATCCGGGTCAGGGGATGAGAGTTTGAGTCGCGCCTGTCGCCCTCGACCCTCGCCCCTCGACCCTGTACCCTCCGCCCCATGACCAGCGACGCCTTCCACACCCCCAACACCGTCGATCCGCGCCTGCTCGAGGTGCTGGTCTGCCCGGTCACGCGCGGCAAGCTGACCTATGACCGCGAGGCGCAGGAACTGGTGTCGGCGGGCGCCAAGCTGGCCTTCCCCATCCGCGACGGCGTGCCGATCATGCTGCCGGAAGAAGCGCGGCAGCTGGGCTAGGTCTCAGACCGCCTCGCCACGCAGCAGGCGCGGCAGGTCGCCCGTCGCGCCGCCGGCCTCGTGCATGAAGGCGCGGCGCAGCGCCGGGATGCGGTTGACCACGGCGATGCCGAGATTGCGCGCCAGCCGCACGGGCGGCAGGTCGTTGGAGAACAACCGGACGAAGCCGTCGAAGCCCGCGGCCAGCGCGGCGTTGTCGAACCGGCGCCAGCGGGCGTAGCGGTCCAGCACGATCTCCGAACCGATGTCCTCGCCCGTGCGCATGGCCTCGACCAGCACCTCGGCCAACGCCGCGGCGTCCTTCAGCCCCATGTTCAGCCCCTGCCCGGCCACCGGATGGACGGCATGGGCGGCGTCGCCGATCAGGGCGGTGCGGGCCGCGGTCAGCTGTTCGGCCAATTGCAGGGACAGCGGATAGACGAAGCGTGGTCCCACCACAGAGACACTGTCCAGATAGTCGCCGAAACGCCGCATCAGATGCGCCTGGAAGGCTTCGTCCGACGCCGCCCTCAGCGCATCGGCGCGGCGCGTCGTCTCGGTCCAGACCAGGCTGGCGCGCTGTTCCGTCAGCGGCAGGATGGCGAACGGGCCGGCGGGCAGGAAATATTCATGGGCGACGTTGCCGTGGTCCCGGCCCAGGGACACGGTGGCCACCACCCCGCTCTGGCCATAACCCCAGCCGACGGTGTCGATCTTGGCCGCCTTGCGAACCGGCGAGGCGCGGCCCTCGGCGCCGACCACCAGTGACGCTTCCAGCACCACGCCGTCGGCCAGCGTCACGCGCGTCCGCGCCGGACCGGCTTCGACGGCGGCGACCGCAGCCGGAGCCCGGACCTCGATCCCCGCCGCCGTAATGGCCTCGGCCAGGGCGGAACGGATGCGGCGGTTCTCGACCATATAGCCCAGAGGCTCGCCGTCGGTGCGGTCGCCGATCTCGTCGGCGTCGAAGCGCAGGAAGGCGGACGAGGCGCTTCGGCTGGCCGCGCCTGGCCGCCGTCCGTCGGTCACCAGGATCCGGTCCATGCGGCAGGCGTGGGGTCGCAAGGCCGCGCCGACGCCGAGGGCGTCCAGCATCCGGAAGGTGGAAAAGGCGATCGCCGTCGAGCGCCCGTCGAAGGTCGGCGCCAGCTGGGCCGAGAAGGGCTGCGGATCGACCAGCACGACCTTCAGGCCGCCCTGCGCGGCGGCGAGGGCGAAGGTCGCCCCGGCCATGCCGGCGCCGGCGATGATCACGTCATAACGGTCGTGCGAGGTCATGACCCGGTTGTCGCGCTCCGGACGGCCGCCGTCCAGTGCGGCGAAGCCCCGCGCGTCACTCGGGACGGCTCTCGATCTCCCTCTGCATGCGCCGCCGCGTCAGCCAGGAGGCCGGTCTGCCGTCTCCGTCTCCCGGATTGACCTGCCAGGCCGTCCGGCCGTCGCCGCGCCGGTCGATGAAGAGGTGATGGTTCTTGTCCAGGATCGCGAACTCCGCGGCCCTGCATGACTGCCGGACCTGCCAGTCGGGATCGTCCCTCAACCGCCTCAGAGGCGCGATCGCATCCTTGCGCAGGGCGTAGGCCAGCAGGGCGCAGGCGCGATACCGGACGATCTTTGACCGGTCCCCCAGCCCGGCCAGTCCCAGCTGGAAGGCGTCCTCGCTCACCCGGGCATGGCGTAGCGCGTGATAGACCAGCGCCACCCGGCCCTCTCCGTGGCTGAAGCCGGGATAGGCGGCGCGAAGATACGGAACGACCTCCACGCCGAGGGGCCTCAGCGCCGACCAGGCCTGATCCCTCTCCCGCTCGCTCTTGCTGTCCAGCCGCGCCACCAGCGCCTGAATGGCGTCAATCTGCACGATGTGCGTCTCCTCGCCGACGAGGCCTGTCGGACACGGTCGCAGAACCCGTTCGTCATTTAAAGGTCGGCCATGAGACCGTCGACAACCGGCCTCTGGTAAACAGCCCCTTAACCCTCCCCGCGCGACAATGGCTCCGAAGTCTCGTCCGGAGTCCGCCCTTCGCATGTCCGCCGCCCTCGCCCTTGGTCAACGCGCCTGGGTCAGCGCCCGCATCCTGTGGGACGCGCCCTTCGTCGTGCGCTTCCGCGGCGTGTTGCAGGCCCTGCTGGCGACCCTGCTGGTGGTGGCCCTGATCTCGTGGAATCCGGCCGATCCCAGCCTGAATGCGGCCTCCAGCGCCGCGCCGACCAACTGGCTGGGAGCCAACGGCGCCCTGTTCGCCGACCTGTTCATGCAATCGCTGGGCCTGGCGGCCTGGCCCTGCGCCCTGCTGCTGATCGCTTTTGGACTTGCGGGCGCCATCGGCGACGCCATCCAGCAGCGGCTCAAACCGACGCCGTTCAAGGCCCTGGCGGCCACCGCCGGCGTCCTGGCCCTGTCCGCCGGTCTGTCGGCCCTGACCCATCCGGCCGCCTGGCCGCTGGCCGCTGGCCTGGGCGGTCTGTGGGGCGATGCGGTCTTCGGCCTGCTGAAGGCGGCCTGCGACGCCCTGCGCATCGGCGCGGCGCCGATCATCGGGGCCGTCCTTTTCCTGCCGCTGGGCCTTTGGGGCGTCGGCTACGCCATCGGCCTGAGGCTGGCCGACCTGGGCGAAGCCTTCGCCTGGACCCGCGGTCGCCGCGCGTCCGAAGCGCCCCGGGCCGCCCGCGGCCGCCGCGAAGCCACGCCCAAGCCCGCCCCGCGTCCGCGCCCCGCTCCGGAGCCGGAGCTGGAGCCCGAGGCGAGCTACGCTCCCGTCAGCCTGGACGACGCCGACGAGACCCCGCCGTGGGACGAGCCGCTCCCCGCGCCGACGCCTGCCCGCAGCGCGCCCGAACCCAAGGTCGCCGCCACCAAGGCCCCCAAGGCGTCGCGTCGCGAGATCGACGACAGCCAGGGCGCTTTCGACTTCGCCAAATCCTCGACGTCCGACGGCTTCGACCTGCCGCCGCTGGGCATGCTCTCCAAGCCGGTCAAGCGCGTCGCCTCGGTTGACGAGGAGGCGCTGAAACAGAACGCCAAGATGCTGGAGGGCGTGCTGCAGGAGTTCGGCGTGCGCGGCGTGATCGATCAGATCCGCCCCGGCCCGGTCGTCACCCTTTACGAACTGGTGCCCGCCCCCGGAGTGAAGCACGGCCGCGTCGTGGCCCTGTCGGACGATATCGCCCGCTCGATGAGCGCCCGGGCCTGCCGCATCAGCGTGGTCCAGGGCCGCAACGCCATCGGCATTGAACTGCCCAACGCCAAGCGCGAGACCGTCTATCTGCGCGACCTGCTGGCCTCGACCGAATACGACAAGCCGACCCACCTGCTGCCGCTGGCGCTGGGCGAGACCATCGGCGGTGAACCCTACGTCGCCGATCTGGCGCGCATGCCCCACCTGCTGATCGCGGGCACCACCGGTTCGGGCAAGTCGGTCGGGGTCAACGCCATGATCCTGTCGATCCTGTACAAGCTGACGCCCGCTCAGTGCCGCTTCATCATGATCGACCCCAAGATGCTGGAGCTGTCAGTCTACGACGGCATCCCGCACCTGCTGGCCCCGGTCGTCACCGATCCCAAGAAGGCCGTCGTCGCGCTGAAATGGACCGTGCGCGAGATGGAGGACCGCTATCGCCGGATGTCCAAGCTCGGCGTGCGCAATATCGCCAGCTACAACGACCGCGCCCGCGCCGCGATCGAGAAGGGCGAGCATTTCGAGCGCACCGTCCAGACCGGCTTCGACGAACAGGGCCGCCCGGTCTACGAGTCCGAGAAGATCCGCCCCGAGCCCATGCCCTATCTGGTCGTGGTCATGGACGAGATGGCCGACCTGATGCTGGTCGCGGGCAAGGACGTTGAGGGCGCGGTCCAGCGCCTGGCCCAGATGGCCCGCGCCGCCGGCATCCACCTGATCATGGCCACCCAGCGCCCGTCGGTGGACGTCATCACCGGCACCATCAAGGCCAACTTCCCGACCCGGATCAGCTTCCAGGTCACCTCGAAGATCGACAGCCGCACCATCCTGGGCGAACAGGGCGGCGAGCAGCTGCTGGGTCAGGGCGACATGCTCTACATGGCCGGCGGCGGCCGGATCACCCGCCTGCACGGCCCGTTCGTGGACGACAAGGAGGTCGAGGCCGTCTGCAATCACCTGAAGTCGCAGGCTGAACCCGACTACCTCGACCTGATCACCGACGACCCGGACGGCGACGGCGACAACGCCTTCGATGACGGCGGCGGAAACGGCGGCTCGGGCGACGACCTCTATGATCGCGCCGTCGCCGTGGTCACCCGCGACCGCAAGGCCTCGACCAGCTATGTCCAGCGTCGCCTGCAGGTCGGCTACAACCGCGCCGCCTCCCTGATCGAACGGATGGAGCAAGAGGGCGTCGTCAGCCCCGCCAACCACGCCGGCAAGCGCGACGTGCTGGCCGGCCCGCCGCCGATGTGACCCACGCCCGCGACAGGAAATCCGTCCAATGAAACCCGGCAAATCCAAACGCCGTCTGGTCATTGCCCTGATCGCCCTGGGGGTGATCGCCGTAGCCATCGGCGCGGCCGTCGTCCTGACCAGCGGGAAGATCCGCTACACGGACGACACCGTCGATGTGGAGCTGATCCCGCCCAGTTCCTCCGCGAACTGACCCCGTCGAGGGGAACCTTCATTCTGAACAGGGCTTCATCGGAGCGCCGGAATATGGTCAGGCTCGGGTCACGCCCCTGACAGACCGGGTCTGCAAGACGGCATGATCGACAACCATCCCGAACGGGAGAAGACCTGATGACCGTCTCGCGTAGAGCTTTCGCGCTTGGATCCGCCGCCGTCGCCGCCATCGCGGCCCTGCCCGCCCATGCCCAGGCCGGTCTATCCGCCGAGGACCAGGCGACCCTGCAGCGCGCCCAGACCTATCTGCAGGGCCTGACCTCGGCCCAGGGCAGCTTCACCGAGGTCTCAGGGCCCCAATCGCGCGAGGGACGTTTCTATCTGCAGCGCCCCGGCAAGATGCGCTTCGAGTACACCAACCCGGCCGGCCTGCTGGTCGTCTCGGACGGCCACAACGTGAAGCGCTACGATCCGCGGCTGAACAATTTCCAGCAAGTGCCGCTGGGCCAGACGCCGCTGTCGACCTTCCTGGCCCGCAATGTCCGCCTCGATCAGGGCGTCCGCATCGACCGCGTCACCCGCATGCAGTCGGGCGCCTTCGCCATCACGGCGCGCGACGCCCGCCGTCCGAACGACGGCCAGATCATCCTGTCCTTCGCCGGCGCGCCGGTCCGCCTGTACGAGTGGACCATCATCGACGCCCAGGGAGGACGCACCACGACACGGCTGACGACGCTGGAGCCCGCCTCCAATCTGGCCGCCAGTCTGTTCCAGCTGCGCGACCCCACCCGCAGGCCGGGCCGGAACTAGGTTTTCGCCTTTCGCGCGAAGCGTGGCCATATCGACACGCTGAAACCGCGACCGGAATCGGTTTGACATTTTCCGGGGTGCGTGGCACTTTCGCAACAGATCGGCGGGAGCCGATCTGAACCGCTACGGATTTCATCCCCTTCCCGGCGGCGAGAGAGACGAACTTCCCCGCGCCCGGTCCACTGCGACCGGGCGCTTTTTTTCGCCCTGCGCCGGGGACTGTTCGGGGCGGCGGCGGCATTGTACGGACAGGCATGTCCGCATCGTCCCGTTACCTCGACTGGCTCAGCAGCAAGCTCGCCCTGCCCGGCGAAGGCGCGCGGGCGGAGGACGGCCACCCCCGCGCCGTGCTGGGCTATGCGACCGGCTACGCCGCCGCCGACCTGATGCCGTTCGTCCGGTCGCTGAGGGCCCATTTCGACGGCCAGATCGTCCTGACCGCCGACGACCGGCCCGACATTCGCGCCCTGTTCGCCGAGTACGGCGTCACCGCCGCCGAACGCCCGCCCGCCGGCTCCTGGTCGCCCCACCCCGTGATGGAGCGTTTCGCCGCCTATGACGCCTGGCTGACCGCGCGGCCGTGGGTGAAGGAGGTCCTGCTGACGGACGTCCGCGACGTGATGTTCCAGGGCGATCCTTTCGCGGAGCCTGCGCGCGGCCTGGAAGTCTTCATCGAGAGCGAGGGCTCGACCCTCGCCGACCACAGCTTCGACCAGAAATACCTCAAGGCCCTGGTCGGTCCCGCCGTCACGGCCCGGATCGCGGACAAGCCCTGCCTGTGCGTCGGCACCGTCTTCGGCCCCGCCGTCGAGGCGAGCCGGCTGTGCAAGGCCATCCTGCTGCTGGCCGCCATCCCCCGGTCCGAGATCGGCGGAATCTTCGGCGCGGACCAGGCCGCCTGCAACCTGGCGGTCCACCTCGGACTGATCGAAGCCGACGTGCGGCCGAACTACGGACGGGTGGCCACCATCGGGGATCGCGCCCAACCGGTGCTGCGCCCCGACGGCCTGATCGCCAATCCGGACGGAAGCGTCAGCCCCGTCATGCACCAGTACGACCGCCACAAGATCCTGGCCGACGCCGTGCGCAAGCGCTGGGGCGCGCCTGAGGATGTCGCGGTCAAGGGCCGCACCAAGTCCCTCTCAGAACGCCTGCAACGCCTGTCCGTTTCGGTCGCCCGCCGCCTGCCGGAACTGCGCTGATCCCATGCTTCGTATCGCCACCTGGAATATCAACTCGGTCCGTCTGCGCGCCGATCAGGTCAGCCGCTTCGTCGCCGAGAGCGGGACCGACGTCCTGTGCCTGCAGGAGATCAAATGCCTGGAGGACCAGTTCCCCCGGGCCGCCTTCGAGGCCATGGGCCTGCCGCACCTGAAGATCGGCGGCCAGAAAGGCTGGCACGGCGTGGCCATCGCCAGCCGCAAGCCGATCACCGAGGCGCCGAAGTTGGACGTTTGCCGCGAGGGCCACGCCCGCTGCGTCGGCGTCGTGGTCGACGGCGTCGAGATCCAGAATTTCTACATCCCGGCCGGCGGCGACATCCCTGATCGGGCGGTGAATCCCAAGTTCGACCACAAGCTGGACTTCTACGAGCGCCTGACCGCCGACATGGCGACGCGGGACAAACAGCGCCCGCTGGTGCTGGCCGGGGACTTCAACATCGCCCCGGGCGAGAACGACGTCTGGAACCACCGCTACATGTCCAAGGTGGTCAGCCACACGCCGATCGAGGTCGAGACCCTGCGCCGCCTGCAGGAGGCGGGCGACTTCTGCGACGTGCTGCGCGACCAGATCCCGGAGCCGGCCAAGCTGGCCAGTTGGTGGAGCTACCGCGCCGCCGACTTCCGCAAGTCCAACCGCGGCCTGCGGCTGGACCACCTGTGGACCTCGCCGGGTCTGACCGCCGCCGTGAAGCCGGGCAGCGCCCGTATCCACGACGATGTCCGCGCCTGGGAGCAGCCCTCGGACCACGCCCCGGTCACCATGGACCTCGACGTCTAGAAACGAACCTCTTCCGCCAGGAAGTCGAGGAACACCCGCACCCGTGAGGGCAGTCGTCCGCCGTGGCCGACATAGACGGCCCGCGTCTCCTCGATGTCGCCGGGATTGAAGGCCTCCAGAACCGTCACCAGCCGCCCGGCCTCCAGGTCGCGGTGAATGTGGAACAACGACAACCGGGCCAGCCCCACGCCCGCCAGCGCCAGCCCCCGCGCCGTCTCTCCGTCCCCCGCCGTGGCCGGGCCGCTGACGGGCCGGGTGATCTTCTGGCCCTCCCCCGTCACGAAGGGCCAGCCGTCCATATGGCGGGTGAAGTTGAAGCCGATCAGGTCATGGGCGGCCAGATCGTCCAGTGTTCGCGGCGTTCCGCGTCGGGCCAAGTAATCGGGGCTGGCCACCACCGCCATCCGCGTCTCGAGCAGTTTGCGCGCCATCAACTGCGACGCGGGCATGGGGCCGACGCGGATGGCCACGTCCGCCCGCTCGTCCATCAGGTTCACCACCTGATCCGTCAGCACCAGATCCAGCGCCACCTCCGGATGGCGGGCCCGGAACAGGGGGGTGAGCGGGATCAGGCAGTGCAGGCCGAACGGCACGCTGGAGTTGACCCGCACCCGCCCGCGCGGCGTGGCCGAGGCCGTCACCGACCGCTCGGCCTCGTCGATGTCGGCCAGCACCCGGATCGCCTGGTCGTGAAACACCTGCCCCTCCGGCGTCAGGGTCAGGCTGCGCGTCGAGCGGTTGATCAACCGCGCGCCCAGCCGCGCCTCCAGCCGTGACAGCAGCTTGCTGACCGCTGACGGCGTCATGCGCAGCGACCGCGCCGCCGCCGACAGGCCACCGGCCGCCACAACGCGCACGAAGACCTCCATTTCGCCGGAGCGGTTCAGATCAAGCCGGGCCATCGTTGATTTGATCTCACAGATGCAGGTCTTTGATGACATCTAGTGCGGAAACCGGCGCTCCGCCATCTGCGCTCCATGACCAGCGCCCCCTCCCGCACCCCGCTCGCCCTCTACGCCCTGACCGTCGGCGCCTTCGGCATCGGCGTCACCGAGTTCGTCATCATGGGCCTGCTGTTGCAGGTCTCGGGCGATCTGGGCGTCTCCGTCCCGGCCGCCGGCCTGCTGATGACCGGCTATGCGCTGGGCGTCTTCGTCGGCGCGCCCCTGCTGACCATCGCCACGCGGACCCTGCCCAAGAAGACCACCCTGCTGGTCTTGATGGCCATCTTCACCTTGGGCAACCTCGCCTGCGCCGTGGCTCCGACCTACGAACTTCTGATGGCGGCGCGGATCCTGACGGCCCTGGCGCACGGCACCTTCTTCGGTGTCGGCGCGGTGGTGGCGACCCAGCTGGTCGCACCCGAGAAGAAGGCCTCGGCCATCGCCATCATGTTCACCGGCCTGACGCTGGCCACCCTGCTGGGCGTGCCGTTCGGCGCCTGGCTGGGCCTGCAGTTCGGCTGGCGCTCGACCTTCGTCGCCGTCACCGGCATCGGCATTCTGGCCCTGGCCGTCCTCGCCGCCTTCGTTCCCGCGACGAAGACCACCGAGCCGCTGGGCCGCCTGCGCGACGAGTTCGCCGTGCTGAGGCGCCCGCAGGTCCTGCTCGGCCTGGCCATGACGGTGCTGGGCTTCGGCGGGGTCTTCGCCATCTTCACCTACATCCAGCCGATCCTGACCGAGATCTCCGGCTGGTCCGAGGCCGCCGTCTCGCCGATCCTGCTGGTCTTCGGCGCGGGTCTGGTCGGCGGCAACCTGCTGGGCGGCAAGCTGGCCGACAAGCGCCTCGCCCCGGCCCTGCTGGGCACGCTGGCAGCCCTGACGCTGGTGATGTTCATCTCCGGCTGGGCCTTCCACGACCGGATCGGCGCGATCGTCGCGACCTTCTTCCTCGGCGCCGCCGCCTTCTCGACCGTCGCCCCGCTCCAGCTGCGCGTGCTGCAGCAGGCCGGCGGCGCGGGCCAGGGGCTGGCGTCCAGCCTGAACATCGCCGCCTTCAACCTGGGCAACGCCTTCGGCGCCTGGCTGGGCGGGGCGGTGATCGCGAGCATCGGCATCGCCGCCGTGCCGATGATCTCGGCCGCCGTGCCGCTGGCCGCCCTGGGGCTGGCGATCCTCAGTTTCTCACTTGAGCGCCGCGCCCGCGTCGTTCCCGCCTGAAGGAGTTCCCCATGGAAACCCGCCGTCTCGGAGCGTCCACGCTCGAAGTCCCCGTCCTCAGCTTCGGCGCCGGCACCTTCGGCGGTCAGGGACCGCTGTTCAGCGCCTGGGGCGACACCGACGTCGACGGCGCCCGCCGCCTGATCGACATCGCGTTGGAAGCCGGAGCCAATCTGTTCGACACCGCCGACGTCTATTCCAACGGCGCGTCGGAAAGCATTCTCGGCGAGGCGCTGAAGGGCCGCCGCGACGCCGCCCTGATCTCCACCAAGATCGGCCTGCCGTTCGGCGACGATCTCGCCGACAAGGGAACCGGCGGCGCGCGTCTGCTCCGGGCCGTCGACGACGCGCTGACCCGCCTGCAGACAGACCGCATCGATCTGCTGCAACTGCACGCCTTCGACGCCCGCACCCCGATCGAGGAGACGCTGGCCGCCCTGGACGCCCTGGTGAAGGCCGGCAAGGTCCTGCACGTCGGCGCATCCAACTTCTCGGGCTGGCAGCTGATGAAGTCGCTGGCCCTCGCCGACGCCAACGGCTGGCCGCGCTATGTCGCCAACCAGGCCTACTATTCCCTGGTCGGCCGCGACTACGAATGGGAGTTGATGCCGCTGGGCCTGGACCAGAACGTCGGCGCCATGGTCTGGAGCCCGCTCGGCTGGGGACGCCTGACCGGCAAGCTGCGCCGCGGACAGCCCCTGCCCGCCGGCAGCCGCCTGCACGACACCGCCGCCTTCGGTCCGCCCGTCGACGACGAGCGCCTGTACCGCATCGTCGACGCCCTGGACGAGATCGCGGCCGAGACCGGCAAGACCGTGCCCCAGATCGCCATCAACTGGCTGCTGCGCCGTCCCACCGTCTCCAGCGTCATCCTGGGGGCGCGTAACGAGGAGCAGCTGCGTCAGAACCTGGGCGCCGTGGGCTGGGCGTTGACCCCTGAGCAGGTCGCGCGCCTGGACGCCGCCAGCGCGGTGACGCCGGCCTATCCCTATTATCCGTACTGGGGCGAGGGCGGGTTCCGAGCGGTCAATCCGCCGCCGGTCTAGGGGCGGCGGGAATCCGGGCGGGCTCAGCCGTCTCTGACCGGAACACCAGCCAGCTGGCCAGGGCGAAGATCCAGACGCTGACGCCGCCGAAGAGCAGCACCGCGCCCATGCCGTCGGCCAGGGCCTGGTGGATGACCGCCGCCGGCACGCCCGCCTCGGGCGGCGGCGTGGTTCCGGCCGCGACCTGTTCGGCGATCGCCTTCAAGCTCGCGGCGCCGGCGCCCGAGGGCGAGGCGGCGGCCAGGGAGGCGCGAACGCCCTCGAGCAGGATGAAGCCCATGACGGCGATGTTCACGGCCAGGGAGATCATGCGCGCGCTCATGTCGACGCCCGACGCCATGCCGGCGCGCTCGGGCGGGGCGGCGCCGGTCGTGGTGTTGGTGACGGGCGTGTTTGTCAGCCCCAGTCCCATGCCGGCGATGACGCAGCCCGGCAGGATCGTCAGGGCGCTGGCGCTCGCCGCCTCCGCGCCCAGCCGCATCAGGAAGAAGCCGAGCCCGATGGTGAAGAGCCCGGCCGGAATGACCACGCGCGGCTGAAGACGCAGGGACAGGCGCTCCGCGATCGGCGGCATGACCAGCGTCGGCAGCGTATAGGCCAGCAGCCCTATCCCGGCGGCGACGCTGTCCAGGCCCAGGCCCGCGCTGAACCAGATCGGCAGGTAGATCATGAAGGGCCAGTAGCTGACGTTCATCGCCGCCGACCCCAGGATCGCGCCTGAGAAGGCGCGAATCCGGAAGATCGAGAAGTCGATCATCGGCCGCCGGGTCGCCCGCTCGACCAGCACGAAGGCGACCGCGCTGGCCACGGAGACGCCCAGCACCACGAGCGCCGCTGGGTTGGCGAAGCCGAGCGCCGGACCCTGGGTGATGTACCAGGCGAGGCAGAACACCGTCAGGGAAAGGGTCGCGATGCCGGCGAGGTCCAGGCGCGCCGCGTCCGGGTCGCGGGATTCCTCGATGGCGACTGCGGCCAGGGCGATCACGGCCACCGCCAGGACGCCGTGGATCAGGAACACCCATTCCCAACCCCAGACCGCGACGATTCCACCGCCGATCAGCGGGCCGAAGCCCAGGCCGACGCCGGCGACGACTCCCCACCAGGCGAAGGCCCGGCTCCGCTCGCTCGCGCTACGGAACTGGTGGGACAGGACGGCGATCCCGCAGACCAGCATGGCGCCGCCGCCCAGCCCCTGAAGGGCGCGGGCCGCGATCAGGATCGGCGTGTTCGGGGCCAGGCCGCACATCAGGGACGCCAGGCCGAAGGCGACGACGCTGGCGATGAAGACCCGCTTGCGCCCGAACCGGTCGGCCAGGGTCCCAGTCCCCATCAGCACCACCGTCACGGCGATGGTGTAGGCGTTCATGATCCACTGCAACTCGGCGAAGTCGGCGCCCAACACCGCCGGATCGCGAAGCGTCGGCAGGATCGCCGGGATGCTGGAAATCTCCAGGCCGAACATCAGGGCGGACAGGCAGACCGCGAACAGGGCGATCACGCCGCAGCGGCGCGCGGAGACAGCGGGGTCGGTGACCATGAAGGACCTCTCGTAACGGTGAGAGGCGAACCTAGTGGGGCTCCAGTCACAACAAAACTGGATGTCTGGTCATTTCAGAGATAACAAAGACGGATGACTTCAGCGATCACCCTGGACGTCAGCGCCGTACGGGCGTTTGTCGCCATCGCCGACCTGCGCAGCTTCACGCGCGCCGCCGAGGCGCTGGGCTCCACCCAGGGCGCGATCAGCGTCAAGTTGAGACGGCTGGAGGATCAGCTAGGCCAGCGGCTGATCGAACGCACGCCTCGGCTGGTCCGGCTCTCGCCCCAGGGCGCCCTGTTCGTCGACGGCGCCCGCGACTTCCTGGCTGCGCACGAAAAGGCGGTCGCCGCCCTGTCGAAGTCGCGACGGCGCTTCGCCCTAGGCGTCGCCGCCCACGTCGCCGGGCCGGAAGTGACCACCCTGCTGGCGCATCTCAACGCCTATGATCCCTGCCTCACCATCGAGGTGCGGATCGACACGCCTCGTGCGCTGTTGGACGCCTTCGATCGCGGCGAACTCGACGCCGCCATCGTCCGGCGCGAGGACGTCCGGCGCGACGGCGAAGTGCTGGGACCCGAACATTTCGGCTGGTTCGCGTCGCCCAATCTTCGATGCAGACCGGACGAGCCGCTACGGTTCGCCGCCCTGTCGACCGAATGCGGCGTCAGGAACATCGCCACCCAGGCGCTGGACGCCGCCGGCATCCCCTGGTCGGAGGTGTTCGTGGGCGGCAGTTCCTCGGCCGTCGCCGCGGCCGTGTCGGCGGGGGTGGCGATCGCGGTCTTCCCCCTGCGGCTCGCGCCGCCCGGGACGGTCGAAGTGAGCGAACGCTATGCGCTGCCGCCCCTGCCCGATTCAGAGATTCTGCTGTTCTCGACCCTGGTCGACGCCAAGTCCCGCGAGGCCCTGCGGACGATCGCGGCCGGGTTCCGGTCGCACCGTTCCCGCGAGGCTTCAACCCTGGTCGCCGAACCCGCCTAGAAGGAAAACGGTCTAGGGCTGCAGCCGGTATCCGCCCGCATCGGTCAGCAGCAGCCGGGCCTGGCCGGGCTCCGGCTCGATCTTCTGGCGCAGGCGGTAGATGTGGGTTTCCAGCGTGTGGGTCGTGACCCCGGCGTTGTAGCCCCACACCTCGGTCAGCAGCTCCTCGCGCGATACGGCCTTGGCCCCGGCGCGGTAGAGATACTTCAGGATGTTGGTTTCCTTCTCGGTCAGCCGGACCTTCTTGCCCTTGTCGTCGACAAGGACCTTGGCCGCCGGACGGAATTCGTAGGGCCCGATGCGGAAGACGGCGTCTTCCGACTGCTCGTGGCTGCGCAGATGGGCGCGGATGCGCGCCAGCAGGACCGCGAAGCGGAAGGGCTTGGTGACATAGTCATTGGCCCCGGACTCCAGTCCCAGCACCGTATCGGAATCCGACGACTGGGCGGTCAGCATGATGATCGGGGTCGAGACGCCGTCCTTGCGCAGCAGGCGGCAGGCCTCGCGGCCGTCCATGTCGGGCAGGTCGACGTCCAGCAGGATGAGGTCAGCGCGGACCTCCCGGCCCATCTTCACGCCCTCGGTGGCCGTCGAGGCCTGGACTGGGCGGAAGGCCTCGTGAAGCGCCAGCTGCTCGGCCAAGGCCTCGCGCAGGTCGTCGTCGTCGTCGATGATCAGGATCGTCTTGGGCGTCGGCATGGGTCCAACAATGGAGAGAGCCGGTCCAAACGCCAAGGGCGCCGGTCCGTCAGGGCGTGATTTTCAGTCCGAAGGGGGCGTTTCGCCGCGATTTCGTTCCCCGAACAGGGCCGAACCGACGCGAACATGGGTCGCCCCGAAGCGGATCGCGACCTCATAGTCGCCGCTCATCCCCATCGACAGAACGTTCAAGCCGTTCCGGCGCGCGATCTTGCGCAGCAGGGCGAAATGGATCCCGGGAGCCTCGTCCGCCGGCGGAATGCACATCAGCCCCTCGACGGTCAGCCCCGCGGCCCGCGCCTGGGCGACCAAGACGTCCGCCTCTTCCGGCAGGACCCCGGCCTTCTGCGGTTCGGCGCCCGTATTGACCTGCACCAGAACCCGCGGCGTCCGACCCGCCTTCCCGGCCTCCGCCGCCAGCGCCTCGACCAGTTTGGGCCGGTCCAGGGTCTCGATGACGTCGAACAGGGCGACGGCGTCGGCGACCTTGTTGGTCTGTAACGGCCCGATCAGACGCAGTTCGAGGCCCGGCGCGGCGCGGCGTTCGGTCCAGTGTCCTTGCGCCTCCTGAACCCGGTTCTCGCCGAACACCCGCTGTCCCGCGGCCAGCGCCGCCTCCAGCGCCGCGTCGGGCTGGGTCTTGGTCACCGCAGTCAGGGTCACGGTCGCCGGATCGCGCCCGGCGATACGGCAGGCGCGGGCGATCTTGCGACGGACGGCGTCGAAGCTGGACGCGATGGAAGGATCGGGGGAAGAGGAGGTCATGAACCGGTCGGACGCGGATACCCTGTGGCGGATCGCCAGCGGTCTAGCCCGTGAAGCCGCCAAAGTCAGCCGGGCGCAAGGCCGCCCGGCTCCCGACCTGCCGCCCCTGCTGTTCTTCACCGATCCCGAGCGCACGCCGCGTCCGTGGGAGGTCGCCGAACGCCTGCCCATCGGCGCGGGCGTGGTCTGGCGCCATTTCGGCGCCCCGGACGCCCATGAGACGGCGTTGCGGCTGCGCGAGGCGACGCGGCGGCGCGACGGCCTGCTGCTGATCGGCCTGGACGCCGGCCTGGCCGAGGCGGTCGAGGCCGACGGCGTCCACCTGCCCGAAACGGCCATTGGCGAAGCCGCCGCGCTGGCGGCCCGCCATCCGGACTGGACGATCACCGCCGCCTTCCACGGCCTGTCCGACTTTCCCGATGTCGTCGGGATCGATGCCCTGATCGTTTCCCCGATCTTCCCCGCGGGCGGAGCGTCCGCCTCGAAGACGCCCCTCGGCGTGGATCGATTGAAAGCGCTGGCGAAGGCCTCCCCGGCGCCGATCTACGCCCTGGGCGGCGTCGACGCATCGAACGCGCACGAGCTCATCGGCTCGGGCGCCTGTGGAATAGCGGGAGTGGGGTCGATCCGCGCGGCCTTCGGAGCCGGTTAGAAACGGAAGATCGATTCCAGGCGGAAGCGAGCCGCCGGACGCTCGGTCTGCGGCGCGCGGGCCGGATCGCGCTCGGTCTCGGCCAGACCGGCGGCGGCGCCGACCCGCAGGCGCGGATTGACGCGGTAGTAGGCCCCGGCCTCGACGTCGCCCAGGGAGTCCTCGCGGCCGACCGGCTGGCTCATGTTCAGGTCCAGACCCCAGCGGCCGCGCTCGGTGAACCGCATACGGCTCTGGCTCGGCGTGGCGGTGCGGGCGGCGTTGGCTTCGCTCAGGGAGACGCTGGGCGCACGACCCCGCGACGTCGCGGTTTGGGCCGCGGCGGCGTCCGCGACGGCGACGAGGCCAAGCCCCGCGACCAGTCCAGCGATGACGGCGCTCTTGCGCATGTCCTGCCCTTCACGTCCCGCCGGGGGTCCCGGCGTGATCTGTCGCCGGCAAGTAGACACCGCCAGACAGCCCGGTCAACGGAACGGCGACGCTGAACGTCAGTTCCGTGCGACTCAAAGAGACTCCTGTGGCGCGAGCGTCACGGCTACGGCCTCCCCCGCCGCGTGCGCGCCGCCTCCCGGACACGATCCGGCGCCGCTTGAAACGTCTTCGCCTTGTCATCGCCCCTTTTCGCCGTGTTATAGAGCCTCGCTTCGGCTCTGACCCGCGTTCGGGCGGCCCGGCGCGTGCGACGGAAGGTCCGGCGTACGCCCTTGATCGAATGGAGAACTCTCGATGGTGCTGGTTCGCGGTGCGACGCTCGCCCTGATCGCCTCGGGCCTGGTGCTGGGCGCCTGCTCTGCCGAACGCCCCTTCGGTCCCACCGTCGGCGACGTCTTCGGCGGCGGAAAGCCTTCGGCCACCGCGGCGCGCGCCGCCCAGACGGGCATCGGCGTGAACGCCTACCTGTGGCGCGCCACCCTGGACACCTTCGCCTTCATGCCGCTGGCCAACGCCGACCCGTGGGGCGGCGTGATCAATTATGACTGGTACACCGACCCGCAAACGCCGAACGAGCGCTTCAAGGCGACCGTCTTCATCCTCGACACCCGCCTGCGCGCCGACGCCCTGAACGTCACCGTGACCAAGGAAACGCGTGATGCGTCGGGCAATTGGGTCGGCGCTCCGGTGGCGGCCCAGACGGAAACCGACCTGGAGAACGCGATCCTGACCAAGGCGCGCCAGCTCAACCTCCAGAACGCCGGCTAACACCCTCTCACGACCACCGCCTCCTTTAGGCCGCGCCCTTCAGGAGCTGCCTAAAGGATTCCCGTGGCCCGCTACGAGCCCAAGACCGCCGAACCCCGCCAGCAGGCCCGCTGGGCGGCCGCCGACGCCTTCCGTACGCCGACCCAAGGCACGGGAAAGCCGAAATACTATGTGCTGGAGATGTTCCCCTATCCGTCGGGGAACATCCACATGGGCCACGCCCGCAACTACGTCATGGGCGACGTCGTCGCGCGGTCCAAGCGCGCCCAGGGCTTCGACGTCCTGCATCCCATGGGCTGGGACGCCTTCGGCCTGCCGGCCGAGAACGCGGCCATCGAACGTGGCGTCCATCCCGGCGATTGGACCTGGTCCAACATCGCCGCCATGCGCGAGCAGCTGAAGCTGCTGGGCCTGTCGCTGGACTGGTCACGCGAGTTCGCCACCTGCGACCCGGCCTACTACGGCAAGCAGCAGGCCTGGTTCCTGGAGCTGTTCAAGCGCGGCCTGGTCTATCGCAAGGACTCCGTCGTCAACTGGGATCCGGTCGACAACACCGTCCTGGCCAATGAGCAGGTCGTCGACGGCCGCGGCTGGCGCTCCGGCGCGATCGTCGAGAAGCGCAAGCTGAACCAGTGGTTCCTGCGCATCACCGACTACGCCGACGACCTGATCGAGGGCCTGAAGGAATTGGAAGGCCGCTGGCCTGACAAGGTCCGCCTGATGCAGGAGAACTGGATCGGCCGCTCCAAGGGCCTGCAGATGACCTGGGCCTGGGCCGGAGACGCGCCTGACGCCGCCCCGAACGGGCTGGAGATCTACACCACCCGCCCGGACACCCTGTTCGGCGCCAGCTTCATGGGTATCGCCGCCGACCATCCGGTCGCCCGCGCCCTGGCCGAGGCCAACCCCGACGCCGCCGCCTTCGTCGCCGAATGCCGCAAGGGCGGCTCGACCCAGGCCGAGATCGAACAGGCCGAAAAGATCGGCTTCAATACCGGTCTGACGGTCCGGCATCCCTTCGACGGCCGCGAGGTCAGCGTCTGGATCGCCAACTTCATCCTGTCCGACTACGGCACCGGCGCCATCTTCGGATGTCCCGCCCATGACCAACGCGATTTCGAGTTCGCGACAAAATATGATCTGCCGATCATCCCGGTTGTGAGACCTGATGGCGCCGGCGACGATTTCACCGTCGGAACAGAGGCTTACACGGGTCCCGGAGCCATCTTCCACTCGGACTTCCTGGACGGTCTGGATATAGAGACCGCCAAGGCCGAGGCCATCGCCCGCATCGAGGCGGCCGGCCAGGGCGAAGGCAAGACCATCTATCGCCTGCGCGACTGGGGCGTCAGCCGCCAGCGCTACTGGGGCTGTCCGATCCCCATCGTCCACTGCCCGTCCTGCGGCGCCGTGCCCGCCGCCGACCTGCCGGTGGAACTGCCCAAGGACGTGACCTTCGACACGCCCGGCAATCCGCTGGACCGGCATCCGACCTGGAAACACGTCAAATGCCCGTCGTGTCACGGTGATGCGACCCGCGAGACCGACACCCTCGACACCTTCGTGGATTCCAGCTGGTATTTCGCCCGCTTCACCGACCCGACGGCGTCCGAGCCGATCTCGCGCGACGCGGCCGACCACTGGCTGCCGGTCGATCAGTACATCGGCGGGGTCGAGCACGCGGTGCTTCACCTGCTCTATGCCCGCTTCATCAGCCGCGCCCTGAGCGACGCCGGCCTGATGACGGTCAAGGAGCCCTTCGCCGGCCTGTTCACCCAGGGCATGGTGGTCCACGAGACCTACCGCCGCGCCGACGGCGCCTGGGTCGAGCCGACCGATGTCGAGCTCTCCAACGCTGACGGCGTCCGCTCGGCCCGCCAGCTCTCGACCGGTGAGACCCTGACCATCGGCGACATCGAGAAGATGTCCAAGTCCAAGAAGAACGTCGTCGCCCCGCAGGAGATCGTCGAGACCTACGGAGTCGACGCCGGACGCCTGTTCGTTCTGTCCGACAGCCCGCCCGAGCGCGACGTGCAATGGACCCCCGGCGGCGTCGAGGGCGCCAGCCGCTTCGTCCAGCGCGTCTGGGCCGAGGTGGAGGGCTACGATCCCGCCTTCGCCGGCGAGGCCGACGCCAACGCCGCCCTGCTGCGCGAGACCCACAAGGCCATCAAGGCCGTGTCGGAAGGCATCACCGGCTTCCGCTTCAACTCGGCCATCGCCAAGCTCTACGCCTTCGTCGCCACCGTGCGCGATCACTCCAAGGCCGGCGGCGACGCCCGGCGCCAGGCCCTGTCGGCTATGCTGCGCCTGGTCGCTCCGTTCACCCCTCACCTGGCCGAGGAAGGCTGGACGCGGCTGGGCGAAGAGGGGATGATCCTGGACGCGCCCTGGCCGGAGTACGATCCGGCGCTGGCGGCCGATGACGAGGTCACCCTGCCCATCCAGGTCAACGGCAAGCGCCGCGGCGAGATCCGCGTCGCCCGGGGGCTGGAGCCGGCGGCGGTCGAGGCCATCGTCCTGGCCGATCCGGACGTTCAGGCGCGACTGGAGGGTCTGACCGTGAAAAAGATCGTCGTGGTCAAGGATCGCATCGTCAACGTGGTGGTCGCGTGATGGGAATGCTCGCCCCACGCGGCCTGGCCTTGGCGCTTGTCGCATCGCTGGGACTGGCCGGTTGCGGCTTCACGCCCCTGTACGGCGACGCCGGCGCCGGGACCTCCCTGTCGCGCATCGCCGTCGTCGCCCAGGACGACCGCCTGGGCTACCGCGTCCGCGAACAGCTCGAGGACGCCCTCGGTCGCGACGGGTCGCAAACGCCCCTGTGGCGTCTCGAGACCACCCTTGAGCAGTCGCGCCGCCCCATGGGCCGGCGCATCGACGACACCGCCACCCGCTATGAACTGACCGTGCGCGGAACCTGGACCCTGACCCCGACGACCGGCGGCGCCCCCGTCACCGGCGTCGAGACCGTCACCACCACCTATGCCGCCGCCGACCAGCCCTATGCCGCCATCGCCGCCCAGCAGGACGGCGAGGAGCGCGCGGCGGCCGAACTGGCGCGCCTGATCCGGCTGGACCTCCTCAGGACCCTGTCCGCCCCGTGATCCTGTCGAAGCGGCCCGAGGTCGATCGCTTCCTGAAGTCTCCGGACAAGGGCGTTCGCGCCGCCGTCATCCACGGTAAGGACCGCTCGGGCGTGGCCGAACGGGCCGAGATCCTGTGCAAGGCGATCACCCCGGACCTCAACGACCCCTTCAACGTCACCGTCCTGACCGACAGCGATATCGACGGCGACGAGGTCCGGCTCGATGAAGCCCTGACCGCGCTCAGCATGATCGGCGGGCGCCGCCTGGTGCGGGTGCGCCTGTCGGCCGAGAAGGCCTCCATCGACAAGATGCTGGCGGCGGCGCTGAAGTCCCATGCCGCCGGCGACTTCAATCCCGACTGCATGCTGGTCATCGAGGCCGGGGCCCTGGGCCGCGACTCCGCCCTGCGCAAGGCCGCCGAGGCCGACAAGGCCGCCGTCGGCATCGCCTGCTATGAGGACGAGACCGGCGACGTGGCCCGGATGACGCGCGAGGCCCTGGCCACCGACAAGGTCGGGCTGACCCAGGACGCCCTGGACCGCTTCGTCGCCCGCCTGCCCCGCGAACGCGGCCTGATGCGGCAGGAGATCGAGCGGCTGGTTCTCTACATCGGCCCGGGCAGCGGCCGCAGCATCGACACCGCGGAGCTGGAACTGCATCTGGGGGTCGAACCCGACGCCTCTCTGCAGGACGCCGCCCTGCAGGCGTTCGGCGGACGCCCCGGCCCCGCCCAATCCGGTCTTCGCCGGGCCCTGGCCGAGGGTGAAAGCCCTGTCATGGCGGTGAGACAAGCGTCTATCCACCTCGGAAAACTCCGCAGGATCAATGTCTTGCAGGGCAACGGAGCGAACGCCAAGGAGGCCGCCAAGGCCGCGGGCGTATTCTGGAAGCAGGAGGCGGAGATGCTCCGTCAGGCCCGCAGCTGGCGTCTGGACGACCTCGACAAGGTGCTGGACAGCGTCAACGCCGCCGATATCGCCACCAAGACCACGGGCTCGCCCGACCAGCTGATCGCCGAACGCCTGCTGCTGGAGATCTCGTCGCGCGCTAGAAGGCTGGGGCTCTAGCCCCGCTTCGACGCCTTGCGGAAGGCCGGCTTGTTGGCCGCCGCGCTCTGGCGGGCCATGCTCTTTTCGGCGTGCTGGGCGGGTTTGAAGCCGCCGGCGGACGGGGCGGCGCCGCCCCCGGCCTTCTTGGCGGCCAGGGCCTTCTTCATCGCTTCAGCGGTCGGGTTGGTCGGCTTGTCGGTCATGGCCTCAGTCTGACATGCTCATGCGCGCCGTCCAGACCCTTGCGCCCTCATCATGATCGGGTGTGAGCGCCACCTCCCCGATATCGACCAGCCCGGCCCGTTCCAGCCCGGCGCGATACTCCGCGGGCTCCAGGCTGGCGTGGTACAGGGGCTGATCCATCCATTCGCCCATGGCCACGCCCCGTTCAGATCCTCCGATGAACATGAGCGCGCCGCCTGGCCGCAGGTGCCGGGCGTAGACCGCCGCCATCGCGCCTTGAGCCTCCGCCGTCAGATGAAAGGCGCTGAACCAGGCCAGAACGCCATCAAACCGTCGGCCCAGATCGAGCCCGCGCATGTCGTCCACCCGCCACTCATGCTCCGGAAAGGCGGCCCGGCAGCGCGCGATCAGACCCGGCGAGGCGTCGACGCCCGTCAGGCGGAACCCCCGCCCGATCAGCCACTCCCCGATCGGCCGCCCGGAGCCGCACCCCAGGTCCAGCACCTCCGCGCCCTCGGGCAAGACCGCCGCGTAGCGTTCGAGATGGGGGCGCTCGTCCGCCGTCGGCAATCCGTCCCGTATCCGGGCCCAGTCGTCGGCGTGCCGACTGTAGAGGCCGATGATCGCCTCGGCCGCCGCCTCGACCGGATCCGTCATCTCAGCCGCGCATCAGGCGACGGCACAGGTCATCCAGCTGTTCCAGCGTGCCGTAGCGGATGGTGATCTCGCCCTTGCCGTCCTTGTCGACCAGCTGGACCTTCAGGCCCAGGGCGTCGGCCAGATCCTGCTCCAGCGCGGCCACGTCGGCCGAGCCCTCGCCGTCGGCGCGCACGGCCTTCGCCTTGACCGGCTTGGGTCCTTCGGCGGCGCGGCGCGCCAGCGCCTCGGCCTGACGGACGTTCAGCCCGCCGTTGACGATCTCATTGGCCAGCTCGACCGCATTGGGCGATCCCACCAGGGCCCGGGCGTGGCCGGCGCTCATCTTGCCGTGCCGCACGTACCACAGCACTTCTTCGGGCAGCTGCAGCAGGCGCAAGGTGTTGGCGACATGGCTGCGGCTCTTGCCGACGATGCCCGCCACCGCGTCCTGGGTGCGGCCAAAGCGCTCCATCAGCTGGCGGTAGGCGTCGGCCTCTTCCAGCGGGTTCAGGTCCGCGCGCTGGACGTTCTCGATGATGGCGACCTCGAACACCTCGACGTCGTCCATCTCGCGCACGACGATCGGCACCTCGATCAGACGGGCCAGTTGCGAGGCGCGCCAGCGGCGTTCGCCGGCGATGATCTGCCAGACGCCGTCCTCGCCGGGCTGCGAGCGCACCAGGATGGGCTGAAGCACGCCCTTGTCGCGGATCGAGGCGGCCAGTTCCTCAAGGATGTCCGGCGTGAAGATCTTGCGCGGCTGGTCCGGATTGGGCTTCAGGCTCTCGATCGGCGCCAGACGAACCCCCGCGGGCGTCGCCGTGCCATCGACCGGCACCGCCTCTCCGGCCTGTTCTCCCAGAAGGGCCGACAATCCCCGGCCCAGGCCGCGCTGACGTTCGCTCAAGATACTGATTCCGTTCTTCTAATTATTCAGGCGGCAACTTGCAGGCGGCGTTTCCGCTCGCGCGCCACCACCTCGCGCGCCAGCCGCAGATAGGCCTGGCTGCCGGCGCATTTCAGGTCGTAGATCAGCGCGGGCTTGCCGAAGGACGGCGCCTCGGCGACCCGCACATTGCGCGGAATGACGGCGTCATAGACCTTTTCGCCGAAGTGAGCGCGCACGTCGTTCGCCACCTGGCCCGACAGGGCGCTGCGGCGGTCGTACATGGTCAGGACCAGGCCCTGGATCTCCAGCGACGGGTTCAGGCTCTGGCGCACCATGTCCACCGTCTTCATCAGCTGTGTCAGACCTTCCAGCGCGAAGAACTCGCACTGCAGCGGCACCAGCACGGCGTCGGCGGCGGCCATGGCGTTCAGCGTCAGCAGGTTCAGCGACGGCGGGCAGTCGATCAGGACATAGTCATACCGGGTCTGACCGTCCTTCCCCTGCCCCGCCAACGCATCGCGCAGCCGGAAGGAGCGGCGATCCGCCTGGCTCAGTTCGATCTCGACCCCTGACATGTCCGCGTCAGCGGGAATGATGTGCAGCCCCGGCACCGAGGTCTGGACGGCGGAATCATCGACGGAGCGGCCGTCCACGATGACGTCGTAGATGGTCACCCGGCGTGTTTCACGTGGAACACCCAGACCCGTGGACGCATTGCCCTGCGGATCCATGTCGACGATCAGCACCTTCTCGCCGATCGCGGCCAAGGCCGTGCCCAGGTTGATCGCCGTGGTCGTCTTGCCGACCCCGCCCTTCTGGTTGGAAACGGCCAGAACGCGGGTCTTACCAGTTTTTGACACGGCTAATTCCACGGACAGATACGATACGGCCGCGCGGGTCGCTGCGCGAGACGGAGAGGTCGCTCTTGAATTGCCAGACCTTGCGGGCCTCGGCCACCTCAACCTCGGCCTTTTCCCCCTTCAGGAACAGTCCGCGCGCACCGCGTTGTAGATAAGGCTGTGCATAGCCCAGGAGCTTCTCCATCGGAGCCACCGCGCGGGCCGTGACCACCTCGACGGTGACCGCATTCTCCTCGGCCCGGCCGTTGATCACGGTTGCACGAAGGGACAGGGCGTCGACCACCTCTTGCAGGAAACGGCAGCGTTTGCCGAGACTGTCGATCAGCCAGACGTGGCTCTTCTGTTCAGTCTTCAGCATGATCGCCAGCACCACGCCGGGGAAGCCCGCCCCGGCGCCGAGGTCGGCCCACATCTTCGCCTCGGGCGCCAGGTCCAGCAGCTGGGCGGAGTCGCGAATATGCCGGCTCCAAATGTCCGGCAGGGTGTCCGGGCCGATCAGGTTCATCACCGCATTGGCCTCGGTCAGCCGATCGATGAACCGCTGCAGGTCGCCCATCTGGGCCGGGGTGGCGTTGAACTCCGCTTGGAAGGCCGCCGCATCATAATTACTC
Organism: Brevundimonas sp. GW821-FHT12C05; assembly: GCF_058807475.1. Lineage (NCBI taxonomy): Bacteria > Pseudomonadati > Pseudomonadota > Alphaproteobacteria > Caulobacterales > Caulobacteraceae > Brevundimonas > Brevundimonas sp. GW821-FHT12C05. Next base: position 278,167 of record NZ_JBXAQS010000002.1, read on the forward strand.
ACGCCGCGACTCCGAAAGGCTTGGGCGCCTTCTTCACATGGGACAACAGCGCCGTCAGGGCGCCCGGGGTCATGCCCTCGATCCGCCCGGCCTGACCGAGGGTGCGCGGCTGGACCATGGACAGCTTCTCGCGGACTTCATTGGAAAGCCCGCCGATCACGGCGTAATCGAGGTCCACCGGCAGGGCCAGCGCCTCTTCCCGGCGCAGGGCCTCAGCGTCAGCCGCCTGGCGGTCCAGATAGCCGGCGTAGCCCGCATCGATCTCGATCTGCTCGCGCACCTGGCGGGGCCAGTCCCGAATCTCGGGCCGAACGCTCTCGAAGGTCGCCAGCGTTACGTCCGGGAAGGACAGCAGGTCGCAGATCGACCGGCGCTGCCCGTCGGCGTTGACCTTGATCCCCAGCTCCCCCGCCTCCTTGGGCGTGAACCGCGTTTCACGTGAAACAGCGGCGGCCTCGGCCAGCGCCGCCGCTTTCCGCGCGAAGGCCGCGGCCCGCTCCGGTCCGACAATTCCGGCCTCGACGCCGATCGGCGTCAGCCGCTGGTCGGCGTTGTCGGCGCGCAGGGTCAGCCGGTACTCCGCCCGGCTGGTGAACATGCGGTAGGGCTCGGTCACACCCTTGGTGACCAGGTCGTCGATCATCACCCCGATATAGGCCTGGTCCCGGCCGAGGATCAGCGGATCGGAATCGGCGGCGGCGCGGGCGGCGTTCAGTCCGGCGATCAGCCCCTGGGCGCCCGCCTCCTCATAGCCGGTCGTGCCGTTGATCTGCCCTGCCAGATACAGGCCGGGCCGCTTCTTGACCTCCAGTGCCGCGGTCAGTTCGCGCGGATCGACATAGTCGTATTCGATGGCGTAGCCGAAACGGAACACCTCAACCTGCTCCAGCCCCGGAATGGTGCGCAGGAAGGCCAGCTGGGTCGCGTCGGACACCGAGGTCGAGATGCCGTTCGGATAGACGGTCGGGTCGTCCAGACCCTCGGGCTCCAGGAAGATCTGGTGCGAGGTCTTGTCGGCGAACCGCACCACCTTGTCCTCGATGGACGGGCAGTAGCGAGGGCCCCGCCCCGACAGGTGGCCGCCGTAGACAGCGCTTTCGCCCAGGTTCTCGGCGATGATCCGGTGGGTTTCCTCGGTCGTATGGGTCACGCCGCAGGTGATCTGCGGCACGTCGATCCGGTCGGTCAGGAAGCTGAACGGGACGGGCTCGTCGTCCGCCGCCTGGCTCTCCAGCCGGTCCCAGCCGATGGTCCGTCCGTCCAGCCGCGCCGGCGTGCCGGTCTTCAGCCGCCCCATCATGAGGCCGGCGCCGTACAGGTCGGCGGCCAGTCCGGTGGACGGCGCTTCGCCGTGGCGGCCCGCCGGAATGCGCTGGTCACCCTTGTGGATCACCCCGTTCAGAAAGGTGCCGGTCGTCAGCACGACCGCGGCCGCCGACAGGGTCACGCCCTCGCCCGTCGTCACGCCCGACACCCGGCCGCCGTCGAGGGTCAGGCTTTCGGCCGTACCGGCCATCAGGGTCAGGTTCGGGGTCTGGGCCAGTTCGGCCTGCATGGCCTCGCGGTACAGGCGGCGGTCAATCTGGCTGCGCGGCCCCTGCACCGCCGCCCCTTTGGAGCGGTTCAGCAGGCGGAACTGAATGCCGGACACATCGCCCAGCCGGCCCATGACGCCGTCCAGGGCGTCGATCTCGCGCACCAGATGGCCCTTGCCCAGACCGCCGATGGCCGGGTTGCAGCTCATCTCGCCGATGGTCTCGAGCTTCTGGGTCAGCAGCAGGGTGCGCGCGCCGGTCCGCGCGGATGCGGCGGCGGCTTCGCAGCCGGCGTGGCCGCCGCCGATGACGATGACGTCGAAGGAGTTCATCGCGGGGACATAGTCGAAAACGCCCCCTTTCGCCACCGGAGTCGGCGGCGTGTTTCACGTGAAACAGATCATTTCCCGATGCAGAAGGTCGAGAACACCTCGCCCAGAATGTCCTCGACTCCGATGGCGCCGGTCACCCGGGCCAGCGCATCCGCCGCCCGACGCAGGTCGTCGCCGGCCATCTCGGGGGCGATATCCAGCGCGCGCCGCCCGGCCTCGACGGACGCCAAAGCCTCCTCAAGACGCCGCCGGTGCCGTTCCCGCGTCACCGCCGGGAAGTCCGCGCCGGACAGATCGCGCGCCAGGCGCGCTGCGATCCAGTCATCCAGCGCCGCCATCCCCTCCCCCGTCACGGTGCTGACGACCAGAGCCTCGCGATCTGGAGAAGCGGCCGGCCGATCGATATCCGCCTTGGTCAGAACCAGCAGGTCGCCGGGCCGGACATAGTCCACCGCCACGCCGGCAGCGTCTCCCGGCGCCCGGACCCACAGCCGCAGTTCGGCCTGTTCCGCCCGGACCCGCGCCCGGCGGACGCCCTCGGCCTCGACCACGTCTTCGCTATCGCGCAAGCCCGCCGTGTCCGACAGGGTCACGGCATAGCCGCCGATGATCAGGTCGGCGTCCAGCACGTCGCGCGTCGTCCCGGCGATCGGCGTGACGATGGCCGCCTCGCGCGCCACCAGCGCATTGAACAGCGATGACTTGCCGGCATTGGTTTCGCCGATCAGGACGATGCGATAGCCCTCGCGCACCCGCTCGCCCCGACCCGAATCCGCCAGGGCGGCTTTCAGGTCGACGATCAGTCCGTCCAGCACCGGCCCCGCGGTCCGCGCCAGATTGTCCGGCACCTCCTCGTCCGGAAAGTCGATCTCGGCCTCGACCAGGGCCAGCGCCTTGAGCAGGTCGCGGCGGAAACTGGCGTAGGCCGCGCCCAGGGCGCCGTCCAGCTGACCGAGCGCCTGCGCCGCCTGGGCCGTGGTCTCGGCGTCGATCAGGTCCGCGACCGCCTCGGCCTGGGCCAGATCCATCCGTCCGTTCTCGAAAGCCCGGCGGGTGAACTCGCCCGGATCGGCCGGGCGAAGACCCAACGCGACCAACGCCGCGCTCGCCGCTTCGACCACCGCTCGGCCGCCGTGCAGATGCAGTTCGGCGCAGTCCTCGCCGGTGTAGGAGTTCGGCCCCGGAAAGCGCAGCACCAGCGCCTGGTCGATGGTCCGCCCCCCGTGCGTCAGGGTCCGCAAAGCGGCCATCCGCGCCTTCAGGCCCGGCGCGCCGAGCGCGGCTAGGGCGGCGTCGGTCGCGGGACCGCTCAATCGCACGATGGCGATGGCCCCCCGTCCGGGCGGGGTGGCGAGGGCGAAGACGGTGTCGGTCATTCGGAGGCTACGGCTTGACCGCGCTTTCCATCAAACGACGGAACTGGTCCTGGGCCTGCAGGCCGAAGCTGGTCCAGGTCTTCATCAGTTCGTCGGGCTGCATCGCCGAGATGTTGTCGTCCATCCGCTTCTTCATCTCATCGACCAGATGCTCGTTCAGCGGGGCCACATCCGGCAGCCCCATGAAGGCCCGCGCTTCGGCCGGGGTGCAGTCGATCTCGACATTGATTTTCATGGGATCGCTCCAATCTGAACAACACAGTCTTAGGCCGATCCGGCCGCGAAAAGGAACCCGCTCATGGCCCTCCCCTCGACCCAGCAGGCCGTCCGCTTCGACCGCACCGGAGGGCCGGACGTGCTGGATCTGGTCGAGGTCCCCGTGCCCTCCCCCGGCCCCGGCGAGATCCTGATCCGCCACGCCGCCGTCGGATTGAACTTCATCGACATCTATCAGCGCACCGGCCTCTATCCCCTGCCTCTCCCCTCCCGTCTCGGCCGCGAGGCGGCGGGAACGGTCGAGGCGATCGGCGACGGCGTCACCCGGTTCCAGGTCGGCGACCGGGTCGCCACCGCCACCGCCCCGGTCGGCGCCTATGCGCAGTTCCACGTCCTGCCCGAGACCGCGGCGGTCGCCGTGCCGGACGACATCAGCCTGGAAACCGCCGCCGCCGTCATGCTCAAGGGGATGACCGCCGAGTTCCTGGTCCGTCGGGCGTTTCACGTGAAACAGGGCGACGAGATCCTGCTCCACGCCGCAGCCGGCGGCGTCGGGCTGATCCTGGCCCAATGGGCCAAGTCACTCGGCGCGACCGTCATCGGCACGGTAGGCTCGGAGGCCAAGGCCGCCCTCGCCCGCACCCATGGCAGTGATCATATCGTTCTCTACGATCGCGAGGACGTCGCCGCCCGGGTCAGGGACCTCACCGCCGGCCGCGGCGTCGCTGTCGCCTATGACTCCGTCGGCCAGTCCACCTTCGAGTCTTCGCTGGCCAGTCTGAAGCGGCGCGGGACCCTGGTCCTGTTCGGTAACGCCTCAGGCCCGGTCCCGCCGTTCGACCCGCTGCGCCTGTCGCGCGGCGGCTCGCTCTACGTCACCCGCCCGACCCTGTTCGACTATGTCGCGACGACCGAAGAGCTGGACGCCAGCGCCGCCGCCCTGTTCGAGGTGATCCGCTCCGGCGCGGTCAAGGTTGAAATCGGCCAGACCTTCCCGCTGGCGGAGGTGCGGCAGGCGCACGAGGCGCTGGCAGGTCGGAAGACGACGGGTTCGACGCTGCTAATCCCATAGGCCTAGCCCTGCCCCGGCTGGGGCGGGCAGGAGGCTTCCACCAGATCATCCGCTGCTACGCGGAACCCAGTCGCGCCGTCGGCGACGATGCGGACCGCCGACGTCGCCCGATAGGTCCCACCATTCCGCGCGACGTCGCTGAAGCAGGCGATGACGCCCGTCTTGTCCCGACGGATGATCCAGAGACCCAACTCCCATGGTTGATCTCCGACGGCCTCCGCCATCGCGTCATCCGCGCCGCTCCCGGAGAACTGCGTGAAGCCAAAATCGGCCGGATAGCGACGCCCGTTCTCACGCGATTGGGCTGTCGAGTTCCTGAAGGTCGTCAGGTCCAGCCTTCTCAGGACGTCCTTGGCGGTCCACGTCGACGGGGCTGCCTCGGAGTTGGAGACGCAAGCGCCAACCATCACCATACAGGTCAAAGTCGCTGCGTTTCGCCATTGGCCCGTTCTCATACCAAAGCTGTACCAGCCGATCCCTCAAAACAGAAAGGGCCCCGGATCGCTCCGGGGCCCTACTCGATTCCGTGCCGCGGCTGCGGCTCAGGTGTTCATCGACTGGAAGAAGTCGCCGTTGTTCTTGGACTGGCGCAGCTTGTCGAGCAGGAACTCGATCGCGTCCTGCGGGCCCATCGGGTTGAGGATGCGGCGCAGGACATAGGTCTTGGCCAGCTGGTCCTTCGGGGTGATGAGGTCTTCCTTGCGGGTGCCGGACTTGAGCACGTCGATGGCCGGGAAGATGCGCTTGTCAGCGACCTTCCGGTCCAGGACGATTTCCGAGTTACCGGTGCCCTTGAACTCTTCGAAGATGACCTCGTCCATCCGCGAGCCGGTGTCGATCAGGGCGGTGGCGATGATGGTCAGCGAGCCCCCCTGCTCCACATTCCGCGCCGCGCCGAAGAAGCGCTTGGGACGCTGCAGGGCGTTGGCGTCGACACCCCCGGTCAGGACCTTGCCCGACGACGGGACGGTGGCGTTGTAGGCGCGGCCCAGGCGGGTGATCGAGTCCAGCAGGATGACGACATCCTTCTTGTGCTCGACCAGGCGCTTGGCCTTTTCGATCACCATCTCGGCGACGGCGACGTGGCGGGTGGCCGGCTCATCGAAGGTCGAGGCGATGACCTCGCCCTTCACCGTGCGCTGCATGTCCGTCACTTCTTCCGGGCGCTCGTCGATCAGCAGGACGATCAGGAAGACTTCCGGGTGGTTGCGCTCGATCGACTTGGCGATGTTCTGCAGCATGACCGTCTTGCCGACGCGCGGCGGGGCGACGATCAGGCAGCGCTGGCCCTTGCCGAGCGGGGCGACGATGTCGATCACCCGGCCCGAACGGTCCTTCAGGGTCGGGTCCTGGATCTCCATGTGGATCCGCTCTTCCGGATAGAGCGGGGTCAGGTTGTCGAACAGGACCTTGGTCTTCACCATCTCGGGGTCTTCGAGATTGATGGTGTCGACCTTCAGCAGGGCGAAGTAGCGCTCACCCTCGCGCGGGCCGCGGACGGCGCCGTGAATGGTGTCGCCCGAGCGCAGGCCGAAGCGGCGGATCTGCGACGGCGAGACATAGATATCGTCCGGGCCCGGAAGATAGTTGGCGTCCGGGCTGCGCAGGAAGCCGAAGCCGTCCGGAAGGATCTCGAGCACGCCGTCGGCGATGATCTCGACTTCCTCGTCGGCCAGGGCCTTCAGGATGGCGAACAGCAGGTCCTGCTTGCGCAGGTTGGAGGCGTTCTCGACCTCCAGCCCCTCGGCGAAGGCGACCAGGTCGGCCGGCGTCTTCTCGTTGAGCTCGGCCAGGGTGATGCGGCCGTTGGGAACGATCGGCTCGCCGTCGTCATCTTCGTCTTCATCGGCCTCCTGGTCGACCATCGGCAGGTCGGCGGCGGAGACCTCGTTCGACGGCTCGTCGAAGGTTTCGGTCTCGGGCGAGGTCGGATCGGTGTCGCGGACGTCGGTCATGGGAATTCGTCTTCTGGCATGCGCGCCCGGGCGCTCGCCGGGGCGAGGTCGGGTCAGGCTGGCGATGTCTGGCCTTGCGGCCGGCAGGAAGGGCGATGGAGTCCCGCAGGGTCGATCCGGCAGGCATCGCTTTGAGAGAGGGACCGTCCGGCGAAACGCCAGGATCGGTTCGCGACCAGCGAAACCATGGTTCCGGGGGTCAGGTCAAGCGGGGCCTCAACCGAACGTCCACTCCGTCGTCACCGACAACACCATGATGATGGCCAGGACGAAGGGGATTTCGTTGGTCATGCGCCAGAACCGGCCCGAGTATTTCGAGGTCCCGGCCGCGATCTTCTTCCTCTGCCCGGCCAGGAAGCCGTGCCAGCCGGCCAGCAGGAAGACCCCGATCAGCTTGGTGATCATCCATGGCTGGTGGACGAAGCTCCAGTCCGCGCCCTCCCCACTGCGCAACCAAAGCAGCCAACCGCCGAAGACGAAGGCCAGCACCATGGCCGGGTTGACGATGATGCGCAGCAGCCGCCCCTGCCAGATCCGCAGCAGAGCCTGCATCTCGCTTTTCAGCGGTTCGGCCTTGCCGTTCTGTTCGGCGTCATAGGCGTAGAGGCGGGGCAGGAAGAGCATGCCCGCCATCCAGGCGATCACCGCCAGGATGTGCAGGCCGCGGGCCAGGTCGTACCAGTTCACGCCGCTCTCCGGTCGCAGGTGCGCGGACAGGCCTTCCAGTCCGCGCGGCAGCCCGGACCGTGCGGCGCGACGCCGGTTCGCGCAAGCGCGCCGACGGCCGCCTCGGCCAATCCGTCGATGAAGGCCTCGGTCACCCCGACCGCCGGAACGCGCAGATAGGGAACCACGCCGAGCTTGTGCGCCAGCTCGCCGTATTCGATGTCCAGCTCGACCAGGGTCTCGACGTGTTCGGAGACGAAGGCGATGGGCGCGACCACCGCGCCGACGCCGTCCTTCGCCGCCTGTTCAATGGCCTCAATGGTCGACGGCCCCAGCCATTTCATCGGCCCGACGCGGCTTTGATAGCAGACGGACCAGTCGGTCAGACCCGCCGCGGCCGCCACGGCGGCGCAGGTCGATTCCACCTGCTCCTGGTAGGGATCGCCCTTCTTCTCGACCAGGCTTTCCGGAATGCCGTGGGCGGAGAACAGCACCCGGATCGGCTGGTTTCCCGCCTCGGCGAGCTTGCCCCGGATCGCCTCGGCCTGGGCCTCGACCCAGCCCCGGGCCTGGGGCCAGCAGCACACCGTGCGCACCACGCCGGATCCGGCATAGGCGGCGTTCCAGGCCTTCAGCGAGCTCTCGCTCGTCGTGGTCGAGAATTGCGGGTAGAGCGGCAGCAGCACGATCTCGTCCGGCCCGAAGACGGCCACGTCGGCGGCGGTCTCCTCGGTCAGCGGCGACCAGTAGCGCATGGCGACGAAGGCCTGGACCTCGTCCTGCGGCAGACGGCGGCCCAGGGCGGCCGCCAGCGCATCGGCCTGTTTCCGAGTCTCAGGCAGCAGGGGCGAACCTCCGCCCATCAGCGCGTAGTTGGCCTGGGCCGTCTTCTCGCGGCGACTGGAAATCAGCTTCGCCAGCGGCGTGCGCGCGAAGCCCGGCAGGCCGATGATGGCCGGGTCGTTGAACAGGTTGAACAGGAAGGGCTTCACCGAAGCCTGATCGTCCGGCCCGCCCAGATTGAACAGGACGACGGCGATGCGGCGGCCCTTCATCCCTGTCATTGCGCGCCGATCCGTTTCAGCACCTGCTCGACATGGGCGATCGGCACGTCCGGCAGGATTCCGTGGCCGAGGTTGAAGATCCACGGTCCTTGTCCCCACGCCTCCAGCAGCTGATCCACCCGACGGTCCAGCAACGGTCCGCCGGCGCGCAGAAGCAGGGGATCCAGCGCGCCCTGGATAGTCTTGATCTTCTGGACCCGTTGTCCGAGCGGCAACGGGCAGGCGGTGTCCAGGGCCACGCCCTGCACCGCGACTTCATGCGCATAGCGTTCCGCCAGCGCCGCCGAGCCACGGGGGAAACCGATCAGGGGCGTGGTCACGCCCAGTTCGCGCACTCGCTTCACCAGCTTGATGTGCGGCTGCAAGACCAGGGTCTCGAACAGATCGTCCGGCAGGCCCTCGGCCCAGCTCTCGAAGATCTTGAGCGTCTGCGCCCCGGCGTCCGCCTGCATCTTCAGATAATGGGCCGTGGCCTCGACCAGCACGTCCAGGACGCCCGCGACCTTTTCCGGTTCGGCATAGGCGTAGGTCCGGGCCTGGGCCCGTTCGCCCTTGCCGATCGTCCGGGCTTCACCGTCCAGCATATAGGTCGCCACTGTCCACGGCGCGCCCGCGAAGCCGATCAGGGCCTTGGACGGATCCAGCTGCTCACGCACCAGCGACAGGGTCTGTCCGATGGAGTTCAGGGCCTCGCCCGCGCCCTCGGCCTTGTCCCGCATGGCTTCGACCGACGGCATGGCGCCCAGCCGAGGCCCTTCGCCGGCCTCGAACCAGACGTCCTGGCCGAGCGCCCGGGGGATCAGCAGGATGTCGGCGAACACGATGGCGGCGTCGAAGCCGAACCGGCGCATCGGCTGCAGGGTCGCCTCGGCGGCCTTCTCCGGATCGTGGCAGAACTCGATGAAGCCCGGGGTCGTCGCTCTCAGCGCCCGGTACTCCGGCAGGTATCGCCCGGCCTGACGCATGAACCACACCGGCGGACGAGACGTCGTCTCTCCGGCGAGGGCCTTGAGGAACAGCGGAGTGTCGGGGGAGGTCGTCATGTGACCGTCGGCTTACCGGGGGGCGAGGACAGGCTCAAGCCCGACCCGTGTCGCACCCCTCCCCTTCTTATAAATCGAATTGATTTAAGGGTTGAAGGAAGTGGCTAGGGCGGGGGATGGCGGGGACAATCGGGTGAAATGCACCGTCTGCGGAGCGGTTGTCCGCATTCAGTCACAGGCTGATCGACAGACCCGGTCCGCCCTGTCGATACCGGGGATAACCCTTAACAAGACCTTAACATCGGGCCTTTTCGGGCATTTGAGCGGCCGGCGGGCCTGGGCGCCGGTTCGGGTGACTCCGGTTCCTCCACAAGCGAACCCCGTGACCGGATCGGCCGGTGGAGAACCGGGTGCAGGACCGGGATGCTGCTCCACCGTCATCCCCGCTCGCCGCCTTCACCGGGGAAAGCTATAGAGATCGGCGCCCGGGCCGCACGGAACGGCGCCCCGTCCCGTCCACAGGAGTCCGCGCGCCATGGACCCGTTATCCCAATGAGTCCTGTCCGATGAATCCGGGTCGTCCCGCCGGGGCCTCGCGCCTGGCCACCTATTTCCACGTCCACCTGGTCTCTGACTCCACCGGCGAGACCCTGAACGCCATGGCCAAGGCCGTGGTGGCGCGCTTCGACGGCGTCATCCCCATTGAGCACATCTACGCCCTGGTGCGCTCAGACCGGCAGATGGAGCGGGTTCTGGAAGAGATCGCCGCCGCGCCCGGCGTGGTTTTGCACACCTTGGTCGACCGCGAGCTGCGCGAACAGCTCGAGGAGGGCTGCCGCCGTCTCGACATGCCCCAGATCGCGGCCCTGGATCCGCTGGAGACCGTGCTGTCCCGCTATCTCGGCGCGGCCCTGGCGCCTCGCGTGGGCGCCCAGCACGCCCTGAGCTCCGAGTATTTCGACCGCATCGCCGCCCTGGACTTCGCCATGGCCCACGATGACGGTCAGGGCGCCACGGAACAGCTCGAGACCGCCGATGTGGTCCTGTGCGGGGTCAGCCGGACCTCCAAGACCCCGACCTGTATCTACCTGGCCCACCGCGGCATCCGCGCGGCCAATGTTCCTCTGGTGCCGGGCCAGGAGGACGGAGAGCGCCTCGTCGCCCTCAAGAATCCCCTGGTCATCGGATTGACCGTCTCACCCGACCGGCTGGTGCAGATTCGCCGCAACCGCCTCGATGGCCTGAACGCCGGCCACGCCTCGGCCTACATCGACCACGACGCCGTGCGCGAGGAGACGGTCAAGGCGCGCCGGGCCTTCGAACGGCGGGGGTGGCCGGTCATCGACGTGACCCGCCGCTCGGTCGAGGAGACCGCCGCGGCTATCATCAATGTGCTCAATGAGCGCCGCACCAAGCGGGCGGCCGCCTCATGGTAAAGCGATCCGAACGACTGATCCTGGCGTCCAAGAGCGCCGCTCGCCGCGCCATGCTGGAGGGCGCCGGCGTACCCTTCTCGGTCCAGGTCGCCGATGTGGACGAGGATGCGGTCAAGGCGGTGCACGACCCGGCCGACGCCGCCGGCCTGGCGGTCGAACTGGCCCGGGTCAAGGCGTTGGCGGTTTCCCGCCACGACCCGGACGCCTGGGTTCTGGGCGCCGACCAGACCCTGGCCTTCGACGGCGGCCTGATCTCCAAGGCCCGCTCGCTGGATGAGGCCCGCGCCCGCCTTTCGGCCATGCGCGGCAGGCCCCATGCGCTCCATTCCGGCGCGGCCTTGGCCCGCAACGGCCAGATCGTCTGGTCCGGCGTCGATACGGCCTTGATGCAGGTGCGGGTGTTTTCGGACGCCTTCCTGGACGCCTATCTGGACCGTGAGGGCGAAAGCCTTCTGTCCAGCGTCGGTTCGTACAAGCTTGAAGGTATGGGCTCCCAGCTCTTCGACCGCATCGACGGCGACTATTTCACAGTCCTGGGCATGCCCCTGTGGCCGGTGCTAACCGAGCTGCGCCGGGCCGGGGTGCTGCGGGCATGACAGTGGACATCGGCATCGTCGGCCAACCGGTCACCCACTCGCTGAGCCCGTTCATCCACTCCGCCTGGATAAAGGCGGCAGGGATTGACGCCCACTATGGCAGCTACGGTCCCGGGGACGCGGATCAGTTCAAGGCCCTCATGGACTGGGGACGCCGAGGCGGTTTGCGCGGCCTGAACGTGACGGCTCCGTTCAAGGAGCTTGCCCTGTCGTTGGCGGATGAGATCGAGCCGACGGCCGCGACCTGTGGAGCGGCCAATCTGCTGCTGTTCGAGGGGGGCCGCATCCAGGCCGACAGCACGGACGGCGAAGGATTGATGGCCGCATTGGCCGAACAGGCGCCGCTGCTGGACGTGCCCGGTCGGCAGATAGTCGTGCTGGGCGCGGGCGGCGCGGCGCGGGCGGCGGTGGCGGCGCTCAAGGCGGCTGGCGCCGAGGTCGGGGTGCTGAACCGGACGGCTGAGCGGGCGCGGGCGCTGGCGGACGATCTGGGCGTGACGGTGGTCGATGCTGGCGCGCTGGAGGAGGCCGCTCTGGTCGTCAATGCGTTGAGTATTCGCCCTGCGATCGACCTCGAGGCTCTGCGGGATGACGCGGTGCTGATGGACATGACCTATCGACCGTTGATGACCCCCTTCCTGGCGGCGGGGCAAGCGCGTGGCCTGACGGTCGTGGACGGCCTGGCCATGTTGATCGGCCAAGCGCGGCCATCATTTGAGGCCTGGTTCGGGATCCAACCGCCCGATGTCGATGTGCGGCGGATCGCGCTGCGGGTGCTGGAGGGCGAGCCATGATCGTGCTCGGCCTGACCGGCTCCATCGGCATGGGCAAGTCGACGACAACCGCCATGTTCGCCGACCATGGCGCCCTGATCTGGAACGCCGACGAGGCCGTTCATCGGCTCTATGCCCAGGGCGGGGCGGCGGTCGCGCCTGTCGACGAGGCTTTTCCCGGCGTCGTGGCGGACGGCGCCGTCGATCGGGTCCGGCTGGCCGAGGCGTTGGGCCGGGACGATCAGGCTTTCCGCCGGCTGGAAGCCATCGTCCATCCGCTGGTCCTGAAGGGACGGATCGAGGATCTGGAGGCCGCCGAGGCTCGGGGCGTCAAACTGGCCGTGCTGGACATTCCCCTGCTGTTCGAGACCGGCGGAGACGCCGCCGTCGATGCGGTGGTGGTGGTCTCGGCCCCCGCCTCCGTTCAGGCCGAACGGGTTTTGGCCCGCCCCGGCATGACGCGCGAACGGTTCGAGGCCATCCTGTCGCGCCAGATGCCGGACGTCGAGAAACGCCGCCGCGCCGACTTCGTGATCGACACCGGCGAGGGGCTGGAGGCGGCGCGAGCCCGGGTGGATGAAATCGTGGGGATGGTTCTGTCCCAAGACTGGACCCCGCCCCGTCGCGGTCTTCCGAAAGCCGCCGAACGCCCCCATTAAGGGGTCATGTCCCGCGAAATCGTTCTCGACACCGAAACCACCGGCTTTGATCCGAGGACGGGCGACCGGCTGATCGAGGTCGGCTGCATCGAGATCATGGATCTGCTGCCGACCGGCCGGACCTACCACACCCTGGTGAACCCTGAGCGGCTGATCCCGCCGGACGCCATCCGGGTGCACGGCATCACCGATGACAAGGTCAAGGACGCGCCGAAATTCGCCCAGATCGTCGCCGATCTGGCCGCCTTCATCGGCGACGCGCCGGTGATCGCCCACAACGCCCAGTTCGACCGCAACTTCATCGACCACGAGTACAATCGCTGCGGCCATCCGCTGATCGAGGAGACCCGCTGGATCGACACCCTCCAGCTGGCCCAGAAGAAATTCCCGGGCATGCCCAACTCGCTGGACGCCCTGTGCAAGCGCTTCAAGGTCAGCCTGGCCGACCGGACCTTCCACGGCGCCCTGATCGACGCCCGCCTGCTGGCCGAGGTCTATCTGGAGCTGCGCGGTGGCAAGGAACGCCGGCTGGACCTGTCGTCGGCCCGGGTCACCGTCGCCGGCGGTCCGGTGGCCGTCGCCGCCCACGGCGCCCGCCCGCGTCCGCTGGAGCCGCGCTCGACGCCCGAGGAACGCGCCGCCCACCTGGCCTTCCTCAAGGCGACCCTGAAGGACCAGTCCCTGTGGGAAGCCTATGGACTGGACGTGGAAAAGGCGTCCGCCGCCTGACGAACGCCTCCATTTTTAGCGCCCTATCGCAGGCGACGCGGTCGCCTGCTGCTTGAGGACGGGCGGGACCCGCCCCTCCCGATAGGTTCGTCGATTACGCCTGGCCGCTGTCGGCCGGGCCGCGGGCGATCTGCTGCTGGCGGGCGACGTAGATGGACGCGAAGTCGATCGGGTCCAGCATGAAGGGCGGATAGAAGCCGCCGTCCGAGGTCGCGCGGGCGATGATCTCGCGGGCGAACGGGAACAGGTAGCGCGGGCATTCGATCAGCAGCAGCGGCTCGATGTCCTGCTCGGCCACGCCCTGCAGGGCGAACAGGCCGCCGTATTGCAGTTCGACGTTGAACACGGTCATGGCGTCGGTGGTGGCCTTGATCGACAGGCGCAGCTCGACTTCGAACAGACCGTCCTGGCGGCCCTGGGCGTTCATCTCGACGCCCATGTCGATCGCCGGCTTGCCGTCGATGCGCAGGCTGTCCGGCGCCTTCGGGTTCTCGAAGGACAGATCCTTCACATACTGGGCGACGATGCGGAAACCCGGGCCCATGGGCGGCTGGCCGTTGGTCTCGGCGGGGTTGGCGTCGGCGGGCGGAGCAGCGTCGGTCATGGGTGGAAGTTCTGTCTGGAAGGTGGGTCGGACGACTGTCCGGAAGGCGCGGCGACTAGCATGAGAGCCCCCCTGCGGCAACGACGCTCGCCCAACCGGTAGGGCGGCGCGCCTTGCGCGCCCCTATATGACCCCCTAATCGTCGTTTCATGCGCCCGTCCCCCGGGGCGCCCTTCAAGGATTGCCCGTGCCGCCGGTTCAGGTCCAGATCGTCATCTTCGCCGTCATCGCGGCCTTCGTGCTGTTCCAGCTCTACAATGTGCTGGGCAAGAAGGTCGGCCGTCAGCCGGAAGAAGACGCCCGCGCCCAGCCGCCGGCGCCGGCCGCCGCGCCCCAGGGAGAAGCGGGCGCGAACCGTCCGGGCGTGCTGGACGCCGTGACCCTGGCCTCCATCGCCGGTCTCAAGGCCCGCGATCCGGCCTTTGATCCCGTCCGCTTCCTCGAGGGCGCCCGCCAGGCGCACGAGACCATCGTGCGCGCCTACGCCGCCGGCGACCGGGACACTCTCAAGCCCCTGTTGACCGCCAAGGTCATGGAATCCTTCGAGGCCGGCATCGCCGCCCGCGAAGCCCGGGGAGAGACCACGACGGTCGATTTCATCCATCCGGCCCGCGCCGACCTGGAACTGGCCACCGCCGAGGACAACCGCGCCATCGCCAAGGTCCGTTTCCTGGCCGAACTGCGCGACACGGTGAAGCTCGTGGATTCGGCCGCCGAGCCGCAGATCGAGGAGCGTCGGGTCGCGGAGGTCTGGACCTTCGAACGCACGCTCGGCGCCAGCGACCCCAACTGGGTGCTGGCCCGCACCGGACCCGCCGAGGCCTGACCGTGCAGCGCGGGCGCGCCGTGCGGATGCGGGGCGTGGTGGCCGCCGCCCTGTTGGTGTCCCTGCTCGCCGCTTGCGCGACCCGTCCGCCCGTCGTCGCCCCCAGACCCCTACCCGACGGCGGCCCCGCGCCGTCCCGGCCCCAACTGCCTGAACCCCGGCCGACGCCGCGTCCGGAACCGCCGCGCGGCGTAAGTCCCGCGACCCTGCCCGGCTGGGACGAGGAAGACCATCTGTCGGCCTTCAACGCCTGGGCCGATGGGTGCCGCGCCGCCCGGGACGCCGCCGCCCGCGTCCAGTGCGACCGGGCCATGCACATCCGCCAGACCTCGCGGCCCGTGACGCCTTCCATGGCCCGCGCCTTCTTCGAGACCGGCTTCACCGTCGTTCCGGCCGAAACCGCCGACGGACGTCCGGGCCTGCTCACCTCTTATTTCGCGCCGGAATACGCCGCCCGCCATGCGCGGGACGCCGACTTCGACATGCCGGTACTGGCCGCGCCCACGGGTTGGCGCCGGGGCCAGACCCTGCCGCCCCGCGCCGAGATCGAGGCCGCGCCGCCGACGGAGACCCTGGCCTGGATGCGGGCTGAGGACCTGTTCTTCATGCAGATCCAGGGCTCGGGCTATCTGACCTTCGAGGATGGGTCCAAGGCCCGCGCGGCCTACGCCGCCGACAACGGCCAGACTTTCGTCGGCATCGCCCGTCCGATGGCGCAGCAAGGCCTGCTGCCGCAGAACGGAACCTCGGGCGAGGCCATCCGCGCCTGGCTGGCCGCCCATCGCGGGCCCGAGGCCCAGGCGGTGATGGCGCTGAACCCACGCTACATCTTCTTCAAGCTGGACCCGGACGACGGCGGCGATCCCGCCGGCGCGGCGGGCGTTCCCCTGCCCGCCCGCCGCGCCATCGCGGTCGATCCGGCCCATTGGCGCTACGGCGACCTGGTCTGGATCAGCGCCGACGGCGGCAATCTGGCCGGTGCGCGCGGCAGTTATCAGGGGCTGGTGGTGGCGCTGGACACCGGCTCAGCCATCCGCGGCCCGGTCCGCGCCGACCTCTACATGGGCCGGGGCGACGCGGCCGGCGCGGAAGCGGGCGCGGTCAGGCATCCGCTCCGGATGTGGCGGCTGATCCCGCGCCCCTGACCGTCAGCGGCGGCGCTGGCCGAACGAGGGAACGCCCGCAGGCGGGTCGGCGGTCCAGCTGGCCTCTTCTTTCGCCAGAGGCTCCGGGTCCGTGCGGCGCCGGAAGGCCGTGAAGGCGGCGACCGCGCCGACCACGGCCCCGGAGAACATCCCGAAGACGACGGTCATGCCCATGCCCGGATACTGCTGGACCATGGCCTTGACGAACTGCACCGTCGTGGTTCCCGCATCCGTCCCCGCCGAGCGGCCGAACAGGATCGCGAAGAACAGGCCCATCAGGCCCAGGAACAGAATGATCCCGGCGCCGAGGGACAGGCCCGCGCCGCAGAAGATGCCGATGACGCCGAGCCGGGTCAGCTTGCCGGCCTTCGCGGCGACGGCCGCGTTGAACAGGCCCATGGCGCCGATCAGCGGAGTCAGCCCGATCAGGGCCGGTCCGGCCTGCCTGAAGGCGGCTTCATCGATCAGATGGAAGGCGGAGGCGAAGGCCACGATGAATGCCGGCAAAAGCAGCGTCATCAGCCAGGTCGCCGGCATCCAGAGCCATTTGTACGGCCGCGCCTCGAGCATGAGTTTCTCCCGCATGCCGCCCTTGTGGGGCCGCACGCGGAAAGAACCCGTCTACCGGAATGGTGAACGGCCTATCGCCGCTTCAATCCGCCCAGCAGGCCGCGAAGCAGTTCCCGCGTGATCGTCGAGCCCGCCGTGCGCAACACCGACTTGGTCGCCGCCTCGATCGGGGTCTCGCGGGTTGAGCGACGGGCCGGCGCGCGGCTGCGGGCGGCTTCGCGCTCATACTGCGCCTGCTGGCGGGCCTGCTCCTTCTCGCGGGCGGCGGCGGCCTTCTCGGCGTCCTTGGCGGCGACCGCGTCGGCCTTGGCGCGGGCCTCGGCCAGCTTGGCTTCGGCGGCGGCGTGGTCGGCCTCGCCCCGGCGGGCGGCGAGGATTTCCTCGGCGGACTCGCGGTCCACCACCGTGTCATAGAGCCCGCGCACCGGGCTGGCGGCCATGACCTGCGCCCGTTCGGCGTCGGTGGCCGGGCCCAGGCGGCTGTCGGGCGGACGGATGGCGGTGCGGCCGACGATGTTCGGCGCCCCCTTCTCGTCCAGGGTCGAGACCAGGGCCTCGCCCACGCCCAGACCCTGGATGGCCTCGGCGGTGTCGAAGGCGGGATTGGGCCGGAAGCTTTCCGACGCGGCCTTCAATCCCTTCTGCTCGGACGGGGTGTAGGCGCGCAGGGCGTGCTGGATACGGTTGCCCAGCTGGGCCAGGACGCTGTCGGGGATATCCGCCGGGTTCTGGGTGACGAAATAGACGCCCACGCCCTTGGAGCGGATCAGGCGCACGACCTGTTCGACCTTCTCGCGCAGGGCGTCCGGCGTATCGTTGAACAGCAGGTGGGCCTCGTCGAAGAAGAAGACCAGCCGCGGCTTCTCGGGATCGCCGACCTCGGGCAGCTGCTCGAACAGTTCGGACAGCAGCCACAGCAGGAAGGCCGCGTACAGGCGCGGGCTGTTCATCAGCTTGGTCGCGTCCAGCACATTGACCTGGCCCCGGCCGTCCAGGCCGGTGCGCATCATGTCCTCCAGCTTCAGCGCGGGCTCGCCGAAGAAGGCCTTGCCGCCCTGTTGTTCGAGCTGGAGAAGGGCGCGCTGGATGGAGGCGATGGAGGCGGGGGCGACATTGCCGACCTCGCGGCCGATCCGTTCGGCGTTCTCCCCGACATAGACCAACATGGCGCGCAGGTCGTCCAGGTCGAGCAGCAGCAGGCCCTCGGCGTCGGCCACGTGGAAGACCACCGACAGCACGCCCTCCTGCACGTCGTTGAGGTTCAGCATGCGGGCCAGCAGCAGCGGCCCGATCTCGCTGACGGTGGTGCGGATCGGGTGGCCCTTCTCGCCGTACAGATCCCAGAAGACCACCGGGGCGGCCTTCGGATTGAGCGTCAGCCCCATGCTCGCGGCCCGCGCCAACAGCTTCTCGTTGGGCGACCCGGGCAGGGCGATGCCCGACAGATCGCCCTTCACGTCGGCGCAGAAGACCGGCACCCCGGCGTCGGAAAAACCCTGGGCCATGATCTGCAGGGTCACCGTCTTGCCGGTGCCGGTGGCGCCGGCCACCACTCCGTGCCGGTTGGCGCGGCCATAGAGCAGGATTTCGGGCTTGTCGGTTCCGTCCTGCGAGGACTGGCCGAGGAAGACGCCGGTATCGGTCATGGGAACTCCGCATTGAGGGGCGCGCTCATGCTCCACCCGCACGCGCCGCGGTTCAAGGGCGATTGACGCCGCCTCGCGAGACCTTGACCATATGCCGATGAAGCCGCCGATCACCCTTCCGACCTCGACCGTGGCGCGCAACGCCCTCGTGGCCCTCGCCGTGGTCGCCGTGGGCGCGGTGGTTTACTGGCTGGCCGACATCCTCACGCCCCTGGCCATGGCCATCTTCCTGTTGATCATGATCGACGGGGTGAAGCGGTTCATCGAGGACCGGACCGCTATTCCGAACCGCTTCGCCGGCGTCACCGCGCTGATCTTCATCGTGGTGATCTTTTTCGCCTCCATCGCCTTCATCGTGAACGGCGCGGCGGGCTTCTTCTCGGAAGCCAGCGGCGTCACGACGCGTATCGGCCCGCGCATCGACCAGATCCTCAAGGACGGGGCGCAGCTGTTCAACGTCGATACGGCGCCGACGGCCGCGCAGCTCCTGGCCCAGCTCGATGTGCGCAGCTATCTGACCAGCGCCGCGATGCAGGCCCAGGGCGTGCTGAGCGGGTCGCTCTTCGTGATGATCTACCTGGCTTTCCTGCTGGCGTCGCAGGCGGGCTTCCGTCGCAAGATCATCGGTCTGTTCCCTGATCGCACCGCTCGTGGCGAGGCGCTGGAAGTGTTCCAGCGGGTGCGTGGCGGGGTCGAGGGCTATATCTGGGTCCAGACCGTGACGGGGGCGATGATCTGCGCCGCCGCCTGGGTGCTGATGCGGATCGTCGGTCTCCAGAACGCCGAGTTCTGGACCTTCGTGATCTTCATCGTCTGCTTCATTCCCGTGCTGGGCGGCGCCGTCGCCGGCCTGGTCCCGCCCCTGTTCGCCCTGGTGCAGTTCGAGACCTACTGGCAGGCCGGCGTGCTGCTGGTCGGGCTGCAGGCGATCCTGTTCATCAGCGGCAACTTCATCCAGCCGCGCATGCAGGGCGACAACTCCAACATCGATCCGGTGGTGGTGCTGCTGGCCCTGGCCTTCTGGGGCAAGGTCTGGGGCGTGGTCGGCATGTTCCTGTCCACGCCGCTGGCGGTGATGGCCATGGCCATCCTGGCCGAGTTCAGGGGATCGCGCTGGATGGCCATCCTGCTGTCCGGCGACGGCGAGCCCTACGCCGAGACCGAAGGGCCGGTCGGCAAGCCGAAACGGCGCCGCGTCAACCCGCCGCAGATAAAGGACGAATGACGGGCCGGGGCGCCCTTGATTGGTCACAAGCGGCGCCTATCTCCCCTCTGTCGCCGCGGGCCCCCCTCCCCCCCAAGCCCGCGGTTGAAGCGATCGGCGCCAACCCTCCCCCTCCTGGGCGCCGATCCGAAGCAGGCCGCCGAACGCAAGTTCGGCGGCCTTGTCGTTTCCGGAGGGCGTATCCGCCTCTGACTGATCGCCGATAACCGGCGCCGGCCTCCGCAAAGGACCGGCGCCGCCGTTTTTGGGGGTTCACGCTGCCGTCAGGCTGGCCTAGGACCGCCCGACTGACCGGACCTTGCCCCCGCGCGGGAGCGGTCTAGTCTGCCTTCTGAACCGGCGGCCCGCCCGGGCCGCGCCATACGAGACCTGTCCATGTCCGGCGCCACCGCCCCCACGCTCCCTCAGGCGATCAACCTGGAGGCGCTGGAGGCGAATTTCGCAGCCGCGAACGGCCATCCGCCCGGCCCGGCCGAGAAGGCCTACCTGTCCCAGGTGCTGGAAGACTACGCCGCCGACGAGACGCCGGAACTGGACGGCGCGGATCTCGCCGCCCTGCTGGCCACGGTGTGGCGTTCGGTCGCCGAACACGATCCGGCGGCTCCGGCCCGCATCAGCGTCGGTCCGCACACCGGCGCCAAGGGCGCGATCTCCGGCTATGACGTCCTGACCATCATCCAGAACGACAAGCCGTTCCTGGTCGACAGCGTCATGGGCGAGCTGGCCGAGGCCGGCGTCACCGTCCGTTCGATGTTCCACCCGATCGTCGAGGGGCCGACCGGCCGCGTCTCGGTGATCATCGTCGTCATCGACGCCCTGCCGCAGGAGCGCCGCGACGCCCTGGGCGAGGCCATGGCCCAGACCCTGGCCGATGTGCGTTCGGCCGTGACCGATCACGGCGCCATGAACGACCTGATCAGCCGTTCGATCGCCCACCTCGAAACCTCGCCTCCGGGCGTCGACGCCGAGGTTCTGGCCGAGAACCTGGAATTCCTGCGCTGGCTGGCGTCGGATCACTTCGTCTTCCTCGGCGCCCGCGACTACGACTATCCGCGCGGCAAGAACGGCGAGTACGAGGCCGAGGCTCCTCTGTCCCAGTCGGGCGTCGGCCTGGGCGTGCTGGCGGATCCCGAGCGCACCGTGTTGCGCCGCGCCTCCGAACCGGCCGTTCTGACCAAGCAGATGAAGCGCCAGCTGGACCTGTCCGAGCCGGTCACCGTCGCCAAGGCCAACGTCCGTTCGCGCGTCCATCGCCGGGCCTACATGGACTATGTCGGGGTCAAGCGTTTCGGCGCCGACGGACGTCCCTCGGGCGAGACCCGCTTCGTCGGCCTGTTCACCGCCGAGGCCTATGACAAGGCCGCGTCGGAAGTGCCGCTGATCCGCCGCAAGGTCGCCAATGCGCTTGCCCGCGCGGGCAAGCTGGAAGGCACGCACAGCTACAAACGGCTGAAGAACATTCTGGAAAACTATCCGCGCGACGAGCTCTTCCAGATCACCGAGGACGAGCTGCTCGACATCGCCCTGGGCATCCTGCACCTGCATGACCGCCCGCGGATCAAGACCTTCACCCGCAAGGATCCGTTCGACCGTTTCGTCTCGGTCCTGGCCTTCATCCCGCGCGAGCGTTTCGACGCCTCGGTCCGTGAACGGATCGGCGCCATCCTGGCCCGCGCCTGGGGCGGCCGCCTGTCCGCCTGGTATCCGCAGCTGTCGGACCAGCCGCTGGTCCGCATCCACTACATCATCGGCGTGACCCCCGGCGACCATCCGTGCCCGGACCAGGCCGCGCTGGACGCCGAGGTCGCCGAGGCCGGCCGCAGCTGGATCGACCGTTTCGAAAGCGCCCTGCGCGCCGCCGACGTGGAAGAGGTCTCGGTCGGGCCGGTCAGCGCCCGCTGGGCCGACGCCTTCGGGGCCGGCTATCGCGACCGCTATGACGCGGCCGAGGCCGTCGCCGACTACCAGGCCATCGACACGCTCAACGCCTCGGGCGAGGTCGGCGCCGGGGAACCTGTGGCCGTGCGCGCCTTCCGCACCGGCCGCGACGGCCCTCTGAACTTCCGTTTCAAGCTGTACCGTCGCGGCGCGGCCGTGCCGTTGTCCGACGTCCTGCCCATCCTGGCGGACATGGGTCTGAAGACGCTCGAGGAGTGGGGCTATGCCCTCAAGCCCTCGGGCGACACCGAGATCCACGTGCACGAATTCCTGCTTGAGGACCCGCGCGGCGGCGACCTCAGCTTCGACACGGTCAAGGACCCGTTCGAGTCCGCCTTCGCCGCCGTCTGGAACGGCCGCACCGAGAGCGACGGCTTCAACCGCCTGGTGCTCGAACTGGGCGTGGGCTGGCGCGACGCGGCCCTGATCCGCACCCTGGCCCGCTATCGCCAGCAGACCGGCCTGGATCCGTCGCAGGCGGTTCAGGAAGAGGCCCTGCGCGACTATCCGGCGGTGGCCCGCGCCATCCTGGCCCTGTTCGACGCCAAATTCAGCCCGGCCGCGGGCGGCGACGCGGCGGCCCGCGAGACGGCGGTCGCCGATCTGGCCGCCCACATCAACGACCTGCTGCAGGACGTGAAGAGCCTAGACCACGACAAGGCGCTGCGCCGCCTGTCGCTGCTGGTCCAGGCGATCAAGCGGACCAACTACTACCAGCCCGGTCCGGACGGTCAGTCCAAGCCCTATATCTCGATCAAGATCGCCTCGCGCGAACTGGTCGACCTGCCCCTGCCCAAGCCGTTCCGCGAGATCTTCGTCTGGGCGCCCTACATCGAGGGCGTGCACCTGCGCTTCGGCCCGGTCGCCCGGGGCGGCCTGCGCTGGTCGGACCGCCGCGACGATTTCCGCACCGAGGTCCTGGGCCTGGTGAAGGCCCAGCAGGTCAAGAACGCCGTCATCGTGCCCGTCGGCTCCAAGGGCGGCTTCTTCCCGAAGAAGCTGGCCGAGATCGTCCGCGCCGGCGGCGACCGCGACGCCCAGCAGGGCGAGGCCATCCGCGCCTACAAGACCTTCCTGTCCGGTCTGCTCGACGTCACCGACAACATCGCCAAGGACGGCTCCGTCGTCCCGCCCGCCGCCGTGGTGCGCTGGGAAGGGGACGACCCCTATCTGGTCGTGGCCGCCGACAAGGGCACGGCGACCTTCTCGGACATCGCCAACGGCGTCTCGGCCTCGTACGGCTTCTGGCTGGACGACGCCTTCGCCTCCGGGGGCTCGGTCGGTTACGACCACAAGGTCATGGGCATCACCGCTCGCGGCGCCTGGGAGGCCGTGAAGCGGCACTTCCGCGAAGAGGGTAAGGACATCCAGTCCGAGCCCTTCACCGTGGTCGGCGTCGGCGACATGTCGGGCGACGTGTTCGGCAACGGCATGCTGCTGTCCAAGGCGATCAAGCTGGTCGCCGCCTTCGACCACCGCGACATCTTCATCGATCCGAACCCCGACCCCGCGAGCTCGTGGATCGAGCGCGACCGCATGTTCAAGGTCCCGCGCTCGTCCTGGCAGGACTACGACACGTCCAAGATCTCGGCCGGCGGCGGCATCTTCCCGCGCTCGGCCAAGTCGATCGAGCTGACCCCTGAGATCAAGGCCGCGCTCGACATCCAGGAAGACGTCCTGGATCCGGCGGCCCTGATGAAGGCTATCCTCAAGGCCCCGGCCGAGCTGCTCTATTTCGGCGGCATCGGCACCTATGTGAAGGCGCCGAACGAGACCGACGCCCAGGTCGGCGACAAGGCCAATGACGCCATCCGCATCGACGGCGCCGAGGTTCGGGCCAAGGTCATCGGCGAAGGCGCCAACCTGGGCCTGACCCAGGCCGGCCGCATCGCCTTCGCCCGCTCGGGCGGCCGGATCAACACCGACGCCATCGACAACTCCGCCGGCGTCGACAGCTCCGACCATGAGGTCAACATCAAGATCCTGACCGGGGCCGCCATCGCCTCGGGCGCGCTGAAGCAGGAGGACCGCAACGCCCTTCTGGCCTCGATGACCGAAGAGGTCGGCCTCAAGGTGCTGGTCCACAACTACGACCAGACCCTGGCCCTGACCCTGCAGCAGGCCGAGGGCGCGGCCGCGCTGGATTCCCAGCAGCGGTTCATGCAGTGGCTGGGCTCCAAGGGTAAGCTGGACCGCAAGGTCGAGGGCCTGCCCGACGACCTCAAGCTCGCCGAGATGAAGGCGTCCGGCCAGCCGCTGTCGCGCCCCGAACTGGCGGTGCTGACCGCCTATTCCAAGCTTGAGCTGTTCGACGAGATCGTCGCCTCGGGCGCGCCCGACGACGCCTTCTTCAAACAGACCCTGGTCCGCTACTTCCCCGGTCCGCTGGCGAAGTTCGAAGCCGACATGCAGCGGCACCGCCTGAAGCGCGAGATCATCTCGACCATCCTGTCGAACGAGATCGTCAACATGTGCGGCCCGACGTTCCCGGAACGCCTGCGCCTGTCGGCCCAGTGCGACACTGGGGCCATGGTCATCGCCTTCGAGGCGGCCCGTCAGATCTTCCGCCTCGACCAGGCGTGGGACGCGGTGTCGGCGCTGGACGGCAAGATCCCGGCCGAGGCCCAGACCGCCCTCTATCAGGAAATCTCCACCGTCCTGCGCCGCCAGACCTTCTGGCTGGCCAAGCGGGCCGCCCGCGAGGGCGCGACCGTCGACGGCCTGATCGCCGCCTACCGTCCCGCCGCCGACGCCCTGCGTTCGGCCGGCGGCTCCGTCCTCAGCCGCTTCGAGGAAGGCCGCCTGGAGGCCCGGGTGCAGAGCTTCGTGGGCCTGGGCGCCTCCGAGGCGATGGCCAGCGACTTCGCCATGCTGCGCCCTCTGGTCGCCACCGCCGATATCGGCGACCTGGCCCGCGAGGCCGGCTGGCCGGAGCCGGCCATGGCCATGCTCTACCACCAGGTCGGCGCGGCCTTCGACTTCGACCGCCTGCGCGCGGCGGCCGGAAACGTGCCGTCGGCCGACCATTTCGACCGGCTGGCCGTGCGCCGTCTGATCGAGGATCTGATGGCGGAACAGATGACCCTGACCCGCGCCGTGGCCAAGGCCTCGAACGTTTCGGTCGGGGCCAGCGAGGCGGCGGCCGAGAAGGCGGTCGACGATTGGGTCGGTCCGCGTCAGGGCGCGGTCGAGGGCGTCCGCGCGTCGGTCGACGAGATCGAGGCCTCGGGCTCGGGCTGGACCTTCGCCAAGCTGACCATCGCCAACTCGGTCATCCGCGAGATCGCTTCGTCAGCAAGCTGAGGACCGTCAGAATTATACCTGTTGATCGTTGGGCCAGTTATCCAACATCAGGCGTACCGAGTTGCGATGTTCGTTGCGACCATCATCGTGATGGGGCACCCTCTGAAAGGTGGGGACCGCCTTTAAAGACGATCCCCACCCCCGCAGGGTGCGCCAGACGAACATGCGAGGTATTGGGCCTGCCGTCTTGACCACGGCGGGCCCTTCGCATGCCCGACACCGTCATCATGGGCGCTGATTCGCCGCTGCGATATGTGGGCGCCATGCGCGGCGGGGGATAGTTCCGCCGGATTGTGGACAGGCCGGAATTCCGTAGCCGCTTCAGCTCAGCTTGTTGATTTAGATGGTTTGACTACGGGCCTGTACTTCGCGGTTTGGGGCCTCATCTGCTAGCGTGACGGGCTGAGGGAGAGGGCTGATGCCACGCAAGTTCCTGGTCGTCGTCGACGACAGCCCCGAATTCGAGGCGGCCCTGCGCTATGCGGCGCGGCGGGCTCGCTCGACCGGCGGCCGCGTCGTCATGCTGCGGATCATCCCGCCGGCGGCCTCCGACGCCCACTGGGCCGGGGTTCGCGACGAGATCGAACGCCAGACCCGCACGGAGGCCGAGGCCTCGCTGAACCGCTGGGCCGGTGAAGCCGCCGAACGCTCGGGCGCCACGCCGGTGCTGGTGATCGAGCGCGGCGAGCCGCAGGCCTGCATTCGCAAGGTCGTCGGCGAGGACGCGGACATCAAGATCCTCGTGCTGGCGGCGGGGGACGGCGGGCGCGGTCCCGGCCCGCTGGTCGCCGCCGTGGTCAAGCAGGGGGCCGCCTTCACCGGCCGCAAACTGCCCGTCACCATCGTCCCCGGCGAACTGACCGAGAACGACATCGAGGATCTGGCTTGACCGTCAGAACGGCTATTTCCGCCGAGCGGTCATCGCTCCACCGCCCTGATGGAGGACCAGTCCGCTGACCGTTCCGGAAGAATCCCGATTAAAGGTGATCTGGGCATCGATCGCGCGGTTGAAGAAGGCGTCGGGCGCCTCGGCCTGCATCTCCAGTGCGCTCTGGCCGGTCCCCTTGGCCTCGAGTTTTCCGTTCGCCACCGAGATGGTGATGGCGAAATCCGGGGTCAGCTCATAGACGCCTTCGTAGGTGCGCAATGTGTCGGGCGCCACCGAGATCGCCTGCCGTTCTTCGTTCAGGACGACGGTCCCGCCGCGCGCCAGGGTCATCAAGTTCGTCCCCAACTGAGCGGCGGGCCCATTCATATTGCCGAGCACGATCACGGCCAGCCGACGGTCGGGATCATAAGCCATATGGGTGTTGAAGCCCTCGATGCCGCCGGAATGGCCGATGGTCGTGGCGCCGCCGTCGGTCTTGACGGATAGACCCATGGCGTAGTTGTCGCGGTGGGGCGTGATCAGTGTCGCCAGAGAGTCTGGGCGCAGTACTCGGCCCCCAAACAGACCCTGTTCCCACTTCAGCAGATCGTGGCTCGTCGAATACAGCGCTCCGGCGCCCTGAGGGACGCTCATGTCGATATAGTCGGCGTTGACCACGCCACGCCTGGTGGGCGTGTAGCCGGTCGCGCGGCGCGGAAGGACGGCGGCGTGAGTGTCATAGCCGCTGTCATTCATGCCCAAGGGCCGGAACAGGTTTTCAGCGACGAAGTCGGCGTAGGATTGATCACTGGCCCGCTCGATGATGGCGGTGAGCAGAACATAGCCCGAGTTGGAATAGGCCCAGTCCGCGCCCGGCTGGAAATCCAGGGGACGGTCACGAAAGCGCCCGATCAGATCGTTGACCGTCGTGGGGCGGGTCTTCAAGGCCTCGTAGTCATCGAAACGGGTGTAGTCGGGAACACCGGAGGTGTGGGTCAGCAGGCTACGAACCGTCACTGCGTCCCACGCGGCCGGAGCGTCCGGCAGCCAGGTCTTCACCGGGGCGTCCAGATCAACCTGTCCGCGTTCGTGCAGGATCATGACGGCGGCGGCCGTGAATTGTTTGGTGACGGACGCCAAACGGAACTTGGTGTCGCCGTCGTTGGGAAGGTTCCACTCGCGGTTGGCGAGGCCATAACCCCGATCAAGCAACACCTGGCCCTCGCGTGCGACGAGCACCGAGCCGGAAAACTTGCCCGCCTCGGAAGAGGCGCGAATTATCTGATCCATTCGCTCAACATCCTGGGCGCGCACGGCGGTGGCCGGCAGAGACAGGACGGCGGCCCCCGCCAGGATCAGTCGTGCGGCGCTGGCCATTTTCGACATGGAGTTTCTTTCGGAGGGTGCAGCGAAGCCCCGAGACGCTACAAATGTAGCGAATACCTGTCAATCAGCCTGGAGTTCCCGAAACCTTGCGCCCCGGTGTCTCAGAGCGCATCTGAGCGCCATGTTCATCCAGACCGAACCCACGCCGAACCCCAACGTCCTGAAGTTCCTGCCGGGCCGCGACGTGTCGAGCGATCCGCGCGACTTCGTGAACCGGGAAGAGGCCGCGGCCTCGCCGCTGGCCGAAGCCCTGTTCGAGCTCGATGGCGTGACCGGGGTCTTCTTCGGCTACGACTACGTCTCGGTCACCCGCGAGGCGCAGGGGCTGGAATGGACCCAGATGAAGGCGCCGATCCTGGCCGCCATCATGGATCATTTCGTCTCGGGCGCGCCCCTGCTGCGCGGCGAGGCCTTCTCCAGCGCCGATCCCGACGGCGAGGACACCGAGATCATCGCCGAGATCAAGCAACTGCTGGACAGCCGCATCCGCCCGGCCGTGGCCCAGGACGGCGGCGACATCCTGTTCGACGCCTTCGACGAGGAGACCGGGGTCCTGTCGCTGCGCATGCGCGGCGCCTGCGCCGGCTGCCCGTCCTCCTCGGCCACGCTCAAGGCCGGGGTCGAGCAGATGATGAAGCACTATGTGCCCGAAGTGACCCGCGTCGAGCAGGTGATCTAGCCGCGGGCCTCGCTCCCCTGAGCGCGACGAAACAGTTTTATTCTCGTCACACGCGACGGCATCCGGCATGCTGATGCGATGCCCCGGTTTGAAAGCGACACCGACGCCCGACGTCTCGGCGAGGCCCTCGCGGCCTTGCGCCGAGCGCGCGGTCTGAGCCAGGCCGAGGCGGGCGGGCGCGTGGGGATCACTAGCCAGGGTTGGGGGCTCTACGAGGCGGGCAAGCGGCCCGGCCTGTTCCGCCCCGACGTTCAGCGCCGCCTGACCGCCGCCATAGAATCCACGCCCGAAGCCCTGGCGCTCGGCCTTGCCGCCACACCCCTCGAAGGCCCGGCGCCGTCGGGGGTCGAAAGCCGCGCCCGCGCCTTCGAAACCGCCGCTCCCGCCGGAACGCGGCGTCTGCAACTGTCGAGCGACGACCTGGCGCCCTGGGCCGCGTCGGGGGTGACCCTGGAGTACGCCCCGGGCCGCTGGCCGCGCCGCGATCAGGGCTGTGTCATCGACATGGTCGACGGCCGCCGGCTGGTCCGACTCTACGAACGGGCCGAGGGGGAGATCCTGGTGGTGCGCGGCGGGCCGGGCGGCCTCGCGGCGGAGGAGCGTATTCCTCGTGCCGACACCCGGGCGGTCTCCGCCGTGATCGCCCGGCTGGATGATTGATGAAACTTTTTGGTTGCAACTTGGGCGTGTCGATGAAACTGTTCCGTATCGAACAGGAGACTCGCCATGGCCCGAACCGCCGCCCCGGACCACATCGACGCCTATGTCGGCGCGCGGATCGGCCTCAGGCGTTCGGCCCTGGGCCTGTCGCAGTCGGCGCTGGCCCAGCGCATCGGGGTCAGCTTCCAGCAGGTGCAGAAATACGAGACCGGCTTGAACCGCATCTCGGCGTCGCGGCTGCACCGGGTGGCGGTGGTGCTGCGATCACCGGTCGACGCCTTCTTTCCCCCGATCGACGGTCCGTCGACCGGCGAAACCGACACGCTCCGAGCCCTGAGCGCGACCATCGACGGCCGCGCGGTGGCGAACGATTTTCCGCGCATCGCCGACCGCGGCGTGCGGCAGGCGGTGGCGCGTATCGTGGCGGCGCTGGCCCCCGCCTCCTGATCGGAGCCGTGTCGTGAGGGTCCTGGTCATCGATACGGCGCTGGGCCTGTGCACCGCTGGAGTGTTCGAGTTCGGCGAGACGGCGCGGGTGCTGGGCCTGCGCTCGGAAGCCATGATCAAGGGCCATTCCGAGCGGCTCGGCGGCCTGGCTCGTGATGCGGTCGCGCAGGCCGGGGGCTTCGACGCCGTCGACCGCATCGGCGTGACCGTGGGGCCGGGCTCCTTCACCGGCCTGCGTGTCGGCCTCGCCTTCGCCCAGGGCCTGGGCGCGGCGTTGAGCCGCCCGGTGGTCGGGGTCTCCACCCTCGATGCATTGGCGGCGTCCGCCGATGCGCCCGACATCGCCGCCCTGATCGACGCCCGTCGGGGCCAGGTCTACGCCCGCGTCTGGCGGAACGGCGCGGCCGAGGGCCCGCCCGAGGCCCTGTCGCTGGAACAGGCCGCCGAACGGCTGGCCCGGCTCCCCGCCGGCGCGGTCCTGGTCGGATCCGGCGCGGCGCTGGTCGCCGACGCCGCGCCGGGCGCGACCGTTCTCGACCTGGCCGGCCCTTCGCCCGAAGCCCTGGCCCGGCTGACGGCCCGGCTCGATCCTGCGACCGCGCCGCCCAAGCCGCTCTATCTGCGCGCGCCGGACGCGACCCCGCCCACCCGTCTGCCGGGCCAACCGCGCGTTCAGGCCCCCGCATGACCCGCGACCCGGACGCTCGGGCGGACCGGCTGGCGGCGCTCCACGCCACGGCCTTCGACGCGCCGTGGGACGCCGCCGCCTTCGCCGGCCTGCTGGACCAGGCGGGCGTCTTCGTCGCCGAGACGGCGCAGGGCTTCGTCCTCATGCGGGCGGTCGCCGACGAGGCCGAGATCCTGACCCTGGCGGTCCGTCCCGAAGCGCGCGGGCGAGGGCAGGGGGCGCAATTGGTGGCCGAGGGCGTCGCCGCCGCCGGCGAGAGGGGCGCGGAACGGGTCTTCCTGGAAGTGGCTGACGACAACGCCCCGGCGCGCGCCCTTTACGCCCGCGCGGGCTTCGTCGAGGCCGGCCGGCGCCCGGCCTATTATTCGCGTCCGGACGGTTCGCGCGCCGACGCCCTGCTTTTGTCGCTGAACTTGCCGGTTCGACTTCCCTAGGCCGCCGTCGCCGCCTATTCTCGCATCCCATGGACCGGATCGAAAAACTCTGCGCCGACCGCGGCATGCGAATGACCGAGCAACGCCGCGTGATCGCGCGGGTGCTCTCCGCCGCCGCCGACCACCCTGACGTCGAGGAACTGTACCGCCGCGCCTCGGCCATCGATCCGCACATCTCGATCGCCACGGTCTACCGCACCGTGCGCCTGTTCGAGGAAGCGGGCGTGGTCGAGAAGCACGATTTCGGCGACGGGCGCAGCCGCTATGAAGAAGCGGGCGACGATCACCACGACCACCTGATCGACACCCGCTCGGGCGAGGTGATCGAATTCTTCGACGCCGAGATCGAGCGCCTGAAGACCGAGATCGCCGAACGCCTCGGTTTCAAGCTGATCGGCCACAAGCTGGAGCTCTACGGCACGCCCATCGAAGGCGCCGAACCGTCGAACCGCGAAGGTCTGATCTTCACGCGCCACGCCCACCGCGACGAATCCGAAGCTTGATACGGTCCGGCGCCGCCCGATCGACACGCGGCTCCGGAATCGTCCGCGCTCAAGTAGCGCGAAGCGCGGTAGCGCCCTAAAATGTCTTCATGACCGAAACCCTCGTCCCGCCGTCGGGGAAGCAGGCCGCGCCCAAGCGCCTGTTCATCAAGACCTACGGCTGCCAGATGAATGTCTATGACTCGGAGCGCATGGCCGATGTGCTGCGCCCGCTCGGCTATGCGTCGACCGACACCGCCGAGGACGCCGACTTCGTCATCCTGAACACCTGCCACATCCGCGAGAAGGCGGCCGAGAAGGTCTATTCCGAGCTCGGCAAGATGCGCGAGCTGAAGGAGGCGAAGAACGGCGCCATGACCATCGCGGTCGCCGGCTGCGTCGCCCAGGCCGAGGGCGAGGAGATCATGAAGCGCCAGCCGGCGGTCGATCTGGTCGTCGGTCCGCAGGCCTATCACCAGCTGCCCGAACTGCTGACCCGCACCGCCCGGGCGCGCGGCGAGCGTATCGGCGCCGACTTCGCCCCTGATGAAAAGTTCGACGCCCTGCCGACCGAGCGCGGGGTCGAGGGCTTCACCGCCTTCCTGACCGTGCAGGAGGGTTGCGACAAATTCTGCACCTTCTGTGTTGTGCCCTACACGCGCGGCGCCGAATGGTCCCGCCCGGTGACAGCCATCCTGGCCGAGGCCCGCGAACTGGCGGCCAAGGGCGTTCGTGAAGTCACCTTGCTGGGTCAGAACGTCAACGCCTACGACGGCGAGGGGCCGGACGGAAAGCCGTCCACCTTGGCGCGGCTGGCCTGGCTGCTGGCCGAGATCCCCGGGCTGGACCGCATCCGCTATACGACCAGCCACCCCAACGACATGTCGGACGACCTGATCGAGGCGCACCGTCAGCTCGATGTCCTGATGCCGTGGCTGCACCTGCCGGTGCAGTCGGGTTCGGACCGCATCCTGCGCCTGATGAACCGCAAGCACGGGCGTCAGAAGTATTTCGATCTGATCGAACGCATCCGCGAGGCGCGGCCCGACATGGCTATGTCGGGCGACTTCATCGTCGGCTTCCCGGGCGAAAGCGACCGGGATTTCGAGGACACCATGGATCTGGTCCGACGTGTGACATACGCCTCCGCCTTCTCCTTCATGTACTCGCCCCGTCCCGGCACCCCCGCCTCGACCATGGCGGCCCAGGTTCCCGAGGCGGTGTCACGGGAGCGGCTGCAGGCGCTGCAGGCGCTGCTGTTCGAACAGCAGACGGCGTTCAATGTCTCCCGCGTGGGGATGACCATTCCGGTCCTGTTCGAGCGTCCCGGCAAGTTCGACGGCCATGTGACCGGCCGTTCGCCCTGGCTGCAGCCGGTCTATGTCGACGGCGTCGCGGATCAGCTGATCGGCCAGATCGTTCCGGTGGCGATCGAATCCGGCGGCCTGAAATCCCTCAGCGGCCGCCTCCTGAACACCCCCGTCGCTCAAGCAGCGAGCGCCAGCGGCGCGAGCGTTGGCGACCCAAAGAAAGCCGCTTGATGGCGCGAGAGTCCGAGTTCCTGGCGTTGGACGACGTCGCCCTGCGCGCCGTCATCGGGCCGAACAGTCGCCACCTGGCCCTGATCGAGGACCGCTTCAAGGTTCTGGTCGAAACCCCCGGCGGGGGCGTCTCCATCAATGGGTCCGCCCGTGACCGGGCCCAGGCCAAGCGGGTCATCGAGGTCCTGGCCGACCGCGCCGACACGGGCGCCGAGATCACCGAAGCCGATGTCCGCACCGCCCTGGGCGCCGCGGTGGCCCAGCCGCGCGCCGGGCAGGGCTCGGTCGCGCCGGACGCCGTGGCCCTGCCGGTCGGCCGTCGCGGCGCCATCGCGCCCAAGACGGCGGCCCAGGCCCGTTATCTGGAACTGCTGTCGCGCTGCGAACTGACGTTCGGCGTCGGTCCGGCGGGGACGGGCAAGACCTTCCTCGCCGCCGCCTACGGCGCCTCCCTGCTGCGCCGCGGACAGGTGGACCGGCTGGTCATCACCCGCCCGGCGGTCGAGGCGGGCGAGAAGCTGGGCTTCCTGCCCGGCGACCTGAACGAGAAGGTCGACCCCTATCTGGCGCCCATCTGGGAAGCGCTGAACGACATTCTGGGCGCCGACGACGTGCGCCGTCGTCGCGACAAGGGCGAGATCGAAGCCGCCCCCATCGCCTTCATGCGCGGCCGCACCCTGGCCCACGCTTTCATCATCGTGGACGAGGCGCAGAACCTGACCCGTCTTCAGATGAAGATGGTCCTGACCCGGCTGGGGGAGGGGGCCCGGATGGTGGTCACCGGCGACCCGTCGCAGATCGACCTGTTGAATCGCCGCGACTCCGGGCTGTCGCATGCGTTGCGCATCCTCGAGGGGGTGCAGGGCGTGGGCATGCTGAAGTTCGAGGCCCAGGACGTGGTGCGCCACGCCATGGTCGAGCGGATCGTGCGCGCCTATGACGCCGACTCGGCGGTCCCGTCTCCTGATCTGGAAGAGCCGCGCCGGTGATCGAGGTCGAGATCGAGGATGAAGCCTGGCCCGCCGCCCTGCCGGACGTCGAGGCCGTGGTCGCCCGCGCGGCGACCGCCGCGCTCGGGACGGTCGAAGGCGACATCGTCGTCCTGCTGACCGACGACGAAACGGTGCGCGACATCAACGCGCGTTTCCGCGACCGCGACCGGCCGACCAACGTCCTGTCCTTCCCGGCGGCGGAAAGCGCCTTTCCGCATCTGGGCGACCTGACCCTGGCCTTCGGCGTCTGCGCGGAGGAGGCGAGGGCGCAAGGCAAGACCCTGTCCGACCATCTGTCGCACCTGACCGTCCACGGCGTCCTGCACCTGCTGGGCCGGGACCATGAGGACGACGCCGAAGCCGACGCGATGGAGGACGAGGAGCGATCCATCCTTGCCAGCCTGGGCGTGGCCGACCCATACACGGCGGATGAGCATTCTCGCGGCGACGCCTGAAACCGACAGCCCGCGCGCGCGGCTGATCCTTCGCTTCGGCCGGATCGGCCTGGCGCTGGCCGCGGGCGCGGCGGCGGCCCTGGCCCATCCCCCCTTCGGCGTCCTGCCCGGCCTGCTGGGCTACGCCCTGCTCATGTTCCTGGCGGAGCGGTCCATGACCGTGCGCGGCGCCTTCTGGATGGGGTGGCTGGCCGGCTTCGCCTATTTCTTCATCAGCTGCTGGTGGGTGGCCGAGGCCTTCCTGGTCAATCCGGCGCAGGCGTGGATGGCGCCCTTCGCCGCCTCGGCCCTGCCGGCCGGCCTGGGCCTGTTCTGGGGGACGGCCACGGCCCTGTACCGCCGCTTCCTGCCCTCGGGGATGAAGCGGGTCCTGTTCTTCGCCGCCCTGTTCTGCCTGCTGGAATGGCTGCGCGGCCATGTGCTGACCGGCTTCCCGTGGAACCCAGCCGGCGCCAGCTGGAAGGCCGGCTCGGCGGCGTCCCAGTTCGCCTCGATCGCCGGCGTCTATGGGCTCGGCTTCGTCACCGTCGCGGCCTCGGCGGCCTTCGGTCCCCTGCTCGGCGAGGGCGCGCGCAAGGCCCGCATCACCACCGCCGCCCTCGGCGCCCTGGCCCTGGCCGTCCTGGTGGTCTCGGGTGCGATACGGCTGTCGTCGGCGCGGCTGGAGTTGACCCCCACCCTGGTGCGTATCGTTCAGGCGGACGTGCCCCAGGCGTCCAAATGGACCCCCGAGGCCTATCAGGGGATCATCGACCGCTATGTGAACCTGACCGCCCGCCCCGGTGCGGCCACGCCCGATCTGATCATCTGGCCCGAGGGCGCCCTGCCGGCCACGGCCAATGAGGTCTTCGCCCCGGGCTCGCCGGACGCGGTCGCCATCGCCCGCGCGGTCCAGCCGGGACAGAGCCTGATCATCGGCCTGGGCCGGGGCGTCGCCGATCCTTCGGTTCCGGAGGGGGGGCGCTACTTCAACAGCCTGTTCGTTCTCAACGACGAGGGCGGCGAGGGCCTGCGCATCGCGACGGTCTATGACAAATACCGGCTGGTGCCCTTTGGCGAGTTCCTGCCGGCGGGCGGGCTGATGGGCGCGCTGGGCGTGCGCGCCCTGACCCATATGCCGCTAGACTTCAGCCCCGGTCCGCGCCCCGCGCCCATCGACATCCCCGGCGCGCCGCGCGCCCAGCCGCTGATCTGCTACGAGAGCCTCTATCCCGGCTTCACTCCCGGTTCGGCGGGGCGTCCGGGCTGGATCGTCAACATCTCCAACGACGCCTGGTTCGGCCGCACCTCCGGCCCGCTGCAGCATCTGAACCTGGCCAGTTATCGCGCCATCGAAACCGGATTGCCGGTGGTCCGGGCGACGCCGACGGGCACCTCGGCGATGATCGATCCCTGGGGCCGGGTGGTCGACGGCCAGCGGCTGGATCCCGGCGAAAGCGGCGTCATCGACGCCCGCCTGCCGCAGCCGACCGGAGTGACCCTCTATGGCCGGATCGGCGACCTGCTGTTCTGGCTGGCGGTCGCGGCGAGCCTTCTTGTCGCGGCGCCGTGGCGTCGGGTGATTCGTTCCAAGACCGTTGTTCCGTAAGACGGATTCCCTTCTCGGTCGATGCCCGGATGACGGGATTCGCGCTGGGCGGGAAAGGGGGCGAATTCGTGGCGCAGAAGCTCCGGGATGCGCCCTGAATTGTGCATTTTTTGATGACAGAGGCCTGCGGGCGGCGCATTCAGGCTTAGCTGAATGGGCGACTTGAAGGGCGTGTCACGATGGCGAGAGGCAAGGGCGAGGATGGTCCTCATCCCGTGGACCGGCATGTTGGCCGGCGAGTCTGCGAGAAGAGGCTGGCCCTCGGCTATAATCAGAGCGATCTCGGTCGTGCCCTGGGTCTGACTTTCCAGCAGATCCAGAAGTACGAGAAGGGCGCCAACCGCATCTCCGCGTCGAAGCTCTGGGACATCGCCCGTTTCTTCAAGGTGGACATCGGCTATTTCTTCGAAGGTCTGACCGGCGCCCAGCTGGCGGGTATGGCAGAGGGCGAGACCGCCTTCGAGCATGACTTCCCGGCCACGCGCTACACCATCGAAATCGGCCGCCTGTCGCCGCAGCTGTCGACCCGTCAGCAGAAGCTGGCGCTCGAACTGATCCGCGACATGGCCGACCGCAAGGAAACGGACGAGGACTAAAGGTCCTCTTCGGCTTCAACCACCGCCGCCTTCATTTCCTGACGCACGCCGCTGACCGAAGGTCGGCGCGCGCGCCTTCTGCTCGGCCCAATAGGCGGCGCCGTCGCGCGGCTTGAACATGGTCTTGGCGACCCCGTCGCGCGACACCACCGCGAAGGTGTTGGTCGAGGCCTGGTACAGCAGCACGTCGCCGTTCGGCCGCTCCACCCGCTCGGCGTCCGCCGGCGGCCGGGTGGTGAAGGCCTGGACCCTGGCCAGATAGTCCTCCGCTGTCCGCGCCCCGAAGTCCGCCCCGTTGCGCTCGAACAGCCGCGCGATCTTGGCGTCCACGGTCTCCTGCCGGTTGGCGGTCAGCGCCGGCTTCGCCTTCGCCGGCGCTGCTTCCGCCGCCTCCGCGGGCGCACCCGCGGCCGAGGTCAGCACGGCCTGCGCGCCCTCTGCCGCCCGGTCCCGCGTCTCGACCGCCGAGCCTCCGTCCCCACAGGCCGCCAGCCCCAGCATCACGGCGCCGACGGCCGCGATTGTCGCTGATCTCCTCATCGCACCCTCCCACGTTGAAAATCATCAAGCGGAAGCCTAACCATAGGTTAACAGTTCATGCAATGTTCCGTTTCGTCGAAGCGTCACTCGGAACCGTCACTCGACGGGGGCGGGTCGCGTCGTTAGATCAACGGCATGACCACGACATCGCTGTCCGGACGCAAGGTCCTGCTGATCGTCGGCGGCGGCATCGCCGCCTACAAGGCGCTGGAGCTGACGCGCCTGCTCAAGAAGTCCGGGGCCGAGGTGATGAGCGTGCTCACCGCCGCGGGCGCCGAGTTCGTCACCCCCATGTCGCTGGCGGCCCTGACCGGCCATCCGGTGCGGCAGGCTCTCTTCATGCCCGAGGACGAGACGGCCATGGGCCATATCGAGCTGTCGCGCTGGGCCGATCTGGTGGTCGTGGCCCCCGCCACGGCGGGCCTGATCGCCAAGGCGGCCAACGGCCTGGCCGACGACCTGGCCTCGACCACGCTTCTGGCCACCGACAAGAAGGTGCTGCTGGCCCCGGCCATGAACGTGCGCATGTGGCTGCACCCGGCGGTGCAGGCCAATGTGGAGCGGCTCAAGGGGTTCGACGGCTTCCACGGCGTGGCGGTGGTCGGCCCAGACGAGGGCGAGATGGCCTGCGGCGAGTTCGGCCCCGGCCGCATGGCGGAGCCGGCGGCCATCCTGTCGGCCATCCAGGGCCTGCTGGCCGGTCCCGACGGACGGCCCCTGGCGGGGCGCACGGCGGTGGTCACCGCCGGCCCCACCTTCGAGCCTATCGACCCCGTGCGCGGCCTCACCAACCGGTCCAGCGGCAAGCAGGGCTATGCGATCGCCCAGGCCCTGTCCGAGCTGGGCGCCCAGGTCACCCTGGTGTCCGGACCCGTGGCGTTGGAGGCCCCCGTGGGCGTCGAGCGTGTCTGGGTCGAGACCGCGCGAGAAATGCAGGCGGCGGTGCAGCAGAGGCTTCCCGCCGACATCGCGG
Source organism: Brevundimonas sp. GW821-FHT12C05 (assembly GCF_058807475.1). Classification (NCBI taxonomy): domain Bacteria; kingdom Pseudomonadati; phylum Pseudomonadota; class Alphaproteobacteria; order Caulobacterales; family Caulobacteraceae; genus Brevundimonas; species Brevundimonas sp. GW821-FHT12C05. Next base: position 315,145 of record NZ_JBXAQS010000002.1, read on the forward strand.
TGATGAGCGCGGCGGTCGCCGACTGGCGCGTCGACGGCGTCGCCTCGGGCAAGATCAAGAAGGCCCCCGGCGGTCCGCCGTCGCTGGCCCTGATCGAGAACCCCGACATCCTCGCCGGCGTGTCCAAGCCGGGCAAGGCGCGCCCCACGCTGGTCATCGGCTTCGCCGCCGAGACCACGGATCTGGAGGCCAACGCCCGGGCCAAGCTGTCGAGAAAGGGCTGCGACTGGATCGTCGGCAATGATGTGTCCGACGACGTCTTCGGGGCCGACGGCAACGCCGTCACCCTGTTCACCCGGGACGGCGCCGCTGAAAGCTGGCCGCGCCAGTCCAAGACCGAGGTGGCGAGGAAGCTCGCCGCCCGCATCGCCGATCAATTCAAGGCCTGAGAGAGACAGCCCCCATGACGACCGTTCGCGTCGAACGCCTTCCGCACGCCGAAGGCCTGCCGCTTCCGGCCTATGAGACCACGGGCTCGGCCGGCATGGATCTGCGCGCGGCGGTGCCCGAGGGCGAGCCGCTGACACTGGCGCCGGGCGCCCGCGCGCTGGTCAAGACCGGTCTGAAGATCGCGCTGGAGCCCGGTTACGAAGCCCAGGTGCGGCCCCGCTCGGGTCTGGCGCTCAAACATGGGATCACCTGCCTGAACTCGCCCGGCACGGTCGACAGCGACTACCGCGGCGAAGTCGGGGTCATCCTGATCAATCACGGGCAGGAGGCCTTCGTCATCCAGCGCGGCGAGCGCATCGCCCAGCTTGTTATCGCCCGGCATGAACAGGCCCAGATGGTCGAGGTCGAAACGCTGGATGAGACCGCGCGCGGCGCGGGCGGGTTCGGCTCGACGGGCCGTTAAGCCTGGCGGGAGCGATTCCGCGAGACCGGCGTTAACCCTGCGAAGCGGTCAGGCTTGGCCGTATGCAGATGGAGACGACCGGTATGGAATCCCTGATCGATTCAATCACCGCTTTCCTGTCCGGCCTGTTCGGCCTGGCCCAGGGCGGGTTCGACGGCGTCAATCAGGTCATGGGCCTGCTGATCGCCGTGATCGCGGCCTTGTTGATGCCCGCCTGGAGCCGCCTGTGGGCCACGGCGCTCGGCGCGGCCTTCGTGCACATCCTGATCGGTGTCGTGCGCCCGGCGCTGGACGGCGCGCCCCTCGTTCTGCCGCCGCTGCTGACGCTCGGCTTCTGGATGACGGTGCTGGCCCTGTTCCTGGGCTATGCGATCGTCATCGCCGTCTTCTTCTTCATCAAGTCGCTGGTCACCGGCGGCGGCCACCGGAAGGCCAGGCACGCGCACTGATCGCGCGGGTTAAAGCGCCATCAGCGGCTGCAACCAGATGCGCAGGCCGAGGCAGATGGCGGCGAACGCAGCCAGGCCGTAGGCGGACAGTTCGAGAACCAGAGCTGTTCGCCCGCCTCGCGGAAGAAGCGCCGGCCGCCTGTTGAGAGCCACGAGAGCAAATAGTCCCAGCAGGACGACCGTCGCGATCGCGTAGGCCCAGCCCGAGATTTCCATGGCGTGCGTCCTGACGGTTCTGGTTACGCCTGCCTGAACCCAAGCACGTCCTGCATGTCGTAAAGCCCCGGCTTGCGGTTCCGGACCCAGGCGGCCGCAGCCACCGCGCCGCGCGCGAACAGCGAGCGGTCGATGGCCGAGTGGCTGAGGGTCAGGACCTCGTCGTCCGAGGCGAACAGGACGGTGTGGTCGCCGATGATCCCGCCGGCGCGGATCGAGGAGAAGCCGATCTTGCCGCTCTCGCGCGGGCCGGTGATACCGTCCCACGGCGCGGCGCGGACGGCGTCCAGATCTTCGTTGCGGCCACTGGCGGCGGCCTCGCCCAGCATCAGGGCGGTGCCCGACGGCGCATCCACCTTGCGGCGGTGATGGGCCTCGGTGATCTCGATATCCCAGTCGCGCGCGTCCAGCCGCAGGGCGGCGTGCTCGACCAGTCCGATCAGGATGTTGACCCCCAGCGAGAAATTGCCGCTGCGCACGATGGCCACCGTCTCGGCGGCCTTGAGAATTTCAGCGTCCTGCTCGGGCGACAGGCCGGTCGAGCCGATCACCAGGGCCGGGCCGCCGCCTGCGGCGCAGGTCTGGGCCAGTTCCACCGAGGCGTCGGGGGTCGAGAAGTCGATGATCACGTCGCACAGCGACAGGTCGGGCGTTTCGCCCCGGTCGAAGCGGGCGGCGACCACCACGTCGTCACGGGCGTCCAGAACGGCCGAGACGGCCCGGCCCATACGCCCTCGGGCGCCCGAAATACCGGCGTGGAAAATGGCGCTCAAATCAGACCCCTCGCGGTGACGTTCGTCCCTATTGGGCCGTTTCCTTGGTCTCGCCAAGGATGTCGGCCCAGAAGCGCTTGGCCTTGCCCGCGAAGGACGAGTTGCGCGGCGTCTGGGTCTCGCCCAGCGAGGCCGACAGCTCTTCCAGAAGCTCTTTCTGGCGCGGGGTCAGGTCGGTCGGGGTCTCGACGAACAGCTCGACCACCAGATCGCCGCGCTGGCGGCCGTTCAGGTGGGGCATGCCCTTGCCCTTGATGCGCACGGTCTTGCCGGTCTGCGAGCCGGCGGGAACGTCCACGGCGGCGCGGCAGCGGCCGTCGCAGGCGTCGGAGACCAGGCAGGGCGCATCGACCTCGCCCCCGAGGGCGGCGGTGGTCATCGGCACCGGCACGGTGACCAGCAGGTCCAGATTGTCGCGCTCGAACAGCTCGTGCGGCGTCACCGACAGGAAGACGTACAGGTCGCCGCGCGGTCCGCCGCGCTGGCCGGCGTCGCCCTCGCCCGACAGGCGGATGCGCGAGCCGTCGTCGACCCCGGCCGGGACCTTCAGCTGCAGTTTGCGGTTCTTGCGCACCTGACCATGCCCATGACAGGTCGTGCAGGGTTCAGCGATCATCTGGCCGTTGCCGCCGCAGCGGGGGCAGGTGCGCTCGACCTGGAAGAAGCCGTTGGCGGACCGGACACGGCCCGCGCCCTGGCAGGTGGAGCAGGTGGTCGGCTTGGTGCCCGCCTTGGCGCCCGAGCCCTCGCAGGTTTCGCAGGTGGCCGTCGTCGGCACCGCGATCTCGACGTCGGAGCCCTTGTAGGCCTGCTCCAGCGTGATCTCGAGGTCATAGCGCAGGTCCGAGCCGCGGCGCGGTCCGCCCTGCCGTCCGCCGCCCTGGCGGCCGCCGAAGGCGTCTCCGAACGCGTCGCCGAAGACCTGGGAGAAGATGTCGTTGATGTCGTGGAAGCCCTGGCCGCCGCCGGCGCCGAAGGGATTGCCGCCGCCGCCGTTCACGCCCGCATGGCCGAACCGGTCGTAGGCCGCGCGCTTCTGATCGTCGGACAGGACGGTGTAGGCCTCGGAAATCTCCTTGAACATCGCCATGGAGTCTTCCGAACCGCCGTTGCGGTCAGGGTGATGCTGCATCGCCAGCTTGCGATACGCCGCCTTCAGACCGGGCGCGTCGATCGTCCGCTCGACCCCCAGAACCTCGTAATAGTCTCGCGCCATCCGGCGTTCGTCCTCTTACTCTCGCCCCCGCCCTACGCCTGTTTTCGGCGTCTCGAGCGAAGCGGTGACCGGGCTGACATGGGCGCCCGATCCTGTGATGCAAGTTTCATGAAAGGAGCCCCCGCCTGCGGATGCAAGCGGGGGCCCGATTTATGCGCCCGGTGTGTCCTAGGCGCTCTTCTTGTCGTCGGAATCCGAGACTTCCTCGAACTCCGCGTCGACCACGCCGTCGTCGGCGGGCTTCTCGGCTTCGCCCTCTTCGGCGGCCGCGGCGTTCTGAGCCGCGTACATGGCCTCGCCCAGCTTCATCGAGGCCTGGGCCAGGGTGTTGGTCTTCTCACGGATGGCTTCCGGATCGGAGCTGTCCTTGGCGGCCTTCAGGTCCGCCAGCGCGGCTTCGATGGCGGCCTTGCCGTCGGCGTCGATCTTGTCGCCGTGTTCCGACATCGCCTTCTCGGTCGAGTGGATCAGGCTGTCGGCGCCGTTGACCGCTTCGACCAGCTCCTTGCGGGCCTTGTCGGCCGCGGCGTTGGCTTCGGCTTCCTTGACCATCTTGTCGATGTCCGCGTCCGACAGGCCGCCGTTGGCCTGGATGCGGATCGACTGTTCCTTGTTGGTCGCCTTGTCCTTGGCGGTGACGTGCACGATGCCGTTGGCGTCGATGTCGAAGGCGACCTCGATCTGCGGCATGCCGCGCGGCGCGGGCGGAATGCCCATCAGGTCGAACTGACCCAGCACCTTGTTGTCGGCGGCCATCGGACGCTCGCCCTGGAAGACCCGGATCGTCACGGCCGACTGGTTGTCGTCGGCGGTCGAGAAGGTCTGGCTCTTCTTGGTCGGGATCGTCGTGTTGCGTTCGATCAGCGGGGTGAAGACGCCGCCCAGGGTCTCGATGCCCAGGGTCAGCGGGGTCACGTCCAGCAGCAGCACGTCCTTGACGTCGCCCTGCAGCACGCCGGCCTGAACCGCGGCGCCCAGCGCCACGACTTCATCGGGGTTCACGCCCTTGTGCGGCTCCTTGCCGAAGAAGGCCTTCACGGCCTCCTGCACCTTGGGCATGCGGGTCATGCCGCCGACCAGCACCACCTCATCGATGTCCGAGGCCTTCAGGCCCGCGTCCTTCAGCGCCTTGGCGCAGGGCTCGATCGTGCGGGCGACCAGGTCTTCGACCAGGGCTTCCAGCTTGGCGCGCGACAGCTTGATGTTCAGGTGCAGCGGGCCCGAGGCGTTCATGGTGATGAACGGCAGATTGACCTCGTACTGGGTCGTGGAGCTCAGCTCCTTCTTGGCCTTTTCGGCCTCTTCCTTCAGGCGCTGCAGGGCCAGCTTGTCGGTCCGCAGATCGACGCCCTGTTCCTTCTTGAACTCGTCGGCCAGGTAGTCGACCAGACGCAGGTCGAAGTCTTCACCACCGAGGAAGGTGTCGCCATTGGTCGACTTCACTTCGAACACGCCGTCGCCGATCTCCAGGATCGAGACGTCGAAGGTGCCGCCGCCCAGGTCATAGACGGCGATCTTCTGGCCGTCGTTCTTGTCCAGGCCATAGGCGAGAGCGGCCGCGGTGGGCTCGTTGATGATGCGCAGGACTTCCAGACCGGCGATCTTGCCGGCGTCCTTGGTCGCCTGACGCTGGGCGTCGTTGAAATAGGCGGGAACGGTGATGACGGCCTGGGTGACGGTCTCGCCCAGATAGGCCTCCGCAGCCTCCTTCATCTTGCCCAGGGTGTAGGCCGAGACCTGCTGGGGCGAATAATCCTTGCCGTGGGCCTTCACCCAGGCGTCGCCGGTCGGGCCCTTGACGATCTCGTAGGGCACCATGTCCTTGTCTTTCGCCACCACGGGATCCGTGAACGAGCGGCCGATCAGGCGCTTGATGGCGAAGAAGGTGTTGGTCGGGTTGGTCACCGCCTGGCGCTTCGCGGGCTGGCCGACGAGGACCTCGCCGCTGTCCTGGATCGCCACGACGGACGGGGTGGTGCGGTTGCCTTCCGCGTTCTCGATGACCTTGGGGTTCTTGCCGTCCATGACGGCGACGCACGAATTCGTGGTCCCCAGGTCGATGCCGATGATCTTGGCCATGCTTAAGTCTTTCACTCCATCTCAGCGGGCGGTGCGGCGGCCTTTTAAAGCGAAGCGCCGCGCGTGACTGCCCCCGATTTCAGGGTTGGTTCGATTTGTACGGTTACGGGCGGAAAGCCCCACGCTTTGCGGGGTTTTCCAGGGACTGACGCCGATATGGGAAACACCCCCCCGCCTGCAAGACCTTTAGACGATTCAGTCGTCAGGCCCCGTCAGGCGACAAGCGCGAAAAGAGGGTGCATTACAGCGTTATAGGAGAGCCGGAAGGCGGCTCGGGGAGGAAGACATGAAGAAGGCCATCCACATCATCGCCAGCGCGGCCTTGCTCGCGGCGGCTCTCGGAACGGTTTCGGCCGCCACGGCCGGCGAGCCGCGTCTCGCCGCCGAACCGGCCGCCACCATCCTGGTCCAGTCGCGCGACGGCCAGAACCGCCGGGTCCGCATCCACAACCAGACCGGCTGGACCATGACCCATTTCTACGCCTCGGACTCGCGCGTCGATGACTGGGAAGAAGACATGCTGGGCTCGGGCGTTCTGGCCAACGGCGCCAGCGTCACCATGAACATCGACGACGGCTCGGGGGCCTGCCTGTACGATTTCAAGGCGCGCTTCACCAACGGGCAGGAGCTGACGCGCATGCGTATCAACGTCTGCGAGATCGCCGACTATTACTACACGCGCTGATTTTTCAATCAGTTAGCTGATTTGCCGCCTCCCCTTCGCGGGAGGCGGTTCGCGTTTCAGGCGGCGGCTTCGGCCGCGGCCGGCTCCAGGGGGCGCAGGTCCAACAGGGCGAACAGGCGCGCGTCCTCGTCCTGCTCGGGGTTGGGCGTGGTCAGCAGCTTGCCGCCCACGAAGATGGAGTTGGCGCCGGCCAGGAAGCACAAGGCCTGCATTTCCGGGCTCATCGTCTCGCGACCCGCCGACAGGCGCACCATGGCCTTGGGGCAGACGATGCGGGCCACGGCGACGGTGCGGACGAATTCGATCGGATCGATCTCGCCCTCCTTCTTCACCCGATCGCCCAACGGGGTGCCGGTGACCGGCACCAGCGCATTGACCGGCAGACTGTCGGGATGGACCGGCAGGGTCGCCAGCGCATGCAGCAGACCCGCCCGGTCGCGCCGCGCCTCGCCCATGCCCACGATCCCGCCGCAGCAGGTCGACATGCCCGCGTCCCGCACATGCTCCAGGGTGTCCAGCCGGTCCTGATAGGTCCGCGTGGTCACGACATCGGCGTAGTACTCCGGTCCGGTGTCGAGGTTGTGGTTATAGTAATCCAGACCCGCGGCCTTCAGCTGCCGGGCCTGATCGGCGGTCAGCATGCCCAGGGTCGCGCAGGTCTCCAGCCCCAGCGCCTTCACGCCCGAGATCATGGCCGCCAGCTTCGGCGTGTCGCGGTCCTTCAGCTCGCGCCAGGCCGCGCCCATGCAGAAGCGCGAGGCCCCGCCCGCCTTGGCCGCCATGGCCTCGGCCAGCACGGTGGAGGTCTCCATCAGCTTCTCGGCCTTCAGCCCGGTCTTGAAGCTGGCCGATTGCGAGCAGTAGCCGCAGTTCTCGGCGCAGCCGCCGGTCTTGATCGACAGCAGCTGGCTCTTTTGCACTTCCGACGGGTCGAACCAGGTCCGGTGCACCGTGGCGGCGTCATAGACCAGCTCCATGAACGGGCGGGCGAACAGCGCCTCCACCTCTTCAAGCGTCCAGTCCTGGCGGGGGGTGGAGAGGTCACGGGTCATGGACGGGTTCCTAGCCCCGCCCGAGGCGCCCGCCAAGCCGTGTTCAGTCCTCGCTGCGGTAGACCCGGCCGTCCCGCATGACGAAGTCCACATCGGTCAGCACGGTCACGTCGGTCAGGGGGTCGCCGTCGACCGCGATCAGGTCGGCGCGCTTGCCCGGCTCCAGGGTCCCGATCTCGGCGGACAGGCCCAGCAGGTCGGCGGCGTTCACCGTCGCCGCCTCGATCGCCGTCATCGGCGTCATGCCGTTCTGCACCATCAGGGCGAACTCATCGGCGTTGCGGCCATGCTTGGACACGCCCGCGTCGGTTCCGAAGGCGATGCGCACGCCCGCCGGGACGGCGCGCCGGAGCGACTGGCCGGTGATCTCGATACGCCAGCGGATCTTCGGCAGGACCTCGGGCGGATAGGCGTTGGGATCGGCGGCCAGCCGCGCGATGTATCCGTTCACGGTCGACAGGGTCGGCACATAGTAGGCGCCGCTTTCGCGGAACAGCCGGATCGTCTCGTCGTCGAAGATCGTGCCGTGCTCGATCGAGTCCGCTCCCAGACGCAGCGCCATGTTGATCCCGTCGGCGCCGTGGGCGTGCACCGCGACCTTCAGGCCGTACAGGTGCGCCGTCTCGATCAGGGCGCGCGCCTCGTCATCGAACATCTGCGCCCCGACCCCGGCGCCGATCCGGCTGTTCACGCCGCCGGTGGTCGCGATCTTGATCACGTCCGCGCCGCGCCCGACCTGGATGCGCACCGCCTCCCGGCAGCTTTCGACGCCGTTGCAGACGTTCTCGTGCGGGATGGTTTCCCGGAAGTCGTCATTGAAGCCCAGCCGCCCGTCCATGTGGCCCGAGGTGGTCGAGATGCTGTTCCCGGCGTCCACGATGCGGGGTCCCGGAAGCCGGTGAGCCGCCGTCTCGTCCGACAACGCCAGGGTGACCCCGCCCTCGTCCCCGAGGTTCCGCACGGTGGTGAAGCCGGCCATCAGGGTCTTCTCGGCGTTCTCCGCCGCCCGGTAGGCGTGGACGGGCAGGTTCTCGGTCACGCCCGAGAGGAAGCCCGCCTGGCCGCCGAGGTCCGAGACCAGGTGCACATGGCTGTCGATCAGGCCCGGCAGGACGAAGCGCCCGCGCTGGTCGATGACGACGGCGCCGGGGAAGGCCGAGGCATCGACGAAGCCGTCGCGGATCTCGACGATCCGCCCGTCACGAACCACCAGGGTCGAGGGGCCGCGCGGCGTCCGGCCGGGACGATCCAGCAGGCGGCCGGCCTGGATCAGCGTCACCGGACCCTCGGTCGCCGGCGCCGCCTCCTGCGCCCATGTCGCCCCGGCGACCAGCGCCGAAGCGGCGACACCCAGAACGCCCGCAGCAAGACGGTTCATGCCCGATCCCCCAATGAACAGGCGGGCACTAGAGCGCAGATCGGCGCCCCTCGCCAGCGGTCCCGACGCTCAAACACATAAGGATATCTTTATGGGTTTCTTGCCGGATCGACGGCTTCGGGCTATAGGCCCGCGCGAACATCCGACCGGAACAGACCCCCCATGACCGACTATATCGTTCGCGACATCTCGCTTGCCGACTACGGCAACAAGGAAATCGCCATCGCCGAAACCGAGATGCCGGGCCTGATGGCGCTGCGCTCCGAGTTCGGCAAGGACAAGCCGCTGAAGGGCGCCCGCATCGCCGGCAGCCTGCACATGACCATCCAGACGGCGGTCCTGATCCAGACGCTGGAAGCCCTGGGCGCCGAAGTGCGCTGGGCCTCGTGCAACATCTTCTCGACCCAGGACCACGCCGCCGCCGCCATCGCCGCCTCGGGCACGCCGGTCTTCGCCACCAAGGGCGAGACCCTGGTCGAGTACTGGGACTACGCCCACAAGATCTTCGAATGGGCCGACGGCGGCTATCCGAACCTGATCCTGGACGACGGCGGCGACGCCACCCTGCTGTGTGTGCTCGGCCCCAAGGCCGAGAAGGACATCTCGGTCCTGTCGAACCCGCAGAACGAGGAAGAAGAAGCCCTCTTCTCCGTCATGAAGCGCTACATCGCCGAGAAGCCCGGCTTCTACTCAGCCATCCGCGACGCCATCGGCGGCGTGTCGGAAGAGACCACCACGGGCGTCCACCGCCTGTATCAGATGGCTGAAAAGGGCGAGCTGCCGTTCCCCGCCATCAACGTCAACGACAGCGTCACCAAGTCCAAGTTCGACAACCTGTACGGCTGCCGCGAAAGCCTGGTCGACGCGATCCGTCGCGGCACCGACGTCATGCTGTCGGGCAAGGTCGCCGTGGTCTGCGGCTACGGCGACGTGGGCAAGGGCTCGGCCGCCTCGCTGCGCCAGGGCGGCGCCCGCGTGAAGGTCACCGAGGTCGACCCGATCTGCGCGCTGCAGGCCGCCATGGAAGGCTATGAGGTCGTGACCCTCGAGGACGCGGCGGCCGACGCCGACATCTTCGTCACCGCCACCGGCAACAAGGACGTCATCACCGTCGAGAACATGCGGGCGATGAAGAACAACGCCATCGTCTGCAACATCGGCCACTTCGACAGCGAGATTCAGGTCGCCGGCCTGAAGAACTTCAAGTGGGACGAGATCAAGCCGCAGGTCCACCACATCGAGTTCCCGGACGGCAAGAAGATCATCCTGCTGTCGGAAGGCCGCCTGGTGAACCTGGGCAACGCCACGGGCCATCCCTCGTTCGTGATGTCGGCGTCCTTCACCAACCAGACCCTGGCCCAGATCGAGCTGTGGACCAACGCGGCCAGGTACGAGAACAAGGTCTACACCCTGCCCAAGCACCTGGATGAGAAGGTCGCCTTCCTCCACCTGGCCAAGCTGGGCGCCAAGCTGACGACCCTGAAGACCGAGCAGGCCGACTACATCGGCGTGCCGCAGCAGGGCCCGTTCAAGCCGGACCACTACCGCTACTGATGCGAAGGCGGCCTGGCCGGCGGATCAGCCGGCCAGCCGCAGATGCGGGGCCTCGTCCCGCTCCAGCCTGAAGCCGGCGACCTGCCGGCTCAGGGTCTGGGCTTCCTGCGCCAACTGACGCGCCGCCGCGGTCGCCTGTTCGGTCATGGCGGCGTTCTGCTCGGTGATGTCGTCCATCTCGCCCATCGTCCGGCGCACGCGGGCCAGGCCGTCGGCCTGCTCGCGCGCCGCCTCGGCGATGCCGCCGGCCAGGGCGTCGATCGACAGGACCCGCGAACGGATCCGTTCCAGCGCCTCGCCGGTCCGGGCGGTCAGTTCGACGCCGCGCGCGACCTGGGCCGAGGAGGTGGCGATCAGCTGCCGGATTTCACCCGATGCCGCCGACGAGCGCTGGGCCAGGGCCCGGACCTCGGACGCCACCACCGCGAAACCGCGTCCAGCCTCGCCCGCGCGCGCGGCCTCGACCCCGGCGTTCAGGGCCAGAAGGTTGGTCTGGAAGGCGATCTCGTCGATCAGGCTGGTGAAGCGGCCGATCTCGCCCGAGGACTCCGCGATGGCGTGAATGGCGGCCACGGTCTGGCCGGCGACGTCGCCGCCTTCCTCGATATCGGCCCGGGCCGAGACCAGGGCCTGGGCGGTCTGCCGCGCGCCGTCGGCGGTGCTGGCCACGGCCAGGGCGATGGCGTCCGCCTCGGCGACGGTCCGTTCCAGGCTGGCGGCCTGCCGTTCGGTGCGGACCGCCAGGTCCTCGGCCGCGCTGGCCAGTTCGCCGGCCCCCGCATTCAGGCTGCCGACGCTGTCGGCCATCGATCCGACGGCGACCCGCAAGGCGCCGGTGGCGGCCTGGAAGTCCGTGTGCAGCGCCTGGTATTCTTCGGGGAAGGCCCCGCCCAGCGACACCGACAGGTCGTTCTCGGCCAGGGCGTGCAGGGCGTCGCCCAGGCGGCGCACCACCAGCGACTGGCGCGCGTCCGCCGCGGCCTGCACCGCCTGCGCCTGATCGCGCTCGACCTGCAGAATCTCGAGATAGATCGAGATGGCCAGATCCATGTCCAGCATCACCCGGCGGGTCAGCTCGCCGACCGCCTCGGCCGTGGTCCGGTCATGGGCCTTCCGGCTGGCCCAGCGCGGCCGGGGCCGGGAGACGACGGCCTGGGTCAGATGGGCCAGAAGGGTGCTGTAGCCGCCGATGTACCAGCGCGGCTCCAGGCCGATGCGGGCGTGCACCTGGCCGATGGCGCGAACCGAGCGCGCATAGTGGGCGTCCGCCCGCCCGTCGATCAGGGCGTCCCAGTGACGCTGCTGCGCCAGGCTGGCGGCGCCGATGTGGGCTTCGTCGCGGAAGAAGGCGCGGGTCTCCGGGAAGGCGCGGACCCGGTCGTAGAAGGCGCCGAGGGCTTGAGGAACCGCATCGCGCAGGATCGGGCCCATCGCCTGGTAACCGGGCGACGGCTCGCCCAGGTTCATGAAGGCCATGCGCCGCTCGATGTCCTCGTTCGCCATGACGGCGCGTCTCCCTCTCGCCTGTTGATGAGCGGGAAGTCCCTGTGCCTTGTGGGGGTATTAGGGTCTTAAGACAGGGCTACGCAGTGTTCCCTAGCGGACCCGTTCAGGCGGCCAGGAAGCGCTGGCCCAGCTCCTGGTCGCGGTCGGCCAGGCCGGTCTCGAAGTCCATGAAGACATCGATCAGTTCGTCCACGCCGATGGGGGCGGCGCCGGGGCTGAACCGGAAACGCCAGAAGCTGACCACGTGCTGGATCGCGCCCAGCTGCTCGCCCAGCCGGGTGAACAGGCGCGGGGCCTGCAGCAGGAAGTCGCGGAAGGCGCCGGGACGCGAGTCCTGCGTCAGGGCGGCGTAGGCGTCGTCATAGATCCGCAGGGTCCGCGAGGCGTCGTCGCAGACGGCGACGATCCGGTCGCGCAGCACCTGACGGCCCCGATCCAGATACTCGCGCGAACTGCGGTCCACCTTGCCGATGGGCTTCACGGTCGCGACCGCCTCGGCGACGTGGGTCACGTCCGCCATCAGGCTGGTCAGCACCCATTTGTAGTAGAGGAAGCCCTTCCAGCAGAAGATGCCCTCCTGATACTCCTCGGGCTTCAGGTGCAGGGTCTGGCGCAGGGCCTCCATGCGGTCGCCGGGATCGTTGGACAGGATCTTGCCGGCCAGCCGGCGGGTCGACCCTACCGCCTCGACGTCCGCGCCGAAGCTCAGGGTCACCAGCGGGCGGATCTCGGACTCGACGAACTGCGCCATCCGCGTCAGGTCGCCGTCGCTGATCGAGAAATAGCAGGGAGCGGGCTCGATCCCCTCGCGACGCAACTGTTCGCGCAGCAGGAAGGGGTCCAGCGAGGGCAGGGCGTCCATCAGCCGCAAGGTGCGCAGGTCCGGATGCTCGGCCTCCAGGCCGAAGGCCTCCTGCATCATTCGTTCGAAACCGCGCTGATCCACGAAGACGAAGCGGCCGCCCGTCTTCAGGTCGTCGGCGTCAATGGGGATGACCACCTTGGTCGCCACCTGGCGGCGCAGGTGGAAGGCGTCCAGCTCGTCGCGGCGCAGGCGGTGCTTGATGATCAGGGCGCTGTTCAGCGCCGGGGTCTGGAAGATCGGTCGGGTCCGCCACTCCAGCTCGTGGCCGTGCTCGGTGGCGACCTTCAGCAGGTTGAGCACGCGGGCCGTCGACGCGGAACGGCGCAGGTGGGCCAGATTACGGATCGCGCGGTCAGTCATGGGGCCCCCGGGAAGCGGGCACCCAATCATGAAAACATGACCAACGGCTTAGCCGATCAGCGATAGCGGGAGCGGCCGCGCGGTCCGTTCCCGCTATCGATCGGTCAGAAGGTCGCCGCCACCGACAGCCACAGGCGCCGCGGCTCCTGATTGTTGGCGTACAGATTGGTGTAGGCGATCGCATTGGTGTTGGTGTTGCTGACGTAGGAGCCGTAGCTGACGAAATCCTTGTCGAGCAGGTTGTAGATCGCGCCGTTGATCGTCACCCGGTCCGTCACGGCGTACGAGCCGCCCAGGTGGAAGACTTCATAGGCGCGATAGTCGCCCCAGGTGGCCTTGGCGCGGCTGGTGGTCGGATCCTCGGGCCGATAGCGCTCGCTGCGGTACTCGCCGCGAAGCCACAGGTTCAGACGGTCGGTGGCGGCCCAGCGCAGGCTGCCGTTCAGGATGTGCTCGGGCGTGTCGCTGAGCGGCAGACCCGCCTCGGCGCCGCTCTTCTGCTCGGAGTCGGTGTAGGTGTAGTTGCCCGACAGCGACCAGTCGCTCGTCAGGTCCCAACGGACCGAGGCCTCGACCCCGCGGGTCACCGCCTCGTCGATGTTCAGGGTCTGGGCGAAGGTCTCGACCAGAGGCCAGAAGCCGTAGTCGGCGCAGTTCGGCAGGGCCTGCTGGCCGGCGTCGTACTGGGGCCGGGTCAGGCCGAACGAACAGTTGTTCAGCGGCAGGCCGGTCGCGATCTTGTCCTCGAACTGGTTGTTGAAGAGCGTCAGGTTGGCGCGGAAATTATCCCGGTTGTCGTAAAAGACGGCCAGTTCCGAACTGGTGCTGGTCTCCGGCTTCAGGGTCGGCGTGCCGATGGTCGGACGGGTCCCCTGTCCCGTGAAGCCGGTGATGCCGTCCACGATCTGATCCAGGCGCGGGGTCTTGAAGCCCTGGCTGACGCCGCCCTTCAGGGTCCAGTGGTCGGCGGCGTTCCACACCAGATAGGCGCGCGGGCTGAACTGTGCACCGAACTGGCTGTGATCGTCGTGACGGGCCCCCAGGGTCAGGGCCAGGGTGTCGGTGAAGCGCCATTCGTCCTCGGCGAACAGGGCCCATTGCTGATGTTCGTAGGGGGCGACCGCGACGCCGTCGATCATCTCGGCGTCCCAGTACTGACCGCCGACCGTGAAGGTGTGGTTGTTCCAGGACGAGAAGAATTTGGTGTCGAAGATGGTGTTGGTGGCTTCCAGCGTGCGCGGACCGCCGGCGCCCGGAACACCCGCCGGGACGATCCGCCCGACCGTCTCTCGCACGCCCCGCGACAGGGTCGACTGCAGCTCGCCGAAAGGCAGGCGCCAGTTGTGGGCCAGGACGTATTCCTCCTGGTTGAACTCCATGTCCGCGGCGTAGCCCTGGATGCCCAGGGTGCCGAGCTGGCCTGCCGAGTTGTCGTACCACTGGCGGGTCACGTCGATGTCCAGCATCAGCTCGTGGTCGGGGTGCGGCGTCAGGGCCAGGCGGCCGCCGACGGACCAGATCTCGTTCTCCACCGGGCTTGGGCCGCGCGTGCTGACGACGGCGTTTCCACCGCTGTCGGTCTCATAGGTCAGGCTGGACGCCTCGCGAGTCTGGTACCGGCCGCGCAACGCGGCGCCCAGCAGGCCGGGGATCAGCGGACCCGCCGCATAGACGTTGGCGCCGTACTGGGCGCCGAACTGATCGTCGCCCTGCAGGGTGGCGTCCGCCGCCACCGAGCCGGTCCAGCTGTCGCCGACCTTGCGGGTGATGATGTTGACGACCCCGCCCATGGCGTCGGACCCGTACAGGGTCGAGACCGGGCCGCGCACGACCTCGATCCGCTCGATGGCCGACATCGGCGGGATGAAGCTGGTCGAGGTCTCGCCGAACCCGTTGGGGGTGATGGAGCCGGCGGCGTTCTGACGGCGTCCGTCGACCAGCACCAGGGTGTAGTCCGAGGGCATGCCGCGGATCGAGATGTTCAATCCGCCGGTCTTGCCCGCCGTGGCGCCGACATCGACGCCTTCGACGTTGGCCAGGGCTTCGGCCAGGCTCTGGTAGCGTTCCTGCTCCAGGTCCGACCGCGACAGGACGCTGATGGAGGCCGGGGCCTGCTCGATCTTCTGTTCGAAGCCCGCCGCCGTGACCACGACCTCGTCCAGATGCGTCGCCTCCTGGGCCATCGCCGAGCCGGCGGCGGCCAGCAGCGCGCCGGCCGAGGCCAGGCTGGTCATGGTGCGGAATCGGATCGTGAACATGGGCGCCCCTCAAAATGCGAGCGCCTCTCAATCGCGGAACGAGCGTTGCAGCAACCCGGGTGCGCGGTTCCGCCGCAAGTGTCGCAGGGGGCGATCCGCCGCTCTGGCGCGGCATCGGATCGAGGCCTAGAAAGCGTTCATGACCGTCTTCGACATTCTCATTCTCACCGCCGTGACCGCCGTGGCCGTGACGCTCGCCCTGGGCCTGCGTCAGCTCTACAAGGACGGCCCTGAGGCCCGCTCGCGCTCCAACAAGCTGATGCGGCTGCGCGTCGCCCTCCAGGCCGTGGCCGTGGTGCTGCTGGTCGCGGGCATGTGGTGGAAATCCACGCACGGGGCCTGAGCCCATGGTGGTCCTGAACAAGATCTACACCAAGACGGGCGACGGCGGGCAGACCCGGCTGGCGTCCGGCGCGACCGTGTCCAAGAGCGACCGGCGGGTCGAGGCCTACGGCGCGGTCGACGAACTGAACGCCGTGATCGGCGTGGCGCGCCTGCATTCGGGTCAGAACGACCGCATCGACGCCATGCTGGGCCGTATCCAGAACGAGCTGTTCGACCTCGGCGCCGACCTGGCCACCCCGCTGGAGCCGGCGCCCAAGTGGGAGGCCCTGCGCATCCTCGACAGCCAGGTCGAGCGGTTGGAGCAGGAAATCGACTGGATGAACGAGAGCCTCAAGGCGCTGGACAGCTTCATCCTGCCCGGCGGCGCGCCCCTGTCGGCGCACCTGCACCTGGCCCGCACCGTGGCGCGGCGGGCCGAGCGCGAGGCCGTGCGGCTGGTCGAGAGCGGCGAGGCGGTGACCCCGGCGTCCGTCCGCTACCTGAACCGTCTGTCCGACCACCTGTTCGTCGCGGCCCGCCGGGCCAACGCCAACGGCGCGGGCGACATCAAGTGGAAGCCCGGCGCGACGCGCTAGCTGCGCTTGCCCTTGAAGTAGGCGTAGATCGACATGGCGTGGCCGTGTCCGAGGTCGAACTCGCTCTTCAGCCAGTCGGTGACCTGCGTCGCCTTCACCCCGGCCTTGAGGTCGTCGCCCTCGATCAGGCCGGCGGTCTGCGCCAGCGCCTTCAGCTCATCCGGCGACTTGCCGGTCTTGGTCTGGACGTTGTCCAGATAGGCCTGGAACGACATCTCAGTTGCCGCGCGCAGCGGCCAGGGCGACCCGTTGACGCTCGGCGTCGGCGTCGCGGGCGGCCTGCTGGGCGACCAGCTGATCCTCGATGGCGACCAGTTCGCGGTTCTTGCGGTCCGAAGCCTGGGCCCGGGTCTCGCCGGGCAGGCGGCCGGTGATCCCCTCGATTTCCGCGATCGACATCGGGCGGGCGCAGACGCGCTGGTCGGGATCCCACCACCCGCCGTCGGTCACGCAGCGCTCGCCCGGCGCCTTGACCAGCGCCTGCCAGGCGAAGGTCGCGCCCAGCAGCACGGCGAAGGTGCACAGGAACAGCACGCTGAGCCGCTTCATGGTCAGGAGACGGTGCATGGGAGGCGTTCCGTGATCTGGCGTGTTGACGCCGCGTTACGTTGACAGGTCGGGTCCGGCGTACCTATTGCCTGACCCAACATTCCGGCGACTTTGTGGATAGCGCAATGAAGGTTCTCGTCCCCGTCAAACGGGTGATCGACTCCAACGTCAAGGCCCGCGTCAAAGCGGACCAGACCGGCGTCGACCTCGCCAACGTCAAAATGAGCATGAACCCCTTCGACGAAATCGCCGTCGAAGAGGCCGTGCGCATGAAGGAAGGCAAGGAACACCACGCCGCCGGCACGGCCGACGAGATCGTGGTCGTCTCCATCGGCGTCACCCAGGCGCAGGAGACCATCCGCACGGCCCTGGCCATGGGCGCCGACCGCGGCCTGCTGATCCAGTCCGACACGGACCTGGAGCCGCTGGCGATCGCCAAGCTGCTCAAGGCGGTGGTCGACGAGGAGAAGCCGGACCTGGTCCTGCTGGGCAAGCAGTCGATCGACGGCGACAACAACGCCGTCGGCCAGATGCTGGCGGCCCTGCTCGACTGGCCCCAGGCCACCTTCGCCGGCAAGATCGTCATCGAGGGCGGCAAGGCGACCGTCACCCGCGAGGTCGACGGCGGCCTGCAGACCGTGTCGGCGGCCCTGCCGGCGGTGGTCTCGGTGGACCTGCGCCTCAACACCCCGCGCTACGCCTCCCTGCCCAACATCATGAAGGCCAAGAAGAAGGAGATCGCGGTCAAGGCGGTCGCCGACTACGGCGTCGACACGGCGCCGCGCCTCAAGGTGCTCAAGGTCGCCGAGCCGCCCAAGCGCTCGGCCGGCGTGAAGGTGGCTGACGCCGCCGAACTGGTGTCCAAGCTCAAGTCCGCGGGGGTCCTGTAATGGCCGTTCTCGTCATCGCCGATCACGACGGCAAGGCCGTTCGCGACACCACCAACAAGACCGTCACCGCCGCCCTGGCCATCTCGGGCGACGTGGACGTGCTGGTCCTGGGTCAGGGCGCCCAGGGCGTCGCCGACGCCGCCGCCAAGATCACGGGCGTCCGCAAGGTCCTGCTGGCCGAGAGCGCCGGCCTGGGCAAGATGCTGGCCGAGGCCGTCGAGGCCACGGTCCTGCCGCTGGCCGCCGGCTACGACGCCGTGCTGACCCCGGCCAACACCGACGGCAAGAATTTCGCCCCGCGCATCGCCGCCAAGCTCGACACCGCGCCGATCTCGGACATCGTCGAGGTCGTCTCGGCCGATACCTTCGTGCGCCCGATCTATGCGGGCAACGCGCTGGAGACCGTCCAGTCGTCGGACGCCAAGAAGGTCATCACCGTGCGCCCGACCGCCTTCGCCGCCGCCGCCGACGGCGGCTCGGCCAAGGTCGAGACCGTCGCCGGCGCCGACGCCTCCAAGACGACCTTCGTCAGTGAGGAAATGGTCAAGTCGGACCGTCCGGAACTGGGCGCCGCCAAGATCGTCGTCTCGGGCGGCCGCGCCCTCGGCTCGGCCGAAGAGTTCCACGCCGTCATGGACCCGCTGGCCGACAAGCTCGGCGCCGCCGTCGGCGCTTCCCGCGCCGCCGTGGACGCCGGCTACGCGCCCAACGACTACCAGGTCGGCCAGACCGGCAAGGTCGTCGCCCCGGCCCTCTACATCGCCATCGGCATCTCGGGCGCCATCCAGCACCTGGCCGGCATGAAGGACTCCAAGGTCATCGTCGCCATCAACAAGGACGCCGACGCCCCGATCTTCCAGATCGCCGATTACGGCCTGGTGCAAGACTACAAGGTCGCTGTGCCGGAGCTGATGAAGGCGCTCGGCTGAGGGCTGTCACAGTCTGATTGAAGAGGGCGCGGCGCCGAAGGGGGCCGCGCCCTTTTTCGTTGTCCAGCAAGCTTGGCCTTGGCAGAAAGAGCGGCCGGTCAAGAGGCTGGCGCCGGAGCAGGCGTTTGATGACCCCCCAGAAAGCTGTCAGCCACGGTCACTGGACCGTCAATGGCGGCGTCATGCTCGTCATGCTTGGGATCCCATTGGTGGTCTGGCTGATCGCGGCGTCTCTAGGGTTCCGTGGCGATTGGTGCATGATCGCGGCGGCGGCGAGCCTGCTGGTCAGCTGGCCAGCTTCCTGGCTGACGTGGTCCTTCCTTGTGACCCGTTGGAGAATCTGGGCCTACGAACGGGTGGAAAACCTCGACGAACTCAAGGCCATGGCGGTGGAGGTCCAGCTGCTTTGGCCGGAAGGTCACGCCAAGGAACGCACAGAGATTCGTACGCCCGCCCAGCAGCAACGCATCAGTGAACTGGAAGCGGCTTGGGCTCGGAAGCGCGGCTGACCACCCTCCCCATCCGTCTCACCCCCGGCGCCGCCTCCGACCGCATCGACGGCTGGGCCGCGGACGCCGAGGGCCGCCCCGTCCTCAAGGTCCGCGTCCGCGCCCGGCCCATCGAGGGCGAGGCCAACGCGGCCCTGCTGGCGCTCATGGCCAAGACGCTCGGCCTGCCCAAATCCGCCGTGACGCTTGAGCGCGGCGGCCAGTCGCGGACCAAACGGCTCTCCATTGAAGGACTGTCCGAACCCGACCTGAAAGCCCGCCTTACGGACTTGTAATGTTTAGGGCCTTGTCGCGGCGGCCCGCAGCCTCTTGTAATCCGCCCCGAGTTCGCGCCGCCATTTTTCGGGACGGGCGCACTGGGGAGCTTTTTCATGAGACTTCGCCGCCTGGCAGGCCCCGGCCTTGCCGCCCTCGCCGTGCTCGCCCTCGGGGCCTGCGCCACCACTGGAACCACCCCGACGCCCGCCGCCGACGGATCGTCGGGCGCCAAGACCCGCCAGCCGCTGGCGGCCGGTCTGGACGCCGCGACCATCCCGGACCCCTATCCCTCGACCTATCGCGGCCTGCCGCGCGAGAATTTCGCCATCGTCGGCGGCACGGTGCTGGACGGCGCCGGACGCAAGATCGAGAACGGCGTGGTCGTGATCACCGATGGCCGCGTGGCCGCCGTCGGCGACGCCTCGACCGCCATCCCGGCCGGCTACCGCACGGTGCAGGCCAACGGCCGCTTCGTCACCCCGGGCATCATCGACGTCCACTCCCACCTCGGCGTCTATCCCTCGCCGGGCGTCAGCGGCATGAGCGACGGCAATGAGGCCACCAGCCCCAACACCGCCCAGGTCTGGGCCGAGCACAGCCTGTGGCCGCAGGATCCCGGCTTCAACGCCGCCCGCGCCGGCGGCGTGACCACGCTCCAGATCCTGCCCGGCTCCGCCAACCTGTTCGGCGGCCGCGGCGTGACGGTGCGCAACATCCCGTCGGTGACCATGCAGGGCATGAAGATGCCCGGCGCCCCCTACGGCCTGAAGATGGCCTGCGGCGAGAACCCGTCGCGCGTCTACGGCGGCCGCAACCAGAGCCCGGCCACGGGCATGGGCAATATGGCCGGCTACCGCGCCGCCTTCATCGCCGCTCAGGACTATCGCGCCAAATGGGACAAGTGGCGCGCGGACGGCGAGGGCTCGCCCCCGACCCGCAACCTGCAGAACGAGACCATCGCCGGGGTGCTGGACGGTTCGATCCTGGTGCAGAACCACTGCTACCGGGCCGACGAGATGGCCATGATGATCGACCTGTCCAGGGAGTTCGGTTTCAAGATCACCGCCTTCCACCACGCTATCGAGGCCTACAAGGTCGCGCCGCTGCTGGCCCGCGAGGGCATCTGCGCCGACATGTGGACCGGCTGGTGGGGCTTCAAGATGGAAGCGCTCGACGCGGTGGAGGCCAACGCCGCCCTCGTCGACGCCCAGCCCGGCTCGTGCGCCGTCATCCACTCCGATGACGCCGAACTGACCCAGCGCCTGAACCAGGAAGCCGCCGCGGCCCTCGCCGCCGGCCGCCGCATCGGCATGAACATCCCGGAGGAACGGGCGATCAGCTGGATCACCCTGAACGCGGCCCGGTCGCTCGGCATCGCCGACCAGACCGGTTCGCTGGAAGCCGGCAAGCGCGCCGACGTCGTGATCTGGAGCGCCGATCCCTTCTCGGTCTACGCCCGCGCCGACCAGGTCTTCGTCGACGGCGGCCTGGCCTTCGACCGCATGAACCCGGCCTTCCAGCCGGTTTCCGATTTCGAGCTCGGCCAACCGGGCTTCGGCCTCACCGCCGCCAACGTCCCGCAGGGAGCCCGCTGATGCGCCTCAAGAGCCTCATCCTCGGCGCCGTCTGTGCGGCCGCGCTGTCCACGCCCGCCTTCGCCCAGCAACTGACCGCCATCACCGGCGGCCGGGTGCTGACCGGCTCGTCGGTCATCGAGAACGGGACCGTCGTGATCCAGAACGGCCGCGTCGTCTCGGTCGGGACCGGCGCGGCCCCCTCCGGCGCCCGCGTCATCGACGCGCGCGGCAAGGTGGTCGCCCCCGGCTTCGTCGCGGTCGATTCCGGCCTCGGCGGTTCGGAGATCTCCTCGGTCAACGGCTCGGACGACCTCAGCAACGGCGCCAACACCATCAGCGCCGCCTTCGACGTCTCCTACGGCCTGGACCCGTGGTCCTTCACCCTGCCGGTCGCCCGTCTGGGCGGCATCACCCGCGCCATCGTCGTGCCGAACCATCCGGGCGGCTCGGGCGGGCATGAGCATCAGGACGACAGCGACTTCGCCGGCGTCGGCGCGGCCGGCCTCCAGTCGCCCAGCCTGTTCGCCGGCCAGGCGGCCATCATCCATCTGGCCGCGGGCAACGACATCCTGGTCAAGCCGCGCGTGGCCCAGGTCGCGCCCTTCGGCGAGGCGGGAGCCGGCGTCGCCGGCGGCGCGCGCGGGGCCGAGTTCACCCAGTTCCGCGAAACCCTGGCCGAGGTGCGGCTCTACGCCCGTAACCGCGCCGCCTATGACCGGGGCACCATGCGCGACCTCAGCCTGTCGCGCGCGGATCTCGAGGCCCTGATTCCGGTCGCCGACGGGACCATGCCGCTGATCGTCACCGTGCGCCGCGCGGCCGACATCCAGCAGGTCCTGCGTCTGGCCCGGGAAGAGAGGATCAAGATCATCCTCGACGGGGCGGAAGAGGGCTGGATGGTCGCCGACCAGATCGCGGCGGCGGGCGTGCCCGTGCTGCTGAATCCGATCTCCAACCTGCCGGGCAATCTGGAGACGCGCGGTTCGCGGATGCAGAACGCCGCGGCCCTGGACGCCGCCGGGGTGGTCATCGCCATCAAGGGCAACGAGGGCTCGATCCACCGCGCCCGCGAGACTCGCTACAACGCGGGCAACGCCGTCTCGCACGGCCTGCCTTACGACGCGGCGATCGAGGCGATCACGGTCAACCCGGCCAAGATCTTCGGCATGGCCGGCCAGTTCGGGGAGCTGCGCGCCGGCGCCGCCGCCGACGTGGTCGTCTGGTCCGGCGATCCGCTGGAGCCGCTCAGCATCGCCGAGACCATCTTCGTCAACGGCCAGGAACAGGCGCCCACCAGCCGCCAGTTCCTCCTGCGCGACCGCTACCGCACGGGCGGCGAGGGCGCGATGCCGCCGGCGTACAGCCGCTGACCTGACGGTTCTCCCTCCCCTCATGGGGAGGGTGGCCGAGCGAAGCGAGGACGGGTGGGGAACGGCTGCACGAACGCGCAGCCGCACAGTTCCCCACCCTGTCGTCGCTGGCGCGCCGACATCCCTCCCCACAAGGGGGAGGGAGAGCTACTGTACGGCCCATGACTGCTTCGCCCCGCATCTTCATCGACGCCGACGCCTGCCCGGTGAAGGACGAGGTCTACCGCGTGGCCGAGCGCTACGGGCTGAAGGTGTTCGTGGTCTCGAACGGCTGGATCAACACCCGCCGCGATCCGTGGATCGAGCAGGTCGTGGTCGACGCCGGGCCCGACATCGCCGACGACTGGATCGCCGAGCGCGCGGGCAAGGGCGACATCGTCGTCACCCAGGACATCCCCCTGGCCGACCGCTGTCTTCAGGCCGGCGCCCAGGCGATCAAGTCCAACGGCACGCCCTTCACCGCCGACTCCATCGGCTCGGCCCTGGCCGGGCGGATGGTGGGCGAGCATCTGCGCTCCATGGGCGTGGCCACCTCCGGCCCGCCGCCGTTCGGGCCCAAGGACCGGTCTGCCTTCCTGCAGGCCCTGGACCGGGCCGTGGTCGTCGCCAAACGGGCCCTGGCATGACCGTCATTCCCGAGGACGAGCTGGAGTTCCGCTTCTTCCGCTCCGGCGGTCCCGGCGGGCAGAACGTCAACAAGGTCTCGACCAGCGTCCAGCTGCGCTTCGACGCCCGCAACTCGCCGTCCCTGACCGATGCGGTGCGCGAGCGGTTGATCAAGCTGGCGGGCAGCCGGGCCACCCTGAACGGCGAGATCCTGATCACCGCCGTCCGCTTCCGCACCCAGGAGCGCAACCGCGCCGACGCCTTGGAGCGACTGCAGGGACTGGTGGACGAGGCCTCGATCAAGCCGGTCTACCGCGTGCCGACCCGCCCCACCCGGGCCTCGAAGGAACGGCGCCTGGACGGCAAGGCGAAGCGGTCCTCGATCAAGAGCGGCCGCGGCCGGCCCAGGTCGGACGACGGCTGACGGAACCGGAGGTCGGCCTTCCCCGTTATGGCGCAGCTTGGGTCGATCGACCGGCCTGCTGTCTCCAGTTCAAGAAGGGCGCTCCCGCATGAAATTCGCCTCCCTCCCCCTGATCGCCGCAACGGCCGCCGTATTCGCCCTGGCGGCGTGTCAGAGTCCCGAAGAGAAGGCCGCCGCCGCCGCCGAACGCCCGGCGACGGATGGTACGAGCGCCGCGGAGATCGCGGCCCGCGCGACGACGCCCCAGGCGTCCATGACGCCGGACGAGCGCGCCGCGCTGCGCGCCGAGCAGATCTCGCTGCTGGACCAGGTCGGCGCCGAGCGCGCGAAGGGCCACGTCCGCGTGCCGGGCGTCGAGGATCAGGTGGTCACCCTGCAGCCGCTTCAGTCCCACAACTTCACGGTTCCGATGACGCAGGGCGTGCCGTACCTGCTCTTCGCCTCCTGCGACGGCGACTGCACGGTCGTGGACCTGGCGCTGCTGGACGCCTCCGGCGCGGTGATCAAGACCGACACGGACAGCGGAGACTTCCCCGTCCTGGACTTCACGCCCACGACGACCGGAACCTATACGGCCAAGATCACCATGACCGAGTGCAAGCTGGCGCCCTGCTACGCCTCGGCGCGGGTCTACCAGAAGCCCTGAATCTGCGGCGCCGGGCGCCCTATCGGCGCTCGGCCCGCACCTGCAGGGGCGTCCGGGGCAGGGTGGCCAGGGTCAGCTTGCCGTCGCGGTCGGTATCCAGCGAATAGAACCAGCGCTGCGTCGCCGCCGCCCATTCCTCGCTCGTGACCCGCTGGTCGATGTTGACGTCAGCCGACTTCACCGGCTGCGGCAGGTTGAAGAAGCCCGCCTCGGCGATCACGCCGTAGCCCGCCAGGCGGCCGCGCGGCGAGGATCGGCGGGGGCCGCCGTTCTGGGGCGCGAGCCCCAGAGTCGATGTGTCCAGAGTCGATGTGCCCAGGGTCGAGTCGGTCAGGCCCAGGCGCGGTCCGCCCGGCCGCATGCCGCCGGCTCCGCCCGGACGTCCGCCCATGCTGAAGCCGCGCAGGCTCTGCTCGTAGGCCGCCAGCTCCGCCTGGTTCAGCCGGCCGTCCCTGTCGGTGTCCAGGGTCGCGAAGAACCGCCGGCCGTCCGCCTCGAACTCCTCGAAGGTCACCGCGCCGTCCAGATTATCGTCCGCGCCGGTGAACCAGTCGGACGACGGCCAGGGCTGGCCGGGCTCGCCCACGAACGCCTCGCCGAACGGACTGATGAACAGCACCGGGCTGGGCGGAGGCGGCGGACCGAAGGGACTGGCCCCGCCCGGCTTCCCCCCATCGCTGGCGCAGGCGCCCAGCAAGGCGGTGAGAGACAGGACGAGCGCGGTCGTCCCTACGTGGATCGCACGCATGGGCAGGTCTCCGAAGGATCAGGGTCTATTGGGCGGGCCGGAACAGCAGGGCGGCGACCTTGTCGTCCTGGAAACCGATCACCCACTGGGTCGCGGCGTTGGCGAACGTCACCGCGAACAGGTCCGCGCCGTCCTGGCTGCCGACGAAATCGACCGCCTGCACCGCGCCGAAGCCGCGGATGAGGGGAAGCACCTGCGCCTCCTGCTCGCGCACCTTGGAGGCCAGGTCGTCGGTCATCAGCGAATAGTCGATCGCGCCGGTCTGGGCGCCGGCGATGATGGCCCGCAGGGTTTCCTCGGCCTTGGGGTTCGCGGGCGCGGTGACCGGGGGGATGGACGTCGGCGCGCGCGGGGGGGTCTGGGCGGACCCGTCGAAGGTGTTGGGCACGCTGCCCGCGGCCACCTGGGCCTGGGCGGCGACGGGAGAGAGACCGATCAGGGCGGCCAGAACCAGCAACTTCATGGGGTCGTCTCCGAAGATCAACTCAGACGATGGCGGGCCAAAGCGACAGAACAAGGGCGGCGACCGAGGCGCAGATTGCAACGGTGACACAGACGATCATCCAGGTCGGCGTCCGGGTTTCCCGGATGACCACAGTCTGCGCCTGCGGCGGGTTCTGCGCCAGCCTGGCCAGCGCCTTCAGGGTCGCGCGCAACTCCTCGACGGCGTCGCGGATCTGGGCCTGCGGACCCAGCTCGCGGCGGATCCAGCGCTCGACCACCGGCTGGGCCGCGGCCCACAGGTCGTGATCGGGGTTCAGCCGCCGGGCCACGCCCTCGACCGAGACCATGGTCTTCTGCAGCAGGATCAGTTCGGGCCGCAGGTGCATGTCGAACAGGGCGGTGATCTCGAACAGCTGGCCCAGCAGGCGGCCCATGGAGACCTTGGACGCCTGCTTGCCGATCACCGGCTCTCCGACGGCGCGCAGGGCCTGGGCGAAGGCCTCGACCGAATGCTCCTTGGGCACATAGCCGGCCTCGAAATGGACCCGGGCGATGCGGTCGTAGTCGCGGCTGATGAAGCCCCACAGGATCTCGGCCAGATAGCGCCGCTCGGACGGACCCAGCCGGCCGACGATGCCGAAGTCGATGGCCGTCAGCTCCGCCGGCGCGTGACAGAACAGATTGCCCTCGTGCAGGTCGGCGTGGAACGCCCCGTGGTCCAGCGCCTGGCTCAGGAACGACCGCACGACGTTGTCGGCCAGCGCATTGACGTCCAGTCCGGGCTGAAGGGCGGCGTTCGGATCGGTCAGCGGCAGGCCGGTGGCCCACTCCAGCGTCAGCACCCGCTTGCCGACCCCGTCCCAGATCACGCCCGGCGCCGACATGTGGCCGGTCAGACCCTGCGGATCCGGCTTGGCCATGATCTCCTTCAACTCGGAGGCGGCGGCGGCTTCCAGCCGCATGTCCAGCTCCAGCGTCAGGGCGCGGGCGATCGTCTCGACGAAGGCCGAGGGCTCCAGCCGTCGGGCCAGCGGCACGAATTTCACCGCCAGCCGCGCCGCCAGCCGCATGGAATCTAGCCCATGCGCCACGCGCCGCTCGACGCCGGGGCGCAGGATCTTGACCGCCACCTTGCGTCCGTCGGCCAGCCAGGCCGGATGCGCCTGCGCCAGCGAGGCGGCGGCGACGGCGGGTCCGAAATCGGTGAACAGCGCCTCGACCGGACGGCCCAGCGAACGCTCGACCTCGCGTCGGGCCTGATCCTGCGGGAAGGGCGGCAAGGCGTCCTTCAGCCGGCCCAGGTCGCGGGCGAACTCGACGCCGAAGATATCGGCGCGGGTGGCCAGCACCTGCCCCAGCTTGATGGCCACCGGCCCCAGATGCTCGAACGCCTTGCCCAGCCGCTGGCCGGGGCGGCCGTCGCGGCCCTCGCGCCCGGCGAACAGGTGCAGCAGATGGGCGATCCAGCGCGCCCAGACCGGCAGCAGCGGCGTGATCTCGCGCGGCGCCAGGGCGTCGTGGCGGATCAGCACGCCCAGCCAGCCCAGCAGCCTCAGGGACGCGCCCAGCGGATCGCGCACCGGCACGGTGGCCGGCGGCGGCGGAGGCGTGCCGGGGTCGATCTTCTGGCTCAGATCGCCCACCCGTAATGGATGGCCGCGACGCCGCCCGACAGATTGGTCACCGTCACGCGGCTGAAGCCCGCGGCCTCGATCATGCCCTTGAAGGTCGTCTGGTCGGGGAAGCGGCGAATGCTCTCGACCAGGTACTGATAGCTGTCGCGGTCCTTGGCCACCCAGCCGCCGATGCGCGGAATGGCGTGGAAGGACCAGGCGTCATAGGCCTTGCGGATGGGCCCTGCGGTCGGGCGTGAGAACTCCAGGCACAGGAAGCGGCCGCCGGGCTTCAGCACCCGGCGCGCCTCTCGCAGGGCCTGGGACACGTCGGCCACGTTGCGGATGCCGAAGCTGATCGAATAGGCGTCCACCGAGGCGTCCGGCAGGGGCAGGGCCATGGCGTCGCCGACGGTCCAGCTCATCTCAGGCTCGCCGCCCTTGTGGACCCCGGCCATGATCATCTCGGCGTTGTAATCCAGCACGATGACCGAGGCGTCCTCGCCCCCCATCCGCATCTGCGCCGCCCGCGCCATCTTCGAATAGCGGCGCGACATGTCGCCGGTGCCGCCCGCGACGTCCAGAATGGTCTCGCCCGGACGGGGGTTCAGCTTGGCCGCCGCCGCGTCCTTCCAGAGCCGGTGCACGCCCGCGCTCATCAGGTCGTTCATCAGGTCGTAGTTCGACGCCACGGAGTCGAACACGCCGCGCACCATGCGGACCTTTTCCTTGGCGTCCACGTCGCGGAAGCCGAACGAGGAGGTCTTGCCGGACGGAGTTTCGGAAGCGTCGGTCATGGCAGCGGTCTAGCGCCTGAACGGGGCCGCGTCATCCGTCCGTGTGGCCGCAGGATGCGTCTTCAGTGCGCCGCGTTCGGCCTCGGCACGCCGAGGTCCTTCATCACTCCGGAGATCAGGCCGTAGCAGCCGCAGGACGCCTTCTCGAGGCCTGGGCGGTCCAGCACCTCGACCCAGCCCCGGCCGCGCCGGATCAGGCCCTTGTCCTGGATCTCGCCGCCGACTTCCGACACCGTGGCGCGGCGCACGCCCAGCATGCCGGCGATGTCGGCCTGGGTCAGATGGAAGCGGTCGCCCTCGGCCCGGTCGTGCAGGGTCAGCAGCCAGCGCGCCAGCCGTTCGTCCAGCCGGTGCTGGGCGTTGCAGGCGGCGGTCTGCTGCACCTGGGCGAACAGGCTTTCGGTGAAACGCGACAGGGCTCCGCGCATCTCCTCGCTTCGGCTCAGGGCGTCGGAGAAGACGTCCGCCGGACAGCAGGCGGCCGAGCCCTCCAGCTGGGCGATGGCGCGGCTGGAGGCGCGGGCGTTCAACGGTCCGCAGGTGACGCCGACCAGCCCCTCGCGGCCGATGGCGGCGGTCTCGACCATCCGGTCGTCTTCCAGAACCGTCATCAGGGAGACGACGCCGGTCAGCGGGAACCACACTTCTCCCAAGGCCTCGCCGGCGTCGTACAGCATCTGGCCCTGCGCGAACGGGCGTTCGGTCAGGTGCGGTTCGATGCGTTTGCGGTCGGCCGCGGGCAGGGCCGTGATCCAGAGATTGTCCATGATGTTCTCGGCCTCGGAATAGTGACGCTCGGTAACGCCCACGCTTACCGCCTCGTTCCTGCCTTCCGCCGCTTGTGGCGCGGCGCCGGGCGCGATACGCCGGAGAAAACGGAGGGAACGATGCCGGAACAGATTGACGTGGCGGAAGCTCTGGAGGGCCTGCCCCTCTGGCGGAAGGCGCAGGACACGCGGCCCGCTATCGCCCGGTCCTTGGCTTTCGCGGACTTCAACGCCGCCTTCGGCTTCATGACCCGTGTCGCCCTGCTGGCGGACAAGGTCGACCACCATCCGGAATGGTCCAACGTCTACAATCGGGTCGAGGTTCTGCTGACCACCCACGACGCCGGCGGCGTGACCGAGCGCGACATGAACATGGCCCGCTTCATCGACGAAGCCGCCGCCGCGATGGGAGTTCAGTGATGGCGGGACGCGTCTCGGACAAGAAGATCCTGATCACCGGCGCCGCGGGCGGGCTGGGCACGGCCATGGCCCACATGCTGGCCCGCGAGGGGGCCAGGGTCGCCCTGACCGACGTCAATCTCGACGGCGTTCAGGCCCTGGCCGACGCCGTGAACGCCGAAACGCCCGGCAGCGCCTTCGCCTTCGCCCACGATGTGACCCGCGAAGACCAGTGGATCTCGGTCATCGACGCCGCCGCCTCGGCCATGGGCGGCCTGTCGGTGCTGGTCAACAACGCCGGCATCGGCGGCCCGCTGGCCTTCGTCGAGCAGGACACGGTCGAGAACTGGCAGCGTCAGTACGAGATCAACCTGCGCTCCATCATGCTGGGCACGAAGCATGCGATGCCGCTGCTGCGCGACAACGCTCCGGCCTCGATCATCAACATCTCGTCGGTGGCCGGCCTCGCCGCCGCGCCGGGCATGGGCGCCTACAACGCCACCAAGGCGGGCGTCTGGATGTATTCCAAGACCATCGCGCTGGAAGCGGCCAAGATGGACTGGAACGTCCGCTGCAACTCGGTCCACCCGGTCTTCATCAAGACCCCGATCCTCGATCCCTTCGTGGCCATGGCCGGCGGCGACGAGGGCAAGGCGCACGAGCGTCTGGCCCGCGGAATCCCGCTCAAGCGCATCGGCGAGCCGGACGACGTGGCCTATTGCGTCGTCTACCTGGCCTCGAACGAGTCGAAATTCATCACCGGGACCGAGTTCGTCATCGACGGCGGCATGCTGGCCCAGTAGGGCGCGCCTCAGTCGACGGCGGTCACCTCGACCGACTGGCCGGCCACCATGGCCTCGTCGCCGACCCGCTTGCCGACCAGGGCGCGGGCCAGCGGCGAGACGTGGCTGACCGAGCCCGCGGCCGGGTCCGCCTCATCCTCGCCGGTGATGCGCCAGGTCTGTTTGCGCCCGTCCTCGCGCTCGATCGTCACCGACCCGCCGAAGCGGACCCGCCCGTCGGCCTCGGTCTCCACCAGCTGGGCCGTGGCGCGGCGCGCCGACCAGTAGCGCAGGTCCCGCGCCGCCCGCGCCATCGGCGTGCGGTCGGTTTCGATCGTGCCGCTGGCCTGCGCCGCCGCATAGGCCGCGCGCGCCTCGGCCAGGGCGGCCTCGATCCGCGCCAGCCCTTCGGGCGTGACGAGATTGGGGTGGGCGGAGATGGGGCGGTCGGGAAGATCGGCGGCCGTGGCCTCCAGGTCTTCCTCGCGGGTGAAGGCGACGCTCATGGGGCGTCAGCGTATGGCCGGTCCGCCCGTTCCGGTCCACCGGTCATGAAAAAGGCCGTGGTCGGATGACCACGGCCCTTTCGATGTTCGGCGGTCGAGACCGCTAGACGGGTCGTCCCTTGCCGGTGATGAAGTGCACGATCAGCAGGATGATGAAGACCACGAACAGCACATAGGCGATGTTCATCGAAAGACCCGCGACGCCGCCGGCCCCAAGGGCGCCGGCGACCAGGGCGAGCACGAGAAAGATCAGGGCCCAGCGAAGCATGAGCGGTTCCTTCCAGAGCGGTTTTTCAAGGCGGAACGGCTCCAGGCCGCACCAGTCTGATCAACGTTCCGGAAGCCCCGCCGTTCCGCTCAACGGCGACGGCGGGTGTGCGATTTCTCGGTGAAAGCCGCCGCGACGATGCTGGCAAGTGCAGGATTTCGCAGGAAAATCCAGCCGCCCGCCAAGGCCGCGACCGTGCCGAGGATCGGCCGTTCGCGGAACAGCATGAAGGCGCGTTCGCCGATCCCGGAGGGCTCTTCCTCCTCCTCTTCGTCATCGCCTTCGCCGCGCAGGAACAGCACGGCGATCAGGGCGGCGATGAAGGCGAACAGCAGGAAGGTGATCGCCGCCGCCGCCAGCGGCGGGGCGATGATGCACAGGGCGTAGAAGATCGCCACGCCCAGAAACAGCACGGCCACCAGCGCGGCGCCGGCCGCCGCGGCGGCCGCGACGGCCTTCTTCACCAGACCCCTGGCCAGCCCCCCGCCGAACATCAGCGGCGGCGACCGGCGAGCAGCAGGCCGAGCACGACGCCCACGCCCAGAGCGATGGCGGTCGACTGGATCGGACGCTCTTGCACCCGTTCGGTCAGATAGCGCTGGGCCTCGTCGAAGCGCTCCGAGGCGTCGTCGTAATATTCGCGGCCCTTCACGCGGGCCTCGTCGTAATAGCCGCGGGCGCGTTCGCGCAGCACGTCGGCCTGTTCGCGCAGGCGGGCTTCGGCCTCGGCGGCCTTGGCGCGGACGCGGGCGTCGGCGGCCGACGCCTTCTCGCGCAGGGCGGCCTTTTCTTCGGACCCGAGGGTCTTCAGATCGTCCTTGAGCGTGTTCAGATCGTTCTTAACTGCGGCGCGGGCCGCCTTGGTCGTCGCCATGATGCGCGCTCCGTGTGGTCAAGCTTGACGGTTAAATAGAGAACCCTGAGCCGGAACGCCACTGTCCGGTGACGGTTCCCGCAATGCAGCATGGCGCCCCGCTGGCGAATGGCCACGGGGCGGCTTAGAAAACCGCCATGACACACTGGTTGTTCCCGCCCGCCGCCGCCCCCTCCTTGCCGATCCAGGGCCGCGCCGAGCGCTTCCCGGTCCGCCGCATCCTCTGCGTGGGTCAGAACTATGCGGCCCACGCCCGCGAGATGGGTCATGAGCGCGCCGAGCCCTTCTTCTTCTCCAAGCCCGCCGACGCCGTGGTCACGGACGGCGCCGATCCGGTCTTCCCGACCGCGACCGCCAACCTGCACCACGAGGTCGAACTGGTCTGCGCGATCGGTCCGGACGGGATCGTCGGCTGGGCGGTCGGCTGCGACCTGACCCGCCGCGACCTGCAGGCCGCCGCCAAGGAGAAAGGTCGTCCCTGGGACGCCGCCAAGGGCTTCGACCAGTCCGCCCCCTGCGCCGCCCTGGTGCTCGGCGCCCTGCCGGACCCCGCCGCCGCCATCGAACTTCGCGTCAACGGCGAGACGCGCCAGTCGGGCCGGCTGGACGACATGGTCTGGAACCCGGACGAGATCCTCGCCAAGGCGCGCACGCTCTGGGACGTCCGCGCCGGCGACCTGATCTTCACCGGCACGCCCGAGGGCGTCGGCCCGCTCAACCCCGGCGACCGGGTCGAGGCGACCATCGGCGGCCTGCCTTCGCTCACCTTCACCCTGGCGGCACGATGATCCTGCACGGCTACTGGCGCTCGGGCGCCGCCTACCGCACCCGCATCGCCCTGGCGCTCAAGGGGTTG
Source organism: Brevundimonas sp. GW821-FHT12C05 (assembly GCF_058807475.1). Lineage (NCBI taxonomy): Bacteria > Pseudomonadati > Pseudomonadota > Alphaproteobacteria > Caulobacterales > Caulobacteraceae > Brevundimonas > Brevundimonas sp. GW821-FHT12C05. The sequence goes on from NZ_JBXAQS010000002.1 coordinate 347,121, forward strand.
GCCTACGAACAGGCGGGCCACGACCTGCGCACCGGCGCCCAGAAGGACCCGGCCTATGTCGCGCTGAACCCGCAGGGCATGGTCCCGGCCCTCGAGGTCACTTCAGAATCCGGGAGCGCGGTCCTGACTCAGAGCCCCGCCATCCTCGAATGGCTGGAGGAGACGCATCCGAACCCGCCCTTGCTGCCGTTCGACGCCCTCGGCCGCGCCCACGTCCGGGCCATGGCCGCCCTGATCGGCTGCGACATCCATCCGCTGAACAATCTCCGCGTCGGCAAGGCCCTGCGCGAAAGCTTCGGCGCCGACCAGGCCGCCGTCGACGCCTGGGCCGCCCGCTGGATCGTGCCCGGCTTCGAGGCGCTGGAAGCTCTCGTCGCCCGTCACGGCGCCGGCTGGTGCTTCGGCGACGCCCCGACCCTGGCCGACTGCTACCTGATCCCGCAGATCTATTCGGCCGCCCGCTTCAACGTCCCGCTGGGCGCCTTCCCGCGTCTACTGGCCATCGACGCGGCGGCCAAGGCGCATCCCGCGTTCGTCGCCGCCCATCCGGACAATCAGCCGGACGCGGACTGAGGCGAGAAGACCGCCCGAAGCGGACTCAGCGAATGTCTGCGATCGGTGGTAAGAGGACGGCCTACGCGATCTCAGTCGCTTGCGCCGCCCCCTGACCTCTCTCGTTCTTGCCGCGCAACAAGCGCGTCGATGACGAAAGAGACGGCGATGATGACGAGAAAGCCGGCGACAACGACCTTTGCATCGACCTGGATCAGGTTGAAAAACCATAGGAGCGCGACGGCGGCATAGACGAAGCAGACGATGCCGAAGACTCTTCGGAAGCTTCCCATTTCTTCAATCCGATTCAGGCTCCGGGACGGCCGAAGCCTACGCCCTGGATTGAGCTTCCGCTATGGGTCGAAGCAGACCCGCCTTCACCCCAGAAACCGATCCACCGCCGCCAGGAACCGCGTCGGGCGATCGATCATCACCATGTGTTCGGCGCCCTCGATCCGTTCGAAGGTCGCCGGCGCGCGCAGCCCGGCGTAGGCGCCGCGGAACAGGCTGTCGGTGTGGCTGCGCGGCGAGTTCTGGTCCGCGCTCCAGCCATAGACCACGGTCACCGGCGCGGTGATCCGGGGCAGGCGGGGGCGCAGGTCCACGGTCATCACCTCGTACAGGGACTGGGCCAGCACCTGCCGGTCGCCGCCCTGCCAGCCGATGGTCCCGAACAGGGCGTCGGTCGCCCCGCCCAGCTCCACCCCCATCTCACGGCCGCGCGTCCGCAGGGCTTCGTCGCCGAGGAACTGGATCGCCTGATAGGCCAGCTGGGCGATGGGCTGCACGTCGCGCACCGTCGCCTCGGGGCTGATCAGGGCGGCGAAGAAGGGCGAGGAATCCACCGTCATCAGCCGCCCGACCGCCCAGGGCCAGTCCGAGGCCAGCCTCAGGCCGATCTGGCCGCCCATCGAGTGGCCGATGATCGCCGGCTGGCTCAACCGGCTCTCGGTGATGTAGCGCAGCACCTCGCCGGCCGCCGGACCGAGAATGGCCCCCTCGGCATTGGCCTGCGGGGCCAGGTCGCCGAACCCGCGCACGGAAACCAGATGCAGCCGGTATCGTCCCGCCAGCCGGTCGGCGGTCGAACGCCATACGGCGGCGGTCGAGGCCAGGCCGGGGATCAGGATCAGGTCCGGCCCCTCTCCGCGCGTCTCGACCGTGATCCGGCGCGAGGCGAACGTCGCCTGCGCCCACGCGGACGGGGCCGCCCCTGCCAGGACCACGGCGCCGGTCGCGCCGATCAGGAATTCGCGTCTCGCCTGCATGACCCCGTTCTTCCGGGCGATTGCGGCGCCATCATGAAAAAGGCCCGGATGCGCGAACATCCGGGCCTCGATCGGGTCGTCGGTGCGGAAAGGCTCAGCCCACGGCGGGGCGCAGGCCACCGGCCATGGTCGGCGCGCCGGAGCGGCGCTCGCCGCCCGAGGCGATGATGCGGTCGATGCGGGCCTTCTCGGCGCGGAAGGCGGCCAGGTCGGCGCCCGCCAGGACGGTGCCTTCGGTGGTGCGCACGCCGGCCGGATTGATCCGCTGGCCGCCGCGCCAGATTTCATAGTGCAGGTGCGGGCCGGTCGAGGCGCCGGTCGAGCCGACATAGGCGACGACCTGGCCCTGGCTCACGCGCTGGCCGGCGCGGACGCCCGAGGCGTAGCGCGACAGGTGGCCGTAGCCGGTCTCCAGGCCATTGGGGTGGCGGATGCGCAGCCAGTTGCCGTAGCCGCCCCAGCGGCGGGCTTCGACGATCACGCCGTCGGCCGGGGCCACGACCGGCGTGCCCATGCCCGCGGCGAAGTCGATGCCTTGGTGCATCTTGCGATAGCCGGCGATCGGGTGGCGGCGGAAGCCGAACGAGGAGGAGACGCGGAAGCCCCGCTCCAGCGGCGTACGCATGAAGGCCGAGCGCGTGTTCTTGCCCGTGCCGTCGAAATACTGCGCCTCGCGGGCGCCGGCGGGCTGGAACCGGTAGAAGGTCACGCCCTTCAGCGAGGCGTACATCAGGTCGCCGGAATCGATGGTGCGGCCGTTCTCGGTGACGGTGCGGGCGAAGACATAGGTGAACTCGTCGTCCGACTTGACGTCCCGGTCCATGTCGAACTTGTGCGAGAACAGGCGGCCGGCGACGCGGGCGATCGCCGCCGGGGCTCCCTCGCGGCGGGCGGTGCGCGACAGCGAGCCCTCGACCTTGCCGGTCAGGACCACCGTCTCGTGGGTCACCTTCTCTTCCAGCGCGCGCAGGCGCAGGGCGCCGTCGAAGCTGCGCGACACGGTCAGCTGGCTGGCCGGGCCGGTGCGCATGGTCAGGCCGATCAGGCGGGCGTCGCCGCGGCCGCCGCGCGGATGGGCGATGGCGGTCTCGAACTTCTGCCCGGCGCGCATCGAGCTGACGTCCATGGCGTTCGACAGGGTCGCGGCCACGGCCGAGGCTTCCTCGGGGGCGATGCCCGTGCGGGTCACGGCCTGTTCGAAGGTCTCGCCCTTGCGGATCTGCACCGGAATGGCTTCCGGCGCGGTCAGGCCGGCGGGCATGCCGCCGGCGGCGAACGCCTGGGCTTCCAGGGCGGCGATCTGAATTTGAGAGAGAGGCGGAGCCTCTTCCGCTTTCGCGGGTTGGTATACGCGTCCGGCAAGCAGCGCCACCGAGATCGCCGCCACCGCCGTCAGGGCGTGAGGGGCGATGCGCATCGGCTGGCGACGTGGATCGAACTGAGCCATCGGTCCCCGACAAACGACGACGCCGGCCGGCGCCAAAGCTACTAAAAGCAAGGATCGCGCCGGGCTGCCCCCCAAGGAACCGCCAAACGCGAGACGCGCCGTATAGCCCGTCCGTCCCATGATGGGAAGGCAGATCGTTACAAGCCGTTAACCGGAGCCGTAGTTGCGGGTAAAGACTGCGTGACCGCCGAGGTGATCAGAGGTCAGCGCGGCAGTATTCGTACAGCATCTGAAGGCTATTCACACAGATGTGAGGGCGGTGTTCGCCGCCGACTCTCCCTGCATTCAAAGTGTCTCTCGCGCCACTATGCTGTTGCGGGCATGACACGCATTTATTGCTCAACGGTCGTGCGAGTTTGCTCATCGCCCTTTCCGCCACGCCGCCTGTGCCGCTAAAGGACGAAGGGCATGAGCGACACGGCCTCCCCCGTCCCCGCACCCCCTTCCGGATCGCCCCCGCGTCCGGCCGCCCGCCGCGCCGGCGGGATCCTTCGCCGCCTTCTGATGGTCGCGGGCGTGATCCTGTGCGTGTTGGCGATCCTCGCCGCCCTGACCTGGCTGAACCGCCGCGCCGTCACCCGCCAGGTCCTCGTCGGCTGGCTGGAGCGCGAAGGCGTTCCGGCGGACGTGGATATCGAGCGGATCGAAATGGACGGCGTCGTCGCCCGCGTCCGCATCGGCGATCCCCGCAACCCGGACGTGACCATTGAACGGGTCGAGGTCGACTACGCCGTCGGCTCGCCCTGGTCGAAACAGGGCCTCGGCGTGACCCCGACCCGCATCCGCCTGGTCCGGCCCGTGGCGCGCGTCAGCCTGCGCGGGGGAAAGCTCTCCCTGGGCTCGCTCGATCCGCTCGTGAAAAAGTTCACCGGTCGCCCGCCCCAGCCCGACAGTCGCTCGCCGCTGGTGCTGGTCGAGCGCGCGCGTGTCCGGGTCGACACCGACTACGGCCCCGCCAACATCCTCGGCGACGCCCGGGTCGAGGACGGCAAGCTGATGCGGCTGGTCGCGCGCATGCCCGCCACGGCCCTGCGCAGCGGCGACCGGCTCGAGGCCCGGGATCTCGGCGCCACGGTCGATCTGACCACCACCGGCGACCGGGTCGCCCTGCGCCTCACCGCCTCCGCCGCCTCCGCCGCCGTGCCGGGCGCGCAGGGGCAGGGCGTGGCTTTGACCCTGACCGGCGACCTGCCCTATCCGGACCTCAAGACCCGCCGGGGCGACGGCCGCGCCCGTCTCGACCTCGCCCTGACCGCCGATCGGCTCGCCACGGGCGACAGCGCCGCCCGCGGCCTTGACGCCGCCCTGACCTTCGACGGCGCCACCACCGGCTGGATCGAGGCCTTCCGCATCGACGGCCGCACCACCGCCGATCTTCGCGCCGCCAGGCTGGAAGGGGCCGTGGCCGGGCAGGGGGCGCGCCTGCGCCTGACCGACGCCGCCACCCTGCTGAACCGCGACGGCCAGGGCTTCGGCTGGCGCATCGAAGGTCCGGCCGATGTCGCCGCGGCGCGGATCGCCGGCGCGGGTCTTCAGGGCGCGGGCGTGCGCCTGACCGCCCCCCGTCTTCTCGTCGGCGGCCGCGGCGCGGCGATGGAGGCGCAGGGGGCGCTGGCTCTCGCCGCCGACCGCCTGGCCATGGACGACCTGTCCCTGACCGACGCGCGCGGCTCGGTGCAGCTGGACATGATCGCCGACGGCGCGGTGCGGATCGACGCCCGCGGCGGCGTGCGGGCCGCGCGCGGCGCCTGGCCCCTGTTCGGCGCCCCGGCGGGCGACGACATCGCGGAACTGGGCGAGATGAAGCGCGCCCTGGCCGCCTTCGCCGTCGACATTCCCGCCTTCAGCCTGACGACCGGAGACAGCGGCACGCGTCTGACGCTCGACCGTCCCGCGACGCTGACCCCCGCCAACGGCGGCGTCCTGACCCTGCGTCCGGCCGCCACGCCCCTGTTCAGCGCCGGGCGGGGCCAGCAGGGCGGCGGCGCCCTGTCCCTGACCGCCACGCGCGGCAAGGGTCTGCCCGAGGCCGCCTTCGACATTCCCCGCTGGAGCCTGACCCCGTCCGGCTTCACCGCCACGCTGGATGGCCGCGCCGCCCTCGACTTCGACCTCGCCCGGGGCGTCGCCCTGCAGACCCGGGGCGAGCTGACCTCAGCCGGCGGCCGTCTGACCTATGTCGCCGCCGACTGCATCCCCCTGACCATCGAGCGGCTGGAGCTGGATGAAAGCGACATCACCGATGTCTCCGGTCGCTTCTGCCCCTCGGATCGCCCCCTGTTCGCGGTGACCGACGGCGCCTGGCGCGCCGACGGCCTCCTGCGCGAGGTCAAGGCGTCGGCGCCCTTCCTCGCCCTGCAGTTCAATGACGCCGAGGGGACGCTGGCCGCCACCGGCGGGCCGCGCGGGGTCGGCATGGCGGTGCAGGTCGCCCGCGCCACGGTGGTCGACGCCACCACGCCCGCCCGCTTCAATCCGATCACCGCCGCCGGCTCGGCCCGCCTGGAAAATGAAAATTGGACCGGCGCCTTCGATCTGGCCCACGGCGAAACGACGCTGGGTCGCCTGACACTGGCCCACGACGGCAAGGCGGGCGTCGGCGGGCTGACCATCGACGCCCCGTCGCTCACCTTCGCCGAAGGCGGGCTCCAACCCGCCGACCTCAGCCCGCTGGCCGGCGATATCGTCGGCTCGCCCGCGGTCGGCTCCGTCGGCTTCAGCGGCCGCGTCGACTGGCGCGCCGACACGGAAGGGACCAGCTCCGGCCGCCTGACCATCCCGGGTCTCGACTTCACCAGTCCGGCCGGGCCGGTGAAGGGTCTGCGCGGGACCCTGGACTTCACCAGCCTGACGCCGCTGACCGCCACGCCGGGCCAGGCCCTGCACGCGGATCTGCTGGAGTCGGTCGCGCCCCTGACCGACATCGATCTGGTCTTCGGCCTCGACAAGGCGGCCCTGACCATCGAGGGCGGGGATCTCAGCATCGCCGGCGGCACGGTGCGCATCGAACCCCTGTCCGTCCCGCTGGACATCAACCAGGGCTTCACCGGCGTGGTCGTGCTGGAGACCGTCCAGCTGGGCCAGATCGTCAGCGACGCCGGGTTCGGCGACAAGGTCAGCCTCGACGCCGTCGTCTCCGGCCGCCTGCCGTTCAGCTGGAACCCCACCGACGGCGTCCGCATCGTCGGCGGCAGCCTGGAGGCGATCCAGCCCGGCCGTCTGTCCATTCCCCGCTCGTCCCTGACGGGGCTGGAGGCCCAGGGCGGCGGCGAGGCCCTGCCGCCCAACACCGTGCAGGACCTGGCCTATCAGGCCATGGAGAACCTGGCCTTCGACATCCTGTCCGCCCAGGTGAACAGCCTGGACCGGGGCCGTCTCGGCGTCCTGTTCCGCATCCGGGGCCGTCACGACCCGCCCCAGCGGCAGGAGCTGCGCATTCCCATGGCCGAGTTCATCAGCCGCGAATTCCTGAATCACGAGCTGCCCCTGCCGTCCAACACCGGCATCGACCTGACGCTCGAAACCTCGGTGAACCTGAACGAACTGGTCAGCGATCTCATGAAACTGGACCGCGCCCGCAACGGCCAGGTCGACGAAGACGAGCCGGAGGAACAGCCTAGGCCTTGATCGAGCCGCCTTCGCCGTTCAGAACCCATTCACCCTCGGTCGCGTTAGATCGCCGCGGATCAATCGGAGAGTCCTCATGACCCGGACGAAGTCGCGCAGAACCGTCGCCTTGCTCGGCTTGGCCGCCATGGCCGTGGGCGCGGCCGCCTGCACCCCGACCGTCCGCCTGCAGGTCGATCCGATCACGATCAACGCCAAGCTGGATGCGGATATCCGCGTCCGCCTCGACCGGGAGCTTCAGAACCTCCTGGCCGAAAACCCGAACCTGTTCTGATGGGAAGGTCCGTTCAGATGTCATTCCGCAAAGTCTTCGTCATGGTCGCCGCCGTCGCGGCCCTCGGCGTCGCCGCGGGCGCGGCGTTCGCCCAGACCTCGCAGCAGAAGTCGATGATCGACGCCGCCAAGTCCGCCGGCACGGTGGGCGAGCAGGCTGACGGCTTCGTCGGCTTCCGCGTCCCGTCGTCCGACGCCGCCCTGACCGCCGCGGTCCAGGCCACCAACGCCGGCCGTCGTCAGGCCTATGCCGCCTCGGCCGCCCAGGCCGGCGGCGGCGCCACCGCCGCCGACGCCGGGACCCGCATGTTCGAGACCCAGCTCCTGCCGCGCATCAGCTCGGGCCAGTGGTACCGCAACGCCCAGGGCCAGTGGGTCCAGCGCTGACCTGAAGGCGGACCATGCTCCGCCTTCTCCGTAACCTGCTGATCGCCATCGTTCTGACCGCCGTCTCCGTTTACGGGGTGGCGGTCAGTTGGCGTCTGATCGGCGGCGGCGACCTGTCGGTGCACGGCTGGATCGCCCTGTTCATCGGCGTCTTCGGGACCGTCGCCCTCGCCTGGGGTCTGATGGCTCTGGCCTTCCGTTCGGATCGCGAGGGCTGGGACGACCGGGTCGGTGACACATCGGACGATCCCGACAAGCCTTGAGCCGGCCGCCGCGTCGGGCGATACGACGCTCATGACCGAAGCCGCCCCCCCGTCGTCTGTCCCTTCCTCCATCACCTATTCCGGCTATCTGGCCCTCGACGACCTGCTGGCGGCCCAGCATCCGCTGTCGGACCAGCATGACGAGATGCTGTTCGTCATCATCCACCAGACCAAGGAACTGTGGCTCAAGCAGATCTTGCACGAGGTCGCCCTGGCCCAGTCGCTGGTCCGCGTTGGCGACCTCGTCCCGGCCTACAAGAGCCTGGCTCGCGTCAGCCGCATCCAGTCGGTCATGACCATGAGCTGGGATATCCTGGCCACCATGACCCCCGCCGACTATCTGCGCTTCCGCGGCGTGCTCGGCTCCTCCTCGGGCTTCCAGAGCGACCAGTTCCGCCGCTTCGAGGCCATGCTGGGCCTCAAGGACGACCGCTTCCTGCGCTTCCATGAGGACCGGCCCGACGCCCACGCCGCGCTCAAGGCCGCGCTCGACGCGCCCAGCCTCTATGACGACGCCCTGTCCCAGCTCGCCGTCGCCGGCCTGCCGGTCCCGGTCGAGGTCCTGAACCGCGACGTGTCCAGGCCCTATGAGCCGTCCGAGGCGGTCGAGGCCGCCTGGCTGGAGGTTTATCGCGACACCGAGCGCTGGTGGCCCTTCTACCAGCTGGCCGAAAAGCTGGTGGACCTGGACGACGCCCTGCTGACCTGGCGGCACAAGCACGTCGTCACGGTCGAGCGGATCATCGGCCGTCGCCGCGGCACCGGCGGCACCGATGGCGTCGGCTACCTGACCGAAACCCTGCAGCGCCGCTGCTTCCCCGAGCTCTGGTCGTTGCGCACCAAGCTGTGATCGGGCTCTGACGATCCCGTGTAAACGGCGTTAGGCGGAAACCTTCGCCGCAGGCGCACGCTTTACAGGTCTCTCCCCGGAGGACCGCATGAGCAACGCCAACCGCCACGACATCCAGGTTCTCAACGGCCTGATCCGCGTCGTCATCGACAGCGCCGACGGCTACCACGACGCCCTGGACAACACCGCCGACGCTGGCCACCGCGACCTGTTCGCCCGTCGCGAGGCCGAACGGCGCGCCGTCGCCGACGCCCTGTCCTCCGACGTCCGCGCCCTGGGCGGCGAGCCCGACGCCGACGGCTCCATCCTCGCCAAGGCCCAGCGCGCCTTCACCGATATCAAACACGCCCTGCTGCGCGACGAACTGACCGTGGTCGGCGCCGTCGAAGGCGCCGAGGACCATGTCCGCTCGCAGTTCGAAAAGGCGCTCGCGGACTCCCACATCTCTGCCACCACCCGCGAGACCATCCGCCGCGCCTGGGACCAGGTCCGCGCCGGCCACGACGAGATCAGCGGCCTCAAGCACAGCCTCGAAGGCCAGCGCGACGCCAACAGCCGGCTGTTCCCGCAGTAACGGCCGTGGGGCGGCGCGGGCCCTTGGTCGAGGCTAGGGGCTGAAAGTGATTAGTGGTTAGGGATTAGTGGGTGGCCTCGACCACGGTCGGTGCAGAGCGAGACCCGCCCGTTCTCCCGCGAACCACTAATCACTAATCACTTTCCGGCAGACCGCCCGCCCCACCGAGCTCCGTCCGTCCGGCATGAAAAAGGCCCCGGCGTTTCCACCGGGGCCTTCGTCATTCTGTTCTCGTGGAGACGCTTATGCGTCTTCGCCCGGGGTCTCGGCCTTGCCGGTTTCCGGAACGGCGACCTTGGGGGCGCGCACGGTTTGCTTCTCGGCGATACGGGCCGACTTACCGCGACGGTCGCGCAGGTAGTACAGCTTGGCGCGCCGAACGACGCCGCGGCGCTTCACTTCGATCGACTCGATGTTCGGCGACAGGATCGGGAAGACGCGCTCGACGCCCTCGCCGAAGGAAATCTTGCGGACGGTGAAGTTCTCGTTCACGCCGCCGCCGGCGCGGGCGATGCAGACGCCTTCGAAGGCCTGGACGCGCTCGCGCTCGCCTTCCTTGATCTTCACGTTGACGCGCAGGGTGTCGCCCGGCTGGAAGTCGGGGATCGCGCGGGTTTCGATCAGACGGGCCTTCTCTTCGGCCGCCAGGGTCTGAAGGATGTTCATTCTATTCTCCTCGAGCTTTTGCGCTCTTTAGCTGTGAATTGGCGGGGCGAACCCCGCGGGTAACCTCAGTCCTTCGCGGTGTGGGCGGCCCAAAGGTCGGGTCGCCGTTCCCGCGTCGTGATCTCCCGCTGCTCCTGACGCCACTGAGCGACCTTTTTATGGTCGCCCGACACCAGGACCTCCGGGATCTCCAGCCCCTCGAACGTCCGCGGTCGCGTGTACTGCGGATGCTCCAGAAGCCCGTCCTCGAAGCTCTCGGAACTCAGGCTTTCGGCCTGGCCCAGAACGCCGGGGATCAGTCTTACGCACGCCTCGATCGCGACCATCGCCGCCGCCTCGCCACCGGCGAGAACCGCGTCTCCGACCGAGACCTCCTCGAACCCGCGCGCGTCCAGCACGCGCTGATCCACCCCCTCGAAACGACCGCAAAGCACGACGATTCCGTCCGCCTTGGCCCATTCCTTGACGCGCGCCTGGGTCAGGGGCCGACCCCGGGCGCTCATGTACAAAAGCGGCCGCTGCGGTCCGGAAAGGCTATCGACAGCCCGGGCCACCACGTCCGCTTTGAGCACGGCTCCCGGGCCGCCACCCGCGGGGGTGTCGTCCAGGAAGCCGCGCCTATCGTCGGAGAACGCCCGAATGTCAAGCGTTTCCAGGCTCCACAGCCCCCGCTCGCGCCACGCCGTCCCGATCAGCGACACGCCGAGCGGCCCCGGAAACGCTTCCGGAAACATGGTCAGGACGGTGGCGGTGAAGGGCGGGCGGGCGGTCATGGCGGCGCCCTATACCTCATCCGCGCTCAAGCAGCGAGCGGCCGCGCCGCGAGCGCTAGCGCCCAAAACCGCGCTCAAGCAGCGAGCGACCGCGCCGCGAGCGCTAGCGCCCCAAGACGCGCTCAAGCAGCGAGGCGCCGCGCGCCGAGCGTTAGCGCACTCAACAATGTTGCCCGGCCGCCCACCCCGACGACCACGCCCACTGGAAATTATATCCGCCCAGCCAGCCTGTCACATCCGCCGCCTCGCCGATGACGAACAGGCCGGGGACCGCCTTGGCCTCCATCGTCTGCTGGTCCAACCCCTCCGTCGCCACCCCGCCCAGCGTCACCTCGGCGGTGCGATAGCCCTCCGAGCCCACCGGCTTCACCGTCCAGCCGTTCACCGCCTCGTCCAGCCGGCGCAGCACCTTGTCGCCGACCTCGGCCAGCTTGCCCTTCACCCCCTCGCGCTCGCACACGCTCTCGGCCAGGCGGCGCGGCACGATGTGGCCCAGGGCCGTGTGCACCATCTGCTTGCCGTTCTCCTCCTTCGCCGCCTTCAGCTGCGCATAGACGTCCACGTCCGGCGCCATCCGCGCCGTGATCGCCTCCCCCTCGCGCCAGTAGCTCGAGATCTGCAGGATCGACGGCCCTGACAGCCCCCGGTGCGTGAACAGCAGGCCTTCCGCGAACCGCGTCTCCCCCGTTGGCCGCCCCGGCGCCCCGCCGTCCGCCGGCGTGCGGTGCGACACCACCGCCTCGACCGACAGCCCCGCAAGCGGCGCCAGCTTCTCCAGCAGCCCCGGCTCGAACGTCAGCGGAACCAGCGCCGGCCGGGTCTCCGTCACCCTCAGGCCGAACGCCCGCGCCGTGTCATAGGCCCAGCCCGTCGCCCCCATCTTGGGGATCGACTTGCCGCCGGTGGCCAGCACCAGCGACCGGCTGCGCACCACCGATCCGTCCGACAGCGCCGCCTCGAACCCGTCGCCCGACCGCGCCACCCGGTCCACGCCCAGCCCCATCGACAGCACCGCGCCCGCCGCCCGCATGTCGTCCGTCAGCATACGGATGATCTGTTTGGCGCTGTCGTCGCAGAACAGTTGCCCCAGCGTCTTCTCGTGCCAGCCGATGCCCGCCTTATCGACGCGCTTGATGAAGTCGTGCTGCGTGAACCGCTTCAGCGCCGAGGTCGCGAAGCGCGGGTTCTCGCCCAGGAAGTTGGCCGGCCCGGTCCCCAGGTTGGTGAAGTTGCAGCGCCCCCCGCCCGAGATGCGGATCTTCTCGCCCGGCGCCCGCGCATGGTCGATCACGCGCACGGACCGCCCCCGCCGCCCGGCCTCGATGGCGCACATCATCCCGGCCGCGCCGGCGCCGACGATCAGGACGTCAACCGTGTCAGTCATGCCCCCGCCCCTAGCACACATCAGTGTCCCAGCACCCGCCGCCGCAGGGCGAAATACGACCGCATCTCCATCCACAACCGCAGCAGCGCCGTCGCATCGGCCAGCCGCCCCTCATCCATGGCCCGTTCGACCGTCTGCGCCAGCGAGGCGCGCGTCGCCTCCGGATCGTTCCGGTGAAAGGTGAAGGCCATCTCCGCCCGGGGCGCGCACCCGTGCGGTCCGCGCGGCCGATAAACCGCGTCCGCCCGGTCGCATTTGCGCCGCCGCTGCGCCTTCGCCCGCGCCGCCAGCGAGGCGGGATGAAAGCCGTACGCCTCACCCAGCGCCGCGGCGTCCTCGCCCGCCGCATAGCGGTCCAGCGCCTGATCCCAGCGCTCCGGCGTCATCCCGCTCCGGCTCTGGACGAAGACATGCCCGGCCGGCCACCCGCCCTCGGGCCGCCGCCGCCGGTCCACGACCCCCTCCGCCGCCAGCCCTTTCAGCCGTCCCCGCCGGCGCGCCTGCCAGGCGATGGTCCCGACCGCCACCCCATAGGCCTTCGCCAGCCGCCCGCGCGGCTCCCCGGCCGCGTCCCGCGCGAACAGCGCTTCCCACTGGGCTTCGGTGAGCTTGCTGCGGCGGGGCATCAGCGTTCCTCCCCATCGCCCCACGATGGGGAGGGGGACCGCCCGGCCATCGGCCGGGGGGTGGAGGGGGCGGCGCTGTCGGTGGTGATCATCGTCTCCTCCCCCTCATGGGGGAGGGGGACCGCCGAAGGCGGTGGAGGGGGCTGTCCGCCCCGCTCTCGTCTTGCCCGCAGCCGCTCCACCGCCCGCCCGATCCGCACGAAATCCAGCATCCGCCCCTCGGCGGCCGCCCGCCTCGCCTGGGCCTCGGCCCGCGCGATCGACCCATCCAGGTCTTCGAGGTCATAGTCGAAGCCGCATCTCTCCGCCGTGTCCGCCAGCGGCGTGACCGGCGGCGCCTGCCGCCAGCGATAGACGGCGTCCGGCCGGTCCATCTTCCGATACCCCCGGTTCCGCGCCTGCCACGCGACCGCCTCGACGCTCACCCCGTACTCGTGCGCCAGCCCCGCCGCGGTCTCACCGCGGACGTAGCGTTCCAGCAGCGCGACCCAGGTCGGATCGTCGAGTTTCGGTTTTCCAGGGCGTCCGGTGTGCATGCCGGTATTCTACGGCGGGCGCGAACTAGGGCGGGTTCGGGGCGCTGGCGGAGGATTAAATCTGAATCACATCAAAGGCTTAGCGGGTCTGAACGTGATGCTTCAGGTTTTATCTGCGGCACCCCTGGCGGTCAGCCTGACGTCGTCACGAGTTGAAGTTGCCCAAAGTCGTCGGACGAGGGTGCACGGAGCGGCTGGCTTTGGAACAAAAGTCCCGACAACTCTTCGCTCGGTAGAGCAAGGGTGTCGGCGATGTGGTCTCGTGTAATTCGATCTACCCACAATGCGGTTAGGATTTGCGGCCAAACAGTAGACCCTTCAGGAGAGAGTCCGTTTGGTTCGTTTCTCCTGTAACCACGAGACGATATTTCAATGTTAAAAGTTCTATTCTGCCAGTCACTGATTACGCCCATCTTGTGCAGACGATAATTCAGCGCGGCGACAGAAACTCCCCACCGACGTTTGGCGTGAATTAGTTCATCCAGGGCCGTCACATAACGAATGCGGCTGGAAATATCGTCATTTGGCATCAAAAAATGCGAGGCAAATTGATCCGCTTCGGATTCAGCCTGTCTGCTATCCTGAGGCGTACCGTGTCGGTGCATAACTAAATGCCCCAGCTCATGTGCCGCATCAAAACGGCTCCGTTCAGTCGACTTGAACGTGTTCAGGAATACATAAGGCTGATTACTTCTCCAGCATGAAAACGCATCGACGTTGTGCGTGTCTTCGCTGAGGGAAAAGACGCGCACACCCTTTGACTCCAGCAGTCGCACCATACTGCTAATGGGTTGCTGTCCGAGCCCCCAATGTGATCGGACAAAGTACGCGGCTGCTTCGGGAGAAGCATCGGCGCCTAGAACCGGAACGTCCGCTTCTGGCAGGTTGAAGCGGTCTACGATCCAATCCGAAAAAAGATACGCGATTGAACCTGCCGCCAAAGCGGCGTCTCGTTCCCTAGCAGTCATGGAGCTCAAACTGCGAAAGCTGGCTGCCTGTGCTGGCAGATCGTCTATGTCCGCACCAGAAAAGAACGCTAGGGGGTAGTTTAGGGCCTGGGCCAGCGCATTAAGTGTCGCAGGTTCTGGCTCGTTTGCGCCATTTTCCAACCGAGAGATCGTAATCGGTGACACACCTACAGCCTCAGCCAAAGCACGGGCCGTCATTTTCCGCCGCTTCCGGGCGAGCAGTAGGCGTCGATTGTTGAACATATAGGCCGTCAAGTTTTCCGCGAAACGGGCACCTCAAACTCCATCGGGGGAACATCGTCAACCAGCGGGTCGGGTACGTCCCAATCGCCGCGCTGCAGAAGCAAAATGCGCTCGTGAAACCCGTCGAACTGCTCGTCAACGATGGCCCGAGGACAAGAGAACTCCGCCCGGACATCGTCACCGTCGGCGTACACGAAAAGGCACCAGGTTGGGGCGTTAATCTCAGCGATCTCTCGTTCTCTGATCATCGGGAACAGTTCGTACTGTCCCGACTCCACAGCTCTGGCCGAGCCCGCCCCTTTTTTCGAAGCCGCCACCGGGTCCGCTACGGGATCTCCCGCATGGTCGGCATTCTGGAAGATGACCTTGATCTTGGCAGATGGATTAAAAATCGACTCGATATTCTCGCGGCGGCAGATCTCCCAGCCCTGCGGCACGAAGACGCGCCGCAGGTGTGCAGTTCCTGCGATCCAAGAGAGTAGCCCACCAGCACTGGCCGGATGGAAGCCTGTGGCAGTTCGCCGGGCGCCAACTGCGGTGCGAACCACGTCGAGTAATTCGGTCCTCGAAAGACCAAGTTCCTCAAGTCGATTACCGACCTGGGCTTCTTCGGAAAGCACAACCATCATCGAATCTCGTGTTAATTTTTATCGCCTCATACGAGGCTAATTTTCTTAACACGTCAAGCGGTGGAGGAATGCCTGTTTGGCCAGCCGCTGAGGATGCTGTGGAGCATTCCAAACGGTGCCTTGCTATGCCGACGCGGCGGCGATCATCGCTCCGCCTATGTCGAACCCAGCAGCTTGCAGCCGTTGAACGAGTTTCGGCACAGCCTCGCGAACATGGCCATTGAACTCGATCCGAAGGATTCCGTCCGTGTCAGACGGTCGTTCAAGAGCACCCTTCTGCAGGATGGCCATTTTATCCCGCCCCAGCGCTGCCATAACCATTCCCATTTCTAGGAGTACGTTTTGTCTCGCGCGGGGCTTTCGGTCGGCTTCTGTCTCGTTCTGGGAGTAACCATAGTCGTCAGGAGTAAGCAGCACGATACCGAATGCTGCCTCTTGGTAGATGTTTTTCTCCAAGGCTTCGATAATCGTGTTTCCTCCACCATCGTTGTTCTGGAGGATAAAAGGATCCAGGCCGAGCCGATGAAGAACAAGCTCCAGCTGATCACGGGCGTCACGGTCGTGTCCATGGACAACAAAGATTCTGCCGTTCGGCGTATTCTCTGGCATCACGACTCCGCCAACCAAGATGGTGTCGACGGCGGCCTGAAACTCCTCCGGCTTCGTGCCTTGGTACAGCATGGTGCCTTTACCGGGCCACCAGTTCACCACTTCGCCCGACTTTGAACGGAAGCTGTGTCCATTCGGAATGTCGCGCCATTCACCGGTCCGTCCGGTCGCATCGACGGCGGCTTTTAGCTCTTCGAATGAGCCGTGAAATTTCGGCATGTTCAACCTCTAAGCCAGTTTGGCCCTGACGAGTACGCTACTCGCAGAGCAGTCTGACGCAGCGCCCCTAATGCGCCTCGTCCCAGTTCCCCGCCGCCCGCGCATCCACCACCAGCGGCACGCTCAGCGCCACCGCCGGCAGGGCCGCCCCCTCCATCACCCGCTTGATCTCCACGATCGCCCGATCAGCGAGCTCCGACGGCGCCTCGAACACCAGTTCGTCGTGGACCTGCAGCAGCATCTTCACCTGTGACAGGCCGGCCGCCTCCAGGGCCGCGGGCATGCGCATCATGGCGCGGCGGATGATGTCGGCCGCGGCGCCCTGGATGGGGGCGTTGATGGCGGCGCGTTCGCCGAACTGGCGCTCGGCGCCCGACTTGGAATGGATGGCCGGGATGTGGATGCGGCGGCCGAAGACGGTCGAGACCATGCCCGTCTCGCGCACCTGGGCCTTCGTCGCGTCCATGTAGGCGCGGATGCCGGGGAAGCGCTCGAAATAGGTCTTGATGTAGGCGCCGGCCTCGCCCTGGTCGATGCCCAGCTGGGCGGCCAGGCCGAAGGCCGAAATGCCGTAGACGATGCCGAAATTGATCGCCTTGGCGCGGCGGCGGGTCTCGGGGTCCATCTGGTCCAGCGGCACGTTGAACATCTCGCTGGCCGTGGCCGCGTGGATGTCGAGGCCCGCCTTGAAGGCGCGCTTCAGCTCGGGGATGTCGCCGATATGGGCCAGCAGGCGCAGTTCGATCTGGCTGTAGTCGGCGCTGATCAGCACATTGCCCGGGCCGGCGATGAAGGCCTGGCGGATCTGGCGGCCGGTGGCCGTGCGGATCGGGATGTTCTGCAGATTGGGGTCGCTGGAGGCCAGGCGGCCGGTGGTGGCGGCGGCCAGCTGGTACGATGTGTGGACGCGGTCGGTCGTGTCGTCGGCGGCCTCGATCAGGGCGTCGGTGTAGGTGCCCTTCAGCTTGCTGAGCTGGCGCCAGTCCAGCAGGACGCGGGGCAGTTCGTGGGTGAGGGCGAGGGTTTCGAGGGTGGCGGCGCCGGTCTCCCACTGGCCGCTGGCGGTCTTCTTGCCGCCGGGCAGTTGCATGTCGCCGAACAGGATGTCGCCGATCTGGCGCGGGCTGCCGACGTTGAACGGGCGGCCGGCCAAGTCATGGGCCTTGGTCTCCAGCTCGGCCATGCGCATGCCGAACTCGCTCGAGAGCGAGCGCAGGCGGACCGGGTCGACGCGCACGCCCTCGCGCTCCATGCCCGCCAGGGTCTCGGGCATGCCGCGTTCCAGGGTCTCATAGACGGTGACCAGGCCCTGTTCCGCCAGCCGCGGCTTGAGGATGCGCCACAGGCGCAGCGTCACGTCGGCGTCCTCGGCGGCGTAGCCGGTGGCCGGTTTCAACTCGACATGCTTGAACGACTTCTGGCTCTTGCCCGTGCCCGCCACGGTCTTGAACGGGATCGGGTCGTGCCCCAGATGCAGGCGGGACAGCTCGTCCATGCCGTGGCCGTGCAGTCCGCCTTCGAGGACGTAGGAGATCAGCATGGTGTCGTCATAGGGGGCCACGCGGACGCCGCGCTGGGCCATGACGGCGAGATCGTATTTGATGTTCTGGCCGACTTTGAGAACCGCCGGGTTCTCCAGCAAAGCTTTCAAACGGCTCAGCGCCGTCGGCTTGTCGATCTGTTTCAGGGGCTCGCGGGCGTCGCCGC
This sequence comes from Brevundimonas sp. GW821-FHT12C05, assembly GCF_058807475.1. Classification (NCBI taxonomy): domain Bacteria; kingdom Pseudomonadati; phylum Pseudomonadota; class Alphaproteobacteria; order Caulobacterales; family Caulobacteraceae; genus Brevundimonas; species Brevundimonas sp. GW821-FHT12C05. The sequence goes on from NZ_JBXAQS010000002.1 coordinate 364,722, forward strand.
CGTCGCCGAAGTCCAGCCCGCCGCCGCCCGCCTGGGGCTCATGTTCATGGGTCAGGGGCACATAGCAGGCGTCGTTGGGCCCGATGGCCAGGGAGACGCCGCACAGGCCGGCGTGGGTGGCGCTCAGGGCGTCGGTCTCGGTGTCGAAGCCGACGAGGCCGGCCTGTTCGGCCCGCGCGATCCAGGCGTCCAGCTCTTCGATCGTCTGTACACAGACATAGGCGTCGTGATCGAAGGTCTGGACCGCCACGTCGGTCGAGACCGCCTGCGGGGCGTAGCGCGGCGAGATGACCGGAGCGGTCAGCGGCTTGGGCCGAGCGGCGAAGGCCGAGCCCTCCTTGGCGGCCGCCTTGCCGTCGCCGACGCGATTGCGAAGCGAGCGGAACTCCATCTTGTCCAGGAACTCGGCCAGCATGACCGGATCGGGGTCGCGGACGGCGAAGTCGTCGATCGGCTCGGGCGCCGGGGCGTCGCAGGTCAGCTTGACCAGTTCGCGGCTGAGCCGGATCTGGTCGGCGAAATTGATCAGGGTCTCGCGCCGCTTGGGCTGCTTGATCTCGCCGGCGCGGGCCAGCAGGGTGTCCAGGTCGCCGTACTCGTCCAGCAGCTGGGCCGCCGTCTTGGGGCCGATGCCCGGCGCGCCCGGAACGTTGTCGACGCTGTCCCCGATCAGGGCCTGCAGGTCGATCATCTTCTCCGGGCCGACGCCGAACTTCTCGAACACCTCCGGCTCGGCCAGCCGGCGGTCCTTCATCGGGTCCCACATGACCACGGACGGGCCGATCAGCTGCATCAGGTCCTTGTCGGATGACACGATAACCGCCTCGCCCCCCGCATCCCGCGCCCGGCAGGCGTAGGTGGCGATGAGGTCGTCGGCCTCATAGCCGGGCAGCTCGACGCAGTGCACGCCGAACGCCGCCGTGGCCTCGCGCACCAGCGGGAACTGCGGGACCAGATCCTCGGGCGCCGGCGGCCGGTGGGCCTTGTACTGGTCGTACAGGGTGTTGCGGAACGTCTTCTCCGAATGGTCGAAGATGGCCACCAGATGGGTCGGACCGTCCGCGCCCTTCATGTCCTGCAGCAGCTTCCACAGCATGTTGCAGTAGCCCTGCACCGCCCCGACGGGCAGGCCGTCCGACTTGCGGGTCAGGGGCGGCAGGGCGTGATAGGCGCGGAAGATGTAGGCCGAGGCGTCGATCATCCAGAGGCGCAGCGGCGGGCCGTCCTGGGTCAGGGGGCGGGGGGCGGTCTCGGGCGTGGCGTCGGTCATGGCGCGAACATAGGCAAGGCGGGTTCTGACGTCACCTGACGAACGGCCCTGTCGTGTTGACCATGGGACCGACGAGCGTCCAACCTCGCACACCGGAGGTCGCCCGATGTTCCCTTCCAGCCTTCTTCTGTCCCTCGTCCTTTCGACGCAGGCCGCGCCGCAGGACCAGCTCTATCCGCTGGTGCGACTGGACAATCACCTGCCGCCCATCACCGACGACAGCCGGTCGTATGAGCAGGCGCGCGACTTCGTCCAGCGGGGCGGGCAGGATGATCTGTCCTGGACGCCGCCCCAGATCGAGATGACGGCGCACGAGGACATGTCGCGCACGTCGCTCTCCCTCGCGTTCAACTGGATCCATCTGGACTCGGGCGACGGCCGGCGGCCGGTCTGGTTCGCGCGGCTCCGGGCGATGAGTTACGCGGGGACGATCGAGCGCTTCGCCGATTCCCGGACCTGCCCGGGGGTGGAGGACTCGCTTCGACAGCTCGACGCCCTGGCGGCGATCGAGCCGCGCGTGCCGCCCCTGCCCGCGCCGTCAGGGTCAGACGATGTGGTGGATTCGCTAGGCGGCTATCTGCATGACAACACCTACGGAATCCGCCTGAGGGGCCTGTTCAGTGGCGCCCGCTACAGCGATCGGCTGCAGGTCACCGGCGGTTCGACGGCCCCGTTCGCGCCCATCATCGTGGACAGCCTTGACCGGCTGCTGCCGTGCTGGACTGAAACACCGCCGCCGCGCGCCTGATCAGGAGATCCAGGTGTCTTCGCAGGACACCACCGTCCAGCCGGCGAAGCCGGAGAGGACGCGGCAGACCCCGCCGCGCCCGTTCAGCGGGCCGTGCAGGACGCCGGTTTCGACCAGGGCGCCCTCCCCGCTGTAGGCGGGGCGCTTGAACGAGACCCACTGGACGCGATCGCCGGGCCCGCGGGGCGTGTTCGGATCGAAGGTCGAGGGGAAGCTGACGCCGTACTGGCTCCAGTCGCAGCGCGGGGCCCAGTCCGATCCTTCCGCGTCCAGCCAAACGGGCGGCGGGCGGTTGTCGGTGGCGTTGAAGCGATAGTGCTCCTTGGCCACCGCCGCGATGACGGCGCAGTCGTTCTGGTTCGTCGCCTGCCCTGGGCCGTTGGGAACGGACGTCGCCGGCGCAGCGCAGGCCGTCAGGGCGAAGGCGGCGATCAGGACGGCGGCGGCGCGCATGGCGGCTCCTGTTAAGAACGCAGGCCGGTGATCGTGCGGTTGGGCGCGATGTCCTCGGCCGAGGTGATCAGGTGAACGACGGCGGGGCGGCCCGCGTTCCGGGCGGCCTCCAGCGCGGCGGGGAAGTCCTCGGTCGTCTCGCAACGGACGCCGAAGGCGCCGAAGGCCTCGGCGTACTTCACGAAGTCGGGGTTCTTCAGGTCGGTGGCGATGACCCGCTGGGCGCCCGGATAGTGGGTTTCCTGGTGCATGCGGATGGTGCCGTAGGTGCCGTTGTCGACGATCACGACCACGGCGTTGATGCCGTACTGGACCGCCGTGGCGATCTCCTGCCCGGTCATCAGATAGTCGCCGTCGCCGGCGATGCAGATGACGTCCGTGTCCGGATGGACGCTCTTGGCCGCCAGCGCCGCGGGATAGCCGTAGCCCATGGCGCCCGAGGTCGGGGCCAGCTGGGTGCGGCAGGCGCGGTGGCGATAGAAGCGGTGCAGCCAGGCGGCGAAATTCCCAGCCCCGTTGGTGACGATGGCGTCTGGCGGCAGGACCTCGCCCAGGTGCGCCATGCACTCGCTCATGTTGACCGCGCCGCCGACGGGCACGGGCGTGGAGAAGGCCTGATAGTCGGCGTGGGCGGTCTCGGCCTCCGCGGTCCAGGTCCGGCCCGGATCGATGGAGGACAGGGCCAGCGCGGCCAGCGAGTTGTCGGCCGTGGCGCTGAGCAGCGGCGTCCAGACGCGGCCCAGCTCCTCTGCGCCCGGATGGATGTGGATCAGGGTGTCCGCCGTCCGGGCGCGGTCCAGCAGGGTGTAGCCCTGGGTCGGGTTCTCGCCGAGCCGGGCGCCGACGGCGATGATCAAGTCCGCCCCCTTGGCGCGGGCGGTCAGCTTCGGATTGCAGCCCAGTCCCAGGTCGCCCGCGTAATTGGTCCGGTCATTGGACAGGATGTCCTTGCGGCGGAACGACAGGGCGACCGGCAGGCCGATCCGCTCGGCCCAGTCGCCGATGGCGGCGGCGGCCTCGGTGGTCCAGCCGGAGCCGCCCAGCACCAGCAGGGGCCGTTCGGCCTTGGCCAGACGGGCGCGGACCTGTTCGACGAAGGCCGGATCCAGCGCCGCCTTGGCGGGCGTCACGGCGCGGGCGGGGGCGGGGCCGCCGTCCTCATGCAGGATGTCCTCGGGCAGGGCGATGACCACCGGCCCCATCCGGCCCTGCAGGGCGGTGGCGAAGGCGCGCTCGACCACCTCGACGGTGCGTTGCGGGCTCTCGATTTCGGTCGCCCATTTGGCCAGTCCGCCGAACACCTCGCGGTAGTCGACCTCCTGGAAGGCGCCGCGGCCGCGGTCAGTCAGGGCGATCTGGCCGACGAACAGGATCATCGGGGTGGAGTCCTGATGCGCCGTGTGCACCCCGATCGAGGCGTGGGTCGCGCCCGGCCCGCGCGTGACCATGCAGACGCCCGGCTTGCCGGTCAGCTTGCCGTAGGCCTCGGCCATGTTGGCGGCGCCCGCCTCGTGGCGGCAGGCGATGACCTGGATCCGATCGCGCACGTCGGCCAGCGCGTCCAGCACCGCCAGATAGCTTTCGCCCGGCACGCAGAAGACGCGGTCCACTCCGTTCACAACCAGGGTTTCGACGAGGCGGCGGGCGGCGGTGTTCGCGGGCTGGGTCATGGTCTGCGACCTAGCAGATCAACCCGGACCTTGGCCATGCAACCCCACGGCCACGCTTGCGTTCACTGTAAAGGTTCAATGTCACCGGGGATCACCCAATGAAGAAGATCATCACCCTCACCCTCGTCGCCGCGGCCCTGGCCGTGTCGGCCTGCAACACCATCTCGGGCGTCGGCCGCGATGTTCAGGCCGCCGGCAACGCCGTCACCTCGGGCGCCGAGCAGGCCAAGAACTAGAGCCTTCGCTCTCGAAGATATGAAGGGCCCGCCGGTCGATCCGGCGGGCCTTTTCATTGCCCGCTCCCCGCTTCTGTGGCCTGACTTGGCCGTCGCACTTCAGCGGACGCACGGAGGCAGGACCATGGGACTTCTCGATGACGTGGCGGGCGGACTGGGCAAGGACGCGGGCGGCGGGCTGGCCGATCTGCTGAAGGGACAGGGCGGGGTCGCGGGACTGGCCGAGAAGTTCGGCCAGAACGGCCTGGGCGACGTGGTCGGATCGTGGATCGGCAAGAGCGCCAACGCCGGCATCTCGCCGGAACAGATCGCCGGCGTTCTGGGATCGGGGCCCATCGGCGATTTCGCCGCCAAACTGGGCATTTCGCCGGAACAGGCCAGCGAGACCCTGGCGGGCCTGCTGCCCGAGGCCATCGACCGGTTGACGCCGGGCGGCTCCGTCGATGGAGCGGGCGACCTGCTAGACAAGCTGCCCGGCGGCCTCGGCGACATGATCGGCGGCTTCCTGAAGCGCTAGACTGAAGCGGAGTTGAGCGGGACGCGGTCCGGCTCAACCCGGATTTCAGTAGACCACGCCGGTCAGATACAGGCCTTCGGACGGCGCCACCGGCCCGCAGGCGTTGCGGTCGCGCGCCTCAAGCGCCTTGGCCACGTCCTCGACCGCCCAGCGGCCCAGGCCGACCTCGGCCAGGGTCCCGGTCATCGACCGCACCTGCCGGTGCAGGAAACTGCGCGCCTCGAACACCAGATGCACCTCTTCGCCCACGCGGGTGACGCGGGCCACGTCCAGGGTCTTCTCCGGCGACTTCGACTGGCAGTTCACGTCCCGGAAGGTGGTGAAGTCGTGCAGGCCGACCAGCGCCTGCGCCGCCGCGTGCATGGCCTCGGCGTCCAGCGGCTTCTTCATGTGCCAGACCCGCCCCAGATCCAGCGCCGGCCGGCCCGGCCGGTTCAGGATGCGATACAGGTAGCGCCGCCCGGTGGCCGAGAAGCGGGCGTGCCAGTCGTCGTCCACCCCGACGCAGTCCAGCACCGACACCTCTTCCTCGATCAGGTGGGCGTTCATGGCGTTCATGACCGTGTGCTCGGGCCAGGCCTTGTCCAGGTCGAAGCTGACCACCTGGCCGGTCGCATGCACGCCGGTGTCCGTCCGGCCGGCGGCGGCGAGGCGCAGCGTCTGGCCCGAGAAGGCCTTGATCGCGGCCTCCAGCGCGCCCTGCACGGTCGGCTGGCCGGGCTGGGCCTGGAAGCCGTTGTAGCCCGAGCCGTCGTATTCGACCGTGAGCCGGTAGCGGGGCATCAGGCGAGGACGCTTCCGGCGGGCAGGTTGAAGCCGCGCAGCATCTCATCGGCCGCCTGCGCCGCCTTGCCTTCGCGCTGGACCCGGATCAGCCGCACCGCGCCCTCGCCGCAGGCCACGTTCAGGCCCTCGCCGTCCAGCACCTCGCCGGGGGCCGCCCCGCCCCGCGGGCTGACGGTCGAGAGCAGGGCCTTGATCCGCACCGGGCCGTCGGCGCCCGGGGCCTCGAACCAGGCGCCGGGGAAGGGCGACAGGCCGCGGATATGGGCGTCCACCTCGGCGGCGGGACGCGACCAGTCGATGCGGGCCTCCGCGGGGGTGATCTTGCGGGCGTAGGTCGGTTCTCCGGCCTGTTCGGTCCCGGCCGCGCCGCCGCGTTCGATGGCCGCCAGGGCGCGGGGCCACAGGCTGGCGCCGGTGTGGGACATGCGTTCCGACAGGGTGGCGGCGGTGTCGTCGGCGCGGATGTCGAGGATTTCGGACAGCAGGATCGCGCCCTCGTCCAGACCCTCGGACATGCGCATGATCTGGACGCCGGTCTGCTTGTCTCCGGCCATAATGGCGCGCTGGATCGGCGCCGCGCCGCGCCAGCGGGGCAGCAGCGAGCCGTGCAGGTTGAAGCAGCCCAGACGCGGCGCCTCCAGCACCTCGGTCTTCAGGATCTGGCCGTAGGCGACGACGCAGGCGGCGTCGATGTCCAGGCTGACGAAGTCGGCGATAGCCTCGGGCGCCTTCATCGAGGCGGGAGTGAAGACCGGCAGCCCCATGGTCTCGGCGAAGGCATGGACCGGGGAGGGGGTCAGCTTCTGGCCGCGCCCGCGCGGCTTGGGCGGCTGGGAATAGACGGCCACGACCTCATGGCCGCTGGCGATCAGCTCGGCCAGCGACGGCACGGCGAAGTCGGGGGTGCCCATGAAGGCGAGGCGCATGGCGACCGATCCAGTCAGTAGAAGCGGCGGCTCTAGCAGAAACCGTGCTCAAGGCGCGAGCGATAGGACGACCTGGGACTTCAGTCCCAGCGCGTGAACACCCCGCCGCCCTCGTCCCACTCGCCGCCCGCGTCCAGCGCGTCGTCGAAGTCGAGCAGACGGTCCAGCAGGACGCCCGCGATCACGCCCACGGCGGCGACGCCGATCAGGGTGACGACCGAGGCCACGCCGACCTTCTCGTTGCGGGTCAGGCGGCGACGGCCGCGCGGGTCGATGATGCGGTCGCGGTTGCGCTTGATACGGGCCATCAGGCGGCGAGCCTCGCGGCCTTCTTCACCTTGGCGACGGCGCGCTCGCGCTTCAGCCGCGACAGGTGATCGATGAACAGGACGCCCTCGAGGTGGTCCATCTCGTGCTGGATGCAGACGGCGAACAGGCCCTCGGCCTCTTCCTCGACCGTCTCGCCAGCGTAGTTCAGATAGGTCAGGCGCACGCGGGCGGGGCGTTCGACGGCGTCGTAATACTCCGGCACCGACAGGCAGCCCTCCTCATAGGTGAACAGCTCTTCCGACGACCAGGTGATCTCGGGGTTCACGAAGTAGCGGGGATTGCGGCGCTCGGCCTCCCACGTCTCACGCTCTTCCTGGCTCATCGTCGCCGGATCGACGTCGTCGGCGTCGCCGCCCTTGTCGTTCAGGTCCATGACGATGACGCGGCGGGTGTCGCCGATCTGCACGGCGGCCAGGCCGATGCCCGGCGCGGCGTACATGGTGTCCAGCATGTCGTCCATCAGGCCGCGCAGCTCATCCGTCACCGGTCCTTCGACCGGCGTGGAGATTTGCTTCAGCACCGACAGGTCGGCGGGGTTGTCGATGGTCAGGATGCGACGGACGGCCATGCCCGCGAGGTAGGCGCGCAGGGCCGAAAGGTCAAGATTTCCGACGGTTTCGAAGGGTTATCCGGCCGCGTTGTCGGCCACTGGCAGGGGGCGCGGCTTCCGGTCCTGGTCGATGGCGACATAGGTGAAGACGCCTTCGGTCACGCGCATGGACTCGGCGTGGGCGTGGTTGCGCGGGCGCTTCCAGGCCTCGACATGGACTCGGATCGACGTTCGACCTGTCTTGACCACCCGGGCGTAGATCGAAACCTCGTCGCCGACCGAGACCGGCTGGTGGAAGACCATGCCGTCGATGGCGATGGTGGCGCAGCGGCCTTGCGCCAGTTCGAACGCGGGCGTGGCGCCGGCCAGGTCCATCTGGGCCAGCAGCCAGCCGCCGAAGATGTCGCCTTCCGGATTGGTGTCGGCGGGCATGGCGATCACCCGGCCGACGGGCTGGCCGGTGGGACGGGTCGGCAGATCAGGGTGGCTCAAGGTTCGGCTCCGGGCCTCAGGGCAGGCTCATATCCGCCGCCCGCCGGGGAACCGCAAGCGGTCAGGCGCCGGTGGAGGGCGACGCCGACAGGCCCATGCGGACCAGGGCCGAAAGACTGGCGGCCTGCATCTTGTCCATGACCTTGGAGCGGAAGATTTCCACGGTGCGCGGGCTGATCGACAGCAGCAGGGCGATCTCCTTGTTCGACTGGCCCACGATCAGGGCGTCGAACACCTGGTGCTCGCGCGGGGTCAGGGTGGCCAGCTTGCGGTCGACCTCCAGCCGCTGCTCCTGCCGGGCCGAGATGTGATCCAGCTGGTCCAGCGCGCCCTTGACCGTCTCGATCATGCGGGTCGGATCGAAGGGCTTTTCGATGAAGTCGATGACTCCGGCCTTCATCAGATGCACCGCCATCGGCACGTCGGCGTGGCCGGTGAAGACGATGACCGGCCAGATGCGGTCGGTCATCTCGCCGAGGCGGCGGACCACCTCGCCGCCGTCCATGCCCGGCATGCGGATGTCGGTGATCACGCAGGCCGAGCGGTCTTCCGGCAGGTTGGCGAAGAAGTCGGCGCCGCTGGCGAAACCCCGGGCCCGCACGCCTTCGGCGCGCAGCAGGTGCAGCAGGGAATCGCGGACCGCCGCGTCATCGTCGATCACGAACACCGAATGCCGGATGTTGCTCATGCCTCTTCAGTCTCCTGCGGCAGCTCGATCGAGAACGCGGCGCCGCCCAGATCGCTGCGGCCGACGGCCAGGGCGCCGCCGTGGCTTTCGACGATGGTGCGGGTGACGGACAGGCCCAGGCCCATGCCTGACGACTTGGTCGTGGTCATCGGACGGAAGACGTTCTCGATATCGTCCCCGGGGATGCCGGGCCCGCTGTCTTCAACCGTCAACCGATATCCTCCGTCGTCCAAGGACTGGCCGCGGATCACCACAACGGGTTGCGCCTGATCCGCCACCGCCTCTGCGGCGTTGCGGACCAGGTTGATCATGGCCTGTTGAAACTGGATACGCTCGGCCCGCACGATATCGTCAAAATCACTGACGTCTGTGCGAATCTCGACCCCTCTATCGCGAGCAATAAGGGCAAAAGCTGGGCCCAGATCCTCGATCATGGAAGAAATTCTCTCGCTCTGCAGCCGGCGGGTGCCGGTGATCAGCATATCCCGCATGCGTCGGATAATGCTCCCGGCCCGGAGCACCTGTCCCTTGGCCAGATCCAGGGTGCGCGCGGCGCTCTGGCCGATCAGTCCGGCCCGCTCGATGTCGCGTTGGCTGGCCTGCATGTAGGTGGTGGCGGCGCTCAGCGGTTGATTGAGCTCATGCGCGAGGGTGGCGGCCATTTCGCCCAGCGAGTTCAGGCGCCAGACGCGGTTCAGTTGGATGTCCAGGTCGCGGGCCCGCTCGGTGGCCATTTCCGCCTCAGTCAGGTCGGTGATGCAGACGGCGGCGTAGTCCTCTTCCGAGGCCATGGGCATGACGCCCATCTGCAGGCTCAGGATCAGGGGGCGACCGTCGGGACGACGGCCGATCCAGTGGCCGGTCGGCGCTTCCAGCGGACCGTTGGAGGCCTTGCCGTCCAGCCGTTGCAGGTCGAAGCCGTGCACCAGTTCCCCGAACGACCGGTCGGCGGTCTCGACGCTGTCGATCCCGAACAGGCTGGCGGCGGCCGGGGTCAGGCGGCGAATCTGACCCTCGCGACCCAGGATGACCACCGGCACGGTGGCCAGCACCGTATCCAACACGGCGTTGCGGCCCGCCAGCGTGCGGGTCAGCTCCATGGAGCGGCGGTGCATGCGGCGCTGGGCCCAGCAGATCTCGGCCACCAGCCAGCCCACGACCACGAACAGGACGGCGTTGACCAGGGTGTCGATCAGGCTCTCGCGGTTCACCACCAGAACGTTGCCTGCGATCGACAGGGCTATAGCCAGGGCGGTCGGCGCGCGGCGCGCCAGCATGGCGGTGACGACCACCGCCGGCACCAGCGGCAGATAGTAGAAATGGCCGAAGAGCTCGAGCACGGCTCTCAGGGCGAAACAGGCCAGCACGGCCCCGATCGCCAGCAGATAGGCTCGCCATCCCCGGTAGGACCGGGTGGTCGCCATGGAGAACAGAATCTCCGACGCCGAGCGCTTGCCTGTCACATCGTGCAGATCGAGTCCGGTGATCGGATCGATCCCTCCCTCTGCCGGAACCTCTGTTCCGCTGGAGTCAGGCATAACAACAATCCGTATAGGGGAAAATACGTATATGGCCCGCTTCCGTGCGAAAGCGGACGCCTGTGGCGTTCGGGGAAACCCTCGGATGGATTTTTGGGCGCCGAACGGCGCAGCCGCCGCGGGACAGACCTTTCTTTGAAGGGTCCGCGCGGTCTCGGCAAGCAATTCTCAAGTCGGTTAAGGATCAATCAAAGTAAACAGGGGCTACGTAATCCTACGTATTCGTACGGTTTTGTACGTACTCTTGAGTTTACGAAGAATATTAGCGTTACCCGGATTATGCCCCAAACAAACCGGGGTAAGAATGTCCTCCTTCGATCTTCAAGTTGTGCGCCGGACCGGCGCCTTCTTCACAGCGGCTTTCGCGGCTGTCCTGTTCGTCGCCGGCCCCGCCGCGGCCGATCCTGAATTCAGCGGCCAGGTCGGCGTGGCCAGCGAATACATCGGCAAGGGCCTCGGAAAGAGCAACGGCGAGATCGCCTGGTCGGGCGAGTTCGAGGTCGCCCAGGGCGCCTTCCACGCCAGTGTATTCGCCTCGACCGCCGAGCTGTCGCAGGGGTCCGACGCCGAAGTCATCACGACTGTGGGTTGGGCGCCGGAAGCTCTCGGTTTCGAGTTCGACTTCGCCGTCCTTAACCGTGACCTGCCCGGAACGGCGGCGAACGTGGATTCCAACTACTGGGAATATCAGGCGGATGTGTCGCGCAGCATCGGTCCGGTCAGCGGCCGTTTTCGCGTGAACTACACCCCGGACGGCTTCGCCGGCACCAAGGAAGCCTGGTGGGTCGAAACCCAGGCCGCCTACAAGATCGCCTCCAAGACCAAGGCCTCGGCCGCCGTCGCCACCCGCCGCGCCCACGGCGGCGCCGACTACACCGCCTGGAACGTCGGCGTGAAGCAGAAGCTGACCGACGCCGTCTCGGCCGACCTCCGTTGGTACGACACCGATGAGCATGACCTGGGCGAGCCCTACGAGGGCCGACTGGTCGGCGCTCTCACCTTCGCATTCTGATTTCACTCCGAACGTTCGAGGCTTATCCAGTGAATTTCCTGAACAACATGCCCGTCGGCCGGAAACTGTTCCTGGCCTTCGCCTGCGTTCTGACGGCGATCGCCGTCATGGGCGCGGTCGTCTTCCTGCAAATGATGACTTTGACCAAGGCCCAGGTCGAGCGGTCTGAAGCGAACGCCATGATCCGCGCCACCGCCGCCGCCGAATACTATATGGGGCGTCAGGAAAACAGTTTCCGCGGCTTCCTGATCACGAATGACGAATACTATATCCAACGCGCCGAAGCTCACCGCAATTCGTTCAAGACGAAGCTGGCGGAGATGCGCGAGAACGCCGCGGGGGCCAGCGTGGCCGACATCGACGCGGCCGAACGCACGGCCGACACTTGGTACGAACATGTCGTCGCCGGCGGCCGCTCCCTGGCGGCCAATCCGGCCACGCGCCCGCAGGCGCTGGCCATGGTCGGCCGTGACGGTTCGGCGGACAAGGTCATGGAGCCCGTCGAACAGGCGCTGGACGCTATCAAGACGACCAATGACGCGGATCTCGCCCGCCTCCGCAAGCAATATGACAACGCCATGTTGACGGCCGAGTGGACCTTGGCCATCGGCATCGCCGCCGCCATCGTCCTGTCGCTGCTGGTCGGGATGGCCCTGACGCGCGGCATCGGCGGCCCGGTCATGAAGATGGTCGAGCACATGAAGCGCCTGATGGGCGGCGACACGGCGCTGCAAGTGCCGGAAGCGGACCGCAAGGACGAGTTCGGCGCCATGGCCCAGGCCATCATCGCCTTCCGCGACGCCGCCATCGACAAGATCCGTGTCGAGGCCGAAGCCGCCGACGCCCGTGAAAAGGCCGAGGCCGAGCGTCGCCGCAACCTGACGGCCTCCGAGGCCGCGGCCGAGGAACAGGCCGCCGTCGTTACGGCCCTGGCCGAAGGCCTGGAGAAGCTCAGCGCCGGCGACCTGACCTATCGCCTGACCCAGACCTTCCCCACCGACTATGTGAAGCTGCAGTCGGACTTCAACGCGGCCATGGCCCAGCTGAAGGACGCCATGTCGGTGGTCGTCTCCAACGTCTCGGCCATCCGGTCGGGCTCGGGCGAGATCAGCCATGCCGCCGACGACCTGTCGCGCCGCACCGAACAGCAGGCCGCCTCGCTTGAGGAGACCGCCGCTGCGCTGGATCAGATCACCGCCACCGTCAACAAGACCGCCTCGGGCGCCCGTCAGGCCTCCAGCGTGGTCCAGGGCGCGCGCGGCGACGCCGAGACCTCGGGCATCGTGGTTCGCGACGCCGTCGAGGCCATGAGCGCCATCGAACGCTCGGCCCAGCAGATCAGCCAGATCATCGGCGTGATCGACGAAATCGCCTTCCAGACCAACCTGCTGGCTCTGAACGCGGGCGTTGAAGCCGCCCGCGCCGGCGACGCCGGCCGCGGCTTCGCGGTCGTGGCCTCCGAGGTCCGGGCCCTGGCCCAGCGCTCGGCGGAAGCGGCCAAGGAGATCAAGACCCTGATCTCGGCCTCGACCAACCAGGTGGCGTCGGGCGTGCAACTGGTCGGCCAGACCGGCGAAGCCCTGCAACGGATCGTCGGCCGCGTCGCCGAGATCGACAGCCTGGTCTCCGAAATCGCCGCTTCGGCGCAGGAGCAGGCCACCGGCCTCCAGCAGGTCAACACCGCCGTCAACCAGATGGACCAGGTGACCCAGCAGAACGCCGCGATGGTCGAGCAGTCGACCGCCGCCAGCCACTCGCTGTCCCAGGAGGCCGAAAGCCTGGCCTCCTCGGTGTCGCGCTTCCGCATCGGCGACGGCAGCGTCCAGACGCGCGCGCCGGCTCCGGCGCCGCGCCACGCCCACGCTCCGGTCCCGCAGATGCGGGCCATGGGACGCGGCGGCGCCGCCCTCAAGCCGCAGGCCGTCGAGGACGGCTGGGAGGAGTTCTGATGAGCGCCGTCGCCGGTCATTCCCTCGTCCTTCCCGCGGTGCTCGACATCCGTGCGGCGGGGCCCCTGCAGGCCGAGCTCCTGGCCTTGCGGGGGCGTCCCCTGACCCTCGACGCCTCGGCGGTCGAACGTCTGGGGGGTCTGTGCCTTCAGGTGCTGCTGTCGGCCCGCGCCCTGTGGGCGGCTGACGGCCAGGTCCTGACCGTGACGACCGGCGACGGCGCCGTCTTCTCCGACCAGTGGGCCGCGTTCGGCGCGGCCGCTTTCGACACCGTTCCTCTGGGAGCTTCCGCGTGACCAAGACTGTTCTGACCGTCGACGATTCCCGCACCATGCGCGACATGCTGCTGATGGCTCTGGAAGAGGCGGGCTACCGCGTCATCCAGGCCGTCGACGGCGTTGACGGCCTGGAGGTGCTCGCCGCGAACGGCGCCGATGTGGTGATCACCGACATCAACATGCCCCGGATGGACGGCTTCGGCGTCATCGAGGGCGTGCGCGCCGATCCGAACCATCGCCACACCCCGGTGCTGGTGCTGACCACCGAGAGCGACGCCGAGAAGAAGGCCCGCGCCCGCGCCGCCGGCGCGACGGGCTGGATCGTCAAACCCTTCGACCCGGTGAAGCTGGTGGACGCCGTCCGCCGCGTCGCCGCCTGAGGCAGAGGTAAACGTGGACGCGTTCGAAGCGATCAAGGCGACCTTCTTCCAGGAATGCGACGAGCTGCTCGCGGACCTGGAGGCCAAGCTGCTGATGCTCGAGTCGGGTCAGACCGACAACGAGACCATCAACGCCGTCTTCCGGGCCGTTCACTCGGTCAAGGGCGGCGCCGGGGCCTTCGGGCTCGAGGCCCTGGTCCGGTTCGCCCACGTCTTCGAGACGCTGATGGATGAGTTGCGCGCGGGCCGGAAGGTCTGCGACGAGATCACCGTCCGCACCCTGCTGCGCGCCTCCGACGTCCTGGCTGACCACGTCGCGGCCGCGCAAGGCCGCGTCCCCGAGGTCGATGAAGCCCGCTCCGCCGGCCTGGTCGCCGAGATGGAAGTCCTGACCCACGGCGAGGCCTCGGCTCCCGGCGCCGGCGCCGAGGATGAGGATGACGACTTCGGCTTCGTTCCCCTGACCGTCGGCCTGCCTTCACTGGATCTGCCGTCTCTGGACCTGCCGCCGCTGGCCGCGCCGGCCCCCGCCGCCTCCGGTTGGCGCGTGGTCTTCCGGCCGCACGGCGCCATGTACGCCAACGCCAACGAGACTGGTCTGCTGTTGCGCGAACTGGGCCGTCTGGGACCCATCTCGGTCTCGCTGGACGACAGCGCCGTCCCTGCCCTCGACGTGCTGATCGCTGAAGAGAACCACCTGATCTGGACCATCGACCTGACTGCCGCTGTCGAGGAGGCTGCCGTGCGAGAGGTGTTTGATTTCGTCGAGAGCGATTGCGACCTCAGCATCGCCCCGCTGGGCGAGGCCCCGGTCGTGGACGACCTGCCCGATCTGCCGGCCCTGCCGGAGCTGCCTGAATTGGCCGCTCCGGCTCCCGCCGACCTGGATATCGCCGCCCTGCTGGCTCGCGCCGCCGATCCCGCGCCCGCGCCGGTGATCGAGGCCGCTCCCGTCGCGCCTCCCGCAGCCGCAGCCGTGGTCGCAGCCGCCGCCCCGGCGCCGGTCGCCGCCAACGCGCCGGCCGCGCCGCCGGCGGTGGCCCCCGTCACTATCCGCGTCGACCTGGACCGCGTCGACCGCCTGATCAACGTCGTCGGCGAGCTGGTCATCCAGCAGGCCATGCTGGCCCAGCGCGTCGCCGAAAGCGGCGTGACCCGCTCGTCCGGCGTGCTCATGGGTCTGGAAGACCTGGAACTGCTGACCCGCGAGATCCAGGACAGCGTCATGGCCATCCGGGCCCAGCCGGTGAAGTCGGTGTTCCAGCGCATGCCGCGCCTGGTTCGCGAGGTCGCCGACATGACCGGCAAGCGCGTCAAGCTGGTCACCGCCGGCGAGGACACCGAGGTCGACAAGACCGTGGTCGAGCGCCTCGCCGAGCCGATCACCCACATGCTGCGCAACGCCATCGATCACGGGCTGGAGACGCCCGCCGATCGCGAGGCGTCGGGCAAGAGCCCCGAGGGCACGGTCCATCTGGCCGCCCTGCACCGCTCGGGCCGCATCGTGATCGAGATTTCGGACGACGGTCGCGGCATCAACCGCGAACGGGTCAAGGGCATCGCCATTTCGCGCGGCCTGATCGCCGAGGACGCGGTCCTGACCGATGAGGAGGTCGACAATCTGATCTTCCTGCCCGGCTTCTCGACCGCCGAGACCGTCACGGACGTCTCCGGCCGGGGCGTGGGCATGGACGTGGTCAAGCGCTCGATCCAGGCGCTGGGCGGCCGCATCTCGATCAGCTCGATCCCGGGCAAGGGCTCGACCTTCACCCTCAGCCTGCCGCTGACACTGGCGGTGCTGGACGGCATGGTCGTCGGCGCCGCTGAACAGACCCTGGTCGCGCCCCTGACCAATATCGTCGAAAGCCTGACCCCTCGCGCCGAGGACATCCACTACGTCGGGGGCCACGACGCGGTCATCCGCTTCCGCGACAGCTATGTGCCCCTGGTCGACGTGGCCCAGGTCATGGGCTTCCGCGACACTCCGGTGCCCTCCGGCCAGGGCGTGGCGGTGGTCGTCGAAACCGAATCCGGCGCCCGCGCCGCCCTGATGGTCGACGCCATCCAGGGCCAGCGACAGGTCGTCATCAAGAGCCTGGAGACCAACTACCAGCAGGTCCCCGGGGTCGCCGCCGCCACCATCCTCGGCGACGGCCGCGTCGCCCTGATCCTCGATGTGGACGCCATCGTCGCCAACGCCCGTCGCCGTACGTCGGGTCCCGAACTCAAGCTCGCGAGCTGATCCATGACCGAAGTGCAAACCAACGCCGCTGTCCGTGAACTGATCGCCTTCCGTATCGGCGAGCAGGAATTCTGCGTCGACATCATGTCGGTGCGCGAGATCCGCGGCTGGACCCCCGCCACCCCGCTGCCGCGTTCGCCCGGCTACATGAAGGGCGTCATCAACCTGCGCGGCGCCGTGCTGCCGATCGTCGATCTGGGCGCCCGTTTCGGCCTGCGCACCTCCGACCCGACGGCGCGCCACGTCATCATGGTGGCCCACATCGGCGGCCGCACCGTGGGCCTGCTGGTCGACGCCGTCTCGGACATCATCCAGCTGACCGAGGGCACGGTGCAACCGACGCCCGACGTGGCCAGCGACGATGTGCGCACCTTCGTGAAGGGCATCTTCGCGCTCGAAGGCCGCATGATCAGCCTGATCGAGCTGGATATGATCCTGCCGGAAACGGAAGCCGAAGCCGCATGACGTCAGCCACCGGGGCGTCGTCGATGGTCGAGGGCGAGTTCGTCCTCACGCCGGAAGACTTCCGCCACATCGCTCACACCCTGCATTCCTACGCCGGCATCGCGCTGGGCGAGGGCAAGGCCGCGCTGGTCTATTCGCGCCTGGCCAAGCGCCTGCGCGTGCTCGGCCTGCGCAGTTTCCGCGAGTACTGCGCCCTGATCGAAGGCGCCGAGGGCGTCGACGAGCGCCAGCTGATGACCGCGGCCCTGACCACAAACGTCACCCGCTTCTATCGCGAGCCCCACCATTTCGATCACCTCAGGGACAAGGTGATGCCCCGCCTGGCCGAGCGCGCGCGCGCCGGCGGCCGGGTGCGCCTGTGGTCGGCCGCCTGCTCGAACGGGCAGGAGCCCTATTCGATGGCCCTGACCATCCTGTCCGTCCTGCCCGAGGCGGCGGACCTGGACGTGAAGATCCTCGCCACCGACATCGACCCCAACATGGTCGCCCAGGGCCACGACGGGACCTATTCCGAAGAGGCCCTGGAGCCGGCTCCGGTCACCCTGTGGCGCAAGTATTTCGACCGCGCCGACCGTGGAAACTGGACCGCCGGAGCCCAGCTGAAGCGCCTGGTGTCGTTCAAGGAGCTGAACCTGATCGGCGACTGGCCGATGAAGGGTCGGTTCGACGTCATCTTCTGCCGCAACGTGGTCATCTATTTCGACGACGCCACGCAGGAGAAGGTCTGGAACCGGTTCACCCCGCTGATGAACCCGGGCGCCACCCTCTACATCGGTCACTCCGAGCGTGTCGCGGGCGCGGCGATGTCCCGCCTGCAGACCAGCGGCCTGACCACCTACCAGCTCGGGACCGCCGCATGAGCCGTCCGGTCACCGTCCTGGTCGTCGACGACAGCCCCACCATGCGGGGGCTGCTGACGGCCGCCCTGCGCCGCGATCCCGAGATCGAGGTCGTCGGCTCGGCCGCCGATCCGCTCGAGGCCCGCGAGGCGATCAAGCGGCTGAACCCCGACGTCATCACCCTCGACGTCGAGATGCCCAACATGAACGGGCTGGAATTCCTCGAGAAGATCATGCGCCTGCGGCCGATGCCGGTGGTCATGGTCTCGACCCTGACCCAGGCCGGAGCGGAGACGACCGTCGCGGCGCTGGAAATGGGCGCGGTCGACGCGATCGGGAAGCCCATGGACGGCACCCCCGCCGCCACCGCCTTCGCCGAGCTGGCGACCAAGGTGAAGACCGCCGGCCGCTCGCGTGTCCGCGCCCGGGGCGACGCGCCGCCCGCCCCGCCGCCGGTCGCGACGGACTATCGTCCGGACCCGAACCACGTGCTCGCCATCGGCGCGTCCACCGGCGGCGTCGAGGCTCTGCTGACCATCCTGCAGGGCTTCCCCGCCGACTGCCCGGCCACGGTCATCACCCAGCACATGCCGGCGACCTTCACCAAGAGCTTCGCCGCCCGTCTGGACAAGGTCTGCGCCCCGACCGTCACCGAGGCCGAGGACGGCGCGCCGGTGAAGCCCGGCCACGTCTACATCGCTCCCGGCGGCGAGGCCCATCTGGAAGTCTCGGGCGCCTCCCCGCGCTGCCGCCTGGTGCGCAGCGAGACCGTCAACGGCCACCGCCCGTCGGTCGATGTCCTGTTCCACTCGGTCGCCCGCCTGGGCCGTCCCATGACCGGCGTCATCCTGACCGGCATGGGCAAGGACGGGGCCCAGGGCCTGCTGGCGATGCGCGCCGCCGGAGCCCGGACGCTGGGCCAGGACGAGAATTCCTCGGTCGTCTACGGCATGCCGCGCGCCGCCCATGAAATCGACGCCGTCGAGCGCCAGCTCCCGCTCCATCGTCTCCGTCCCGCCATCCTCGATCTCTGCGCCGCGTCCCCCCGCGCCGTAACGCCTGCCGCCTGAAGGATTCCGCATGCCCTCCGCCGCCGCCCTGAATGTCCTTGTGGTTGATGATCAGCTGACCATGCGGTCGCTGGTCCGCAACAGCCTGCAGCAGCTCGGCGTGCGCGAAATCCGTGAAGCCGCGGACGGCGAGATCGCCCTGCGCGAAGTCGTGACCAAGCCGGTCCATCTGGTGATCTCGGACTTCAACATGCCGAACCTGGACGGCCTGGGCCTGCTGCGCGCCATCCGCGCCCACCCGCCGATCCAGACGACGGCCTTCATCATGCTGACCGGCCGCGCCGACCGCGAACTGGTCCAGCGCGCGGTCCAATTCGGGGTCAACAACTACCTGGTCAAACCCTTCACCGTCGCCCAGCTGAAAGAGAAGCTGGAAGGCGTGTTCGGACCCCTGACATGACCCCCGCCCAATCTTCTGATCGGGGCGAGATTCGCATCCATGTCGGCCAGGGCGAGCACCATGTGACGGCCGATCCGGCGGTGATGCTGACCACGGTGCTGGGCTCCTGCGTCGCCGCCTGCCTGACCGACCCCCTGGCCGGCGTCGGCGGCATGAACCACTTCCTGCTGCCGGACGGCGCGGGCGCCGGCACGGACGCGGGCCGCCGCTACGGCGCCTATGCGATGGAGCTGCTGATCAACGAACTGATCAAGGCGGGCGCTCGTCGCGAGCGGCTGGAGGCCAAGCTGTTCGGCGGCGGCCGCATGTTCGACAGCCTGCGCGACGTGGGCGTGGCCAACGCCGACTTCGCCGAACGCTTCCTGCGCGATGAAGGCATCCGCGTCATCGGCGGCAGCCTGCGCGGCGCCGGCGGACGCCGCCTGCACTATTGGCCCGTCAGCGGCCGCGCCCTGCAGCGCGGCGTGACCGACGCCGCCACCGTCTCGACGCGTCCCGTGCCCGTTCCTCCGCCGGTCGTCGCCGGCGGCGAACTGGAGCTGTTCTGATGCCCGCGGACGCGCCCGCCCTGCTCGCGGCCCTTGCCGCCGAGATCGGCGACGTCCGCGCGGGCGTGGACCGCATGTCCACTCTTGTTTCCGACCTGGTGCGTCGCCTGCCCGTCGAGGACCGGGCCGAGGCCCTGACCGACGCCCAGGCGCTCGACGCGCTGATCCAGCGCCTCGACGCCGTGGCGGGCGTTCTGCACGGCCTGTCCGACGGCCAGACCTCGGCCGACGCCGTCTCCACCGTCCTGCTGGCCGACGTGGCTGTCCGCCTGAAGGGCGAGACGCCCGCATCGCCGCCCGCCGCCGCCCACCCGCCGCCCGCCTCGGGCGATGTCCTGCTGTTCGACTGATCCCATGTCCGCCGCTTCCTCCCCGTCCGCCGCCAACACCCGGGTCAACCTCGAGCACTCGACGGTCCTGCTGATCGACGACAATCCCAAGTCGCTGGATATGCTCAGCTCGATCTTCCACGGCTTCGGCGTGAAGGAGCAGATCAAGTGCGAGAGCGCGGCCGAGGCGGCCGAGATCGTCAAACGCCGCGCCGTGGACCTGATCCTGGTCGACTGCTCGATGCCCGAGATGGACGGCTATGACTTCACCCGCTGGCTGCGTCGCGAGACGCCCGCGCCGACCCGGCACACGCCGGTGA
The DNA here is from genome assembly GCF_058807475.1 of Brevundimonas sp. GW821-FHT12C05. Lineage (NCBI taxonomy): Bacteria > Pseudomonadati > Pseudomonadota > Alphaproteobacteria > Caulobacterales > Caulobacteraceae > Brevundimonas > Brevundimonas sp. GW821-FHT12C05. Next base: position 384,758 of record NZ_JBXAQS010000002.1, read on the forward strand.
TCATGCTGACCGGCCACGCGGCCCAGTCCAGCATCCAGAAGAGCCGCGACTGCGGCGCCAGCTTCGTGGTCGCCAAGCCCCTGACCCCGACGGTGCTGCTGCGCCGGATCCTCTGGCTAGGCGGGGACGAGCGCGAATTCGTGGAGTGCGAGACCTACGTCGGCCCCGACCGCCGGGTGCGCAATTTCGGCCCGCCGCTCGGCGAGCCCGGCCGCCGCGCCGGCGACCTGTCCACCCATGTGGGCGAACCGGCGGAGGCGAATATGGATCAGTCCGATATCGACATGCTGATGAAGCCCATGAGGGTGGCCCTGTGACCCAGGTTCGCACCACCAAGATCAAGAGTTCGCTGGCCAAACAGCTGGAGCGCCCGGGCGGCCGCACGATCGCCGACGCCCAGCGCCTGGCCGAGGCCGGTCTGCAGAGCCACAAGGCCGACATCATGGCGGACCTCGGCCGTCTGATCGGCCAGCTGGAAGACCTGTGCATGGCCGCCGCGCCTGAGGGCCGGGATCGGGTCTATGTGTTGGCCGCCGCCCTGGTCGACCTGGCGGGCTTCTTCGACACCGGCCCGCTGTACAGCGCCGGCTACAGCCTGTGCGACCTCAGCGACCGCATGCGCGCGCCCGCGCCGTGGAACTGGCCGGCGGTCGAGGTGCATGTGAAGGCCCTGCGCCTGATCCACACGGGCGGCTGCAAGGCCGGGGCGGAGTCCGACATCCTGCTGGCGGGACTCCGCAGCGTGCTGGGCGCGTTCACGGCGGCGGCCTAGCCGCCCGCGAACCGCGCCTTCAGCTCGGCCTTGACCACCTTGCCCGCCGCGTTGCGGGGCAGGGGTTCATCGACCACGAAGATCTCCACCGGCGTCTTGAACGCCGCCAGCCGGGCCGCCGTCAGGGCCTTCAGCGTCGCCGCGTCCACCGTCTGGCCGGGCGCCAGCGAGACCACGGCGACGGGCTCTTCGCCCAGCACCGGATGCGGCCGGGCGATCAGGGCGGCCTCGGCCACCGCCGGATGGTCGAACAGCACCGCCTCGACCTCCTGGCAGTAGATGTTCTCGCCGCCGCGGATGATGATGTCCTTCTTGCGATCGACGATGAAGCAGAAGCCCTCCTCGTCGATCCGCGCCAGGTCGCCGGTGTGGACCCAGCCGTCGACGAAGGTCGCGGCGGTGTCCTCCGGCCGGTTCCAGTAGCCCTTCACCACATTGGGTCCGTAGGCCAGAAGCTCGCCGACCTCGCCCGTCGGCAGGTCCGCGCCGTCGGGGCCGACCACGCGGATGGCGCTGACCGGCATGGCCGGGCCGCAGCTGTCCGGGCGATGCAGATAGTCCTCGCCGAAATGATGGGTGTGGGTGGCCGAGGTCTCGGTCATGCCCCAGCCCGATCCCGGCGAGGCGCTGGTCCGGTCGGCGATCTGGCGCACCAGGTCCGTCGGCGCCGCCGCCCCGCCGTAGGTCACGGTCTCCAGCGAGGACAGATCGTACTTGTCCCGGTCCGGATGCTGCAGCAGCTGGATGGCCACCGTCGGCACCCCGCCGATCAGGTTGATCTTCTCCCGCTCGATCAGCATCAGCGCCTCGGCGGCGTCGAACCGTCGCTGGCAGACCAGCGTCTGCCCCGTCACCAGCGCGGGCAGCAGCAGGGCGTTGCAGCCCGTCGTGTGGAAGAAGGGGATGGACACCAGCCCGACCTTGGCCGGGGCCGCCGGGTCCGGCGTCGGCGGCGCCTCGCCCCGGCGCACGAAGCTGCGGACATAGGAGTACAGCCCCGCCACCGCGCCGCAACCGGCGTTCCGATGGGTGCCCAGCGCCCCCTTGGGGAAGCCCGTGGTGCCGGAAGTGTAGAAGATCGCCGCCGCATCCTCGGGGTCCAGCGGGATGCCGGGCATCTCGCCCGGGGGCAGGTCCGCCCACGTCGCCGGGGCGCCGACGACGGCCTCCAGCCGGCGCACGCGCGGATCGCCGACCGCCTCGGTTCCGCGGCAGACCAGCACGTCGGTCAGGGCGGTCAGCTCCGGCAGGTGGGGCGCGATCCGTTCCAGCCGCTCGATGTCGACGACGGCGACCGTGCTGCCCGAGTCCGCCAGTCCGTAGGCCAGCTCCGCCCCGGTCCACCAGGCGTTCAGGGGCGTGGCGATGGCCCCCAGCAGGGTGGAGGCGAAGAAGGCGACGGGCCATTCCGGCAGGTTGCGCATGGCGATGGCGACCCGGTCGCCCTTCTTCACCCCGTGCGCCTTCAGGTCCGCGGCTAGCGCCAGGGTGGCGCGTGCGAAGGCCTCGAACGACACCCGTTCGTCGCCATAGACGATGAAGGTTCTCCCGCCCCACTGTCGTCCGGCCATGAAGGAATGCAGCAGCGTCGGCGGCGCGTTCTTCCACACCTTGTATGGTCGCCCCTCGATCACCGCGTCGGCCAACTCGAACGGCGACCCCGGCGCCGTCAGGGCTCCGGTGGCCTGGGCCAGGGTCAAGGCGGGCCACGGGCGGGCGGTGGAGTCGGTCATGGAGCGCTTTCCTGGGAGCCGCCGCTTTTCGCGGTCTGGTCTGACGCCACAGTGACCCCGATTACAGAACCTGATCAAGGTTCAGTTGGTCGCAGGGCGGTCGGTCGCGGACCTGGGCGCCGGATCGCTGCGCGCCGGGCGACGCCTTCGGGAGACGCAGTACGCGCGGGCATGTCAGGCGACCGCTTTTCGGTGCGTGGCGGCGCAGGCTTGGCGATTACCATTCGCCCATGGCAGCTTTACCGCATGAAGCTGACTGAATGGATCATCACCGGATTGTGCGGGGCTTGGTTGATGGCGCTATTAGCTATCGCTGCACCGGATGACAGGGTGCTGCAAGTACTGACCTCGACCAGCACCGCGGCTTGGTTGCAGGGGATCGGTAGCGTGGTGGCGATCTTTGCCTCCGCTCACATCGCGCTAGTCGTGGTCCAGCGCCAGCACGCCGCGACGGAGGTGGCTCGTCAGGAGGATGCGCGGGCCCTGGAACGGGAGCGACGTCGCCTGCTGTGGGAGGGCGAGCGCCTCGATCTGAAGTCCATTGTCGTAGTTGCTGACGAGCTCAAGACCGTCGTTGAGTTGGAGGCCCATCTGTCGGGCACACAGGGCTGGACAAAGGAGAACGTCCCTTACGCGCGCACCAGGCTGGCTGGCCTGAAACCCACGCTGGATGCGCTGGCGATGAAGAACCTTGTCGACGGCGGCCGCTTGGCCCTGAATGATCTGAGGCGTGTCACAGCAACCCTCGACACCGCACTCGAGGCTATCGAGAAACAGGTGCCCGCCGTGCAGCCTGACAAGGCGGCGCTGGGTGGCGTGCGAAAGCTGCTGACGCGCACGCGTACGGCGCTGAATCGGGCCTACAAGGCACACCTCGCCGTTGAGCCCTGAAGGGAGTGAGCCGGTGCGTTGGAGGCAGCCACGATCACATGGATGAATGTTAGTCGTGATCCGCCGGGGGCGGCACCCGGGGGCGCGTTTAATGAGCCGGCGAAGAACCAATGGGGCGCAACGGATCGGAACCGGAGGTCGGAGAGAGACCCCCGCCGCCTCCGCCGGACCCAGACGGGTCATCGGATCCATCCGGTTCGATCCAGCGGTCGTCGCCGAGCTGGCGATAGGCCGAAATACGGGCGATCGACAGACCGACACTGGCATCGACATCCGGCAGGCCGGCGACGCAGGCGATCTGTCCGCCCTCGAGGTCGCTGCCGGACATTGTGAGCATGCGCAAGAAACGCTGGTCGCTGCACGGCACCCGGACGCTCTCACCGCCGATGATCACGCGGATATGGTGAAGGTGCGAGGCGCGGTGAAAATCGAAGATCATTTCACCGGGTCGAGTGTCAGAAATGCCGGGCTTCCGATGACCGTAGCTCAGCATCTGGTCAATGTGATGGGTGGAAAGGGTGACCTCGCGCCGCATTGTCGTCAGCGTCAAGTTACTATCGGTTGAGCTCAAGATCGATCGCAGGCTTTCCAGGCGCCGGCGAAGTAGGGCGTCCCGAATGATCCAAGCAGTCTTTGGCGAGTTGTCGACCATCCGAAGCTTTCCGCCCGGTTCGACGACGTAGTGGGTCTTCTTTGGCCAGCCGAGCCGAACCCAGTCTGCTGTGATCTCGCCCCCAAACTCGATCGCCTTAAGGAGGTAGTCGAGGCCCAAGTCGGGGTCACTCCATGTCGACGGAAGTTCGTTCCATGGGTGGTTGGGGTGGAGATCCATCCAGTCCGATTTGCCTCTCACGCGCTTGCGTGAAAGCTTGAACGTCTCGATATCGAAGAGCCACCAGAAGCTGCCTTCGCCGGCGGCTTTAAGGTGGGCATTCAGGCCGATCTCATCGTTCTCACCAAGCGCCCGAGCATCCGTAATCGCCTGGATAGCTTTGAGCATCTCCAAGTCGGTCTTGAGCTGGCGGTTCCGTCCGCGATACGGCGACACACGAACTCGAAGCTGGTTCAGCCCCGGCTGGGGCGGCGTCTGGCCGGGCTGTGACGTCAACGGGTTCTCCCCCACGCGAAGGATGGCAGCTTCGCGCGAGAGGTTGGTTTTGGTCAACCGGGGGGTGCGGCGTGAGCGATAGCGTAGTCACCTGGGCGAAGGCCCCAATCTGTTCCTATTGCAGTTCGAAGCAGGTGCTAGTCGAACTGGCGAGCTCTGCCGACGCTTGAGGGGGCGTGGGAGTTTCAGCTCCTTGGCTCAGACAACGTAGCGTGAACGTTTGTCCGGGACTCTGCTGGCGCCTTGTCCTCTGCAACGAGCAGATTTTCACCAGTTGCTTCGCTGCACTCACGCTGATCGGTGCAGCGCTGGGCGGACTGATCAAAAACAAAGGAGAAATGGCGCACCCGAGAGGATTCGAACCTCTGACCCCTGCCTTCGGAGGGCAGTACTCTATCCAGCTGAGCTACGGGTGCGTCTGGCGGCGAGAACGCCGGAGGCAAGGCCTCTACAGGATGAGCGGCCCGCCCTCAATCCCGAAAGCATGACCGCTCTTGGCCGGACGGCGCTGCGGGCCTAGGGCGAAATCGGCGGTGCGGGACATCGGTCCCGTGCAGCTCAGATTTCGCTCCTCGACGATGCTGGACCATTTTTTGGATTCAGGGCGGGTCGCCCTGAAGCAAAAATGGTCTAGCCTGCCGCTGCTTCATCGACGGGAGGTTCCGATGCGCGCCCTCATTCTCGCCCTGCTCTGTCTCGTGGGGGCCTGCGCCACCGCACCGGCGGCGGCGCCGACCGGACCGGGGGGTGACACCCTGGACGCGGTGGCCCGCGACTATGTCGCCCTGATCCTGGAGATCGGAGAGCGCGAGCCCGGCTATGTCGACGCCTACTACGGCCCGGCCGAGTGGCAGGCGGCGGCCCATGCCAACCCCCGCACCGTGCCCCAGTTGATCCAGGGCGCGGCGACGCTGACCGAGCGGTTGAACGCCATCTCGACGACCGGCGCGGAGGCCATGACCGTCCAGCGCAAGGCCTATCTGCTGGCCCACGTCTCGGCGGCCTCGGCCCGCCTTCGCATGCTGTCGGGCGAGAAGATGGGTTTCGCCGACGAGGCCTTCGCCCTGTTCGGCGTGCGCCCCGAACTGAAACCTCTGAGTGACTACGATCCCGTGCTGGCCCAGATCGACGCCCTGCTCCCCGGCCCCGGCGCCCTGTCGGACCGGGTGACCGAGTTCAAGTCGCACTACATCATTCCGAAGGATCGGCTTCAGGTCGTCATGGACGCCGCCATCGCCGAATGCCGCGCCCGGACCGTCCGGCACATCCGTCTGCCCGCCGATGAGAACTTCACCCTCGCCTTCGTCGGCGACAAGCCGTGGTCGGGGTACAATTATTATCAGGGCAATTCGCAGTCCAAGATCGAGATCAACGCCGACTTCCCGATCTATACCGAGCGCGCCATCGATCTGGGCTGCCACGAGGGCTATCCCGGCCACCACGTCTACAACGCCCTGCTGGAACAGACCTTCGTGCGCGGCCGGGGTTGGGTGGAGATGAGCGTCTATCCGCTGTTCAGCCCCATGTCCTTTGTCGCCGAGGGCAGCGCCAACTACGGCATCGACCTGGCCTTCCCCGGTGACGAGGGAACCCGGTTCGAGCGTGAGGTGCTGTTCCCCCTGGCCGGCCTGGATCCGGCGACGGCGGAGAAGAAGGCCCGGCTGGGCGCGCTGACCCGCCGCCTGGCGAGGGCCGAGTACACCATCGCCGACGACTATCTGGCCGGCCGCATCAGCCGCGACGACAGCATCGAGCGGCTGATGAAATACACCCTCGCCGACCGCGCCAAGGCCACCCAGCGCCTGCGCTTCATCGACACCTACCGCAGCTACATCATCAACTACGGCCTCGGTCGGGATGTGGTTCAAGCCTGGGTCGAGCGGCAGGGACCGGATCACTGGCGGGGCATGGAGACCCTGCTGTCCAGCCAAATCCTGCCGGCCGACCTGACGGACTGAGCGCGCCTCAGCCGGCGACGCGGGGGTCCTGGTCCAGCCGCCGCATGAAGGCGGTCAGTCGGGCCAGGGCGCCCAGGTCCCGATCATCCGTCCGGCTGCCGGCGCGCAGGTTGTCCTGAAGCACTTCCAGGATCATCGCCGCATGCTTGGGCGTCTCCGGTTTCTGGTCGAGGATCTGGGCCTCGGCGCGGGCGCGCCGGACCTCGTCGCTGGTGTCAGGGCCGCTGGATTGCGTCCAGATCGACCAGGCTTGATCGATGTTTGTCTTGGTCATGTAACCCGCCCTCCCGGGCAAAGCGTCGCGCGGCCCAGGCTTCCCAGGCGCCGACGAAGAAAGTTATACAAATCAGTAGCCACACCTCCAGGCGGATGGTGATGGCGGTCCATGCGAAGTGCCGGCCGGCGGCCAGCACGGGTACGACGTGGGTCAGAACCGAGATCAGCTGGAAGCCGGCCAGGGCGGTCAGCCACCAGCGATCACGGACGTAGGTCAGCCACAGGATCGCGAACAGGAAGGCGATCTCCAGCCCCGCCACTCCGGCGCGCAGGGTGCCGATCTGGATCGGCTCCACGACGCGGACGAGGATCAGCAGGGCCAGAACCATCACGCCGACGGCGCGCTCTTCCCATCCGCCGAAGCGGAACAGGGCCAGCACACCCGCGAGGGTGATGGCGATGATCACGATTGTGGTCACGCGGGGCTGATCTTCAGACCGTGGCCAGACGGCCGGTCGTCTTGGGAGTGGGCGTCAGCACCTCGCCGTCCTGGGGCTTGGTCTCGCCCGGGATCAGCAGGGTGTGGTTCAGCCCCATGCGTCGTGCGTCGCGCAGGGCGTGGCCATGGGCCTCGACCAACTCGCCGCGGGCTTCGGTCAGGGTGTGCAGCGCCTTGGCGGCGGCGCTGAACGCCCGGTGACCGGCGCTGGCGGCCAGGCCGGCGCTCATGCGGCCGGACAGGGCGTGGGAGATCATGTCGGCCAGCCGGGCGCCGGCCGCGTCGATCATGTGTTCGGCTTCCCGCAGGTCCAGCGCCACGGCGCTGGCGTACTGGTCGGGCTTCTGGGCGATGTTCATGAGATCCTTCAGGGTCAGGGATTGCCACCTGTCGGTGCGAAAGGATCCGTTCCCCCGAAGATCAGCCCGACCAGCCCCGTGAGGATGGTCAGCACGATCAGCCCCACCAGCGCCCATCCGAAGATGGCCATGGTCCGCACGCCCAGCGAGCCGGGCGTCCGCCACCGTCCCAGTCGGCTGTAGACTCCGTAGAGGCTGCGGTCGGCCGGGACAGCGGAAGCGAGGGAACCGGCGACCCGGTCCGCATCGACCACCCGATCTGGCGTCGAAAATGGGTCCGGCGGTATGGCGTCCGTCGCGTAGGACGCGTCAGACGCCAGTAGGCGCAAGGCGGCTTTTCGCGTGTTGACCCCGAACTTTCGGAGGATTTCGCGGAAGTGTTTGTCGACGGTGTTTTCGGAGATGCCGAGCGCGCGCGCGATCTCCTTGTCGGTCATGGTCGCCGACAGGCGCAGGCATTCTTCCTGCCGTTTCGTCAACCTTTCCGGCATTCCGCGACCCCTCCCGGAGACAGCTAAGTCCGTTAGGTCGTGGCCGTCCAGAGCCTTGATTCTTCACGCGGCTTTCGAAGTCCCGGGACCACGTTGATCCTTAACGCCCCAAGGTGGTGTTCAGTACCCGACAGACCCATGAATGCGTGCGAACTGAGAGCGAAGTGGCCATTTTCGAGCCGAGAAGCCGCGTTTCCCACCTTGTCCGGCGCCTGATTGTTCGAGTGTGTTCCAATGAAAAAAGGCCGCGAATTATTTCGCGGCCTTTTCCGTTCGGCAATCTTCGATTGTGATCGAGCCGGTCCCTACAATCCCGGGATTATCGGCCCGGCGAAGGAGTCGCCGGCGCCGCCGGCGCCACGCTCTGGAACAGGGTGCGGGCGAACTGGGTCAGGAGCTGGAGCCAGATGTAGGTCGGCTCCTGAAGCTGGGGGGTTCCGTCGGCCAGCAGCAGGACATCGTACTGGGCGAGGATGGTGGCGTCGGCGCCCGCGGTCTGAGGGGCGATCCAGACCGCCTTCAGATAGCGGTTGTCGCGATTCCAGGCGGTGACCTGGGCTTCGGTGATCGGGCCGGTGAAGACCGCGTTGTACTGAAGATCGTCGCAGCGGGTCTGGCAGCCGAACAGGCTGAGACTCCACGGCAGCGGCTCGTCGGAGACGCGCAGCAGGAAGCCGCCGTCGACCGGCGAGGGGTCGGCGACCGTGCCGCCCAGGTTGGTCAGCCAGGTCTTCACCTCGGCCGGGACCACGCCGCGTTCCGGCGCGGGCGTCGCGGCGGGAGGCGGGGTCTGGGCGGCGGCCGGCGCGGCGACGGCGAACGTCAGGCCGAGGGCGACGGCGAAGGGGGTCAGGCGGCGCATGGCGATCTCCGTGGGTTCGCGATCAGGTCCGACCGGCGAAGCGAAATTGTGGCTGCACCCTAGAGCCTGATCGGCTGAAGAGGAATCGCTTCGCGATTCCGCTGATGCCGTGAATCAGGCTCAAGAATTTTGCTCTAAGCCGCTCTCTCGTGTTCGAGCCAGTCCGCCGAGGCCATTTCATTGAGGCGCGAGACCGTCCGCTCGAACTCGAAAGCGCCGACGCCCTCGGTATAGAGCGCCTCGGGGGCGGCGGCGGCCAGCGCCACCAGGCGCGCCCTGGCCTCGTACAGGGCGTCGATCAGGGTCACGAAGCGGCGCGCCTCGTGATGATTGGCCGGGCCCAGGACCGGCACGGCCTCGATGAAGACGGTGTGGAAGCGCGCGGCGATGGCCAGATAGTCCTGTGGTCCCAGCGGACGGCCGCACAACTCCTCGAACGTCGCGCGCGCCATGCCGCCGTCGGTCCGCTCGATGACCACGTCGCGGCCCAAAACGACCAGATGCGTCGGGCACTCCTGTTGATCGCCCTTGAGGTCGGACCACAGGGCCTCGAAACCGGCGCGGGCGTCCGCGTCGTTCGGCGCGAACCACATGCGGTCGCCCCTCAGCCGGTCCAGCCGCCAGTCCCGGGCGCCCTGCACGGAGACGACCTGGCACTTGGCCTCGATCATGTCGATGAAGGGCAGGAAGAGCTGGCGGTTGATCCCGTTCAGATAGAGCTGGTCCGGCGCGCGGTTGGAGGTGACGGCCAGCACCACCTTCTTCTCGAACAGGGCCTCGAACAGCCGGCCCAGGATCATGGCGTCGGCGATGTCGGTGACCTGAAGTTCGTCGAAACACAGCAGCCGGGCCTCCGACGCGATCAGTTCCGCGACGGGCTGGATCGGGTCATCCCCCTTCGATTGTCCGAACACGGCCTTTCGGGCTTGGGCGTCGCCCTTGCGCCACTGGCCGATCAGGTCGTGGATGCGGGCCATGAAGGCGTGGAAATGGGCGCGGACCTTCCGCTCTTCCGGCGCGTTGGCGAAGAACAGGTCCATCAGGATGGATTTGCCGCGTCCCGGCGGCCCCCACAGATAGACTCCGCGCACCTCCGGCCGAGCGCCGAACAGGCCACGCTTCTCCAGGTCGGCCTCCAGTCGCGCGAGCGCTTCGACCACCGTCACCTGCGACGGATCGGGCGTCAGCCGCCCGTCGGCCAAACGGCGTTCATAAGCTGTGCGTATGCGAGAGGACATCGTTCTCGGGCTTAACCGTCGGCGCTCCGCCTGAAAAGCGATTGCTTCGCGCCTGCGAAGGACTACATGCTGGGTCGCTTATCCACACCCCCTATCGCGCTCAGCAGCGAGCCACCGCGTGGCGAGTATCAGCGCACCAAGGAATATGCTCATGGGCTATCGCGTCGCCGTCGTTGGCGCCACCGGCAATGTCGGTCGGGAAATGCTGAACATCCTCGAGGAACTGAACTTCCCCGTCGACAAGATGCATGCGATCGCCTCGCGAAAATCCAAGGGCATGGAGGTCTCCTTCGGCGACAAGACGCTGAAGTGCGAGGACCTGGAGCAATTCGACTTCTCGACCGTCGACCTGGTGCTGATGAGCGCCGGCGGCACGGTGTCGAAGGCGTGGTCCGAAAAGATCGGCAAGGCCGGTCCGATCGTGATCGACAACTCCTCCGCCTTCCGCATGGACCCGGACGTGCCGCTGATCGTGCCGGAGGTGAACCCGGACGACATCAAGCTGGCGAAGAAGAAGAACATCATCGCCAACCCGAACTGCTCGACCGTCCAGCTGGTCGTGGCCCTCAAGCCCCTGCATGACGCCGCCAGGATCAAGCGCGTCGTGGTCTCGACCTACCAGTCGGTGTCGGGCGCCGGGAAGGAAGGCATGGACGAGCTGTGGAACCAGACCAAGGCCATCTACGGCCTGGGCGACGCCACGCCGAAGAAATTTCCCAAGCAGATCGCCTTCAACGTCCTGCCCTTCATCGGTTCGTTCCGCGACGACGGCTACACCGACGAGGAAGCCAAGATGTGGGACGAGACCCACAAGATGCTGGACCCGGACATCAAGCTGACGGTCACCTGCGTCCGCGTCCCGGTCTTCGTCGGCCACTCCGAGTCGGTGACGGTCGAGTTCGACAAGTCGATCAGCCCCGACGAGGCCCGCGCCATCCTGCGCGACGCCCCCGGCGTGCAAGTCATCGATAAGCACGAGGCCGACGGCTACATCACCCCGGTCGACGCCGCCGGCGAGCACGCCGTCTACGTCAGCCGCATCCGCAAGGATCATACGGTCGAGAACGGCCTGTCGTTCTGGGTGGTGTCGGACAACCTGCGCAAGGGCGCGGCCTTGAACGCCGTCCAGATCGCCCAGCTGCTCGACGAGACCGGTACGATCAAGTCTTCCAGCGGCTATCGCACCCTGACTGTCTAAGCGTCGGCCGCGTCATCGGACGCGGCCGTTTCCCGCCAGCCTCGCCGCCCTCCCCGGACTAGTCCGTCGGCGAAGGAGAAGCCCATGGCCCCCGCACCCGGCTCCGACCAGAGCCGTCCCGCCCTGCTGTCCGCATTCGGCTGCTATGTCCTGTGGGGGCTGATGCCCCTGCTGTTCATGGGCCAGCACGCCGTCGGTTTCGACGCGTTCGAGATCCTGGCCCACCGCGCCCTGTGGGCGGTGCTGGTGGCGGGGCTGCTGGTCATGCTGGCGAAACAGGGCGGGCAGGTGCTGGCGGTGTTCCGCACGCCGAAGGTGCTGGCTTGGCTGACGCTGTCCACGGCGTTGATCGCGGTCAACTGGGGCATCTACGTCTGGGCCACCACCCACCATGCGACGCTGGAAGCCAGCCTCGGCTACTACATCAACCCGCTGCTCAACATGGTCGTGGGCCTGTGGCTGTTCCGCGAGAAGATCGACAAATGGGGCTGGGTCGCCATCGGTCTGGCCGCGGTCGGCGTCGTGCTGCAGGCCTTGGCGCTGGGCCGGCCGCCGTGGATCTCCATCGCACTGGCCATTTCGTTCGCCAGCTATGGCGTCATCCGCAAGCGCGTGCCCATCGACGCCCAGGCCGGCCTGCTGGTCGAATGCTTGCTGCTGGCGCCGCTGGGCCTGATCTGGGTGCTGTGGCTGCAGCACACCGGCGCGGGCGTGGCCTTCGACAGCCCCACGAACACCCTGTGGGCCCTGGCCAACGGTCCGGCGACGGTGCTGCCCCTGGCCCTGTTCGCCTGGTCCGCGCGCCGCCTGCCGCTGTCGACCATCGGCTTCATCCAGTTCCTGGCCCCGACCCTGCAGTTCGCCGTCGGCGTCTGGGCGGGCGAGCAGCTGACCGGCCTGCGGATCGCCTCGTTCGCCTTTATCTGGATCGGCGCGGGCGTGTTCGCGGCGGCGGCCTGGTTCCGGGTGCGCGCGGCGCGCCAGGCGTTGAAGGACGCGGCCGGGCCCGTCTAGGCTCCCCAGGTCGCTCCAGCCAGGGCCAGCAGGATCACGGCGAGGGCGGCCGCGATGATGGCCAGGTGCACCAGGACGAACAACGCCAGGAAGCGCTGGAACAGTTGTCCGGGGGTGCGCCACCACACCTCGCGCCCCATGCGGAAGAACACCAACGCCAGGATGATGGGGCTGATGAAGGCCGCCGCCGAGCCGAGCGCCGGCCATATCGCTCCCGCCAGGACGAAGGGTGCGCCCAGCAGGCTCCAGCCGCTCATGAAGGTGAAGGCCTGGCCGCGGGTGTCTGGACCGAGAACCGACCAGCGTCGGAAGAGCCGGTCGAGGACCGGATAGGACGACAGGGCCATCGCCGGGATAGCCAGGATTGAGTACCACTGGTCCAGATCGGCCATGAAGGCGTCCAGGCTCTTGCCGGACATCCGCGTCAGAGGCTCGAACAGGGCGGTCGGCATGGCGCCCAGCCGACCCTCGAACCCGCCCAACATGCCCAGCACCAGCAGGAACAGGCCGTTCAGGGCCAGATAGTACCGGAGCGGCTTGGCGTAGGGCGATCCGGGCGTGGCCTGCAGCGTCACGACACGTCGGGGATCAAGCACAAGATCGCGGGTCATGCGCAATTCATTCGCGCCGAAGCCGGTCGCATCCGCCGCGACCTCCCGCAACCCGCCGCGCGGCGGTTCCTCCTGCGATCCCGGATCCGTCATCGCCCCTCCAGCAAACGAAGCCTAGGCGGCGCCGCCGCGCCTGTCATCCGCCCGCTGGCGCGAGGACGAAACATCGTTAGGCTGAGGGCATGAGCGACACCCTGTCCAAGACCCGCAAGCGGTGGGTGCTGGTCGCCACGGTGCTGGGCTCCAGCCTGACCTTCATCGACGGTTCGGCCCTGGGCGTGGCCCTTCCCGCGATCCAGCGCGATCTCGGCGCTGGCCCCGCCGCCGTGCAGTGGGTGTCGAACGCCTATCTGCTGACCCTGGGCGCCCTGGTGCTGATCGGCGGGGCGGCGGGGGACCGGTTCGGACGACGGCGGGTCTTCCTGATCGGGGTGGCGCTCTTCGCCCTGGCCTCCGTCGCCTGCGGCCTGGCGCCGAGCGTCGAACTGCTGATCGCGGGGCGGGCGGTGCAGGGGGTCGGCGCGGCCCTGCTGACGCCGGGCGCCCTGGCCGTCATCGGCGCGGTCTTCCCGCCCGAGGAGCGCGGCAGGGCCTTCGGAACCTGGGCCGGTGCGGGCGCCCTGTTCGGCATGATCGGGCCGCTGGTCGGCGGCTGGCTGGCCGACGCCGCGGACTGGCGCTTCATCTTCTGGATCAATGTCCCGCTGGCCGCCCTGACGGCGCTGGTCACCCTGAAGGCCGTGCCCGAAAGCCGGGACGCCGACGCCAGGGGGTTGGACTGGCTCGGCGGCGTGCTGGCCATGACCGGGCTGGCGGCCCTGACCTGGGCGCTGACGGCGGCGCCCGATCTCGGCTGGACCGGCCCGTGGATCGTCGGCGGCCTGGCGGGCGGCGCGGCGCTGCTGGTCGCCTTCCTGTGGGCCGAGGCGCGGGAGAAACACCCGATGATGCCGCTGGGTCTGTTCCGATCGTCCGTGTTCAGCGGAATCAACCTGTTGACGTTGCTGCTGTATTTCGCGCTCGGCGGGGCGATGTTCTTCCTGCCGTTCCAGTTGATCCGGGTGCACGGCTGGAGCGCGACGATGGCGGGCGCGGCCATGCTGCCCTTCGCCGTGATCATGAGCCTGTTTTCCGGCGCGGCCGGTCGGCTGGCCGACCGGTTCGGGGCGCGGCTGTCGCTGGGGCTGGGCCCGGTGTTGGCGGGGGGCGGCCTGCTCCTGCTCGCCGTCATGCGGCCGGACGCCGGCTATGTCGGAGGCCCCCTGGCCGGGATGACCGTGCTGGCGATCGGAATGACGCTGGCGGTCGGGCCGCTGACGGCCGCGGTGATGGGCGCCGTTCCCGAAGGCCATACCGGCGTCGCCTCGGGGATCAACAACGCCGTCGCTCGAGTGGCGGGCCTGCTGGCCGTGGCGGTTCTCGGCGTCGTTCTGTCGGCGCTGTTCGTCCGCCACCTTCCCGATCCGGCAACCGCGCGGGACCTGCTGGGGGCCTTCATGGGCGGAGAGACCACGGACGGCGCGCTGCGCGACGCCTTCCACCGGGGCTATGTCGGGGTGATGGTCACCTGCGCGCTGGCGGCCATCGCCGCCGGCGTCATCGGCGCCCTGACGGCGCCGAAGCGCGTTCAGAGCGCGCCGTAGAGCGCGCCGATCAGCCTCTGGGCGCGCGGGTCGCCGATCAGATAGGCCGACTGCCGGGTCATGACATAGGCCGCCGACAGGCCTAGGGCCGGATCGGCGAGGACGCAGCTGCCGCCCCAGCCGCAGTGGCCGACCGTGTTCTCGTTCGGACCGAAGATGTTCAGCCCGTCATTGCGCGTGAAGCCGGCGGCCCAGCCCATGACGAAGGGCAGCACCTTGTCCAGGCCGTGGATGCGCTCGCGCGTCGCGGCGGCGAGGGTCTCCGGGGACAGGATCGTCCGTCCCTCGAACGCGCCGCCGTTGGCGACGACGCCGACGATACGGGCCAGATCCGGCGCGGTCCCGTGCAGGTTGGCCGAGGGGATCTCGATGGAGCGCCATTCGGCCGAGCCGCGCCCGCCCGGCGAGGAACCCTTGTCGAGGAAGGCGGCGGTCTTGATGGCGTCGATGGGCCCCAGATCGGTGGCCTTGGCCGGCTTGCGCATCTGCGCCACCCGGTCGTGTTCGGCCTCCGGGAGGCCGATCCACAGGTCGAGGCCGGGGAAGTCCTGCCGCAGCGCCGTGCCCATCGTCCGCCCGTCGACGATGCGGAACAGCTCGCCGGCCAGATAACCGATGACGATTGGGCTGTAGCCCGAGGCCGTGCCCGGCTCCCACATCGGCGTCTGGGCGCATAGGCGGGCCAAGGTCGCCTCGCGGTCGAACCAGATCGCCGGGTCCTCGGTGGTGTCGAACCCCGGCAGACCCGCCTGATGGCTCATCATCTGGCCGACGGTGATGCGGTCCTTGCCCGCCTGTCCGAAGGCCGGCCAGTAGGACGCGACCGTCGCCTCGTAATCCAGCAGCCCGCGCTCGATGCAGGTCGCGATCAACAGGGCCATCACCGCCTTGCCGGTCGAGAAGACGGGCGTCAGGGTCCGCTCGCCGAACGGAACCGTCCTGGCCGCATCGGCCCAGCCGCCCCACAGATCGACGACCGTCTCGCCGTCGATGCAGACGCTGAACCGCGCGCCCTGTTCGTTCAGACCTTCCGGCGCGTCGGTGAAGTTGGCGGCGAAGGCGTCCTTCACGGCGGCGAACTCGGGCGGGCAGACGCCGTGGATGTCGGGAAGGTCGGTCATGCTGTCCTCCTACCGGCCTCGCCCGCGTCCGTCACTCCCGCCGATCCGCCGAGGCGTTCCGCGCGGCCTCGAACTCGGCGCCCGCGTTCCACCGCGGCCACTCCCGGCTGTCGGCGAGGTCGCGGCCGACGGCGTAGAGCAGGTTCACGTCCACGGCGGCGGCGTCCATGACCCAGTCCGGGGTCCACTCGTCCGAAGGCTGATGATAGCGGTTCTGGACGTAGTCGCGGCTGGCGGCGTTGTGACCGGTGAAGCCGGCGGCGGCGAACAGGGCGGGGACGCCCATCTTGGCCAGCGGGAAGTGGTCGGAGCGGTAGAAGCCGCCGGCCTGGGGCGCGGGGTCGGGGATCAGGCGGCGGCCCTGTTCGGTGGCGCGGCGCTCGATCCAGGCGTCGGTCTGGCTCTTGCCGGCGCCGATGACGACGATCTCGGGCGAGACCTCCGTGCCCGGAAGGAAGCTGTCCATATTGATATTGGCGACCGTGGTCTCCAGCGGCCAGACCGGATTGGCGGCGTAGTATTCGGCGCCCAGAAGGCCCGCTTCCTCGGCGGTCCAGGCGGCGAAGACGACCGAGCGCTTGGGCGCTGGGCCTGCCTTGAACAGCCGCGCCAGCTCCAGCACGGCGGCCACGCCCGTCGCATTGTCCACGGCGCCGTTATAGATGTCGTCGCCGTTCTTGGGCGTGGCCCGGCCATAGGCGTCCCAGTGGGCGCCGTAGAGCACCGTCTCGTCCGGATGCTCCGACCCCGGAATGCGGGCCAGGATGTTGCGGCTTTCGATGTTGGCGTGGGTCTGGCCGAAGTCGATCGACATCGTCACCCCGGGCAGTTCGACCGGCCGGAACTGCGGCGTACGGGCCTGATCGCGCAGAGCGGCGTAGTCGAGACCCGCGTCGCGGATCAGTCGCTCCGCCACATCGCCCTGAATCCAGCCCTGGGCCGGAACGCGCTCGGCCTCCCAGTTCGTCCGCACGATGTCGAAGTCGGGCGCGGTGGAGGAGTTCTCCAGCACGCTCCAGCCATAGCCGGCGCCGGCGGTGTCGTGGATGACCAGCACGCCCGCCGCCCCCTGCCGCGCCGCCTCCTGGAATTTGTAGGTCCAGCGGCCATAGAAGGTCATCGCATTGCCGTCGAACCGGCCCGTCACGGGGTGGCCCTCGGGCGCGCCGAAGTCGGGGTCGTTGACGATGACGAGCAGGATCTTGCCCCGCACATCGACGTCCTTGAAATCGTCCCAGTTTCGCTCGGGCGCATCGACGCCGTAGCCCGCGAAGATCACCGGGGCGTCGGTGACGGTGATGCGGTCGACCGGTCGGTCGCTGGCCACGAGGATCTGCGGACCCCGCTCCAGCGTCCGGGTCGCGCCGCCGACGGTGGCGGTGATGACGGCGGGTCCGTCCTGCTGGGTGCGGCTGAGATGGGCGGTCTGCACCCACTGGCCGTCCGGGCCCCCCGGCTCAAGGCCGAGCGCCCGGAATTGCGCCACCACATAGTCGACGGTCTTCTGCTCGCCCGCCGTGGCCACGCCCCGGCCTTCGAATTCGTCCGAGGCGAGGACGCGGGTGTACTCGTTCAGGCGGGCTGGGTCGGCCTGCTGGGCCCAGGCCAGAGTGGGCGCGGCGCCCATGAGACAGAGTAGCGCCGTGGTCGAAACGAGGGTCGATCTCAGGCGCATGTCGGATACTCCGGGTGGTCAGGAAGGGCGGTCACCCTGCCCCGCGACGCCCAGCCAGTCCAGCAACCCCTCCGCCGCCACCACGCCCGAGGCCAGGCTCGCCTGCAGCAAGTAGCCGCCGGTCGGGGCTTCCCAGTCCAGCATCTCGCCGGCGACGAAGACGCCCGGCAGGGCCTTGAGCATCAGCCGGGCGTCGACCTGGTCCAGACGGACGCCGCCGGCCGAGGAAATGGCTCGCTCCAGTCCCTGCACCCCGGTCAGGGTCAGGCGCACCGCCTTGATCCGCCGGGCCAGCTTGTCGGCGCCCTCGGGGATCACGCCAGGGATTTCGCGCATCAGCCCGACCGCCGCCGGGGACAGGCCGCCCGCCTTGCGCAGCCAGTTGGTGACGCTGTCCTTGCCGCGCGCCCGGGTCAGTCGGGCCGCGAGTTGTTCGATGGTCAGATCGGGGCGCAGATCGACCGCGACGGTCGCGGCGCCGTCGCGCGCGATGGCGTCGCGCAGGGCGGCGGACAGGGCGTAGACCACCCCTCCCTCCAGTCCGTAGCGGGTCAGCATCAGGTCGCCGCGCACCATCTGGCCGTCGTGGGTCAGGCTGATGGTTTTCAACGGCTCGCCCGCGAACCGCTCGATCAGGACCTCGCTCCACGCCACGTCGAAGCCGACGTTGGAGGGGCGAAAGTCCGCGATCTCGACGCCCGTCGCCCGCAGGTCGTCCGCCCAGCCCCCGTCCGAGCCCAGGCGCGGCCAGCTGGCTCCGCCGAGCGCCAGAACCACGGCGTCGGCCTGTTCGACGGTCTCGCCGTTCGGGGTCGCGAAGACCCAGCCCCCATCGCGGCGGCCGGTCCAGCGCGAACGGGTCCGCACCTCGACGCCCAGGTCCGACAACCGGCCCAGCCAGGCCCGCAGCAGAGGCGAGGCCTTCATCGCCCGGGGAAACACCCGGCCAGAGGAGCCGGTGAACGTCGCCTGCCCCAGACCCTCCACCCAGCCGATCAGACGGGTGGGGGAGAAGCGGTCCAACCAGGTCGAGACCACCGGGGCGGCCTCATTGTAGCGGCCCAGA
Source organism: Brevundimonas sp. GW821-FHT12C05 (assembly GCF_058807475.1). Lineage (NCBI taxonomy): Bacteria > Pseudomonadati > Pseudomonadota > Alphaproteobacteria > Caulobacterales > Caulobacteraceae > Brevundimonas > Brevundimonas sp. GW821-FHT12C05. The sequence continues at coordinate 403,213 of NZ_JBXAQS010000002.1, forward strand.
AAGCTGTCCAGCGGTTCGGAGTGGGTCAGGTTCAGTCCGCCGCGGCCGGCCATCAGGAATTTGCGCGCGACCGAGGGCATGGCGTCATGGACGATGACCTTGACGCCGCCGCCGGCCAGTCTTTCGGCGGCCATCAGGCCCGCGGGTCCGGCGCCGATCACATGGACGGTCTTCATCTCAGGGTCGCTTTCAGTCGGACGGGCAGGACCTCAAGCGCGGTTCGGGCCGCCGCGCAACCTCAGACCGCCGCGCGCTCACGCTCGCCCGGGGCGTTGGGATCGGGTGCGGTGGCGGGTTTGCGCGTGTCCTGACGGCGCGGCAGACGCCAGGTCTGGCTGGGCTCGAACCGCTCACCGGTCCAGGCGATGGCGGTCACCGTGATCTCATGGGCGTCCCATTCGATCTGGTTGAAGCTGGCCGGAACCCCCCGTTCGCGATGGGACAGCGTCCCGCAGCCGACCGCATAGGAACAGTGGTCGCCCAGGTTGATCGGCAGGGCGAAGGGCACATGGACGTGGCCGGTGGTGATGAGATCGACCCCGGCCTCGGCGAAGATCAGCGCCGCCTCGTCGCCGCGCTTCACATCGCCGGTCATGGGCGTGCCGATCATTTCGACCAGCGGATGGTGGCAGGCTAGCACGCGCAGGGCGCCGACCGGCGCCTGACGCAGGGCTTCGGCGGCCTTGCGGGTCTGGTCCAGGTCGATGACGCCCTTGGACCAGTTGGCCCGCGCCTGCCAGCCGCGCGCCGTGACGACGCCGCGCACCATCAGGTCGGGACTGAGGAACTGATGATCGTGGGCGGGGTGGCCGATGGCCGTCTCGAACGCCTTCCACGGATGAAACAGGCGGGCGGTCAGGCTCCAGTAAGGCACGTCGTGATTGCCGACGATGACGAAGCGGGGGTCCGGCATCCGTCGAATCCATTCCCCGGCGGCCGCGAACTCGTCGGGAAGGCCCTGCTGGGTGATGTCGCCCGTGATCAGGATCAGGTCAGCCGGATGGGCGTGGGCGTAGTCGAGCGCGGCGGCGCAGGCGTGGCGATGCTCGCAGCCGAAATGGATGTCCGAGAACTGCAGGATACGCCGCACTAGACGGCGTCCTCCGCCGCCGGCGGGATGGGCGCCAACGCCTGGAAGGCCTTGGGGATGAAGCGCACCTTCGCTTCGTGCCGCAGCAGCACCGGCTCGCCGTCGATGACGGCGGGGATGCGCGAGCGGGCGCGGATCGTGACGTTCCGGGTGGCGCGGGTGGTCACGGCCGGATCCTGGCGCCAGTCGTCCATCACCGCGTGCGCCGCCAGACGGAAGGCTTCCATCGCGTCGCTGGGGTTCATGGCCGCGGCTTCCAGCCCGGTGTTTTCCTCCATGGCGCGCGAGATCATCGGGCTGATCAGGACCAGGGCCTCGGCGCGGCGCTCGGGCCGTTGGTCCAGCGAGAAGCGCAGGCGGCCGCTGAAGGCCCGCTTGAAGGCCCGGCGGGCGTAGAGCCAGGCCAGTTTCAGCTTGCCGGTCCGCATGGCCTCGCGGGCGGGCGCCCACAGCGCCGGGGAGCCCATGATGGCCGCGCAATAGAAGGCCTGCTTGATCTCGCCGTCGGTGACCTCGCCGCCCGCGACGCACTGGGGCGCGCCCTCCTCCAGGGCTCGCTGGAGCGCCAGCTTCCAGTCGGCGGTGCCGTACAGCGCCCGTGGCAGCATGTTCATGGTCCCGCCGGGCAGGGGTGCGACCAGGGGGCCGTCCGGCCCGGCGCGCGAGGCGATGGTCCCGGCGGTGCCGTCGCCCGCCAGCACGAACAGGACGTCGGGCCTGGCGTCGAGCGCGTCCTGGATCTGCTGGTCGAACTGGTCGCCCTCCAGCGACACCACCGAGGCGTCACAGGCGTACTCGGACAGGAGGGTCTCGGCCTCCGCGACCGCGCGGGGACCTACGCCGCCAGACAGCGGATTGACCAACATGATGATCCGCGACAGCTCCAGATGGGGTGTCAGCGGGCGTGGTTCGACGACCGCATCCGGAGATGCGGCCGTCGGATCGGAAACCGTAGCCGTTGTTGTGCTCATGCCGCCCGAACGTCCCGCGACGGGGGATGTTCCGGCGGCGCGAGGCCCCGCGGCGTCGGTTATTTCTTGAGTTCGTCGGTGGCGGCGGCGGCGCCGGCCTGGGCCGCGTCACCCGCCTTGCCGGCGGCGGCGCCGGCGGCGTCGACCGCCTCATCGGCGACCTTGGGCGCCTCGCCCTTCACGGCGGACACGGCGCTGGAGATCCAGCCGTCCATGATCGCGCCGCCTTCGGCCAGCGACCGTTCCTTGACGCCCAGCACGGCCGTCAGGACGCCGAACACCGCCAGCAGGGTCACGATGACGCCCACCAGAGGATTTGCTCCACGGCGACGCTTGGTGCGCGCCCATACCGGGCTGTGCTCGCCGTCGTCCGCCATACGAACCGGTTCAGAAAAACGCATACGAAACCCCCGTCTCACCCGAAAATCCCGCCGCGCGCCCTCCGCGCCGCCGGAACCAAGCCTAATACAGGCTTAACCATCGTCATAGGCCGGGGAACCGTGACGCTTATCCAGCGTTCTCACCCACGGGGCGAACCCGAGGGATGTAAGGAACACACCATGAAGAAGGCGATCATCGCGATTGCGGCCGCCGGCATGATGGCTTCGGCCTGCGCCAGCGACGGCTACGGCGGCTCGAATGAAACGGTCCGTCAGGGCGCCATCGGCGCCGGCATCGGCGCTGTCGCCGGCGCCATCATCGGCAACAACGTGGGTAACGGCAACGCCGGCACCGGCGCGGCCATCGGTGCGGTTGTCGGCGGCGCCGCCGGCGCGATCCGCGGCTCGTCGCAAGACCGCGCCAACCAGCGCCGTTACAGCGACAACCAGGGCCGGTACTACTATTGCTACGACGGCCGTCAGGATGAGTGTTACTGGGAAAACGGTCAGCGCCGCCGCTAGGGAGCGTGGGCCTTTAGCCTGAAGTTCCGGGGCGGTTCGTCGGCGACGGACCGCCCTTTTTCTTGCGTCGCCCGGGGCTGGGCGGAGGAGACAGGGGATGCCTATGAAACGTCTGATCATCATCACGACCGTCGCGGCGGCCCTGGCCGGGTGCGGCTGGACGCCGGGGATGCGCGACCGCAGCGCGCTGGTCGCTGAGCCGTCGGCGTGCTCGACGAAGCGGTTCGAGGTCTATTTCGCCGAGAACGAGGCGCGGCTGACCAATCCGGCGCTGCAGGCCATCGGCCTGACCGCGACGCAGCTGCAGGGCTGCGACATCAAACGGGTGCAGGTGCTGGGCCTGGCCTCGGCCACCGGCGGAGTGCAATCGAACCTGGACCTGTCGCAACGTCGCGCCGTGGCCGTGGCCGAGGCGCTGACGGCGGCGGGCTGGCCCGCCCCGGCCTTCGAGGTCGGCGCCGTGGGCGACGCGGGCGCCACGACGGCCGGCGGGGCCAATGAGCCGATGCGCCGCCGCACCGAGGTGCTGGTCGAGGCCGCCCCGCGCCGGTGAGGCGACCTGACGCTGACGGCGGACGGTGACGGGCAGGGGCGCGAGCGGCTAAGGTCGACGCTCCCCGAGCGAAAGACCGTCGCGTGCGCCGACTGCTGTTCCGTTTCCTGATCCTGACCGGCCTGCTGCTGGCCCCCGCCCTGGCGTGGGCGCAAGCCGGTCCCCAGCGCAGCGAGCGCATCGAGGCCGAATTGGTCTCGATGAGCCGCTGGGCCGCGCCGGGCTCGACCGCCGTGGTGGCGATCCGTCAGGACATCCAGCCCGGCTGGCACACCTATTGGCGCAATCCGGGCGACTCCGGCGGCGCGACCACTCTGAACTGGACCCTGCCGACGGGCGTGCGCGCCGGCGAGATCGTGTGGCCCCTGCCCGAGCGGCAACGGCTGCAGGGGCTGGTCAACTACGGCTATGAGGGCAAGGTCTACCTGCCCGTGCCGGTCGAGATTCCCGCCGACGCCCGGCCGGGTTCGACGCTGCCGCTGTCGGTGAAGGCCCTGTTCCTGGTCTGCAGCGCCGAGATGTGCGTGCCGGACGAGTTGACCCTGACCCTGGACCTGCCCATCCGCGAGGGCGCGGCGCCCCAGGACCCGGCGCACGGCGCGGCCATCGCCCGGGTGCTGGAACAGGCGCCCCGTCCCGCGGGGATCACCGCCCGGGCGACGCTGGACAACGGCGTCCTGACCCTGACCGCGACCGGCGGGCCGCTGGCGGGCAAGGATCCGGGCGCGAGCTATTTCTTCCCCTATGCCTCCGGGACCATCGATCATGCGGCCGCGCAGACGGGGTCATGGGGCCCGAACGGTCTGACGCTGGTGCTGGGGGCGGGCGGCAAGGTCCTGTCCGGCGGCCTGACCGGCCCGGTGTCGGGCGTGCTGGCGACGTCCGAAGGCGCGTTCGAGATCACGGCCGAGCCGGGCGCCGTCCTGCCCGGCGCGACTGGATCGGGCGATCTGGCCGCCCTGCCGGACGCCGTCCCGGCGACACAGGCGCCGGCGGCCGGCTGGGCCGTCTTCGCCCAGGCCATGGCCTTCGCCCTTCTGGGCGGACTGATCCTGAACCTGATGCCCTGCGTCTTTCCCATCCTGGCGATGAAGGCGGCGGCGCTGGCGGCCTCGGCCCATGACGCCCGGCGCTCGCGGATGGACGGCCTGGCCTTCCTGGCGGGCGTGCTGGTCACTTTCCTGGTGCTGGCGGGCGTGCTGCTGGGCCTGAGGGCGGCGGGCGAGGCGATCGGCTGGGGCTTCCAGCTGCAGTCGCCGCCGGTGACGGCGGGACTGGCGGTGCTTATGCTGGCCGTGGCCCTGAACCTGTCGGGGGTCTTCCACGTCGGGGCCGGGCTGCAGGGCGCCGGGTCCGGGCCGCTGGCCCGTCTGCCGGGCGGGATCGGCGCCTTCTTCACCGGTGCGCTGGCCGTGATCGTGGCCGCGCCCTGCACCGCCCCCTTCATGGCCTTCGCCCTCGGCGCCGCCCTGCTGATGCCGTGGCCGATGGCTCTGGCGGTCTTCCTGATGCTGGGGCTGGGGCTGGCCCTGCCCTATGTGCTGGTCAGCCTGAGCCCGCGCCTGCTGGCCAGGCTGCCCCGCCCGGGCGCCTGGATGGAGCGGCTGAAGGGCCTGCTGGCCTTCCCCATGTACGGCGCCGCCCTGTGGCTGGCCTGGGTGTTCAGCCGCCAGACCGGAGCCGACGCCCTGGGCCTGCTATTCGTGGCCGGACTGCTGGCGGCGGCGGGGCTTTGGCTGGTCGGCGCCGGCCAAGGGCAACGGGCGTTGGGCCAACGCGGCGTGGTCCACGCGACGGCGGGCCTGGTCGTGCTGGTGCTGGCGGGGGGCGCGCTGACGCTGGCCGTGCGGGTCCCGGCCGAGCCGACGGCGGCGCGCGCCGAGGGCCCCGAGGGCGCCGCATGGTCCCCGGCGGCCGTCGAGGCCGCGCTGGCGCAGGGGCGGCCCGTGCTGGTCAATTTCACCGCCGATTGGTGCGTGACCTGCAAGATCAACGAGCGCACCGCCCTGACCGCGCCCGAGGTGAGGCGGGCGATGGAACGGAGCAAGGCCGTCTATATGGTCGGAGACTGGACGCGGCGTGATGACGCGATCACCGCCGAACTGCAGCGACACGGCCGCTCGGGCGTGCCGCTGTATCTGCTTTACGCCCCGGGATCCGATGAGCCTCGGGTGTTGCCGCAACTGCTGACCGGAGGGCTGGTCGTCCAGGCCCTGGACGAGGCGGCCGCGGGCCGCTGAGGCGGCGTTGCGGGTCGAGGGAGGCCGGCGTCGCGCCGGAGGACAAGGGGACAGATGTCGATGAAGCCCGCAGTCGTCGTCGCGATCGCAGCACTGGCCGTTCCGCCCGCCGCGTCCGCCCAGGTCCGGAACGTCGATCCGCGCACGGATTTCGAGCGCTGCGTCATCGCGGCCTGGACCCGGGCCGCCGCCCGCGACTACCGCGAGAAGCCGCTGGGGCGGGAGATTTCGACCATGCTGGACGCGAACGGCGCCCTGGTGATCCGGGTGCGGTCAGTCTCCGCCCAATGGAGCAATTATTCGAGCAAGATCGACCTCCTGGCGACGACCCGGATCTCGGGCTCGGAGGCGGTGACCGAGCTTCTGGGTCAGGAACGCTTCCACTTCATGGGCCGCACGCAGGAGCTTCGGACGGCGCCGACGCCGCTGGACCGGGATATCGACCTGGGGCCTCGCGCAGGCCTCGCCCTTCACGAGGTCGCGCGGGACATGATGGACGACTTCCAGCCGGCCGCGCGGGCCTGCCTGAATCCGGCGCCGGCCGGCGGGGGGACGGACCCTGGCTCCTAGACCGGCGGCGCGGGCGGGGCGGTGATGACCTCGACGTTGTCGTTCAGCAGGTAGGCGAGCTCGTCCAGGGCCACGCGCCGGGCGGCGGGGGAGGCGGCGGTTTCGACGGCCTCGACCTTCTTGGGCATGTCTTCCGAGATGCCGCGCAGGATGCATTTCAGGTCGCCGTCGGTGCCGCGTTCCTTGAGGATCAGGTGACCCTGCATGTCCAGCGCGGCCAGTTCGGCGGCGCGGGCCTTGAAGCCGGTGAAGACCGCGCCGGTCAGGAAGTTGGGCTGGTCGGCGGCGCCCGAAGCCATCCAGTCGCGGACGACGCCGCGCAGGTCGCCCGAGCGGGAGACGATGTCGGCGAACAGGGGCTCGCCGGCGACCGAGACCGGCGCGTCGGCGGCGGGCGGCGGCAGGGCCGCGGCGGCGGCCACGTTCGGGTCGGAGAGCAGCAGGGAAATGGCCAGGGCGACGCCGCAGGACATGGCGAACCTCAATTGTTTGGCCGAATCACGGATTCAGCGTTGAACCGGCTTACGCCCGACCCGTAAACGAGGGTTTACCTCTCCCGCATCGAGTCCCCCGCCGATGACCGCTCGCAAACAAGCCCTCGACCTGCTCCGCGCCGTCGCGCGCAAGGACGCCGGGGCGCGCATCGTCCATCATTTCGCGACCGATCCGGGCCGCGTCGACCGGATGAGCGTCGACGCGGCGGGCCTGTATCTGGACCTGTCGAAACAGTCGTGGAGCGCCGAGGGCTTCGAGGCCGCGCTGGATGTGGCGCGGGCCTGCGACGTCGAGGGCCGCCGCGCCGCCCTGTTCGGCGGCGAGGCGGTGAACAACACCGAGGGCCGCGCGGTCCTGCACCCGGCCCTGCGCGCCGCCGACGGCGCCGCCTTCCACGCCCTGGGCGAGCCGGTGTCCAAGGAGGTCGACGAGACCCGCAAGGCCATGGCCGCCTGGGCCGCCGACATCCGGTCGGGCGCCGACACCGGCGGGACCAAGCAGCCGTTCACGGCCATCGTCCACATCGGCATCGGCGGGTCGGATCTGGGCCCGCGCCTGCTGTGGGACGCCCTGCGTCCGCTGGAGCCGGCCATCGACCTGCGCTTCGTCGCCAACATCGATCCGCGCGACATGGCCGAGGCTCTGGCCGGGCTGGATCCAGAGACGACGCTGATCGTGGTGGTGTCCAAGACCTTCACCACCCAGGAGACGCTGGCCAACGCCGATCTGGCCAAGGCCTGGCTGGCCGAGAGCCTGTCGCCGCGCCGCATGGTCCGACATCTGGTCGGCGTCACCGCCGCGCCGGAGAAGGCCAAGGACTGGGGCTGCGGCCGGACCTTCGGCTTCCGCGACTGGGTCGGCGGCCGCTATTCGCTGTGGTCGGCGGTCAGCCTGTCGGTCGCCGTGGCCCTGGGCTGGGACGTGTTCGAGCGGGTGCTGAACGGCGCGCGCGCCATGGACGAGCATTTCGTCCAGGCGGATCTGGAGAAGAACGCCCCGGTGCTGCTGGCCCTGGCGCAGATCTTCAACGTCGAGGGCCTGGGCCGTAACGCCCGCACCGTCGCTCCCTACGCCCACGGCCTGCGCCGCCTGCCCGCCTTCCTGCAGCAGCTGGAGATGGAGTCGAACGGCAAGCGGGTGAAGCGCGACGGCACGGCCGTCGACACCGCCACCGGCCCCATCGTCTTCGGCGAGCCCGGCACCAACGGCCAGCACGCCTTCTTCCAGCAGATCCACCAGGGTCCGACGGTGGTCCCCGCCGAATTCGTGGTGGTCGCTCACACCTCGGCGGCGGCGATCGACGACCGGGAGGGCGACGCCCCCCTGTGGTCCAACGCCCTGGCCCAGGCCCAGGCCCTGATGGTCGGCAAGACCGAGAAGGAAGCCCGGGCCGAGCTGATCGCGGCGGGCGCCGACGCGGCCGAGGCCGACCGTCTGGCTCCGCACAAGACCTTCCCCGGCGACCGCCCCTCGACCACCATCCTGACCGACGCCCTGACGCCCGAAACCGTGGGCGCCCTGTTGGCCCTCTATGAGCACAAGACCTTCGTCGAGGGCGTGATCTGGGACATCAACAGCTTCGACCAGTGGGGCGTCGAACTGGGCAAGGTGCTGGCCAAGGCCATCCTCAAGGACGTCGCGGCGGGCGAGCCGTCGCCGGGGCTGGACCCATCGACGGCGGAGCTGATGAAGCGGCTGATGGTGTGAGCGGCCTAGATCGAAAACCCGCATTCACCAAGGGCGACGGCAATCGACTGATCGCCATTCTTCTCGGCGCCTGGGCGGTTTGTCTCGGCGCCGCGCTGGCCGTTTCCGGCACAACCGATCACAGCACCCTTTACTGGTTCATGGTCATGTTCGGCATCTGCATCGCAGTAGCCGTGCTCCATCGCCTTCTTCAGAAGGACCTTCTGTCTTCTCTTTTGCTGATCGGCGGAGCGCTCATCGCATTCGCGATCACGGTGAAGGTCATGGAATTTCTCGGCGTTCCAGTCTGAGTAACTTCAAGCCTAAAGCTGCCCAGATCGACCCTCACCCTTTCGCGCGACCGGGCGCTCAAGCCCTCTCCCATCGGGAGAGAGGCGCCCATGAAAAAGGCGGCCCCCGTTGCAGAGGGGCCGCCTTCCTCGCCCACGTCCGGCCTACTTACGTGGTCGGACGAAGAGGTGTCTGATCACCAGCGGCGATCGTAGCGGTAGTCACGGTCGCGGCGGTCGTCGCGGCGGTCATAGCGGTCGTCGCGGCGATCACGACGGTAGTCGCGATAGTCCTGACGTTGTTCCCAGCGCGGGTCGCGGCTGTTGATGCCGTGTTCGCGTTCCCAGTGGCCCTGGTTCCGGTAGCACTGGCCACCACGGTAATAACCGCAATTGTCGCCACGGTTGCTGCTGGAGGCGGCGCCGACCGCCGCGCCGGCCAGGGCGCCGCCGGCGATGTAGGTGCCGTCGCCGTTGCCGATCAGGGCGCCGGCCAGGCCGCCGACGACGGCGCCGACGATGGCGTTGCGGCCGGTGTTGTCGCGGTCACGGCTCTGGGCCTCGGCGGGGGCGGCGGCCATCAGGGCCAGGGCGCCGACCAGAGCCGGCGAGGCGAAAGCGATCTTCGAAAGCATCTTCATGGTCGTGTCCCTTCAAACGGTTCGGCGATGTCCGCCGGTTGTGGAGACCCTTATGAGCGTCGCCGTCTGAACGGGTTCGGGGGGAGGCGTTCAGATACGGTTCACCTTGCATACAACGCCGTAATGCGGCCCTGTGCGGGTCCAAGGGGGAGGCGCGGGTGCGGCGGCTGATCGGAATCGGGATCCTGGGGGCGGCGCTGGCGCTTATGGCGACGCAGGCCCTCGCCCAGACCGCGCCGCAGGAACCGCCTCCCCGCCCGACCCGGCCCGCGCCGGTTCCGCCACCGCCTCCTCCTCCGCCACCCCCGCCGCCTCCGGCCGATGTGCGTATCTCGGCCGAGACCGAAATCGACCCGGTGCGCGCCATCCTGGCTCGCGAGACCGACCCGCAAGCGGCCGCCGAGGCCCTGGTGGCCCTGGGTATCGAACGCTACGGCGCCAATGACGTCGCCGGGGCCGGGGCGGCGTTGGAGGCGGCGATCCAGGTGGTCGAGACGCGGCTGGGCCCGGACGCGAAGGCGCTGGTCCATCCGCTGGCGGTGCAGGCGCGCCTGAAGCTGGAGGTCGGCGACTATCCCGGGGCCCTGGCCGACATCGAACGGGCCCTGTCCCTGATGGATGAAGCCTCCGATCCGCTGGAGCGGGCCACCCTGATCTACGACCGGGCGCGGACCTTCGACGCCCTGGGTCGTAACGAGGAGGCCGAGGCCGCCGCGCGCGAAAGCCTGGCCATTCGCCGGATCCAGCTGGGCGAGGTGCACGAGAAGACCGCCGACAGCCTGAACCTGGTCGCCAACGCCCTGACCGCCCAGGGCCGCCACGCCGAGGCCGATCCGCTCTATCGGCAGGTGCTGGGCATGTACGAGGTTCTGTACGGCCCCGACGATTTCCATGTCGCCATCGTGCTGTCGAACCTGGGCAACTCGCTGCGCCGCACCGGGCGGGCGCACCAGGCCGAGCCGCTGTACGTGCGGGCGGTGACCATCGCCGAGGGGGCCAATGATCCGGTGCTGCTGGCCCAGTGTCTGACCAACTACGGCTGGTTCCTGCACGTCACCGGCGACGGGGCGCGGGCCGAGGCGCCCTTCCGTCGGTCGCTGGCGCTGGCGCTGGAGATCGTCGGGCCGGACCACCCCTTCACCGGCAACGCCCGCGCCAACATCGGCTACGCCCTGTCCGACCAGGGCCGCTGGACCGAGGCGGAGGAGCCGTTCCGGCAGGGGCTGGCGATCTATGAGGCGGGCGTCGGCGCCGACAGTCCGGACCTGCTGGACACCCTGAGCGGTTACGCCGCCGTACTGGACCGGCTGGGCCGGGGCGAGGAGGCGGAAGGCTTGTATCGCCGCGCCCGGGCCATCGCCGGCGCCCGCCTGCCGCCCGCCCACGCCACGGCCCTGGCCGGGACCGAGCAGTATGCGGGCTTCCTGATCCACCGGGCCCGCTCCGACGAAGCGCTGGTGCTGGTGCGTGGAGGGCTGGGCGACCTGCTGGGCCAGCAGGCCCGCGGCCGCGACTGGCGCACCCGCGTGCGCGGGGCCCGCCCCCTGTTCGCGCGGCAGGTCGAGGCCGCCTGGACCCTGGCCGCCGCTACGGATTGAAGCGCGTCAAAACCGCCGCGCCGCTTGACGTTCACAGGCCGCCGCCCTACCTCCCGCTCGCGTTGGCACTCTCGGCCTTCGGCTGCCAAAACGGTAGTCGTCCGGGCGCCGACAGACTTTTCTCAAGGGAGACATTACCGATGGCGTTCCGTCCGCTCGGCGACCGCGTGCTCGTGAAGCGCGTTGAAGAAGAATCCAAGACCAAGGGCGGGATCATCATCCCCGACACCGCCAAGGAAAAGCCGCAGGAAGGCGAAGTCGTCTCCGTCGGCCCGGGCGCCCGCGACGAAAGCGGCAAGGTCAATGCGCTGGAACTGAAGGCCGGCGACCGCATCCTGTTCGGCAAGTGGTCGGGCACCGAGATCAAGATCGACGGCGAAGACCTGATCATCATGAAGGAATCGGACGTCCTGGGCGTGCTGTCCTAAGCACCCGCGTCTGAGTTTCCTTCCCAAAATCATAGAATTAGGAGCTGCCCGATGGCTGCCAAACAAGTGATGTTCTCCACGGACGCCCGCGAAAAAATGCTTCGCGGCGTCAACGTCCTCGCCAATGCGGTGAAGGTCACCCTCGGTCCGAAGGGCCGCAACGTCGTGATCCAGAAGTCCTTCGGCGCCCCGCGCTCGACCAAGGACGGCGTCTCGGTCGCCAAAGAGATCGAGCTGGAAGACGCCTTCGAGAACATGGGCGCCCAGATGATCCGCGAAGTCGCTTCGAAGACGAACGACAAGGCGGGCGACGGCACCACCACCGCGACCGTCCTGGCGCAGTCGATCGTGCAGGAAGGCCTCAAGGCCGTGGCCGCCGGCATGAACCCGATGGATCTGAAGCGCGGCATCGACAAGGCTGTCGGCGTCGTCCTGGCGGACATCAAGGCCTCGGCCAAGAAGGTCTCGAACAACTCCGAGATCGCCCAGGTCGGCACCATCTCGGCCAACGGCGACTCGGAAGTCGGCGAGATGATCGCCAAGGCCATGGAAAAGGTCGGCAACGAAGGCGTCATCACGGTCGAGGAAGCCAAGACCGCCGAGACCGAGCTCGACGTCGTCGAAGGCATGCAGTTCGACCGCGGCTACCTGTCGCCCTACTTCATCACCAACGCCGACAAGATGGAGGTTCAACTCGAGGAGCCGCTCATCCTGCTGCACGAGAAGAAGCTGTCGTCGCTGCAAGCCATGCTGCCGATCCTGGAAGCCGTCGTGCAATCGGGCCGTCCGCTGGTGATCATCGCCGAGGACATCGAGGGCGAGGCCCTGGCCACCCTGGTCGTCAACAAGCTGCGGGGCGGCCTGCGCGTCGCCGCCGTCAAGGCTCCGGGCTTCGGCGACCGCCGCAAGGCCATGCTGGAAGACATCGCCGTCCTGACCGGCGGCCAGGTCATCTCGGAAGACCTGGGCATCAAGCTCGAGAACGTCACCCTCGACATGCTCGGCAAGTCCAAGAAGATCACCATCACCAAGGACGACACCACCATCGTCGACGGCGTCGGTGAGAAGGACGCGATCGAAGCCCGCATCGGCCAGATCAAGGCCCAGATCGAAGCCACGACCTCGGACTACGACAAGGAAAAGCTGCAGGAACGTCTGGCCAAGCTGGCCGGCGGCGTCGCGGTCATCCGCGTCGGCGGCTCGACCGAAGTCGAAGTGAAAGAGAAGAAGGACCGCGTCGACGACGCCCTGAACGCCACGCGCGCCGCCGTTGAAGAAGGCATCGTCCCGGGCGGCGGCATCGCCCTGCTGAAGGCCACCAAGGCCCTTGAAGGCCTGAAGGGCGACAACGCCGATCAGACCGCCGGCATCGCGATCATCCGCCGCGCCATCCAGGCCCCGATCCGTCAGATCGTCGAAAACGCCGGCGTCGAAGGCTCGATCGTGGTCGGCAAGGTGCTGGAGAACGCCGACAAGTCGTTCGGCTTCAACGCCCAGACCGAAGAGTACGGCGACCTGGTCAAGATGGGCGTCATCGACCCGGCCAAGGTCGTCCGCACCGCCCTGACCGACGCTGCCTCGGTGGCCTCGATCCTGATCACGACGGAAGCGGCTGTCGCTGACGCGCCGAAGAAGGCCTCGGCCGGCGGCGCCGGTGGCGGCATGGGCGGCGGCATGGGCGGTATGGGCGACATGGACTTCTAAGCGGATCGAGGCGGGCGTCGCCGCCCGCCTCGGAACGCGGCCCGGCAAAAGCCGGGGGTCCGCATCGTTCAGCACTTCAGCTGAAACAAAAGAGGGCGCCCCGGGAGACCGGGGCGCCCTTTTCCATGGGTGACCGGCGGCCCCGTGAGCGAGGCCGACCGGGAACGCCGTCAGATCAAGCCAGCGAAGGCTCGATGTCCTTGCACGCCTGGATCAGGCCCTGCACCGACTCGACCGACTTGGCGAACATCGCCTTCTCGTCGTCATTGGTGGTGAACTCGATGACCTTCTCGACGCCGCCGGCGCCGATCAGGGCCGGAACGCCGACGTAGAGGTCCGACAGGCCGTATTCGCCCGACAGCCAGACGGCGCAGGGCAGGACGCGCTTCTGGTCCAGCAGGTAGGAGCGGGCCATGGCGATCGCCGATTCAGCCGGGGCGTAGAAGGCCGAGCCGGTCTTCAGCAGGGCCACGATCTCGCCGCCGCCCTTGCGGGTGCGCTCGACGATGGCGTCCAGTTCGGCCTGGGTCAGGAAGCCGGCGGCGACGGCGTCCGGCAGCGGCAGGCCGCCGACGGTCGAGTGGCGCACCATCGGGACCATGTCGTCGCCGTGACCGCCCAGGGTCCAGGCATGGATGTCCTGCACCGACACGCCGGTCTTTTCAGCCAGGAAGTAGGCGAAGCGGGCCGAGTCGAGCACGCCGGCCATGCCGACGACCTTCTCCTTAGGCAGGCCCGAGAATTTCTGCAGGGCCCAGACCATGGCGTCGAGCGGGTTGGTGATGCAGATGACGAAGGCGTTGGGGGCGTGGGCCTTGATGCCCTCGCCGACGGCCTTCATGACCTTCAGGTTGATGCCGATCAGGTCGTCGCGGCTCATGCCCGGCTTGCGCGGCACGCCGGCGGTGACGATGCAGATGTCGGCGCCGGCGATGTCGGCGTAGTCGTTGGCGCCCTTCAGGGCCACGTCCTGGCCGAACACGGCGGAGGCTTCGGCGATATCCAGCGCCTTGCCTTGCGGGGTGCCTTCGGCGATGTCGAACAGGATGATGTCGCCCAGCGCTTCGCGCGCGGCCACGTGGGCCAGGGTGCCGCCGATCATACCGGCGCCGATGAGGGCGATCTTCGCGCGAGCCATGCTGTCTGTCTCCGGGAGGAAGTTGTTGTGCGGTGCGATACCGCTGACCGGCGGCGGTCTAGACCCGCGCGCTTTCGCCTGCAACCGTGACGCCGCGTGAGGTTTTCCCGACCATGACCCATCCCCCCGAGACCCTGCCCGAATTCGTCGCCCCCGATGAGGTGCCGACGGGCCTCGTCGCGATCACGGACGAGCGGGCGATCCGGGCCGAGATGCAGGCCTGGCGGGACAGGGTGCTGAAGCGGCCCGGCCTGTGGGACAAGGCGACGCGGGGCACGCAGGACCGGATCAACCGCATCATCCCTGAGCGCGTCCACGCCATCATCACCTCCGGCGTCGAGGCGATGACCAAGGGAATTCTGTTCGGCTCGGACCTGATCCAGCCGCGGCTCACGGCCGAGGGTTCGCTGGCGGCGCGCGAGCAGCGGGCCCGGGCGGCGATCCGCGCCTACCGCAACACCGCCAGCGTCGAGGGCGGCGTGGCCGGGGCCGGCGGCTTCGTGCTGGCGGCCGCGGATTTTCCGGCCCTGATGGCCATCAAGGTGCGGATGCTGGGCGACGTGGTCGCCGCCTATGGCTGGGGCGGCGGATCGGTGCGTGAACGGCTGTTCGTGCTGCACATCTTCCACCTGGCCTTCGCCAGCGCGCGGCGGCGGCCCGAGGCCCTGGCGGACCTGGAGAAATGGATCGCCGGCGTCGACCAGCCCGAGATCCTCACCGAGTATGACTGGCGGACCTTCCAGATCGAGTACCGCGACTACATCGACCTGGCCAAGATGGCGCAGCTGATCCCCCTCGTCGGCGCGCCGATCGGGGCGGTGGTCAACTGGCGGCTGGTTGAGCGCCTGGGCGAGACCGCCGTCATGGCCTGCCGGATGCGGTGGTTCGGCGAGGCTGAGGACGCCGCCTAGACTTCTTCAGCGGGCGCGTCGTCGGTCTTGGACCGGGTGTTCAAGCGCCGAGCGGCCAGCGCCCCGGCCAGGAACAGGGCCCCGACCACCAGGAAGGAAGCGGCGCGGACGATGCCCTGCAGTTGGCTGAGGTCGAAGAACAGCACCTTCACCGCCGTGACCAGCAACACCAGCAGGCCCGACCAGCGCAAGGTCGCGTCCTTGCGCAGCGTGCCCAGGCTCAGGGCCGCCAGACCGAACACAGCCCACAGGGTCGAGAAGGTCCAGGTCTCCAGCCCGCCGCCCTCCGACGCGTCGCCCATATCCCCGCCATGGAAGACCCAGCGGATCAGCAGGGTCATCAGGACGAACAGAACGCCGACCGTCGCCGCCGTCGCGGCCTTGCCCAGGGCGCCGGGGCTCTGGCGCAGGCCGAAGATCAGCGCGGCGCCCGCGGCGTAGAGGGCGAACAGCAGCAGGGCGTGGGGCACGGAGGCCAGCGGGGCGACGAGCGGTCCCCACCAGGGGCTCGCATAGAGGCCGAACACCAGCACCGACACGCCGAGCGCGATCCAGTTCAGCGACCGGGCGATGATCCCGGTCCATTCGCTCCGGGCCCGGAGCGTCAGGGCCCGGCCGGTCAGCAACAGCAGGACGGCGTAGGCGGCGCTCTCGGCGCGGCCGATCCCGGCCCAGTCCATGTCGTCGCCATGGAACAGGTGACGCACGACCAGCAGGGCCCAGAGGAAGGCGAACAGCACCGCCGCCGCCGCCCAGACCCGGGTCCAGACGTCGGCCGGACGCCGGCGCCATGCACTGACGGCCAGCAGGGCCGCGGGGGCGAGGAAGGCGACGATCAGGGTGTTGACGACCGGCGGGCCGACCGGCGGCGCGTCGGGGAGGCCCCACCAGGGGTTCCAGATCAGTGCTTGCGCCAGCAGGCCGTGCAGGGCGCCGACTCCGACGACAATGATCGTGCGCCAGCGGGCGATGGGCCCGTCATCGGGCCGCTGGCGGGTGACCAGCAGGACCCCGGCGGCCAGCAACAGAAGCGTGCGCAGGGCGCCTTCGAACAGACCGCCCGATGTGTCGCCCTTCACGCCGGCCAGGAGGACATGCAGGCCGATGAACAGGCCGGTCAGCAGGACCATCAGGGATGCGGTGACCTGGGCCTCGACCTCATTGCGCCGCGCTCCGTCCGGGCCGGACATCAACCGGGCGCCGAGGAACAGCAGGGCCGCGGCGCCGATGGAGACGCCCATCGCGACCGGCAGGGCCAGGCGGCCCTCAAGCGCCGCGCCGATGAAGTCGAAGCGGAACAGCATGGCCAGGGTCAGCAGGCCGCCGACCACGCTGGCCTGGGCCAGGCCCCGCCAGGCGAGGCGGCTGGCGGCGACGGCCAGAAGCAGTGCGGCCCCGGCGAGGGCTACGGGTTCCAGGTGTGTCGGAACCGCGGCGTGGATCGACAGGAAAGCCAGTTCGGCGGCGGCGGCGAGCCAGAAGATCAGCCCCCTGTCGCTCTCGGCCTGTTCGACCCGCCGG
Organism: Brevundimonas sp. GW821-FHT12C05; assembly: GCF_058807475.1. Classification (NCBI taxonomy): domain Bacteria; kingdom Pseudomonadati; phylum Pseudomonadota; class Alphaproteobacteria; order Caulobacterales; family Caulobacteraceae; genus Brevundimonas; species Brevundimonas sp. GW821-FHT12C05. The sequence continues at coordinate 419,951 of NZ_JBXAQS010000002.1, forward strand.
GCGATCACGGCCGCCGAGGCGAACATCGCGCCGCTCAGCAGGGCGGCGGGCAGCCAGGGCAGGCGAGCGCCGATCTGATCCAGCAGGGGCCAGGACAGGCTGGCGAGCAGGGCCAGGCCCACGCCGCCGACCGCCAGCATCGTGGTGCGCGCGGCGGCGGGCGACCGGAGCGCTCCGATCAGGGTGACGGCGGCGATGACCGCGGTCAGTCCATGGATCCAGACCAGGGGCGTGAGCTGGGTGGGATCGTAGGCCAGGGAGGCCAGGGTCAGCAGCGAGGCCAGCACCGCCATGCCGACGGGGACCGCGAAGACCATCGGCATGGCCATGCCCAACGCCACGACGGCCGCGCCGAGCGCGACGAGGACCCCGGCGACCAAGGTCGCTTCCGAAACGTCGGCGGGCCCGACAGGAGACAGCAGCCACAGGTGCGCCGAGACCAGGCTGGCCAGGATCAGGGCGACGGCGGGTTGCGCCCGGAAGGTGGCGAGGGGCTGGCCCGGCGGGTCTTCGAGCCGCCGGCGACGGCGCCACAGGACGGCGAAGACGGGGCCGGCCGCGGCGAGGATCAGCAGGGGCGAGCCGCCCCCGAACTTCGATGCGAGGCTCCACAGCAGCAGACCGGCCACGGTGATGAACCCGGCCCGGCCCCACAGCCGCGTGGCGCTGAGCACGAAGCCGGTGACGCCGATCAGCAGGGCGTAGGCGTACAGCACCGTCGGCGACCAGGCGTCCATGCCGGTCACCCACGGCGTGATCACCGCCCCGAACAGCGCCAGCAGGGCCAGGGGCTCGCCATGGCGCAGCGACAGGCCGAGCAGGCCGACCGATATGGCCGCCGTCAGCAGGGCGGCCGCCGGGAAGGGGATCAGGCCATACAGGGTGTAGGCGGCGCAGACCGCGCCATACAGGGTGACGGCGCCAGCCCCGGCCGCGACGGCCGCAGCCAGCAGATGCCGCCCGCCCGGCGCGCGCTTCTGGCGCAGGATCCACTCACTGGCCGCGATCATCAGTCCACCGAGGATCACGGCGGCGGCGATGCGCAGCGGCGGGCCAAAGACGCCCTGCTGGGCCGCGTAGACCACCAGGAGCAGGCCGCCCAGCGCCAGACCGCCGCCGCCCAGCCAGGCCAGGCCGTTCTCGGCCAGCCAGGTCGACAGCGCGGCCCAGGTCAGATCGGGAGAGGACCGGCGCGGCGCCGTCCGTTCGGGCCGCTCCGTCCGCCGCGTCGGCGCGTCGTCCGAGACGCTCCAGTCATCGACGGGCGTCCGCAGCGTGCGCGGGCTGGGCGGTGGAGACGGCGCGGGCGTGACCGGGCTGCTGACCCGCGCGGCGGGCCGCGCCTCGGCGATCGCGGGTTGCGGCGTGGGGGCGGCAGGTTGGGTGGGAGCAGCGGCCGGCTTCACCGGTTCCGGCGCGGGCTCCCGCCGCGGCTCGGTCCGGGCGCGCAGCAGGGCGTCGATCTGGCGCTCCAGCTTGTTCAGCCTGTTCGTCTGGACGAAGACGAACGCGGCGAGGACGAGGGTCAGGACCCAATGCAGCATGTTATGCGCCCCTGTCGCCCACGGCCCGATCCGAAGATCGCCGCCTCCGGCTATCGCCAGACAGTTGTGCAGGAACCGTCACCTCCGGCAACCGGGTTCGGTCGAAGCGGGCGGGAAGGATTATAACTTCCACTGTTCCTGACCACAAAGTTTATTGATTTTCCCTGTCGTCAGTACGGGCATAGGCTTCTCTCAACATCAGGGAGAAGACATCATGGACGGCAACGCTGGCGGCCCCTCGCCCCTCAACGATCCGAAGAAGGAGCCCGCAGCGCTCCGCAGTCTCGTGGGACGCACCAACCGCGACTGGTGGCCCAACCACCTGTCGATGGACATCCTGCATCAACAGGGCAAGTCGGGCGACCCGATGGGCGACGACTTCAACTACGCCGAGGCCTTCAAGAGGCTGGACTATGCCGCGGTCAAACGCGACCTGACCGCCCTGATGACCGACAGCCAGCCGTGGTGGCCGGCGGACTACGGCCACTACGGCCCCTTCTTCATCCGCATGGCCTGGCACTCGGCCGGCACCTATCGCACCGGCGACGGGCGCGGCGGCGCCGGCGCGGGCCAGCAGCGCTTCGCCCCGCTGAACTCCTGGCCGGACAACGGCAACCTGGACAAGGCGCGCCGCCTGCTGTGGCCGATCAAGCAGAAGTACGGGGCCAGCCTGTCGTGGGCCGACCTGATGATCCTGGCCGGGAATGTGGCCATCGAAAGCATGGGCGGGCCCGTATTCGGTTTCGGCGGCGGCCGCGCCGACGTCTGGGAGCCCGAAAAGGACGTCTACTGGGGCACCGAGGAACAATGGGTCGGCGAGGAGGGCAACGAGACCCGCATCCAGCCGGACAAGCAGATGGTGCTGGAAGAGCCGCTGGCGGCGATCCAGATGGGCCTCATCTATGTCAATCCGGAAGGCCCGGGCGGCGTGCCGGAAGCCCTGGCCTCGGCCCGCGACATCCGCGAGACCTTCGCCCGCATGGGCATGAATGACGAGGAGACGGCCGCCCTGACCGCCGGCGGCCACACCTTCGGCAAGGCCCACGGCGCCGGCGACGCCTCCAAGGTCGGGATCAGCCCCGAGGGCGCCGACATCGCCCAGCAGGGCCTCGGCTGGATCTCGGGCCACGAGAGCGGCGTGGGCGACCACGCCATCACCTCGGGCATCGAAGGGGCGTGGACCCCGACCCCGATCACCTGGGACATGACCTTCTTCGACATGCTGCTGGACCACGACTACGAGCTGGTCCGCAGCCCGGCGGGCGCCAAGCAGTGGCAGCCGGTCGGCAATCCCGAGGACACCCTGGCCCCGGCCGCCCACACCCCGGGCAAGCGCGTGCCGACGATGATGACGACCGCCGATATGGCCTTCAAGATCGACCCGGAGTTCCGCAAGATCATGGAGCGATTCCGCGCCGATCCGGCCTATTTCGGCGATGCGTTCGCCCGCGCCTGGTTCAAGCTGTGCCACCGCGACATGGGGCCCAAGGTCCGCTACCTGGGCCCGGATGTCCCGGCCGAGGACCTGATCTGGCAGGATCCGATCCCCGCCCCGTCCGGCCCGGCCCTCGCCACCGCCGACATCGCCGGCCTGAAGGCGAAGATCGCGGCCTCGGGCCTGTCCGTAGCGGAACTGGTTTCGACGGCCTGGGCCTCGGCCGTGACCTATCGCGGCTCGGACCATCGCGGCGGCGCCAACGGCGGCCGGCTGCGCCTGGCTCCGCAGAAGGACTGGGCGGTCAACGAGCCGGCGAAACTGGCCAAGGTTCTCAAGGTCTACGAGGACATCAAGGCCGGGACCAACGCCTCCATCGCCGACCTGATCGTGCTGGGCGGCGTGGTCGGCGTCGAGCAGGCGGCCAGGGCGGCGGGTCATGACGTGGCCGTGCCCTTCACGCCGGGCCGCACCGACGCTTCGCAGGAAGAAACGGACGTCGAGGGCTTCGCGGTCCTGGAACCGCGCGCCGACGGCTTCCGCAACTATCTGCAGGTGCGCTTCAACGTCCCGACCGAAGAGCTGCTGGTCGACCGGGCACAGCTTCTGGGTCTGACGGCGCCGGAGATGACGGTGCTGGTCGGCGGCCTGCGGGTGCTGGGCGCCAACCACGGCGGCTCGAAGGACGGCGTCTTCACCGACCGCCCGGGCCAGCTGACCAACGACTTCTTCGTCAACCTGCTGGACATGAAGACCGGCTGGAAACAGGTCGACGGTCACGCTGACGAAACCTTCGTCGGCACGGACCGGATCAGCGGCGAGGAACGTTGGACCGCGACCCGCACCGATCTGGTGTTCGGCTCCAACTCGCAGCTGCGGGCCCTATCGGAAGTCTACGCCTCGGCCGACGCCGGTCCGAAGTTCGTGAAGGATTTCGTGGCCGCCTGGACCAAGGTCATGAACGCCGACCGCTACGACCTGAAGGCCTGATCCATCGCTGGCCCTCCGCCTCTCTCGCTTCGAGGGGCGGAGGGGCTCGGTCGATAGATTTTGCCATGACGATAGAGAATCCCTATGTCGCGCGGATGCTTCCCACGCTCCGCCAGCTTCAGTACCTGCGTCTCCTCGCCGAGCACGCTTCATTCAGCCGCGCCGCCGAGGCCGCCCACGTCAGCCAGCCGGCCCTGTCCGCGGGCGTGCAGGAACTGGAACGCATCCTCGGCGCGCCCGTCGTCGAGCGCACCCGGGGCAATGTCCAACTGACCGCCGTCGGCGCCGAGGCCGTGCGCCGGGCCGAGGACGTGCTGGCCCGCACCGAGGACCTGGTCGAGGCCGCGCGCAACGCGGGCAAACCCCTGTCGGGCCGTTTCCGGCTGGGCGTCATCCCGACCGTCGCCCCCTTCCTGCTGCCCGCCCGCCTGCCGGACATCAAGCGGGACTATCCGGCCCTGCGCCTGTTCATCCGCGAGGATCTGACGCCGCGCCTGGTCGCGGCGCTGAAGAGCGGCCACCTCGACGCCGCCGTGATCGCCCTGCCGTACAGCGCCGCCGGCATCGACCACGCGCGCATCGGCGACGACGAGATCCTGGCCGCCGCCCCGGTCGGCCATGCGCTGGCGGGGCCCGGCCCCATCGCTCCGGGCTCGCTCAAGGCGGAGGATCTGATCCTGCTGGAGGACGGTCACTGCCTGCGTGATCAGGCGCTGGCCGCCTTCGACATCGAGGCGCCGAAGGGCGACGACGTCTTCGCCGCCACCAGCCTGCACACCCTCGTCCAGATGGTCTCGTCAGGCCTCGGCGTCAGCTTCTTGCCCGAGATGGCGGTGCGCGCCGGCCTGGCCGACATGCCCGGGGTGGTGGTCCGCCCCATCGCCGCCAAGGCGCCTCGCCGCGAGATCGTGGTCGCTTGGCGCACCGGCTCCAGCCGCGCGGCGGAAGCGAAGCTGCTGGCCGAGGCCCTGACCCTCGACTGAGGATCATTACCACTCCGTAAGGTGCGCCCCGGTTCGGCCCTGATAGGGTCGGCGCGCCCGCCGTCCGGGCGCCCGGAGCCCCCCAATGAAGACCCGCCTGATCCTCACCGTCGCCGCCTCGGCCCTGCTGCTCGGCCTGCCCGCCGCCGCTCCCGCCTTCGCCCAGACCGCCGCCCCGACCGCCGGTTCGGTGGTGGTGCCGCCGCTGGGCTTCCAGGAGCGCACCCTGCCGAACGGTCTGAAGATCTACACGGCGCGGGACACCTCGACCTCGAACGTGACGGTGCAGGTCTGGTACAAGGTCGGGTCCAAGGACGATCCCGAGGACCGGTCGGGCTTCGCCCACCTGTTCGAACACCTGATGTTCAAGGCGACGCAGAACTTCCCGGACGAGACCTTCGACCGCCTGACCGAGGACGTGGGCGGCAACAACAACGCCTTCACCTCCGACGACGTGACGGCCTATCACGAGACCGTTCCGGCCAATCACCTGCAGCGCCTGATCTTCGCCGAGGCCGATCGCCTCGGTTCGCTGGTGGTCAATGAATCCGTCTTCGCCAGCGAGCGCGACGTCGTGAAGGAGGAATACCGCCAGGGCGTTCTGGCCAGCCCCTATGGCCGCTTGTTCAGCCTGTTCGTTCCGGCGACCATCTATCGGGACCATCCCTACCGCCGCTCGACCATCGGTTCGATCGAGAACCTCGACGCCGCCACCATCGAGGACGTGCGCCGCTTCCACGCCACCTACTATCGCCCGGATAACGCCTATCTGATCGTGGCGGGCAATTTCGACCAGGCCCAGCTGGACGGCTGGATCAACCAGTATTTCGGCCCGCTGACCAACCCGTCGCGTCCGCTGCCGACCAACAATGTGCGTGAGCCGGAGCCGACGGCGCCGCGCGAAGCCACCTTCTATGCGCCCAACGTGCCCCTGCCCGCCGTAGTGCTGGCCTGGCCCGCGGTGCGCTACGGAGATCCGGACCGCGCCGCCCTGACCGTGCTGGACGGCATCCTTTCCACCGGCGAGAGCTCGCGCCTGTACCAGGCCCTGATCTACGACCAGAAGATCGCCACCCAGGCCAGCTCCAGCCTCGACGCCGGCCAGCAGGCCGGCGCCGTCGTCACCTACGCCATCATGGCCGAGGGCGAGACGCCCGAAGCCGGTCTGGCCTCGCTGCGGGCCGAAGCCGCCCGTCTGCGCGACGCCCCGGTCACCGAGGCCGAGCTGACCGAAGCCAAGAACGAGCTGGTCGCCGGCGCCCTGCGCGACCGCGAGACGGTCGAGGACCGCGCCAGTGCGCTGGGCTGGTCGCTGATCAACACCGGCGACGCCGCCGCCGCCGACCGCGAGGTCGCGGCCCTGCAGGCGGTGACCGCCGCCGACATCCAACGCGTCGCCCGCCGCTATCTGACGGATCAGCGCAGCATCGCCATCCGCTACCTGAACGCCGACGATCAGCACCCGGTCACGGCCCAGTCGGTCGACGTGGAAGCCCCGGTCAAGGTCGCCGACCTGGCCCCGGTCGGCCGCATCTTCGAACTGCTTCCCGAGGCCCAGCGCGTCGCGATTCCGGCGGCCGGTCCGGCGGTGGATCTGGCCACCCCGGCGGTCGAGACCTTTACCCTGGCCAACGGCCTGGACGTCTATGTCGCCCGCAAGCCAGGCATGCCTCTGATCTCGGCCCGTCTGGGTCTCGCCGCCGGTTCGGCCGACGACGGCGCCAAGGCCGGCCTGTCGGTGCTGACCGCGGGTCTGCTGACCCAGGGCGCCGCCGGCCGTTCCGCGCCGGAGATCGCGGCCGAGATCGAACAGCTGGGCGCCCAGGTCGGCGCCTCGTCCGGCCCGGACTTCTCCAACGTCTCGGCCAATGCGCCGTCCGACGTCTTCCCGCGCGTGCTGGGCCTGATGGCCGATCTGGTGCGCCGCCCGGACTTCGCCGCCGAGGAAGTCGAACGTCAGCGCGACCAGTCGCTGGATGGCCTGCGCGTGCAGCTCAGCTCGCCCGGTCCGGTCGCCGCCATGGCCGCGGGTCGCCTCGTCTATGGTGACGCGCCCTATGGCTCGCCCTCGGGCGGCACGCCCGACAGCCTTCCGGGCCTGACCCGCGAAGACGTGGTCGCCTTCCACGCCAGCCGCTACCGGCCGGAGACCGCACGCCTGATCTTCTCGGGCGACATCACCGTGGCCCAGGCCCGCGCCCTGGCGGAGCAGGCCTTCGGCGACTGGCGCGCCACGGGCCCCGCGCCCGCCCCGCGCGCCCATCCCGCGGGCGCGGCCACGACCCCGCGCGTCGTGGTCATCGACCAGCCGGGCGCCGGCCAGGCGGCGGTCTATGTCGCCATGCGCAGCATCGCGCGCAGTGACGGCGACTACTTCCCTCTGACGCTGGGCAACACCCTGCTAGGCGGCAGCTTCACCTCGCGCCTCAACCAGGAAATCCGCATCAAGCGCGGCCTCAGCTACGGCACCCGCTCGAACATGGGCGTCCGTCAGGACCAGGGCGCCTTCGTCGCCTCGGCCCAGACCCGCAACGACGCCGCGGTCGAGGTGTCCGACCTGATTCTGGCCGAGATCGCCCGTCTGTCGAACAGCCGTCCGACCGACAGCGAGATGACCACGCGTCAGGCCATTCTGTCGGGCGGTTTCGGCAGTTCGCTGGAGACCGTCGACGGTCTGGGCGGCCTGGTCGCCGGCCTGGCTCTGTACGATCTGCCGATGAGCGACCTCGCCGCCTACGTCGGCCGGGTCGAGGCGATCACGCCCGATCAGGTGCAGGCCGCCTTCGCCGAGCATCTGCCCGCCTCGAACGCCAGCCTGGTGATCGTCGGCGACGCCTCGAAATTCCTCGAGGCGCTGCGCGCCAAACACCCGAACGTCGAGGTCATCCCGCTGACCGACCTCGACCTCGACACCGCGGCGCTGAAGTAGGGCGCGATAGTCTCCCTCCCCCTCGTGGGGAGGGAGAATTCCTTCAGTTCCTACACCGACAGACACACCACCCGCGCCACCCGCAGATCGCGGCGCAGGCTGTCGGCGACGAGGAAGTAGTTGTCGATCGTGACCGCGCGGCTGGTCAGAGGCTCATCGGCCTTCTGAACCCCGCGCATCGCCGGCAGGAAGGTGTCGGGCGCGGTCGTGTAGATGCGTCCGCGGCGCGGACTTTCGGCGATGGTCACTCCGACCACCCGGCCCTGACGATCCATCACCGGCGCGCCCGACAGCCCCGCCAGAGTGCCGCCCAACCCGTCGGTCCGGCCGACCTCGGCCCAGACCAGGACCGGCTCGGAGCGTTCGCCGCGGCCGCGAATGTTCAGCGTCTCTCGACCCAGCAGGCGCGAGGTCACCTCGCCCGCCCGCGCCTGCGGAAAGCCGGGGTGGAAGCCTCTCTGACCGGCGCGCAGCGTGCCGGGCGGGGCGATGGGCAGGGCTGGCGGTCCGCCGGCGGTTTCCAGCACGGCGATGTCAGCCCGCGCCGCGAGGCGCACGTCGGCGGCCACGGCCCGTCCGCCGCCCACCATGATGGCCGGCCGGCGGCACCCTTCGACCACGTGGCGGGCGGTCACCCAGCGGCCCGAACGAGCGATGGAGAAGGCGGTGCCGGTGCTGGGCTGGAAGGGAATGTCGGGGGCGTTGACGGTGACCGCCGGATCGAAGGGCGTCACCGGCCCCAGCAGGGCGCCTTCGACGTCGTCCGGGGCCGCCGGGGCCGCCGGGGCGTCCGCGTTCTCGCGATGGGCCAGCGACGCGACCAGAAGGGCTCCGAGCACCGACGAATAGATCAGCCAGTCGGGAACCCGCATCCGATCAGCCCGTGAGAGCCGCCGCGAGGATCACCGCGGTCGCCAGCTTGGCGCCGACCAGCAGGACGGCGGCGGAGACCTCGCCCTCGCGGATGCGTTGGGGCAGACCGGTGAGCAGCAGGTCGACGACGCGGAAGGCCAGCAGCTGCAGCGCCAGGGTCGCGACGCCCCACAGGGCGATGTCCTTGATCGAGGTGGAGACGCTGAGCGACACCGCCAGCGGCACGGCCAGTCCGACCAGCACCCCGGCGAAGGCGACGGCGGCGGCGGCGTTGCCCTCGCGGATGAGCGCGATCTCCTTCCACGGCGTGAACAGGGCGTAGACCACGGCTCCGACCAACAGCAGGCCGAGGGTGACGGCCAGATGGGCCATCGTGGTCGGGAAGCCGGTCGCGAAGGCCTGCACCTCGGCGCTTTCGAGCACATTGGAAAGGGACGAGGAGTCCATGAGGGTCCGGCTGGTCAGGGGGGTCGAAAACGATTGCCCGTTTTTCGCCCCAATCCGCAAGCGCGTGGAAGCCACAGGTGGTCAAGATTGGTGACGGCGTGTGTCTGGGAGGCGCGATTAGGGGGTAGGGATTAGCGGGCCGATGCGGACACGCCAGTGATCGGGCCCCTGACCCGGCCGATCACTAATCACTTCTGGCCCTCAGGCCGCTTCCGCGTTCTCGCCGCCGTCCGCGCCAGCCTTCCGCAACGCGCTCGCCCGCACCTTCTCGCTTTCAGACTTCAGCTGACCGCAGGCGGCCAGGATGTCGCGGCCTCGCGGGGTGCGGATCGGGCTGGCGTAGCCGGCCTTGTTCAGGATGGCGGCGAAGCGCTCGATCGTCTTCCAGTCCGAGCACTCATAGTCCGTGCCGGGCCAGGGGTTGAACGGGATCAGGTTGATCTTGGCGGGGATGCCCTCGATCAGCTTCATCAGGGCGCGAGCTTCGTCGGGGCTGTCGTTGACGCCCTTCAGCATCACGTACTCGAAGGTCACGCGGCGCGCGTTCGACAGGCCCGGATAGGCCCGGATCGCCGCCATCAGCTGCTCCAGCGGATACTTCTTGTTCAGCGGCACCAGCACGTCGCGCAGCGGATCGTTGGTGGCGTGCAGGCTGATCGCCAGCATGGTCTGGGTCTTCTCGCCCAGCTCGGCGATCTTGGGCACGACGCCCGAGGTCGACACCGTGATCCGGCGGCGCGAGATGGCGATGCCTTCGTTGTCCGAGATGATGTCGATGGCGTTGGCGACGTGGTCCAGATTGTACAGCGGCTCGCCCATGCCCATGAACACGATGTTCGACAGGCGGCGGCCTTCCTTGGGCGACGGCCATTCACCCAGGTCGTCACGGGCCACCTGCACCTGAGCCACGATCTCGGCGGCGGTCAGGTTGCGCACCAGCTTCTGGGTGCCGGTGTGGCAGAAGGTGCAGTTCAGGGTGCAGCCGACCTGTGAGGACACGCACAGGGCGCCCGCCCGGCCGACGTCGGGGATGTAGACGGTCTCGATCTCGATGCCCGGCGCCGTGCGGATCAGCCATTTGCGGGTGCCGTCCTTGGACACCTGCCGCTCGACGATCTCGGGGCGGGCCAGGGTGAAGGCCTCGGCCAGCCTGGCCTGCATGTCCTTGGCGACATTGCTCATCGCCGCGAAGTCGGTGACGCCGTAGTGGTGGATCCAGCTCCACACCTGCGACGCCCGCATCTTGGCCTTCTCGGGCGGGCAGACCCCGGCGTCGACCAGCGCCTGCCGCAGCTCCGCGCGCGTCAATCCGGACAGATTGACGGGGGCCGCGGGCGGCGTTGCGGTCGTGCGCGAAAGGTCGAGCGTCAGGCTCAAGGCGGCATCCTTGGGTGGTGGGGAACGCGCCTTATACCACAGATCGCGCTGGTTTTAAGGCGGAGGCGGGCGGGTCAGTCCGCCTCGTCCTCGATGTGGTGGATCTGGTCGTCGTCCAGCCCGAAATGGTGGCCGATCTCGTGGATCAGGACGTGGGCGATGATCTCGCTCAGGCCCACATTCCCGCGCTCGCACCATTCGTCCAGGATCGGGCGGCGATACAGGAAGATGCGCGAGGGCGCCGCCGCCGGGCCCATGCTGTCCCTCAGGCCGATGTCGACCCCGTGGTACAGGCCCGTCAGCTCGAACGGGTCCTCCATCCCGAACCCGGCCAGCACCTCGTCGCTGGCGAAGTCGTCGACGCGGATGACCACGTCTCCGGCCAGCCCCTTGAACGGTTCGGGCAGGGCGTCGAACGCCTCGCGCGCCAGACGGGCGAAGTCCTCGAGGGACGGGGCGAGTTGGTCGGTCCAGGGAGAGGGCATGGGGGATAAGTGAGCAGGCGACGGGCGACAGGCAACAGGCAAAGCGCCGGCTTGTCGGTCCAGAGCGTCGCACCACCCTGCAACCCTACGCCCTAGCCCCCCGCCCCTCATGCGTTATGGTTACCGAATCGGAGCGTGGGAGCTGATCGACAGACAATGGCCGAGGCGGACATCGCCTATGTCGCGACCGCGGGCGCCGCGGGTCTCGCCCTGGCGCTCAGCGCCTGGGCCGCGCGGCTGCGTGGGCGGCTGGCCGATCGCAACCGGGTGCTCGAGGCCGCCATGGCGCGGGCCCACGCCGACATCTCCGCCCGTGACGGCGCCCTTGCCGCCTTCGAGGACGTGCGCATCGCCCTGACCCCGGGCGGCGGCGCCGATCGGCTGGGCTCGCCCGCCACCTGGGATGTGATCGTCCGTGATCTGACGAACGACTCTGACGTGGTCCTTTCCGATCCTGTCCTGGTCGTGCTGGACGCCGTCCGCGCCGCCGCCGGCGCGCGCCTGGACGGCCTGATCGATCGGGGCGAGGCCTTCGACGCCGTATTGGAAGGCCAGTCCGGCGCCTGGGCGGTCGAGGGCCGGTCCGCCGCCGGCGCCGCTTGGCTGCGGCTATCTCGCCTGGGCCTGATCGGCACGGCGGCCGAGAGCGGGCTGGGCCTGTTGGCCGACTATTATCCGGCCCCAACCTGGGTCGTCGACGCGGGCGGACGGCTGGCCTGGGCCAATCGCGCCTGGCTGGCCGAGATGAAGGTCGAGACCGCCGAGACCGCCCGCGACAAGGGCCTGACCTTCGACCGCGGCGCCGACGCCATCGTCGCCGAGGCCGGCCGCCTGCATCAGCGTCAGGAAGGCTTCCGCTGGACCACGGGCGGCGGTCGCCGCCGGGCCTGGCGCATCGTGGCCGAGCCCGCGCCGGGCGGCGGCGTGCTGGCCTTCGCCCTGGACATGACCGAGGCGGAGGAGACGCGCGACACCCTGCGCCGTCACGTCGAGGCCCATGACGAGACCCTGAACCACCTCGCTGACGCGGTCGCCATTTTCGGCCCGTCCAAGCGGTTGGCCTTCCACAACACCGCCTTCCAATCCCTGTTCAGCCTCGATCCCGCCTGGCTGGACGAGCGCCCGACCCATGCTGAGCTGCTGGATCGGTTGCGCCAGCGCCGGCTGCTACCCGAGGTGGTCGATTACGCCGGTTGGAAGGCGCGTGAGCTGGACTTCTACGGCGCCGCCGCGGCCGCCCCGGACGACAGCTGGTCCCTGCCCGACGGCCGCACACTGCGCATGGTGCGCCAGCCGCACCCGCTGGGCGGCGTCCTTCTGCTGTTCTCGGACATCACCGATGAGCTGAAGCTGCGCAGCCGCTTCAACGCCCAGATCCAGGTCCAGACGGCCACCCTCGACAAGCTGAACGACGCCGTCGCCGTGTTCGGCTCGGACGGCCGCATCCGCCTGCACAATGAAGCCTTCGAGACCTTCTGGGGCGTCAGCGGCGACCAACTGCGCGCCGCCGGCGACTTCGACGCCGTCGCCGCCCTGTGCCAGACCACCATGCCCGATCCCAGCCTGTGGCTGGGCCTCAAAGCCCGGGTCGCCGACCCGGATCCGGAAAGCCGGGTGCCGATCTCCGGCGAGGGCCGCACCGTCGACGGCCGCGTCGCCTCCTGGCAGACCCGCCCCCTGCCGGATGGCGCGACCCTGGTCGCCTTCTCCGACGTCACCGCCCGCCGCGACCTGGAGCAGGCGCTGGCCGCCAAGGCCCAGGCGCTGGAGGAATCCACCGCCCTGAAGCGCGAGTTCGTGGGCAGCGTCTCCTATGAACTGCGCACTCCGCTGACGACCATCGTCGGCTATTCCGAACTGCTGGAGCTGCAGGGTGAACTGCCCGAACGCAGCCGCCAGCACGCGGGCGCCATCCGCGTCGCCGCCAGTCAGCTGGCCAGCTCCATCGACGACGTCCTGGACATGGCTCAGATCGACGCCGGGGAGATGGAGCTGACCCTCGGCGATGTCCGGGTCTGCGACTTGCTGGATGCGGCCGCCGACAAGGTCCGTGCGCGGATCGAGGGGCGGGGGGCGACCCTGACCGTCGCTTGTCCGACCGGACTGCGGCCCATCCGCGCCGACGCCCAACGGGTCGGCCAGGCGCTCGAACATCTGTTGGATAACGCCGCCCGCGCGGTGGGCGACGGCGGCGGCGTCAGCCTGATCGCCGAGGGCGCGCCGTCCGAGGTCCGCATCCGCGTCGAGGACACGGGGCGGGGGATTCCCTATCACCTGCAGGCCCACGTCTTCGACCGCTTCGTCCGGCGCGAGCGTGGTGGTCCGGGCGTCGGCCTGGCCCTGGTGAAGGCGCTCGTCGAACTGCACGGCGGCTGGGCCGAGGTCGAGAGCGAGCCCGGCAAGGGCGCGGCCTTCATCCTGCACCTGCCGCTGGAAGCGGCCGGGGTCGCGGCCGCGCCGGAGTTGCGGCTCGGCTAGTTTGGTATAGAGCGGCGGAACACCTCTGGATTTCGCCCATGGCCAAGCTTCTCAAGACCGCCCTCATCTATGATTTCGACGGCACCCTCGCGCGTGGCAACATGCAGGAGGTCACCTTTATTCCGTCGATCGGGATGGGGATCGGCGACTTCTGGGCCGAGGCGGAGGCTCTGACCAAGGACGCCGACGGCGACGGCATCCTGATGTACATGCAGCTGATGCTGGCGCACGCGCGCCAGAACAACGCGCCGATCACCCGCGAGACCCTGCGCGAGCACGGCCAGGACGTGAAGCTGTTCGACGGTCTGAAGAACGACCTGACCGGCAAGGGCTGGTTCGACCGAATCAACGCCAAGGGCGCCGAATACGGTCTCGACATCGAGCACTACATCATCTCCGCCGGGCTGGAGGAGATGATCGACGGCTGCCCGATCCGGGACGAGTTCCACCACGTGTTCGCGTCGAAGTTCGTCTACGACAAGGACGGCGTCGCGATCTGGCCGGCGGTGGGCGTCAACTACACCACCAAGACCCAGTATCTGTTCCGCATCAACAAGGGCGTGCTGAACCACTGGGAGCACGACAAGATCAACAAATTCATGGCCGACGACGACCGGCCGGTGCCGTTCGAGCGGATGATCTTCCTCGGCGACGGGGACACCGACGTGCCGACCATGAAGATGATGCACACCAAGGGCGGCTTCTCGATCGCGGTCTATGATCCGCGTTTCAACGAGAAGGATCAGAAGAAGATCTACTCCCTGATCTCCGAGGATCGGGTCAATTTCGTCGCCGCCGCCGACTACCGCGAGGGCTCGGCGCTGGACCTGATCGTGAAGGGCCTGATCGGCCGTATCGCCATCAACGCCGGGACGATGCCCGACGGGGTGTGAGCTAGCTTCGCGCCCTGTTCCGCTCCCGGACAAACGCCACGAAGGCGGCCAGGGCGGGCGGCGCATACCGGCGCGAGGGGTAGTAGAGGAAGGGTCCGTCAAACGGCGGCAGCCAGTCCTCGAACAAGGACACCAGCCGTCCCGCGGCGATGTCGTCGCGCGCCCAGGCCTCGAAGGTGGCGAAGAAGCCCAGCCCGTCCAACGCCGCCATCCGGGCCATCGATGCGTCGCTGATGGTCAGCGGTCCCTGTGGCTGGATGCGGACGGTCCGCCCGTCCTTCTCGAACTCCCACGCCATGACCCCGCCGGGCAGCCGCATCCGCAGGCAGGGCAGGGCCGCCAGGTCCTCCGGCCGCTCCGGCCGTCCGACCCGGTCCAGCAGCGCGGGAGCGGCCACCAGCACGAACCGCTCCAGCCCGCCCAGCGGCACGGCGATCATGTCCTTGTCCAGCCGTTCGCCGTAGCGCACGCCGGCGTCGAATCCCTCGCCGACCACGTCGGTGAAGGCGTTGTCGATCACGATCTCCATCTGCACGCCCGGGTGGGTCGCCAGGAAGGGCGCGATCAGCGGCCCCAGCGCCGTGTCCGCCGCGCCCGGGGCATTGATCCGCAACCGCCCCACCGGAGCGTCGGCGGGTAGGCCGGTCGCCGCCACCGCCTGCGCCAGATCCTCCAGCGCCGGACCGATCCGCGCCATCAGGGCCTCCCCGGCCTCGGTCGGACTGACGCTGCGGGTGGTGCGGTTCAGCAACCGGACGCCCAGCCGGTCCTCGAGCGCCCGAACGCGCTCGCTCAGGCTGGACGGCGACACCCCCGCCTCGGCCGCGGCGCGGCGGAAGCCGCGATGGCGGACCACGGCGGCCAACAAGGCCAGATCGTCATAGGAAGGGTTCATTGTTCGTTATTCCGAACGGCTCATGCGGACATTGGCGGATTATCGAACGACGGGGAAGGGCGCACATACCGCTCCACCGACAAGGAGATCCCCGATGACCGCTTCCTTCCCCACCCGCCGGCTCGGCCGCACCGGCCCTGAAGTGTCCGCCCTCGGCCTCGGCTGCATGGGCATGTCCGGCATGTATGGACCGGCCGACCGCGCCGAGAGCATCGCCACCATCCACGCGGCCCTCGACCAGGGCATCACTCTGCTGGACACCGGCGACTTCTACGGCATGGGCCATAACGAGATGCTGATCGGCGAGGCCCTGAAGGGCCGCGACCGCGACGGCGTCATCCTCAGCGTCAAGACCGGCGCCTTGCGCGACCCCGACGGCGCCTTCAACGGCTACGACAGCCGCCCCGAGGCCCTCTACAATTTCGTCGCCTATTCGCTGCAGCGTCTGGGCGTCGACCACATCGACATCTACCGCCCGTCGCGCCTCGATCCGAACGTGCCGATCGAGGAGACCATGGGCGCCCTGACCCGCATGGTCGAAAAGGGCTGGATCAAACACATCGGCCTGTCCGAGGTCGGTGCTGAAACCATCCGCCGCGCCGCCGCCGTCGCCCCCATCGTCGACTTGCAGATCGAATACGCCCTGATCACGCGCGGCATCGAGGACGACATCCTGCCGACCTGCCGCGAGCTGGGCATCGGCGTCACCGCCTATGGCGTGCTGTCGCGCGGCCTGATCAGCGGCCACTGGTCCAAGGACCGGGTTCTGGGACAGGACTGGCGCGCCGCCGGCCCGCGCTTCCAGGGCGAGAACCTGGACCGCAACCTGGCCCTGGTCGACGCCCTTCGCGCCGTCGCGGAAGGCCGGGGCGTGTCGGTCGCGCAGGCCGCTATCGGCTGGGTGGCGGCGCAAGGCGACGATATCGTTCCGGTCATCGGCGCCCGCACCCGCGAGCGCCTGGCGGAGGCGCTTGGCTCCCTCGACGCCGCCCTGACGCCCGCTGACCTCGCCGCGCTGGAGGCCGCCGCGCCCAAGGGCTCGGCCGCCGGCGCCCGCTACCCGGAAGCCATGCTGGCCCATATGGACAGCGAACGCGGCTAAGGTTGCATCCAAAGGGTCCCCCGGCGACGACTACTCCATGAAGGCGGATGGTCCGCCGGGGGAATTCCGATGTTTCATCGATTGATCGGCTTGCTCGCCGTCCTGGGCGCGCTGGCCTTCGGGAGCGCCGCGGCGGCGCAAACCGTGACCGAACGGCCCGTGGCGGGTTTCCCGCACGCGGTTCTCTATACCGTGGGCGAGGTCCCGAAGCCGGTGGTGGTCATCCTCCACGGCGCGGACGGCAATGACGAGGCCAGCACCCGCTTCGGCCCCATCCTGGCCCGCATGGGCTACGCCGCCGTCGGCCTGCCCTACTATTCGCCGAACTGGGGCGAGTACGGCCCGCCGCCGAAATTCCCCGACCTGCCGGGAAGCTTCATCGACATCCGCGTCGACCAGCTCGCCGATCTGCGCGAGGCCCTTCGCGGCATGCCCGGCGCCGACGTCGAACATTTCGGCCTGTTCGGCGCGTCCAAGGGCGCCGAGTTCGCCCTGATCGCCGCCAGCCGCTATCCGTGGATCGACAGCGTCGTCGCCTACGCTCCGACCGATGTGGTCTGGGAAGGCTGGGGTCTGGAGATGGTCGAGGCCGAGGGCACGCGTTCGTCCTTCTCCTTCGGCGGTCAGGCCCTGCCCTTCATGCCCTATCGCGGCTTCGTCGAAGGCCTTCTGGCCGGCCCCGCCGCCGACCTGCGCGCCATCCACGCCAACGGCCGCGCCGACCATCCCGAGAAGGAGGCCGCGGCCCGCATTCCGGCTGAAAACTATCCCGGCGCCCTGCTGCTGATCGCCGGCGGTAAGGACGCGCAGTGGGATTCGTCGACCGCGGTCGCCAACATCGTCCGTTCACGGACGGCGGCGGGTCTGCAGACGACCGCGCTCGTCTATCCGGACGCCGGCCACGACCTTGTCGGCGACGGCGGCGTGCGTCAGGCGAACCGCAGCGGCGGGACGCCGGAGGCCGATGCGGCCGCCCGCCAGGACGCCTGGCCTCAGGTCGTCGCCTTCATGGCCCGGACGCTCAACTAGCGCCCGCCGGCTCTCAGGAAGGCGGCGCGGGCCGCCGCGAAACGCGAGGGGGTCAGTCCGCGCAGGCTGGACTGGCCCTTTCGCTTCAACCCCGCATCCTGCCCCTTGGACCAGGCCACGCCGGCCTCGATGGCGACGCCCTGGGCGATGTCCACCACCTGCACCTGGGGCGGCAGGGCCAGCTTGCGGTCCAGGCGCACCTTCAGCCCCGCGCCCGACACGTCCATGATCTGGCAGGGCATCTCCAGTCCGGGCGCGACGACGATCCCGCGCGCATTGGCGGGCGAGCGCGGTTCAAAGCGGCGGTCCTGCGAACTCATGCGGACACCGTGACCGGCAATCGGTTTCGATCCAGTTTCACGGTGACGTCCGCCATCACGCCGCCCGCGATCATCTGTCGGGTCAGCCGCTCGAAAGACTGGATGAAATCCGCGATCCGGGCGCGTTCTGCTCCGGTGAGCGCCCGGCCCCGCAATGTCTCTTCCTGCTCGCAGCGCCAGTCCAGGACCACCTCGAATCCCGGCGCCTGCAAGAAGAGGCGCGCGTCCAGCTGTTCGGCCATCGTCCGATAGAGCCCGCCCGCGAAGTCGTTGACGGACCTGCGCCAGACGCCGTCCGGATCCTGATCCCGTTCGAGCGGGTTCAGCGGCTCGATTAAGGCGGCGGCGTCCTGGGCGACCGCGCCGAGGCACCAGCCGTCGATCAGGATCGCCGTCGGCCGTCCCCTGAAACGCATCCAGTCCTGTTCGGGCGCGCGCTCGTCCGCCAGTTTGTCGAAGGCCGGGATCAAGGTGGTGTCGTCCGGGCCGGCCGCCGACAGCGTCGCCACCGTCCGTTCCAGCAGCTTCAGGTCGTGGGTCCCGGGCGGCCCCCGGACGGCGAACAGGGGGTGGACCTTCCGCGCCAGGGCCTCGCGTTCGGCCTTGGTCAGATAGACGTAGTCCAGCGAGATTTGCACGGCCCCGAAAGCCTCCGCCGCGGCTCGCGCCAGCGTCGTCTTGCCCGAGCCCTGTGATCCGGCGATCCCGATCAGGGGCGGACGATCCTTCGGTCCGGCGGCGATCAGGCCGCCGATCAGCGCGACCAGATCGGGCCGGGCGTCGGTCAGTGCTGGTTTTCCGGCAGCCGGACGATCAGACCGTCAAGATCGTCCGATACACGGATCTGGCAAGACAGGCGGCTGTTCGGCTGGACGTTATCGGCGAAGTCCAGCATCGACTCCTCCATCGCCGACGCCCGCCCCGTTTCGGCGGCGAAGGCTTCGTCGACATAGACGTGGCAGGTGGCGCAGGCGCAGGCCCCGCCACAGTCGGCGTCGATCCCCGGCACATTGTTCCGGATCGCGCCCTCCATGACGCTGAGGCCGTTCTTAACCTCGACGACGTGCTCGCGGCCGTCGTGCTCGATGTAGGTGATCTTCGCCATCAGGCGGGGATTACGGGACCCGCGAGGCTGCGGCAAGAGGGCCGCTGGCGCACCCGATCCGGCAGGCGCAGTCTGAAGCCGAACACTGATCGGGGAGGGCGAGGATGTTATTTCACGTTCTGGAGCGGGGGCTGGCGCGTTTTCTTCTCGGCCTGCCGTTGGCGGCCCTGCTGGCCGTCGCCGGCGCGGCGTCCTGCGTCGGCGTCTGGCTGGTGCTGTTGAACCTGTCCCCTCCCGGTTCGTACGGCATGCCAGTGGCTCTGGCGGTGTCGGGGATCGCATGGATCGTGTTCGCCCACGCCTGGGTCGCGCTGTTCCTGACCGCCTGGCATCTGCGCCGCCAGACGCCGAACTTCACCTGGCGCGGGGCGGTCGTGAAGACGACCGGCTGGGCGGCGGTCTCGACGGTGGTCCTGGCGCTGATTCCGCTGGGCCTGATATTCGCGCAATCCCTGCTCAAGCAGACGCATCTGCTCGCCCACTCGCAAGGCCAGGAGGTGCGCCTGCTGGGCGACTGGGTCGTCTACTCCCAGTCCGCCGGAGGCGTGACGGTCTTCGGACTGGCGGCGGGCTGGTTGATGTGGACGGTCCTCTGGGTCGTGCTGTGCCTCACCCGGCTGCCGGCGCGGCTGGCGCTGGGCCGGGCGACGCCGCGCCGACGCCTGTGGGGGTCGTTGCTGATCGCCATGACCCCATGGCTGGGCGCGATCATGCTGACGGGTTTTCCGGCGCAGGCCTGCCGCGGCGAATGCTGGGGGGTCATGGAGGGCGGGTTGTTCATGCTGCCGATCACGGCGATGCATTTCTTCCTGATCACGGTCAGTCTTGCGGCGGTGACCGCGGCCGAAGCGATTCAGGCCGGGAAGGCCGAGGCCGCGACATAGACCCAGGCGGTCTCCCCCGAAGCCAGCCGGACGCTGACGCGGCGATAGTCGTCGACCTCATAGGCGTCGGCGGCGGCCAATTCGGCAGAGGTGATGCGGAAAACCGTCCCGGGCACGCGATCGGCGGCGTCGGCGCTGGGCCGCACGATCGGATGGCGGTTCGATCCGCTTTCGGCGATCACCTCGGGATCGGTGATCTCCACCCAGTCAGTCCGGAACCCCGGCAGGGCGTCCGGCGCACCGTCGAGCCTGCGGCCGAAATTGGCCAGCTGGACCGCCGGGTCCTGAAGCGTCCCATAGGAGAACAGCAGGACCGCGGCGTCGGACGCCATGGCCTCAGGCGGCCGCTTCTGTCTTCTTGCGCGACGGCGCGACCATCAGCTTCTTGGTCTTGGCGATGGCCTCGGCCGGGTTCAGCCCCTTCGGGCAGACCTGGGCGCAGTTCATGATCGTGTGGCAGCGGTAGAGCTTGAACGGGTCCTCGAGGTCGTCGAGGCGCTTGTCCGTTGCGTCATCGCGGCTGTCGGCGATCCAGCGGTAGGACTGCAGCAGGGCCGCCGGGCCCAGGTACTCTTCCTGGTTCCACCAGTAGCTGGGGCAGGACGTCGAGCAGCAGGCGCACAGGATGCATTCGTACAGGCCGTCCAGCTTGGCGCGGTCTTCCGGCGACTGCAGGCGCTCCTTCTCCGGGTCCGGTTCGTCGGACTGGAGGTAGGGCTGGATCGAGTCGTACTGGGCGTAGAACAGGCTCAGGTCCGTCACCAGGTCCTTGATCACCGGCTGGTGCGGCAGCGGGCCGATCGAGATGGTGTTGGACGCGCACTCGTCCATGCCCTTGGTGCAGGCCAGCGCGTTGCGCCCGTCGATGGTCATCGAGCAGGAGCCGCAGATGCCCTCGCGGCACGATCGGCGGAAGGCAAGGGTCGGGTCGATCTCGTTCTTGATGTGGATCAGGGCGTCCAGCAGCATGGGGCCGTGCTCGTCGGCCGAGACCTCGTAGACGTCCCAGCGCGGGTCGGCGTCGACCTCGGGGTCGTAGCGATAGACCTTGTAGGTCTTGACGTTGGTCGCGCCGGCCGGAGCCTTGTGGACCTTGCCGGCCGTGGGCTTGGAGCCGCGGGGGAGAGTGAGTTGGACCATGTTCAGTAAACCCGCGCCTTGGGCTCGATGTACGAGACATCGTCCGACATCGTGTAATTGTGCACCGGACGGTAGTCGATCTTGGTCTGGTCGCCCGGCGTCTTCCAGGCGAGCGTGTGCTTCATCCAGTTGACGTCGTCGCGGTTCGGATAGTCCTCGCGGGCGTGGGCGCCGCGCGATTCCGTCCGGTTCAGGGCGCCCTCGATGGTGACCAGGGCCTGATCGATCAGGTTGTCGTATTCGAGGGTCTCGACCAGGTCGGTGTTCCAGATCAGGCCGCGGTCGGTGGTCTTGATGTCCGCGCCGCGGGCGTGGATGTCGCGCAGCTTGGCGACGCCCTCTTCCAGGGTCTTGCCGGTGCGGAACACGGCGGCGTCCGACTGCATGGCGCGCTGCATCTCGATGCGCAACTTGGCGGTCGGGGTCGAGCCGTCGGCGAAGCGGAAGCGGTCCAGGCGGGCCAGGTGGCCGTCGGTCGAGGCTGCGGGAGCATCGGGCACGGCGCCGGCCTTGTCGACGATCTCGCCGGTGCGCAGGCCGGCGGCGCGGCCGAACACCACCAGGTCGGTCAGGGAGTTGGAGCCCAGGCGGTTGGCGCCGTGCACCGAGACGCAGGCCGCCTCGCCGACGGCCATCAGGCCCGGAACCACGCTGTCGGGGTTGCCGTCGCGCAGGGTCAGGACCTCGCCGTGATAGTTCGTCGGGATGCCGCCCATGTTGTAGTGGACGGTCGGCAGGACCGGGATCGGCTCCTTGGTCACGTCGACGCCGGCGAAGATCTTGGCCGATTCCGAAATGCCCGGCAGGCGCTCGTGCAGGATGGCCGGATCCAGGTGATCCAGGTGCAGGAAGATGTGGTCCTTCTTCGGACCCACGCCGCGGCCTTCGCGGATCTCGATGGTCATGGAGCGGCTGACCATGTCGCGCGGGGCCAGGTCCTTCACGGTCGGCGCATAGCGCTCCATGAAGCGCTCGCCTTCCGAGTTGGTCAGGTAGCCGCCCTCGCCGCGGGCGCCCTCGGTGATCAGGCAGCCGGCGCCGTAGATGCCGGTCGGGTGGAACTGCACGAACTCCATGTCCTGCAGCGGCAGGCCGGCGCGCAGCACCATGGCGTTGCCGTCGCCGGTGCAGGTGTGGGCCGAGGTGGCCGAGAAGTAGGCGCGGCCGTAACCGCCGGTGGCCAGGATCACCATCTTGGCGCGGAAGCGGTGCAGGGTGCCGTCGTCCAGCTTCAGCGCCGTCAGGCCGGTGCAGACGCCGTCCTGCATGATCAGGTCCAGGCCGAAATACTCGACGAAGAACTCGACCTCGCGACGGACCGACTGGCCGTACAGGGTGTGCAGGATGGCGTGGCCGGTGCGGTCGGCGGCGGCGCAGGTGCGCTGCACCGGGCCCTCGCCGTAGTTGCGGGTCATGCCGCCGAAGGCGCGCTGGTAGATGCGGCCGTCATCGGTCCGGCTGAAGGGCACGCCCCAGTGTTCCAGCTCGTAGACCGCCTTGGGGGCCTCGCGGACCAGGTATTCGATGGCGTCCTGGTCGCCCAGCCAGTCCGACCCCTTGACGGTGTCGTACATGTGCCATTTCCACGAGTCCTCGCCCATGTTGCCCAGGCTGGCGGAGATGCCGCCCTGGGCCGCGACGGTGTGGCTCCGCGTGGGGAAGACCTTGGTCACGCAGGCGACCTTCAGGCCCTGCTGGGCGGCGCCCAGCGCGGCGCGAAGGCCCGAGCCCCCGGCGCCCAGGACCACCACGTCATAGGCGTGATCGATGAATTCGTAAGCAGCCGCCACCGATCAGGCTCCGATACCAGCCGGCAGCGGGGCCGAACCCAGCGCCAGGCGCACGATGAAGAAGACACTGGCCGCGGCCAGAGCCAGGAAGACGAGGTTCAGACCGCCGATCGCCAGGGTCTTGGCCAGCGGTTTGTGGATGTAGTCCTCGATGATGACCTTCCACGCCAGGCTGGCGAAGAGGAACAGCGTCAGCAGGGTGAGGATCAGCAGACCCGCGTTCAGCGGACTGGCGAACCAGGCCAGCAGATCGTCATAGCCGGCGCCGGCCAGGGTGAAGACGCTCGAGACGACCCACAGACCCAGCGGCATCAGCAGCGCCAGGGCGACCCGCTCGGTCAGCCACTCGCCGGCGCCGTGGCGCTCGGAGATCTTGACGTGGTTCTTGAACTTGGCCGGACCGCTCACAGCGAGACCCTCCCGGTGGCGAACAGCAGGACCCAGAACAGCACGGCCAGCGGGATCGGCCCCCAGACGGCGATGTTCGACAGCAGGTTGGCCGACTTCAGGGTCAGGCCGTTGCCGGTGTCGTTGAACAGGTGGCGCGCGCCGTTCAGCAGGAAGGAGAACAGCACCACCGTCAGGCCGAAGCCGATGAACAGGCCGAACGGCGAGCCCAGCAGGGCCGCCGCCCCGGCGTAGCTTTCCGGCCCGCAGGCCAGGGCGGCCAGCCAAGCCACCGCGATCGCCGCGCCGACGCTGATCGCGCCGATGGTGACGCGGAACAGGATCGAGGCCGTCATGGTGACGTGCCAGCGCCAGATCTGGAGGTGGGGAGACAGCGGACGGATGCGGCCATTGGGCTGACGCACGAAACGGCCGGTGGGATCGGTCACCGGAGCGTTGGAGGCGTCGCCCGGCAGAGGGGAGCTCGACATATTGCGAATGGTTCTCAAAAACCTGAGCGAAATCAGGCGCTCGAAATCGGTGAACTGGCTTTAGTCAGCCGTGACGGGGGGGTCAACGCGGCCAAGGTCGAGTTGCGCTCGCAGACGCGTGATCGGGGTGCGCGGCGCCCATCACGATTTCGCGTGTGGCGCTTCTGCACTAGGCGCGGCGGTCCGCGCACGGCAGCTTCCCTTCATGTCGGGGTTCATCCTTCTCGCCTTCGCGGGCGCGTTGCTGCAGCAGTCCGCGCCGCATCCGTCCACGCTGGCGCAATATTCGGCGCCGGCGATCCGGCCGTTCGAGCCGGCGTCCGACTTTGGTCGCGAACGGGCCCAGGGGGACGCCGAGACCGAGGCGCATCGCCGCCCGCTGGAAACGCCGGTCTCGGTCGAGGCCTATGTCCGTTCCTATGAGTATTCGCCGGGCGACACCGAGGCGGCCTATGACCAGGGCGTGGCCGCGGCGGAAATCCGCGTCGACCAGAGCGCCGGCGCCATGGACGGCCGCTGGCGGGTTTCAGACGATCAGGGCCGGGTCCTTTTCGGTCTGGTGCTGAATGACGACGGTCGAGGTCCGGTCGAGGGCGGCTGGCGCGGCGCCTCGGGCGCGGGCGTGGCCACGGTGGACGGCGGGATGGTGACGCTGGACGGACTGGGCGCGCTGACGCTGGAGCCCGCCGGTCGCGATTGGCATGGGACGCTGACCGAGGGCGGCCGCACCCGGACCGTGACGGTCAGTCGGGTGAACTGAGCCTGAGCCGCGATACGGCGGCCTGCAGACCGGGCGCCCCATAGGGAAGCGCCGCGCCGCGGCCCCAGACGGGATCGGGCCACAGGGCGTCATCATGGCGACGGCCGATGACATGCACATGCAGCTGGGCCGTGACGTTGCCGAGCGCGCCGACGTTCAGCTTCTGCACCGGCCGACCCGCGGCCTCGCCCAGCAGTCGCACCGCCTCTCCCGCCTTCAGGATCTCGTCCATCAGGACGGCCCGGTCGCCCGCGTCGAGGTCTTCCAGCTCATGCAGGCCCGTCCTGCGCGGGATCAGGATCAGCCACGGAAAGCGCGTGTCGTCCTGCAGCCGCAGCTGGCACAGCGGCCAGTCGAGCACGATGACGGAGCCGGCGTCGAAGGCGGGATCGGCCTTGAAGGAAACGGTCATGACGCCTCGGTCGCCCGTCGCGGCCGAGGCGTCAAGCGGAACGCCTAGACCATTTTTGCTTCAGGTCGGATCGACCTGAATCCAAAAAATGGTCCAGCATCAAACTAGAGCGAAATCTGAGCCGAGTTGGACTGCGTCCAACTCGACCGATTTCGCTCTAGTTCAATGCATAGACGACGCAGGCGCGGTCGGTCAGTTCGCGCAGCGGCGGCTGGAGCGCGAGGCGGGCCGCTTCGATCTGCGCCTCGCTGGGAGCTTCGCCCGGAGGGGGCGGCGGCGGCGGCGACGGTGCATAGGCCGCCCGGGCTCCGGTCACCATCATGTCGCTGCTGACGCTGGTGACCTGCTCTTCGCTCCCTCCGTAGGACGGCCAGCCGGCGAGAACGTCCGTTTCGCAGGCACGCCCCGTTGGATCGATGACCTGCACCCGCCCCAGCGTGGCTCCGGCGTTGGTGGCGGCTTCCCGGGCCCGGCGGGCGGCGTCCTTCACGGCTTCGGCCTGCAGCCAGGTCTTCACCGCATTGTCGGGGTCCAGGCCGAAGCCGACGGCGCTGACCGAGGTCGGCTGCGAGGCCGTGACGGTCGCGTAGACCCGTTCCAGCACGGCGACATTCCGTATGGTCACCGACACCGAGGCGTCGGATTGATAGCGGGCGATGCGATCAGCGCGGACATTGTCGCGCATGACGCCGTTCTCATCGCGATACTGGTCGTAGATGGGCCGGGTGGTGATGGTCGTTTCGACCCGGACGGTGTCGGCTCCGTAGGCGCCCAGCGCCTGGCTGAGGGCGCGAACCTGATCCGCCGCCTTGCGGGAGGCCTCCGCCGCGGTGCGTTCCACCGACTGGAAGGTCGCGCCGAAACTGGCGCGATTGGCCTGCACTTCGGTTCGCACATAGCCGACCGAGGCGATGACCGGATCGCGCATCCACCAGGGCGCCGGCACATAGCGGTCGCCGATCGAGGCGGGCGGCGTCTGGGCGAGGGCGACCGTGGGCGCGACGGTCGGAGCGAGGCTGGCGAAGGTGAGGAGGACGGCGGTCAGGCGGCGCATTCGAAAACTCCCTGCTAGGCCCTGACCTGACCCTCGAAACCGATCCGGGTAAAGGGGCGGCCGGCAATCGTCAGGCTCCGTCAGGGTCTATGCTGACCATAGAAATTATCTATCGATCATTCGGTTCGACAATCATTGACTTTGTGCAGTGCACACGGCATTTCGCGGCTGCGGCGCCGCTCCCCCGGCGCTCCGGATTTCCATTCCCCAAGAGTCTTCAGGAGAACAGCAATGCTGGGCGTCGGTCAAAAACTGCCGGAATTCAAGATCATCGGCGTGAAGCCGGGCTTCAACAGCCACGAAGAAGGCGGCGTCTCGGCCTTCGAGCCGATCACCAACGAGAGCTTCGAAGGCAAGTGGAAGGTCATCTTCTTCTACCCGAAGGACTTCACCTTCGTGTGCCCGACCGAGATCGCCGAATTCGCCAAGCTCGGTAAGGACTTCGCCGACCGCGACACCATCGTCCTGGGCGGCTCGACCGACAACGAATTCGTCAAGCTGGCCTGGCGCCGCGACCACGCCGACCTGAACGCCCTGCCGATCTGGCAGTTCGCCGACAACGGCGGCAAGTTCGCCCGCGAACTGGGCGTCCTGAACGAGGAAGAGGGCGTCGCCCTGCGCGCCACCTTTGTGGTCGATCCGCACAACGTCGTGCAGCACGTCTACGTCACCAACCTGAACGTCGGCCGTGCGCCGGCGGACACCCTGCGCGTCGTCGATGCGCTGCAGACCGACGAGCTGTGCGCCTGCAACCGCCCGGTGGGCGGCGAGACCCTGGCGGCGTAACTGTAGCGTCAGTGTTTCCCTGACAGGCGGCGGCGAAAGTCGCCGCCTGTTTCGTTTTGTGAACGCGCCGGGCCCTTGGCCCATCGGAGCGCGACCACACATGAGGGGCCTGTCCGGCCGTCGGCGCGGATAGCGGACCTCACCTCCAGGAAGGACCCCAAACCATGTCGATCGACGCCCTGCGCGACCTCATTCCCGCCTACGGCAAGGATATCTCGCTGAACCTGTCGTCTCTGGCTGCCGAGACGGTGCTGAACGACCAGCAGAAATGGGGCTGCTTCCTGGCCTCGGCTCACGCCATCGGCGTGGCGCCGGTGGTCAAGGCGATCGAGGCCCAGGCGGCCACGATCCTGTCGCCCGAGGCGATGAACGCGGCCAAGGCCGCCGCCGCCATCATGGGCATGAACAACATCTACTATCGCGCCCTGCACCTGATGAAGAACCAGGAGTACACGACCCTCCCGGCCAAGCTGCGGATGAACGTCATCGGCAATCCGGGCGTCGACAAGATGGACTTCGAGCTGTGGTCGACCGCTGTCTCGGCCATCAACGGCTGCGGCGCCTGTCTGGACGCCCACGAGGGCGAGCTGCGCAAGCACAACGTGCCCAACACCCAGGTCCAGGCCGCCCTGCGCATCGGCGCGGTGGTTCACGCCGCCAGCCGCATCGTCGCATCGGAAACGGCGCTGGCTTAAGGCTCGGCAATGACGGGGGCGGCCCAGTCCGTCCCCTTCAGCGCGGCGGCGTAGGTCCGGCTGACCGGCGCCGTCGCCCCGTCCGACAGGACCAGCTCGCCCCGCCCGCTCTTCCAGCGCGCGGTCTCGACGCCGGTCCGCGCCACCCACCACGAGCGATGGGTGCGGAACCCGTCACAGGCGCCCAGTGAGTCCAGGGCGTCGCCGAACCGCATCAGCACCAGATCGGATCCGGCCTCGGTGCGGATGCGCAGATAGTGGTCCTCCGCCTCGACCGCGATGAGGCGCGCGCGCGCCAGTCGCGGCGAAAGCTTGGTTCGAATGGCCGGAGGCGCGGCCCCGTCGGAGACGGGCGCGGGGGTGTGCTTGAACGCCGCGCGGGCCAGCCACGCCAGGCCGACGACGGCGATATTGACCGTCAGCACGCTGGGCATGCCCCAGACCAGCTTTCCGAGCTGGAAAGGCGCCTCCCACAGGATCACAGGCAGGATCGCCACCCACAGGGTGATTGGCGGCGTCATGGCGATCAGCTGGGTCAGGGCGAACAGACGCGGTCGTCCGGGAACCCGGCGCGCGACCCACGGTTCGATCACCGCCGCGATGACGCCGCCGCCGACAAGGGCGAACTCCCAGAACAGGTAGCGTTGCAGCGTCGGGATATCTTCTGAATCGAACGCCGAGATGGCGGCGAGGAACCAGCCGAGCAGCATCAGGCCGATCAGCTCGACAATCCCCGAGCGGCCGATGCGCAGACGACGCATGCCCTGTTTCACGCCCTCGGTCGTCACGCCCTGCTCCGTTCACGAAGCGGATCGGGCCGTTCGCGAAATCAAGGCTGACACGCCCGGTGCGGGCGTTTCAAGCGGGCTGCATGTTTTCCTGGAGATCCCTCATGCAGCGCGTGGCGACGACGACCCTGTTCGGCCTGCTGGCCCTGATGTGCCTCGCGGTCGCCCTGTTCAGCGCTCGCTTCCTGTTGCCGTCGCCGATCATGGCGGAATCGATGGCGCCGCACCTGCAGGCCCGGCCGATCATCTTTCTGGCCCATGTGGCGGGCGGGGTGACGGCGCTGGCCCTGGGCGCCTTCCAGCTGGTCACCTGGCGTGGGCCGCGGCGGGCATGGCACCGCATGGCGGGCCGGGTCTATGTGGTCGCCTGCCTGGTCGGCGCCCTCGCCGGCCTCGGCCTGGCCTTGACGACGTCGGCGGGGCCGATCGCCGGCCTGGGCTTCGGCCTGCTGGCGGTGGTCTGGTTCGCGACCACGACGCTGGCGTGGCGCAAGGCCGTGGCGGGCGACTTCGCCCAGCACCGGCGCTGGATGATCCGCAGCCTGGCCCTGACCTTCGCGGCGGTGACACTCAGGATCATGATCCCGCTGTCGATGATCAACGGGCTGGATTTCGCGATCGCCTATCCGGCCATCGCCTTCCTGTGCTGGATCCCGAACCTGATCGTGATCGAGCTGTGGCTCAGGCTATGGGGCTGGGAGGCTACGCCGCCGGGTCCTCAGGCCCGTAGTGAATGTACCGGGTGAAACGGTTGAACTGATCCTGCATGACCGCGTCCACGCCGTCGGCGTAGGCCCCCAGGCCGGGCCCGCGGACGACATAGGTCATCACGACCTCCCAGCCGGCCCCGCCCGCGCCCCCGGTCCAGCCGATGCCCCAGTTGGCCAGGGTGGCCTTGCCCTTGAGCGGCCCGAGAGCCGCGTCGATCAGCACCCCGGTCTCCGGATCATATTCATAGACGGCGCCGTGCTCGAACGTCGAACCGTCCGGCATGGCCTCGCAGAAGCAGGTCCCGGGATCGAGCGACAGGTGCAGGTTATGGGAATCACCGCTGTAGGTGTGGGCGGGGTTCCACCAGTTCCCGATGTCTTCGACCGAGGCGATCAGGTCATCCTGCGTGGTCTCCAGGGTCGATACATAACGCAGGACGAAATGGTCGGCGCTGCGTTCGACGACCTCGGCGGCGGCCGGAGTGGCGAACGCCAGGACGGCGACGGCGGCGAGCAGTGACTTGAGCATGATCAGTCCTCCCGCCGCTATCGGGCGACGAACAACGGTATCCGTCAAGTCACGGTTTGGCGTCAGGCGGAGGTGAAGGTCAGGGGCGCGCCCCAGAACTGGCTGACCAGTTCCGACTGCGGCCCGGCCTTGCCGGTGGTCAGGAAGTCGCGGCGGCCCGAACCGCCCAGCACATATTCCGGATGCCGCTCGAAATAGCGGTCCAGGGCGTCGGCCACGGCGGTCGGCTGGTGGATCAGCGAGGTCCCGGGCGGCAGGGCGGCGGCAAAGACCCCGGCCACGATCTCATAGTGGGTGCAGCCCAGGATGGCCTTGTCCGGATGACGGCCGATGCGACGGCGCAGGGCGTCGACGTGGTCACGGACAACGACTTCCAGCTCCTCGGTCGGAGCGCCCAGTTCGATCAGGCCGGCCAGGCCCGGGCAGGGCTCGGAGAAGACGGCCAGATCCTCGCGCCGCTTGTCGATCTCGATCTCATAGACCCGGCTCATGGCCGTGGCGGCGGTGCAGAAGACGCCGGTGATCTCAAGCGCCTCGATCTTGTCGCCCAGACGCTCGGCCTCATAGGTCCAAGGCAGGCCGGTGGCGGCCTCGATGGTCGGCACGATGATGCCCAGCACATTGACCGGACGGCCGTGACGCGCGCGCGCCTCCGGCACCCAGGTCTGCTGCAGGCGGCGCAGGGCGATGGCGCTGGCGGTGTTGCAGGCCAGGACGATGACGTTGGCCCCTGCCTCGAACAGGCGTTCGCAGCCCGCGCGGGTCAGGTCGACGATCTCCTCGCCGCCCCGGCCGCCGTACGGGGCGTTGGCCTGGTCCGCCAGATAGATGAAGTCCCGCCCGGGGAAGCGTCGGGTCAGTTCGCGGTGAACGGTCAGCCCGCCCACGCCGGAGTCGAAAACGCCAATGGCCATGGGGGCGCTTTAGCCGCGCGGCTCCGCGCCGTCCATGGCTGGAGGTTACAGGGCGTTCATGTGACAGTCCGCCCTCCCCGGGCCTAGGGTCCCGGAAACGAACCGCCGCTACGGAGTTCCCATGCAAAGACGTCAACTTCTCATCGCCGGAGGCAGCCTCATGGCTCTGACCGCCACCGCCGGCTGCGCCACCGGCACGGCCCTGGGCGCCAGCGCCTCCGCCGGGAGCCTCGAAGCGGATGCCCGCGTCGGCCGCGCCGTCCTGCCGGTGCAGACGCCGCGCGCGGAACTGCTGCAACCCTGGACCGGTCCTTACGGCGGCGTGCCCCCGTGGGACAAGGTGACCGCCGCCAAGCTGCGCGAAGCGCTGCTGGAGGGCATCGAGCTGCAACGCGCTGACTACACCGCCATCGCCGACAACGCCGAGGCCCCGACCTTCGCCAACACCCTGGTGGCCATGCAGATGGCGGGCGAGCCGCTGGATCTGGTCGGCAACATCTACGGCGTCATGACCTCCAACATCGGGTCGGACGATTACAACGCGGTCGACACCGAGCTGTCGCCGCTGCTGTCCGCCGCCGGAGACGAGATCAGCTTCAACGCCAAACTGTTCCAGCGCGTGAAGGCCGTCGCCGACAACGCCGACGCCATGGGCCTGACCGCCGCCCAGAAGCGCATCGCCGTGCGCAGCCGTGACAGCTTCATCCGCTCGGGCGCCGCGTTGGACGCCGCCGGCAAGGCCGAGCTGGGCCGGATCAACACCGCCCTGGCCAACGCCTTCACCGCCTTCAGCCAGAAGGTCGTCGCCGACGAGAACACCTGGACGGTGATCCCCAACGAGGCCGGCGTCGCGGGCCTGCCCGCCTCGAACAAGGCCGCCGCCGCCGCCGCCGCCCGCAATCGCAACCTGCAGGGCTGGGCGATCATCAACACCCGCTCCAGCGTGGACCCCTTCCTCAGCTTCGCTGACGACCGCGCCCTGCGTGAGGTGGTCTGGCGCAAGTTCGTGAACCGCGGCGACAACGGCGACCGCAACGACACCAACTCGACCATCGCCGAGATCGTGCGCCTGCGTCAGCAGCGCGCGCGCCTGCTGGGCTACCGCAACCACGCCGAACTGCGCATGCAGGACACCATGGCCAAGACCCCGGCCGCGGCGATGGAGCTGATGAACCGCGTCTGGGCCCCGGCCAAGGCCCGCGTCACCGAGGAAGTGGCGGACATGCGCGCCATCGCCGGTCACGACATCGAGCCGTGGGACTACCTGTATTATTCGGAGAAGGTCCGGAAGCAGAAGTACGACCTCGATCAGAACGAGCTGAAGCCCTATTTCGAGCTCAACAACGTCCGCGCCGGCTCGTTCGAGATGGCGCGCCGCCTGTATGGCTTCACCTTCGAGAAGCTGGCGGCCGGGACCGTGCCGGTCTTCCACCCGGACGTGGTGGTCTATGAGGTCAAGGACGCGGGCCGTCCGATCGGCCTGTACTACACCGACGACTACGCCCGCGCGGGCAAGCGGTCGGGCGCCTGGATGACGACCTACCGGTCGCACTCGACCTTCGACGGGCCGAAGAACACCCTCGGCTCGAACAACAACAACTTCATCAAGGCCGAGGGCGGCGAACCGATCCTGATCTCGCTGGACGATGCCGAGACCCTGTTCCACGAGTTCGGCCACACCCTGCACGCCTATTCGTCCAACGTCGTCTACCCGGCGCTGGGCGGCACGCCGCGCGACTTCGTCGAGTATCCCTCGCAGGTGCACGAGCACTGGGTGCTCAGCCGTCCGATCCTGAACGGCTACATGAAGCATGTGCAGACCGGCCAGGCGATGCCGCAGGCGCTGCTGGACAAGGTCGAGGCCGCTTCGACCTTCAACCAGGGCTACGCTACGGTCAGCTATCTGTCCTCGGCTCTGGTCGACATGGATCTGCACACCCAAGCGACGCCGCCGACCGACATCGACGCCTTCGAGAAGGCCTCGCTGCAGCGCTACGGCATGCCCAAGGAGATCGTGATGCGGCACCGCCTGCCGCAGTTCAATCACCTGTTCACGTCGGACAGCTACTCGGCCGGGTATTATTCGTACCTCTGGTCCGAGACGATGGACGCCGACACCTGGGCCTACTTCGAGGAGTCGGGCGATGTGTTCAATCCGGATATCGCACGCCGCTTCAAGGAGATCATGCTGGCCCCGGGCAACACCGTGGACCGCGCCGAGGCCTATCGCGCCTTCCGCGGCCGCGACCCGGACGTGCGGGCGCTGCTGAAGGTGCGGGGCTTCCCGACCTCGTAAGGAACCCTACGCTCAGCCCGCGGGGTCTCGCTGCTTGAGGGTGGACTCCGCGCCGCCCTCAAGCAGCCGCCAGGCGACAGGGCGAAAAAGAAGGGCCGGCGGATCATCTCCGCCGGCCCTTTTCGCATTCGGGGATCGGGATCATGCCGGCCAGGCGGGGGTGACCGTGGCCTGTGCGTCGCTGCGGCGTGCGCGGGCGTAGTCGTCCTGACGGGACTGCGGCAGCTGACGGATAGCTTCACGCTGGATCTGCCGGACGCAGACGGCGCTGGGAGTCCTGCGCGACGTCGTCGTGCAGGCGTCGCGGGCGGCGGCGGCCACACGAGCGTCGAACGCCGCCGCACCGGCGGGCGTCGAGAGGTCCAGTCCGTTTGGGGACACGCGGACGCTGTCTTGGGCGGCGGCCGGAGCCGCGGTCAGCAGAGTGAAGGCGGCGAGGGTAAGCAGGGCCTTGGTCATCGGATCATCCTCCTGTCGCGGGAGCGGCGACGACAAGTCAGATGATGGCCTCGTATGACGATCGCCAGACGACAATCGTGATGATTCAATGATCCAAGGGCGAGAATGGCGAAGCTAAACATAAGTTAGACTTATGTCAGGACGGGAGCCGCCGGAGCGGCTCCCGTTAAGCGATCAATAGGCGACGGCGCGGCGGCTGGCGGCGTAGTCGACCTGGGCGGCGCCCGGCAGTTGGCGGACGGCCTCGCGGCGCACGGCGGCCTCGCAGAAGGCGCGGTCACCAAGGCGGCTGCCGGGGCGGCGCGCGTCGCGGCAGAGCGTTTTGGCGGCGGCCTCGACGCGCTGGTCGAAGGCGTCGCCTCCGGCCACGGTGGCGAGGTTGAGGTCGGACCAGCCGATGCGGGCGTCGGCGGCGGAGGCCGCGCCGGCGGTGGCGAGAACGAGGAAGGCGGTCAGGGAAGCGAGGGTTTTCATGGCGAACTCCGTGGAG
Organism: Brevundimonas sp. GW821-FHT12C05; assembly: GCF_058807475.1. NCBI lineage: Bacteria > Pseudomonadati > Pseudomonadota > Alphaproteobacteria > Caulobacterales > Caulobacteraceae > Brevundimonas > Brevundimonas sp. GW821-FHT12C05. Next base: position 453,421 of record NZ_JBXAQS010000002.1, read on the forward strand.
CGCTGCGTCACCCGGGGCGGCGACCCTGGCCGTATGGCCCGACCCTGTTTCAGCTCCGTGAGCGTTCGGCGGCGAAATCGAGACGCCGGATTAAATCGCGGACATCTGAACGCCGATCAGCCGCTGTTGCGCAGCCCCGCCGCCACCCCGTTGAGCGCCAGCAGGATGCCTTCCCGCACGCGCGGATCGTCGTCCCCGGCCCGGCGGCGGCGGATCAATTCGATCTGCACATGGTTCAGCGGCTCGACATAGGGCATGCGCAGGCGGATCAGCCGGTCCAGCTCGGGCTGGCCGCCCAGCAGGGCCTCCTGACCGGTGATGGCCAGCACCGCCGCCTCGGTCCGGTCCCACTCCGTCCGGATGGTCGAGAAAACGCGGTCGGCCAACGTCTGGTCCGGGACCAGCCCGGCGTAGCGTCGGGCGATAGTCATGTCCGCCTTGGCCATGACCATCTCCATGTTCTGGATCAGGGTGCGGAAGAAGGGCCAGTCGTGGTGCATCTCGCGCAGTTCGTCGATGTCCAGGCCCTGCACCGCCGAGCCGAAGCCGAACCAGCCGGGCAGCATGACCCGGCTCTGGCTCCAGCTGAACACCCAGGGGATGGCGCGCAGATCCTCGATGGCGGTGGAGGCCGTGCGCGAGGCCGGGCGCGAGCCGATCTTCAGGTCGGCGATCTCGGCGATCGGGGTAGCGGCGCGAAAATAGTCGACGAAGCCGTCGGTCTCATAGACCAGCGCCCGGTAGGCGCTCATCGAGGTCTGCGAGAGCTTGGACAGGGTCGCCCCGTGCCGCGCGGTCAGCTCGGCGTCCGGCGGCGGGGCCAGCGAGGCCAGCAGGACGCCGCAGGTCAGGGCGTCGAGGTTGCGGCGCGCCACCTCCGGCTCGCCATACTTGTTGGCGATGACCTCGCCCTGCTCCGTCACCCGGATACGGCCGGCCACGGTGCCCTGCGGCTGGCCCAGCACGGCGGCGAAGCTGGAGCCGCCGCCGCGTCCGACCGCCCCGCCCCGTCCGTGGAACAGCTGCAGCCGCAGGCCCGCCGCATCGGTGACCTGCAACAGGGCGCGCGAGGCCTCGTGCAGCTCCCAGGTCGAGGTCAGGTAGGAGCCGTCCTTGTTGGAGTCCGAATAGCCGATCATCACCTCCTGCACGCCGCGCGCCTGGGCGACGGCGAGGGCGGACGGTTCCTTCAGCAGGCGCTCCAGCGTCGGCCTCGACGCGCGCAGGTCGCCGATGGTCTCGAACAGGGGCGCGGCCTGCACCGGACAGGCCGCGGGGTCTTCGGGCCGATAGAGGCCGACCTCCTTGAGCAGCAGATAGACCTCCAGCAGGTCCGAGGCCGCGTCGGTCTTGGAGACGATGTGGGTTCGGATGGCCTGCGGTCCGAACAGGCGCAGGGCCTCGGCCGCCGCCTGCAGAATGCCGCGCTCCTTCAGCGTTTCCTCGGCATAGGTCTCATAGGGATTGAACAGCAGCCGGCCTGAGGCCAGTTCGGCGGCCAGCACCGACAGGCGCGCCTCCTCGTCGAGGGCGGCGTAGTCTTCCGTGACGCCGGCGACCTTCAACAGGTCGGCCACGACCCGCTCATGGACATCCGAGTTCTGGCGCAGATCCAGCGTCGCCATGTGGAAGCCGAACACGTCGGCGGCGGTGATCAGCCGGGCCAGCCGGTCGTCGGCGAAGACCGCGCCGTGGTTGGCGACCAGGCTGTCCTGCAACACGGCCAAATCGGCGCGGAAAGCGGCGGGGCCCTCGTAGGGCTCGGCGGCGAAGGCGGCGGCGCGGGGCGCGGGTTGGCCGGTCAGCACCGGGTGGGTGGCGGCCAGCCGGGCGTAGATCTGGCTGAGCACCCGGCGATAGGGCTCGTCGGCGCGGTGGAGCGAATGATCGCCCGACGCCTCGGCCAGGGCTTTCAGGGCGGGGGAAGTTTCACTCATCGACCCCGACAGGCTGAGCTCGGCGCCCAGGGTGTTCACCTCGTCCAGGTAGAAGCGCAGCACGGCCCGGGCCTGGCTGCGGAAGGCGGCGCTCAGCACCGCGCCATCGACGTTCGGATTGCCGTCCCGGTCGCCGCCCACCCAGGTGCCGATGCGAATGAAGGGCTCAAGCTCCGGCGCATCCAGCCGCTTGCGCCACTCGGCCAGCTGGGCCGGCGCGACGTGCAGGAAAACGCGGTCGAGGAAGGAGACGACGGTGTCGATCTCGTCCTGCACCACCAGCCCGGCCTGCCGCACCAGCCGCGTGGCCCACAGGATGGTGGTCTGGCGGCGCAGGCCGGCGTCGCGGGCCTCCAGGTCGCAGGCGGCGCCGTTCTGGTCGCAGGCGTCCAGCAGGTCGGACACGGCGGCGATGCGGTCGATGACGCTCTTGCGCCGGACTTCGGACGGGTGGGCGGTCAGCACCGGCGAGATCAGGGCGCCGGCCAGCAGGTCGCGGGCCTCTTGCGGCGAGCGTCCGGCGGCCTTCAGCCGCTCCAGCGCGCCCTCGGGCGTGTCGGGCCGAGCGCCCGACGCGGTCTGTTCCTGCGCCCGCCGCTTTCCCGCCCGGTCCTCGGCGACATTGGCCAGAAGGGAGAAGACCGCGAAGCCGTGGGCCAGGCCAACTGCTTGATCCAGCGACAGGTCGCCCAGCAATTGCTCCAGCCGCTGGGCGTCCGCGGCGCCCGCGTCGCGGTGCCAGGCGACCGAGGCCTGACGCACCGCCTCGATCCGGTCGTAGAGATCCTTGCCGCCCTCGACGAGGATGACCTCGCCCAGCAGCCCGCCCAGCAGGCGCACTTCGTCTCGCAACCGGTCGTCGGCGGCCTGGATCATGTCTGCATCTCTCAGCGGGGAGGCTGTGAGCGTCACCGTATCAGGGGTTTTGCGGCTGGCCATCCCAAGGCGAACGCTGAAACCGAACGTGCGTTCGGCGCGGCGTTTGCAGCGCCCGCCCCGACGACAGATGACCATGGGTCCTGCGCAAGAGGAAAGTCATGTCTATTTCGCCGGTTAGTGGATTGCTTAGCGGGTTGACGGGGATCTTCGGGGCAGATTCGACCCGGCAGAAATCGCCCGCTTCCATCGACACTGCGCGTTCGGAGATGGACGAAATTCGCGAGAAGGGCCTTACCGAGTGGGCCCGCGAGCAGAAGATGGAGGCGTTGAAGGAAAAACTTCGCGCCGAGGTCCTGTCCGACAAACATCTGACCGAGGAAGGCGTCGCCGGCCTGTCGGTCGAGCAGCGCAGCTCGATCGAGGACGAGATCGCCAGGCTGATCCAGCAGAAGATGGAAGAGACCATGCAACGCTCGATGGACGCCGCCGCCCGCACCGGTAAGACCGAGGCGGTCCTGCTGGACATCATGGTCTGAGGCCTCAGGCCGGGCAGACCGCCCGGTCCGGCGAACGCCAGTCCTGTTGGACGACGGCGCGGGCGATCCGCCACGCACGGTCGCGCTGGACGCCGAGTTCGCCGACCTCGGGCGGGACGTCGCAATCCGGAATGACGCCGCGGCCGCCGGGGGGGCCGGGCCAGTTCATGCGAAACTGCAGCAGGGGCACGCCCAGCCGCAGACCGCTGTTGGGCAGGGTGATCCGCCACGTATAGCCGCTGGTGTTGCCGTCGTCGGTTCCGCCGACCTCCTCGCCCACGAAGACGCCGCGACGGGCGTGGCGAAGCATGGACGCCAGCTCGGCGCCGCCCGAGAAGGTGTAGCCGCCGACGAGCACGACAAGACGGCCCTCGAACACTGGCGCGGACGGCTCCCATTGCGACCGCAGGCCTTCGGGCGGGACGTCCAGGCGGGTCAGTCGGCCGTCCGCCAGCGGGCGCTGGAAGGCCAGGTCATCCTCGTCGAAGACGGTGCGGCTGAAGGTCTGGCCCGACCGGCTGACGACGGACAACGCCTGCCCGCGCGCCTCCACCGCCGCGTACTTGTGCTGGGGTTCAGCGACCAGGAAAGAGAAGAGGATGCTCTCGTTGGGTTCGTTCCCGCCGCCATTCTGGCGCAGGTCCAGGATCAGGCGGGCGGCGCGACCGCGCTTCAGCTCCTCGAACAGCCGCCGCATGGCCTCGCGGAAGGGGACGTGGTCAGCGTCATAGGGATCGTTGGAGAAGGTTGGCACGTCCAGATAGGCGACCCCGGGGGCCAGCCATTCCAGGGTCGCGACGCCCGGCGGCTCATCCGCGGTCTTCGGCGGCCGACCGGCCAAAGGGAAGGCGGCGACGGTCTGTTCGACGATCGCGCCGTCGCCCGCTTGGTAGCGCAGACGGAAGTCCGGCTCGTCGCCACGCCGGCGTTGGCGCAGAACGGCATAGCGGTCGCCGATTTCGAACCGCATCGGGCCGGTGACGGTATCCCCGTCGTGCGGGACCATGGACACCAGCTCGGCCAGCAGGGCGTCGTAGCCCTCGCCGTCGATGGACAGCAGGCGGGCGCCCTTGGGAATGTCGGCGGCCTCGCCGTAGCCGGCGACGACGAAGACGCCGTCGGTGCTCCAGTGCAGGTCCAGGGGCAGGGCGGCGGCGGTCTCGCGCTGGCGCCTGATGGCCTCGACGGAGGGCTTGAGGGACAGGTGACCCTCGCCGATGTGGCCCAGCAGGGGCATGAGGACGCCGTAGAGGGTCATGGGGTCATTGACGCCGTCCAGTCGGGCGAAGGCCTCGCGCTTGGCCTGTTCCCACTCCGCGGGGGACTGCCGCCAATAGATGTTCGGCAGGCCCGCCTCGACGGCGTCGATGACCAGCTGCGCGTCCTCGCGGACCTGAGCGGGGGCGAGGGGCGGCGGATCCTGGGCGAGGGCGTTCGAGGGCGCGGACAGGGCGGCGGCCAAGGCGAGGACCCGCAGGGCTGGCGTCATGGCCTGAATCCACTACAAGCAAAATACTGCTCCCGTTAGAGAGGCAATATTTTGCCGAGTCAAGCCGCGCCCGCCTTCCTGACCCATGTGGCCGCCAACGTCCGTGCGCGCCGGACGACGGCCGGCCTCAGCCAGAAGCAGCTGGCCCAGGCGTCGGGGGTCAGCCTGCGGATGATCGGCGGGATTGAGGCGGGAGCGACCAGCGTCAGCACCGCCACCCTGGACCGGATCGGTATGGTCCTGGACGCCACCCTGGCCGACCTCGTCGCCGATCCGGGGGCGGGGTGGCGGGATCCGGTGGTGGATCGGCTGGGCTGGAGCGGCGCGAACGGCGGCGAAGGCGTCCTGCGCTGGAGTCTGGACGCCCGTCGCGAGGTCGAGGCCTGGGAATGGCGCCTGGAGCCCGGCGATCTCTATCAGGCCGGGGCCGATCCCAAGGGCTGGCATGTGATGATCTTCGTGGTCGAAGGCACGCTGACGCTGGAGCTGGAGGGGGGCGCGATCGAGATCGAGCGTGACGCCCATCTGTTCGACAGCGCCCAGACGCACGCTTTCGCCAATCGGGGTCCGGGGCCGGTTCGCTTCTTCCGCTGCACCGTCTGGTGAGCGACCGGCTCGACTCACGGGTCCATATCCGCTAGAAGCCGCCGCTTCCGACGCAAGTGAACCTCGCGTCTCCACCTGCACGACCCCATTTCCGGATGGACGAGGCAGGCGAGAACCCTCTGCCGACGTGATCGTCGCCAGAGGCCGTTGTCGTATGGAGCCGCCTCACCCGTCGCAACGAGGTATTTGATGTTCGAGGCTCTGAACGAGCGGCTGTCAGGCGTCTTTGACCGGATCACCGGTCGCGGCGCCCTGTCCGAGAAGGACGTGCAAGAGGCGATGCGCGAAGTGCGCGTGGCTCTGCTCGAGGCCGACGTCGCCCTGCCCGTCGTCAAGGACTTCATCGCCTTCGCCACCGAGCGCGCCACGGGCGAGGACGTGATCCGTTCGGTCAAGCCCGCCGATCAGGTGGTCAAGATCGTCTATGACGGCCTGGTCGAGATGCTGGGCGGCGATGAGCCGACCCCGATCAACCTGAACGCCACGCCGCCCGCGGTCATCCTGATGGCCGGCCTGCAGGGCTCGGGCAAGACGACGACCTCGGCCAAGCTGGCGCTGCGGCTGACCAAGTTCGACCGCAAGAAGGTCATGATGGCCTCGCTGGACACGCGTCGTCCGGCCGCCATGGAACAGCTGGCCAAGCTGGGCGAGCAGATCGAGGTCGCCACCCTGCCGATCGTGGCGGGCGAGAGCGCGGTGCAGATCGCCAAACGCGCCCTGACCTCGGCCAAGCTGCAGGGCTTCGACGTCCTGATCCTGGACACCGCCGGCCGGATCACCCTGGACGAGGCCCTGATGGCCGAGGTGGCGGAAGTCGCCGCCGTGTCCAAGCCGGTCGAGACCCTGCTGGTCGCCGACAGCCTGACCGGTCAGGACGCCGTCCGCACCGCTAAGGCCTTCCACGAACGCCTGCCCCTGACCGGCCTGGTCCTGACCCGCGCCGACGGCGACGGCCGCGGCGGCGCCATGCTGTCGATGCGGGCCGTCACCGGTCTGCCGATCAAGTATCTGGGCGCCGGCGAAAAGGTCGATGCGCTGGACGTGTTCGACGCCCGCCGCGTCGCCGGCCGCATCCTGGGTCAGGGCGACATCGTCGCCCTGGTCGAGAAGGCCAGCCAGGAGCTGGACGCCTCCAAGGCCGAGGCCATGGCCCGCAAGCTGGCCAAGGGGCAGTTCGACCTGAACGACCTCGCCGCCCAGCTGCAGCAAATGAAGAAGATGGGCGGTCTTCAGGGCATCATGGGCATGCTGCCCGGCGTCGCCAAGATGAAGAACCAGATGGCGGAAAGCGGCGTCGACGACCGCATGATCGCCCGGCAGGAAGCCATCATCTCCTCGATGACCAAGGCCGAGCGCAAGAAGCCGGACCTGCTCAACGCCAGCCGCAAGAAGCGCGTCGCCGCCGGCGCCGGCGTCGAGGTCCAGGACATCAACCGCCTGCTCAAGCAGCACCGGCAGATGGCCGACATGGTCAAGTCGCTGTCGCGCGGCGGACCCAAGAAGATGCAGCAGATGGCCGCCATGCTGGGCGGCCTCGGCGGCGGCGGCGGCCCCGACATGGCCCACCTCAAGGCGATGGGCGGGGGCAAGATGCCCGAGCCGAGCGCCGACGAAATGAAAGCCCTTCAGGACCGGCTCGCCGGCCTGGGCGGCGGACAACTTCCGGGGGGGCTTCCGGGCTTGCCCGGTCTTCCCAAGAAATAAGCCTTCCCTTCCAAGAATAACGACTTCCTAGAAAAGAGACTGAAAATGCTGAAGATTCGTCTGGCCCGCGGTGGCGCCAAGAAGCGTCCGTACTACTATATCGTGGTCGCTGACTCGCACTCGCCGCGCGATGGCAAGTTCATCGAGCGCGTCGGCACCTACAACCCGATGCTGCCGCGCGACGGCGAGCAGAAGCGCGTCGTGCTGAAGGCGGACCGCATCTCGGAATGGCTCGCCAAGGGCGCCCAGCCGACCGACCGCGTCGCCCGCTTCCTGTCGCAGGACGAAGCCCTGGCCGGCAAGGTGAAGTGGACCCAGTCCAACAACCCGAACAAGGCCCAGCCGGGCAAGAAGGCGCAAGAGCGCGCCGCCGAACGCGCCCAGCGCGAAGCCGACCGCGCCGAAGCCGAAGCGGCCGCCAAGGTGGAAGCCGCTGAAGCCGCCGTCCGCGCCAAGGAAGAAGCCGCCGCCGCCGCCGAAGCCGCCAAGAACGCTCCGGCCGTCGAAGAGGCCCCGGCTGAAGTCGCCGCTGAAGAAGCCCCGGCCGCCGAAGAAGCCGCTGCTGAAGAGGCTCCGGCCGCTGAAGCCGCCGCCGAAGACGCCCCGGCTGCTGAAGAAGCCGCCGAGGAAAAGTCGGAAGGCTGATTTCGTCCGGTTCGCCGGGTATGAAATGAAGGGGGCGGCGTCCGTTCGGGCGCCGCCTTTCTTTTTTGAGGCGCCTATCGCGCTTGCGCTGCTTGAGGCGTGATGCGGACGGTGGGGTGGAGGAGAGATCGCCGGTGGCGCAGGACAAACTCATTCTGGTCGGGCAGGTCGCCGGCGGGTTCGGGGTCAAGGGCGAGGTGCGCGTCACCGCCTACACCGCCGAGCCGATGGCGCTGCTGGGCTACCGCGACCTGCTGCGGGCGGACGGCTCCGTAGGCCTGACCCTGCTGTCGGCGCGGCCCGACAAGGTCGGCGTCGTCGGCCGGGCCAAGGAGATCGCCACCAAGGAAGAGGCCGACGCCCTGCGCGGCCTCAAGCTGTTCATCCCGCGCGAGCGTCTGCCCGAGCCGGACGAGGACGACTTCTACCTGACCGATCTGGTCGGAGTGCAGGCGCGCGACCCCGACGGCGGGGTGCTGGGGGTGGTGAAGTCGGTGCAGAATTTCGGCGCGTCGGACATGCTGGAGATCGCCCCTCTCGCCGGAGGGCCGACCTGGTACCTGCCGTTCACCCGCGACGCCGTGCCCGAACTGCATCTGGCCGACGGTTGGGTCCTGGCGGTGCGCCCCAATGAGATCGGCGAGCGCGAGCCGGACTAGGGGCGAGGTCGGCTCGGGCGGAAGTTCCTCCAGAGCCGACCGCTTCCGGTGAAAGTCGAACCTTAGCTGTTGTCTTCGGTCGGGGCGCCGGGCCCGTTCTTCTTGATGGAGTCGATGGCGTTCTGGGCCGAGGCTTTCGACGAATACCCCTCGGTCGAGAAGATCGTCTCGGAATTGTACTTGAAGCGGACCCGGAATTCGCCCGCCTTGTCTTTGTAGATCTCGAACTTGTGCGCCATTTCAACATCCTTAGGTTGGAGCGTCGAAGGTGTCACAGTCAGGCCCGCCGTCAACCGCGTTGTGTCCGGCGCCCGACACAGGAGCGTGATCGCAACGGCGTTGAACCTCGACCGTAGCGCGGCGTTACAGGCGCCGTGCAGCAAGGGAAAGGCGCGCGACATGAGCATTTTCAGTTCGATCTGGGACCGTATCCGGGGCCGCAAGCCGGCGGCCGCGGCGCCGGCGCCCGATGTGACCTTGACCTCGGCTCCCGCCGCCGCCGCGCCGGTCGCGGCGGCCCCCGTGGATGTCGAAGCGGTGCTGGTCGCCCTGGCCGATCAAAAGGGCGGGGGCGGCAACTGGCGCACCTCGATCGTCGACCTGCTGAAGCTGCTCGATCTTGATTCCAGCCTCGACGCCCGCAAGGAGTTGGCCGAGGAGCTGAACGTCCATGCAGGCGCGCACGGCAGCGCCGAGCAGAACATCGCCCTGTCCAAGGCGGTGTGGGCCAAGCTGGCCGAGAACGGCGGCGTGGTTCCGGCCTCTCTGCGAGATTGATCCAGGCGGGCGTCCATGCCCTCCCTCACGTCCTCTCCCCGGCCCTCCAGCGTCATCCGCCGCTTCGACTATGACGCATCGCGTCGACGACTGCGGGTGACGTTCACCTCGGGCGACGTCTATGACTACGACGCCGTGCCGCCCGAGGTGGCGGAGGGTCTGCGGACCGCGCCCTCCAAGGGACGGTATTTCGGGCCGAACATCCGGGATAGCTACGTCTATCGGCGGATCGCGCGGGGCGAGGGCCGCGCCTGATCCACTCCAGACTCCAATGCTTCAGACTCGGCGCCGCCAGCGCAGGGCGACCAGCGCCACGAAGCCCGCCAGCAGACCCCAGAAGGCCGAGCCGATCCCGAACAGGGCCACGCCCGAGGCCGTGGCGGCGAAGGCGATGACGGCGGCCTCGCGATCATGGGGCTCGGCCATGGCGCCGGACAGGGCGCCGGTCAGCGGGCCGATCAGGGCCAGGCCGGTCAGCACCGCCAGCGCCCCTGGCGGCATGGCGATGAACAGCCCGGCCAGCGGCGCGGCGAACAGGGCGACGACCAGATAGAGACCGCCGTACAGCACGCCGACGATCCATCGGCGCTGCGGGTCGGGGTGGGCGTCCGGCCCGGTGCAGATGGCCGCGACGATGGCCGCCATATTGATCCCGTAGCCGCCGAAGGGGGCCAGGACGACGGTGGCCAGTCCGGTCGAGAGCAGCAGCGGTCCGGGCGGCGGCTCGTAGCCGGCGGCCTTGAGCACGACGAGGCCGGGCAGGTTCTGTGAGACCAGGGTCACCAGGAACAGCGGCAGGGCCAGGCTGACGGCGGCCTTGAGATCAAAGGCGGGGATGACGGGCGACAGCTGGCCGGACAGGCCGGTTCCCGGCGGCGTCGTCACCTGCCCGCGCAAGGCCAGCACGAGGAAGGCGCCGACCAGCACCGCGGGCAGGGCCCAGGTCGGGGCCAGCCGCCGCATGATCAGGAAGACCGCGAACAGCCCCGCCGCCAGCGCCAGATCGGTTGGGAAGACGAGGAACAGCTTCAGGCAGAAGGGCAGCAGCACGCCCGCCAGCATGGCCGAAGCGATGGCGCCGGGGATCCGGCCCGCCAGCCGACCCAGTGCGGGTACGAGGCCGGTGACCACCATCAGCAGTCCGGCGATGACGAAGGCCCCGACGGCGGTGGGCCAGCCGAGACCCAGCGTCGACGCCGCCAGCAAGGCCGCGCCGGGGGTCGACCAGGCGAGGATGATGGGGACCTTCATCCGCCAGCTGAGCAGAATGCCCGGTACGGCGATGCCGAGGCACAGCGCCGTCACCATCGACACGATCTGGTCGGGCGAGGCGCCCAGCGTGTGGCCCGCCTGGACCACCAGGGCCACGGTCCCGCCGAAGCCGATGATCACGCCGACGGCGGCGGCCGACAGGGCGGAGACGGGCAGGCGGGACGAGGTCATGCCTCGCGCTTACCGCCTCGCCCGGACCGAGGAAAGCGGGAACGGTCCCAAAGGCCTTCGCGTTACCGGGGCCATGCTGGACCACACCGGAATCGTCGTCACCGACCTGAAGGCCGCGCGCCGCTTCTATGACGCGGTCGCCGAGGCGTTGGGCCTGGAGACCCGGACATTGGCCCCGGAGTTCTTCGTGCTGGGCAAGAGCCAGGAGGAGCCGATCCCCTACCTCTGGATCGGGACGCTGATCCCCTCCTACTGGGTCGAGGGCTCGCGGCCCGGGATCAACCAGATGCACGTCGCCTTCCGCGCCGACAGCGAGGCGATGGTGCAGGCCTTTTACGACGCCGCGCTCAAGGCCGGCGGCCGCGACAACGGCGCGCCCGGCCCGCGTGAAGGCGCCATGGGCTACTACGGCGCCTTCGTGCTGGACCCCGACGGCAACAACATCGAGGCGGCCTATCGGACGGAGGTCTAGCCCTCGTCGTCGCCCGCCAGGCCCATCATGTGGAAGCCGGCGTCGACGTGAATGACTTCGCCGGTGGTCGAGAAGCCCAGGTCCGAGCACAGCCACAGGGCGGCGCCGGCGACGCCTTCCATGGAGGTGTCCTCCTTCATCGCCGACATGGCGCGGCCCTGGGCGATCATGCCCCGACCGCCCGAGATGCCCGCCAGCGACAGGGTGCGCATGGCGCCGGCCGAGATGGCGTTGACGCGGATGCCCTTGGGGCCCAGGTCGCGGGCGATGTAGCGGGTCGCCGCTTCCAGCCCGGCCTTGGCCACGCCCATGGTGTTGTAGTTCGGGATGGCCCGCTCGGACCCGAGATAGGTCATGGTGATCATCGAGCCGCCGTTCGGCATCAGCTTGGAGGCGCGCTTGGCGACGTCGACGAAGCTGAACACCGAGATGTTCATGGCCAGCAGGAAGCTGTCGCGGGTGGTGTTGTCGACGAAGGAGCCCTGCAGCTCGTTCTTGTTGGCGAAGGCCACCGAGTGGACCACGAAGTCGATCGTGCCGAAGGTCTTTTCCAGTTCGGCGAAGGCGGCGTCCATCGAGGCGTCATTGGTGACGTCGGCTTCGAGGATCAGCTTGGCGTTCACGCTCTCGGCCAGCGGGCGCACGCGGCGCTCCAGGCCCTCGCCCAGATAGGTGAAGGCCAGCTCGGCGCCCTGGGCGGCCAACTGCTGGGCGATGCCCCAGGCGATGGAGTTGCTGTTCGCGACTCCCATGATCAGGCCCTTCTTGCCCTTCATGAGTTCGCCCTTGGGCATGTTCCAGGCGGATTCGGCGGCCATGGGATGTCTCTCCATCTTGCGTCGCCCGGTTGCCCCGGGTCGGTCGGTGTCGCCGGAGGGGTAGCAGCGGCGGCCGCGCGGGGGAAGCAGGGATGGCCGGCGGTGGGGTTTACGGGCGCGCGCCTGAGTTTCAACCGTCGCAAAACGACGTTATGGTTGTGTTTCTTCGACAGGAGGACGCCATGAAGGTCGATCGTCTGAAGGGGGTGGTGGAAACCACCGGCGTCCGGATCGTCGAGGAGGTCGGACCGCCGACCTCGACCCGCGCCGCGCCGCTCGAAGAGAAGACGGCCGAGGCCATCGATCTTCTGAAGGCCCGCGTCGACGCCACCACGCCCGGCCAGCTGGAAACTCCGGAACGGCAGGCGCTGCGCACCCTCCAGCTTCAGGAAGGCGGCCGCCGGGCCTCGCTGTCCGAGCTGGAACGGACCATCGGCAGCGATGATCTTGTCGATCTGAACTATCTGTTGCGCGGACTGGACGCCGCTCGGCCGGTCGGGCGGATCACCATCCTGGACGGCGGCGGACGCGCGCTGGGCGACGCCACCGGCTTCATGGTCAGCCCGACGCTTCTGCTGACCAACCAGCATGTGCTCGCCGATGCGGCCACGGCCGCGGCCTCGCGCATCGATTTCGACTGCGAACTGGACCGGCTGGGCTTCCCCCGCCCGACCACCACCTTCGGCTTCGATCCCGGCCGGTTCTTCGTCGCCGACGCCGCCCTCGACATGGCGCTGGTCGCCGTCAGCCCCCGGCCGCTGAGAGGCGACGGGCGGCTGAGCGACTATGGCTGGCTGAGGCTCAGCCCGGAAGTGGGCAAGATCAACGTCGGCGAGGCCATCACCATCATCCAGCACCCCAATGGCCGGACCAAGCAGGTGGCCCTGCGCGAGAACCGGCTGCTGGACATCACCGCCGACCACCTGACCTATGAGTCCGACACGGCCCCGGGGTCGTCGGGCGCGCCGGTGTTCAACGATTCCTGGCAGGTCGTCGCCCTGCACCATTCGGGCGTGCCGCGAAAGGACGCGCAAGGCCGCTGGCTGCTGCAGAACGGCCAGCCGGCGGGCGAGGAGGACGACGACGCCGACATAGACTGGATCGCCAACGAGGGCGTGCGCGCCAGCCGGATCGTGACGACCGCCCTGGCCCTGGCGCCCGCCGGCGCGCTGCGGGATGAGCTGGAAGCTTGCTGCCTGGGCCGGGTCGAGCCTCCGGTTCCGGCGACGGAACGGGCGATGGCCGCTGCACCAGGCGGCGACGCGCCCGCCGCCCCTTCGGTCGCGGCGTCGGGAGCGTCCACGACCCTCACCGTGCCCCTGACCATCACCGTCAGCCTGGGCCAGACGTCCGGACCGTCCGTCACCGCCGGCGCCTCGGCCGGAGCGGTCGAGAAGGTCGTCGAGCCCTGGCACGACCCGAACTATCCCGGCCGGACCGGGTACGACCCCCGCTTCCTCGGCGTCTCCGTGCCCCTGCCGACGCTGCGGGACGCCTCAGTGGCGGCGCGGATGCATGACGGCGGCGTGGTCGTGCCCTACCAGAATTTCTCGCTGGCCATGCACAAGGCGCGACGCCTGCCCCTGTTCACCGCCTCGAACGTGGACGGGTCCGACGCGGCCAAGGAGCCGGAACCCGGCCGGTCCTACAACCGCGACGCCCTGGGCGGCCTGGCCGAGAACGATTTCGAGCGCTGGTTCCTGGATCCCCGGCTGCCGGCCGACGCCCAGTTGCCGGACCGCTTCTTCGACAAGGACCGCAAGGCCTTCGACAAGGGCCATCTGGTCCGGCGCGAGGAGGTCTGCTGGGGCGTCGACTACGCCCAGGTGCGGCGGGCCAACGGCGACACCTACCACGTCACCAACTGCACGCCCCAGGTGGCCGGCTTCAACCGGTCGAACCGCAAGGGCGTCTGGGGTCTGCTGGAGAATCTGATCGAGGCGCAGGGGCGGGTCGAGCGCTACTCCCTGTTCGCCGGGCCGCTGCTGGCGGCGGACGATCCGATCTTCGTCGGCGTCGATGACGTGGGCCAGGTGCAGGTGAAGATCCCGCGCGCCTACTGGAAGGTGGTGGTCGCGCGCGGTCAGGCCGGACTGGAGGCCTTCGGCTTCCTGCTGGAGCAGGACCTCACCCAGGTCGCGTTTGAATTCGCGGTCGATCCGGTGTGGCGCGCCCGCATGATTCCGCTGAAGACGCTGCAGGATCGGATCGGCCTGATCCGCTTCCCCCGCGCCGTGATGCGGGCTGACAAGGGCGCCTAGAGCCTGATCGGCTGACGTGGAATCGCTTCGCGATTCCACTGATGTCGTGAATCAGGCTCCAGAATTTCGCTCTAGGCGTCAGACCTTCGACAGGATCAGCGTGCCGTTGGTGCCGCCGAAGCCGAAGCTGTTGGACATGACGTGCTTCAGAGGCCCGTCGTGGCGCTTGCGCAGGATCGGCATGCCCTCGAACTCGGGATCGAGGTTTTCGATGTGGGCGCTCTCGGCGGCGAAGTCGTTGTCCATCATCAGCAGGCAGTAGATAGCCTCCTGAGCGCCCGCCGCGCCGAGCGAGTGGCCCGTCAGCGACTTGGTCGAGGAGATCATCGGCAGGTCGTCGCCGAAGACGTTGCGCACCGCGCCCATCTCCTTCAGGTCCCCGACCGGCGTCGAGGTGCCGTGCGGGTTCAGGTAGTCGATGCGCGGATTGCCGGCCATTTCCAGCGCGATCTTCATGCAGCGCTCGGCGCCCTCGCCCGAGGGGGCGACCATGTCGTAGCCGTCGGAGTTGGCGCCGTAGCCGGTCACCTCGGCATAGATCTTGGCGCCGCGCGCCACGGCGCGTTCGTATTCTTCCAGCACCACGATGCCGGCGCCGCCGGCGATGACGAAGCCGTCGCGGTCCTTGTCATAGGCGCGGCTGGCCTTGTCCGGGGTCGCGTTGAAGTTGGAGGACATGGCGCCCATGGCGTCGAACATGTTCGACATGGACCAGTCGATGTCTTCCACGCCGCCGGCGAAGACCACGTCCTGCTTGCCCCAGGCGATCTGTTCGGCGCCCGCGCCGATGCAGTGGGCGCTGGTCGCGCAGGCCGAGCTGATCGAATAGTTGATGCCCTTGAGCTCGAACCAGGTGGCCAGCACCGCCGACGGGCCCGAGGCCATGGCTTTGGGCACGGCGAACGGCCCGATGCGCTTGGGCGAGCCCTTTTCGATCGTGGTCTGGGCCGCCTGCAGGATGACCTGGGTCGAGGGGCCGCCCTCGCCGACGATCAGGCCGATGCGGTCGGACTTGATCTCGTCCGCGCTCATGCCCGAATCCTTCAGGGCTTCCTCGAAGGCGATGTGGCCCCAGGCGGTGCCGTTGGCCAGGAAGCGCGCCGCGCGGCGATCGACCAGCGGAGCCCAGTCCTCGGCGCTGACGCCCAGCGACGGCGGCGCCCAGACCTGCGAGCGGAAGCCGTGCGCGATGTGATCGGGAGCGGATTGCACGCCCGACTTCGCCTCGCGCAGCGATGCGATGACTTCTTCCTGGCCCGTGCCGATGGAAGAAACGATGCCCAGCCCGGTGACGACGACACGCCGCATGGTGGTTTCCTTCTAAGAACGCTCAGTCGCCGCGTAGTGCGCGGTCTGTCTGAATATAGGGGTTCAGCCGCCGGCCGCTTCCGTGGTCGCGCCGAACAGGCCGACGCGCATGTCGTTGCAGGTGTAGATCACCTCGCCGTCGGCCTCGAGCACGCCGTCGGCGATGCCCATGACCAGCTTGCGGTTGATCACGCGCTTCAGGTCGATCTTGTAGACGACCTTCTTGATGTGCGGCTGGACCTGACCGGTGAACTTGACCTCGCCGACGCCGAGCGCGCGGCCCTTTCCGGGACCGCCGATCCAGCCGAGGTAGAAGCCGACCAGCTGCCACATGGCGTCCAGGCCCAGGCAGCCCGGCATGACCGGATCGCCGATGAAGTGGCACTGGAAGAACCAGAGGTCCGGATGGATATCCAGCTCGGCCTCGACATAACCCTTGCCGTGCGCGCCGCCGTCGGCGTTGATCTTGGTGATCCGGTCGAACATCAGCATCGGCGGGGCCGGCAGCTGGGCGTTGCCCGGCCCGAACAGCTCGCCCCGGCCCGAGGCCAGCAGGGCTTCATAGTCAAACGACGACGGATATTTCAGCTCGGTCAAAAGCATTCTCGTTGCGGCAGGACGCGACTTCGCGTCCGGATGTTGCCGTGGGGTTACACGAGGGAACCCGGGCGCTCAAACGTTTTAACAGACCGGTGGAGTCCTACCGCTCGGCCCGTCCCGTGCCCGCGGGCCGGTTGGCGTTGCACAGGGCATGGTCCTGGACGCCGAAGACCGCGCGCTGACGCACCCAGCCGCGCAGACGGCGGACGCGGACCTCGCACCACTGGTCGACGCACTCGTCCAGCGACACCAGCGAGCGGGGCGACAGGCGGGCGCGCACCGGCGAGGTGTCGGAGCGCCCGGCGTGGATGGCGATTTCCTCGCGCGAGGCGTTGAAGACGCTGCGGCGGCTGGAGACCACGCTCCGGTGGACCCAGGCGACCGCGCCTTCCGGATCGCAGATCTTCCGCCATTCGGCGGTTTCGGCGACGACCTGAACCGGCAGGCCCGGGACGCGGTATTCCCACAGGATCGGATAGTCGAGGCCGGGCCCCTGGCGCGCGCGAACCTCGTCGGACTTGAGCGACAGCCAGCGCGGCACGGGTTGGCCGCTGGGGGTCGGTCGGCCGCCCGGCATGGCGTTTCCGGCCCCGGCCATCACCCCGAGCCCGACCAGGGCGGCGACCAGCGCGAAGCGCTTGAGGCGAGGAACTTTGCCAGACACCGGGAGGACCATTAAAGCCGGGGACGTGAAACCGAAGGCTCCGAATGTCCTCTCCCCGGCTTAAGGTCGTATTAACCAGACGCTTGCCCGACGCCGTGGAGACACGGATGCGCGAGCTGTTCGACGCCGAGCTGAACCTGACCGACCGTCCGATGGACCGGGCGGCGCTGGAGGCCGCCGTGCAGAGGGCCGACGTCCTGGCGCCGACCATCACCGACGTCATCGACGCCGACCTGATCTCGAAAGCCGGGCCGCAGCTGAAGATGATCGCCAATTTCGGCGCGGGCGTGGATCACATCGACGTCGACGCGGCGGTCGGTCGGGGCCTGATCGTCACCAACACCCCCGGCGTCCTGACCGAGGACACGGCGGATCTGGCCATGACCCTGATCCTGGCGGTCAGCCGCCGGATCGTGGAGGGCGCGCAGGTCATGCAGGAGGGCCGGTTCGAGGGCTGGAGCCCGACCTGGATGACCGGGCGCAAGCTGTGGGGCAAGCGGCTGGGCATCGTCGGCATGGGCCGGATCGGCCAGGCGCTGGCCCGCCGCGCCAAGGCCTTCGGGATGCAGGTCCATTACCACAACCGCAAGCCCGTCCCGGCCATGATCGCCGAGGAACTGGGCGCGACCTACTGGGACGACCTGGACCAGATGCTGTCGCGGATGGACCTGATCTCGCTGAACACCCCTGCGACGAAAGACACGCATCACCTGCTGTCGGCGCGGCGGCTGGCTCTGCTGCGACCCGAGGCCATCCTGGTCAACACGGCGCGAGGCGAACTGATCGACGAGGCCGCGCTGGCCGAGGCGGTGGCGCAGCGGCGCATCGCGGGCGTCGGCCTGGACGTGTTCGAACAGGAGCCCAAGGTGCATCCGGGCCTGCTGGGTCACGCCAATGTGGTGCTGCTGCCCCACCTCGGCTCGGCGACGATCGAGGCCCGTCAGGACATGGGCGACCGGGTCATCGCCAACATCCAGACCTTCGCCAACGGCCACCGGCCGCCGGATCGGGTCATTCCCGCGATGCTTTGACGCGTAAGGCTTGACCTTAGAGCCGCCCTGAATGGAAATGTCGCCCGGGCATCGGGGATTACAATGACTTCCAAGACATCGAGGGCGGCTGCGGCCGTCCTGTCGCGGCGTGGCCTGCTGGCCGCCGCCGGCGCCTTGGCGGGCGCCTGCCTGTTGCGGCCGACTGTCATGGAGGCCCGGAGCGGCGGCGGCTACGGGATCGGCGAGTTCTTCGGAACGGAAGGCTCCCGCGCGGTGTCCCTGTCGCCGTCGGGCTCCCGCATCGCCGTGTTGCAGCAGACCGGAACCGAGGCCGAACCGGCGGGCTTCATCGACATCATCCGGGCCGACGATCCCGAAGGCGAACGCCTCCGTCACCGGCTGGGGGCGCTAACCGTCGAGGCGATCGAGTGGGGCAACGATGATCGTCTTCTGATCCGGGTGGCGATCACGGGGACGACAGACGGGCGTGCGGTGACCGGATCCAATGTTCGATCGGAAGGCATCAAATACACTTCCCGGCGGATCCTGTCGGTGGCCGCCGACACGGGAGCGGCGGTGACGATGTTCCAGGATCAGCGCGAACGCATGCGCCGTTCGCTGGACATGGGACGGGTGGTCGATCTTCTGCCGGATGATCCCGACCATGTGCTGATGACGGCCTGGGAGCACGACGGCGTTCTGGGCCTGCACCGGGTCAACATCGCCACCGGCGCGGCCGAACGGATCGAGCGGGGCGTGGTGGGAACGTTCGGCTGGCACACCCAGGGCGGCGTGCCGGTCATGCGCCGCGACATCAACAGCCGGGGCACGGTGGAGACCGTCTATGTCCGCGCGTCCGGCGCAACCGACTGGAAGCTGGTCCGTCGTACGCGGGTGATCGACGCTCCGGATTTCTCGTGGGTGGGCCAGACGGATCGATCCGGGGTGGTGCTGGTCACGGCGCGCGCCGCCGGCGAGGACGTCGAGAGCGTGCGGGAGATGGACCTGGCCTCGCTCGAGCTCGGTCCGCCGATGAACGGCCGCGCCGGCCGCGACGTCGAGTACGGACTGAAGGATTCGGCCGGCCGCTACCTGGGCGCGGCCTATTACGGCGATCGGCTGGAGTATGAGTTCAGCGAGCCGGCCTTGGCGGCCCACCATCGCGCCCTGAATCGTTTCTTCGACAATGAATGCGACGTGCACTTCACCGACGTGGACACGGCCAGGAACCGCTTCATCGCCTTTGTGACCGGCCCACGGGAACCGGGGACATGGTTCTTCTATGACAAGACGGCCCGGGCGATCGTCGGCGTCGGCCAGATTCAGCGACTGGACCCGGCGCGATTGGGAGACACCGAAGGCCTCAAGGTTCCAACCCGCGATGGAGCGACGATCGAGGCCTATCTGACCGCGCCGCCCGGCGGGGCGGCGGGTCCGCTCATCGTGCTGCCCCACGGCGGGCCGGAGGCGCGGGACGTATCGGCCTGGGATCGCCAGGTCCAGGTTCTGGCCGCCCAAGGCTGGTGGGTGCTGCGCCCCAACTTCCGCGGATCGGGCGGCTACGGGCTGGACTTCGCGAGGCAGGGCTGGACCCGCTGGGGGGAAAGGATGCAGGACGACGTCGAAGACGCCGTGGCCCATGCGATCGCCGTGAAGGGACTGGACGCCGGCAAGGTCGGCATCATTGGCACCAGCTATGGCGGCTATGCCGCGCTGATGGGCGCCCTGAAGCGGCCGGACCTCTACAAGGCCGCGATTGGCATCTGCGGGGTCTACGACCTGCCCGACATGCTGGCGTGGGTGGAACGGGAAGACGATTCTCCGGACAAGCCGATCTATGAGTTCTGGACCCAGCGGATCGGCGATCGCAGGACCATGGGACCGGCGCTTGACGCCGCTTCGCCACGGCGGCGGGCGAGAGAGATATCCTGCCCGGTGCTGCTGGTTCACGGGGTCGACGACGAGGTCGTGCCCGTCATCCAGTCCCGGAGAATGCGGGACGCCTTCCGCGGAGCCGGCAAGACGGTCGAGCTGATCGAGGTCGAAGACGCCGGCCACAGCGACTGGAAGGAGTCGGTCGAGCAGGATCTGCTGGCCCGCTACGTCGCGCTGTTCCGCCAGGCCTTCGCCTGAGGCCGAAGGAGCCATCGATGAAGTCTCTGATCGTTCGCCTGGCCGGCGCCCTGATGGCCTCCGCGCTGATGTTCAGCCCGGTGCGCGCCGACCCTCTGACGGCGGCGGATTTCGCCGAGCCGGCCGCCCTGACGGCGGCCAGCCTGTCGCCTTCGGGCCGGTATATGGTCTGGGTGGCGCGCAAGGGCGGCAACCAGATCCACATCCGCGATCTCGAGACCGGCGAGGTGACCGGCTTCGACGTCGGCTCCGCCAGCGAACATTTCGGCGGCCTGTACGTCGAGTGGGTGTCGTGGAAGACCGACGACCGGCTGCTGCTGGCCATGACCCGGCTGGAGCTGCGCCGGAGCGGCAATCGCGAAGACGGGCGCATCCGCTCCTTCACCTACGGGCGGACGGTGCTGTCGGTCGCGCGGGACGGGTCGAGCAACATCCCGCTGAAGGCCCCCCGCGCCGACGACGTCGATCCGGGCGAGGTGCTGGATATCCTGCCGGATGATCCCGATCACATCCTGATGACCTACCGCAACGCCGGCGGCGGCCTGGACGTGGCCCGGGTCAATGTGACGACCGGGGAAGGAGGCAAGATCCTGGGCGGGCACAGCCGGGTGCTCAGCTATGTGACCGACAACTCGGGCGCCGTCGTCGGCCGGGTCGCCTATCGCGGCGCGACAGGGCGGGTGCTGCTGCTGGAGGCGCTGAACGCGGACGGGGCGTGGAGCGAGGTTTATCGCCTGCGCCGGGACGACATACGCGATCTGCCCGACTACGAATTCCTCGGCGCAACGGCTCAGCCGGGCCAGATCTATGTCACCGTCAGGCCGAAGGACGGCGAGGAGGGCGACACCGCCGCCGTGCATGTGTTCGACTTCGCCACCCGGCAGATGGGTCCCGCGATCTGGCGCAACGACCGCTACGACGTCAGCGGGATCGTGCTGGACGCGGATACGCGGGAACTACTGGCGGGCTGCTACTGGGCCGACATCTACCGCTGCGACTTCGCCGACCGGCGAGACGACGCCGTCATGAACGGCATCCGGCGGTATTTCGGCGACGGCTGGAGCGTGTCGGTGATCTCGCAGGCACGGGACGGATCGCGCTGGCTGGTTCGGGCCAGCGCGCCGAACAATCCCGGCGAATACCATCTGTTCAACGTCGCCGAACGGCGCATGGACTTTCTCGGCTCGATCTATCCCAACCTGCCTCAGGAGGCGCTCGGGGTCATGCGGCGCGTCGATTACACCGCCTCGGACGGTCAGGCGCTGTTTGGCTATCTGACCCGGCCCGCGGGAGCGGCGCCCGACGCCCGGTTGCCGCTGGTGGTGCTGCCGCACGGCGGTCCCGAGATGCGTGACGCCATGACCTACGACATGTGGGTCCAGTTCCTGACCACGCGCGGCTATCAGGTCTTCCAGCCCAATTTCCGGGGCTCGTCCGGCATGGGGCGGGCCTTCACCGAGGCCGGCCATCGGCAGTGGGGCCTGCGAATGCAGGACGATGTGACCGAAGGGGTGCAGGCTCTGGTCTCGCAGGGGCTGGCCGACCGCGGACAGGTCTGCATCGTCGGGGCCAGCTACGGCGGTTATGCCGCCCTGCAGGGCGGCGGGACCCAGCCGGATCTGTATCGCTGCGCCATCTCGATCGCCGGCCCCAGCGACCTGATGTCGATGCTGCGCCGGGAGCGCTCTGAAGGCGGCTCGGATTCGGACCGCTACGAATACTGGGTGCGGTCAATCGGCGATCCGGGGGCGGACCGCGCCGCCATCGAGGCGGCCTCCCCGCTCCGCCGGGCGGCGACCTGGAGCACCCCCTTGCTGTTGATCCACGGCGAAGAAGACGATGTCGTCCCGGTGGTCCAGTCACGCAACATGGAGCGCGCCTTGCGTCGCGCGGGCAAGCCGGTGCGTCTCGTCGAGCTGGACGGGGCGGGTCACAACGGCTGGTCGCGGGCGCAGGAGATCACGGTGATGACCGAGATGGAGGCTTTCCTGCGCGAGCATCTGCCGCCGGCCGCGATCGTGGCCCCGCCCGCGGCTGTCGAAGTTCAGGCCGAGGCCGTTCCGGCGCCCTGACCCCCGCAGTCGGGACAATCTGGATCGGGGGCGACGCGGACGGTGCGCGCCGTTCCCGCCAGCCCGTCATAGAGCAGCAGGCGGCCGGACAGGGGCTCTCCGGCGCCGGCGATCAGCTTGATCGCTTCGAGCGCCGCCATGGCGCCGACCACGCCCGCCAGCGCGCCGACGACGCCGACGCGGCTGCAGGTGTCGGCGTCGGGCGGCGTCTCCGGCACCAGGCAGCGATAGCAGGGGCCGCCGTGGAAGACCCCGACCTGACCGCTCCAGCGGCCCAGGGCGCCGGAGACAAGCGGGATCCGGCAGGCGAGGCAGGCGGCGTTGACGGCGAAGCGGGCGTCGAAATCGTCCGTGCCGTCGATGACCACATCGCAGCCCTCGATCAGGGCGGCGGCGTTGGCCGCGGTCAGGCGTTCCGGGCGGAGCTCCAGGCCGACGTGGGGATTGAGCGCCGCCAGGGTCTCGGACCCGGCGATCACCTTGGCGCGGCCGACGTCCGCGGTGTCGAAGATGATCTGGCGCTGAAGATTGGACAGGGACACGGCGTCGTCGTCGATCAGGCGCAGGGCCCCGACCCCGGCGGCGGCCAGGTACAGCGCGGCGGGCGCGCCGACGCCGCCCAGGCCGATCAGACCGACCCGCGCGGCCTTCAGCCGCTGCTGTCCGGGGCCGCCGACCTCCGACAGCACCAGATGGCGGGCGTAGCGTTCGATTTCGTCTTCGGAAAAGCTCACCGGCTCCAGTTAGGCGCTGCGGCGGCGAAGGTCACGCCCTCAGGCGGCGTACTTCAGGTCGAGCAGGGCCTCGGCCTCATTGGCCGTGAGGCGCGAAATCTCACCTACGCCGGCGCCCCGGAGCATGGACTGCGGGTCCGGGCAGACACTGATGGGATCGCTCAGAAGGCGGCCGGCGATCGGCGTATCGACCAGAATCCGCAGCCCCGTATGGCGGCGGTCGGCCAGCAGGCGGCGCATCAGGCGATCGATATCGACGCGCTTGCCCTCGATCGCCTGAACGATGTGGCCCCGGTGGAACATGATGACGGCCGTGATGCCGTCGCGCCGGTTGTTCACCTCGGAAACGCCGAGAATCTGGGCGATGGAAAGAGTCGATACCCCCGTCGGGCCAACGGCTTCGCTGGCGTAGATCACGCGATGAAGCACGATGCCTCCCTCAGATTGTCAAAATGGGGTACAGTCTGCCAATGTAACGGGTTACATGGGCCATATTGCGGCGAAATGGGAACGTTGTTTTCCCAAGCTTTTCGCTTGCCGCGCCGCATTCCGGTCTCCATCTGCAATGAATGATGAACAGCACCTCCTCCTTCCCTGACTGGCACGGCACCACCATCCTCGCGGTGCGCAAGGATGGCCGCACGGTCATCGCCGGCGACGGCCAGGTCTCCATGGGCCCCACCATCGTCAAGGGCGCGGCGCGCAAGGTGCGGGTCCTGGCCGGCGGCAAGGTCCTGGCCGGTTTCGCCGGGGCGACCGCGGACGCCTTCACCCTGATCGAGCGGCTGGAAGCCAAGCTGGAGCAGTATCCGGACCAGCTGGCCCGGGCCTGCGTCGACCTGGCCAAGGATTGGCGCACGGATCGCTATCTGCGGCGGCTGGAGGCCATGCTGCTGGTCGCCGACAAGGATTCGATCTTCACGGTGACCGGGGTCGGCGACGTGCTGGAGCCGGAATACGGCGTGGCGGCGGTCGGCTCGGGCGGCAACTACGCCCTGTCGGCGGCCCGAGCCCTGATGGAGAACACCGACCTGGACGCCGAGGCCATCGCGCGCCGGTCGATGGCGCTGGCGGCGGAGATCTGTGTCTACACCAACGGCAATCTGACGGTGGAGACGCTGGGGTAGCCTCGGCTTTCCGCGATTTAACGGGACAGGGCCGGCGATCTGACGTTCCCTCGGCAAGGGAGGATGTTTCATGCGCGCCCTGATCTTCGCCGCGGCCCTGCTGGCCGGCTCGCCCGTGTTCGCCCAGACGCCCGATGCCGCGCCGGTGGTGGCGGCGGAGCGCGCCTTCGCGGCGGATGCGCCGGGGATGGGCATCGCGGGCAGTTTTAACAAATGGGCGGCGCCGGATGCGGTGGTGATCGGGCCACAGGGCGTACGGCGCGTGCCCGACGCCTATCCCAACGGACCGAGGCCGGCGGATGAGCCGCTGCTGGCGTGGTGGCCGAATTTCGCGGGCATCGCCGCCTCAGGAGATCTGGGCTTCACCACGGGCGCGGTCGAGGTCGGCGGTCGGCGCACCGGCCACTATTTTACGATCTGGAAGAGGCAGGCCGACGGCGCGTGGCGCTGGGTCTATGACGGCGGGTCGGGCGCCAGTTCCGTCGATGCGCCTGGGCCCGCGACGGAGCCCGAGATTTTGGCGGTGTCGACCGGCGGCGCCGGGTCGGCCGAAAGAGCGCTAGCCGAGATCGCGCTCATCGAAGCCTTTCTGGCCAGGGGCGTACAGCGCTTCCAGCGCGAGGCCCATCTGAGGCTGATGGCGCCGAACGGCCGGGTCTATGTCGCGCCGCATCCGCCCGCGATCGGGCCAGAGGCGGCGGCCGCAGCTTTGGCGGACTGGCCCGCGACCTTCGAGTTCGACGGGCCGGAGGGTTTCGGGGCGTCGGAGGCCGGTGATCTGGCCTGGACCTACGGGCGGGCGCGGTGGACACGCGACAGCGCGGCGCGGCAGGGCTATTACGTCCACCTCTGGCAGAAGAGCGAGACCGGTTGGGGGCTGGTGCTGGCTCAGCTTGTGCCGGGCGCCCCTCCCGCAGGCGGCTGACACGCCCTATCTCGGTCACATGACCGATCTGTCTCCCCGCGAAATCGTTTCCGAACTGGACCGCTTCATCGTCGGCCAGGACGACGCCAAGCGCGCCGTCGCCGTGGCCCTGCGCAATCGCTGGCGCCGCAAGCGCGTGTCCGACGACCTGCGCGACGAGGTGACGCCCAAGAACATCCTGATGATCGGGCCGACCGGCGTCGGCAAGACCGAGATCGCCCGCCGGCTGGCGAGGCTGGCCGGCTCGCCCTTCCTGAAGGTCGAGGCGACCAAATTCACCGAGGTCGGCTATGTCGGGCGCGATGTGGATCAGATCATGCGCGACCTGGTCGAGGCGGCGCTGGTCATGGTGCGCGACAAGCGCCGATCGGGCGTGAAGGCCAAGGCCGAGGGCGCCGCCGAGGAACGGATCCTGGACGCCCTCGTCGGTCCCGGTTCGCAGCCGGCCACCCGCGACAGTTTCCGCAAGAAGCTGCGCGCCGGCGAACTGGACGACAAGGAGATCGAGATCGAACTGGCCGACACCGCTTCGCCGATGCAGGGCATGGACCTGCCGGGCGGCAATGTCGGGATGATCAACCTGTCCGAAATGCTGGGCAAGCTGGGCGGCGGCCGCACCAAGAAGGTTCGGCTGGCGGTCAAGGACGCGGTCGCGCCCCTGACCACCGAGGAAAGCGACAAGCTGCTGGATCAGGAGAGCCTGACCAACGAGGCGCTGCTGCTGGCCGAGAATGAAGGCATCGTCTTCATCGACGAGATCGACAAGGTCGCCGTCCGGTCGGAAGGCCGTGGCGCCGATGTCAGCCGCGAGGGCGTGCAGCGCGACCTGCTGCCGCTGATCGAGGGCACCACGGTGTCGACTAAATACGGGCCGGTGAAGTCCGACCACGTGCTGTTCATCGCCTCGGGCGCCTTCCACGTGGCCAAGCCGTCGGACCTGCTTCCGGAACTTCAGGGCCGCCTGCCGATCCGGGTCGAGCTGAAGGCTCTGACCCGCGACGACTTCAAGCGCATCCTGACCGAGCCTGAGGCCAATCTGATCCGTCAAAATCAGGCCCTGTTGGCCACGGAAGAGGTGACGCTCGTCTTCACCGACGACGCGGTCGAGGCCATGGCCGACGCGGCGGTGGCGGCCAATTCGGCGGTCGAGAACATCGGCGCGCGGCGGCTGCAGACCGTGCTGGAGCGGGTGCTGGAAGAGACCAGCTTCAAGGCCTCGGACCTGACCGGCCAGACCGTGACCTTCGACGGCGACAAGGTGCGCGAGCGTATCGGCGACCTGGCCGGGAATGCCGATCTGAGCCGCTACATCCTCTGATCAGCGGGCCGGTGCGGGGCGCTCGTGCTGGACGCGACCGCATCGAGCGCGCGGCGGGCCTTCTGATCGGCGGCGCTGGTCTTCAGCATGACGGCGATGACCAGCAGGCCCGCCGCGAGGGCCAGCGCCACCAGAAGCCACAGTCCGCGCGGGCTGCCGCGGTTGCGTCGGGCGATACGATCTTCGGGCATGCCTTGATCCTTCGGCGCGTTTCGATCCAGCCTACCATCCGCTCTTCGGCCAAGCTTAGTCCGCTCTTGAACCGTGAACAGAGCCGGAACATAAAGGCGGATGGCCGCCGCCGCCCTGCAGATCGACCTCGTCTTCAGCCGTCCCGACACCACGCTGGCGGTGACGCGCGGGGCCGCGCGGCTGATGCTGGACCTGGGCTATGCGCCCCTGCTGGAGGTCGGCCTGCCCAACGGGCGGCGCGCCGACGTCATGGCGCTGGGGCCGCGCGGCGACATCGTGATCGTCGAGGTGAAGTCCGGGATCGAGGACTATCGCGTCGACCGCAAATGGCATGAGTACGGGCCGTTCTGCGACACCTTCTACTTCGCCGTCGCGCCCGAGTTCCCGCAGGGCGTTCTGCCTGATGAGCCGGGATTGATCGTGGCCGACGCCTTCGGTGGGGCGGTGGTGCGCGAGGCGCCATCCAGCCCTCTGGCTCCGGCGCGGCGCAAGGCCCTGACCATCGCCTTCGCCCGGTTGGGGGCGATGCGGACGCTAAGAGATCAAACGCTCTAGACGACCAGGCCGCTCTCGCCCGCGCGCGCCAGGGCGGCGGTCGAAGACGCGCAACCCATCAACGTCTCCTCGCCGACCTTGACCACGGCGGTCAGGGGGTAGGTGCGGTCACTCATCCCGTCGCTGCACTCGGTGGCGGTCAGGGTGATGTCGAAGGTCGTGCCCGCCGCCGACTGGGTCTGGAAGGTGGCGACGGTGCCCTGGACGTCGATCTTTGGCTGCGGCGCGCGTTGTTCGGGGCGGTCCAGCCCTTCGTAGATCAGCTCCTCGCCAGTCAGCTTGACGGTCCAGAACGGCTCCGTGCCCGATACCGTCACGGGCTGCGTCAGGTCCACGCCCGACAGGACCGGCGCGGGGCTCGGCGCCTCGGCGGGCGCGGCGGGCGTCTCGGTCCCCTGCGAACAGGCCGACAGGATCAGGGCTGAGGCGGCGAGGGCGAGCAGGCGCATGGAGGACTCCGGCGAGGGTCGGGCAGGAAGCCCCGACCGGCGGGGCGGGTCAAGCTCTACAGCCAGCCCTTGTGCTTGAACCACATCAGGGGAAGCAGGGCCGATATGACCATGGCGCCCACCGCCAGCGGATAGCCGCCCATCCAGTGCAGTTCCGGCATGTGGTCGAAATTCATGCCGTAGATGGAGGCGATCAGGGTCGGGGGCAGGAAGGCGACGGCGGCCACCGAGAAGATCTTGATGATCGACGACTGCTCGATGTTGATCAGGCCCAGCGCGGCCGAGAGCTGGAAATTGATCGAGGCGGCGACCGACTGGTTGTGCGCGGTCAGGCTTTCCACGTCGCGGCTGAGCGAGCGCAGGTGGGCGCGGGCCTCGCCGCTGTCGATCCGTTCGTCGATGGCCACGAAGGCGAAGACCCGGGTCAGGCCGGCCAGACTCTGCTCGATGCGGGCGTTGGCGATCTGGGCCCGGCCCAGCTTGCCGATCAGCTTCTCGAAACCGACCGTCTTGCCGCCGGAGAAGACGTGACTGGCGATGCCTTCGACCCGCGTCACGGTCCGGGACAGGATGTCCGAGGCGCGGTCGACCACCAGCTCCATCAGGTGCAGGAACAACTCCGCGCCCGAACCGCACAGGCCGGGCTCGCGCTCCAGCTTCTCCAGCAGCATCGTGAACGGCTTGGGATCGACGTAGCGGATGGTGATCAGCGGGCCGGTGGTCAGGACGAAGGTCACCGGCTCGATGCCCGGAATGTCCTCGTCGCCCCGGGTGATGATGTCGGCGGTCAGATAGGTGGCCCCGTTCTCGCGATAGACGCGGCTGGACGCCTCCAGTTCCTGCATCTCCTCGCGCGTGGGCACGGAAACGCCCAGGGCGGCCTCGACGGCGGTGTCTTCCTCGCGCGTCGGGTTGATCAGGTCGATCCACAGCACGTTCGGCCCGAGCTTCAGGCCGCCGGCCTCAAGCTGCACTTCCTCGCAGGCCGAGCCTGTCGAGCGATAGAGGCGGATCATGAAGAAGGCCCCGCCGACGGGGCCGAACCCTCAGTGCTGGCCGGGGTCGGCCGGCTGGACCGAAGCCATCTGCACGCCGGCAGCCTGCGGGGCTTGCTGGTAGATGAAGCCATGGGTCGGATAGACGGTCGTGCCGAGGTCATGGATCGGGTTGTACCAGACCTTGACCGCCGTCCAATCGTTGCTGTTCGAGACGTCCACGACGGTGACGTTTTCCTCGACCTTGCCGCGGCTTCCGCCCCAGTTGGCATGGGTTACGCGGATGACGCGGTCGGTCAGGACTTCCGAGACGACGGCGACGTGGCCGCGGTTCATCCGGCCGTTGGCTTCGAAGGCGAGGACCGAACCGGTCTGCGGGCGATGGCCGGTGGTGAAGCGGCCCTGGGCCTGACGCCACCAAGTCACGGCGTCGCCGAAGATGTTGATGCCCGAGAACATGCGAGCGAAGGTCACGCACTGCCAGTACGGCTCATCGGCCTTTGCGGGAGCGGGCGTGACGCCCAGCGCAAAAATCCCGAGGGTCGCCGCAACTGCGGCGGCTGTGAGCCGTTTGATCATGCTGTGGCTTTTCCCGACTGCCGCTGAAACAACCCGTAACCGATAGTTCCAGAGGGTTGAAGACCCCTTTCAGGCGAGTCGGGTGTGCGCTTTCGTCGCGGATTGACCTTTGCCGTTGCGGTCCGCCAACTGGCGCAAAGCCTTACGGGCCGGGCGTTCGACGAGGTGGTAGGTCAGCATGGCCGTCACCGGAATAGCCGCGATAATCCCCAGCCACACAATGATGTGAAATCGCTTGTCGTCCGCCCCGGTCAGTCGCGCGGCGACGTTGGTCATGACCAGCAGGACCGGCGCGCAGACCATGTAGATCGAGTAGCTGATCTCGCCCAGATAGACGCCCGCCTTGGAGGCCAGCGGCCCCGCGCGCTCATTCGTCATCGAGCCCAGGCCGAGGATCAGACCGCCCGCGAGCAGGACGGTGATCGGGTCCCACAGGCCCAGCGAGGCGCTGATCAGCACGCCCGCGCCGCTCAACAGGGCGACCGGTCCGGCGAAGGGGATCGGGGCGCGGCGGTAGATCAGGTACAGGGCGCAGCCCAGCAGGAAGCAGGGCACGATGCGCAGCACGCCCCAGCGGAAGGTCGCCTCGGTCAGCGAGAAGCCGGCCAGCGGTTGGAAGGCGGCGTAGATGCCCAGCGCCACGGCGGCCGCCAGTACGGTCGCCAGCACCGGCCGGTTCCGAAGCCGCCAGGCCACGAAGGCGAAGGCCGGGAAGGTCAGATAGGCGAACCACTCCGCCGAGATCGACCAGGAGGGGTGGTTGAAGGCCGAGGTCGGGGCCAGGCCCCAGGCGTGGGTCAGGGTCAGGTGGGCGGGCAGGGAGCGCCAGTCGGTCAGGCTGTCGCTCACGGCGAGCCCGGCGACCGCCGCGCCGATGCCCAGCACGGCCATGCCGGCCAGCGTCACCAGATGCAGCGGATAGACCCGCGCGATCCGGGCCCACAGGAAGCCCTTGTACGAATAGCGTTTCTCGCCCGCGGCCTCGAGATAGACATGGCTGAGGATGAAGCCCGACAGGACGAAGAAGACCTCGACCCCCAGATAGCCCTTGGTCACCGCGACGGGCGTGAAGCCGACGTTCAGATGCGGCCAGGCGGTGTAGAGCACCACCCACGCCGCCGCGAGGAAGCGCAGGGTGGTCAGGGCGCGAAGATCGACGGGTGTGGCGGCAGGGGTCATTCCGCCACCGTACAACCCTGACGTCTGTAAACCGTTAAGCGGCGCACTCCGCAGGCTTGGTCTCGCCGGGCTTGTACGCGGCGCAGGCGCGGTCGATCTCGTCCTGGATCAGCTGGCAGGGGTTGTCCGGGTTGCACGGCGGATGGCTGGCGGTGCTGACGGCCATGCAGCGGCGGACCAGCTCCATCGCCCCATCCGACCCCTGGTCGAGCGTGCACGAGGTCGAGGACGCCTCGACCGGCGCGATCGCTTCTTCCTGCGGGGGAGCGTCGGCCGGCATGACCGGGTCCGGCGCCGCTTCAGCAGCGGGCGCGGCGGCGTCGGGCGCCTTGGTCGCGGGTTCCTGGCTGCAAGCGGAAACCATCAGAAGGGCGGCGGTCAGCAGGATCGGCAGGCGCATCGTCATCTCCCCGGACGTTGTGAAATGACGATGCCTGCTTTCGACGAACGATGAAACCCCGAGCGCCTGTAAGGCGAAGCTTACCGGCCCATCACCGGCCGAGGGCGGCCCGCTGCAGGGCGAACAGCTCGGCGCAGCCGCCGTCGGCCAGCTGGAACAGGCGGTCGAACTCGGCGCGGGTGAAGCCGCGCTTCTCGCCGGTGGCCTGAATCTCGACGATCGTGCCCGAACCGGTCAGGACGAAATTGCTGTCGGCTTCGGCGGTGGAATCCTCTTCGTAGTCGAGGTCCAGCACCGGCTGGTCGTTGCAGACGCCGCACGAGACGGCGGCGACCTGGTCCAGGATCGGATCGCTCTTCATCACGCCCTCGGCGCGCAGGTAGTCGAAGGCGCTGGCCATCGCGACCCAGGCGCCGGTGATGGCGGCGGTGCGGGTGCCGCCGTCGGCCTGGATCACATCGC
The DNA here is from genome assembly GCF_058807475.1 of Brevundimonas sp. GW821-FHT12C05. Classification (NCBI taxonomy): domain Bacteria; kingdom Pseudomonadati; phylum Pseudomonadota; class Alphaproteobacteria; order Caulobacterales; family Caulobacteraceae; genus Brevundimonas; species Brevundimonas sp. GW821-FHT12C05. The sequence goes on from NZ_JBXAQS010000002.1 coordinate 484,331, forward strand.
AGTCCAGCACCACCTGGCGCTCGCCCAGCGCCTTCAGGTCGACCACGGCGCGCAGCGAGCGGCCGATCAGGCGCTGGATTTCCTGCGTCCGGCCGGTCTGCTTGCCGGCGGCGGCCTCCCGGCGGCCGCGGGTGTGGGTGGCGCGGGGCAGCATGCCGTACTCGGCGGTCACCCAGCCTTGACCCTTGCCGCGCATCCAGCCGGGGACATTCTCCTCGACCGAGGCGGTGACCAGCACCTTGGTGTGGCCGAAGGTGACCAGGCAGGAGCCCTCGGCGTAGCGATTCACCCCGGTCTCCAGCGTCACCTTGCGCAGTTGTTCGGGGGTGCGGTCGGAGGGGCGGGGGGTGGTCATGGTCATGGTCCTTGGAAGCCGTCGCGGCGCTGCTTATCCTGAAACCATGAGCCTGTCCCCCTCCACGCCCGGTCTGGTGCGCCTGCGTCCCGCGACGCTGGACGACATCCCGACGCTGCAGGCTTGGGACCGCGAACCGCATGTGATCGCCTGTTCCAGTGACGACGCGGATGCCGAGGTCGCCTTCGGCGGTCAGGACTGGATCGAGGAGATCGAGGCCGGGTCCGACGTCAGCTTCCACCTCATCGCCGAGGTGGATGGTCGTCCCATCGGCGTCATGCAGGTCTGCGACCCGCATCTGGAGCCGACCCATTACTGGGGCGAGATCGAACCGAACCTGCGCGCCATGGACATCTGGATCGGGCCGCCGGACGCGCTGAACCGGGGCTACGGCGCGCGGATGATGACGCTGGCGATCAATGACGCCTTCGCCGACCCGACGGTCACGGCCATCGTCATCGATCCGCTGAACACCAATGTCGACGCCCACCGCTTTTACCGGCGGCTGGGGTTCGCGGTCGTCGGGCGGCGGATGTTTGACGAGGACGACTGCCTGGTCATGCGACTGGAGCGGGCGACATGGGAGGCGCGGCCATAAAAACTCCTCTCCTGACCACGCCCGGACTGGAGGCCGGCGGCCTGGCCGGGCTGGACCAGCGCGCGCGCGACATCTTCCGGCGCATCGTCGAAAGCTATCTGCAGACCGGAGAGCCGGTGGGCTCGCGCACCCTGTCGATGAGCGGGGTCAGCCTGTCGCCGGCTTCGATCCGCAACACCATGCAGGACCTGACCCTGGCCGGGTTGCTGGGCTCGCCGCACACCTCGGCGGGACGGATCCCGACCCATGCGGGCCTGCGCCTGTTCGTCGACGGCCTGCTGGAGATCGGCGACATCGGCGCCGAGGAGCGGCGCGAGATCGATGGGCGGCTGGCCGGTCGCGGGCTCAGCTTCGACGAGGCGTTGAACGAGGCCTCGTCCCTGCTCTCCGGTCTGGCGGGCGGAGCCAGCATCGTGGCCAGCCCCGTGCGCGACGCCGGGGTCAAGCATGTGGAATTCGTGGCGCTCGGCCACGATCAGGCCCTCGCCGTTTTGGTCGGTGACGACGGCTCGGTCGAGAACCGGCTGATGCCGCTGAAGGCCGGGGTCACGCCCTCGACGCTGCAGGAGGCGTCGAACTTCCTCAACGCCCGGCTCAAGGGCCGTCCCCTGCATGAGGCGCGCACCGAGATGCGCACCGAACTGGACGCCGCCCGACGCGAATTGGACGAGACCGCCGCACGGCTGGTCGAGGACGGCCTGGCCGCCTGGTCGGGTGGAGCGGAGCGCGAACGGGCCTTGATCGTACGCGGCCGCGCCAACCTGCTGCAGGACGCCGGGGCCATGGAGGATCTGGAGAAGGTCCGGGTGCTGTTCGACGATCTGGAGCAGAAGGAACAGCTGATCGGCCTGCTCGATGGAGTGTCCACGGCCCAGGGCGTGCGCATCTTTATCGGTGCGGAAACGCGTCTGTTCTCACTTTCGGGTTCCGCCGTGATCGCGGCGCCCTATATGAGCGGCCGACAGCGGGTTCTGGGCGCCATCGGCGTCATCGGGCCCGCGCGACTGAACTACGCCCGTGTGATTCCGTTGGTGGACTATACCGCCCGGGTGCTGGGCCGGATGCTGGACGGACAAGACACGTGAACGACACCCCCGACTACGATCCCGAAACCGAGCTGGACGCCGACATCGGCGAGGCCGAAGGCTTTGGCGGCGAGGACAACCTGGCTCCGCTGGACGCCGTCATCGCCGAGCGCGACCAGTGGAAGGACCGTGCCTTGCGCGCCGTCGCCGAGACCGAGAACGTCAAGCGCCGGGCCGAGACTCAGAACAACGACGCCCGCGCCTACGCCATCCAGAAATTCGCCCGCGACCTGCTGGTCGTGGCCGACAACCTCGAGCGCGCCATCCAGGCCGCGCCCAAGGAGGCCAACGCCGGCGAGGCCGGTCTGGTCACCGGTCTGGAGCTGACCCAGAAGGCCCTGTTGTCGGCTTTCGAGGCCAACAACCTCAAGCGTGTCGCGCCTGAGCCGGGCGAGGCCTTCGATCCGCACCTGCATCAGGCCATGATGGAGCAGCCGTCCGAGACCGTTCAGGGCGGTCAGGTGCTGCAGACCCTTCAGGCCGGCTACGCCCTGTTCGGCCGCACCGTTCGCCCGGCCATGGTGGTCGTCGCCGCCAAGGGCTCGGGCGCTGCGGCGGGCAACGCGGCCTACGCCGCCGCCCAGGCCACCGGCGGGAATTTCGACGGCAAGGCCTAGGCCGCGTCCTTTAGCGCGGGGCGGGACGACCGCTCCGCCGCCGTCTCGTCCCACCAATCGCCGAGAGCGTCGATCAGCGGGACCAGCTTCAGGCCGACCGGCGTGAGGTCGTAGTCGACCCGACGCGGGTAGCCCTCGTGATCGGTGCGCTGGACGATCCCGGCCTCCTCCAGCTTGCGCAGCTCCAGCGTGAGCATGCGGTGCGACACCGTGGGATTGTCGCGCCTGAGGTCGCTGAACCGCCGGGTCCCGTCCTTCAGATAGTAGAGCAGCAACGTCGGCCACCGGCCGCTGAGCACCCGCATGGTCTCCTCGATCGGGCAGGCCGAAACGACGTCCTTCATGGTCGGGGTCCGTTCTGGTTACAAAAAGGTGCGTAATTTACTTGGGGCGGCGGGCCCCTAGTTTCCAGTTTCGCTGCGCAGCGTGATCCTCGAAATCACGGAAATACGAAAATGGAACCGATCCTTGTTTACGGCTTCCCATCGGGCACCTCCATGGGTCTGGTGGCGGCGCTCGAATGGCTGGGCCAGCCTTACCGGCTATGCCGGGTCGACATGCTGGGCGAGATGCGCGGCCCGTCCTACGCCCGCATCAATCCGCGTCACGAGACGCCCGTTCTCATCACCGAACGCGGCGCGCCCCTGACCGAGACCATGGCCATCGCGGCCTATCTGGAGGCCCGCGACGACGGGCGGCGCATCAGCTTTGAGCCGCGTTCGGCCGAGGCGGACCGGATGCATCAGTTGATGGGCTTCCTGAACACCGGCTTCACGGGCGCCTTCACCCCGCTGTGGGTGGCGTTGGAACTGGAAACGCCGGACCCGGACTACCAGGCCGCCCTGCGGCGCCTCGGCGGCCGCGCCGTCGTCGAGCGGCATGACAAGCTGGAGCGGATGGTCGGCGACGGCCCCTATCTGGTCGGCGACCGGCCGACCCTGGCCGACGCCCTGCTGACCGGCGTCGCGCGCTGGCTGGAGTATCACGAGGTCGCCGACATCGCGCGCTGGCCCCGACTGCAGGCGATCCGGGCCCGGGTTGAGGCTGATCCGGCCGTGCGCTTCGCGACGGCGCTGGAGAACGGCGAGTCCCCGCAGGGCTCCGCCGCCTTCAAGGGCCATGTCGCCCTGGCGGAGGTGATCGACCGCTTCGGGGCGGCCTAGCCCTTCAGCCGCGCGCCGAAGAAGGCCAGCAGCTTGCCCCACCCGTCGGCGGCGTCCGCGGCGCGGTAGCTGTCGCGATAGTCGGCGTGGAAGCCGTGCGGGGCGCCCGGATAGATGACGATCTCGCTGGAGGTCTGGCCTGCGCGGGCCAGGGCGCTGCGCATGGCCTCGACGCTGGGCAGGGGGATGCCGCGGTCTTCCGCGCCGTACAGGCCCAGCACCGGGCATTTCAGGTCATCGGCCAGGTCGACCGGCCACGGCTGGCCGCTGCTGACCTGTTCCGGGGTGGCGTTGGCCGCCGGGGCCAGGCGGCCGTACCAGGCGACCCCTGCGTCCAGCACGGCGAAGCGGGCGCAGGCCTGCCACACCACCTTGCCGCCCCAGCACCAGCCGGTGATGCCGATTCTGTCGCCGTTGGCCCAAAGCTGCTGGCTGACCCAGTCCAGGGTGGCCGAGACGTCGCCCATCACCTGCTCATAGCCGGCGGCGCCGACGATCTGTTGGATGCGCTGCATGTCGGACAGGGGCGCCGGGTCCTCGACCCGGTTGAAGAAGGCGGGGGCGACCGCCGCATAACCGGCCTTGGCCAGGCGGCGGCAGATGTCGCGGATGTATTCGTGCACCCCGAAGATCTCGGACACCACGATCACCACGGGGAAGGGGCCGTTCCCGTCCGGGCGGGCGACGAAGGCGGGCAGCTGGAAACCGTCGGGGGCCGGGAAGGCGACCTCGTCCTGCGACAGGCCGGCGCCGTCGGTCGTCACCGGACTGGCCTGGGCCGCCAGGGCCGCGGGCGCATAGCCGGCGAAGAACAGGCCGCCCAGTGTCCCGGCGCCCAGCGTCCGGCGGTTCAGGATCAGATCATCGGCCTGCGGACCTTCGGGACGGATCAGCGACATGGGCGGGCTCCGGGCTGTGGGAGGCCGGACAGTGGCGGCGGCGCCCGCCAGCGTCGAGTCACGATTGCCGTGAAGACGGAGCGGCCCGACGCAGGGTCAGATTGAGGCGCCCGCCGCCCGGGATCAGGCTCGATGAGCCCGGCAGCAGCCGGTCGATCCCGTGCCGCGCCAGGCGCGCGGGTCCGGTCAAGGCGCAGACATCCCCCGAGGCCAGCCGGATGGATTTGGTCGGTCCGCCGCCGGCCGCTCCGACACGGAAGATCGCCGTGTCGCCCAGCGAGACGGACAGCACCGGCGCCTCCAGATTCGCCTCGTCCCGATCCTGATGCAGACCCATCTTCGCGCCGTCCTGATAGAGGTTCACCAGACAGGCGTCCGGCGGCTCGAGCCAGCCGGTCAGGTCGCGCCAAAAATCAACCAGGGCCTGCGGGATCGGCGGCCACGGCGCGCCGGTCTCCGGGTGGGTCGGCTGGTAGCGATAGCCGTTCCGGTCCGACACCCAGCCCAGCGGCCCCAGGTTGGTCATCCGCACCGAGAAGGCCCGCCCGCCCGGCGTGACCGGCCGGTAGAAGGGGCTGTCATCCACAGCGCCCATCACTTCGGCCAACAGGGCGGCCTGCGCCTCGGTGTCCAGCGCCCCGGGCCACCAGCGAAAGCCGTCCAGTCCGGTGTCGATCTCGCGCGGGCCCATGACCCCGAGTTAGGCCGGGCTCAGGGGAATGTTAAGCGGTGGCGGTTATGAAAGGCGCATGGATCGTCGCGCCCTTCTCGGCCTTGCAGCCGTCGCCACCGCAGCCGCCGCCACGCCCGCCGCCGCTTCAGGGGGAGGCGGAAGTTCGTCGCAGGCCAGCTATCTCGGCTTGCCGACGGTGACCGGCAATGTGCGTCGCCCCGGCGGAAGCCTGGGGGTCATGACCGTCGAGATCGGAGTGGATACGCCGGATGCGGCCCTGCGCACCCGCGTGGCGCAATCGGCTCCACGTCTGCGCGCCGCCTACGCTCAAGTGGTGCAACAGAGCGCCGCGGTCCTGCTGCCGGGCGCCCCGCCCGACATCGAGCGTCTGGTCGCCCAGCTCCAGGCCGCCACCAACACCGTCATGGGCCGCGCCGGCGCGCGCCTGCTGATCGGGACGGTGATGGTGGTCTAGCCTCAGTCCTTCGTCGGACTCACCTGGCTCGCATCGCCGTAGGTGAGCGCCAGGAAGACATCCTCCAGGTCCGGATCCTCGGTCGAGATGTCGGCGATGGTCACGCCCGCGGCGCGGACGGCGGCCAGGACCTGCTCCACCGACGACTGGCCCTTCTTGTAGCTGATGGCGAAGGCGCCGTTGGCGCGCGGCACGACATCGAATCCCTTCACCGTCGGCAGGCCGTTCAGCTCGCCCTCGGGCGTCACGACGACGTTGCGGGTGTCCAGCCGGCGCAGCAGTTGCGGCGTCGGCTCGCAGGCCACCACTTCGCCCCGATTCATGATGGCGATGGTGTCGCAAAGCTCCTGCGCCTCCTCCAGATAGTGGGTGGTCAGGAGGATGGTCACGCCCTCGGCGTTGATCTTGCGGACGTATTCCCACAGCTGGCGGCGCAGCTCGACGTCGACCCCGGCGGTCGGCTCGTCGAGGATCAGGATCGGCGGATTGTGCACCAGCGCCTTGGCCACCATCAGGCGGCGCTTCATGCCGCCGCTCAGGGCGCGGACGTAGGCGTTGGCCTTGTCCGACAGGCCCAGCGCGGCCAGCAGCTCGTCCGAGCGGCGCTCATTGGCCGGCACGCCGTAGAAACCGGCCTGAACTTCCAGAGCCTCTCTGGGGGTGAAGAAGACGTCGGCGACGATCTCCTGCGGCACGACGCCCAGGGCGGCGCGGGCGTCACGCGGCTGCTTGTCGATGTCGCGGCCCCAGATCGAGGCCGTGCCGCCGGTCTTGTTCACGATCCCGGCCAGGATGTTGATCAGAGTCGACTTGCCCGCGCCGTTCGGGCCCAGCAGGCCGAACATCGAGCCGCGTGGAATGACCAGATCGACCCCGCGCAGGGCGGTCTTGGGCGGCGACTTCTTGTTGCCCGCATAGGTCTTTTCCAGCCCCCGCACCTCGATGGCGTTGACGGGCAGGGTGTCGGTCTCGGTCATTCGGCGCTTTCGGGTGTTTCGAACGGCTCCGTTTGACGGTATGGAGCGCGCGCGCATACCTATGCACCCTCGCACCAATCGCCAAGTCAGAGCCGTCCGAATGTCCTCGCGACCCACCACCGTGATCATCCCGCCGCCGGAAGAGATCGTGGTGACCAGCAAGCGCGTCGCCTGCGACGGCGGCGGCGGAGCCCTGGGCCATCCGCTCGTCTATATGGACATGGGGGAGGACGACCACGTCGAGTGCGGCTACTGCGACCGCCGCTTCGTGCTCGGCAAAAAGAAGAAGGCCGAGAGCGAGTACCACAGCCCGGCCGCCCGCCCGCCCGAGGCGCACTGACCCCTTACGAGGCGGGCGCGCCTCCGCCCGCGGCGATCCAGGCGTCGACCTGGTCCTCCAGCACGTCCAGCGGCACCGAGCCCGAACCCAGCACGACCGCGTGGAAGTCGCGGATGTTGAAACGGTCGCCCAGCGCCGCCCGCGCCCGCGCGCGCAACTCCATGATCTTCAGCTCGCCGATCTTGTAGCTGGTCGCCTGGCCCGGGCTGGTGATGTAGCGCTCGACCTCCTTCTGGATGTCGCGCTCGCTCAGCAGGGAGTTCTGGCGGAAATAGTCCATCGCCTGTTCCCGGCTCCAGCGCTTGGCGTGCAGGCCGGTGTCAGTGACCAGTCGCACCGCGCGCCACAGCTCGGTCGAAAGGCGGCCGAAGTCGGAATAGGGGTCCTGGTAGAAGCCCATCTCCTTGCCCAGCTGCTCGGCGTACAGGCCCCAGCCCTCGGCGTAGGCGCCGTAGCCGCCGAAGCGGCGGAACGACGGCAGGCCCTGCATCTCCTGCGCATAGGCGATCTGGAAGTGATGCCCCGGCGCGCCCTCGTGATAGCTGATGCCTTCGATCTGGGGCTTCAGCACCTGGGTCATGTCCGACAGGTTGACGTAGTAGATGCCGGGGCGCGAACCGTCGGGCGCCGGGGCGTTGTAGAAGGCGATGGAGGCGGTGGCCTCGCGCCATGCCTCGACCGCGCGGACCTCCAGCGCCGCCTCGGGCAGGTCGCTGAACCATTGCGGAGCGGCCGCCATCACCTGGGCGATGAAGGCGCGGGCGTCGGTCAGATACTGCTCCTTACCCTCCGGCGTGTTCGGATACTGGAAGCGCGGATCGGTCTTCAGATAGGCGAACATCTCCTGCAGCGTGCCGGTGAAGCCGACCTGGGTCATGATCGTCTGCATCTCGCCCTGCAGGCGCGCCACTTCGCTCAGGCCGATCTGGTGGATCTGGTCGGCGGTCAGGTCGGTGGTGGTCGAGAGCTGCAGGCGAGCGTTGTAGTAGGCCTCGCCGTCCGGCAGCCGCCAGACGCCGCCGTCCCGGTCGGGCATGACCGCCGCCTGCTGCTGTACCTCGGCCAGCGCCGTCAGCACCGTCTCATAGCCGCGCTTCCATTCGCCGGTCAGGGCCGCGCGGCCTTCGCCCAACAGCCGATCCTTGGTCGCCTGATCCGTGTCCAGCGCGCCGACTTTTTTCTGGAAGTCGGCCCAGACCGGATTGTCGGCGGCGTCGTCGAACGGCGCGCCGGTGATGATGTTGCGGGTGTTGGCGATCGAAGGCTCGAACACGAAGTTGGGCGAGATGATTCCCTTTGACGCCCGGTCGCGCAGCTCGGCGGCGATCTCTCCCATGACCCGCTCCGAGGCCCGGATGCGCGACACATAGGCCTCGGCGTCCGAGACGCTGGAGACGCGGTGGTTGTTGATCAGGAAGACCGGCAGTCCGGTGGTCGGATTGCCGTTGGCCGCGAACTGATAGCCCCAGTCGCGCCAGCGGTTCGACAGGCGCGCCTGCGCCACCCCGTATTCGAACAGCCGCATGGACATCCGGCTGTCGGCGTTCACGGTCGCCGGATCGAAGTCGCTCTTCATCCGCGCCAGCTGGCTCTCGGCCAGGGTCAGCGACCGGTCCGCGGCCGCGTCGGTGGCGTCGTCCAGCTTGTCGTAGTCCGTCTTGATCCCCAGCGAGGTCATCGTCTGCGGCGACAGGGCGATCCGCTCCTGCCACGCCTGTTCGAAGAAGGCCGCCAGCCGCGCGTCCTCGGTCTGGATCGACATGTCCGCCGCCGGCGCGGCGGTCTGGGCCATGGCGACGGCGGGCGCGCCGGCCAGGACGGCGACGGCGCAGGCGGTGGTGATCAGAAGACGACGCATGGAAACCCTCCCAGAAACATACGGCCCGGACCTTCGACGGTCCGGCGGAGGGACGCAAGCTACGGCGACGCTGACTTAGAACTGCCGCCAGCTGTCGCCGGGGTCGCGTTCGCCCGGGTCGACGGTCTGCTGGCCCCAGGCCACGATCATCAGCAGCTTGTGGCTGCGGATGCGGAACTGGCCGGTCATCGGCAGGACGGCGCCCAGCGGGGCGCCGGTCTTGGGCTCGTAGAGGAAGCCCGAGAATTCGGCCACGCCGATCCGGTCGCGGCGGCTGTAGACCGACAGCTCCGGGATCGAGACCACGTTGAAGCTCTCGTTGATCGGCACCCGCATGTCCGGCAGGCCGAAGACGCGGCGCATCTGCTCCAGCGACAGCGCCCCGACGCGCAGTTCGAACACCGCGTCGGCGTCGGCCTTGGACGGGGCCAGGGCGTAGCCGGCGTCCGACAGGGCGTTGCGGACGGCGCTGACGGCGTAAGGGCTGCTCTCAGCACGGAAATAGGTGTCGTCCACAAACACCCGCGAGCCGGCCGGGATCGGCAGGGTCAGGCCCTCGACCGCGCGGTCGGCGGCCCGGGACAGCAGGAGCTGCTCCGTCGCCGTGCGCGACGGATAGGTCTCCGAGGTCGAGGCGCAGGCCGCGAGGCCCAGCAAGGCCAGGGGGAGAAGCGCGAAAGCTCTCAAGATCACCAACTCCCGGTGTTGGGCATCGAGGCCCAGGGCTCGGCGGGGGACAGGGGCGCGCCCTCCTGGAGAAGTTCGATGGAGATGCCGTCCGGCGACCGGACGAAGGCCATGTTGCCGTCGCGCGGGGGTCGATTGATGACCACCCCGCCGTCCATCAAGCGCCGGCAGGCGGCGTAGATATCGTCGACCTTGTAGGCCAGATGGCCGAAATTCCGCCCGCCGGAATAGGTTTCCGGATCCCAATTGTACGTCAGCTCGACCTCCGGGGAGCGCTCGGCCTCGGAGCGCGACAGGTCCGCGGGAGCGGCGAGGAAGATCAGGGTGAAGCGCCCGGCCTCGTTCTCCATCCGGCGCATCTCGCGCAGACCCAGCAGGTCGCACCAGAAGCGCAGGGAGGCGTCGAGGTCCGTCACGCGGACCATGGTGTGCAGATAGCGCATGGTCTTCCGATCCGAAGGGGGAGGGCGGAGGCGGCCTTATAGCGACGGATCGCCGCGACCGCGACTCAAGCTGCGTTTCGGCGGATGCGCGGGGCGCGACGTCCTGCTAGACGCGAGGGCTCGGCCTTTCGCCGGAGGATCGATGCTCCGCAAGCTCTACGACTGGGTCTTCTCGCTGGCCCGCAGCAAGCACGCCACCACCTCGCTGGCCGTCGTGTCGTTCGCGGAAAGCTCCTTCTTCCCCATTCCGCCCGACGTCATGCTGGCGCCGATGATCCTGGCGCGGCCGGAGCGCGCGTGGTTCTACGCCACGGTCTGCACGGTCGCCTCGGTGCTGGGCGGCATCCTCGGCTATGCGATCGGTTATTTCCTGACCGACGTCGGGATGATGATCCTGTCGTGGCTGGGCAAGGCGGACACCTTCGAGGCGTCCAAGGCCCTGTTCCAGCAGCACGGCGCCTGGGTGATCCTGGTGAAGGGGCTGACCCCCATTCCGTTCAAGCTGATCACCATCGCCTCCGGCATCTTCCAGTTCAATTTCCCGCTGTTCGTCGCCCTGTGCGCCGTGACGCGAGGCGGCCGCTTCTTCCTTGAGGCCTGGATCCTGAAAACCTGGGGGCCGGCGGTGCTGGCCATGGTCGAGAAGCGGCTGGCTCTGTGGACCGTCATCGGCATTGCCGTGCTGGTCGCCGCCTTCGCGGCGGTGAAGCTTCTCTGATCGCCAATCGACGGACGGCTCAAGCCTCGCTATGAACGTCGTCTGATGAGAGGCCTGTATCGACTCCTGACGCGGTGGTGGACCGCATTCGCGCTCGTGGCGTCGCTGGCGCTGCTGGGCTTCGCCCACCTGTCTGAGACGATCTGGGACATCTCGCCCTGCAACCTCTGCCTCAAGGCGCGCGAGGTCTACTGGGGCGCGGTCGTCGTCGCCCTGCTCGCCACCGTCTGGCATCTGGTCAGCCGCGGCAGCCGCGGCACGCCGCGCATCGCCGCCTTCCTGCTGGCCGTGATCTTCGCCACCGGAACCATCACCGCCGTCTTCCACATGGGCGGCGAGTTGAAATGGTGGGACCTGCCCGCGACCTGCGCCGCGGGCGGCCGCGTCGATCTGGAAAGCATGACCGCGCTGGCGCTGGGCACCGGACCCGCCCCCCGGGCGGTCATGTGCGACGCCGTGACGTGGACCTTCCTGGGCCTCAGCATGGCAGGATGGAACGCGCTGATCTCCGCCGCATTGGCCGGGTTCAGCCTTCTCGCCGCCAAGAGGCCCAAGGATGCCCGCGCCCCGCGATCCTGATCCGATGCCCGGCTCCCCCGAGGGCGACCGTCGCATTCCCCTGCCCCGTCCCGGCCGCGGCGCCAGCAAGCGCCGCCGTGACGAGATCCTGCGTGTCGACCATGCGGGCGAATACGCCGCCGTCCACATCTACCGCGCCCAGCACGCCGTCTTCGCGGGCCGCGCGGGCAAGGCGGCCATCGCCGCCGACATGGAGGAGATGCGTGGGCAGGAGCAGGTCCATCTGGAGCGCTTCCAGGCCCTGCTGAAGGCCGAGAACGTGCGCCCCACGGTGATGACCCCGGTCTGGCGCCTGGCCGCCCTGGCGCTCGGCGCCGGCACCGCCCTGATCGGCGAGAAGGCGGCCCATGCCTGCACCGAGGCGGTCGAGAGCGTGATCGAGGAACACTACGCCGACCAGATCGCCGAAATTCAGGATCGCGACCCGGCGCTGGCCGCCGAGCTGACCAAATTCCGCGAGGAAGAGTTGGCCCACCACGACCACGCCGTCGAGCACGGCAGCCGCGAGGCTCCGGCCTACGAGCTGCTCAGCGCGATGATCAAGGCGGGCTGCCGGGTGGCGATCAAGGTGTCCGAGAGGGTCTGATCGCCTCGAGTTGATTTATCACCTTGGGCAGGCATTACTCGCGCCCAAGGTCATCAATCAGCATGGTGCGTTTGGTCATGGTTTTTGCATCGGTCGTTCTGGCGTTCGCGATCACGGCGCAGGCTCCCCAGGTCCCCGCATCGTCAGGGGTCGATGCGACCCAAGCCACGAATGCCCAAGCGCCGGCCGCCGGGACCTCCGGCGCCGCCTCGGCCCCGAACAACGATGCCGAGATCGTCTGTCGCAACGAGGCGGTGACCGGTCGTCGTGTCCAGACCCGGGTCTGCCGCAGTCGCGCGCAGATGCGAGCCGAGGCCGCCGCGGGCCAGGACGCCCTGCGGCGGGCGCAGGACAGCCATCGTAGAACCCAAGGCGAATAGGTTCGGCGACGTCAGATCTGGCGACGTTCGGACTGCGTCAACGCGAGCCCTGGCCCCGATGATCTAGTGCGCGACGTCGAACGCCAGCAATAGCGTCCGCTGAGCCGGGTTAGAATTGTCGTCGGACAGGATGTACAGGCGCGTCCCGCCATCGCGGGCGACGGCGGCGATCCCTTCGAAATTGTCGGTCGTGCCGGGCAGTTTCAGTTCGACCAGAACCGGGCCGAGCGCGCCGTCTTCGGCCATGCGGCGGACGCGGGCGCGGGCGTCCAGCGGCGGCCGGTATGAGCGCTGGACGATGACAAAGCCCTGACCCGCCGGATCGCGGTCCATGCCGGTGGTCCGGTAGTCGCCGTCGGTCGGCGGCGTCGCGGGCGGAGGCGTCACGACGCGGCAGGCTTCTGGGCGGCAATCCCAGACGCCGCCGTTCTCGGCCGAGACCCTCCAGCCGTCGTCACGGGCGACCGAGATCCCCTCCATGCCGTCGTTCAGCGGCAGCGCCACGTCCGGGCGACGCACCGGCGTCGGCATGGCGCGCGGGGCGTCGGCGGAGCCGTAGTCCCAGATGCGGTGATTGCGCTCGAAGCTGATGAACAGGTCGCCGCCGTCGGTGACCAGCAGGCCCTCGGCGTCCCCATCGGCCTTGTCGACGATGGGCGCGCCGTCCAACAGGGTCAGGCGGCGGTAGCGCAAGCCCGAGACGCCGGTCAGCCGTCCCCGGGCGTCCAGCACCAGGCGGCCGCGCACCAGGTCGCCCGCGTCGGTGATGCTGACGAAGCCCCCATCGCCCTGAGCGTCGCCGGTCAGCTTCAGATCGGACAGGCTGTGCAACGGAGAGGTCGCGTCCAGCACCAGCTCGACCCCGCCGGCGAAGCGGACGCCGTCAGCGAGGCGGGCGCCGCCGGGCAGGCCCAGGCCGATGGGCCGCGTAGAGGCCGCTCCGGTCGTCCAGCCCGCGACCGGCGTGAGCGGCGGCGTCACCGAAACCGCGCCGGCGCAGGCGGCCAGGGTCACGGCCGCGAGCGCGGGCAGCAGGCGGCGCAGCATGGTCATGCGGCCTTCTTCCGGCGACCGGTCGGCGCTTCGGCCTTGGCCTCGAACAATTCGGCCAGCTTCTCGATCATCGCCCCGCCCAGCTGTTCGACGTCGACGATGGTCAGGGCGCGGCGATACCAGCGGGTCACGTCGTGGCCGATGCCGATGGCCAGCAGCTCGACCGGCGAGCGGGTCTCGATCTGCTCGATCACCTGTCGCAGGTGCTTGTCCAGATACAGGGCCGCGTTGGCCGACTGGGTCGAGTCGTCGACCGGCGAGCCGTCCGAGATGACCATCAGGATCTGGCGCGCCTCGGGCCGGGCCATCAGCCGGTCGTGAGCCCACAGCAGGGCCTCGCCGTCGATGTTCTCCTTCAGCAGGCCTTCGCGCATCATCAGGCCGAGGTTCTTCTTGGCCCGCCGCCAGGGGGCGTCCGCCGACTTGTAGATGATGTGGCGCAGGTCGTTCAGGCGGCCCGGCATCGCCGGCTTGCCCGCCGTGATCCAGGCCTCACGGCTCTGGCCGCCCTTCCAGGCTCGGGTGGTGAAGCCCAGGATCTCGACCTTGACCCCGCAGCGCTCCAGCGTCCGCGCCAGGATGTCGGCGCACACCGCCGCGACCATGATCGGCCGCCCGCGCATCGAGCCGGAATTATCCAGCAGCAGGGTCACCACCGTGTCGCGGAATGGACTCTCGCTCTCGGCCTTGAAGCTGAGCGGGCTGGTCGGGTCGGTGATGATCCGGGTCAGGCGGGCGGTGTCCAGCACCCCCTCTTCCAGGTCGAAATGCCAGCTGCGGTTCTGCTGCGCCATCAGGCGGCGCTGCAGCTTGTTGGCCAGCCGGGCGACGACCGAGCTCAGCGCCGTCAGCTGGGCGTCCAGCAGGCCGCGCAGGCGTTCCAGTTCATTGGGGTCGCACAGGTCGGCGGCGTCGATGATCTCGTCGAAGGCGGTGGTGAAAACCCGATAGGCGTCGATCGCCCGGCCGTCGTCCATCGTCTGCTGGCGGTTGGGCAGGGCGCCTTCGTTCAGGTCGGGGCCATCCTCGGAGGCCTCGCCGTTCGGGTCGGCGGGTGAGCCGTCCGGGCGGGCGTCGCGCTCGTCGCTGGCGGTCTGGTCGTCGGTGGAGCCGTCCATCGACTGGCCCTCGCCGCCGCCGGCGTCATCCTCTTCCTCGTCCTCGGAATCGGCGGCGTCCGGGTCCTGCGGGTCCGGCTCCTCATTGCCCGGATCATCCGAGACGTCGTCGCCGCGCCCGTCGCCCGGGTCCATGTCCAGCGCCTTGAGCACGTCGCGCAGCCGCTCGGCGAAGGCCGTCTGGTCGCCCGCGACCTCGGTCAGGGCGTCGATCTTGCGGCCCGCCTTGTTCTCCAGCTCGGTGCGGACCAGGTCCAGCAGGGCCCCGGCGCCGTCCGGGGCGCGCTGGCCGGTCAGGCGCTCGCGCACCAGCAGGGCCACGGCCTCGGCCACCGGGACGCGCTCGGCGTCCGTCACGCGCAGGGCGCCGCTCTTCTCCAGCCGGGTCAGCAGGGCCGAGTTCATATTGGCCCGCACGCCGGCCAGCGACTGCGAGCCGACGGCCTCGACGCGGGCCTGTTCGACGGCCTCGAACACCTCGGCCGCGCGGCTGTCGGCGGGGCGCAGGCGGGCATGGACGCCCTCATCATGATTGGCTAGCCGCAAGGCCAGCCGGTCGGCCTGTCCGCGCAGGGCGGCGCTCTCGGGCGCGCCCGGATCGCGCGGCGGATGCGGCAGAGTCAGCACGCCGTTGGCCAGCTTGGGCCCGTCCGAGCCGAACACGACCTCCAGCTCCGATTGCTCGGCCAGGGCCCGCGCCGCGTGGGCGAGGGCGCGCTTGAACAGGTCTGAGGGGGTCTCGGCGGCGGCCATGGACCGGAGATAGCGGGTTCCCGATGGGGGGAGAAGGGGTGAGGCGAGCCGGATCGCCTGTCGAAAGCTTAACTTGCCGGGGCAAGCGAGCGTCTGATCTTACGCCCTCCCAGTTGGAGCGTTGCATGAAGTCCCTGATCGCCGCCGCAGCAGCCCTGCTGTTCTCCGTGACCGCCGCCGGCGGTGTCCAGGCGAAACCGTCCGACGAGGCCGTCGTCGAGGCTCTGGCGCGGACCATGGACGGCTATGTGCGCAACCGTGACTTCAACGGCGTGGTGCTGGTCGCCCGCGACGGACAGGTGCTCCTGCGCCAGGGCTATGGAACGGCGTCCATAGAGGCGGGGACGCCGAACTCGCCTGACGGTGTCTTCCGCGTGGGATCGTTGACCAAGCCGCTGACGGCGGTGCTGACCCTCAAGCTGGTGGAGGAGGGCCGGCTGGCGCTGGACGGAACCCTGGCCCGATACCTGCCGGACCAGTACGCGGGGACGTCGGCGGCGAACGTGACGATCGAGCAGCTTCTGGCCCACACGTCGGGGCTGAAGGACGTTCCGGGCAACTACAACGACCCATGGTGGCGAACGACCGCGCGCCAGTCGTTCACCCCGCAGGCGTACATGCAGGCCTGGATCCCCGGCGAGCTCACGTCGGCGTCGGGCGAAAGGCGCTACAACAACAACGGCTACTATCTGCTGGGTGTGATCATCGAGGCGGTCACCGGCCAGACCTACGCCGAGGCCCTGCGAGACCGGGTGCTGGCTCCGGCGGGGATGGACCACAGTGGCCTCTTCACCGCGACCCTGGCTCAGCCGGGGCTGGCCGCCGGCTATACCCGCGCGAGCAACGGCCGGATGGAGCGGCCGATGTACATTGATCCTTCGGTCTCCTATGCGGCCGCGGGCGCCTACACCTCGGCGGATGATCTGTTGCGTTTCAACCAGGCGCTGGATGACGGGCGTCTGCTGGGGCCCGCCATGCGCGCCGAGATGTTCCGCCCCCGGGGGGCTGACTACGCTCTGGGCTGGAACGTCGCCGAATGGCCGACCGCGTCCGGGACGAAGACCCCTATCCAGATGCATACCGGCAGCGTGCCGGGCTACCAGACCTATCTGATCCGCTCCGAAGCGGATCGCGGCGTGATCATCATTCTGAACAATTTCTGGCAGGGACAGACGGTCGTGCAGCTGGGCCGGGACCTCTACGACGTCCTGCAGGGCGCGGCGGCGCGCACGCCCAAACGTCTGCTGACCGAATTGATCACGCCCATCGCCCTCACCGGGGACCTGCAGGCCATGGATGCGGCCTGGCGCGCCGCGCCGCGCGAGGGGACCCAAGCCTATGACGTCAGCGAGGGCGCCCTCAACAGCCTCGGCTACGCCCTGAAGCGCAGCGATCGCCTGCCGCAGGCGATCCGGGTGTTCGAATGGAATGTGGAGGCGAACCCGACATCGGCCAATGTGCACGACAGCCTGGGAGAGGCCTATCTCGCGGCGGGCCGGCGGGATGACGCCCGCGCCAGCTACGGGCGGGCGTTGGCGCTGGATCCGGAAAGCGCTTCGGCCAGGGCTGCGTTGGCCGCCCTGGCCGAATAGGTGTCCTGAAGAGCCGTGGATCAGGCCGCGTTGGCGGCCTTTGCCTTCAGCTTGTCCTGGTGGGCGCGCATGCCTGCGGCGATCAGCTCGGCGGCCTCGCCGGCGTCGCCCCAGCCCTTGACCGTGACCGACTTGCCCTTCTCCAGATCCTTGTAGCGGGTGAAGAAGTGCTCGATCTGCTCGACCAGGATGGCCGGCAGCTGACGGTAGCTGGCGATGTCGGTGTAGTAGGGGTTCAGCTTGTCGACGGGCACGGCCAGGATCTTCTCGTCGCCGCCGGCTTCATCGACCATCTTCAGCACGCCGATCGGGCGCGAGCGGATGACGCAGCCCGGCACGACCGGGGCCGGGTTCAGCACGATCACGTCGCAGGGATCGCCGTCGTCCGACAGGGTGTGCGGGATGAAGCCGTAGTTGCCCGGATAGTACATGGCGGTGTGTAGGAAGCGGTCGACGAACAGCGCGCCCGAGGCCTTGTCCATTTCGTACTTCACCGGCAGACCGCCCTGCGGGATCTCGATGACGACGTTGATGTCCCAGGGCGGGTTCGGGCCGACGGGAATGGCGTCGAGGTTCATGACGGGCTCGTCTATGTTGCATCTGCGAACGGAAGGCCCGGGGTGATAAGCCTCCATGGCGCCCGAAGCAAGGCGCAGGCGTTGTTAAGACCGGCGGTATTCTCAGTCGTGGCTTGAGCGCGCGGGCGATGCGGGCGACTGTGTCGCGGGGCCGCAAGGAACACGCATGACGATCCTGGACTATCTGGCGCTCGGCCTCTTCTTCCTGTGCTGGCTGGGCTACGGCCCCCTGCTCAAGCTGCTGGCGCACCGCACCGGCACCCTGAACGACGACATGGGCATCGTGCGCCGGGTCTGGATGACGGCCATGACCCACCGCGAGATGCGGCTGGTCGACAGCCAGCTGATGGGTCACTCCATCAACTCCGCCAGCTTCTTCGCCTCGACCAACCTGCTGCTGATCGCGGCCGTCGCGGGCATTCTGTTCGGCGGCCAGACGGCGCTGGACGGCTTCGCCTCGATCGGCGCCGAGGCCGTGCCGACCCGGGTGCTCGAGGCCAAGCTGGCGCTGGTGCTCATCTGTCTGGTGCGCGGCCTGCTGGATTTCATCTGGGCTCTGCGCCAGATGAACTACACCCTGGCCCTGATCGGCGCCGCGCCGGAAATCCACACCGAGGCGGATCGCATCGCCCTGGGCGCGGCGGCCACGGACCTTCTGAACCCGGCGCTGAACACCTTCAGCCAGGGCGTGCGGGGCTATTATTTCGCGCTGGCGGCCGCGGCCTGGCTGTTCGGGCCGGTATGGCTGGCGGCCGGGGTGGCGGCGGCCTTCTGCCTGCTGGTCTGGCGTCAGTCCGGCTCGCCCGCCGCCCGGGCCATCCGCAGCGCGCGTCGGCTGCTCGAGCCCTGACTTTTTCGGATACGGCCATGCTCGTTCGCAGCCGCGTTGTCCGCGGGGCGATTTTCTCCACTGAAAACGGTTACCTTGCGGAAATGCGACAGAAGTGTGCCGTTACACGGCGTTACCGCAGGCGCGAAATACCCGCTTGACCATTTGTGCACTGCACACTAGCTTGGTTTTCGACGCCGCGAGGCGTCATGCCCTTCCTGGGCGTTTCCTCCCTATAGACTTTATATGCCGCGCCCTCGGGCGCGGCTTTTTTTATGTCCCGAGACCTGCCTGGCCGCCGGCCATGGCGGCGATGACGCGCGCCACGCCCTTTTCCGTGCGCGACCAGCCGATCCCGGGCTGGCGTTCCATCTCGTTGAAATACAGGGCGCGGTTCAGTTCGACCTGGACAGCGTGGAAGCCCTCATCGGGCCGGCCCCAGCTCTGGGTGGTCCAGCCGCCGGCGTAGGGGTGGTTCAGCGCCACCCGCCAGCCCAGCGCCTCGAACGCCGTCCGCAGCCGCCGCGTCAGCTCCGCCGAACAGGACGAGCCGTGGCGGTCGCCCAGCACCACGTCCGGACCGCGCGGTCCTCCGGGAGCGCGGGTGGCCCGCTCGGGCATGGAGTGCCAGTCGATCAGCACCGCTTCGCCGAACCGGTCGCGGGCCGCGTGCATCTCGGCGGCGAGCGCCGCGTGCCAGGGGGCGTGCACCATCGCCAGTCGCGCCCGGGCCTCGTCCAGCGTCAGGCGCCGCGCATAGAGGGGGCGCCCGTCCCCCGTCAGCCGGGGAATGACGCCGTACCCCGCCGTCGACCGCGGAGAGGCGGGATGCCCCAGTCCCTCGATCAGCTGGGGGTCGAGATCCGCGGGGTCCCGGTTCAGGTCGACATAGGCCCGGCCCAGCCGCGCCAGCACCAGGGTCGCGCCATGGGTGGGGCCGGGCGCGATCAGCCGGTCGACCAGGGCGTCCTCGGCGCTGCGAACACTGGCCTCGGACAGGACCGGGTCGGCGTTCAGGTCGTCGGGATACAGGGCGCCCGAGTGAGGCGAGGCGAAGATCAGTCGTCCGGGCGTGGCGGGGCGCACGACCGTGACCGCCGTCTGCTCCTCCCGCGTCTCGCCCGCATTCACCGTCGTCATCGCAAACCGCATAGCCTGTTTCGTGGCTTCATCCACAGACGGGACGTCTCCCTGCGGCTCGCCCTTACGGCGTTTTTCATGGCGGGTTTACCAGTGCGGGCCTAGCCTCGGGATTCAAGACGATCCGGGGCGGACGACGAAACACCAATGGCGCGCATCCTTCTGGCTGAAGACGACAATTCGCTTCGCGGCTTCCTGACCCGCGCGCTGCAGCGCGCCGGCCATGAGGTCGTCGACTGCGAGAACGGCGACGACGCCATCGACGCCCTCGACCAGGGCCCGTGGGACCTGCTGTTGACCGATATCGTTATGCCCGGCGCCGACGGCATCGAGGTGGCCCGCGTCGCCGCCGCCCGCCAGCCCGGCATCCGCATCATGTTCATCACCGGCTTCGCCGCCGTGGCCCTGTCCGCCGCCCAGGCCAGCCCACAGGCCAAGGTCCTGGCCAAGCCCGTCCACCTGCGCGATCTGGTGGGCGAGGTTGAGCGCATGGTCGCCGCCTGAAGAAACCTCGCGGTTTCACCCTTGCGGTCCGCGCGGCCGTCGGGTTATAGACCGCGCCTTCCCGCCCGGGGGGCTTGCTCCCAGGGCCGTCAAGGCGGACGCGTAGCTCAGCGGGAGAGCACTACGTTGACATCGTAGGGGTCACAGGTTCAATCCCTGTCGCGTCCACCATTTCTTTCAATGAGTTGAGAGACTTCCGCCCCGGCTTCGCATGTTCGCGCGAGGCCGGTTTTCGGCCATGCGTTGTTCTCGGCGGTTGCGTGTTCGCGGCATACGGGTCAATCTGGCTGAACGCGGATCGCCGGGGGAAAATGCGTCATGCAGGTCATGAAGACCGAGGAGTTCGCGCCGCGCGCCAACGAGACCTTCGACCTGTCGCTGGGCGAAACCAGCATGACCCTGACCCTGGTCGAGGTTCAGCCGCTACCCGCCCACGCCTATCCCGGCCAGATGCGTCAACCCTTCTCCCTGCTCTTTCGCAGCGGCTCGCCGGTGGTCATGCCCCAGAGCGTCTATCGCCTGACCAACGCCAGCCTCGGCGCGCTCGACATCTTCCTCACCCCCGTGGCCCGGGATGCGGAGGGGATCGTCTACCAGGCGGTGTTCAACTAACGCCCGACGTCGCGCCGCGGATGCAGGCGCTGCGGCCTCAGGGCCGCCACTCCATCCGCCAATGAGTCGGGCCGCGTTCGACGACTTTGAAGCCCAGCCGTTCATAGAGGCGCGCCGCCGCGACATTGTGGGCCTCCACGTGAAGCCAGGTCTTGGGCAGGCCGGATCGACGGGTCTGGATCTGCACCTGGCGCAGCAGCGCTGTCCCCAACCCCCGACCGCGCCACGCCTGCAGCAGGCTGATGTCCACCACCAGCCGGCCTTCGGCGGAATCGTGCAGATACAGCCGCCCGATGGGCTGGTTCGCCGCCTCGACGATCTGAATGTCGCCGCCGGCGAAATGAATGTTGAAATGATCGCTCTGCAGCGCGAACTGGCTGTCCAGGAAGGCCCGGCTCTGGGCCTCCGGCCAGCCGGCCAGGGCTATTTCGTCGGCGCGGACGTCGCCGAAGAGCATGCGCTGGAATTCGTGGTCGTCGGGCGTTGCGGGCCGCAGGGTCAGGCCCTGGCCCGCCCACCGCGGCGGGGCCGGCAGGAGAGGCGTCATGACACGGTCAATGACGCCCGGGCCGACCGTCGTCCAGTCCGTCTAGCCGAACGACGGGAAGGCCCCCTCCAGGGCGATGCAATAGGTCAGGGCCAGGAACGGCTGCCGGTTCTCGTGCGGCTGGTTCTGGCCCGACGGCTGGATCACCGCCGGCGACAGAGTGGTGTTGTAGGTCGGATTGGCCAGGAAACACTGGGTCGCGCCCGGCGCCGACAGGCCGGCCCCGGACGTCGGAGCCGCGCTGCGGTTGGCCGATCCCCCGTAGCTGGTCATTGAGTGGTTGTGGCCCGGAAGGTTGTCGACCGTCAGGGTGACGCCGTTTGACCCGAAATTCTCGCCGACCGTACGCGGGGTCAGGCCCGGGCCGGAGCCCTGGTTGCAGGGCGCGCGGTTCATCAGGTTCGGCAGGGCGAAATTGGTCGTGCCGTTGCCGCCGTACTGAATGCCGATCAGGGAATAGAGGGCGGGGTTCTGCTGGACCGGCACCAGCGCGCCGTTACAGAACGCCCAGCCGCGCGGATTGAAGTTGAAGCCGAAGATCTGAACTTCGCCAAGGAACGGTTCGGTCATGGTCGGCTCCGTCTCAGCTCTGTGAAGGGAAGATGCCGAACAGCGAGATGCAGATCGACAGCGTCAGGGTCGGCATGAGGTTGTCGTGCGCGACGTTGTTTCCGGTAAGCGCCAGCTCGTTGGCCGCCAGGGCCACGGGCGTCGCGCCGGCCAGGTCGGTGATGTACATGGTGTCGCCGCCGGTCACGGCGGCGGGCGCCAGGGTCGGTCCGGGCGGCAGGGCCGTGGCGGTCGAGGTGCCGGCCAGCATGATGTGGTTGTGCGCCGGCATCTGCAGCTGGTTCAGGGTGACGCCCTCGGTTCCGCTCATCTGACCGGCGACATAGGCCGACAGGCCGGGGCCCCGGCCCCAGTGGATCGGCACGCGGCCGCGCAGATCGGGCACCGCGAAGCTGTTGACCCCGTTGCCGCCGTAGGTCGTGCCCAGCAGGGTGTAGAGGGTCTCGTACTCCGCGATCGACAGCAGGCTGCCGTCACAGGCGTGCCAGCCGTTGGGAATGCGCGGGAACCCGAAGATACGGATCTCGCCGATGTAAGGCGTGCTCATGATGCGCTCCTGGCGAGGTTCTGATCAGCTGCGCGAAGGGAAGATGCCGGTCAGGGCGACCTGGAAACTGATCGTCTCATACGGCTGGATATTCGGGTGCGGCGAGGTGCCGCCCGTGATGCCGACCGTCGTCGGCGACAACGGCTGCGGCGGCGACGGCGAACCGTAGACCGGCTGGCCCGCCACGGCCGAGGCCGCGAAGCCGCCGTTGACCTGGCTGCGGCCGCCGCCGTTGGTCGTGGTGGCCTGCGCCATGTGGGTGTGCGACGGCATCTGGGTCAGCAGCACGGTCACGTTCTCCGCGCCGGCGACCATGCCGATGGGGTAGGGCGCCGGCTGCCAGCCCGGATCGACGGAGTTGCCGTAGCCCACGGGCGTGCGGCTCTGCAGGTTCGGCAGGGCGAAGTTGGTGGTGCCGTTGCCGCCGTAGTAGGTGCCCAGCAGCGAGAACAGCGCGGCGTTCTGCTGAACGGGCAGAAGTTGCCCGTTGCAGAGCGCGAAGCCCTTCGAGCCGAAGGCCCAGCCGGTCATCATGACCTGGCCCAGATAGTATTCCGCCATCTCTCCCCCCTGCAGTGTCCGCGCCGCGTTAATCGCGGGAGCGGAATGGCTCAGCTGTCAGGCGAGAACCATGGACCGCCACAACCGCAACTGCAAAGAGAATTTCTCAGTTCCGAGAACATTGTTACAATTGAAGGAGATAAGTGGTTCTACGTGGTCTTCTGGCGCAAATTCCGCGCGAAAGTTGCAACAGGCGGGGTGAATTAAGCCGGACACATCTTGGAGATGTCCTAAAATTCGTTAAGCTTTCTGGCTCACGGGCGTCCCCAAAAATGGGTGTGTCCGTATAGGTTGTGTTCTGCCCGGAGGGGGTGGGAACACGGCCAGGGGTTGGGGAGCCTGCAAGTGACGAGTGGAATCGATTGCGCGGAAACGCACGGGACGGCGACGACCTCCGGAGCGTTCGCGGCCTTGGGTCGGATGATCGAGCGGGTCCTGGGCCTGCCGCGATGGCTGGGCATGTCCGCCCTGTTCCTGTTCGTCCTGCTGGCGTCTTCCCTGGGCGGAACGGCTCCGGCCCAGGCCCAGTGCGTGGTCTCCACCCACACCTATACGACGACCGGCCCGACCTCCGGATATACGTTCAGCGCGCAGGCCTGCGACACCTATATCGCGGCGTTCTCGAGCTGGGGCGGCCTGTTCGAGACCAACAACGTCGACGCTTACGACTTCTATGGGGTCGGGGTCGACAATTTCGGCGGCGCCGCCTTCGAGCCGCTGGAAACGGCCAATGCGAGCTACACGATCAGCGGCAACCTGAGCAACGACGCCCATACGCTGAGGCTGATCGCGATCAAGCCCGGCGCCGTCGCGAACGACGTCATCCAGCTCTATACCTGCCCCGCCCTGGTGGGCACGGACTGTATCTCGACGCGGTCGACGCAGATCCAGATCACCCTGCCGATCCCGACGATCAACACCGCGACCCTGCCGGGCGGGACCGTCGGCGTCGCCTATAACCAGACCGTCGCGGCCACGGGCGGCGTGACGCCGTACACATTCTCGGTGTCGAGCGGCGCCCTGCCGACCAGCCTGAACCTGAACACCTCCACCGGCGCCATCACCGGCACGCCCAGCGCCGTGGGGACGTTCAATTTCAGCATCACCGTCACCGGCACAGGGGGCGGGACCGCTGTTCAGCCCTACACCGTCGCCATCGTGTCGCCGATCGCCCTGGCTCCGACGACCATGCCGGCCAGCCAGGTCGGCGCGGCCTTCAGCCAGACGATCACCGCCACCGGCGGAGCTTCGCCCTATAGCTACGCCGTCACCGCCGGCGCCCTGCCGGCCGGCCTGTCCCTGGCCGCCAACGGCGCGCTGACCGGAACGCCGACCTCGGGGGCGGCGGCCAACTTCACCGTCACCGCCACCGATGCGACGACGCAGACGGGCCTGCGCGCCTATTCCATGACGCCGGCCGCCGCGACGATCGTGGTCAACCCAGCCGCGCCCGCCACGCCCAAGGTGGGGGTCGCCTACACCACCACCTTCACCGCCAGCGGCGGCACCGCGCCCTACACCTACGCCCGCACGGCGGGGACCCTGCCGACCGGCCTGACCCTGGCGACCAACGGGACGCTCAGCGGCACGCCCACCGCCGGAGGTCCGTTCAACTTCACGATCACCGCCACCGACAGCAGCGGCGGCACGCAGTATTCCGGGGGGCAGGCCTTCACGGTCACGGTGGACGCCCCGACCATCGTCGCGGCCCCGACCAGCCTGACCAACGCCCAGGCGGGCGTGGCGTACAACGCCGTGATCACCGCCAGCGGGGGCACGGCGCCTTACGCCTTCACCGCGCCGGGCGGCGGCCTGCCGCCCGGACTCTCCCTGGCCTCGAACGGGACCCTTTCGGGGACTCCGACCTCGGCGGGGACCTTCAACTTCTCGGTCACGGCCACCGACAACAGCGGCGGCACGGGACCCTTCAACGTCGTGACGCCCTACGTCCTGGTCGTCGATGCGCCGACCATCGTCGTGGCTCCGCCCACCCTGCCGGGCATGACGGTCGCGGCGGCGTTCAGTCAGACGCTGTCGAGCACGGGCGGCACCGGTCCGTACGCCTACGCCGTGACCGCCGGCGCCCTGCCCGCCGGAGTCACCCTGGCCGGCGCGCTGTTGAGCGGCACGCCCACCCAGGGCGGCGCCTACAGCTTCACCATCACCGCCACCGACAGCACCGGCGGGGGGACGTTCACGGGCGCGAGGACCTACAGCGGGACCGTCAACGCCCCGACCATCTCCGTGGCCCCGGCCAGCCTGTCCATGACGGTCGGCCAGACCGTGGCGCAAACCATCACCGCCAGCGGCGGCACGGCGTCCTACACCTACGCCGTCACGGCCGGCGCCCTGCCGGCCGGCGTCTCCCTGGCCGCCAACGGCGCCCTGAGCGGCGCCCCGACCTCCAGCGTGGCGGCCAACTTCACTGTCACCGCCACCGACAGTTCGACGGGCGACGGCCCCTACACCGGCGCGCGCGCCTACAGCGTCACGCCCGTGGCGCCGACCATCACGGTGAATCCGACCACCCTGACCCCGGCGGCTGTCGGGTCCGCCTACGCCGCCACGATCACCGCCGTCGGCGGCGTGGCGCCTCACGCCTTCACGATCACCGCCGGCGGCTTGCCGCCCGGACTCTCCCTGGCCTCCGACGGGGCGCTGACGGGGACGCCCACGGCCGGCGGCGTGTTCAACTTCACCGTCACCGCGACCGACAGCGGCACGGGGCCGGGCTCGCCCTTCACCGGCGCGCGCGCCTACAGCCTGACGGTCAATGCGCCGACCCTGGTCCTGGCGCCGCCGACCCTGCCGGGAAGCACGGGCGGCGTGGCCTACAATCAGACGCTGACCACCAGCGGCGGCACCGCGCCCTACAGCTATGCCCTGACCGCCGGCGCCCTGCCGGCCGGGATCAGCGTCAGCAGCGCCGGCGTCGTGTCGGGCACGGCGACCGCGGCGGGGACGTTCAACTTCACCATCACCACCACCGATTCCTCGGGCGGAACGGGTCCCTATTCGACCGACCGGGCCTATGCGCTGACGATCACAGCGCCGACCATCACCCTCACGCCGACGACCCTGACCGCCGGCACGGTCACCGTGGCCTATCCGGCCGCGACCATCACCGCCTCGGGCGGCGTGGGCCCCTACACCTACGCCGTCACCGCCGGCGCCTTGCCGCCCGGAATGAGCCTGTCCGGCGCCGGGGTCCTGTCGGGCACGGTCCCGCAGGCCTCGACCGGAACCTACAACTTCACGGCCACGGCGACCGACGCCAACGGCTTCACCGGGGCGCGCGCCTATTCGCTGAACATGGCGGCGGTGACCCTGACCCTGTCGGGACCTCCGGCCGGTGTCGCCGGAACGGCGTACAGCCACGCCTATGCAGCCGGCGGCGGGACGGGACCCTACACCTATGCGGTGACGGCGGGCGCCCTGCCGGCCGGGATCGGCCTCAGCGCCGCCGGGGTGCTTTCGGGCACGCCGACCGTGGCGGGAACCTTCAACCACACCGTCACCGTCACCGACGCCAATGGCGCGACCGGAGCCATTGCGCTCAGCCTGGTGGTCGCGGCGCCGACCATCGGCCTCACGCCGACGACGCTGGCGGACGGTACGGTCACCGTGGCCTACCCGGCGACGACCCTGACCGCCTCGGGCGGCGTGGGCCCCTACACCTACGCCGTCACCGCCGGCGCCCTGCCGCCCGGAATGAGCCTGTCCGGCGCCGGGGTCCTGTCGGGCACGGTTCCGCAGGCCTCGACCGGAACCTACAACTTCACGGCCACGGCGACCGACGCCAACGGCTTCACCGGCGCCCGCGCCTATTCGCTGAACATGGCGGCGGTGACCCTGACCCTGTCGGGACCTCCGGCCGGTGTCGCCGGAACGGCGTACAGCCACGCCTATGCGGCCGGCGGCGGGACGGGACCCTACACCTATGCGGTGACGGCGGGCGCCCTGCCGGCCGGGATCGGCCTCAGCGCCGCCGGGGTGCTTTCGGGCACGCCGACCGTGGCGGGAACCTTCAACCACACCGTCACCGTCACCGACGCCAATGGCGCGACCGGAGCCATTGCGCTCAGCCTGGTGGTCGCGGCGCCGACCATCGGCCTCACGCCGACGACCCTGACCGCCGGCACGGTCACCGTGGCCTACCCGGCGACGACCCTGACCGCCTCGGGCGGCGCGGCGCCCTACACCTACGCCGTCACCGCCGGGGCCCTGCCGCCCGGACTCACCCTGTCCAGCGCCGGGATTCTGTCGGGCACGGTCCCGCAGGTCTCGGCCGGAACCTACAACTTCACGGTCACGGCGACCGACGCCAACGGCTTCACCGGGGCGCGCGCCTATTCGCTGACCATCGCGGCGGTGACCCTGACCCTGTCGCCGACGCCTCCCGCCGGAACCGCGGGGACGGCCTACAGCCACGCCTACGCGGCGGGCGGCGGAACCGGACCCTACAGCTACGCCCTGACCGCCGGCGCCCTGCCGGTCGGGATCAGCTTCAGCGCCGCCGGCGTCTACAGCGGCACGCCGACGGTCGCCGGAACGTTCAACCAGACGATCACGGTCACCGACGCCAACGGCGCGACCAGGGCCTTCCCGGTCAGCCTGGTCATCGCGGCCCCGACCATCGCCTTCACGCCCGCCGTGCTGGCGGACGGTCCGGCCACCGTGCCCTATCCGACGACCACCTTCGCGGCGTCCGGCGGCGTGGCGCCCTACAGCTACGCCCTGACCGCCGGCGCCCTGCCGGCCGGGATCAGCCTGTCCAGCGCCGGCGTCCTGTCCGGCACGGCGCCGCAGGCGGCGATCGGGGCCTACGCCTTCGACGTCACGGCGACGGACGCCAACGGCTTCACCAAGACCAACAGCTATGCGCTGAACATCACGGCCCTGACCCTGACCCTGCCGCCGCCGCCTTCCGGCACGGCGAGCGCGTCGTACAGCCACGCCCTGGCGCCGTCCGGCGGGACCGGCCCCTACAGCTTCGCCTTGACCGCCGGCGCCCTGCCGGCCGGGATCAGCTTCAGCGCCGCGGGCGCCCTCAGCGGCGCGCCGACCGTGGCGGGGACGTTCAACTTCACCGTCCTGGTCACCGACGCCAACGGCGCGACCGGGTCGTTCCCGATCAGCCTGGTGATCGCCGCCCCGACCATCAGCCTCGCGCCGACCACGCTGGCGAACGGCACGGCCACCGTGCCCTATGCGTCGACGACCATCACCGCCTCCGGCGGTCTGGCTCCCTACAGCTACGCCCTGACGGCCGGTGCCCTGCCGGTCGGGATGAGCTTCAACAGCGCCGGGGTCCTGTCGGGAACGCCGGTCCAGGCCTCGGCCGGGACCTACAACTTCAGCATCACGGGGACGGACGCCAACGGCTTCACCGGAACCCGCGCCTATACGCTGAACATCGCGGCGGTGACCCTGACCCTGTCGGGTCCCCCGGCGGGAACGGCGGGAACGGCCTACAGCCACGCCTACGCGGCGGGCGGCGGAACCGGACCCTACAGCTACGCCCTGACCGCCGGCGCCCTGCCGGTCGGGATCAGCCTGTCCAGCGCCGGCGTCTACAGCGGCACGCCGACGGTCGCCGGGACGTTCAACCAGACGATCACGGTCACCGACGCCAACGGCGCGACGGGGGCGTTCCCGATCAGCCTGGTGATCGCGGCCCCGACCATCGCCTTCACGCCCGCCACGCTCGCGGACGGCACGGCGACCGTGCCCTACCCCGCGACCACCTTCGCCGGATCCGGCGGCGTGGCGCCCTACAGCTACGCCCTGACCGCCGGCGCTCTGCCGGCCGGGATCAGCCTGTCCAGCGCCGGCGTCCTGTCCGGCACGCCGGTCCAGGCCTCGGCTGGAGCCTACGCCTTCGACGTCACGGCGACGGACGCCAACGGCTTCACCAAGACCAACAGCTATGCGCTGACCATCGCGGCGGTGACCCTGACGGTGTCGCCGGCGCCGGGCGGAACGGCCGGAACGGCCTACAGCCATGCCTTCGCGGCGAGCGGCGGAACCGCGCCCTACGCCTATGCCGTGACGGCCGGCGCCCTTCCGGCCGGCCTGAGCCTGGGTTCGGGCGGGCAACTGAGCGGCGCGCCGACGGCGGCGGGGGCCTTCGCCTTCACCGTCACCGTCACCGACGCCAACGGGGCCGTTGCGCCGTTCGCCCAGAATGTGACGATCGCCGCGCCCGTCCTGACCTTGACGCCCGCCGCCCTGCCGGCCCTGCCTTACGGCCAGGCCTTCAGCCAGACGTTCACGGCCGGCGGCGGCGTGGCGCCCTACAGCTTCACCCAGACGGGGGCGCTGCCGACGGGTCTGACCTTCAACGCCGCTTCGGGAACCCTGTCGGGTTCGCCGACCCAGTCGGGCAGCTTCCCGATCACGGTCACGGCCACTGATTCCGCCACGGGCGCCGGCGCGCCGTTCACCGTGACCCGCAATCTGACCGTGGTCGTGGACATCGCGCCTCCGCCGACGGGCGGCGGGACCACCGGCTCGGTGACCGCCAACACCGCCGGCGGGACCACCATCGACGTCTCGGCCCAGTTGAGCGGGGTCTATACGGGCATCGCCATCGCCTCGCCCCCGAGCCACGGGACCGCGACGGTCAGCGGTCTGACGATCAACTATGTGCCGGCCCTCAACTTCTTCGGGACCGACACCTTCACCTACGTCGTCAACGGCCCCGGCGGGACCAGCGCGCCCGCCACGATCACCGTGACGGTCGCGCCGCTGGCCGTGCCGACGGCCCAGCCCAAGACCGCGGTGATCCTGTCCGGCCAGCCGGCCACGATCGCGGCGACCGTCGGCGCGACCGGCGGACCGATCACCGGCGTCGCCGTGGCCACGCCGCCCGCTTCGGGGACCGCCACGGTCAGCGGCGTGAACATCGTCTACACCCCGGCCGCGGGCTTCTCCGGTTCGGACAGCTTCACCTATACGCTCAGCAACCCCTTCGGGACCTCGATCCCGGCGACGGTGACGATCACGGTCAACCCCGTGCCGGTCACCGCCCCGCCGATCACGATCGAGATCCTGGCCGGCCAGACGGCGACGGCGAACCTGACCGCCGCCGCCTCGGGCGGACCGTTCACCGCCGCGACAGTGGTCAGCCTGACGCCGAGCGGCTCGGGGACGGCGGCGATCTCCTCGCCCTCGGCCGGCGCCTATAGCCTGACCTTCACCCCGAACAACGCCTTCGTCGGCACGGCCCAGGTCACCTACACCCTGACCAATGCCTTCGCGACGTCGAGCGCGGGGACCGTCACGGTGATCGTCACGGCCCGTCCCGACCCGTCGCTCGACCGCGAGGTGACGGGACTGATCGCCGCCCAGGACGCGGCGGCCCGCCGCTTCGCCAACGCCCAGATCGGCAACTTCAACCGTCGGATGGAGTCGCTGCACAACGGCGGCGGGGCCGGCGGGTTCTCGAACCAGCTCGGCCTGACGGGCGGTCGGACCGAACGGATCGACGGCCTGGAAGCTCTGGACCGGTATCGCCGCTACCTCGCGGATGACGACGGCCATCCGAATGACGCCCAGTACGGCATGATGGAATCGCTCGACGGCGGCGTCGGCGGCCCCCTGGGCTACGGCCCGGGCGCAGGCGGCGGATCCGGTTCTGGCGGCGGCGGCGAGCCCCGGCGTTGGGGCGTCTGGGCGGCGGGCTCGGCCGACTTCGGCATGCGCGACGCGGTCGGCGGGCAGAGCGGCTTCCGCTTCAGCACCGACGGCCTGACCGCCGGCGCCGACTACCGGATCAACGAGCAGTTGGCGGTCGGTCTGGGCTTCGGCTACGGTCGAGACTCCAGCCGGATCGGCGACATCGGCACCCACAGCCGGGCCGAAAGCTACAGCGGCGCCCTCTACGCCAGCTTCCTGCCGGTCCCGGGCGCCTTCATCGACGGCGTGGTGGGTCTGGGGACGCTCAACTTCGAGTCCCGCCGCACCATCACCACCACCAGCGACATCGCCCGCGGCGATCGGGACGGCGATCAGATGTTCGCCTCGATCACCGCCGGGATCGAGCGTCGCGGCGAACAGTGGCTGCTCTCGCCCTACGGCCGTGTGGGGGTCACACGGTCCAAGCTCGACCGCTTCACCGAGACGGGCGGCGGCGCCTATGGCCTGACCTTCGACGAGCACACCGTGCGCACCCTGACGGGCGCCGTGGGCCTGCGGGGGAACTACGTCTACCTTGTCGGCCGCAACACGATCAGCCCCCACTTCCGGGTCGAGTACACCCATGACTTCGAGGGGGCCGACGACGCGATCCTGAGCTACGCCGACTGGATCGGCGGACCCAGCTATCGCGTGGCCGTCAGCCCGATCGACCGTGATCTGGCCCGGCTGGAACTGGGGGTCGATTTCCGGCTGGAGAACGGGTGGTCGTTGGGCGTCGACTTCGACGGCAGCCTGGGCTCCAACAGCGACAGCCACGGGATTCGGCTCTCGCTGCAGTCGCCCTTCTGACGCGGGAGCGCCGGGTCGGGGGCCGTCGCCGCCCGATCCGGCGTTTCCCGACGCCCGCAGGCCGGAGCCGCGCCTTCGGCCTCGGTCCGCCTTGAAAGCTCCATGAAAGGCGCGTCCCCTACCGCTGCAATCCGGCGGGGCGCCGGCGCATCGGGGACGGACATGGCAGGACCAGCATCGCCGCGCCGGAGCGGGCGCTCCCTGATGGGGATGATCTTTCCGATCCTCGTGACCGTCACCCTGTTCGTCTACTTCGCGCAGGAGGTGCTCGGCCTCGATCCCGACCCCGACGACATGACGCCGATCGAGCGGATCACGACGGGCTACATCCTCGCCGAGGCGCGGGAGGTCCTGCCCATGCTGGGCTTCTACCTGGCCCTGATCAGCGTCGTCGTCTTCTCCGTGCTGCATTTCGGCCTGAGACCCCTGCGCCGGATGTCCGAGCAGGCCGCTCAGATTGGTCCCGCCACGCTCGAGGATCGCTTGAATCTCAAGGCCACCCCCGCCGAGATCGCGCCGCTGGTCGAGGCGTTCAACGGGGCCCTGGACCGGCTGGAGAGCGGCTGGCGGGCCCAACGCGATTTCTCGGCCAACGCCGCCCACGAACTGCGCACGCCGCTGGCCGCCCTGCGCGCCCAGGTCGAGAACCGGCTCGAGCCGGAGGATCGCGAGGATGCGGTCCGCGAGTTCGACCGCCTGTCACGTCTGATCACCCAACTGCTCATGTTGGCCGAGACCGAGCATGGCCAGGCGCGCGCGACCGAGACTTTCGACCTGGTCGCCGTCGCGCGCCGCACGGCCAGCGACCTGGCCCCCGCCATCGTCTCAGGCGGCCGTCAGCTGGAGTTCGGTTCGGTGGTCGAGACCTGGCCGGCGCGGGGCCATCCGTTGATGGTCGATGTCGCGCTCCGGAACCTGCTAGAGAACGCGATCCGGCACACGCCCGACGGGGCCTGCATCAGCGTCACCGTCGGCGGCGCGGGAACGGTGACCGTCGCCGACGACGGCCCCGGCGTGCCCGCTCCCTTCGTCGACCGGTTGTTCGATCGGTTCAGCAAGGCGGATTCGACCAGTGGCGGCGCGGGCCTGGGCCTGTCCATCGTGGCGCGGGTGATGGCGCTGCATGAGGGGCAGGCGCGGCTGATTCCCACGGCGCGCGGCGCCTGTTTCGAACTGGATTTCTCCAACGCGGGCGATCGCCCGGAAGTCGAAGCCCACCCCGCCGAGGCGCGCGCCGACCTGGGATCACGCTGGCGATCTATCTCCGCGAAAGCTTGGCGCAAGACTGGCCCGGCAAAGGTCGCGGCATGAAGGTTCTGCTTGTCGAGGACAACCGGCTGCTGGGGGAATCGACCGCCCGGTCGCTGACCCGCGCCGGTTTTTCGGTGGACCTGGCCGACCGGTTCGAGGACGGCTGGCACGCCTGGCGGACCGCGGACTACGACGTGGTCGTCCTGGACATCATGCTGGGCGAGGACAGCGGTCTGGACCTGCTGGCCCGGGCGCGCGCCGCCGGACGGGTTTGTCCGGTGCTGCTGCTGACCGCGCTCGGCGACATCGATCGACGGGTCGAAGGGCTGAACGCCGGCGCGGATGACTATCTG
Organism: Brevundimonas sp. GW821-FHT12C05; assembly: GCF_058807475.1. Taxonomy (NCBI): domain Bacteria; kingdom Pseudomonadati; phylum Pseudomonadota; class Alphaproteobacteria; order Caulobacterales; family Caulobacteraceae; genus Brevundimonas; species Brevundimonas sp. GW821-FHT12C05. Next base: position 517,262 of record NZ_JBXAQS010000002.1, read on the forward strand.
GTCAAACCCTTCGCCCTGGAGGAGTTGATCGCCCGATTGCGAGCCCTCGCTCGCCGCCCGGCCTCGATGCTCGATCCGGTGCTGCGCTACGGCAACGTCCGCTTCGACACCGGCGCCCGTGAGGTCGCGGTCGAGGACAACAGCGTCCAGCTCTCCCGAGGCGAGGGCATCGTGCTGGAGCGGTTCCTGCGTACGCCGGACCGGATCATCACCCGCGAGCAACTGGGCGAGAGCCTGTACTCCTACGATCAGGACTACACCGAGAATTCCATCCAGGTTCACGTCCATCGGGTCCGGCGCAAGCTGGCCGACCTGAACGCCGGCATGTCGATCCGGGCCATCCGCGGCCTCGGCTACATGGCGATCGAGACTCCGCCGACGCCGCCTCCGACCCCCGACTCCTGACGCTTCCTCCCCGGACGCCTCCTCCCCCACATTGAAGGACGACCCCCATGGTTCGATACCTGAACGCCCTGACCGCGACGGGCCTGCTGGCCGTGGCCGCCTGCCAGACGGCGCCCGAACCCCACGCCGGCTTCCTGACCAGCTATGAAGGGCTGGAGCGCAAGTCGGGCACCATTCGCGCCTCGATCCATCAGCGCCGCGACGACGCCGAGGCCGCGACCCTCGAGCGGGTCTTCATCGAGCCCAGCCTGCTGGTCGGCGACGCGGCGCCCCACCTGAAGGAAGGCGAGCGGCAAGCCGTGCTGCGCGAGGTCGACCGGCAGATCTGCTACGAGGTCAGCGAGCGCTTCACCGTCCTGTCCGAGGCGGCCCCCGACGCCGCCCGCATCCGGGCCGGCGTGACCCGGATCGATCCGACCGGAACGGCGGGCTCGGCGGCCTCGGCGGCGGTCAACTACTTCATCCCCGGTCCGCTCGGGGTGCGGGTGCCCGGCTCGACCGGGGGCCTGGCGGTCGAGACCGAGCTTCTGGCGCCCGGATCGGGCCGGCAGGTGGCGGCCCTGCTCTGGGCCCGCAATGCGACGGCCGTGGGCATGGACGATCGGTCCCTGTCGCGGGTCGGCGACGCGCTGCAGTTCGCGGAACCCTTCGGCGATGCGGTGGGCGACGCCTTCTCGCCCCCGGATCGCAAGCCGCGCGACATCGCCAAGCCGGATCCGTGCGAGGGCTTCGGCCCCCGTTTCAACGCCGGCGGCATGGTGGCCGGCGGCCTGGTCGGCATGGCGACGGGCCTCTATGTGCCGGAACTGGATCGCGCCCGCCCCGCCGCCGCCGCGCCGGCTGAGCCTGCCCCCGCCCCCGCCCCCCGCTGACTGCCCTCTGGCCGTCGCTCGACGGCTGTGAGAGGCTCGCTGTTCATCCAGCGCGAGCAGGGGACCTAGATGCATTGGATCGTCAGCCTACTGGCGGCGCAGACGCTCAGCGTGCCGGCCTATTCGCCGCCCGCGGCTCTGCCGCCGCCCGTGCCCGAACGCCTGAGCCTGGTGGTCGCCACCACGGTGTCGGAAACCGATCCGCAACCGCTCTGTGACCGGCCCAACTGCACCTCGCTGTTCCTCGGGCGCTATACCGGCGCCCGGACGCTGGCGGGGCCCGCCGTCGAGGCCGATTTCGCGGCGCGGGTCGAGATGGGATCGCCATGGATCCGGCCTTACCGGCTGGCGCTCATCGTCGAGCAACGCCCGGGCGCCGAACCGCTGGTGCGGGCCATGACCGGCTTCAGCGGACGTACTGGACAGGCCTGCTTCGGCGCGGACGAACTGACCCCGCTGGGCTGGACGCCGCAAGGCGCGGGCATAGCGGTGACAGACGGCGCGGTCTGCGTCACAGCGCCCGAGTAGGGCGGCGTGGGCTCTGCCCACGGCCGCCCCGGGAGACCATGGCGGAGAGGCCTAGCTGCGGATGAACTCCAGCAGGTCGGCGTTCAGGCGGTCCTGCTCGGTGGTGGCCAGACCGTGCGGGCTACCCTCATAGACCTTCAGGATCGAACCCTTGACGATCTCGTGCGACTTGCGGCCCGCCGCGTCGATCGGGACGATCTGGTCGTCGCTGCCGTGGATGATCAGGGTCGGCTTGTCGAACTTTTCCAGGTCCGGGGTGTAGTCGACCTCCGAGAACTCGTGGATGCAGTCCAGCTGGCCCTTGATTCCGCCCATCATGCCCTGCAGCCAGAAGCTCTCGCGCACCCCTTCGGAGATCTTCGCCCCCGGCCGGTTGTAGCCGTAGAAGGGCATCGTCAGATCCTTGAAGAACTGGCTGCGGTCATCGTAGGTCCCCTTGCGGATGCCGTCGAAGACCTCGATCGGCAGGCCGCCCGGATTGGCCTCGGTCTTGAGCATGAGCGGCGGCACCGCGCCGATCAGGACGATCTTGGCGACCCGGCTGGTCCCGTGACGGCCGACGTAGTGGGTGATCTCGCCGCCGCCGGTCGAGTGGCCGACCAGGACGATGTCCTTCAGGTCCAGCTTTTCGATCAAGGCCGACAGGTCGTCGGCGTACTGGTCCATGTGGTTGCCGTCCCAGGTCTGGTCCGAGCGGCCGTGGCTGCGGCGGTCATGGGCGATGACGCGATAGCCGTTCGAGCCGAGGAACTGCATCTGGGCGTCCCAGGCGTCGCCGCTCAGCGGCCAGCCGTGGCTGAACAGGACGGGCTGACCCTTGCCCCAGTCCTTGTAGAAGATCTGGGCGCCGTCGTTCGCGGTGATGAAGGCCATCGAAGTCTCTCCTGAGGGTTCGGGCGGAAGCCGCCGTCGGTGTTTGACGAACGGATCATCGCCCTGGAGGGTGTGGGTGAAAACGGAAACGATCGAAACTCAATCTTTCCGGAAAGTGGTCTCGGCTTAGCGCTGGATCTGGTGCTCGACGGCCCAGCCGAGCGCGTCGTCGGCGACCGCCTCCCAGCCCGCATCCATGCAGTTCCAGTGCGACCGGCCCGCGTATTCCTTGTAGTCGGTGCGGGTCGGGGCCTGCTTCTGCTTCTTGTAGATGTTGCGGACCATGCTCGCGTCGGCGATCAGGTCGATCTCTCCGGCGATCAGAAGCAGCGGCGCCCGTTTCGGGTTCTTCCAGTGGATCTTGCCCGAGGCGCCGGTGACGCCGTCCCAGTAGACCTTGCCCGGCGTGGGCACGATGTAGGCGTCGTACAGCGCCGTGACCTGATCGCGTGGCGCGGTCTGGGCGAAGCGCTCGGCGAAGAATTTCCGCGACATGGTCTTGCTCTTCTTCCAGCTGAACAGGTCCATGAAGACCGGCAGGGCCGAGACGATGGCGTGGCCGCCCAGCGGCACGCCCGGCGTCGGCGCCGGATTGATCGCCACCCCCGCCACGCCCAGGCCGCGGTCCAGCAGGTGCTGAACGCAGACCCCGCCCATGGAATGCCCGATCAGGATCGGCGTCTCGGGCAGGGCGCGGATGAGCCGCTCATAGTGATCGAACAGATCGACCTGACCGATCTTGGCCAGGGCCTTGTTCGGATAGTCGCGCAGCTCGGCCGGGGTGCGGTCGTCATAGGGCCAGTCGGGGGCCACGACGGTATAACCCTTGGCCTCATAGCGCGCCTTGAAGCCGGCCCAGCTGGCCGAGTTCAGCCAGGCGCCGTGGATCAGCATGATGGTCTTGGACATGGTCAACCTCAGGATCGGGCGCGACGCCGCCGCCGCGCGGTCAGACGGGTCTCACGCCGCCTGGAAAGCGACGTCACGCGGACGCTCGGAGGACGGGTTCGCCGGGATGGGAAGCGGCGAACGCGCTGATCAACTGACAGCTTGGCCATTGAGCCACAAATGGGCCCGGCGGGGAAGATGACACCGGGATCAACTCCGGTGTCGCGGAGTCCTCAGCGCTTGCCGACCGTGTCGCCCGGCCACAGCGGTCCCGAGAATCTCGCCGCCAGATAGGTCATCAGCGCCGTCACCCGCGCGGGTCGCGGACCGCCGCCCGGCGCGACCAGATGCAGGGCGATCGGCGGCAGGCTCCAGTCGGTCATCACCGTCTCCAGCTTCCCCGCAGCCACGTCGCGCCAGTAGATGAAGTCGGGCTGGGGCGCGACGCCGAGGCCCGCGCACAAGGCATAGGTCAGGGCGTCGGCGTTGTTGGCGCGGAAGGGACCGTGCGGCCGCACCGTCGCCTCCTCGCCCGCCCGGTTCACGAACCGCCACAGTTCGGCGTTAGGCAGATAGGCGTAGCCGAGGCAGGCGTGGCGCACGAGGTCGGACGGATGCTCGGGCCGTCCCCGTTGGGCCAGATAGTCGGGCGAGGCCACGAGGTAGCGCTGGATCGGACGCAGCCGCCGCGCCGTCATCGATGAGTCCGCCAACGCCGCGATCCTCAGCGCGCAGTCGAAGCCGCCGCCGACCAGGTCGATGACCTCGTCCGACAGGTGCAGGTCCACCGACACGTCCGGATGGGTGGCCAGGAATTCGGGCAGGGCGGGAGCCACATAGGCCATGCCGAACGACATCGGCGCCGCCAGCCGCACCAGGCCGCGCGGCTTCACCGCCTGATCCAGCATCTCGCCTTCCGCCGCCTCGGCCTCGCTCAGCATCTGGCCGGCGCGCGCCGCCAGCGTCCGCCCCGCGTCGGTCAGGGAAAAGCGGCGCGAAGTCCGGTGCAGCAGGGTCGTGCCCAGACGTAGCTCCAGGCGGCTGACCGCCTTGGACACCGTCGCCTTGGACAGGGCCAGGGCCTCCGCTGCGCGCGAGAAGGACTGGGTCTCGGCCACCTTCGAAAAGATGGCCAGGGCCTCCAGGTCCGGCAGTTTCGACATGCGCGCTCCGCGAAACGATGAGTTTCAGGTGTTTCTATTTTGGATCCGAAGCCGATCGCTATCTTGTCGTCAAGCAACAGCGGCCCCGACGGCGGGGCGCGGAGACAAGACCATGATCGAGCTGAGACCGTTCGACAGCCTGGGCGGCGCGAACCACGGCTGGCTCAACGCCAAACACCATTTCTCGTTCGCCAACTACTATGATCCCAAGCGGATGAGCTGGGGCAATCTGCGCGTCTGGAACGACGACGAGATCGCCGCCGGCACGGGCTTTCCGCCCCACCCGCACGCGGACATGGAGATCATCACCTATGTCCGTGAAGGGGCCATCACCCACGAGGACAGCCTGGGCAACAAGGGCCGCACCGAGGCCGGCGACGTCCAGGTGATGAGCGCGGGCACCGGCATCCGTCACGCCGAATACAACGCCGAGCCGGACCTGACCCGGATCTTCCAGATCTGGATCGAGCCGACCCGCCGCGGCGAGAAGCCCGCCTGGGGTTCGCGACCCTTCCCCAAGGGCGACCGCGCCGGTCAGTTCGTGGTCCTGGCCTCGGGCTTCGACGGCGACGGCGACGCCCTGCCGATCCGCACCGACGCCCGCATCGTGGCGGCGACCCTGAAGGCCGGCGAGACCGCTGAGTATCCGCTCGGCGGCGCCCGTCGCGGCTATCTGGTTCCGGCCCACGGCGAGATCGAGGTCAACGGCGTGCGGGCCAACGCCCGTGACGGCGTCGCCATCGCCGAGGTCGAAACGATTACGGTGAAGGCCCTGTCCGACACCGAACTGGTCCTGGTCGACGCGGCGTAAGCCTCCGGCCGGAGCGGGCCCGCGGTTCCCTGTCTGCCCCCCCGACGCCGCGGGTCCGCAGCTTTCAAAGGCGAAAAGGGGACGACCTCGCGGTCGTCCCCTTTTTCATTCAATGCGGCTGGCGGTCGCTGATGAACCGCGTCACCGAATCCCGGAACGTCTGGACATCCTTGTTCAGCTGGACGAGCCGGTCGACGCCGACCCCGGCGGCGGCGAACAGCGTCTCGCCGAGGCAGGCGCTCCGCGCCTGCATGTCGCGCCCCTGTTCGGTCAGGTGGACGGCGACCTGACGTTCGTCATCGGCGCTGCGTGACCGCGTGACCAGTCCCGCCGTCTCCATCCGCTTCACCAGGGGCGTGACGTTGCTGGAATCGAGCCCAAGCCGTTCGGCGACGGCGCCGACCCCGAGCCCGTCGACCTCCCACAACGCGCTCAGCACCAGATACTGCGGGTAGGTGATGGCCAGCCCGTCCAGTAGCGGCTTGTAGGCCCGGTTGATGGCCATGCTCGCCCCATAGAGTGAAAAGCACAGCTGTTCGTCGAGCGTGACGGTGCGGGCCAAGGTGTTCTCCGGGAAGCGATTACCGGCTTATCGCCGAAAATAGATGTCGTGACAATTATTCACTCGACAGCCGCCCTGAGGCTCACTACCAGATAGATGTCGTGACAACGAATGTCGCGACATCATTGAAATCAACGGAGCCGTCATGGCCAAGATCGTCCCCGGGCAGGAGCCCGCCGCTTCGCTTCGAAACCACTATGCGCTCCGGGCGGGTGTGGGGACGCTATGGGTCGCGGCCGCCTTCACGGTCGGCGTCAGGGAACCGGCCGTCGCGGGCGCGTTGCTGGTGCTCTACCCGGCGTGGGACGCCCTGGCGAACGTACTCGACGCCCGCGCCAACGGCGGCTTCGGGGCCAATCGGTCCCAGGCCCTGAATATGGTGGTGAGCGGTCTGGTCGCGGTGGCTGTCGCGGTCGCCCTGACGATCGGTCAGGGGCTCGTGCTCGGTCTGTTCGGCGCCTGGGCCACCGGCGCCGGGCTGCTCCAGCTCGCGACCGCCGTCCGTCGATGGCGGGCCTATGGCGCCCAGTGGGCGATGGCCCTCAGCGGCGCGCAGTCCGCGGCGGCCGGCGGTTTCTTCATCTTCATGTCCACCGGTCCGATGACGCGGCCGGCGATCGCCGTCGTGGCCGGCTATGCGGCCTTCGGGGTCTTCTACTTCCTGGTTTCCGCCATCCTGCTGACCGTCAGGAAAGGTCGCGCGGCCCGTTGAAGTAGGGCTGTGCGGTCGTCGGCTTCCCTCTTCGCCGGAAGAGGGAAGCCGCGCGGTCGTCAGCCCCTGGCCGGAATCTCCAGCCCGCGCTGCACCGCCGGACGGGCCAGGCCGCGCTCCAGCCAGGCCGGCACGTTCTTCAGGTCGTCGAAGCCGACCAGGTCGCGGGCCTCGTAGAAGCCGATCAGATTGCGCACCCAGCCGAGGGTGGCGACATCCGCGATCGAATAGTCGCCCATGATCCAGTCGCGGCCCTCAAGCCGCGTTTCGAGCACGCCCAGCAGCCGCTTCGCCTCGCCGACGTAACGCTCCAGCGGACGCTTGTCCTCGAAGGCCTTGCCCGCGAATTTGTTGAAGAAGCCGACCTGCCCGAACATCGGGCCGATGGCCGCCATCTGGAACATGACCCACTGCAGGGTCTCGTAACGGGCGGCGGGATCGGTGGGGATCAGCTGGCCGGTCTTTTCGGACAGGTAGACCAGGATGGCGCCCGACTCGAACAGGGCCAGCGGCTTTCCGCCCGGGCCGTCCGGATCAATGATCGCCGGGATCTTGCCGTTCGGGTTCAGCGACAGGAATTCCGGACCCCAGGTCTCGTTCTTGGTGATGTCGACCAGATGCGCCTCATAGGGCAGGCCGATCTCCTCCAGCATGATGGAGACCTTCACCCCGTTGGGTGTGTTCAGGGAATACAGCTGCAGCCGGTCGGGATGCTGGGCGGGCCAGCGGGTGGTGATGGGGAAGGCGGAAAGGTCGGCCATGTGGGGGATCCTGTGAAGCTCCGGCAGGATGTAGGGCGGTCCGCTTCAATCGCAACCGTGTCGGCGGCGGATTGATGCGTCCGAACCTGACGTGTCGCGAGCCTATCATGCCCCATCGCCACGCTCACCCGCCCGGACGATCCGGACGCTTCGGACAGATCGAACGGTGTTTTCGCTGAGTCCGGAATGTTCGCTCTCTGGACCCGGAGCGCCGACGGGGGCAATGGAGACGCCATGACCTTTCCCACGCCGTCCCCCGCCGAATGGAAGACGCTCGCCGAGAAGGCGCTGAAGGATAAACCCTTGGAAAGTCTCGTCCATATGGACGCGGACAATCTGGTCGTGCGTCCGCTCTACGCTGGGGCCACCGGGGTGGAGACGGTGTTCGCCCCGCGTCCGTCGGACGCCGAGGGCCGGGCCTGGGACCTGCGCGCCCTGGTCGAGGGCGATGATCCGGCGGCGGTGAACGCGGCGATGCTGGCCGACCTGCAGGGCGGGGCGGCCTCGGTGTTGCTCAAAGGCGCCGTGCTGGCGGACAGCGAGCCCCTGGCCAAGGCGCTGGACGGCGTGGCGCTGGAACTGGCGGCCGTCGGCCTGGACGCCGGGCTGGATGGCCCCGACGCGGCCAACGCCCTGGCCGTCGCGGCCAAGGGCTCGCCGCGCGCGAAACTGATGTTCCACATGGATCCGGTCTCGGCCTTCGCGGAGGCCGGCGCCGCCCCCCGATCGATCACCGAACACCTGACCCTGGCCGCCAACACGGCGGCGCGGCACGCCGGCGCCTATCCGGACGCGACCTTCTTCTTGGCCTCGGGCCGAGTCGCGCATGAGGCCGGCGGCTCCATCGCCCAGGAGCTGGCCTTCGCCGCCGCCAACGCCGTGACCCTGATCAACGCCGCCGTCGAGGCCGGGATGCCGGTCGAGGCCGCGCTCAAGAGCGTGGTGCTCAGCGTCGCGGTGGACCAGGAGTATTTCGACGGCCTAGCCAAGGTCCGGGCCCTTCGCCTGATGTGGCGCTCGATCTCCAAGGCCTATGGACACGAGGTCCCGGCGGTCATCGAGGCCCGCTCCTCGCGGCGGATGCTGTCGGCGCGCGACCCCTGGCCCAATCTGCTCCGGCTGACGGCGGCCGGGTTCGCCGGCGCCGTCGGCGGGGCCGACGCGGTGGTGCTGGACGGCTTCGTCCGCGCCGAGGGCCGGGCCGACGCCTTCGCCCGGCGCCAGGCGCGCAACACCCAGCTGGTGCTGATGGAGGAGGCCAGCCTCGGCCGGGTCGACGATCCGGCGGCGGGCAGCTGGTACCTGGATCACCGCACCCGTGAGCTGGCCGAGGCCGGCTGGGCCGAGTTCCAGGTCATCGAGGCCGAGGGCGGGCTGGTCGAGGCCCTGCGCGGCGACCTGGTCCAGTCCCGCGTCGCCCGGGCCCGAGAGGTGCTGGAGCGCGCCCTGTCCAATGGATCGAAGCAGATCGTCGGCGTCACCAAATTCGTGGACCCCGACCCGCGTCCGACCACCTTCGACCCGGATCCCGGCGCGGCCCCTGCGGGCGGCGGCGACGCCTGCACGCCGCTGACGCCCTTCCGCCTCGCCGCGTCCTTCGAAGCCGGGGAGGCCGCCCGATGAGCCCGAAATTCTCCACCCTGCCGCTCGACCTGTCGCCCACCGGAACCGGTCCGGTTCGCGCGCCGTGGAAGACGCCCGAGGGGCTGACGGTCTCCACCGCTTACGCCGCCCCTGCGCTGGACGGGCTGGACTTCATCCACGGCCTGCCGGGCATCGCGCCCTACCATCGTGGGCCGTATCCCACGATGTACGCGGGCAATCCGTGGACCATCCGCCAGTACGCGGGCTTCTCGACCGCCGAGGAGTCCAACGCCTTCTATCGCCGCAACCTCGCCGCCGGTCAGAAGGGGCTCAGCATCGCCTTCGACCTGGCCACCCACCGGGGCTATGACTCGGACCATCCGCGGGTGAAGGGCGACGTCGGTATGGCCGGCGTGGCCATCGACAGCATCTACGACATGCGCACCCTGTTCGACGGCATCCCGCTGGACCAGATGTCGGTGTCGATGACCATGAACGGCGCCGTCCTGCCGATCCTGGCCCTCTATATCGTGGCGGCGGAAGAGCAGGGCGTGGCGCACAGCGCCCTGACCGGGACCATCCAGAACGACATCCTCAAGGAGTTCATGGTCCGCAACACCTACATCTACCCGCCGACCCCGAGCATGCGGATCATCGCGGACATCTTCGCCTGGACGGCGGAGCACGCGCCCAAGTTCAACTCCATCTCGATCAGCGGCTATCACATGCAGGAGGCCGGGGCCTCGGCGGACCTGGAGCTGGCCTACACCCTCGCCGACGGCATCGAATATCTGAAGGCCGGGGTCGAGGCGGGCATGGACGTGGACCGGTTCGCGCCGCGCCTGTCCTTCTTCTGGGCCATCGGCATGAACTACTTCATGGAGGTGGCCAAGATGCGCGCCGGCCGCCTGCTGTGGGCCGAGGCGGTATCGAAATTCGGCGCCAAGGATCAGCGCTCCCTCTCCCTGCGCGCCCACTGCCAGACCTCCGGCTGGAGCCTCGCCGCTCAGGACGTGTTCAACAACGTCTCGCGCACCATGGTCGAGGCCATGGCGGCGGCGGGCGGCCAGACCCAGTCCCTGCACACCAACGCCCTGGACGAGGCCCTGGCCCTGCCGACCGACTTCTCGGCCCGGATCGCCCGCAACACCCAGATCCTGCTCCAGCAGGAGACCGGCCTGACCAAGGTCATCGATCCTTGGGGCGGCAGCTTCTACGTCGAGCGCCTGACCCACGAACTGGCCGAGCGCGCCCGCGCCCACATGGCCGAGGTCGAGGCCCTGGGCGGCATGGCCAAGGCCATCGAGGCCGGCATTCCCAAGCTGCGCATCGAGGAATCGGCGGCCAAGACCCAGGCGCGCATCGACACCGGCCAGCAGACCGTGGTCGGGGTGAACAGTTATTTCAACGACGTCCCCGACGACATCCCGATGCTGAAGGTCGACAACGCCGCCGTGCTGGCCGCGCAGATCGACAAGCTAAAGCGCCTGCGCGCCGAACGCGACGAGGCGGCGACCGAGGCCGCCCTCGGCGCCCTGACCAAGGGCGCGCACGGGACGGACAACCTGCTGCAGCTGGCCGTCGAGGCCGCCCGGGCCAAGGCCACGGTGGGCGAGATCTCGGACGCGCTGGAGGCTGCCTTCGGCCGCCACATCGCCACCGTGAAGACCGTCTCGGGCGTCTATGCGAAAGAGGCCGGGAACGATCCGAAGATCTCCAGGGCCCGCGACATGGTCGCCGCCTTCATCGAGAACGACGGCGGCCCGCCGCGCATCCTGATCGCCAAACTGGGTCAGGACGGCCACGACCGGGGCCAGAAGGTGGTCGCCACCGCCTATGGCGACCTGGGCGTCGACGTCACCGCCGGCTCCCTGTTCCAGACCCCGGCCGAGGCGGCGCAGGAAGCCGTGCAGAAGAACGTCCACGCCGTCGGTGCCTCCTCGCTGGCGGCCGGCCATCTGACGCTGGTGCCCGAGCTGAAGGCCGAGCTGGAGAAGCTGGGCCGGTCCGACATCATGATCGTGGTCGGCGGGGTGATCCCGCCGTCAGACGTGCAGCCGCTGCTCGAAAGCGGCGCGGCCGCCGTCTATCCGCCTGGCTCGGTCATCGCCGACACGGCCATCGACCTGATCGAGAAGCTGAACCAGCGCCTCGGCTACGCCCAGAAAGCCTAGGGCTTGTAGGCGGCGGGCAGGGCTGCAACCTCCGCATCGGACAGCCTGCGGGTCAGGCGGACGCGGCAGACTTCGGTCGACGCGGTCGCACCCGGCACGACCACGCGGGCCAGGTCGCCGGTGCATAGCCGCGATCCGACGGCCCCGGCGAAGTCGGGCACGATGGCCATCCGGTTGGCGAAGTCCAGGTCGCGGCAGGCGACGCCGGTCATCTCATAGACGTCGCTGCGGCCCACGCGCAGGAACACCTGATCCATGCGGCCCTGTCGGAAGTTTCTCACCTGCTGGACGTTGAAACACTGCCGCGCCAGCGGCGCTTCGGCGCTGTCCCCGGTCGTGGCGGTCGGCGCGCAGGAGGCGGCCATCAGGGCGGCGGCGGAAAGACCCAGACAGGTCAGGACAGGCGTGCGCATGGAACACTTCCTCATGTCGACCCCCGACAAGCTCAACCGTCGAACGATACGCCGGGTTGCGCAAGCCCCTTTGCGCCGGGAAGGCGCGACGGCTTGACCCGGGCGGCCAGGTCCAGCGCCAGCGGAGAGGGCGCGCCGATCGACACGGCGGCGACATGCTCGGCCAGCAGGGGCGCGGCGCAGAAGCCGCGCGAGCCCAGGCCGCCGAGGATGTAGAGACCGTCGGCCAACGCGCCGGCCAGGGGCAGGCGATCGGGCGTCGTGGCTCGCACCGCGACCCGGGACTGCGACGGCCCCGCCGCCTCGATCCGCGCCGCCAGTCCGGGCAGGCGCGCCGCCACGGTCGCCCGGTTACGGAGGCCGGCCTCCTCCGAGGGCGCGGGATCGGTCACGCCCCGGTCGTGGGTGGCGCCGAACAGCAGGCCGGCGCCGGTCGGAACCGCATAGCCGCCCCAGGCGACCGGTCCCCCGTCGACGCCCTCGATCACCTCCGCCTGCCCGGCGACGGGCGCCAGCGGCGCGCCGGGGGCGAGGGCCGCGCTGCCCCATCCGGCGGCCAGGACCACGATGTCCGCCTCCATCAGGGTCGTCCCATCGGCGGCGAGGATCCGCCAGCCGTCGTCGCCCGGTTCGATCCCGGCCGCGGCGGCGGCGATCCGGTCCGCGTCCGCCAGCCAGGCGTCCAGCACGGCGGCGGGCTGGACGGCCATCGCGTCGCGCATCCACAGGCCCCCGGTCTCGATCGGTTCGCCCAGCCGGGCGGCGCAGGCGGCGGCGTCCAGCGGAACCATGGCCGCTTCGGGCCACAGGTCCTGCGCGGCGATCTTGGCGTGACGACCCGCGTCGCGCGGGGCCTGTTCCAGCTGCAGCACGCCCCGGCTCAGCACCGCGCCGGGCGTGGCGGCGTACAGGGCCGCGGCCCGCTCCAGCGCCGAAGCATACAGGGCGGCGATGCCCCGGTCCCCGGCGTCCAGACGCGGCGTGACCAGGGCCGCCGCGAAGCCCGAAGCGCCCGCGCCCGACCCCTCGGCCTCGATGACCGTCGGACGCAGCCCCAGGGCGACGAAGGCGCGGGCCAGGGCCGCGCCCGCGATGCCGGCGCCGACGACGGCGACCCGGGGCGGGGCGGGATCGGAGACCTGGCCCGGCGCCCGGGCCTCCAGCCGCTCGCGCTTGCGGCCATGGCCGGGCCGCTTCTCGACCGTGAAGCCCCGCTCGGTCAGGCCGCGCCGGACCGCGCCCGCGACGGTGAAGGTGGCCACGCGCGCGCCAGGGGCCGATCGGGCGGCGATCAGGCCCATCACCACGTCGGACCACATGCCGGGATTGGTCGAGGGCGCGAAGCCGTCCAGGAACCAGGCGTCCGCCGCGCCGGACCATTGCGTCAGGGCGTCCTCCACCTCGCCGACCGCCAGATCCAGGGTGGCGTTGAAGCCGGGCAGGTCGAGCCGGTGCAGGCCCGGCGTCGGGGCGGGCCAGGCGGCCAGCAGGGCCTCGGCGGCGTCGGCGATCTCGGGCCAGGCCGACAGGGCGCGGGCGGCCTCGTCGCGCGTCAGGGGAAAGCCCTCGACCGAGAAGATGTGCAGTCGTCCTTCCGGCGGGCCTTCGCGCCGCCACAAGTCCAGCAGGGCGGCGATGTTCAGCCCGGTGCCGAAGCCCAGCTCGGCCACCGTGAAGCGCCGCCGTCCGGTCCACGCCTCGGGCAGGCCGCAACCCGCCAGGAAGACGGCGCGGGTCTCGGCCAGGCCGTCCTCGCGCGAGAAGTAGACGTCCCCGAACCGGCCCGATTGCGGCGCGCCGTCTTCGGTCCACAGCAGCCGGGGCGAGCGGTCATCGGTCATGGCCTCGACCTACACGGGCGGGGGGCAACGAAAAAGGGCCGCCCGTGAGGGCGACCCTTCTCTCGAACCAGGCCCGAAGGCCGTGTTCGAAGCTCTTAGTGAGCAGCAGCCGGAGCGGCGGCCGGAGCGGCCGGGGCGGCGGCCGGAGCCATCGCGCCGTCAGCGGCCGGAGCAGCGGTGGCGGCGTGGGCGGCGGCGTCGCCGGCGGCGGCGGTCGCGTCAGCGGCGGCTTGGTCGGCGGTCGCGGCGGCGTCCGTGGCGGTGTCGGCGGCGGCAGCGGCGTCGGCCGAGGCGTCAGCGGCCTTTTCTTCGGCGGCCGGTTGGCAGGCGGCCAGGGCCAGAGCGGCGGCCGAGGCGGCGATCAGAGCAGTGATGCGCATGGGTTTCATCCTTCAGAAGGTTCACGAGATCATGAGTCCTCGCACCTCGGAGCTAACGGGAAGGTGAGACGAAGCGCAAGTAAAAATCTCACGGCTTCGTGAACGGGCGTAACATACGGAGGCGGCGGCTTTCCGCCCCGGCCCCATGGAACGGGCGGTCAGGTGACCGGGGTCGATGGCGTCGTGCCGCCCTCTACAGGCAGGTTGACTGCGTTCCCGGAACCGTGATCGGCGTTGAGCGCCCGTGAAGAACCCGTGAGGCTATACGGTCGGCGCGGCCGACAGGGTCTCTTCCATTTCGGCGAAGGAGGGCTGGGCCGACGAGGGGATGTCGCCGCGCCCGATCTCGACCGAGATCTGGGCCGCATTGCCGTGCAGGTGGGCGACCAGCACCGACTGGATGATCTTGTAGTAGGCGCCTTCCTCGTCGACGATCGCTTTCAGACGCGCGGCCAGCGGGCCGACCAGGCCATAGGCCAGGAAGACGCCCATGAAGGTGCCGACCAGGGCGCCGCCGATCATGCCGCCGAGGATTTCCGGCGGTTCGGTGATCGAGCCCATGGTCTTGATGACGCCCAGCACGGCCGCGACGATGCCCAGCGCCGGAAGGGCGTCGGCGAGGTTCTGCAGCGCGCCGGGCGCGCCCGACGCCTCGTGGTGGTGCTTCTCGAGCTGCTTTTCCATGGCGTCCTCGATCTGGTGAGGATCCTCCAGGTTCATGGTCATCATCCGCAGCGTGTCGCAGATGAAGTCGGTGGCGAAGTGGTCCTTCAGCACCTTGGGATATTTCTGGAAGATGGGGCTCTCGGCCGGCTTCTCGATGTGGCTTTCCAGGGCGATGACGCCCTTGGACTTCATCGTCTTGGTCAGCTGGAACAGCAGCGACAGCAGGTCCTTGTAGTCCTGCTTCTTCCATTTGGGCCCCGCGAAGGCCTTGCCCAGCCCGCTGAGCGAGGACTTCAGGACCGGCACGCTGTTGGAGATCAGGAAGGCGGCGATGCCCGCGCCCCCGATGGCCATAAGCTCGTGAGGCGCGGCGTGCAGGATCACCTCGAACTTGCCGCCCGAGATGGCGTAGCTGCCGAACACAAGGGCGAACAGCAGCACAATGCCGATAATCTGGAACATGAGAAGACGGGGAGCCCCAACGCGCGCGAGAGCCCGACCATCGCCGTTAATGATTAATCTGCGGTTGCGATTCCGCCGATATCAGAGCCGGGTTTCACCGGACAGGATCGCCGCGCGCGCCGCCTCGGTCAGCTTGGCGTAGCCGTTCTTGCCGCCGCGCACGTAGAGGGCGCCGTCCACCTTGTCCGGATCGAAGCCGTCGGCGACCAGATCGATCTTGCGGTATTTGAAGGTCCCGGTCGTCTCGGCCGACTTGATCAGGCGGATAAAGGCGGGGCGGGCGTAGGACGGCAGTTCCTGGTCGACCCATTCGGCGAAGACCTTGGCCGAGAAGCGGCCGTCGATCACCAGGGCGACCATGCCGGCCTTGCCTTCCTGACCCGGCACCGGAACGCCGTAGGCCACGACCTCCTTGATGCCCGGCGCGTCGGCGAGCCGTTGTTCCACCTCGGCGGTCGAGACGTTCTCGCCCTTCCAGCGGTAGGTGTCGCCGATCCGGTCGATGAAATAGATATAGCCGTCCGAGTCCTGTTTCATCAGGTCGCCGGTGCGGAACCAGCGGTCGCCCTTGGCGAACACGTCGCGCAGGATCTTCTTCTCGGACGCCGCCTTGTCGGCATAGCCGGAGAAGGCGTGGCGGGTGTCGTCGCCGATCATGCCCAGGGCTTCGCCGACCTCGCCCGGCTTGGCCAGTTGGCACAGACCGTCCGGACCGCGCACGGGCAGTTCGGTATCGATGTCGAAGCGGACCAGCCGGCAGTTGATCTGGTTCTTCAGGAAGCCTGGAACACGACCGATCGCGCCCGCCTTGCCGTCGAAGTTGAACAGCGAGACGTTGCCCTCGGTCGAGCCGTAGAACTCAAGGATCTCGGGCACGGCGAAGCGCTTCTGGAAATCTTCCCAGACATCGGGACGCAGGCCGTTGCCGAAGGCGAGGCGCAGCTTGTGAGCGCGCTCGTCCGGATTCTCCGGGCAGTTCACCAGATAACGGCACAGCTCGCCGATGTAGACGAACAGGGTCGCGCCCGAGGCCTTCACGTCCGGCCAGAAATTGGTGGCCGAGAAGCGTTTGCGCAGAACCAGACGGCCGCCGTTCAGCAGGGCCGGCCCGATGCCGACCAGGCCGCCGGTGGAGTGGTAGAGGGGCAGGACGTTGAAGGTCACGTCCTTCTCGGTGCCCGAGGTCGCCCCGGCGAAGGCGCGCATATAGGTGCGGGCGCGGGCGTGGGTGATCCGGGCCGCCTTGGGCAGGCCGGTGGTGCCCGAGGTGTAGATGTACAACGCCGTGTCGCGGTTGGTCAGGCCCGAGCGGATCGAGCGGGCGGGCCGCACCGAGGAGCCGCTGCGCACCGGCTTGTCCAGACCACGGCGCTCATCCGCCTCGTCCGCGTCCGACAGGCCCAGCACCCACAGCATCAGGTTACGGTCGACCAGCGGGCGCGCCTCCTCGACCTTGCGCCAGCAGTCCTCGTCGGTGACCACCTGCGAGGCGTTGGAGATGGTCAGGCAGTGGGCGAGGGCGTGGCCGGTCAGGTTGGTGTTGATCAGCGCCGTGCCGACCCCGACCTTGGAGAAGCCGAGCCAGGCGGCGATGTATTCGGCCCGGTTCAGCATCACCAGGGCGACCGAGTCGCCCCGCTTCAGGCGACGGCTGACAGCCCAGTGGCCGAACCGGTTGGCCATGGCGTCCAGCTCTCGATAGGTGATCGAGCGGCGGTCGTCCTGGATGGCGATGTTGTCGGAAAACTTGTCGACGGCCTCTTCCCAGTCGTCACAGACCAGGTCGACGCTGTCCATGGTGATCGGCTTGATGCGGCCGAGCAGGCGGCGAAGGCCCTTCACGAACCGAATGTCTCGCCGGATGTTCGCCACCAAACCCATAGCCACGTCCACTCGCCAGATGCCCTCTCTGGTGATGAACAAGCCAGTCCCCCGGGTCAACCGGTGGGAGAATCGACGCGTCGTTTTTGGCCGTTTGCGAACGGTTTGCGGCTGGGCGTGGCGCCGAAGCGGCGGTGACGCAACGTCACTTGAGGACCACCGCGTCGCCTCATCTGGCCGGATGAGGGCCGCCAAACCGGGCGCTTGCCGCCGCATATGTGTCAGCAAAGGTGTTTCTTCAGGACATTCAACCTGTTCGCGGAACCGCGCTCTTCCGGGGCGGTTGGGAACCCACGCTCAAGGAGGAACAGATATGTCCATTACCTATCCCCAAGACCGCGCTGACGCCGTTGGCGAAGAGACCTTCGTCCCCGTTTATGCGCGCACCAAGGCCCAGCTTCGCCGCAAGGGCGGCATGCGTACCTGGATGATCCTGGCCCCGATCGGGGTTCTGGTGATCGGCGGCGCCGCCGCCATGATGGTGATGAACGGCGGCGGCGACGTCGCCGAGGCTCCGTTGGCCGAAGCGGCGGCGACCGCTCCGGTCCTGCCGACGACCCCGGCTCCGCTGCCGATGGCAGCGGAACCCGCTCCGGTCGACACCACGCCCCTGCCGCCCGTGCGTGAGGCCGCGCCCGCGCCGGTCCGTCGTGAAGCCCCGGCGGCCCGCCGCGCCGCGCCTCGCGCCGAGACGCCCGCTCCCGCGCCGGCTCCGCGCGTCGCCGCGCCCGCGCCGTCGCCGGTGACCTCGACGCTGAACAGCGCTCCGGCCGCCCCGGCGCCGACCGTGACTCCGACCCCGGCCCCCCCGCCGCCGGTCATCGTGGTCGAACCGCTGAGCTGATCCCGGTTGAATGATGCAAGGCCCCGGCGGAGTGATCCGCCGGGGCCTTCGCCTGTCAGGCGGCGGGCGAGACGCGCCAGATGACGTTGCCCACGTCGTCGGCGACCAGCAGGGCGCCGGTCCGGTCGAACTGCACCCCGACCGGACGGCCCATGGCCTTGTCCTGGGCGCTGATGAAGCCGGTCAGGATGTCCTCGGGCGGGCCGGACGGCACGCCGTTGGCGAAGGGCACGAACAGGACGCGGTAGCCGTTGCGCGGCTTGCGGTTCCACGAGCCGTGCTGGCCGACGAACGCTCCGCCGCGATAGCGGGCCGGGAACAGCGCCCCCTCGCCGAAGGTCAGGCCCAGCGAGGCGGTGTGGGCGCCCAGTGCATAGTCGGGCCGCAGCGCCCGGGCGACGAGGGCGGGATCCTGCGGCTCCACCCGGGTGTCGACGATCTGGCCGTAGTAGCTGAACGGCCAGCCGTAGAAGCCGTCGGGCGTGACCGAGGTCATGTAGTCGGGGACCAGATCGTTGCCGAGCTCGTCCCGCTCATTGACCGACACCCACAGCCGGCCGCTGTCCGGCTGCCACGCCAGCCCCACCGGATTGCGCAGGCCCGAGGCGTAGACCCGGCGCGCGCCGGTCGCCGGATTGATCTCCAGGATGGCGGCGCGGTCGGTTTCCTCGTCCATCCCGTTCTCGCCGATGTTGGAGTTCGACCCGACCCCGACATACAGGCGCGATCCGTCGGCGCTGGCGACCAGGCTCTTGGTCCAGTGGTGGTTCCGGCCCGCGGGCAGGTCGGCGATCTTGCGCGGCGCGGCCTCGATCCGCGTCTGGCCGGTCTGGTAGGGGAAGGCCACCACGGCGTCGGCGTTGGCGACGTAGAGGGTGTCTCCGACCAGGGCCATGCCGAAGGGCGACATCAGGTGCTCCAGCAGGACCGACCGGGTCTCGGCCACGCCGTCGCCGTCGGTGTCGCGCAGCAGGGTGATGCGGTCGGGGCTGGGCGTGCGCGCGCCGGCCTTCTTCATCACCAGTCTCTGGGCCCAGGCGCGGAAACCGCCCCCGGCGCCGTCGTCCAACCCCTCGGGCTTGGGCGGCGCATTGGTTTCGGCCACCAGGATGTCGCCGTTGGGCAGACGGTAGAGCCAGCGCGGATGGTTCAGCCCGGCGGCGAAGGCCTGCACCCGGAAGCCCTGTGCCGCGACCGGGGTCCGGCCTTCGGGCCAGCCGGCGGCGTCGGCGATATTGACCGTCGGGAGCAGGGTGTGGCTGGGCGCGGGCAGCACCGGATCGGCGCCGTAGCCGGCGGCGGGATCCAGCGTCGACTCCGTGCCGCAGGCGGCGAGCGAAAGGGCGAGGACGGAGACGAGGGCGAGGCCGGTACGAGACATGCGAGGCTCCTTCAGCGGCGCGGGGGCACGTCCGGATGTTAGCGTGTCCTGCGCGGGAATACGCGGCGGCGATCCAGGTTCCGCGACCGGCGGCGTGTGGCGAAAAGATATAGCTCCGCTGGAGCCGCGGCGCCCTTGTCCGGACCGGGGTCGGCGCATATCTGCGGGCCCCAGGGAGAGGGACCCCATGCCGGCCGCCATCACCATCGAAGGTCTGACGAAGACCTATAAATCCGGGCTGCAAGCCCTCAAGCCCGTCGATCTGACGATCGCCAAGGGCGAAATCTTCGCGCTTCTCGGACCGAACGGGGCGGGTAAGACCACCCTGATCTCGATCGTCTGCGGCATCGTCACGCCCACCAGCGGCACGGTGACGGCCGACGGCCATGACATCCAGAAGGCCTACCGCAAGGCGCGCACCGTCATCGGCCTGGTGCCGCAGGAATTGACCACTGACGCCTTCGAGACGGTGTGGGCGACGGTGACCTTCAGCCGGGGCCTGTTCGGCAAGGCGCCGAACCCGGCCTATATCGAGCAGCTGCTGCGCGACCTCAGCCTGTGGGACAAGAAGGACGCCAAGATCATGACCCTGTCCGGCGGCATGAAGCGCCGGGTCATGATCGCCAAGGCCCTGAGCCATGAGCCCGACATCCTGTTCCTCGACGAGCCCACGGCGGGCGTCGACGTCGAACTGCGCAAGGACATGTGGGAGATGGTCCGCAAGCTGCGCGAGCGCGGCGTGACCATCATCCTGACCACCCACTATATCGAGGAAGCCGAGGAGATGGCCGACCGGGTGGGCGTGATCCTCAAGGGCGAATTGATCCTGGTCGAGGACAAGACGACCCTGATGAAGAAGTTGGGCCGCAAGACCCTGACCCTGCAACTGCAGGAGCCGCTGGAAGTCCTGCCCGCCGAGTTGTCGGACTGGGTCCTGGAGCTCAAGTCGGACGGGGCCGAGCTGGAGTATGTCTTCGACTCAAACGCCGAGCGAACCGGCGTGCCGTCCCTGCTGCGGCGGCTCAGCGACATCGGCGTCGGGTTCAAGGACCTGAGTACGCGCCAGAGCTCGCTGGAGGATATTTTCGTGGGCCTGGTCCACCAGTCGAAGTCGGAGGCGGCGTGATGGCGTTCAACGGTTACGGCGTCTGGGCGATCTACCGCTTCGAGATGGCGCGCGCCCTGCGCACGGTCTGGCAGTCCATCGTGACGCCGGTCATCACCACGGCCCTGTATTTTGTGGTCTTCGGCTCGGCGATCGGATCGCGGATGACCGAGATCGACGGCGTGCCCTACGGCGCCTTCATCGTGCCCGGGCTGATCATGCTGAGCCTGTTCACCCAGTCGATCTTCAACGCCTCGTTCGGCATCTACTTCCCCAAATTCACCGGCACGATCTACGAACTGCTCTCGGCGCCCGTCAGTCCGCTGGAGATCGTCCTGGCCTATGTCGGGGCGGCGGCGACCAAGTCGGCGGTGCTGGGGCTGATCATCCTGGCCACGGCGGCCCTCTTCGTGCCGCTGCAGATCCTGCATCCGATCGAGATGCTGCTGTTCCTGGTTCTGATCTCGACAACCTTCAGCCTGTTCGGCTTCATCATCGGGATCTGGGCGCAGAGCTTCGAACAGCTGCAGTTCATTCCCATGCTGGTCGTGACGCCGCTGACCTTCCTGGGCGGGTCCTTCTATTCGATCCACATGCTGCCGGAGCCGTGGCGGACGATCACCCACTTCAACCCCGTCGTCTATCTGATCTCCGGATTCCGCTGGACCTTCTACGGGTCCGGGGACGTGGGGATCGGCGTCAGCCTGACGGCGACGTTGGGCTTCCTCTTCGGTTGCCTGGCCATCATCGGCTGGATGTTCCGCACCGGCTACCGGCTGAAGAACTAGCGAACCCCGGGGCCGGGCTGGACGGTGTCCGACCCGGCCGTTTCGCTGTAGACCGTCACGAAAGCGGCCAGATCGGCGGCCACCTTCGTCGGCAGTCCGCGTTTGAGAAACGCGCCGTACACGGCGCGGGAGCCTGCATGTCCAACCAGAACGATCCCAAGCCGAACGGTTCGCCCGTCAACGGCCAGGCCCAGCCGGAGTCTTTCCGCCGCTCGGTGACCTGGGGTCGCCCGCCCGCGACGGTGTTCCGCGCCGGGCCGTTGCCACGCGGCGGGACCCTGCCGCCCCTGCCTGAACCGCCGAAGCCCCGCGCCGCCCCGCTCCGGCCGTCGGGCATCCTCAGCGGTTCGATGATCCCGCGCGCCGCCCCGGCCGCGCCGAGACCCGCACCGACGCCGGCGCCTGAACCCGAACGCCCGGCGCCGAAGCCCGAGCCTGCGCCCGCCGCGACCGCTCCAGACCTCGCCGTGCGTCCTCTGCCCGAGCCGGAACCCGCGCCGCTGCCCGTCGCCGCTCCGGTCCCGACGCCCGCCCCCGAGGTCGAGCCCCTGGCCGATATCGTGGTTGTCGCGCCGCCCCGCGCCGCAAGCGCCGGGATCGCCGCGGCGCGAGGAAGACCCTCCGGGCGTCTGCCGCTCTACGTCGGCGGCGGCGTGGCCGCCCTGGCGGCGGTGGCCGTCGGCGCCTGGGCCCTGACGCGGTCGCCGGCCGAGACGCCCGCGCCCGCGGCGTCCATCGTGGCCGCGCCGCCGGTCTCGCCCGAGATCGCCGCTCCGGCGGATGCCGTCGTCGCCCAGCCTGAGCCCGTCGCCGAGGCGCCCGCCCCTGCCGTGGTTCCGCCGCCCGTTGCGGCCGCGCCGGTTCGCGCCGCCGTGGCT